>JAQBOZ010000019.1 GCA_028287785.1 Chlorobiota bacterium
TCTTCGAATCGGTAATCGCGTTATCAGCGACGGTCGGGTTCGGATAGGAACCACTAAGATCACCGCCGGCAGTGCCGCTCGGCGGAAGGCTCGTCGGCGTGCCGGTCAGCTTCGAGTAGCTGATGCCGTTCGCAACCTTTGCGTCCGTTACCGAACCATCGGCGATCTTCGAATCGGTAATCGCATTGTCAGCGACCGTCGGGTTCGGATAGGAACCACTCAGGTCACCACCGGCAGTGCCGCTCGGTGGAAGGCTCGTCGGTGCACCGGTGAGCTTCGAGTAGCTGATGCCGTTCGCAATCTTCGAATCGGTAATCGCGTTATCAGCGACCGTCGGGTTCGGATAATTGCCGGTCAGATCACCACCGGCAGTGCCGCTCGGCGGAAGGCTCGTCGGCGTGCCGGTCAGCTTCGAGTAGCTGATGCCGTTGGCAATCTTCGAATCGGTGATGGCGCCATCGACAACCTTGGAGGTCGAGACAGCACCGTCGGCGATCTTTGCCGTCGAGATCGCGTTATTGGCAACCGTCGGGTTTGGATAGTTGCCGGCCAGATCACCGCCGGCAGTGCCGCTCGGCGGAAGGCTTGTCGGTGCGCCACTCAGCTTGCTGTAGCTGATGCCGTTGGCAACCTTTGCGTCGGTTACCGATCCGTCGGCGATCTTCGTCGTCGAGATCGCGCCATTGGCAACCGTCGGGTTCGGATAGTTGCCGGTCAGGTCGCCGCCGGCGGCGCCGGAGGTCGGGATCGAGATATTCGGATCGAGCTTCGACTGGGTGATTGCCCCGTCGGCGATCTTCGATGTCGTGATAGCGTTGGAGGCAACCGTCGGGTTCGGATAGGAACCACTGAGATCACCACCAGCCGTGCCGCTTGGCGGAAGCGATGCAGGCGCTCCAACCAGCTTTCCGTAGCTGATGCCGTTGGCGATCTTGTTGTTGGTGATAACGCCGTCGGCGATCGTCGGGTTCGGATAGTTGCCGGTCAGGTCGCCGCCGGCCGCGCCGCTTGGCGGAAGTGCCGCGGGAACGCCGGTCAGCTTCGAGTAGCTTACGCTTGCAATTTTGATATCGGTCACCGCCCCATCGGCGATCTTGTTGCTGGTGATGCCCTGCTCGGCCACGCCGATCTGCGGGTTTGCCGATGTCGGGTTCAGCACCACGATCGACTCATCGAGGTTGTTGATTCCCTTGATGCCGCCGCCGCCACCGTTGGCGGAGGAGATCATCAGCGTGTTGCCGGTCTTCGTGACCGTGGTTCCGCCGGTGCCCTGAATCTGAACGTCGCCGGTGGCGCCGTTGAGACTGGAAACGCCATTGCCGGCGATCGTCATCGTGCCACCCGCGTTCGTCACCGTTACCGTTCCGGAGCCGATCACGTTAAGGGCGCCGATCTGGCCGTTGATTCCGGTCACGACTTTCGCGTTCGACGAAAGCGAATCGGCAACGGCGGCGGATGCGGAGCGGACAGCGTACGGAGCCGACGCAAACGCGGTGCGCGGCGTAAGCTCGGGATTGCTCTCAACGCTCACGCCGAGAAAATAAGGATGATCGAATGTGAGGCTCGATGGGATCGGCGTAACCGCGCCGACCGTGACATTGAACACCCCACGGGCGAAACGGACGGTCTGCGTTTCGGAGAACAGGATATTGCCTCCGACCGCGGCGTCATACAGCTTCACCACAACGGTGCGATTACCGTCGATGACGGGTTTGCCATTCAGATCGGTAAGCACGCCCTGGTAATTGATCACTCTGGGAACTTGTGCTTTCGCCTCGTTCGTCGCAACAAGCGCGAGAAGGGCAAGCGCTGGTAAAATGGACCTCTTCATATGCAGTTTTGGGTTGTTAAGTTGAAAGCAGCCGGAATGCGAATTGTCGATCACCGATCTCTGGACGATGTTCGGGGACCATTCCGCAAGCCCGCACAATTATTTCACGACCATCATTCGGATGGTCCGCACGATGCCGCCCGACATAAGCCTGGCGAGATACTGCCCTGATTCAAGATCCTTCGCACTGACCGTCACGACGATCGTCCCCGCCTCTCTTTCCCCGTCGATAAGGGTGCGCGCCTCATTTCCCACGGCATCATAGAGCTTCAGGGAAACATGCCCGCTCGCCGGGATATGGATTCGTAATTCCGTCGTCGAATGGAATGGGTTCGGGACGTTCTGATTGAGGACGACCTCGCTGCCGGCTCCGTTATCCGCGTATTCCTCGTGAACTCCGGCGATCTCCTCGTTGGAGAGCGTATACCAGAATCCCTGCCAGAGAATACCGATGTCGTCGCCGACCGGGCCAATCACCGGCTGTCCGGCTGTCCCCAGCATCAGATAGGTGCCGTCGGTGGCGGGAGCTCCGCCGCTTCCGAGCACTTCGGACTGGAGACTCACCTGCGCCCGGCCCACTGTCGGGAGGCAGAGCATCACGACGAACGCGCATGCGATCGGCACGATCCTCCAAAGGTGTTTCATATATCGCCTCGTTGAAATTGACCGATTGATTTCGGAACGGCGTACGTCATCCCCGCCCGCATTCGAGCATGGCTCAACACGGGAAATTCGGATCAGGGAAAAACAATCCCTTTCTCATTCAGGCAAGGTCAATTGCCCGGAGAATATTTTCCGACATCAATCAGTATGAATGAAGAAGCTTGAAACGGTAATGAATGGACCTCATTGACCGTTGTTCGAGACCAGTCACCAGCCCTGAATAATTATTCGAGGCCGGGATACCGGACGAAATACATCGTCGCGGCTTGTTCAGGAATTTATCTGACGAATTAATATTCGCCGGGAAATTCCAGCGTTACAACCGATATACCCTGCCATAATCGCGCCACACATAACCATCCGGATTATTTATTACCTCGTTTATCGCGATCAGGAAATCGATCGGGATAAGAAGCAGGTCAGGTGATCCATCTCCGTTGAGATATTTTCGGCGAGATCGGTTGGACACTCGATATCGCTGAAATCTCCGGAGATCAATCGCCCGGCACTCCAGCCGGCATGGATGGAATATTCGTACGCGGGATACATCAAAGAACGTGGTCGAGAACCGGTCTGCCCGATAATTCACTGAAGATATTCGAAGGGATATCTCCCGATATCGAGCGGTTCTGCGACGGACAGCGTTGCGTCGAGCCTGGGCTCCGCAGATCTGGGTTGTCAAGCGTAGGACGTAGAGTTGCCGTAGACCTCTGAAATCGATTCAAATGATCCAGGTACTGATGCCGCTAACGGAGATTGGGATAATTGCTGGTTTGACGGGAATCTGCGATCGCGTATATCCTGGACGATCTACGCTTTAAAATCGATCGGAGATGCTCTACCACCGTCATCCGCACACATATCCTGGACGATAACGTGCTCGATGTTTTTCGACGATTCCCTGACACCCGCATATCCGCCAGCGAAGGGTTTCGGCAAAAGTCCTGGTTGAGATCCCTCCCCACGCGGGGAGTTGAGTATTGTCACGCACCGGAATTCTCTGGGAATTCATAAGCATCTGGATGCCTGTTTCGATACGGCCATATCAATGGGCACCACGAACATACGAAAGGCGGGCACCGCGTGTCAAGTGGAGAGCATGAGATTTTTTATTTACCCGGCGGATAAATATGAATATGAGATGAGGATGAGCAGTGATGCGAGAATTTCGCGAGGATTGTGGGTCGGGCCTGATATGTGGTGATCTGGTAACAGTCTTTGTCGATTGTGGAATATCGCGGTGATGGGGCGTCAATGGTATCGATCAAACGTTTTCGCGCTGCCTGACGCGCATTGCGGGCGTGCCCAGGCAATCTTATCCCGAATCGTGATCTAGTTGCTGTAGGAGGCGCTTACAACAAGGGTTCCCGAGTAGGTGCCGGCATCCTGCACCGGGGCGGACTTCACCGCGCCATCCACCCAGAGATAGAGCTGTCCAAGCCCGTCATCGGCCCGGCCATTGCCGCCATCGTTGTCGCTCAGGCTCAGCATCGTGGAGCCATCGGTCATCTCCGGCAGCGATGCTCCGCTCACCGATCCGCTTTTCGATGCAAGCAGCCCCTTTCCGCCGATCGCCACGCTGAGGCTTTTTCCCTCGACCGAGGTGAGCGTCACCGAGCCGGGGATGGAAACCACGATATCGTCCGACTCGCCGCCGCTCAGCGTCAGAGCCGCGCGGGAGCCGCTCCCCTTTCCTTCCGTGCCGCCGAAGCTCATGCGGTCGGTCACCATCGCCGATGCCGGCGTGACCACGGTGGCAAGGCAGCCGACTCTGGCAGTCTGAGCCGGAAGCGTTGCAACCGTGGCAAGAAGGGCGATCAGCGAGAGGAGGAGGATTCGAGCGTTCATTGGAGTTGCCGTAGAGAGAAGCGTTGTTCCTGCTGGTCCGGGCGTCGAGGGAGGCCTTTGTAAACCGTTGTTGAAACAGACTTCTTCCAAGGAGATGCCAGCGCGGTTCACCGTCATCGTTGGCGGAAGGGTTGCAGCCACATCGTGCCATAAAAACATCGATTTTAGATCATTTTCAAGGGTTTTAAAACCTCGCAACGATGCCGTGACCGCTGATGGAATGGCTGGTGAGCCGGCCCCGAATCGGTCGCCCGCTGTACGATTTTCGGATGTTTGATTGGTTCCCGGACGGCCTGACGAGCGCGATTGGCGCCCATCTCCCGTTGTGTGGTTCCGGGATCGCGCAATTGCCATATCTTGGCCGGCACCCGATGAGCCGGCCGGACATCGCATATCCAGCGATGAATGGATTGCTCCGGCCGGGCTGACGGAAACCGGGTGATTCGGAATCGATCAATCAGATCAGAGGGACCATGTTCAAGAAAGTGCTTGTATTGTCGGCATCGGCAGGGGCGGGACATGTGCGGGCCGCCGAGGCTGTGGAACACGCGTTCAGGGAAATGGGAGCCGCGGAGGAGGTGATTCATATCGACGCGTTGCAGTATACCAACAGGATGTTCCGCGACCTCTACGCAAAGGCGTATCTGGACATCATGAAGACCGCGCCGGATGTCCTTGGCTGGCTGTACGACCAGCTCGACAAACCGTGGAAGAACGAGCGGCGACGGCTGGCGTTCGACAAGCTGAACACGCGGCGCCTGATCAAGATGCTCCGCAAGTACCAGCCGGAGGTGGTGGTCTGCACCCATTTTCTCCCGGCCGAGATCATCTCATGGCTCCGCGCCAAGGAAAGACTGACCTGCCGGCAGGTCATCGTCGTCACCGATTTCGATGTTCACGCCATGTGGCTCTGCCATAACTACGAGCATTACTTCGTGGCGCTGGATGAGACCCGCGAGCATCTGAAGGAGCTGGGCATCCCGGCCGCGAAGCTCACGGTCTCCGGCATCCCGATCGATCCCTGTTTCTCCCAGCCGAAGGACCGGCGGATGATGCGCCTGAAGCATGGCATGGACCCGGAGCTTCCCGCGATCCTGGTCTCGGCCGGCGGTTATGGCGTCGGCCCCATCAACTACATGCTCCAGTCGCTCTCGAAGATGGAGCATCCGGCGCAGATCATGGTGATGTGCGGGAAGAACGAGAAGCTGCTGGAGAAGATCACGGAGATGAAGAAGGAGATCGAGGCGACGAGCAGGATCATCGTCAACCCGGTCGGCTATACGCGGGAGATGGATGAGTACATGGCCGCATCGGACATCGTGGTTGGAAAGCCGGGAGGGCTGACCACATCCGAGGCGCTTGCGATGGGGCTGGTCTTCGTGGTGGTCAACCCGATCCCCGGACAGGAGGAGCGGAACTCCGATCACCTGCTGGAAGAAGGGGCGGCTCTGCGCTGCAACAACCTTCCGGTCCTCTCCTACAAGATCGACAGGCTTCTGGGCGACCCGGCGCATTTCGAGCAGATGCGCCAGAATGCGCTGCGGCTGGCAAGGCCGCGGGCCGCGTTTACGATTGTCGAGGAACTGCTGGCGATGAAGGAAGCCGGTGGCGAGCGATGGGGGATGTGCGATTGAATATGACGGCACGGTCACGGTCGGCTGTAATTGTCGGGGTCGGTTTTAAACCGACCCCGACGCGAATCACCGTTTCCCCGGCTTCAGCATTCTGTATGCTGTCTCCGCCAGCCGCTTGAAAAACGATTGCTCCCGGCTCACCGGAATCAGCGTATCCCCCAGCGGGCTTATCGTATGAAGGCCGGAGGCCTTGAGAGGAAGTGACTTGCCGTTGAAGATGTTCGGCACGCGGGCGCCCGAACGGATATCCGCGATATCGCGAAGATAGAACCGCCCGATATAGCTGTCGGAAAGCAGAGGCGTGTAATACATGCAGTCGTTGAAGTAGAAATGCGTCACCTGGCTGAACCGCGTTCTGCGGGGATCGAGAATCGGGTTCCCGCCGTGGAACAGATTGGCGGACCAGATCAACGCCTCCCCCTTTTTCAGGTGCACCTCCCTCCGCTCGATTCCCTGCTGGTTGTTGATATAATACTCGATGAACTCCTCGTAGCGACCGTAGTGATCGGCGCCGTGCGATTCCTCCCCCGGCGCCAGCACGCCGGATTTACCGATATCATACATCTCGAACGTCGGCAGGCGGTGGCTTCCGCTGTAGTAATGGAGCGGGCCGTTCGCCTCGTCCACATCCTCCAGAGCCACCCAGACGCCGCACATGAAGCCGGGGGGAAAGCTGCTGAAATGGATTGTGTCGCTGTGGGTTTTCTGCTGCGTGCCGACGGGAAAATTCAGCGTCTGAAACGGGATCGGCTCGCGCTGGTACAGGGCGCGGAGGATTGCGGTCACCTTCTGCGATATGGCAATTTCGCGGACCGCCGGTATCGATTTCCATCCGTCGGTGATGCGGTTCCGCACCAGCTCCCCGCGCTTGTCAAAACAGAGATCGTGCACGGCGCTCATCGCGCTGTCGATCGTCGCCTCCGATATTTCAGGATCGATGATGGCGTAGCCACATTCCGCGTAATGGCGCACAATCTCGCGCATCGGCGCATCGAGGCCGGCGGCGGACATCACGGCCTCGGTCAGTGGTAGTTCCGTCCAGGGAATATTCGGCACGAGAGTCGGCTCCAGATTGTCCGGCAGCGTATCGCTCTCATACTCTGCGCGCACGATTGATTTGATGGGATGATCAGGCCCGTTCCGGGAATCCCGCGATGGCATTCCCGAATCGGACTTGAGGCCAAGCTACGCAATGCCGGAGAGAAATTGAGCTACCTGAACCGTATCGAAATCTTTCGATCACGCGCGCCAACGGATAATCAGAGTCGTGGAACCGTCACGGTTGATATCGGCTTGCCACTCCCCATCGTGTAATCACTTCGTGACGCCGGGAACCCGCTTGAGGAACTCCTTGTACAGCTCCACATGCCGGCTCTCCAGTGGAACCATGTAGCCATCGATAAAGAGCTTCTGCACATGCGTCGTCGGCTCGAACGGATCGCCATCGGCCGCGAAGAGCGTGGCCTGCTTCCCCACCTCCAGCGAACCAAGCAGGCTGTCGATGCCGAAGATCCTGGCCGTATTGATCGTCACGGCGCGGAGCGCCTCATCCTTCCCCATGCCGTATGCCACCGCAAAGCCGGCCTGGTACGGCAGGTTGCGAACGTTCGCCGCCTCCGCGGTCCTCAACGCGACCTTGACGCCGGCGGCCTGGAGAAGACCGGGGTTCGCGTATGCCTTGTCGTAACGATCGGAGGCGCGACCCGGAATCGTAAGGACGGGGCCGACGATGCAGGGGATTCCCGCCGCCGCGATCCTATCGGCAAGGCGCCATCCCTCGGACACGCCCGTGAAGATCGCCTTCACCCTGTGCTCCTTCACCCAGGCCAGCGCCGAGTCGATGTCCCTGGCGGCATTCACCTCGATCAGCAGCGGCACCGTGCCGCGCACCACCGGCGCCAGCGCGATCAGCTCGGGAAGATACTCGGGAGGGGGCTTCCCCGCCCCGTCGGCGCTGTAGGCGGAGTCGATCCGGCTGTAGAGTACCGCGCTCTCCCAGACATCCTTCAATCGCTTCTTTCCCTTCGCCACGCTCTTCTCGATATCCTCGTCGGAACGGTCGTCATACTCGCCATCGCGGCCGGAGCTGGGGAAGTTCATCACCACGCCCCTGAAGCTCCCCACCTGCATCTGCGCGGGGGTATAGCCAAGCAGATTGATCACCGCCGCCGTCCCCGGAAAAAGCCCCCCTCCCGGAAACGTCAGCGCCGTGGTAACGCCGTTGACGCGGGTCACCGGGATCTCCACGGAGTTCGGGTTGACGGCGGTCAGCGCCTGAACCTGCGGCGTAACCTCGCCAAGCTCATCGTCATCGCGAGCCTCCGGCTGCGAGCCGATCTCCACCAGGCCGAGCTGCGTTCCGGCATCGATCATCCCCGGATAGAGCGTCAGCCCCGCGCAGTCGATCACCTCGGCATCGCCGGGGATCGCCACATCGGCGCCAAGCGCGGCAATCCGTCCATCACGGATGATCAGCGTCCCGCGATCGATCGTCCCATGCGTGACGGTCTCGATCCGGGCGCCCTTCAGCGCAAAGGTCCCCTTGTGAACCTGGGCCGGAAGGCTCCCGGCGGAGAGAAGCGCGAGCAGGAGCAGAGAGAGAAAACGAGCTGGCATGATTGCGCCGATGGAATGGATATGATTGCGGCTGGCCGCGCGATACTGTTTCATCATCTCAATGCCCCCTGGAAGCGTTGAAGAGCTTTTCGGTGCCGTGCATGCATCGGTCCGCCTCGCCATGATAGATCGTCGCGGTTTCAACCGATGTCTTCGTGTCGATGTTCAGGCGCATGTCATCGGGATCGTTGGCGCGATCGAACCTGACAACGCCATCGACGATGGTTTTCTGCGGGACGGCGTAGATCGAAAGGGGATGCGCCGAGAAGATCGCGATATCCGCCTCCTTGCCCACTTCGAGCGAGCCGACGCGATCATCGATGCCAAGCTCCTTGGCCGGGTTGATCGTGATCAGCGCAAGCGCCTCATCCTCCGTCAGCCCACCATATTTCCTGGTCTTGGCGGCCTCGTGGTAGAGATGCCGGTCAAGCTCCGGGGAATCGGAGTTGATGGACGTGGTAACGCCGTTGCGGGTCAGGATCGATGCGTTGTAGGCCGTGGAGTAGTAGACCTCCAGCTTGTAGGCCCACCAGTCGGCGAAGACCGAGGCCATCGCCCCGAACTGCGCCAGCTCCGGCGCGATCTTGAAGCCCTCGTTCACATGCTGGAACACAAGCCGCTTGATGCCGAAGTCGCGGAAGACGTTCATCAGCATCACGATCTCATCGGCCCTGTAGGAATGGCAATGGACGATGATCTCTCCGCGAAGGATCGCGGCCAGCGTTTCCATCCGCAGATCGTACCTGGGGGGCGTGGCATGCGGGTCCTTCTTCCCATCCTTCTCGTACCGGCCCTGTGCCTCCATGTAGCGTTTTGCCTGCGTAAGCGACTGGCGAAGAACATCCTCCACCCCCATGCGGGTCGATGGATGAACGCCGAAGCCGCGACCGTGGACGCGCGTCGGGTTCTCCCCGAGCGCGAACTTGATCGTCCGTGGCGCTCCCTCCATCACCAGCCCTTCAGGGTCCACAGTGCCATAACGGTGCTTGATGGTCTCGCACTCCCCACCGATCACATTTGCCGATCCGTGCATCACATGCGATGTGGTGACGCCGCCGGCCAGCGCGTGATAGATGGAGATATCGTAGGGATCGACCACATCGCCGACCCAGACCTCCGGCGTTACCGGGTTGGTCCACTCGTTCACATCGTCGATGGCGATGTGGGAGTGCGCGTCGATGATCCCCGGCATCACGAACATGCCGGTTGCGTCGATGGTATCGGTTCCGGCGGGAGCGGAAAGCCCCTGCCCTATCCGCTCGATCTTGCCGTTTCGGACCAGCACATCGGTCCGCTCGAGCGTCCCCCTGGTCACCGTGAGCACGGTCCCGTTTCTGATCAGGAGATTGCCGCGTTTGCCGGCATCGCGCCGGTTCATCAGCGCCGGGTTCGGACGGAGCGTGTCGCCGGTCGCCACGATCAGCGATGAGTCCAGCGTCTTCGGCGCCTCCCCTTTCGGGGCGGGCTTCGCGCCATACTCGTACATCCGTCCATCCACGAAGACATAGCGGGTCTGCGACTTCGCATCGAAATAATTTCCGTTGGTCACCAGCAGATTGGCGGTCTTCCCCTGTTCCACGGTTCCCAGATTCTTCTCCAGACCCAGCATCCGCGCGGCATCCGTGGTAAGAGCGGCCAGAGCATCATCCTCCGGCAGACCGTTTGCCACCAGCAGGCGGATGTTGTCGCGAATCTCATCGGCGCGCGCGCCGAACGTCGAGAAGCCGAAGCGGACCCCCTGCCGGTGGAGCCCGGCGGCGGTCAGATAGTACTGCCGACGGGACATCGCCTGCCGGCGTTTCAGCCCCTGGCGCTCCCCCGCGACATCCTTGTAGGTGAGGATGCGGGTATCATTGATGAAGAAGCTGTTCTGGCGGTTCGGGTCGCCGATCCTTGAGGAATCGGTGCTGACGCGGAGCGCGCTGTCCGCTCCGGCCTTCGAGCTGTCCTTTCTGGAGGAATCCGCGGGGGCGGCCTTCGACCGGTCGCGCGGGAGATCGAGCGAGAGGAAGAGGGGAACGTTCCGGCTCTTCAACTCCGGCGCGATATCCCACCCCTCCTTCAGCCCGGCGATCATGATCGGGAATTTGAGATCGGTCTGGAGCCTGAAGGCACGGCGAACCTCAAGGGCGCTCTCCGCGCGGAAGAGCACCGGCCTCTTGCCGTCGATCTCCGGGAAGAACGCCTGAAGCACGGGATCGAACTTGGGGCGCTCCATCCCGCCGGGGCTTTCGGCATACGTGGAGCCGAGCGATTTCCGCTGCTCCGCCTCGCGATACATCTGGCGCCATTTCGCCATGATCGCCATCGTGGTGGCGGGATAGACATCCTGAGCGGGCGCAAACTGCGCGAAGAGCGATGCATCGCCGCGGATGACCATCTCCCCCGGAGTAGTGCCGCCAAGCGCCACGATCGCCCCGCTGCCGGGGAGCATATCGCCGTACGGCACCACCTGCGCCACGGTAAAGCCGGCCATGCGGAGGGAATCGACGGAGCTGTCATCAGGGACCAGCATGGTCCGCACATCGCGTTGCGGCTGGATGCCGGCGCGATCATACGGCGGATCGCCGGGGTGGGGAACCCTTTTCGGCTCCTCTCCCTTGGGAGGCTTCGGGATGCCGGCGTGGGAGAGCCCGTCGATAAAGCCGGCGTAGACCACCATGGAGTCCCCTTCGATCACCCTGGCATCGTACGGTATAGGCACGCTGGCGCCCACCGCCTCGATCACGCCGTTTCGGATCACCACGGTTCCCCGCTGAATCACTTTCCCCGGCCCCTGCACAATCCGTGCATTCCTGATGGCGAAGACCCGGGTAACCGCGCCAACCGCCGGTTCATCCCCCCCGTTATTCTCCTGGGCAAACGCAACCCCCGACAGGGCAACCGACGCCAGCAGCGCGATAAACGCGGCGCGGCGCGCCGAAAAAACGAGACGAGTCCTGGAAGTTCGGTCCATGATGAAAAACTGGAGATGAAGTACGTACGGCGCACGCGGCGCCGGCAAGAGGTGCCGGAAACTGAAGAGCCGCAACTTACGTTTTTTGGGACAATCGGTGTCGGCGTCAGATAGAGTATTTCTCGACGATCGAACCGGGAATCCGTTCCGGTTTGCCCGAGGCGATCGCCACCATGATATAATCGAACCAGCCCCGCGAGGCGATCCCCCCATCCGCCGCGCGGACGATCTCGAAGCGGACCTTCACGCCGTGGCGGGCGATCTCATCGATCCAGGTGATCACCGTGAACCGATCGCCGAGACGAAGCGGTCGCCTGTATTCCACATGCGCCGTCCGGGTCACCCAGCTATAGCCGAGCGCGATAAACTCCTCCATCGGCATCCCGTAGCAGCGTTCCATCTGGTCATACCGCGCGGCAAGCACGTAGTCGAAATAGCGGCTGTTATGGACATGCCGGTTCATGTCGATATCATCGGGACGGACCTGGAAATCGCTGCGGAAGCGGGAGCGTGGCTCTGGCATATGGGAGGGCCGATAGTCGTGGATGTTGTTGCTTCGGGATCTATTCCATCGTCGTCTTTACCCCGGTCACGTCGAGCGATCCGGCGATGTGCGCGGCGATCGGATTGTAGGTGGCGCCCTGCCCCGCCGGGTAGCGGAGAACAAGCGTCCGGAAGCCCCCGGCGACCGCCACGGACTTGCTATAGAAGATATCATCCCCCTCGGTCCCGGAGATCACGAACCAGTTGCGCTTCAGGGTCTTGCAGGTGATCCTCCTTCCGGGCCTTCCGGTTTCGGTCGCGAAGCTCCGGGCCAGGCTTGTGCCCAATGGGTTGTTCTCTCCCCAGACCGTAAGCGTCGCCCGCCCATCCTTCGATGCGAAGACCTGGCAGTCGCCGTTGGGGGCCTCCCCTTTCGGATAGAGAAGCCCATCGGGATAGTCGATGCTGTAGGCACAGCCGGCGTTGCGATAGCGTTTGTAGCGGGCCTTCGCGGGCCCGGCCTGCGTCGTGGGATTCCCGGCGGCCATCAGCAGCACCGCGAGCGGAACGAGCATTCCGAGGCATCGATTCACTGTTTCCTCCCTCCCGTCACCGCTCCGCCGGTTCCCCTCCGCACCTTGCTCTCCATCGATACCTCCGGCGCGGACGCGACCACCCTCCGCACCCTGCTCTGCATCGATACCGCATCGCCCCCGTGCCTCCGTACCACGCTTTTCATCGACGGCTGGACCGCCGATGTGGTTTTCACGGTTCGGATGCTCGCGGTCCGCTTCACGGCGGTTTTCCCTGCGACAGCTTTCCCTGCAGTGGTCTTCTTTGCAGCAATCTTCTTTTTCGAGGTCCGCTTCACGGCGGAAGCTCCGGTCCCGGAGGCGCCGTTGCCGGCCGATGAAGCGGTGGGCGGCAACAGAGCCGACAGTGCAAGCATGACGAACAGCATGGCGAACGTTTTCATCGTTGATCGTGTTTGAAATGGGTCATCACCGACATGGATCAGGGGAAATGAAGGCGGAGCGAATATATCACCCGTTCGGGAGACCCGCACGGGACAACGGGGCGGCTGGGAAGTTCGATCGGCGATAGCTTTTCTCCTATTCGAAGCACGTTTTCCTTACCTTTGTGCGGCTTCCTCCTCATCTTCCGACAGGCTATCGAACATTCCCTCCTCCCTCGGGATCAACAACTGAATCATGAATATAGCAGTACTACTCGGCGGCACATCGCCGGAACGGCACGTTTCGATGGCGAGCGGCAAGGGCATCGCCGAGGCATTGAGCGCGGCCGGCCATACCGTATCGGTCTACGATGTGGCGCTTGGCGCCGATGCACTTATCGATCCGGCAACGCTCCGGGTTCCGGACCAACTTGCGCCGACCACCGATGAGCTGGGAAGCCTTGCAAGCCGCCAGATCATCCGCGCCATCGAGCTTCTCCCTGATGATATCGACGTGGCGTTCATGGCGCTTCACGGCGCCCCCGGCGAGGATGGCACCGTCCAGTCGATTCTGGAACTGCGGGGCATCCCCTACACCGGCTCCGGCGTTCTGGCATCCGCGCTCGCGATGGACAAGGCCATGAGCAAGCGGATCTTTCAGCATTACGCCGTCCCTACCCCCCGCTGGTTCCAGCTGGAACGGGACGAAGCATCGTTCCCCGAACTCTGCTCCAGCGTCGACTATTACACGGCATACCCGGTGGTGGTAAAGCCGAACGACGGCGGATCGACCGTGGGGCTGACGATCGTCAACGACCAGAACGGGCTGATGGACGCGTATCGCCTGGCCGGGCTGTATGGCAGGACCATCCTTTTCGAGGAGTTTATCGAGGGGCGCGAGCTTACGGTTGCCGTGCTGGGAGATGAGAGCCTGCCGATCGTGGAGATCCGGCCGAAGAGCGGCATCTACGATTACACGAACAAGTACACCGCCGGGCGGACCGAATACTTCTGCCCCGCGGTGATCCCCCGCGATCTGGAGGAGGAATTGCGCGAGCTGGCGCGGCGGGCACACACGGCCCTTGGCTGCACCGGCTACAGCCGGGTCGATTTCCGTCTCGACCCGGACGGGATGCCGTTCTGCCTGGAGGTGAATACGCTTCCGGGGATGACCGCCACCAGCCTGGTTCCAAAGGCCGCCGCCGCCGCCGGGCTTGGATACGGCGAGCTGTGCGAGCGGATCATCAGCCTTGCGCTGCATCCGGTCAAGGCGGAGGCATAGCATCGATATGCCGGACCGCGCCGGGCTGAAGTAACCCCGCGAGGGGGTTAAACGTTTATACGGGGGAACGGGTCGGAACCTCCTGGTTTACGATTCGATCCCCCCTTTCCATCAACTTTCTGCGTGGATGTATTATGAAACGACTTCTTTACTTATCCCTTGTCCTGACCCTTTTCTCAGCCGGAGCCGCGATCGCGCAGGAGCCGACGATCATTGCGATCTTCCCGCTGAAGAACCTTGGCGGCGAGGTGATCTACGATAGCCTGGGCTGGAAGTATGCGGATTCGCTGGAAGCGTATCTCAATTCCAAGGCGGAATCAGGAAAAATCTACAAGATGATCGCCATGGATGACCTCCGCGATCAGATGCTGGCTCAGAACGTCGACATCAAAAGCCCGAGCTACGAAACCGATATCTGGAAGATCGTGAAGCTCCTCGGCGCCAAGAAGCTGATCTGGGGCACGTATCTGGTGAAGTACGACCGGGCGAACGTGGAACTGAAGGTCTATGACGTCAGGACGATGATGTACGATATGGCCAACTTCGCCAAGGTTCGCGCCCCCTACACCGATGCCGTCTCCACGGTGACGGCCGGCGGGGACAAGATTCTTCCCGCGCTGAAGTAAGGACAGCCGGAAGCCCGCATCATCCCACGCAACAGCTTATGAAGGGGAGCCTCCATGTTTGGATGCTCCCCTTCGTTCATTATCTTGGCGCCATAACAAATCTCCTCGCAGTCACACTCTCCCATAGACCCCATGGCAAAGAAGAAATCGGTTCGCGCCGAATCCTCCCGTAACGGCTACGCGGGCGATACCGTTCCGGAATCATCGATCACCTCCGTCATGGTGGAGGATCGGGTCTTCCCGCCGGAGAGCGGTTTTTCCGCGGAGGCCCGCGTCAAATCGATCAAGGAGTACAGACGCCTGGCGAAACGCGCGGCGGCCGATCCGGAGAGCTTCTGGAGCGGCATCGCGGAGGAGTTGACATGGTTCCGTCCATGGAAAAACGTGCTGAAATGGAAGCCGCCGGCCGCGCGATGGTTCACCGGCGGGCGAACCAACATGAGCTATAACTGCCTGGACCGGCATCTGGACGGCTGGCGCCGCACCAAGGCCGCGATCATCTGGGAGGGGGAACCGGGGGAGGTCCG
This sequence comes from Chlorobiota bacterium, assembly GCA_028287785.1. GTDB lineage: Bacteria > Bacteroidota > Ignavibacteria > OLB7 > OLB7 > JAFDZV01. The sequence continues at coordinate 15,422 of JAQBOZ010000019.1, forward strand.
GACGCTGACCTACGGCCAGCTCCATCATGAAGTATCGAAGTTCGCCAATGTCCTCCGCTCGCTCGGCGTGAAGAAAGGGGAAACCGTGGCGATCTACATGGGGATGGTCCCGGAAGCCGCGATCGCCATGCTGGCCTGCGCGCGGATCGGCGCCATGCACAATGTGATCTTCGGAGGGTTCAGCGCGGAGGCGCTCCGCGAGCGGATCAACGACTCCAACGCGAAGGCGCTTATCACACAGGATGGCGCGTTCCGCCGGGGAACGGAAGTGCTGCTGAAGGACGCCGCCGATCGCGCGCTGGAAGGGACGCCGACCATCGCCAGCACGGTGGTCCTCCGCCGCACCGGAAGCGATGTGACGATGGCCGCCGGGCGCGACCACTGGTGGCACGAGCTGATGGCCTCGGCATCCGCCGTCTGCCCCGCCGAGCCGCTGGACAGCGAGCATCCTCTCTACGTCCTCTATACCTCGGGATCGACCGGCAAGCCGAAGGGAATCTATCACACCCTTGGCGGCAACATGGTCTGGAGCTACTATACCAGCAGGATGGTCTTCGATCTCCGCGATGAGGACATCTACTGGTGTACCGCCGATATCGGCTGGGTGACGGGCCATGCGTACGTGGTGTACGGGCCGCTCCTCAACGGCGCCACCACGCTGATGTACGAGGGGGCGCCCAACTGGCCGGAGCCGGACAGGTTCTGGGATATCATCGAGCGTCATCGCGTCTCAATCTTCTATACCGCGCCGACCGCCATCCGCTCCTTTATGCGCTGGGGGGAAAGCCACCCCCGCCGGCACGATCTCACATCCCTCCGGCTTCTGGGCTCGGTCGGCGAGCCGATCAACCCGGAGGCGTGGATGTGGTATCGGAACGTCATCGGCGGGGACCGCTGCCCCATTGTCGATACATGGTGGCAGACGGAGACCGGCGGCATCATGATCGCGCCGCTGCCGGGCGCCACCCCAACCAAACCCGGCTCCGCGACGCTCCCCCTCCCCGGCATCGATGCCGATGTGGTCCGCAGGGATGGAACAAGCTGCAAGCCGAACGAGGGGGGATATCTGGTGGTGAAATCCCCCTGGCCGTCGATGCTCAGGACGATCTACGGCGACGATGAGCGGTTCAGAAAAACCTACTGGAGCAACTACAGGGGATGGTATTTCACGGGCGATGGCGCGCGGCGCGATGCCGACGGATATTTCTGGATCATCGGGCGGGTTGATGATGTGGTGAACGTGGCGGGACACCGGCTGGGAACGGCGGAGATCGAGTCGGCACTGGTATCCCACCGGCAGGTCTCGGAGGCGGCGGTGGTGGCGCGCCCCGATGAGATCAAGGGAAATGCGCTGATCGCCTTTGTGACGCTGAAGGCGGAGTTCACGCCGTCGCCCGAACTGAAGGAGGAGCTGCGCGATCACGTCGGGCGGGAGATAGGGCATATCGCCAAGCCGGAGGAGATACGCTTTGCCGACGCGCTCCCGAAGACGCGCTCCGGAAAGATCATGCGGCGCCTGCTCCGGGAGATCGCGGTGAGCGGCGAAATCCACGGCGACATGACGACGCTGGAAGATCTCTCATCGCTCGAAAAGCTCCGCGACGGCGAGGAGGAGTAACCCGATGCCCCCCCCATTTTCCCGCGTGACGCCGGGGCCGGCATCGTGCCTGCTCCTGCTTCTGCTCCTCCTTCCATCGTCGCGGGCATCCGCGCAGACCGATTCGATGCCAAGGAAATGGTACGATACGCTCAAGGTCACCAGGCCCAGGTATGCGTACAAAACCGAGTCGGAGAAGCTGGCGCTGGCGGCGTTCGTCACCGTCGCCATCCCGGCCGGCATCGCGGTCGGGCTGACGAGCATCGTGCCGCCGGGGGTAAGCATTCTCCAGGAGGATGGCACGCTTCGCGCGGGGGTGATGATATCGATCGGCAGAGGCTTTGGAGGGGATACGGCGGCGATGATCTTCTTCCCGAAATTCCGCGTGCAGGCGGAGGGGGGCGTCTTCTTCCGTCGACACAACGAGCCGGTCCTGCGCGCGTCGCTGCTGTTCGACGACCCCATCGTCTCGGTGCACCCGCGACAATTCTACTGGTTCGGCGTGGCCGGCGGCGGCGGCATCGCCACCGACTTCTCCTCCATCGGCCCGTTTGCCGAGGGGTGGGTTGGGGTGATGAACCCGATGGGAATCCGCTTTATCCCTCTTTTCCCGATGCATCACTATGGCCTGCGCGCCCGTGCCGGCTACAATCCGGGCACCCGCACTCCCTGGTACGAACTCTCCCTGGGCGTCACATCCACCTTCTGGTAGGCGCCATATCCAGACAGCACGGCCCTTGAAACGGCAGAGCCGGCGTTCGCAGAGAGCGCCGGCTCGCACATACGGTTCGGACCCCGACAGAGTATTACTTCTTTCCCTTTCCAGCGGACTTCGTAGCGGCCTTTGCAGGAGCCTTCGCGGCGGCCTTTGCAGGAGCAGCCTTTGCAGGAGCGGCCTTCGCTGCCTTTGCAGGAGCAGCCTTTGCGGCGGTCTTCGCGGGAACAGCCTTTGCGGCGCCCTTCGTTGCACCCTTTGCGGCGGTCTTCTTCGAGCCGTTCACAAGATCCTTCAGTCCCTTGCCAGGAGAGAACTTCGGCACCTTGCGGGCAGCAACCTTGACCGGAGCGCCGGTCTGGGGGTTCTTGGCGGTACGGGCCGCGCGGCTGGATACCTTGAAGGTACCGAAGCCGACGATCTGCACGTCGTTCCCCTTCTTCAACTCCCCTTCGATCGCGCCGATCATGCTGTTGAGAGCACGCTCCGCATGCGCCTTGCTGAGCTCACAGCTCGTTGCGATCGATTCAATAAGTTCGGCTTTGTTCACCTGAGTACATCTCCAAATGATGAGTGTTGACTGGTCTGACGATCAGACGGCGCGAAAGTACCTTCCGCACAACGATTATGCAATAGATGATACCCCGCAACAGTAGATTTTATGCGGCTTCCAGGGGAGTTCGACACTTTGAGACACGATTGATGCCCCTGCAACCCGCGTGAAACCTGATGGCGACTCCCCCGCCCCGGCCGCAACCCGCCTAGATTCCGGCCGGCAGCATGCCGATCACCCCGAACATCCGCCCGCTCAGTGCGCCGTCGCGACGATAGCTGTGCAGGCCCGGATCGCATATCGTACACCGTGGATCCAGCTCGATGCGCGACCCGGAAACGCCCATCTCCAGAAGCTGGTCCAGCACGGCCCCCTTGTTGTCGAAGAGGTATTTCCCGTTCCCGATCGGCCTGCTGTACCGCTCGTCGAACGCGGCGGCAACATCCTCGCCGACCTCGTAACAACACCCCGACGCGGCCGCGCCGATGTAGATATGAAGATCCTCCGGCGACGATCCGAACTCATCGCGCAGCCTCCCCACCGTCTTCGCCGCAATCCGCTTCGCCGTCCCCCGCCAGCCTGAGTGAACTCCCGCGACGATCATGGTCGCCGGATCATGGATCAGCACCGGAACGCAGTCGGCAACGCTGATCGCAAGCAGCCATCCCGCCCCGGCCGTGATCAGCGCATCGCTCTCATCGGCACCATGGCCATCGCTCACAACGCCGATCGTATCGCCATGCACCTGCCGTTGCGATGCAAGGCGCTCCGGCGCGAAGCCGAGCCGTTCCGCCAGCCGCGCCCGCATTGCATGGACGCGCTCGCCATCATCGCCGACGGAAAGCGACATATTGAACCCGTATGGGGGATTGCCCGTGCCGCGCGTGGTCATCGCGGCTCTGACAAGGGGGAACTGCCTGAATATCTTCGGTTCGGTTATCAGCGACATGATTGGCCGGGATTCGATGTGGATTGGATAAGCCGTACGCGAGCGATCATCTGGGCTTCAGCGCGGCATCGTGGGAAGCCTCCGCCGACTTCGGCAGCGTCGAGCGGATGAGGAAATGACCATCCTCTCCAAGCCGGGAATAGGAGATGGTCCAGAGCCGATGATCGATCTCCTTTGTGGCAAACGCCCCCTTCTTCATCCAGATCTTCGTCAGCATCTCGTTCACCCAGTCGATCGCGTTGCTGTCGATCGCCAGGGTAAATTTCCGCGCCGTCGATTCCATCACAATGCTCCAGGCGTATTCGGGCGACGCGGGGGTTCTGGCAGCTCCCCTGGGCCTGGGAAGGGAGACCGCCGTATCGGGGGCCGGATGCGGGTTCGGCGGGGTGACATGCGGGATCACATCGATATAGGCGGCCTCGGAGATATCATCGGGACGGCCGAGAAGCTGGATGGTGGCGCGCGGCAGTTTCAGCGAGGTTCCCAGGTAGTTCGATTCCCGGTTGACGACACCCGACTCCCTGAACGTGAAGAAGTACGGCTTTTCCGCCAGCACCTGCTCTATCGCGTTCCGGCCGATGCCGATCCCCTGGCGGGGATTCTCCGCCACCGCCATCACGGGCTTCCGCGCAGTCGTATCAGGCTTGACGGCCTGCGCGGCCACTGCCGGGGGCCCGGGCTTTCGCGCTTTGAAGATGAAAAGCCCCCCCGCCACCAGCACCACAAGCCCGATCGCGATATACCACACCTTCGCCCCTCCCCCCCCTTCTTCCGGTTTTCCTGGTTCAGAGCGTGAAGGCTGCTGGCCTGTATCGTACATGGGAGCTATCCGGATTGATGATCATGTCATTGCCATGGATGCGCGCCGAATCTACGAAGCGCGCCGGCACTTCGCCAAGGATCACCGCCCCGTCTCCGCAGTTCCGGCAATCCCTTCCCCCCGATCGGCATCATCCCGCCACTCCACCGAACGCCAGACACCATCGTACGCCAGGACAACGCCCCGGTCCAGCGCGGTTCCCAGCGGCACCAGGAGCATCGGCTCTTTATCGACCATCACCATCAAAATGGTTCTGGCGGCGCTCTTCGAGATGATCACCGGCAACCCGGCCAATGCCACCTCCCGCGGCATGTCGTTGATGACAAACGCACCATCGCCCGCCGCATCTTTTATGGTATCGATATCAACCTCCCTGACGAATCCGGCGCCGATCCTCCGTCGCAGCTCCTCGCGATCGCGCCCCTCCAGGGCGCTGTCGCCGGCACGACCGGATGAATAGCAGGTCAGCGTATCTCCCAGCCGCACGGCGGGCACGATGCCGTTGCGCGCATGGAGAAGAAAGAGAAGGCGCCCCCGCAGGAGCGGATCGGAGCCGCGCCGCATGGCAATCAGCAGCCCGGCAAGGAGCATCACGGCGACCATGCGGCAGATCAACTCCGCCGGAGCGCGACTCAGCGCAAGCCAAACGATGCCGGCAAGGAGAAGCGCTCCCCCCGCAATACCGATTCCCACGGCATCCAGCCCGGCGACCGGAAGCGATGCGCCCCACCCCACGATCCTCTCCACCAGCACGACCGCCAGATACGCGGTCCCGCCGAACCACGCCGCCAGATGCGATGAGACAAGCCCCGCGAACGTTCCGGCGGCACCCGCCCCCAGCGCGATCGACGTGAGCGGAAGCGCCGGCATGTTGATAAGAAGGGAGATCACCGGGAGGTAGCCGAAATGGTAGAGGACAAAGGGGAGCGTGAACAACTGAGCGGAGATCGAGAGGAGGAGCCACCGCGCCGGCAGCAGCAGAAACGCCCGATGCCGGAGCCCGCCAACCTTCGCGAACAGGGGGCGCTCCAGCCCCGGATAGATGATGATGATCCCCGCCACCGAGGCAAAGGAGAGCTGAAACCCGGCGGTAAAGAGCGCGGACGGGTTGAGAAGAAGGATGAGCATCGCGGCGAACGCGAGCGTGTTGAGAGGACGCGATATGCGGCTGCCGACGCGCGCCCCCATGAACGCCGCCGCCATTACCGCGGCGCGGAGAATCGATGGATCGGCCCCGGTAGCCAGCACATACAGGCCGAGGAGTGGAACAAAGAGAAGGAACTGCATCGCCCTGCTCGGAATCCAGGAGAGGGCCATGAAGAGGACAAGCGCTATCAGCCCGACATTGAAGCCGCTGACCGCCAGCAGATGAATCGTCCCGGTCCGCATGAACGCGTCGCGGCTCCCGGAGTCCACATACTCCCGCTCGCCGATCAGCAGCGCCCGGAGAATGCCCCCCTCCGCCCCGCCGACATGGCTCCCGGCGAAGGCGCGCGCCCGGTCACGGATCGGATCGACAAGCAGATCGGTGAGCGCGCGGTCGCCACGGCTGATGATGTCGATCGATGAGGCATGGCGGAGCAGGATGGTCATGCCGATACCGCGTGCATGGAGCAGGGCTCGGGAGTCGATACCGCCGGGATTCAACGGCCCCGACGGGAAGAGCGCATCGCCGGCAAGGCCGATATGATCTCCATTGCGCGGAAGAAGCGCCGGGTTGAAGCCGCTTGAATCGACAAGGCGGACCAGCGCGGTCATGGCCGGATGCGCCACCGAATTGCGGTAGATGACGGAGTCCACGGCAATCGAAAACTCGACGCGATATTCCCTGACGACCGGATCGCCCGTCACCCTGCCGATCACCTCCGCATCACTGATCATCGCCCCGTCCAGCCCTTCGGTGGCATGTGAGGATCGCACAGTGCCGTGGAGCCCTCCGGCGACCGCGACCGAGAGAAGCAGCGGAATTCCCAGCCCCGCGCGGCCGGTGAGAAGAAGCATCGCAAGCCATGCCAGCAACGGGACAAGCAGAGCGATCAGCATCCCCACGCTCGGCGCCAGCCATTCCGTGACGGCAATGCCGGCGGCAAACGGCACTGTCAGTTTCAGCGCGGGATAATACTTCCAGCCCGGTTCGAGCATGATCGGGAAGATTTGATGATGGTGTTCCGCATGGCCGCGAGCGACATCGCCGACGGCTCTGTCCGGCTCCGCCGCGGAGCAATTCGGAAAGGTCGGGGAATATGGCGACTGATGATGCAAGATGCAACCGACTACCTGATCATTTGGCGGTTAGACAATCTCTCCCGATGTTTACCGTCTACGGCCAACCGTCAGTATGGAATCTTACACAGGCACCGAACAAGCATGACAGAAGTTGCACAGCAGGACGCGGTTATCACACGGGTGATGCAGATCATCGATAATGATGTTCGTCCGTATATAGAGATGGATGGCGGCACGATCGAGTTCGTCCGTTACGAGGAGAACATCGTGTACGTGCGGCTGGCCGGGGCGTGCGGCTCCTGCCCATCCTCCACCATCACATTGAAGGGGGGCGTGGAGCGGGCCATCCGGCGGCGCATACCGGAGGTGCGGGCCGTGGAGATGGATGGGCTTCAGGCGTTCGGAACCAACCGCGACCAGCTTGTGGAGCCGACCAGAATCCAGCTCTGAGGACCGCGTTCGCCGCGCCGGATATCGCATAGGAAAGCCCCTGTCCGGGGCTTTTTCGTTGTTCGGCGTTTCGAGATCGCGAACGGCGGCATCCACCCTTCCCTTTCATCGAATCACATCGTTCGGATCCGAGTCTTACAGCTCCCGGCGGGCATCCCCGTCGCGCCGGGCCTCAATCATTGTACCGTCGCAACTGCGGATAGAGCCACGCGGTAAGCGCCACGAAGATGATCGTTGCCACGCCGCCGGTCGCAACCGAGACGATGGCGCCGGTCGCGCCGCCGATCCATCCCGCCAGCAGACCCGCTTCCAGATTGCCAAGCTGTGGCCCCCCCATGAAGAAGATCATATTCACCGCCGTCATCCTCCCCCGGATATAATCGGGCGTTTCCCGCTGCCGGATGGTGACGCGAAGCACGGTGCTGATGGAATCGCCGATGCCGACCAGCCCAAGCAGCAGCAGCGACAGAAGGAAGTTGTGGGAGAAGGCGTAGATCGCCGTGGCGGCCCCGTAGGCGGCCACCGAGCCGAGAAGAAGCCGCCCCTTCCGCCGTATCTCACCGAAGAGCGACATCCCGAAGCCAGCCGCCAGCGAGCCGACCGATTCAGCCGCATACAGTATTCCGAGCCCTCTTGCCCCCACATGGAGAATATCCTGCGCGAAGATCGGCAGCAGCGCGGTGGCCGAGGAGAAGAACGTGGCGAAGAAATCGAGGAGCATCGTGGAGAGGATCATCGGGCTGTGGCGAACGAACCGGAGCCCCTCCACCAGCGACGCGAAGTCCACCTTCGTGGTGGTGGTCTCCCGATGTTCCCGCATCCGCATCAGCATCAGCGCGCCGATCACCGCGAGAAACGTGGCGGCGTTGATCCAGTAGACCGCTATCACGCCGTAGGCATCGATCACCAGACCGCTCAGCGCGGGGCCCAGGATCATCGACGCCTGAAACATCATCGTGTTCAGCGAGATGGCGTTGGTCAGATCCTCCGGCGGAACCAGGTTCGGGATCAGCGACTGGCGCGCCGGCCCGTCGAACGCCCCGGCCGCCGCCGTCACCGCCGTCAGTATCAGCACAACCCATGTCGATGTGTTCCCCAGCCCGGCGGCAAGCGCCAGGCCGATGGCGGAGAGCATCATCACCGATTGCGTGAAGAAGAGGATCTTCCTGCGGTTGTAGACATCGGCCACCACGCCGCCGAAGAGGGAGAAGATCACGATGGGGATCACCCTGAAAAGCCCTATAAGGCCGAGCATTTTCGCGGAGTGGGTGACCTGGTAGATCTGCCAGTTGATCGCCACGTTCTGCATCTGAGAACCGGCAACCGAGACGATCTGCCCAAGCCAGAGATAGCGGAAATCGCTGTGGCGAAGCGCCGGGAAGCGCCGTGCCAGCAGGCCGGAGGGCTTGTTGTCGGGGTCTGAAGTCATGCGTTCAACATCACCATTTGAGCGCCATAGTACGAACTGGCCGCGCACGGAACTGCAAAGAGTTATTTCCAACCGGGTTCATCGCCGGTGAAGCCGGCATCGATGCATGCGCCGGGAGGCAATTGTTGCTATTTTATCCCCTCCGTTCGCGACGGCCGCATGGCGGACCCCGCAACGGCTCCGCTGATAACCCGGTTGTCTACAACTACGACGGCCCCCGGTTCGTCCCCGAAGGGGCTGCTCCGGGAGAGCACAACCCGGTGGAGCCGCTCCCCGCTAAACCGACGGCGACGTAGAGAGTCAATCGGGACCGGTCGTCATCCTGTCGGCATCAACCAATAATCAATCAGATCATATGCGTCTGGCATTCGGACTACTCGCTCTTCTCCTGACCATCCCCGCCGCATCGCGGGCTCAGGAGCTCGTCACCCGCACGCAGGACAGCACCCTGACACAGAAATGGACCAGCGAATTCGGCTACAGCTTTATGCTGCCGGCGAAGGCGAAGCTCAACGCGATAGGCTCCACCATCAACGTCGCGGGGAAAACGCAGCTTACCAACTTCATCCTGCCGGGGGGCGCCGGGGCCATCCGCATTCAGAATTTCGCCGAGGGGCAGATGGTTCCGAAGGGATACAAGCTGATGGACAGCATCCATATCTTCGATGTCGATTCCGCGGGGACCAACGGGATGATCCATCGCCGCACCTATATCCTCCGCGATATCGCCGTGCTGGTCGACATCCTCCTGACCGACAAGGGGGCAAAGGAATATGGCGATCATCTGCGCGGGATTTTCGACAGCTTCATGCCGCCCGAGGGTTCGGAGAAGGCGCTCCAGCAGTGGCGCTACGGTCGCAACAATGTGCAGAAGTACTGAGCGATCCCGACGGAACCGGCCGTTGACGCGATCGTCGCGGCCATTCCAGCCTCTGCGTTCGTGCTCCAATCGACAGACGACAGACAATCATCAGCGCGATATGATGCTCATCGATCCCATCCTTCAACGTATCGGCCGCGCCGGGGCGCTTCTGCTCCTCCTCTGCTCCCCGGCACTGCGCGCCCAGCCCCCGAAGCCGCCGGCCCCCACGCCCAACCCGCTGACCGTTCAAACGGTGGAAAGCTCGAAGGGATATATGGCCCGTATTCCCGCCGAGGCGATGCTGGATTCGTCCGCGAGCGGCTGGAGCCCCAGGGGGCTCTATGAGAAACGGGTCTACCGGATTCCGAAGGCGGGGATCATTCAGATTATCGTGACGGTGAGGCCGCAGGCGATCCCGCCGAACGCGCTGAAGGATGGCGGATATACCTACACGCTTTCCGACTCGGCGACAAGCCAGGGAACCGCGTTCATCAAAACCTATTATCTGCCGACACGGGCGGTGCGGATGGAGGTGATCCCGACGGGGATCGCGATGCGAAGGTATATCGAGGGACGTGATGATATCTTCAAATCGTTCCGGTGGAAGCCGGGAGCGGCAACCGATGTGATCGACACCGATCCCCCTCCTCCCGATCCCAATCAGAAATATCAGTTGTACGATTCCGACGGCAACAAGGTCAACTGAGCGTTCCGGGGGCCGGGTTTACGCAAGCCCGGCCCTGATGCGATAAAACTCCAGCGTCCGCTCCAGCCCATCGCGCAGCCCGGTCGTGGGCATCCATCCCAGCTCCCTCCCCGCCCTTCCGAAATCGCATACCGACCGCATCTGCTCGCCGGGCTTTGCCGGCCCATGCTCCTCGGCAAACGGCTCACCAAGCAGGCTGTTGAGCGTCCTGAACAGCTCGTTGACGCTCGTCTCCACGCCGGACGCGATGTTGAAGGTGCCGGAGCCAGCCCCATTGAGATGCTCGATCGCCGCCAGATTGGCGCGCACCACGTCATCGACGTAAACATAGTCACGCGTCTGCTCCCCCGAGCCGTTGATGACCGGCGCAAGGCCGTTGAACATCCTGTCACAGAAGATCGCGATCACCCCCGCCTCCCCGTGCGGGTTCTGGCGCGGCCCGTAGACGTTGGTATAGCGGAACACCACCGAATCGATCCCATGCACATGACGATAGTAGTGGAGATATTTCTCGACCGCCAGTTTGGTGATGCCGTACGGGGAAATCGGGTCCGTGGGATGATTCTCATCGGCCGGGAAACGCTCCTGTTCGCCGTAGACGCAGCCGCCACTTGATGCGAAGATCACGCGGCGGACGCCGTTGTTCAACGCCGACTGAAGAAGATTCAGCGAGCCGATCACATTCTGTTCGGCATCGAACTGAGGGTCGCGAACGGAGACGCGGACATCGAGCTGGGCGGCGTGATGATTGAGGAGATCGACTCCCTCTTCGCTGAAGATCCGTTCCACTTCATCGCGATCCCGGATATCGGCCTGATAGAACGTCGCATCGGGGTTGATGTTGGAGAGATCGCCGGTCGAGAGATTATCGATGATCGTGACCTGGTGCCCGGCCGCGATATAGGCGTCGGCAACCTGCGAAGCGATAAAACCGGCGCCGCCGGTGATGAGGATCTTCATGCCGTGGAAAGGTTTGGTGAACGTGGATGTCGTATCGGAGATGTCTGTACGGATTGTCGGGGATGGTTTTAAACCATCCCCGACCGCCGCGCGCCGATATCGTTCCGATGAAACGCTCCGGCAAACGAAACCATCCCGACCGCCCGGTAGGCCAGCTCCAGCGCATCCTCCAGCCCCCGATCGCCGTCGGTGATGGCCGTCACCCCAAGCACGCGACCGCCGCTCGTCACCAGCCTGTCGCCATCCAGCGTTGTTCCGGCGTGGAAGACGACAGTCCCGCCAAGTGATTCCGCGCGATCGATCCCGGTGATCTCATCCCCCTTCCGATAGCTGCCCGGATATCCTGCCGATGCCAGCACCACGCATACGGCCGCGCCGCGCGAACGGATCTCGCCGAGTTCGCCGAGCTTTCCGGTGGACGCCGCCATAAGAAGCTCGATGAAATCAGCATCGATCAGCGGCAGGACCACCTGGGTCTCGGGATCGCCGAAACGGCTGTTGAACTCCACCACGCGCGGCCGGTCCTGATCGATCATCACCCCCACGTAGAGACATCCCGAGTACGGCGTCCCCTCCTCCCGCATCCCCGCCAGCGTCGGCTCGATGATCTCGCCGGCGATGCGGTCGAGGAGTGCCGGCGTGACGATCGGAGCGGGGGCATAGGCGCCCATGCCGCCGGTGTTCGGGCCGGTATCGCCATCTCCAACGCGTTTATGATCCTGCGATGGGGCCAGCATCCGGTAGCCGGCTCCGTCGGTAATGACGAGGATCGATGCCTCCTCGCCCGTCATAAACTCCTCGATCACCACGCTCGATCCGGCCGTGCCGAAGCTGCTTCCGCTCAACATCCCCTCGGTCGCCTCCAGCGCCTCATCGACCGTCGCGGCGATCACCACCCCCTTTCCGGCGGCAAGCCCGCTCGCCTTGATCACGATCGGCATCGAGGAGGCGGAGATAGAGGCACGCGCCTCGTCGAGCTGCTCCGATGTGAAGGTCCGCGATGCTGCGGTGGGGATCATATGCCGATGCATGAAATCCTTTGCAAACGCCTTGTCCCATTCCAGTCGCGCGGCAGCCTTCGATGGCCCGAATGTGACAAATCCCGCATCCCGCAACGCATCCGAGACGCCGGCGGCCAGCGGCGCCTCCGGGCCGACCACCACCAGATCGGCGGCCAGCTCGCGGGCAAGAGCCACCACATCCTCCGGGCTCTCGATATCGGCGCTTCGCAGTTCCGCCAGCCGCGCGATGCCGGGATTGCCGGGGGCGCAGACCAGCCGTCCAAGCAGCGGAGACTGCGCCAGCTTCCAGGCGATGGCATGCTCGCGCGCGCCCGAGCCCAGAAGAAGAATGGTCATCTGCCGCCGTGTGGAATCGTTCATCATGCTCTGGTCTCCTCCCCGGTTGATCGCCGGGAGAGCGGGTTGTGGAATACGGTTGGGATTAGATGCGGAGAGAGTAGGCAAGGATGCGGGCCAGCCGCTCGGTCAGATGCCGCTGGTCGTGTTCCCGCGCCAGCCCCTCGTTGCCGACCGGAAGCTGCTCTTCCCGCCATTGCGTATAGAGCACATGGATGGCCGCGGCGATACCGTCGACATTCTCGGGATCGACGAACGTGGCCGCGCCATACTCGTTCAGGACGGTTCTGACGATCCCCTCCGGGGCCAGGGCAAGGATCGGCCTGCGCGAGCCGATATACTCGTAGACCTTTCCCGGCGTGATCGATGGGTCGTAGATCGTCAGCCAGAGGACATCGCTCGCCAGCAGGTTGCGTACCGCCTGATGATGCTCCACATAGCCGGTCGTGACAAGGGCGGAGGATACGCCGAGCTGCGCGGCCATCTTCCGGAAGCTCTCCTGGAACGTGCCGATGAAGCAGACCTCGATCTCATCGCGCGTCTCCGGGTATTGCGCGAAGATCTTCGCGAGCGCCATGAAGAAGAACTTCGGCGTGCGGCGGGCATCGAACAGGCCGCTGTAGGTGAAGCGCATCTTGCGGGAGCGCGGGAGCGGGAAGCGGTTTGCAAGGCGGAAATCCTGCGGATCGTAGCCGCTCGGGATGATATGAACCGCCTCGTGCGTAAGGAACGGATAGCGGGCGATCAGCTTCTCCTTGATCTTCCGGTTCACCACCACCACGCCGTCGGAGTTCTTCAGCACCGCCTCCTCCAGCCCCGCCGCGTACCCGCGATGCAGCGGCGTTGCGTAGAAGTAGTTCCGGTTATCGAGCCACGGATCGCGGTAATCGACCACCAGCGGGATGCCGAGCTGCTTCTGCAGTTCCTGGCCGATGAGGAAGGAGGTAAACGGCGGCGCGGTGGCAAGGATCGCGTCGAAATGCTCGTGCTTCGCCAGCTCCAGCGCGCGCTTCAGCGCGTACCGTTTCCAGCCGATCTTGTTGTCCGGCTGGAGGAAGACATGGGTAAGGCCGCTCAGCATTCTCCTGCGCCCGTCCGGCGGCATCTTGATGGTCCCCTTGCGACGGAAGAGCCGCAATGGATCGAGCGTGCCGGTCCTCTCGATCTTCACCCCCGCCTCCAGCACCTCCTCCAGCAGCGAGTAATCGTAGGCGAAATAGCCCACGTCACCCACGGTCAGCACGGTCGGCTCCCAGCCGTAGTTGCGGAGATACTTCGTGAACTTGGCGATCCTGAGCACGCCGCTCAACCCCATCGGCGGATAGTAGTAGGCGATCACCAGCAATTTTCTCCGCCGGGCCACCGGATCGGCCTGACGCGGCGCACCGATGCTCCTGGCCCGATATCCCGGCTCCGACGGGTCAAGGCGGTCCGCCTCCACCCGTTCTTCCTGCTCGGGATGATCGTTATGGAACGCCCCCGGTTCGATGTTCTGGTCGTCGTTGTTCACGGATAAAGGCAAGGGATTTCAGACGGAACGAAATGGGCTTTCAGCCCGGATGGCGCGGAACGCCGCGAGAGCCATGATGACCCTCGGGCGTCCGGTCCGCGAAAACGGGATCAGATAATGATGAGATCCTTCGGGGCGCGGGTGAGAACCCGGCAACCGTTCCCGGTGATCACCACGTCATCCTCGATACGGACGCCGCAGCGGTTGGGAATATAAATGCCAGGCTCGATCGTGACAACCATTCCAGGCTTCAGAATCTGCCCCTCGCCACGGAAGGAGATGCCCGGCCCCTCGTGCACGTCGATGCCGAGCCCGTGCCCCGTGCCATGGCCGAACTCCGCGCCATAGCCGGCGGCGGCGATCTCATCCCGGCAGACATCGTCCAGCTCCTTGCCGGTCATCCCGGCGCGGGCCGCGGCCACCCCCTTGATCTGCGAACGGAGGACGATATCGTAGATGGAGCGCGCTTCATCATTCGGCTTCCCGACCGCGAACGTGCGGGTCATATCGGAGTTGAACCCGTTGTGAATGCAGCCGAAATCGAGCGTGACCATCTCCCCTTTCCTGATCTTCTTCGTGCTGGCGCGACCATGCGGCAGCGCCCCGCGCGCGCCGGAGGCGACGATGATGCCGAACGCATCCCCCTCCGAGCCGAACTTCTTGCCGAGATAGCTGATCTCCATCGCCACCTCGTTCTCCCGCATCCCCGGCTTCACGATCGCGAGAATCTCCTTGTAGACCTTTGCCGCCATGTCGGCCGCCTTCTTGATCGAGGCAACCTCGCTGTCGGTCTTGATCATGGTGAGATCCTCCACCATCGAGCCGGTCTTCTCCAGCTTGACGCGCCTGAACGCCTTCTTCAGCCCCTCCAGGGCCGCCACCGTAACATACGTCTCCTGAAACCCCACGCTCATCCCCGGAGCCACAATCCCATCGGCCACCAGACGCTGGTACGGCGCGGGCTCGATGATCCCCTCCACCCCCGGAAGAAGCTCACCGGCGATCTGCTCCTGATAGCGGAAATCGGTGATGAACACCGCGCGTCCCGCCGATGTCACCAGCAGGATGCCGGCGCTTCCGGAGAAGCCGGTCAGATACCGGATGTGGGTAAGACGGGTGATGAGGATCGCGTCGAGCGATGCCTCCTTCAGTTGATCGCTGAGCTGAGTAAGTCGGTTGGACATGATGCTGAGGCTCCGTTGAAAAAGCTGATTGGCCGATATAACGCCGGAAACGCTCCGGGATGTCCGGCGTATTCGCCCGCGCCGGGCGGAGGTTGCACTGAAACCCGCGCCCGTCCGCATTCAATGCCGCCACGAAGTGGCCTCCCGTCAGGGGCCCTAATAATAATTGGGCGACTGCTTGGTGACCGTGATATCGTGCGGGTGCGATTCCCGCAGGCCGGCGGCGGTCATCTTGGTGAACTGGGTGTCCCGCTTCATCTCGTCGATGCCGTGACAGCCGCAGTATCCCATCGCCGCGCGAAGTCCGCCGATCATCTGATGCACCACCTCCGCCAGCGGCCCCTTCGATGGCACGCGCCCCTCGATCCCCTCCGGCACCAGCTTCGGCAGGCTGTCCTCGACATCCTGGAAATAACGATCGGCGGAGCCCTGCACCATTGCGCCGAGCGAGCCCATTCCCCTGTACGCCTTGTAGGAGCGCCCTTCCAGGAGGATCTTCTCCCCCGGCGCCTCATCCACCCCGGCGAACATCCCGCCGATCATCACGATATCAGCCCCCGCCGCGATCGCCTTGGCGATATCGCCGGTCTGCTTGATCCCCCCGTCGGCGATGACCGGCACTCCATGCTCCCTGGCAACCTCCGCCACGTCCATCACCGCCGTAAGCTGCGGCACCCCGACCCCCGCGATCACGCGGGTGGTGCAGATGGAGCCCGGCCCGATTCCCACCTTCACGCCATCGACGCCCGCCTCGATCAGCGCCAGCGCCGCGGCTGCGGTGGCGATATTGCCGGCGATCACCTGGAGTTCCGGGAACTTCTCCTTTACCATCCGCGCCGTCTCGATCACCCGCTGCTGATGCCCGTGCGCCGTATCGACGATCACCAGGTCAACCCCCGAACGGACCAGCGCCGCGACGCGATCCACCGTATCCGGCGTAACGCCGACTGCGGCGCCCACGCGAAGGCGACCATGTTCATCCTTGGATGCATGGGGGTACTGCCGTTTCTTCCGGATATCCTTGAAGGTGATCAGCCCCTTCAGCAATCCCTCCGCGTCGACAACCGGGAGCTTCTCGATGCCATGCTTCTGGAGGATCAGCTCCGCCCCCTCCAGGGTGGTCCCGACAGGCGCCGTGATCAGGTTGGCCGATGTCATCACCTCGCTGATCGGCAGGTTCAGATCCGGCTGGAACCGGAGATCGCGGTTGGTGACGATGCCGACCAGCTTTCCGGTCTCGTCGACGATCGGGACGCCGCTGATCGAAAACTTCTTCATCAACATCAGCGCATCGGCCACGCGGCTCATCAGCCCGAGCGTGATCGGGTCCAGGATCATTCCGCTCTCCGAGCGTTTAACCCGCTGCACCTGCTCCGCCTGCTCCTCGATCGTCATGTTCTTATGGATGATGCCGATGCCCCCCTCGCGCGCCAGGGCCATCGCCATGGCCGCCTCGGTGACGGTGTCCATCGCCGCCGAGACAAGTGGGATATGGAGCCTGATGCCGCGTGTGATGTTGGAGGAGAGATCGACTTCGCGCGGGAGAACATCGCTGTAGCGGGGGACCAGCAGCACGTCGTCGTAGGTAAGTCCTTCGCCGAGAATCTTCGGGAAGCTCATAGAAGATTGGGAGAACGTTGATGGAAAGGCCCCCAGGGGTGCCGGGAAGAATAAAGCTATAAAGTTACCCAACCGCCGACCATCACGCAAGAATGCGGACGTGTCGATACATGTATGATACACCGGATGCCGCGGAATCCGGGCGGGGCGGCGATGAGGGAACCGGATGGCGAATAGGGATCGCCCGCTGTCGCCATCTTTTTCAGTAGATTCACGTTCATACAATGGCCGACAGACGATATACGATCAACGCGTTCACGGTGAAGCTGGAGGTTCCCCCCTCCATCTCCACCGGCCCCCTCGACACGACTCCCTCCGACCGGGAGCTGGAGCGCGATGTCATGGATCTGCTCGGCTTCTTCGAGAAGTTCGATGTCCACGCCACCTTCTTCACATCGGACGCCATCACGTCCCGTATTCCGCGCCTGATCAGGACCATCAGCGATGCCGGGCACGAGGCCGCGATCCTCTCGCCAAGGTTCCTCTCACCGCTCGACCAGCTTCTTCGCTTCCGCGAGGAGATCGCAACCGCGAAGTCCCGTCTGGAGGAGGCTCTGGGGCATGAAGTGATCGGCTGCCGCCTGACGCCGATCACCTCCGGCTGGCGCTCGCCCGCGATGATCGAAACGCTTGTGCAGGAGGGGTTCATCTACAGCTCGAGCACATTTCCGAAGCAGAGCATCCGCCCGCTTCTCCTCTCCGGGACCGGCAAGGCACATCGACTTCAGACACCGTCCGGGACGCTGTGGGAGCTTCCGCTGACAAGCTGGCGACCGTTCGGCATCGGGATGCCGTCGATCAGGGCGGCCGGCGGGCCATCGCTGAGCGTCAACCCGGCGTGGATCGTGGCGCGCGGCGTGGAGGGGATGAACCGTCACGGCGAGCCGGCGATCCTCTACATTCACTCATGGGGGCTGAGCACGGCCGACCCCGACTATGGCTCGCTGCCGTTGCGCGAACGGCTGCTCCGCTACGGCCCGCGCGAGGAGATCATCGGCAAGCTGACCAAAATCTTCCGCTCCTACAGGTTCGGCAGCATCCGGGAGGCGTTTGCCTCACGGCTGATCACCGAATCGAGCCGGCCGTCCAATCCGCGCCGCACAAGCATTGTCCGTCTGAATCCTGATGCGTTGTGAGGGTAAGGGCACGTTTCGTAATGGCGCGTTTTGTAAGGGCACGTTTGAAACGTGCCCCGACGGAGCGTTGTAACCGCGTCGCAACGACTGCAACGAACAGTCGCAGAACGGCCCTTGTTTTCTTCGTAGCTTTGCGGATTATCCGAACTCATACAATCGATCATTTCTGATTCCTGGTATGCACGATACTCATTCGAACGAGGTAATGGAGGAGATCCCCGGACCAATCGAGTTTACAGCGGAGGAGCGCGAGCGTTTCGAGCGGCTGAAGAAACTCTATCCGACGCCAAAATCGGCCATCATGCCGGTTCTCTGGATGGCTCAGAAGAAGTGGGGATGGCTTTCGACGGGTGTGATGAAATATGTGGCGGAGCTTCTTGAACTCCCCTACTCGCATGTGTTCGGCGTGGCGTCGTTCTATACCATGTATTTCAAGAAGCCGATGGGGCAGTTTCACGTACAGGTATGCACCAACGTGAGCTGCATGCTCAGAGGCGGGGAGCGGCTGTACGATCATGTCTCCAAACGCTATGGAATCGGGCATAACCAGCGGACGCAGGATGGGAAATTCTCGCTTGAGGAAGTGGAGTGCATGGGAGCCTGCGGAGGCGCGCCGATGGTGGTCATCAACGAGGATTACCACGAAAATGTGACGGTTGAGCAACTGGACCAGCTTCTTGCCGGGCTCGGTTGAACGATGATGGCCGCGATCGGGCGGAGCATCGTATTCTGTAACGAAACAGCCGTCCGCCGAATTTCATAGGATAGCATACCGATATGAAATGTGGCATGCCTTCTGTATAAGGAAGTTTAAAGAGATTCTACACATTCCTTGCGGTCGGTGATGAAACATTTCCCCGCAAGACCAGTCTAGAGGATGTGGTTGACGTTTCGAGACCCCTGATGAACTAATCCCTTGTTGAATGGTGGCATTATGAAACAGCTTACTACTTCACATTTACGCATCGCACAATACGCTCTGAGCACACTGGTAGTGGCCCTGCTGTCGCCGTTTATCCTGCATGGGAGGATTGCTCCTCTCAGCATGAAACACGCTGTCGGCGTTGGGACCGGCACCACGGGGACATATACCGTCAAACTGAGCGATTATCCCGCGCTGGCATCGGTGGGGGGATCGGTTCGCCTTTCCAGCACCGATCAGCTTGCGTTGAACCCCGATCATCTGGCGCATCGCACGGCATCGAAGGCCTATCCCATCGCTCTGACGCGTGTCGCCAGAACAGGACGGGATGCGTTCTCAGCAGTCTCCACCTACTGCGGCCCCTCCTGCGATGGCCGCGCGGCGGAATACGATGCAACCATGCGGGAGTTCGTCTGCGAGACCGGCGCAACATTCAAGGTTGATGGAAAGCCCTCGGTAAAGCCCGGCATCCCGATCACGGAGGGGCTGAAAACGTTCCCCGCGATCTACAACGCCGATGCCGGCACCGTTACGCTCCAGAACGTATCGTCGATGAAGGTCAGCGAGTCGGACGAAATCCCCTCGAAGCTCTTCCTCGACCAGAACTACCCGAACCCGTTCAACCCGACCACGATGATCCGTTACGGACTTCCGAACGGCACAAACGTCAAGATTTCGATCCACTCGCTGCTCGGGAACCAGATCAGGGTTGTGATGGATGGATGGCAGGATGCGGGGAACTACACGTACGATTTCTCCGCGCAGGACCTTCCCTCCGGCGTTTATTTCTATCGCATGCAGACCGACCTTGGAACGCTTACGCGCAGGATGACGGTTTCGAAGTAACCGTACAGGAGCCCGAACCGATAGAGCGATATGGATAGAATAGAGAATGGGGCAACGCTGCGGATCAGCGTTGCCCCATTTCTTTTACAGCTCCCGACAGACGCGACGGTGGCAGGCTCTCCTCTCCGGCCCGACCTCAACCTGCCGCCATCAGAGCGCCGAAGAAGAGCGTGAAGGAGATGCCGAGAAGCCCGCCAACCAGCAGGCTCCGCACCATCATCATCCGTGGCAGCGTCGGAGCGCTCGGATGCAGCCAGCGGCGGTTAAGGAACATCAGCGCCACCGCAGTGATACCGAGCCCTGAAATACCGAAGTAGCCCTGCCGCGGAAACACCACGATATGGACAACCGACATCGCCACCGCGATCAGCCCCAGCACGCCAAGCAATATGAAACCGTTCCGCCTGTGCATATCGTGGACATCCGGCGTGATCGAGCGGGGAGTTCAGCCGTCCGCCCGATCACGCCATTGATTATTTCGCGAAGGAGACCGAACGCCTCTCGCGGATCACCGTTACCTTGATCTGACCGGGATATTCCATCTCCTGCTGGATCTTGTGGGCGATATCGTGCGAAAGCTGATCGGCAAAAAGATCATCCACCCGATCCGGCTCCACCATCACCCGCACCTCGCGACCGGCCTGGATGGCATAGGTCTTGGCGACCCCCTCGAACGAGCGCGCCAGCGTTTCCAGCGTCTCCAGCCGCTTCACATAGGCCTCCAGCGATTCCCTCCGCGCGCCCGGACGGGCACCGGAGATGGCGTCGGCGGCCTGCACCAGCACCGCGATCGGCGTTTCCATCTCGATATCCTCGTGATGCGCGCCGATGGCATTGCAGACCACGGGATGCTCCTTGTACCGCTTGGCGATATCGTAGCCGAGCAGGGCGTGAGGCCCCTCGATATTCCTGTCCACGCACTTTCCCATGTCGTGCATCAGCCCGGCACGTTTCGCGTGGTTGACATCCAGACCAAGCTCGCGCGCCATGATCGAGCAGAGGTAGGCCACCTCGATCGAGTGGCTCAGCACGTTCTGTCCGTAGCTGGAGCGGTACTTCATCCTGCCGATCAGCTTGATGATCTCCGCGTGAACGTTGTTGATCCCCAGCTCCAGGCAGGCGTTGTTTCCCACCCTGATGATCTCCTCCTCCAGCTCCTTCCGCACCTTGTCGACGATCTCCTCGATGCGCGCCGGGTGGATGCGACCATCCTGCATCAGCCGCTCCAGCGCGATCTTCGCCACCTCGCGACGGAATGGATCGAAGCCGGAGATGATCACCGCTTCCGGTGTATCGTCGACAATCACGTCGATGCCCGTGGCCGCCTCGAACGCGCGGATATTCCGCCCCTCGCGGCCGATGATCCTCCCCTTCATATCCTCGCTCGCCAGGTTGACGACCGAAACCGTCGTCTCCACGGAATGATCGGAGGCAGTCCGCTGGATTGCCTGGACGATCACCCGCTGCGCCTCCCGTTTTGCGTCCAGCTTGAGCTGGTCCCGCACCGTCTTCAGTTCCTGGGCGCACTCCAGCTTGGCATCGTTCACCATGTTCTCGATCAGGAACTTGCGGGCGTCCTCCTTGGACATGCCGCTTATCCGTTCCAGGCGATGATTCTGCTCGGCCAGAAGCTCATCGGCCATCTTCTTCTGCTGGTCGATGGTCGCCTTTACGTTATCCATCTGCTTCCGCTGCTGCTCGATCGCCTTGCTCTTTTCCTCGACCAGCTCCATCTTCTTCTGCATTTCCTTCTGCTGTACCAGAAGCTCCTTCTCTCTGCGTGTCGCGGTCTCCAGTTTCTTGTTGAGGTTCTTTTCGATATTCTCTTCGCGGAGTTTGAGCTGCCGTTCGAAGTTCTGCAGCTTCTCCTTACGCCTGGTGCTTTCCTCCTCCAGCGCGCGCTTCCGTTTCATCGATTCATCCTTTACCTCCAGCATCTTCTCCCGAAGGACGTTTTCGGAATCCTTCTGGGCATCCTCGATGATTTCCTTTGCGCGAGCATCGGCGGCACGGACCCGCTCGGTACCGGTTTTGTTGACACTGATGAAGTAGCCTGCCACGAACCCGGCAACCGCGGCAACTACGGTGATTATGACTAGGATTATTATTGAGTCCATAAGATCATTGCTCTAATTCCCGAATCGGTTCAAAAAAGGTTAAACATGGTCGAGAGAGATGCCATTGAACCTCTCGATCGTGTTCCACCCTTTTCCGCGCGTGTTTCGGGGCGGAGACAACGAGGCTTGGAGAACTGCAACTGATGAAATGGATGGACTGGGGAGGGTGATCGTGGAATCGCTGGTATGACGTACTGCTGATGAACGATCGTGACCGAACGCCCGAACGGGCTTCCCCGTAACGGCATCCGCTGGCGGGTTGAAGGCCCGTCATGGAATTGCGTTCCGGAAAAAAGGAAAACCGCCGCACACGCTCGCCGTGAGGATATCGAAGTCACCAGACATCGAATCTCCCGTTGGCAAGGTCTAGAACCCTGTATTAAAACACGGTGGGTAGCTGCCAGTACATCGCTCACTTCCAACGGCGCATTCTCCGGAACATAAGCTCCACAAGAAGAGGCACATCCCTTTCGGGAGCAAGGCCTGTGATTGATGTTCTGAGTCAACTTCCCAATTTCGCAAACTATAGGTTCAATTATTGCGAATCACGACGAGCGTGGCGGGCAGCTTTCACACTTTCATCAGCATGTCAAAGAAGAGCCGGGAGCCCGGGAAACATGGGCTGCCACGGCGATCGACAACGGAAGGGATCTTCGACCGGAATATCCCGGAAGTATATCTGTCTTAAAGCTCGAGCTGCAGCAGCTCCTCCACCGTAGAGGTCAGGGAGTCGAGTCGACGGACGAGCTCGCCCGATTCGCGACCGGCACGATCCTGCTCGGTCATCAGAAGTTCCGCGGTGTTGAGCGCCGCCAGAACCGCGATCGTTGCGATCGGCTGCGTGGGAGACTTGCTGGATACATATCGCATCTGCTCGTTGATCATCCCGGCCGCCTCCTGAATACGAGCCGCGTCATCGCCGCGGAGCTTGTATTCAGAGCCATGTATCTGTACTGTGATTGTCTCCGCCATCGAGCTTTCGGGACTAATAAACGTAATCTATGAAGATCAAGACTACAGGATATTGAAAAGGAATATCTCTCGTTATCGAATCTTCCCGCCTTCCCCTCAACATCCCCGGTCTCCAATCGAACCACCCGTGTGGGCGGCCTTCCACTATCTGAGAATCAGCGATCACCCAGTCCCGCGTGAGTGCTTCAAGATCGTCGGCAAGGACAATCGACACGTGTCAATGATGCCCAACCGACCTCCAGTGATCTCGAACTATCAGCAGGACGTTTTGTTTGTTTGATAATTATACAAAAAAGGGGGTGCCAATCAAACATCGGACACCCCCGCGAGAAAACTAATCGGCCGGAAGTCCATCCTAACCGCCGTATCGCTCCAGCTTGAAGTTCTCTCCAAGATAGCGTTTGCGGACCTCGGGATCGTTGGCGAGCGTCTCCGTGTGACCGCTCCGGAAGATGCCGCCGTCGATGAGAATATAGGCGCGATCGGTGATCGAGAGGGTTTCGTGGACGTTATGATCGGTGATCAGAATGCCGATGCCCCGCTGCCGCAGCTTCTGGATGATCTGCATGATCTCCTCCACCGCCAGCGGATCGATGCCGGCAAACGGCTCATCCAGCAGGATGAACTTCGGGTTTGTCGCCAGTGTCCTGGCGATCTCCGTCCGCCGCCGCTCACCGCCGGAGAGCATGTAGCCCATGTTCTTGCGGATGTGCGTGATGGAAAGCTCCTCCAGCAGCTCGTCCGTCCGCTCCCGGCGCTTCCGCCGGGGATAGCCGATCAGCTCCAGGATCGCCAGGATGTTCCCCTCCACGCTCATCTTCCTGAACACGGACGCATCCTGCGGCAGATAGCCTATCCCCCGCCGCGCCCGCCGGTACATGGCGATGTTGTCGATCCGCCGGTCATCGAGAAACACCCGCCCCTCGGTGGGGCGCACGATCCCGACGATCATGTAGAAGGTCGTGGTCTTGCCGGCGCCGTTCGGCCCCAGAAGCCCCACCACCTCCCCCTGCTCCACATGGAGGGAGACATCACGGACCACGCGATTTTTCTTGTAGCTCTTGATGAGATGATCCGCCCGGAGGATCGAATGATCCGGTGAGGGGATCACCTGAGCCGGCTCCGCGACAACGTCCGGAGCGATGGTGTTGGCATCGTTCATCAACCGGGCCGCCTGGTTAGGGTGATCGTTTTTTCCATTTCCTTTCCATCGCGCAGGATCTTCAGCCGGAGCGTATCGCCGACCCTTGAATCGTAGAGCAGCGTGGACGCGCCATCCTCGGTCTTGACCATCTCGCCGTTGATCGCGGTGATAACATCCCCGAACTCCAGCCCCGCCCTGCTTGCCGGCGAGTCCGGCGCCAGCTCCACGACCACCACGCCGTCGGTGGTTCCCAGCTTGAAATAGCGGGCCGCGCGCTCGTCGATCTGCTGATATCGCATTCCGGTCCAGAAGTCACGATCGATCTTCCCATTCTTCCTCAACTGCTCGATGATCCCCCGCGCCCTGTCGATCGGGATGGCAAACCCGATGCCGATCGATCCGGCCCCCTGCCCGGTGCGGGCGGTTGAATAGATGGTGGCGTTGACGCCGATCACCTGCCCGAGCGAGTTGACCAGGGGGCCACCGGAATTGCCGGAGGAGATCGCGGCATCGGTCTGGAGCATTCCGCGGTAGATCCGCTGCTCCTGCGGGCTCAGGTTCACCCCCGTGTTGGAGATCACCCCAACCGTCACCGTCGGCTTGGAGTTGATATCGAACAGCCCGAACGGGTTGCCGAGCGCGATCGCCCATTCGCCGACAATCACATCGCTGGAGCTGCCGAGGTCGACGAAGGGAAAGTTCGAACCGTTGATCTTCAGCAGCGCGATATCGCTTGTGCGGTCGGAGCCGACCAGCTTGGCGTCATACTTCTTGCCGTCGGTCATCGTCACAATCACCTTGGAGGCGCTTCCGGCCACGTGATCGTTGGTGACCACATAGCCATCCTGGGAGATGATAAAGCCGGAGCCGAGCGCGTGGATCTCCTGCTTGTAGGTCTGCGCGCGCTGCCCGCCGAAAAAGCGCTGAAACATTGGATCGTCGGAGAATTCGTCAAGGAATGGGTCGCGATAGCGCACCTCCTGGACTTCCGTGACGTTGATGCCGACAACCGCCGGCGCCACATGCTCCACCGCGCGGGTGATGGCATTGCGGCGCGTGTTGCTGATATCGTCATCGAGCTGCGCCTTTTTCACAGGAACAGGCGTGCGATCGGCATCGATGCGAGCGTTGGAGGCGGCGCCCTTTTCCCCCGCCTTGCAGGCGTAGAGGGCGGAGGAAACCGCGAGTATGGAGAGGAACGTGCGTGTGAACGTGCTTGAGGACATCATTGTTGGATATGCTGTTCAGGTTGTCCTGCCGATCATCGGGATGCCGTTGCTTCGGACGGGGAGCCACATCAGTGAATTGGAGCATCCGCATGAACGTCATGTTCAGAAGCGTCAAAGATACTCACGACACGGTTGAATGTACCCCTCGTTTCTTCCCTCGATCGTCATTCAAATCAAATTCCGGCAACGGTAACCAGGGCGTACCGTCCCGCCGCCGCAAATGTTGCAACGATTTGCCCAGGGGGCCGGCGCGGGCACTTTAGATTTTATTTCCGGCGGTTGCTGTGTTATTTTCTTTTCCATATATGGACTCATCCAATCCTTTCGGTCGTGCCGACCGGCAGCCCGTTACTACTCCTCAGCCACAGTCGAGCGAACGTCCCGAGCATCGCCATGCCGATTCAGGCGTGGGGAATGCCGTGGACCGCTCCAGCATGTACGATACCGGGGACGGAGCGGGATCGTCCGCGCTGCTCCCCGATCGTGAGCTGACGGGCCAGTGGCCCGCAAACCCCATGGTCAGCGTTGTCATCCCGCTGATGAACGAATCGGGATCGCTGCCGGAGCTTTCCGAGCGGCTTCAGAAGACGCTTGAGGAGATGACCGGCGGCGCCTACGAGGTCTACTTCATCGACGATGGCTCAACCGATAACTCCTACGAGATCCTCCGTGAGGTGAACCGCCGGAATCCCAGGCTCAAGGCCATCCGCTTCCGGACGAACTACGGCAAATCGGCGGCGCTTGCCGTCGGGTTCGAGCGGGTGAAAAGCCCCTTCGTCTTCACGATGGACGCGGATCTTCAGGACGACCCGAACGAGCTGCCGCACCTGCTTGAGACGCTCCAGGGGGGCTACGATCTGGTCTCCGGCTGGAAGAAGACGCGGCACGATCCCTGGCACAAGACGCTGCCGTCGAAGCTCTTCAACGGCGTGGTCCAGATGGTGACCGGGCTCCACATCCACGATTTCAACTGCGGGCTGAAGGGATATCGCCACGAGGTGCTCCCCCTTCTGGCGGTGTACGGCGAAATGCACCGCTACCTTCCGGCGCAGGCCCACTGGCAGGGCTTCCGTGTGACCGAGCAGGCGGTACAGCATCATCCGCGGAAATACGGCGTCTCCAAGTTCGGCATGAGCCGGTTCGTGAAGGGGTTTCTCGATCTCCTTACGCTGGTGCTGACCATCAAGTATGCCCGCCGCCCACTGCACGTCTTCGGGACCGTCGGCATCATTACCGCGACGGTCGGCTTCCTGGTGGACCTCTGGCTTACCATCGAGTGGTTCCTTGGAATGACATCGCTGACCAATCGCCCACTGGCGCTTCTGGGCGTCCTGCTGATCATCGTCGGCGTGCAACTCATATCGATAGGTCTGGTCGGGGAGATGATCGCGAAGAACTCCCTGAGCAACGACCAGTACTCCATCCGCGAATCACTCGAATGACAAGACTCCACGGCGGAACATTCAGGCTTCTCACGGCTGCCGGCCTCCTCCTGATCGCGTGTTCGCTGCGGGCCGGCGCGCAGACGGATGATGGCCACACACCGGTAGAGCCATCCGGCGGTATCAGGGTCCATGCCGGGATAGGCGTGCATACGATGTGGATCAACGGCGATGTACAGGCGCAACGGGAAATCAGCCCTCCCAACCCCGAGCTTCCCGGCGGCGGCATCACCGGCATCAGCCCCGGCATTCACGCGCAGGTGGAGATTCTGCCGAATTCCGATTCCCGGTTCCGCTTCCCGATCTCCGTCGATGCGTTTTTCCTCAGCGGCAAGACGACCTATGCCCTCCCACCCCTGCCGGGACAGGCCGTGAAGCCCCTCGAACGCCTCCTCCTGAGCCACACCGCCAACATCTTCGGGATTGGCGCCGGGCTGATGTACTCCATCATCAAAAAGCCGAACATCTACGTCAGCGGTCAGGCGACGCTGAATTATATCCCCCCGACCGATTACGTGGCGCGGCAATACAGAGCGATCGACGACAGCACGATCGTGCAGGTGGTGCTTCATCCCGACACCAGCGGCCATGTACGCGGCGGCGCCTTTATTCAGGCGGGCGTCCAGGTCGATTTCTTCGAGCCGTTGCTGCTCGATTTCAGCGTGGGCTACGGGGCCGTCAACATCCTCGGCAGAGACACCGATCCGAATACGAGACGGAACCTCCTGATCGTGGACAGCGATAAAGGCCCGAAGGCCGATCCCGAGTTTATCATCGGCTATATCGGCATCGGCTTCAGCGTGATCTGGAAATTCTGAAAAAGCCGACCGAATCCCCGCATATCGGGCCACGGTTGCCACAACTCACGGCTTCCGTAGATTGGGAGTGTGAAGTTCCGCGTCCGGGCGCACGGGCCTTCAGGCCGGATTATTCGAATCGATGGAGCACCGGCAGATGAAACGGCTTCCGATATCGTCTACAGCAACATTCTCGAACCGACACTAGCATTACTACCTGGAAAACGGACAGAAGATGGCGATGCAGACAGGGATCAAACAGACCGGCGCGAACGGCGGCGCAACCTTCAAGGAGATTGTCGACCGGGAGGGATCAATCCCCGCCAGGGAGAAATACCTCTGGGGATACATGTACGGCCTGGCGCGCGAGTTCATGATCCCCTATCTCGAAGCGAAGGGGATTCCGATCAGAAACGCATCGATCATCGAGATCGGCTGCGCGGAGGGGGGAAATCTCTGCGCGATGGCGGAGCACGGCGCGCGCGAGCTGGCCGGCACCGATATCGCCGTGGAACGGCTGGAGAGCGCCGATATCTTCGCCCGGCTTCTCGGGATCGATGTCACTTACAGCTCGCACGATATCATCGGCGAGCCGCCGCAGCCGGAGTGGGAGAATCATTTCGATGTGGCGTTCCTCCGCGATGTGATCGAGCATCTGGATGACGCCACGATCGCTCTCAGGAACATCCGCCGCGTCCTGAAGCCGGGGGGAGCGCTCTATGTCACCTTCCCCCCTTACTACTCTCCGTTCGGCGGGCATCAGCATCTGCTTGGAAACACCGCCGGAAAGTTCCCCTTCATGCACCTTCTCCCCGGCCTCATCTTCCGCCCGTTGATCGCATCAGGCATCGAGCGGAACAGGATCGAGGTGGAGCGCCTTCGGGAGATCAGGATGACCACCAGCAAGTTCCACCGCGCGGCGCGCGATGCCGGGTTCGCCATCGCCGACGAGAAGCTCTATTTCATCCGGCCCGTCTTCAAGATGAAGTTCGGTCTCCGCCCGATCGGCGCTGGAATCGTCAAGGGAATCCCCGGCCTGCGCGATGTCCTGGCGCTGGAAGCCGGATATATCCTGAAGAAGGTCTAGCCGCCCCGTGGATCATCCTGTTCAACCGGAATCATCGAAGCGAGAAAACGGAAGCATGTTCACCAGCGAAACCCCGAACGGTATCAAGAAGCGATTCGAGTACATCTCGTCGCTTCTGGCGAAGTTCCGGCCGAAGACCGTTCTCGACTTCGGCTCAGGCACCGGCACGAACCTGACAATCCCGCTGGCGGAGATATTCCCGGACACCCGCTTCCTCGGCGTCGATAGCGACAGCTCCAGCGTGGACTATGCCAACAGCGTCAACACCTCCGTAAACCTCTCATTCGCGCTGATAGACCAGGTGAAGCAGCAGGGCCCGTACGATCTGATCATCGCCTCCGAAGTAATCGAACATGTGGATGAGCCGGGTGAGCTTCTCCTCTTCCTTCGGGAAAACCTCACCCCGAAGGGAAAGCTGATCCTGACGATGCCGAACGGCTACGGCCCGTTCGAGATGACCGCGTTTGTGGAATCGCTCCTCTTCGTCAGCGGCATCCATACGCTCCTCCACAGGATTGCCGGGCTTCTTCTCGGCAAGAAGGTGAGCCGCCCCACCAAGGCGGATACGCTGGCGGTGAGCCCGCATGTGAATTTCTTTTCGTTCGGGAGAATCAGGGGGCTGATCGGCCAGTCGAGCTACGATATTCTGGAGTACCGACCGCGCACATTCGTCTGCGGCCTTGGGTTCCATCAGCTTCTGTTCAACGAATCCGCCCGGCTCTGGAACGCCCGCGTCGCGGACTCCCTGCCGCCACAGGCCAACAGCGGCTGGATGTTCGTGCTGGAGAAGAATGGAAAGGGGGCACCGGCGGAGATCCCCTATCGGCGAGGGCTGTACGAGCGGGTGCGGAAGAAGCTGAACGCCAGGCGCTGGGGGCTGGCATAAGGGCAAAAATCTGGTATCCTGCAACGATGGCTAACATTCCCGCCCCTCGTGGGTTGATGCGGAAACGATCCCCTCGTCGCGATCGATTTCCAACATAATCCGCGCATGCCCATGCCTCCTCTCCGTCGTCTCCTCGTATCAGTGATAGTCCTTCTGGCAGCATCATCCATGTGCGGATGGGGACAACGGCGGGAGGATATACGGGTTTCTCCCATCGATGTCTCCACCTCGCGTGTGCCGGAACAGGGACGATTTCAATCGGCCGCAGCAATCAAGGGGACCACACTCGTGGCATGGGGAACATCCCGCCTGCTGCCCGACGACAGCATCGCATTCCCCATCCGCTACCAGCTATTCAACGGCAGCTTCCCCGCAACCACCGACCGACCACTGACAACCGACCCCGCCCGACCGTTTGGATATACCATCGTCATGCCGGTGGAGAACGCTTTTCTCGTTCTCTGGAATGACAATCGAAAAGATTCAGGCGGGATCTACATGCAGCGGGTTGCGGGAAATGGGAATTTCCTTGGAGGCGAAATCCGAATTGGGAAGGGAACAATCATCCCGGATTCATCGGTCGGCATCTGGGGGCTGCCGAATCGCACGGGAGGCTCGCTGCTGATCTGGAGGGATGGAAGTGATACCAACCTTCATGGAATAAGGGTTGATCGCGACGGACAGCCGAACGAGAACGAGCAGATAATTGCGAAAAATATGGATCGAATATTGACATTCGATTCCCTCCCCGGAACCTATATGCTGATGAACGGTCGCAACGGGGTTCTGGTCGATGATCGTGGGGATGTTGATTTACGAACAACGCGCATCGAAAATCCCAGCGCTTTTTATTTCGGCGGGGACACATCGCTGACCGTAATTCAGGGGGATACGCTCCGATATTATCATTCCATATTCGACCCGATTCCATATAGAACCTTGACCGTACCGGCCATTGATTCGGGCGTTCCAGGCATGACGGCGGTTCAAAAAAAGAGCGACGGCACCATACAGGTCTTTTTCGGCAGGGTCAGCGTCACGGGAACGCAGATGAGCCTGGGACAGGTCGTTGTCCGATTTTATCGTGTCGATATCTTTCCGAACGACAGCATCAGCGCGCCGGTTTCCGTGATCGATGACCGATGGAAAAACGGGAGCACCATATATTCACTCGAATCCTATTCAATCTCAGCGTTTCAGAGAGCCTCGGGCCGGGAAGGATCAAGTGGCACCCATCTGTTCAAACTCGACTGGACAGCGGTGGGATATATACATGACCATCCGCAGCCGGAATCTCAATTTGCGACCTATTACTCCATCGGCAGGAATGGGGCAATCACCACGTCGGACTCCGCATTTATCAGCAACGGATATACGGCGCAGCAGAACGGATCGATAAAGCGGATCGATGATACCACCGCCAGCAGCGTAAGCATCACCATTGCGAAAAAAAACATCGTGCTTCATGCCACCTCGGCATTGCTGACCAATGCGGTTGCCCGGACAAACCCCGGCCTGCTCGTCAGCAATAATGCGTTGATCGCCACCTGGGAGGAGCCAGGCAGATCCTTTGATTGCCGACGCTGGCTACCGGCAACCGGCACGCCGGCGCAACGGATAAGCAGAGTGCATCTACCGGATATTCAGGAGCCCAATATATTCCAGATGCAATCGATCCGGAAAACTCTTTCCCACGAAGACTATCTGTATAACCGGCCCGGTATGAGCGGGATCATGTCGGAGCAGCGCATCGAGGATTACGGCGTTTATTACTACACCACGGCATCGTACGGATATGAGCAATTATCATGGGGGATGGTCTCATTTCTCATGGCGACCGACACCGGCTGGAATACGCCCATATCGCTTAGCGATACCACTATCTATCCTCCCCTTGCGGCATCACACTCCATTCAGGAAGCGTTCTGCGGATACGATCCAAATTCCAACGAAGTATGCATGCGCGTCTGGAGAAGTGTGGCGGATCGCTCCTCACCGCTGACCATTCTCAGCGCCGGTCCCAACAGCAACAACTGGCATGTCGACAACCTGGATACGATGTTGAAATATGGGCCGGCGCCCGTCCAGACCGATTATCGCCGGTTTATGATATATGGTGATACGGCCGGCAGAATATATGATGGCAATTCCCTCTTCGATCAAATCAGCTTTTCCACGATCCGCCCATCATTCTGCTTCAGAGCCCTTGGCTCACATTTCATACGATTATTCTGGCTCGACAGCATCTCAACCGATCTTCAGATCGAATTATATGATTTCGACCATACGCTCCTGGCAAGCCGGGCCATTTCCCGCGCCCAGCGAAATCAATTCCCCCTGTTTATCCAGAACCCGCGGGATTTCTCCTGGGCACTCTACTGGAGCGCACAGGACGGCGTTCATATAACCCTGCTGGGGAATGATCTCCGCGTTATCATACCAGATACATTGATCAGCGCGGGCGGTTTGAAAACCGGGGTCTCCGCCGTATTTCGAGGGGATACGCTTTTTGCTGTCTGGGAGGATCATCGCAATGGGAAAGCCGATATTTATGGAAATTATCTCCCCTTCCCACGGCGGTCGGCCTCGGTGAATGATCAGAGTTTTCCCGGCTCCGGAATATCAGGCGATAGCTCCCGGAACATATCGTTCTCCATGTATCCCAACCCCGCCCGCGCAATCATCAACATCGATATGATTGCGTCGATGAGCGATGACGCGGATATCGCCATCGTCAACACGCTCGGCCAGGTGATCCGCTCCGTCCATCGCGAGGCCGAGCCGGGCACGCGACATCGATTTACGATTGCGACGGGAGACATTCCCGCAGGCGCTTATTTCCTCCACTACCACATCGGGCTTGTCAGTGGGGCAATACCGCTGCAGATCCGACCTTGATGTGCCGGGAAGATTTGTATTTTCGCAACGGTCCGGATGAGCTGGTCAGCCCGGAAAAATATCCACACCGTTGAGAAGCGCCCGTGAAGCCAGAGGGAACCGATGATGGCGGGAAGAAATTTCCACCCGAACTCCAGAGCATGTCGACAAAAACCCCCGAGAAGAATGCCACTGAGCGATTCGGCGGCCGAAGACGGCGTGGCTGGATGTATCTGCTGCGATCGGCGGGGATCATGCTGGTATGCTCTGTTCCGGCCGGGCTGCTGATCGGGTGGTTGATACGGCGCTTTGGCGTGGCGGATCGTTATGGGAATATGATCTTTATCGCCCTTGGAGTCTGCGGGCTGGGCTTTATCACGTTCAGCCTGTATCGAATATTCCGCGGCGATCCCGACATATGATCATTCGCCTGAATCGTCGGCAACGGTCTTCTTCCGCTCCCCGCGCAATTCGGTTATCACACGTTCCATCACGTGTTCCGCGCTCCCCCCTTCCTCCACATAGATAAATCGCCCCGCATCCCGGTAGAGATGGAGATAGCTGGCGATGATCTTGATCTCATCGATCTCCTCGCGACGGCAGTGCGATGGCGCGGTGGCCCCGTCGAAATAATGGCGCTCCACCAGCTTCGCGAGCTTTGCCGCCGGCGGGCGCGTGCCGATCACCACCTGGGCCGCCAGACGCCCGAACCGCACAAGGAAGATCTCCCGTTTCCTCTCCTCGGCCGCGGGAAGAACGATGATCACATTGTTCCGGTTGATCGATTCGGCAATCCGCTCCTCGCGCCTGAAGATCTTCCGCAGCTCGTTGATACGGTTCCGCAGTTGCGCCGCCTCCTCGAACTCCAGCGCCTCCGCGTGGCCGGTCATCTTCCGCTCCAGCAGCGATATGATTCCGGTGTCGGCGCCGGAAAGAAAACCCCTGACGCGATCCACCTCCAGAGCGTAATCGCCGGCGCTCTGCAACATCGCGCATGGCGCGCCGCAACGCTTGATCTGATAGTAGAAACAGGGGGCCAGGTTCTCATTCGGGATGATATCCCCGGCGCACTCGCGAAGGCCGAATGACTGGTTGATGGTCTCGATCATCGCCTCCACCGCGTCCCGGTTCCGGAACGGGCCGAAATACTCGGCGCCGTCCGGCTCGATCTCCAGCGAAAAATCGACGCGCGGATAGGCGTTGCCGGTGGTCAGCCGGAGGAATGCGTAGCGACGGTAACGCTTCTGCATGGTGTTGTATTTCGGCTGATGCTCCTTGATCAGCCGCGATTCCAGCAGCAGCGCGCCAAGCTCCGACCCGGTTTCCACCACCTCGATCTTCCTGACCCGCCCCACCATTTCGCGGATCTTGCTGGTGTGGATGGCCCCGTGACGGAAATAGCTACCCACCCTATCGCGAAGGCTCTTCGCCTTGCCGATATAGAGGACCTCACCACGCGCGGCGATCATCCTGTAAACCCCCGGCTTGGCCGGAAGAGCCGAGAGCACCGGCTCAAGCGCCTTGATATGTTTCGGCAGCTCCCGGAAGTTCGCCATCGTCTGGTACTGGATCGCAAGGAGATCCTCCACCGTCTCGCAATCGTGCTCCTCCTGAAGCAGCTCGATCATCTGAATCAGCGCCAGCGCGGTGGCACGGGCATCCCCCAGCGCGTGATGCCTCCCCTGCACCTTGATCCCGAGATGCGCCGTCAGATGCCCCAGCCCCCATCGCTTCTGCGCCGGCAGCAGCCTGCGCGCAAGCCGCGCCGTGCAGAGCTTCGCATGCCGCAACTCGTCGACGCCGTGGCGACGGAATGATGATTGAAGAAAGTTGTAGTCGAACGATACGTTGTGGGCAACGAAAATCGCGTCATCGGTGATCCACTCCCTGATCTGCGGAAACACCTCTCCTCCCTTCGGTGCCGCGAACACCATGGCGTTGGTGATCCCGGTCATCTTCTGAATCTCGTTCGGGATGAACTGCTCGGGATTCACCAGCATCCGCCGCTCGTCCACAATCTCGCCGCCGCGCACGTAGACGCACGCAACCTCGGTGATGCGGTTCTTGTCGGGGGAAAGCCCCGTGGTCTCTATATCGGTAACAACGAATGTAGCGTCGGTCAACAACGGCATTGTGCTCGGCCTGTAGTAATCATGCTGGCGCCCCCGGCCTCCAAGATACGTACGACGTTCATCTTCCCGATGCAATGTCCCCGGTCGCACCATCGTTCCCGCCCTCCGTCCGGGTCATCTGGATGGGAAAATGGAGCGATTGCACCGCCTGGGATTGCTTCTGTTTCCTCAGGAGTCGATATCTTTGGGCTTCTACCAACATGCCCTGAACGGGCCTCGATTCCTGGGATGCACGCCCGGTCCATCAGGAACCTTCGGGGCAACTCACGCAGATCGCATTCGGCACTACTTGAATTCAACCCATTCACTGGAGTTAAACATCCTATGAAACGAAGCCTCCTGGCTCTTGTTCCGGCTATCACAATCGCGGCGCTGATGGTCGGCTGCAAAGGAAAAGTCGATGATCAGCCCCCCGTCGTAAAGGGCTATACCACCTTTACCGATGAGCTGGCGAAGTTCTCGGTCCGCTATCCGTCCGACTGGAAGCCAGCAAACCAGGCCGGCACGCAGGTGGATATCTACTCCCGCACCTCCGTGGCCGACGCGTTCTCCTCCTTCAAGCCGAACAAGGAGCGGGGCGCCAAGATCGAGATCCGCTCGGTAAAGGGGGATCAGGCGGCGATGGACAGCTCCATCAGCGAGCTTCACGCGCAGTTCACCGATGCCTCGGTCTTCAAGGCGCCGGAGAAGACATCCATCAACGGCATGCCCGCGACAAAGCTCAGCTACGGCTTCGAGGTGGAGGATACCAAGTTCCAGGCAGAGCGCTACTATGTGGTGACCGAGGGCTCGATGACGTATCTGGAGACGGCGGTGATCGGCGAATACGCCAACTACGCGGCGATCTTCGATACCGCCCGCGCAAGCTTCAAGCCGGGCGTGTTCTCCATAACCCGGACCAGCACCGACACATCCAATGCCGGCGGCGCCGTCCGTGATTCCCAGATCGTCGAGGTCGCCTCGCCCGATCTGAAGCCGTTCTCCAACCCGAATTTCCAGATCAGCTATCCCGGCAACTTCTCGCCCACCACGCGCGCCGGAAAGAAGCTGGCCGATGTCTCCTTCAGCGGCCTCCGTAACGATTCCTACTTCCAGGTCGGCGTGGACAAGCTCCCCGACGGCGTTACGCTCGATAAGGTCGTGGAGAGCAACAAGGGTCGCTTCGGCGGCCATCCGGCGGCAAAAACCACGCTCGGTGGACAGCCGGCCTACATCTTCAGCTATCAGGGGGCGAAGGATGTCTCCAGCCGCGCCTACTTCATGGCGGCGGGGGGCAAGCTCTATCAGATCACCGCCAACTGGTATAAGCCGCAGGAGGCAAACTACCTCCCGGCGTTCGAGAAGGCGCTCCAGAGCTTCAAGGCGAAATAACAGCCCCGCGCGATGCCCCGGAAGCGCTCGCGCGGCGGGCAACTCCGGGGATATCGAACGTTCATTTCAGGCAAACGGCATCCGTGACCATCGCGTCGCGGATGCCGTCGCCGTTTCAGGCCGGTGGCGCGATAACCGTGTTGCGGCATAAGGCCCTCCACCATTATGTTCGCTGCTTCACGGTGTGCGCGGGGCGATGCCCCGCGCACCAGGGATTGCGCCCCGCTGGGGCTTGAGAAGATTCTTCCACCAACGCAGCCGATGACGTTGTTCAACTTCCCAACGCGAGCTGTTCAACAACGATCAGATGCAAGGCGGCCGAGCCGGCGTGAATGAGGCGTCCTCCCGGACGCCACCGTGAGCGAACGGTGAAGGCCAATGACGCAGATGACGTTGTTCAATTTCCCAAGACGCGGGCTGTTCAACAACGATCAGATGCAAGGCGGCCGAGCCGGCGTGAATGGGGCGTCCTCCCGGACGCCGCAGTGAGCGACGGTGAAGGCCAACGCCGCAGATGACGTTGTTCAACAGTGTGCCGGGAATATCACCATGAAGCGCTATCTCCACCGTATCGGCTCCGATCTCTTCAACCTGATCGCGCCATCGCTCTGCCCGTCGTGCGATGCGCCGCTGACCCCAGCCGAACGCTTCTACTGCGACGCGTGCCGCTCGTCGCTGGAGCCGGCGCCATTCCCCAGGGATATCTTCTCCGAGGTCGCGGGAAATTTTCCGGGTGATGAGCTTGCGCTGGAAGCCGTCGGGTCGCTCTACCGGTTCGATCCCGACAGCCCCGTGCAGAGGCTGATTCATGCGCTCAAATACCACGGCTGCTACAGGCTGGGAGTGGAGATGGGACGGGAGCTTGCGACGGGGCTGCGGATGTTCCGGGCGTTTGCGGGAATCGATCTGGTGGTTCCGGTCCCGCTGCATCGAGCGCGGGAGCGGGAACGGGGATATAATCAGGCGGAGGCGATCGCCAGAGGGCTGGCCGGGGCCATGCCGAATGTGAGGATGGAACGGGCGCTCGCCCGGCGACGGCATACCATCAGCCAGACGACGCTGGGAGCAGGGGCGCGGCGGGCCAACGTCATCAATCTCTTCAGGGCAACGGGCGTGGATGTGAAGGGGAGAAGGGTGCTCCTCTGCGATGATGTCTGCACAACCGGCGCAACGCTCAACGCCTGCGCCGAGCAGCTTCTGGTTGTCGGCGCCGCATCCGTCCTGGCCGCCACCGTCGCGAAGGATGGGACGCCACTGTAACGAGCCGAGGGACGTTTCAAACGTCCCCTTACAACGTCCCCCGACCGATTATCGGATCAGCAGAAGCATCCTCGATTCAACCGATCCTCCTCTCTGCAACCGGCAGCAGTAGGCCCCGGCGGGAAGATCCCCCGCGTTCCATGTGACCTCGTGGCTTCCCTCCTCGAACCTTCCCGATGTCGCGATCCCCACTTCGCGCCCTTCCATGTCGAACACCCGTATGGTGACGTCGCACGCCGACGGCAGATCGAAGCGGATGACCGTCGATCCGGTGAACGGGTTTGGCGATGGCCCCCGGAGCGATATCGCGGCGGTCGCGGTCGGGGCTCTCTCCACCGAGAGCGGGGCCAGATCCCATCGACCGAAATAGTACGATGGCTTCAACCCCGCCAGCCCGAACTTCCCCGAAGCATAAAGGCCGCCGGTCGTGATGCCGATCGACACGATCTCATCGTCGGTGCCGCTCCCGAGCGGAGCCCAGCGCCTGCCGTCCCACCGGGCGATATTCGTTGCGCTGTCGCCGCCGGCCAGCATGAAATGGCCCGCCGCGTAGATAATATCGTCCCCGCCGAACGCGATCGAGTTGATATAGGGCAGGATGTTCTTCCCCCCCACGCCGGCTCCCAGCCCATGCCAGGCCGCCCCATCCCACCGGGCCAGATAGCCGATGCTGTCCCCTCCCACCGCCGTGAAGAAGCCGCCGATATAGAGATCATTCCCCTTGAAGGTGACGGCATTCACCTGGTCGTTTGCTCCCAGCCCCACATCCTTCCAGTGCGCGCCATCCCACCGGGCAATCCTGCCGGATGATGTGGTATCGATGCCGCTGAACGTCCCCCCGATATAGGGGACGCCGGAGGGGTTTACCGCGATCGCCAGGACCGCCCCGTCAACGCCGGCATCCATGGAGTGCCATTCCCCCTTTGCCATATCCCAGCGCGCGATTCCCGATACGGTCTGCCTTGAACGGCCCACCTGATCGATCTGCCCCCCCACGTACAGATCGTTCCCGTAGGCCGCCAGCCCGTAGACGATCGGGGTAATCCCCTTGATCACCGAGTAGGCGCCGGAATCGAGCGGGAACCAGGTATCGGAAAGGGAGTTCCACCGCGCCACGTTCTTTGCCCTGACCGTGCCGACCATGCTGAACTGGCCCCCCACGTACAGATCGTCGCCGCTGAAGGCCATCGCGTTGACGATGTTGGCAATCCCCTCGACCACCAGCGTCCAGCGGGTCCCATCCCACTTCACGATCGTCGAACGCCCCGTGGCGCTGGCGCGATCGTACCCGCCGGCAACATAGACTTCATTGCCGTGTATCGTCATCGCCGTCACCGGCCCCACCACCCCCGCGCCGAAGGGGAACCAGCGTTGCGTGGGGATATCCCATCGCGCCATCCTTGCCCTGATTCTCTTATCAACGGTGTGGAACACCCCGCCCACATAGATCGAATTGCCCGACCTCACCATCACGTTGGAATAGCCATCAAACCCCGGCGGCGTGTAGTTCGGCGATTGAGAGTAGTTGAGCGGCAGCGGCTGGAAATAGTTGTCGACCTTCCCGCCGTGCAGCACGCCCCAGAAGCCGGGATACCTCGGAGGTGGTGCTCCGCCGGTGCTGTATGCCAGGTAGCCGCGGAACGTCCCGGTCATGTAGACCTCGAAATCCGTCAACTCGATATATCGAACCTGTGCCTCCACCCAGAGCCCGGCATAGGGAGTCCATGCGCTCCCGTTCCATGTGGCGATATTGATGGTATCGGCGCTCCCCTTCAGACCGAACGCCCCCCCGGCGTACACGTTCTTCGCATCCACCGCGATGGCGTTGACCGAGCCGTAGACGCCGCCGCCAAGCGGGTTCCAGCTCTTCGTGTCATCGTTCCAGCGGGTGATGCTCCGGCTTGCCACGGTCCCCGCATGGAGAAACGCGCCGCCAACGTAGACATCCCTGCCGCGCGTCGCGATTGCCAGCACATCGCCATCCACGCCGTTCGCCGCTCCGGTTCCAAGCGCGCTCCAGACCCCGTCCCTGGTGCGCCGGGCGATATTGTTGGCCGCGATCCCACCGATCGTTTCAAAGCTCCCACCGAAATAGGTGTAGTTGCTGTCCACCCTGATCACCGATACCACCGCGTATCCCGAACTCGTTGCCCCGCCGATCGGGGACCATTGCCCGGTCGATGGGTTCCACTGAGCCAGATTCTCCGCCCCCACCCCCCCGGCGTGATGAAACTCCCCCCCCGCGTACAGCCGGTCGCCCTCGATGCCGATCGCGTAAACCGGGCCATCCACCCCGTCGCCGAGCGGAGCCCAGAAGGCGCCGTTCCAGCGGGCGATATGCCGGGCCTTGACCTCGTTGAGCCGCGTGAACGATCCGCCCACGTAGATGTCATCGCCGATGACGGCCATCGAGTAGATATCGCCATCCATGATGAAATCACCGAACCGGTCATCCCATCTGGCATCATCGGGAACGGAGGAAAGGAGCGATGCCCCGGCCGATGATTTCTCCGGCACGAACCGCGGCGCCGCGCCGGGCCGGCTGGCAAGCATCCAGCCTGAAGGATCGATCGCCGACGATGCCATCCCCTTCTTCAGCGTTCCGTCCGGGTTGAGCAGTTCACCCAGCGGGACGCGCCGGGCTTCCTCCTGCGCCTGGAGCGGGGCGGCCCCAAGCAGAGCCGCGCCCATCAGAGCCATCAGAAGAAGCATCAGCCCATATCGGTTGCGGCTGGTCATCGTTTCTCTATGATCGTTCATCGATTCGTTCATTGTTCGGATAATCGTCGGTTGCGGAAATGGCCCCGTTACCGGGAGCCGAGCACGATGATCTTCTGCGTTTCAGTTGCGCCGCCGCTTCGCAGCCGGCAGTAGTAGACGCCGCTCGGATACCGCGAAGAGTTCCATCGCACAGTGTGTTCCCCCGCCTCGCGCCTCCCCGAGAGGAGCGTCTCCAGCGCCTCCCCCCGGCTGTCGAACATCGTCAGCGTAACATCGGCGGGATGCCGAAGCTGGAAGGTGATGCTTGCCGATGCCGATGCGGGGTTGGGCGATCCCGGTCCCAGCGCGATCCCGTCGTCCGCCGCCGCAGCCGGCGCCGGCTGGAAGACCGACGCGATTCCCTGCCGTGTCCAGTGCGCCAGGTAAAACGCGGAGCGCCCGCCGCAGTTGGTGAAATCCCCCCCCGCGAACAGCTCGTTCCCCCGCGCGGCCATCGCGAAGACCCTGCCGTCGCGATAATCGGTGAACGCCCCGCGACCCAGGTTTCTCCACTGTCTGCCATCCCATCGGGCCATATACTGGGTGATCAGATTGCCGATGAAGAGGAATGATCCGCCGACATAGACATCGCTGTCGCCAATGGCGATCGAGTAGACCGAGCCGCTGTAGACGCCATCGTAGAACGTCCCCAGATTGCTCCAGCGCGTCCCGTCCCAGTGCCCGAACCGGCGCAGCAGAGTGTTCCCCGCCGCCTCGAAATCGCCACCGGCGTAGAGATCGCCCTTGGGGCCGACCGCGATGGTGTAGACCGCGTTGTTCAATCCTCCGCCCACATCGTACCATGCGGACCCATCCCAGCGGGCGATGTTCTGCGCCCCCACGCCGCCGATCCCCGGGAATATGCCGGCCACGTAGATCCCGCCGTTGTATGTGGCGATCGAGTTCACATAGGTGAAGTAGCTGGCCCCTTCCACCTCACCGATGCCGGACCAGGTGCCGGCCGCGATATTCCAACGCGCAAGGCGCCGCGCCCGCAGTTGCCCCGCCAGTGAAAAGGCGCCGCCCACATAGAGATCGTTCCCGGAAAGAGAGAGCGCATAGACATACGGCAGCGCCCCGGAGACGCCGCCACCGACCGCCGACCAGTCCGTCCCATCCCAGTAGCCGATGCCGTTGAGCTGAAGGCTGTCCACGCGGCTGAACTCCCCGCCGACGTAGACCCCGCCGCGATCGTCGATGGCGATCGCGCGGATGATGCCGTCCATCACCCCACGCACGGGAAGCCAGCGCTCGCCATTCCAGTGGGCGATGCCGGCCGTCCTCATCCCCCCCACGACGCTGAAGTAGCCGGCCGCGTAGAGATCCTTTCCCCGCACCGCCATCGTCAGCACCTTGCCGTAGAGGCCATTCTGCGAATCGGCCCCAAGCGATGACCAGTCGCCGCCATGCCCGCCGATTGCCACGGGAACCACCGAGGCAACGTGACGCGCGAGCAATCCCCCAGTGATGTTGAAATCGCCACCGACGTAGAGTGTCTTCCCGGCGAATGTCAGGGCCCGCGCGAACCCATTCCCGCCGTTCGTGGAATCGATCCCGATCGGCTCCCAGCCGGCCGCCGAGACGCGGGCGACATGGCCGACCGATTTCCCATTGACTTTCGTGAACTCGCCGCCAACGTAGATGCCGTTCCCCGACTGATCGGTCGTGATGGAGTAGCCGGGCGCGCCCGGCTGCGCGCCCGCCGGATCGGGCGAATCCCACCGGCTCCCGTTCCACCGGGCCAGATAGCGAAGAGCGGCATCCCCGGCCCGCGTAAACTCGCCTCCCGCGTAGAGCGCGCCATGCGCGTGGAGCGTGGTGACGATTCCGTTCACGCCGTTCAGCGTCCCCCCGATCAGCGGATTCCATCGCGTCCCATCCCAGCGGGCGATGTTGTTGGCCGGGATCGTATCGGCAAGCTGAAAGTTGCCCCCCACGTAGATATCACTCCCCGATCCCGCGATCGCCAGCACGTAATGCGAGCTGGTCTTGCTCCCCACGCCCCCCGCCAGCGCGCTCCATGCCGATGTTCCGGGGCTCCATCGGGCGATGCCGTTCGCCACCACGCTTCCGGCGGTGGTAAAACTCCCGCCGACGTAGAGATCCGGGCCGATCGCGGCAAGCGCATAGACAAACGGGTTGGCCCCACCCACCCCCCCGGCGGGCTCCGACCATGCGGCGCCGTCCCATTTCGCCAGGCTGTGCGCCGCGACGCCGGACGCGCTCTGGAAATATCCACCGGCATAAAGATCGCTTCCGATCACCGCCAGCGAACGGACGAACGAGCCGGCGCTGTCGATTCCGCTCCCCAGCGGATACCAGCGGCTGGCGATGCTGTTCCAGCGAGCAACCCGCGGCGAACGGACGCCGCCGACCACCGTGAAATCGCCGCCGACGTAGAGGTCATCACCCGACACCGCAACGGCGTACACCGGGCCGTCGGTGCCGTTGGAGCTTCCGGCGGCGACCGTAGTATCGGCGACAAGCTGGTGCCACGCCTCATCCTTCCACGACGCGATATGGTGCGATGACACATTCCCGGCCACCGTAAAATGTCCTCCGGCATAGACCTCTCCATCATCCGCCACCGCGATCGCGAACACAAAGGGGAGCGTCTCGGGGCCACGGTTCAGATCGTGCTCATCAACCGGCGGCGACGCCAGCCGGCCGTTCCCGACCGTCCAGTCCCCCACCCACTGCGTCAT
Organism: Chlorobiota bacterium; assembly: GCA_028287785.1. Classification (GTDB taxonomy): domain Bacteria; phylum Bacteroidota; class Ignavibacteria; order OLB7; family OLB7; genus JAFDZV01. The sequence goes on from JAQBOZ010000019.1 coordinate 58,044, forward strand.
GCCGTTGATGCTCAGCCCCATCCCCGCGCTCATCGCCGACCACGACCCGCCATTCCACCGGGCGATGCAGTTGGCCGTCAGGCCGGATGTGGTGGAGAACCTTCCACCGACATAGAGATGATTCCTGAAGGGGGTCATCGCGTAGACGATGCCGTCGAACCCGCCTGGGATCTCGTGCCATGCCGTGCCGTCCCATCGCGCCAGATAGGGGGCGGCCACCCCGCCCGCCGTCCTGAAGTTCCCCCCGGCATGAAGCTCGCCGTTGAAGAACGAGACGGCACGCACCGTGTCATCGGCCCCGGTGCCGAGCGGATACCAGCGCGATTCGCCGATGCTCCAGCGGGCGATATTGTTGACAGCGAGCGGGCCGATCTTCTTGAACGCCCCCCCCACGTACAGATCATCGCCGTTGATGGCGATGCCGTAGATGCTGCCGGTGGTATCGGTTCCAAGCGCATTCCATCTGCTCCCGTCGAAGCGGGCGATATGCCTGATCTTCCGATCCTTGTACACATAATCGAAATCGCCGGCGGCGTAGACATTGGAACCGCTGACCGCGATGGCGTAGATATCCCCCCCGCGCACAATCGGCAGAAACCCGCGCTGGGCAAACAGCACTTTCTGGAGCCCGGTGTCCAGCGCGCTCCAGGTCTGCGAGAAGGTGTTCCACCGGGCGATGCCGTTCACCGTAAGCTCCCCCGCGGTTTCGAAGATGCCGCCGACGTAGAGATCGTGCCCGGATACCGCCAGCGCGTGCACGCCCCCCCCGGTGCCCCCCCCAAGCGGATACCACCGGCGGGAACGTCGGTTCCACCGCGCCACGTTGTACGCCGCGATATTCCCTATCAGATTGAACCGGCCACCGATGTAGATATCGTCATCGATGACGGCCACGGAATAGACGATCCCGGCCGCCCCCGGAAAGCCGAACAGATCGTCCCATCCATCATCCCCCTCGATCGGCTTGATGAAGTTGCGCGTGGTGTCTCTGGTGGAATCGGCGGTGCTGTCGGCGGAGAGGAGTCTGCGGAACCGTGGCGACCCGTCGGGCGCGGTGGAAAGGCCCCAGCCGCGGGCATCGAGGCTGCCGCTGAAGCCGGAGCGCAGGTTCAGCGTTCCATCGGGATTCAGATAGCGCTCGATTGCCGGAGTGCCCGGGATGGAATCGGCCCGCGCGGTATCCCCCTGCGCCCGCAACGTGGCGGATGCGGCAAAAAGCAATGCCAGCAGCAGAAGGGAGCCACGAAGCCGGGCGATGGCCGGTGGCGTCAGATATGGTATAAGTGATCGTAGCATTAGCTCTGATTGGTTCGGGCTCTCCCCGATATCATTATGAGTCATCGTTCCAGGAGAAGCATTGTCGCCCTGGTGCCGTCGGCGGTTCGAAGCCGGCAATAATATACTCCCGCCGGATATCCATCACCGTTCCATTCGGCACGATGGTCTCCGCGTTCCATCGTTGCCGAAAGGAGCTTCGCCACCTCCCGGCCACGCATGTCATAAATTCGGAGATCGGCCTGGCCGGCGCGCGCCAGCGTGAAGTCTATCGATGTGGTCCCCGTGAAGGGGTTTGGCGAGCCTGCAAGCCCCCCTGCGGCGGCATGAGGCAGGTCCGTGCGAACGTCGAGCTCGGGAGCCAGCCACCGGCCAAAATAGATCGATGTCTTCGCTCCCGCCTCAACGAATCTTCCGCCGGCGTAGAGGCCGCCGTCGCCAACCGCGATCGCGAAAATCTGGTTGTCGGCGCCGCTCCCCATCGGATGCCAGCGTGAGCCGTCCCAGCGGGCGATATTGCTGGCGCTGTCGGCCCCGGCCACTGTGAAGAATCCCCCGGCATAGAGCGTGCTTCCACTCATCGCGAGCGAGTTGATCATCGGGAAGGAGAAGCCCCCGAGGCCATCGCCAAGCCTGTTCCAGCGCGTCCCGTCCCATTGCGCGATATGCCCCACGGTATCGCGGCCGATGGTCTTGAAATCGCCGCCAACATAGAGCCTCTCACCATCGGCGAGCAGCGATACCACGTCGTCGTTGATCCCCCCGTTTCCGAGCCTTCCCCAGTGATCGCCGTCCCATCGCGCCAGATACCTGACGCTGGTGTCCGGCGCCGAGAAATGCCCGCCGATATAGACGGTGCCGGACGGGGTCACCGCCACGGCATTGATATTTCCGTACACGCCCCTGTCCATCGCCGACCACGTCCCGGCGCCGATGCTCCAGTGCGCGACGTTGTTCACGGCGATCCGCGCCGCGCCCGCCTGATCGAACACCCCGCCGGCATAGAGATCATCGCCGTGGATGGCGATCGACGCAACCGATGCGTGCGCGCTGTCGGTTGGACGGTAGTTGTGGAGCAGGCCGGAGTCGAGCGCCGATATCTGGCCGCTGCTCAGCCGAAGCCGGGCGATATTGACCGCCGGCATCGAGTCCAGGGTGAAGAACTGGCCGCCGAAATAGAGGTCATCCCCGTCCAGGGCCATCGCGTTGATTGTCCCCTTGATCCCCCGCTTGATCTGTGTCAGCCGCACGCCGTCCCACTTCAGAATGGTGGAGGCATCCTGCCCGTTCGGCCGCTTGTAGACGCCCGCGATCAATGTCTCCCCCGGACGAGTCGCGATGGCATGGACCGGCCCCGTCACCTTCACCCCCAGCGCATTCCACTCACCGCGGTCCACGTGGTTCTGAATATTGTTGAAGAGCCTGGGGAGATCGTACCGGGCGATCCTCCCCCGAATTGCCCCGCCGGCCACCCTGTAGCTTCCGCCGACGTAGAGCGATGTTCCGCTCATGAACATCGCATCGATATAACCGTCGGTCCCGGAATGTTCATTGAAATCGAGCTGATGCCAGACCGGGCTCCAGACCGATCCCCACCCCACCGTGTCACGATCCCAGTAGCCCACATAGTTGGCGACCGTGCGCCCCCCGGTCAGCCCCGGCGAGATAACGCGGAACGCGCCGGAGGCAAAGATGAAATCGCGATAGACGGTGATCGCGTGGACGTTCCCCTCGGCCGATGATGTGCCCCCCGGATAGGCAAGCGTCGTCAGCGCGCCGGTCGCCTCGATGTAGTACCCGATGTTGGCCGCCGCGTCGCTCCCGATCCTGTCGAACCTGCCGCCGATATAAATCCGTTGCGGCCCCACGCCGATCGCATTCACATACCCCCGCACTCCGGCGCCGATCGCGCTCCAGGCCCTCGTGGTCATGTCCCAGCGCGCGAGATTGGAGGCCGGATCACCCGCGACCGAGCGGAACGCGCCGCCCACATAGACGTTGGTATTTTTTATCGCGATCGCCATCACATCCCCATCGGTCCCGTTCCCCTCCGTTCCGGGAAGCGCGGCCCAGCTGTTGGTCACCATGCTGAACCGGGCGATGTTGTTCGCGGTGATGCCGCCGGCGGTGGTAAAACTCCCGCCGACGTAGAGATCGGTCCCGTTGACGGTGATCGCTGAAACGTACGAGTAGCCATCGGCGGCAAGGCCGCTCCCGAGCGGCAGCCAGCGACCGGCGGTGAGGCTCCAGACGGCGATATTGCTGGCACCGATCCCCCCGGCAAGAGTGAATTGTCCCCCCACGTAGAGGTTGTCCCCCACCACCGCCAGCGCGTTGACGTTGCCGTTCACGCCATCCCCCAGCGGAAGCCAGGAACTGCCGTTCCAGCGCGCCACGCGGTGCGCCGTCTGCTTGTCCAGCTCATCGAACCCGCCGCCGATAAAGACATCCTCGCCGTTCGCGGCAATCGCATAGACATCCCCGTCCATATGAAAATTTCCAAACCCGTCATCCCAGTACTCATCCCCCGGCACCGATGCAAGGCTGTAGGAATCCCCCCCGCCGGAAGCGATCGGATAGAAATGAGGCACGCCGGAGAGATCGGTTTCCATCCTCCAGCCGCGCGTGTCGACCGCGCCGTCGTAGCCGAGCGATGTGTTGAACGTCCCGTCCGGCTTGAGAAGCTGGCCGATGGGACGCCCGGCATCGGAGCTTACCGGCTGCGCGGAGAGCGTGATGCCACGCAGCAGCAGAGCCACCGCAAACAGCACATTCACGGCAACCGCTATCCCGCGCGGGGCCAATGGATGGCCCGTGCAACGCCGGGCGATCGACTTCATGGTGATCATTGGAAATCGGAACATCAGCGTCCCTCCATCACAATCATCGTCAGTGTCTCCATCGTTCCGCCGCTCCTGAGTTGGTAATAGTAGACGCCATCCGGAATATCGCCGGGCTCCCATCTGACCTGATGCTCGCCCGCCCCTTCCATCCCATCCAGCAGCGTGGCAACCACCCGGCCGCGGGCATCGAACACCCGGAGGCTTGTTGCGCCCTCCCGTTCCAGCGTGAAGCTGATGGTGGTGAACGCGCCGCATGGGTTGGGGCTGTTTCCGCCGAGCATGGCCGAACCGGATGCCGGAGGAACGCGGTCGCGCGATTCCCTGACACCGGAGGCCGCGCTCTTGGTCCAATGCCCGAAATAACAGGAAGATCTTCTTCCGATGCTGGTGAAGTTCCCGCCGGCATACAGCTCCATCTCATCCGCCGCCAGCGCGTAGATCTCACCGGCAGTGTAGTCGAGCGAGGGGGCCGCGCCGATATTCCGCCACGTGGTCCCATCCCAGCGGATCAGCCGCTCCGATCGCACATCGGCGAGCGTCGAGAAGTTCCCGCCGATGTAGAGATCCTCCCTGCCGACCGCGATGGCATAGATCGCGCCGCCGCTGAAGACGCCGAAGCCGCCGGACCATCGCGTCCCGTCCCACCGGGCAAGGTTTCTGATGGTGGTATCCGCCGTGGCCTGAAAATCACCGCCGACGTAGACCTCGCCGTTTCTGCCGGCCGCCACCGCGAAGATGCTGTTGTTGAATCCCGCCCCCATCGCCCGCCACGCCGTCCCGTCCCAGCGGATGATATTCTCCGAGGAGACGCCCCCCGCGGCCGGGAAATATCCCGCCACGTAGAGATCGGCCCCATAGGCGGCGAGCGACGTAACGTAGGTGAACTGCGGCCCGCCGCCGACGCCGCCGGCCATCGAGTTCCATGATCCCGAGGAGATATTCCATCGGGCGATATGGTTCGACCGGACGCCCCCCGCCGTGGAGAAGCCGCCGCCGGCATAGAGGTCATCCCCGATGATCGCCACGGCGTAGGCATACGGAACGCCGCCGCCAAGCCCTTCCCTCAGCGCCGACCATCGGGCGCCGTCCCAGTGGGCGATGCCGTTGACGGCAAGATCGCCGACCTTCGTGAACTCGCCCCCGACATAGGCGCCACCGTTCGTGTCGACCGCGATCGAGCGAACCACGCCGTTGAACTCCTCCCCCACCGGAAGCCATTGCTCCCCATCCCAGTGTGCGATGTTCCCCGTGCGAAGCCCGCCGACCACCGTAAACGCGCCGCCGATATAGATATCCCTCCCACGCATCCCGATGGCATATACCTGGCCGTACACGCCGTTGCGCGAATCGCTTCCAAGCGATGACCAGACATTGTTTCCATATGATGCGATAAACCGGGAGGATCCCCCACCGGCGGTTGTGAAGTCCCCGCCGGCATACAGAGCATTCCCCCCGGCCGCCAGAGCGCGGATGAACCCATTGGCGCCGTTGAGCTCCCCGGCTCCCAGCGTGCTCCACCTGCTTCCGTCCCAGCGGGCGATGTGCGTCATCGACGCATCGTTCAAGCTGTTCCTCGTGAACTCACCGCCGATGAAGACATCACTTCCCATCGCCACGATGCCGTGAACGGGGCCGTTCAGCGCGATGGCCGGCCCCCTCCAGCCCCCGCCCGCCGACCAGATGGCGAGGTTGCGCGATGCCCTGCCGCCGGCACTGGAGAACTCTCCGCCGGCCCAGAGATCGCCCCGGCTGTCGAACGCCAGCGCGCTCACAAGGCCGTCCATGCCGTTGCCGCCGGTGGAATCCGTCAGCGCGCTCCACCCGCCCGATTCGCTCCAGGCCGCGATATTGGCCGCCGGAATATCTCCCGCTCGTGAGAAGCTTCCGCCAACGACCACACCGGTCGCGGTTGCGGCAAACGTGATGGCATATCGCGAGCTGGTGGTGCTCGCCAGACCGCTCCCCAGACCGTACCATTTCGATTCCTGCGTGTCCCATCGCGCCACGCCGCCAACATCATCGACAAGCCCGCCGACGCTGCTGAACGATCCTCCAACGTAGAGCCATCGGCCGGATGCCGCCAGCGCGTAGACATATGGATTGCCCCCCCCGACTCCCCCGGCGACATCGGACCAGCGCGCGCCGTCCCAGCGGGCAAGGCCACGCGCCGGAACGCCTGACGCGCTCTGGAAGACGCCCCCCACATAGAGCTGCGTCCCCACAACCGCCAGCGCCCGCACAAACGACGCCGCGCTGTCGATGCCATCGCCAAGCGATGACCAGCGGCTGGTGATGGTATTGAAACAGGCCACGCGATCCGCCCGCACCGTGCCGGCTCTGGAAAAATCACCGCCGATGTACACATTGCTTCCGCTGATCGCAATCGCGAAGATGGAGCCATCCGTGCCGTTGTGGTTGGGGCGTTCGGCGGTATCGGCGATCACCGGGTGCCAGCCGCTTCCGCTGAAGCCGGCAAGATGGTGCGCCGATACCGTTCCGGCACTGGTGAAATGTCCGCCGGCGAAGACCTCGCCATCGGCCACCGCCAGCGCCCAGACGAACGGGGCCGCCGCAGGCCCGGCCTGGCCGTCGTTGCCGTCGAGACGGCTGATCGCAATCGTCCCGACCCATTGCGTGGCACCGTTGGAGCTGAGCCCCATGCCGGCCCCCATGCGCGACCACGATCCGCCGTTCCAGCGGGCGATGCAGTTCGTGCTGAGCCCGGATGTTGCCGAGAATTCCCCGCCCACGTACACCGATCCATGATCGACGGCGATGGCATGGACGATACCATCGAACCCGTCACCCAGCGGGTGCCACGCGGAGCCATCCCACCGGGCGATGCCGCCGGCCGTCCCCCCTCCCGCCGCCGTGAACTCGCCGCCGACGTAGAGATCATCCCCATCGAACGCAAGCGCGTGCACGGCCCCGGTCGTCCCCTGCGCGAGCGGCAGCCACGTGCCGCTCGTGAGGTTGTACCGGCCGATATTGTTCATCGGAACGCTGTCGATGGAGCCGAACGCCCCGCCGACGTAGAGATCATCCCCCCTGATCGTCATCGCGAGGATGTCGGGAGGATTGAAGCTGAAGAAGGGCTGGGATACATCGCCGATGCTGGACCAGGCGCTCCCGTTCCATTTCGCCAGGTATGGGATCTTGGCTTCCGTGGCCGTGTCGGTCACCGCAAAGAGGAAATCACCCCCCACATAGATATCGTTCCCATGAACCGCGATCGCATGAACATCCCCCCCGCGACGATAGCCGATGAGAAAGTGATCCACCCCCAGCCCGCCGACCGGATGCCAGGTCCCGCTGGTGATATTCCAACGGGCAATGCCGCGCGCCTCCCCGGTCCCGGCCGAGCTGATGATGCCCCCCACATAGAGGTCATCCCCCGCGATCGTCATCACCTTCACCGCTCCGGCAACTCCCTCCCGGATCGCCGACCACTGCCGCGTTCTCCGGTTCCAGCGGGCGATATTGTTCACCTCCACGTTCCCGACCGAGCTGAACCTTCCTCCCACGAACACCTCGTCACCATAAGTCGCGACGGCATAGACAATTCCCCCCGGCCCCGGAATGCCGAACCGATCGTCCCACCCCTCATCGCCCGGCACATGGCCGCGATGATGGTCGGCGGAATCGAGATTTGGATCGGCGGTGGAGAGCTTCTGGAAACGTGGCGTGCCGTCGGCATCGGTCACCATGCGCCAGCCGTTCGGATCAAGGCTTCCATTGAACCGGCGGTTCAGATTCAGGGTGCCGTCGGGGTTGAGATAGCGTTCCAGCGGCTGGGCCGGCGTGGAGGCCGGAACCGTCTGAGCCGACACCGAATGAGCGCGCGGAAGGGCGGCAAGAAGGATCAACAGCACGATGTACAGCGTCGTGGCACGATTCATATGGGTTCCGGGGAGTATCCTGCGCGATTGTTGGATAGGATGTCGCTTGACATAACCGGCAATACGATATATCCTGTCAGGCATGGCAATGAACCGCGGCATCGGGATAAACTGAGGAGCAGCCACGCCGTGCCATGCGGATATGAGGTAACAGTAATGGAATGGCCGGTCATTAAGACCACCAAACGGGCCGAATGTCGCGAAACCAATCGATTCCAATCATCCGGATCGCATGCCCCCCGTCGATTATTTCGCGGTCGGCCGCGGTCGCGTCATCGGTGCCCGAGGGGCCTCCAGCGTCGATTTCCTTATGTTCGTTTCTCCGGCTTCACAATGAACCCGGAACCAGCTTCGATATCACGATGAAATGACACCGATACTCACTGCCGAAGAGATGCGCGCGGCCGACCGGCGGGCGATCGGGGAGATCGGCATCCCCGGCCCGGTGCTGATGGAGAACGCGGCGCGCGGCGCGACCGATATGCTGTCGCGGATGCTGGGGGGATTGCGCGGAAAACGGATCGCGATACTCTGCGGCAGGGGGAACAACGGCGGCGACGGGATCGCGATGGCGCGGCACGCGATCAACGCCGGAGCGCTGGCCGATGTGATCCTGATCCATCCGCCGGAGGAGCTATCGCCGGACGCAGCCCTGCAACACCGCATCCTTGCGGCGTTCGCCCCGGATAGCATCACTGTCTGGAGCGGCCCCCCCGGCGAAGGCAGGGCTTGCTACGATGCCGTTGTCGATGCCATGCTCGGCACAGGAACGGCAGGCTCGTTGCGCGAGCCGTACGGCGACGCGGTTGCATGGTCCGCCTCGGTAAATGCCGCAAAACTGGCGGTTGATATCCCGACCGGCATCGATTCCGATACCGGCGCCGCGGAGGGCCGGTTCTTCATGGCAACCGCGACGGCAACGATGGCGGCGCTCAAGCCGGGGCTGCTGCTGGGCCGGGGAGCCGGGGCGGCCGGAGATGTCAGGGTGATCGATATCGGGACGCCGGTTTCGTTATACGCCGATGCCGGGATTGCGCTGATCGATGCCGAATGCGCGGCGGCGGGAATCGGGGAGATGAAGCAGGGGGGGAACAAATACGATCGCGGGAAGGTGCTTGTGATAGCCGGCTCCGGTGGGATGACCGGCGCTGCGGTGATGGCATCGGAGGCGGCGCTGCACGCGGGCGCCGGGCTGACGCTGCTTGCATTGCCGGCCCGCGCACTGCCGATCCCGCAGTCGATCGCGCCGGAGATCATGACGCTCTCCCTCCCATCGGACGAAGCCGGGGCGTTCGCGGCGGACGCGTTCGATGGGATCATCGGGAAATCGGAGAGTTACGGCGCCATCGCGGTGGGGCCGGGGCTTTCGCGTTCGCCGGAGGCAGCGCGCGCCGTGCGCGGTCTGGTGGCCGGCGGACGATCCGCGTGGATCGTTCTGGATGCCGACGGGCTTAACGCGTTCGCGGGGGATGCCGATGCGCTGCGGGACCATGAAAGCGCGCTGGTGATCACGCCGCATCACGGCGAAATGGCCCGGCTCCTGGGGCTGAAGAGCGAAGAGATCGATAGTGATCCGGTCGGGCATGCCCGCGACGCGGCAAGGCGGATCAACGGCATCGTGGTGCTGAAGGGAGCCCCCACCGTCGTTGCCGAGCCCGGCGGAAAAGCCTTTATCAACAGCGCCGGCAATCCGGGGATGGGAACCGGCGGCACCGGCGACGTTCTGACCGGCACGATAGCCGCGCTGCTGGCGCGGGGGGATTCAGCCGGAGGAACAGCCGGAGTGCTCGCGGCGGTCTATCTTCACAGCCTGGCCGGTGATCTGGCCGCCGCCGCGAAGAGCGTCCACGCGATCACCGCGACCGATATCATTCACTTCCTCCCGCACGCCTTTCGCGCGGTGACATCACGATGAGCGCACCGAAACTCAGGGGCTTTGCCGCCTACGTCCTTCCGGCGATTCTCTACGCGCTGCTGATCTACTTCATCAGCTCCCTCTCCACGCCCCCCGCCCCGACCTACGCGCTGGAGTGGGGGGACAAGATCAACCACACCGGGGCATTCGGCCTGATGATGCTCTTCGGCTTCCGGGCGTTTCGATGGCTGATGCCGAATCGCTCGATCGCCGCGCACCTTATCGCCGCGCTGATCTTCTGCTGCTTCTACGGCGCGTCCGATGAGTACCACCAGTCGTTCGTGCCGAACCGCACGGCCGATGTCATGGACTGGATCGCCGACAGCACCGGAGCGATTCTGGCGACGCTGTTCATCCTTTTCATCATTCGGACGCGGGCCGGGCGTCTCCTCTTCGGCAGGCCACGCCGGATCGATCCGGCAATCCGCTGACTCGATCGGCAGCCCGTCATCGCGGCGATCGTTTGACGGACGGAACATCCCTCGTATGTTATCCACGATGAACCGACAAGCTCGCACAATCCTCCTCATCTTCTGGCTGGCGCTCCCGGTCATCGCCTCGGCGCAACCGGCGACCCCGCCCCTCACCGGCGTTCTCGATCTCGATGTCCGCTCCGGCCTTCGTCAGCCGGCCAGCCCGAACGCTCCCGCGCTCCCGTTTCCGCTGGACAGCATCGGGAACGATCATCACGCGAAGTCGGTATGGCTGGCCGGTGGATTGTCCGCCCTGCTCCCCGGCGCGGGGCAGTTGTACGCGGATGCTCCGCTCTGGCGAACCATTCTCTATGGAACGATAGAGGCGGCGGGATGGACGGTCTACGGCATCTATAACGCCCGCGGCAATCAGGCCACAAGCGATTTCCAGGACTACGCGGACGCGCACTGGGACGTGGCGCGCTACGTGGACTGGATCGCGGCGAACTACCAGCACTGGTCATCCACGGATGTGGACAGGACGGCGGCGGCGGCGGCGCTGGCGACGATCTACACATCGAACGATCCATCGCTTCCCGGATGGAAGCGGATCGATATCGCCGAGCTTCACAAGCTGGAACGCGCGGTCACGGGGGGATTCTCCCACACACTTCCGGCCCACGGCGATCAGCAGTACTACGAGGAGCTTGGAAAGTACGTTCAGTACAGGGCCGGATGGGACGATCACGACGCAATGGCTGACACGGTGATCTACGATCCGGCGCGGGTGACGGCGCATAACCTGGAATACACCGCCGACCGTCGCGACGCGAACAATCTTCTGGGCATCGCCGGGACCGCGCTTGGCGCCGTGGTGCTCAACCACGTGGTGAGCCTGGTGGACGCGGCGCTGGCGGCGCGGAGCTACAACGCATCGCTCCGCTCGACCGTGCGGGGGGAACTGCTGCCGGACGGCACGCGATCGACCATCGTCGGCCTCGAAATACGGATCGGATTCCGGTGAGTCGCGGTCGATTCAACATTTTTTTTCCTCGAAACAGCCTCCTGAGGCTTCAGAAACGTCATAGTTTATTACTTTTGGTGCCGTTCCGTACAGGGCCGCACAGGGGCCTTCACACCAAAGAATCGAACCCTTATGAGCGAATCCGTCATTGCCGTTGGACAGGATCACTTTAACGATCCGAACAACTATTCGGATACTATAACCAAGGTCAGCAACTGGAAGATGTTCATGTGGCTGTTCCTTGCTCAGGACGCCATGACATTCTTCACGATGTTCGCGGCATATTTGGGGCTTCGTATCAGCCAGTATGCCACGTGGCCGGTCCCATCGAGCTATCTGAACATCCCGAAGACGGCGGTGATGACCTTCATCCTGATCTGCTCTTCGGTGACGATGGTCCAGGCGCTGGCGGCCATTCAGCGGGGCGATCAGCGGAAGCTGCGACTCTGGCTGAGCGCCACCGTGCTTGGCGGGCTTCTCTTTCTGTTCGGGCAGTACCTGGAATACAGCGAGCTTATCGTTCATGAACATCTGAGCATGGGCCGCAGCCTCTTCGACGCGACGTTCTTCATCCTGACCAGCTTCCACGGCCTGCACGTGCTGAGCGGCGTCATCTACCTGGCATCGGTGCTTGCGAAGGCCGGACGGTACACGGCGCAGAACTATACGCAGGTGGAGATCGTGGGCCTCTACTGGCACTTCGTCGATCTTGTCTGGATCATCCTTTTCACGCTCGTCTATCTTATCTGACCTTCGGGCGCGCGCGCCGGAACGTCCGTTGCAGCGATATACCTTTCAACGACAGGGAGAATACGATGGCTGATTCCCATGCCGCCGTGGCCGGCGAAACCGAGCATCCGCACCCGAATTACATGGCGGTGTTCTGGATGCTGCTCGCCCTTACGATCCTCGAGGTCTTCGTGGTCTACACGAGCCTTTCGGTGGCGGCGCTGATCTCGATTCTGCTGGTGATGGCGTTTGTGAAGGCCGGGCTGGTGGCCTGGTACTTCATGCACCTGAAGTTCGATAACAGAGTCCTCTCGGTCATCGCCGTGGTCCCCCTGATCCTTGCGGCGATTGCCGTCGGGGTCCTTTCGTACGAGTATAGCCACTATACCGTCTCAGATACGGCCACGCTCAAGGTGGCGACCGAGGCAGCGGAGACGAAATAGCCCATGCCGAAGATCTCCGAGGAGCTCCGATCCCCTCCTCACAGCAATGGCTCGGCCGCGCCGGGACATCAGGGGGGGGGGACGGCGCCGGAGGATCGGCGGCTGGTCTACTATATCATCGGCGGGCTCCTGCTGGCGTTCGCCATCGGCTTCTCCTTCCTCGTCTATGCCCTCTCGCTCGACTGGCAGCACTGATCCGCGCGCCCCGCTACTCGTACAGCAGATATCCCTCACGCGCCGCGATATAGTCCCTCTGCCTCCCCCGCCAGCCCTCCACGATGCTTCCAAAGCTGGCGCCGGCCAGGATCTTCCGGCGAATCTGATCGGTGCCACACACCTTGTCGAACATCTTCCAGCGATCCTCCGTCACCGCGTCGAACGGATGCCGCGCGTTGTAGAGATCGCGCAGCGTGGTGAGCAGGGCGATGGTCGCGGTGAACGGCTCGGCCATATCGCCGGTCCGCATCAGCTGAACCCCGCGGCAGAGCGTCCCGGTGGACATCCCGTAGAACGGCTTGTAGGCGGTCTTCCTGAAGTAGATGCCGCGCACTCCCATGCCGTTGAGCCGCAGAGCAAACGTATCGGCATCGATCCAGGGGGCCCCCACAAGCTCGAACGGCAGCGTATAGCCGATGCCGATGCTTGCCACGCTGATCTCGCCGATCGGCCCGGTGGCGGCATTGGCAAACGCCGACTCGGGCGTCGGCACGTGAGGCGATGTCGGTATCCAGATCAGCCCCGTCTCGCGCCATCGCATCGACCGTCGCCAACCCTCCATCCTGATCACCGTCAGGTTGCACCTCCCGCGCCCCTCCAGCCATCGCTCGCCGTTTGCCATCGTCGCCAGCTCGCCGGCGGTAAGGCCGTAGACATAGGGGACCGGGACGATGCCGACGAACGACCGGAACGCGGAATCGAGGACGGGGCCGTCGATCACATCGCCGCCGATGGGGTTGGGTCGGTCGAGAATCACCACCGGAATGCCCGCATCGGCACACCCCTCCATCACCTTGATCATCGTGGAGATGAACGTATAGCTCCTGACGCCGATATCCTGGATATCGTAGACCATCACATCGATGTTCCCCAGCATCGCCGGGGTCGGCTTCCGGGTGGCGCCGTAGAGGGAGAAGACCGGCAGGCCGCTCCGTGGCTCGATCTGGTCGCCAACGCTCTCGCCGGCCGCCGTCGAGGCGTCGATGCCATGTTCGGGGGCGAAGAGCGCGGTCAGGCGGCAACGGTCGGTGGCGAGAAATGCGTCGAGCGTGGACTGGCGGATGTCCCGCCGTACCGATGTCTGATTGATCACCAGGCCGACCCGTTTGCCGCGCACCTGCGCGAACCCGTCGCGGACCAGCACATCGATGCCGGGGAGGACCTGGGCGCGGAGATGCGCGACGATGAAGAGGAGGAATATCGTGATGATCGCGATGCGGCGTGGGACGCGGGCCATCAGTTCCCCCCGATGAATTGATCGATCACATCCTCTTCGAGAAGGGACTCGCAGAGGTCGTCGGGGAGATGATCGCTCAGCTCGGCCGCGCTCAGCACGCCGGTGGCGACCGCGAGCGAGCGGATTCCCCAGGCGCGCGCGCAGGAGATATCGCGGTGGGAATCCCCCACGATCATCGTATCGCCATAATCGAACGCATCGCCCCAGTGGTGCCGCGCCCGTTCGAGCGCGATCGGCGGCAGCTCATCGCGGATGACGGCATCGGAGCCGAACGAGCCGATGGGGAAGAAGCGGTTGAGATCGTGCGGGGCAAGCTTCATCCGGGCGGCGCGCTCCAGGTTGCCGGTAAGGAGCCCGAGGCGCACATCATCGCGAAGCGCCAGCCGTTCCAGAAGATCCCGCACGCCGGGGAGCAGCTCGATGGTCTCCGCGCTGAGATGCCGTTCCCAGTTCTCCAGGAGGATCGACTCCATCAGCGCGATCCGCTCCGGCAGCCCATCGCCGGCGCATCCGGCGGCGGCGCACAGCTCCCGCATGATCTGCCGGTCGGTCTTGCCGTGCAGCTCAAGACTGGGGAGATCATCATCGCGATCCAGCGCCCGGGCGACCACATCGCGGATCACGGCGCGGGTGATTGCGCCACGCACGCTTATCAACGTTCCATCGATATCGAAGAGAATCAGTTTCATCATTCCAGGGATTTACGATCTTTGCACGCCGGTCATCCAACCGGCGGCGCCGAAACGGCCCGCGAACATCGCGACGGCCCATCTTCATGGATCTCTCAAGAACCACATGACAAGCATCTCTCGCGCCTTCGTGCAGGGCGCGCGCCTGGCGTTTCCGCTCATCGCCGCGGCTCTGCTTCCGGCGTGCCGTGCCAAGGGACCGGACGTTCCGGCCACCTTTCATCGCGATACGGCGGCGCCGGTCACGCAATCTACTCCACTCCCCGATTCCGGGATCACATCCCCCGCTCCGGGCTCCGGCATCGACACATCGGCCGCGGTAACGGGGGAAACTCCCGGCACGGCGCCGGCGGGAGCGGGGCTCTCTCCGGGGTGGAAGCGGGCGGAACTGGTGGAGGGGGTGCGGAGCTTCGTGGGGGCGATCGACTCGGGAAACGAGCGGCAGTTCTGGGGCTCCCTTTCGGGGAGGAGCAGGTCGATGGTGGATGGCGGCGGGCTTGGGCCGCGCTCGGAGATCTGGGAGAACGCGAAGGCGACGCTGGCCGATATCCGCAACCGGAAGATCACCGTCGTCGGCGGGACGGCGGACAGCGTGGCGCTCAGGATCGATGGCGAGCGGCTGGTGGACGGCGTCCGGGAGAACGACCCGGTCATCATCGGGCTGCTGCGGGAAAAGGGGGACTGGAAGGTGATGTATCCGGGGCTGATGTACCCGGAACATCATCTCAGACGATAGCCACGCATCGCCAATAAAAAGGGCATTAATATTCCTGACGCACTATGTGGCCCGAGAACCGCCGACAACGCTCCACCGTCATCCCCGCCTGTGCAGGGATGACAGCCCATGCGGTTCACGTCTATCACTGGCCTTCTTGTATCTCCATCGCCGCGCGACTCAACGTCGTGGGACTCCATATAGGTAGTTATTAGGTAGCGAGTCCACCTGCTCGACGATCTATCTTGCCACCAGTTCTTCAGAGAAATAACGGAATGCCATCATCCTCTTATCGTATTGGACAGACCGTCTCGGAGAAGGCCCCGGGACGAGACAATGTTGAAGCGCTCAAGTGCTCTACCTGGTGGATCTGACCGGAGCTTCTATTTCTGCGACATTATGTCCGATACGATAAATGCCGGTGATCATTCTCTGAAGCCCACTCACCTATCGGGAATTACAATGTTGAACGCATCCAACCTCAGGCGGTGGCTGATCGCGTTCGGGGCAGTCGTCTGTCTCGTCGCAGGGGTCACCAGAGCTATCGCGCAGCCGTATTCGTTGCTCGATCCATGCAGCAAATACACGATCAACATGCTCCCTGCGGAGACCGGAATGTACAATCAGTGGCCCACACCGCCCGCGACGGGAGATTTTCCACTGGATATCACGGTGACATTGAAGCCGCAGATCGGCAGTTCCTCTTCAACTCCGACGACGCAGACCCGTACGTTTACCGGTACTGGAACAGGAGCGTACAGCTTCAATGGCAATCAATGGTACGTCGATGGAATCATGGTGGCCGGAACCAACGTGGCGTGGGACGGGCAGCCGCATCTGATTCCGACATCCACGAATAATCGCTGTCTCAAGGTGACGATCACGACCGACGCGGCCGGTTGCCCGGTTGTCAACATCACAGTAACCTGGTGCACGCCTCCGCCATATTGCGATCACGTCACGTTGGTGATCGATCCCGATGTCGATGATCCGGCGCTGTTCAATCTTACCGGTGATGGACGCATGTATATCACCGCGTTGGGAGAGAAGATTACATCCGGTACGCCTGCGGCATCGGATGTAATCTTCGCGCCGTATTACACCACTTCCAGGCCCACGACGATGTCGTTCGCTTCCGGTTATGCGGTGATAGGCGTCTTTATTGGGCTCGATCCGTACGATCATATCGGATATGTTCCTCTCGATGGCCTGCCGCACAAGTTTAATACCAGCGTCATCACGACCGGGTCTGATGGCATTCCCCGTCATCGCTGCCTGGAGTTGACGGCGGTAAGGGACTCTGTAACGGGATGCGTGACGATTTACGTTCACGGATGCTACTTTACGCCGTAGGCTGATCGAACATCACTTCGCACAAGGGCCGAAGATTTTTTCTCCGGCCCTTGTGGTATTGTCTTCCATTGTTGAGTTGTCTGTGATCCGCCGCGAAGATTGTACCGGCCGAGACCGGAAGCCGGTTGTACTCCCAATTGTTGATGAGGAATGCTCCAGCAAAAAAATCTTCGCCGGAGCATTCAAAAAAACTCCCGAAGCGGCGTCCGAAACAGCACACGACTCCAATCTCCGCGCACCAATCGCGGATCGAGCCAACCCCGGCCTGCCTCTCACATATCCTTGAGGCACATATGGCCCCACGGCCGCAAACAATGCCCGCTATCATCCTCACGCAGGCGGGGATCCATCGTCAACGGAGGGAAGGATTCACTGCGTAGCCCTTCGGGTTCCGCCTGCGCGGGAATGACAACGCGCGTGGTTCAAGTATATCATCGCCAATAAAAAACCCCGGGACGATATGTCTCGGGGTTCGATCTTCGTAGCCCCTTCAACGGCCCGCTAGACGTTGAACCGGAAGAACATCACATCGCCATCCTGCACGATATACTCCTTCCCCTCCACGCGATAGAGCCCTGCCTCCTTCATCGCCTGCTCGCTGCCCAGACGGCGGAGATCGGCGTAGCTCTGCACCTCGGCGCGGATAAAGCCCTTCTCGAAATCCGTGTGGATCACGCCGGCGGCCTGCGGGGCGGTAAAGCCCTTCAGCACGGTCCACGCGCGGCACTCCTTCTCCCCGGCCGTGAAATAGGTCAGCAACCCCAGGAGCTTGTAGCCGGTGCGGATGATGGCGTTCAGCCCCGGCTCCTTCAGCCCGAGCGATTCCAGAAATTCCGTCCGCTCGGCCGGCTCCAGCTCCGCGATCTCCGACTCGATCTTGGCGCAGACCGGCACCACCTCGAACCCGCGCGCCGTGGCGAACTCCCGAACGCGGTCGATATGCGCGCTTCCGTTCAGCAGGCCATCCTCGTCCGTGTTGGCGATATACATCACCTTCTTGTCGGTGAGCAGATGGAACTCGCTGATGAGCGCCTCCTCATCGGGCGTCCGCTGGAAGGTGATGGCAAGGTGCCCCCTTCCCTCGGAGAGATGATCCCGCATCCGCTCCGCGATCGCCACCTCCTCCTTCGCCCCCTTGTCGTTCGCCTTCGCGCGACGAGCAGCCGTATCGATCCGCTTCTCCATCGACTCGATATCGCGCAGGATCAGCTCCGTCTCGATCGTCTCGATATCGCGGATCGGGTCGATATTCCCCTCCACGTGGACCACATTCTCCTCCTCGAAGCAGCGCACCACATGGGCGATCGCGTCGACGGTCCTGATGTGGCCGAGGAACTGATTGCCGAGCCCCTCCCCCTTGGAGGCGCCCCGGACCAGGCCGGCGATGTCGACGAACTCGATCGTGGTGGGGACTTCCTTTTTGGTGTGAAAGACCTCGGAGAGCCAGCGAAGTCGCTCATCGGGAACGGCGACAACGCCGGTGTTCGGCTCGATGGTGCAGAACGGGTAGTTCTCCGCCGGGATTCCGGCCGAGGTGATCGCGTTGAAGAGCGTCGACTTGCCGACGTTCGGAAGGCCGACGATGCCACAGGCAAAACCCATAATCGTATTCGTTAGCTACGTTGTGAAATCCCCGGTCAGGGAGAACGGCTCGCGCGGCCGGCAACGGCGGGCGGCACATTTGTCCAGAAGGCAAATCTACGGAAAGTAGGCGGGCCGGAGAGTTTACAAGGTGTGTTGCGGGGCTGCGGTGATGAAATTCATACGATCCCGACGACGACAAATGGAGCCCGCCGATCCCATCCTGTGGCGCTAACTATTTGCCGGCACGCGGCGTTATTTGAAAGCGGGTGATGGCCTGGAAAGATGCAGAGGTCGCTTTTCTTATGAATCTTTCATCCGGTCATCGTAGATTCCCGCCAATCCCCGTTCCAATACCCGTGAAAACCGGGTTATCCCCGTTTTATCGTAGAGTTCTTTTTACGAACTATAATCGGCCATGGATACCACGGAACCCATCAATGGAGGCTCCTCGCAGTTCGATCGTCCCGACGGACCGGAGTCGCTGTTTTCACCGTATGCAATGATGCCGGCCACGCCCGAGGAGTTCGAAGCATATACCGAGGGACGGCGCAACGGCATTATCTCCGGCATCGTCCTGGGATCGCTCTCCGGGGCGATCATGGTGCTGGTGTTCTGGCTCCTGTTTCACTGAGCCCGGAACGGAGCCGATCCGGCATCGCACATCGGCGGACGCGAATGATTGTTGATCGACCCGCCATCGCCTGATGGAATCAACGGCGACGGCCTTCCCGTTCGCCGGCTCTCTCCCGAGCCTTCATAATCCCACTCCCATCTCCAACCCGAAACTCTCCTCGCGGCAACAGCCTACATCGCCTCGATGCAGGCCGATGGCTTGTCCGAAGCGGGGAACATAGTTCCCTTGAGCGCCTCGGCCGCGAGATCCGCGACGGCGGCAACCAGCTTGTCGAGATCCTCGGCGTTGTTGTAGATGCCGATGGTGGCCCGCACCGCGCCGGGAAGCAGCACATCCTCGCCGGCCTCCACCTTCCGCCTGACTGCCTCGGCATCGGTGCAGTGAAGGAGCCTTGTGAGATAGGGATGCGCGCAGAAACAGCCGTTCCGCGTGGCGATGCCGTAGCGCTCGTTCAAAATGGCCGCCACCTGCTCGTGATGGATTCCGGTGATGTTGAACGGCAGCACGCCCAGCTTCTTCTCCGCGGGAATATCCCCCAGGAACGTGACCCCCTCGATCCCCCGCAGCCGTGATTCCACCGACGTAAGCAGTTCCACCTCATGCCGGCGTACCCAGTCCAGCCCGATCTCCGAAAGCCAGTTGAGCGCGGAACCGAGCGCGATAACGCCGGGAATATTCGGCGTTCCCCCCGTGTGGCGCTCCACCCCCTCCGCCCAGACAACGTCGGTATCGGTCACGAACTTCACGGTGCCGCCGCCGGGGATATACGGCTCGGTCCGTTCCAGCACCTGGTTCGGCGCCACCAGGAACGCGGTGCCGAACGGCGCATACGCCTTGTGCCCCGCGGCCGCGAAGAAATCGATATGGCTGTCGTCGTCGTTAGGAAGAAGGTCCACGGCATGGTGCGCCAGAAGCTGCGCGCCATCGACAAGGATGCGGGCGCCATTGGCGTGGGCAAGGCGGGCGATGAGCCGGATATCGGGCATGTAGCCGGTGACATTGCTCGCGCCGGTAATCGCCACCAGCTTGATCCCCCCGGCAACCAGTTTCCGCTCAAGATCCTCGTAGTCGAGCGTGCCATCGCGCAGCACTTCGATCCGCTTCACCGCGCCGCGCCGGCGATGCGGAAGATCGTTTGAATGATGTTCCATCGACGACACCAGCGTGGCCCCCGCCACATCCTGCATCAGATAGCTGGCGATATCGAGCGCGGTGGTGGTATTGCTGGTGAAGATCACGCTGTTGTCGGCGCCGGAGCCACCGCCGATATAGTTCAGCACCACCTCCGACACGCAGTCGTACAGCTCCGACGCCTTCTGCGAGAGGTAGTGATTGCCGCGATGGATGTTCGCGTAATAGCGTTCCAGAAACTCCCGGTAGCTGTCCAGCACCGGCGCGGGGGGATGCGTGCTTGCGCCATGATCGAGATAGGTGATCGTCTGGCGGTTTCCGCTCTCATTGACGAAACACTGGCGCGTGATCGGGAACTGCTCGCGGATCGTATCGAGTGTGCTCATGGGAATATCGTAATCTGGCTATGAGGACGGAATGTCGGCGGATGCCGGGAGTTTGAGGAGGCTGCAATTTATCGCCCGGCGAAGGAACCACCAATGATTATGCAGCCGCTGATCCCCCTGCATAATAGAATGTCACCATTCCCCGTAATGATGCAATTTTGAACGAGCTCATCCCTCATTGCCGGTTGCCAGCATGGCACCGGGTTTGTAGCTTCAATAGACTCCTATCAGAATGGATGGTCGGCTCGCCGGCCGCATCGTTAGCAATGCAGTATGATACCCGCTCGCGGGGATGATAACGGCGTGCGCCGCCGACCCTTTTGTCGAGCGCCCTTCGGGGCAATGCGAGCAATGCTCCCGCCGATGCAGCTCTGTGTTCAGTTCAGTGCGCCACACAGCCCCGGCGGAGAGCCATCCGGGCGATCCTTGGACACCCGTATCGAGTCAGTAACGGAGACGTTGTGGGATTCCTGAGTAACGGCATTATCGAGTTCGGCAGCTACGCGAAATTCGCGGGCCGCTTCTTCAAAACGGTGTTCTCCCCGCCCTACGAGTTTCGTCAGATCGTTCGCCATGTCGATGATTTCGGCGCGATGTCCCTCCCCCTCATCTCCATGGTCAACTTCATCATGGGGCTTATCCTTGCCCTGCAGTCGCGGCCGACGATGGAGAAGTTCGGCGCAGCCGCATGGATTCCGGCGATGGTGACCACATCGATCACCAAGGAGCTGGGGCCGGTGATCACCGCGCTGCTGGTGGCGGGGCGCGTGGCTTCGGGCATCGGCGCGGAGCTTGGTTCGATGAAGGTGACAGAGCAGATCGACGCGATGGAATGCTCCGGGGTCGATCCCTACAATTACCTGGTGACGACGCGGGTGCTGGCGCTGACCCTGCTGATGCCGCTCCTGACGCTCTACGCGGAGTTTCTCGGCATCTGCGGCAGCTTCCTGGCGGAGTACATCTCCTCCGGCGTCACCCTTCAATATTATTACGGCCAGGTGGTGGACGCGCTCACCTTTCCAAGAGTTCTGCCGGGGCTGATCAAGACCGCGGGCTTCGGCTTCGCGATTGCCGTGGTTGGCTCCTACAAAGGGTTCAACACGGATTCCGGCACCGAGGGAGTTGGTCGCGCCACAACCTCGGCGGTGGTCCTTTCATCGGTCTGGATCATCCTGATAGACATGGTGATCGTAAAGCTCTCAGTCACGTTCCTAGGCGAATAGAGTCCAGATGATTGAGCTTAAAAATCTCTACAAGACATTCAGCTCCGAGTTGCGCCCCATGCGGGGAATCGATCTCACGGTCGAGACAGGGACCAACATGGTGGTGCTGGGACGTTCCGGCACCGGCAAGAGCGTGCTGCTGAAGAGCATCGTGGGGCTGCTGATTCCGGATCGCGGGAGCATCAAGGTGGCGGGGACGGAGGTTGTCGGCGCCGATCCGAAGACGCTTCAGATGATCCGCAGGAAGGTGGGCTACGTGTTTCAGAGCGGCGCCCTCTACGACTCGCTGACGGTGGGAGAGAACCTGATGTTCCCTCTTCAGAAGACCCTGGGGATGAAGGGGCCGGAGGCGGTCGACAGGGTGATGCACTACCTGGAACGGGTGGGCCTCCCCGACAAGGTGAACAAGATGCCGAGCGAGCTTTCCGGCGGACAGCGGAAGCGCATAGGCGTTGCCCGGACGATTATCGTGGAGCCGGAGTACCTGCTGTACGACGAGCCCACGACCGGCCTTGATCCGGGAACCACGAAGGAGATCTCGGAGTTGATCGTGCAGTTGCGGGATGATCTGGGGATCACCGGAATCGCCGTCACGCACGATCCCTACTGTCTCCATATTATCGCCGACAGGATCGCGTTTCTCGATGAGGGAAAGATCGTTTTCGAGGGGACGCCGGAGGAAGGCAAACATTCCGATATCGACTTCCTGAAGATCTTCTTCACCCTCGAAAGCTCGGCGGCGTAGCGGGATATCCCCTCCCCGCAATCGATCGATGATGATAATCCGTACAAAATCAACCTGATGGATGTGCAATGCTTGACCCTAAGGATAACGCCAACATACAGCCCAGAACGGCAACCGATGCCCCCACGGAGGAATCGGTCGCGCCGCCGGAGAACAGCACCATCAATGAGGAGATGGTCACCGGGAAGGACCGTTCCAAACGGCTCTTTCGCGCCGGCGTCTTCACGATTACCGGCATTATCATCCTGATCATCGCGGTCTTCGCGATCGGCGGCAAGGAGAGCATGTTCAACAAGACCTTCGCCGTCTCCTCGAAATTCAAGATGGTGCAGGGGCTCCGCTCCGGGGCTCTGGTCACGATCAAGGGAATCAAGGTCGGGACCGTCAGCAACGTCGTGCTGCTGATGGACACCGGCTCCTATGTGCGCGTGGATATGGTCGTCGATGAGGACATGCACCCGTTCGTCCGCACCTCGACCGTCGCCTCCATAGCGCAGCAGGGGCTGATCGGCGACAAGGAGATCGAGCTGCTGATGGGGAACAACACCGCGCCGATGGTTCGCGATGGCGATACGATCAAGGCGGCCCCCCCCACCGACTACACGGCCGTTCTGGATGACGCGCAGGTTGCCGTGAAGAACGCGGGCAACATCACCGCATCGCTCGATACGCTCTTTCTCCGCTTCCGGCGCGGCGAGGGAACGCTCGGCAAATTCCTCACCGATGACGAGGCGTATATCGGCCTGACGAGGGTGACGCGATCGGCGGAACGCCTGATGAACGAGACAACGAACCAGCTTGCCGCGGTGACGACCACGCTGAACCGGGCCGCCGGCAACGTGGATGCCATCACGCTGGAGAGCAAGCAGCTTGTTGCCGATATCGGCAACGGCAAGGGAACCGTCGGCGCGCTGCTCTACGACCGGTCGCTGTACGACTCGCTGGAATCGCTCGCCGGAACGCTGAACCAGGCCGCGGGCTCCGCCGGATTCGCGGCGCGGGAGTTCGGCATCAACATGCGTGGACTCAGAAGCAGCTGGCTGGTGGGAGGACTGTTCAAGGGGGGTGAGGATGAAGAGCGGAACACAGCGACGCTGACGAAGGAACTGGAGATCAGAAGCGATGAGTTGCGGCGCCAGAAGGAGCTTCTCGACGAGCGCGAGCGGCAGTTGATGCAGCGCGAGCAGAAGGTATCGCAGAAAATCAATTGACAGATGGGGGATATCGGCCACGCAGGGGCGGTATCATGGGGGATGATCGTGATGGCGGGTGTGGCGATCATATCGGTGGGCATGGCGCGGTCGGCGATGATCATATCGGTGGGCGCGGCGCGGTCGACGATGATCATATCGGTGGGCGCGGCACGGTCGGCGATGATCATATCGGTGGGCGTAGGGGCAAGTCTAAGACTTGCCCCTACTACAGACGCCACCACATGGCACGGCACACGCCACCACACCACACCGCATCTACACCGACATCACGCGGACGGCGCGCCGGGGTTCCGGCAGACGAATGATCATCCCCAGCGCCATCAACGCCACCCCCCCCGTCATCACGTAGAGCCCCGTGTAGCCGATCAGATCGCGCAGACCACCGGCGATCGCCGCCAGCCCCAGTGCCATCGCCAGCAGAGTGTTCATCAGCCCGATATACGTGGGCCGCTCCCCATCCGGGATGATCTCCAGAGCATAGTTGATCCCCCCCGTTCCCACGCCGGAATCCACCGCGGCGCTGGCGAAGAAGATGGCGCCGAACGTCCACGCCGGCAGCCCGAAGAGGCCAATCGCATAACCGAGCACCGCGGCGGAAACCAGCACCCCGAGCGCGCAGGCGACGATCAGAAGAATTCTGTTCCCGAGATTGTTGGAGAGATAGCTCCAGAGAAGATTGGCAACGATCAGCCCCCCGAACTCCCAGCTTATGAACGTCCCCATCTCCACCTCGCTGGCCCCCAGACGCTCGCGCGCGAAAAGCATATAGTAGGGGATGCCGGCAAACCAGAGCATCATCAGCCCCCGGAAAAGCACGAACCTGCGGAATGGACGGTTGGCGGCCAGAAGCGCCAGAGCGGTGGAGAACTGGGCGCGCATGCTTCGCTCGAGGGGGAGATCATCCTGCACCGGCTCCCGCTGCCGCGTGAACAGATAGAAGCTCCCGGCGATCAGCAGCGTCCCCGCCCCGAAGGCGATCATAAACGTGTAGGGAAATCCCCAGTTGGCGAAGACCGGCTTGATCACGTTGACGCCGAGATAGAGCCCCACCAGCCCGCTGAAAATCGCCCGCAGCCCGAAATAGCTCCCCCGGCGTTCCTTCGGGCAGGTCTTGGCGACGATCTCCATGAAGACCAGCCCCGCAAATCCTCCCGCGATGGAGAAGATGCCGTAGCCCAGCACGAACAGGATCAGCGCAAGCCCCGGCGAGCTTGCGGCGACGAATGCCGCGGCCGTTGCCAGCAGCAGCCCTGCCACCCTGATAACCGCCGCCCAGCCGTAGAGGGCCATCTTGCGGGGCTTGTGGACGATATATTTGGAGGCGATAAGCTGCGGCAGATGCCACCCGAGCGATTCGAAAAGGGCGGTCAGGGAGATGAGGATGCTCGGGGCGCCGAGCGAGGCCATGAAAACGGGGATGATCGTGGTGCGATTGAAGAACGAGAGGCCATTGTTATACAACACCCCATTGGCTACGCCAAGAGCGAAATTCCTCTTGAAGTCGGCCCCCCTCTGGTCCCCCCGGCCGGCCGATCGGCCGGAGAGACGTGCGCGCAGGCGTTCGATCATGCGGCAAACTTACGGCGGCGCCCGATACGCGCAGGCCGCCGAACTGTGACGGTCAGTGAGCGGGCCTACTTCCCCTGCGCCTCCGAGAGATCGCGGATATGCTCCATCACCCGAAGATGAACGTTGCGGGTGATGCTGGTGGCCCAGATATCGAAATACCAGGCCGGGAATGCGTGCAGGAGATACCAGCTGTTGCCGGTGAGAGTTGTGGTGCCGTCGCCATTATCGGTCAGGATGAATTGACCGCGCTGCAGCGTGATATGCCCCATGATCTCCGGGTCCTCAGGCTGATGGATGATATCGAACGTCAGCCTGTGGTCGGGCTCGAACTCCGTCATCACCTCATCGAAGACCAGGCCGTTGTTGAAGATGCACTTCCGCCCCGCCCCCTTCCGATACCCCTCCACCGTGGTGCTGGCCGGCATCGGCAGGCCGATTCTGAAGAACCAGAACGATGGCGCGCGCCTGATCTCCGGGAACGCCACCACATGCCGCCAGACCTCCGATGGGGACGCGTGGATGAGGATCGTATCCCCCACCATCGTCCGATGATAGTGGGGCGACATCAGATCGAGAAACATGAAGAGGGCGATGACCGCGACCAGGCTTACGTTCAGGGCGGTCTTGTCGCGCTTGAACAGCAGTTTGCCGATCCAGGTGCCGGCCGCCATCAGCGCCAGCACGAGCGGGGCGATGATCAGCAGGCAGAAGACCCCCTCGCCGAGCAGAAAGGAGATCACGATCACCACGACGCCGAAATTCGCGCAGGTCCAGCCTATCAGTCGCCAGACGGTCAGATCAGCCTTCCGCCATCCGTACACGGCGGCAAGGCCCATGACGAAGGGGATCAGAGCGCCCATTGTCGTGGTCAGGATCGAGGGCGTGTTCCCCCTGCCGGCAAGGTTGGCAAGGCCGGCGCCCGCGACGCCAACCAGCAGGCAATAGGCCAGACCGAATCAGATAGGTAATGCCATCATTCCTTGGTGGGGGCGTATCGATATCATCGTCATCATCAAGGCCGCCTCTGGAGAAATCGCTCATGGCTCTGCCGTGGCTTGTGTATGAAGTTGCCGGTTCCGCAAGATAGCGATCCCCGGACGTTCGCGGAGATGATATCGGGACGCAATCATCAGCCGATCGTTCGCTCCCCCTCTTGCGTCATGTGGCCTCCCTCTCCTATCTTCCATGCAATTCAATGACACGCCTGTTGTAATGGCTACCAATCAAAGCTGAAT
This sequence comes from Chlorobiota bacterium, assembly GCA_028287785.1. GTDB lineage: Bacteria > Bacteroidota > Ignavibacteria > OLB7 > OLB7 > JAFDZV01. Next base: position 84,516 of record JAQBOZ010000019.1, read on the forward strand.
CGAGCAGGGCAATGAGCGTGTACAGGCGTGCGCTCAACGCCCTGTTTGCATTTCAGACAGCGACCAACGGATATGATTCGCATAACACTACCCAACGGCGATGCCCGCGAGTACGAGAGCGGAGTTACCGGCATGGAGATCGCCGGCTCCATCTCGCAGGGCCTTGCCCGCGAAGCGCTCGGCATCTTCGTCAACGACCAGCCCTACGATCTGAGCCGCCCGATCACCGAGGACGCCCACATCCGCCTTGTCACGTTCAACGATGATGAGGGGAAGGCGATCTTCTGGCATTCCTCCGCCCACCTTATGGCCGAGGCGATCGAGGCGATCTACCCCGGCACGAAGTTCGGCATCGGCCCGCCGGTGGAAAACGGCTTCTACTACGACATGGATATCGCCGGAGGCCACGCGCTGACCCCGGAGGACCTTGCCGCGGTCGAGAAGAAGATGGCCGAGCTGGCGAAGCAGGACAACGCGTTCGAGCGCGTGCCGATAACGTGGGATGATGCCGTGGCATACTTCCGCGAGAAGGGAGATCAGTACAAGCTGGAACTGCTGGAGGAGTTCAAGGATCGCGAGATCACCCTCTACCGCCAGGGGAAGTTCACTGATCTCTGCCGCGGCACGCATATCCCCTCCACCGGACGGATCAAGGCGCTGAAGCTCACCGCCGTCTCCGCCGCCTACTGGCGCGGCGACCAGAAACGGCAGCAGCTCCAGCGCGTCTACGGCGTCACCTTTCCAAAGAAGGCGCTGCTCGACGAGCACCTTACGATGCTCGAAGAGGCCAAGAAACGGGACCACAGGAGAATCGGGCGCGAGCTGGATCTCTTCATCATCACGCCGACCGTCGGACAGGGGCTTCCGCTCTGGCTTCCGAAAGGGACGGTGCTGCGGGAGACGCTGGAGAACTTCCTCCGCGGCGAGCAGCGGAAACGCGGCTATTCCCCGGTCGTGACGCCGCATATCGGCAACCTGGATCTCTATCGCACCAGCGGGCACTACCCGTACTATGCCGAGAGCCAGTTTACGCCGATCAAGCTGGAGGAGGATGAGGAGTATCTTCTGAAGCCGATGAACTGCCCGCATCACTGCCAGATCTACGCCAGCCGGCCGCGGAGCTACCGCGATCTGCCGCTGCGCCTGGCGGAGTTCGGAACGGTGTACCGCTACGAGAAATCGGGACAGCTCAACGGCCTTACCCGCGTCAGAAGCTTTACGGTCGATGACGCGCATCTCTTCATCCGCCCCGATCAGGTGAACGCCGAGATGCGGAGCGTGCTGGACCTGATCAAGTTCGTGATGAGCGTCCTCGGCTTCGCCGACTTCAAGGTGCGCCTCTCCTTCCGCGATCCGGAGAACAAGGAGAAGTACGTGGGCGCCGATGAGCTGTGGGAGACGGCCGAGCAGGCGATTCAGGAGGTGGCTGAGGCGGCCGGCCTGGATTACACGATCGGCATCGGCGAGGCGGCGTTCTACGGGCCGAAGATCGACTTCATGGTGCGCGATGCCATCGGCCGGCAGTGGCAGCTTGGAACGGTGCAGCTGGACTACAACCTGCCGAACCGCTTCAACCTGGAATACACCGGGCAGGATGGCGCCAAGCATCGCCCGGTGATGATCCACCGCGCGCCGTTCGGATCGCTGGAGCGTTTCATCGGCGTGCTGATCGAGCACTACGCGGGCAACTTCCCGTTCTGGCTGGCGCCCGTGCAGGCGATCATCCTCCCGATCTCCGAAAACTATCTGGACTACGCGATGAAGGTGAAGGCCCGTCTCTACGAAGCCGGATTCCGCGTGGAAGTGGATGAACGGAATGAGAAGATCGGCTACAAGATCCGCGAGGCGGAGTTGCAGAAGATCCCCTACATGCTGATCGTCGGCGAACAGGAGCAGGCAACCGGCTCCGCCGCGGTCCGCGTGCATGGCGAGGGGGACAGGGGAAAGCAGTCGATCGAGGAGATCATCGTGGAGTTCATCGATCAGAACGATACTGTGCGGATAGCCAACTCCGCGATGGCGGCCATGGCTCCATCGGTGGAGATCAGCGACGATACGGCGATCGAACACGCGGTGCCGGACGCACGCGAGTAGAAATCGTCAACGACAAACCCATGACGGGGGCCTGTCAGACAGGGCCCCCGTCCCGTTTTCCGGGACACCAACTGCACCAGGTATGATTGTGTCCTGAACCGCACCAACAATCATATGCCGGAGATCAGCTTATGAATCCCGTTATCGAAACGCCACGCCTGCTGCTCAGAGAATTCACACGTGAGGATATCGACGATCTCCACGCAATCGTCTCCGATCCGATCACGATGAAGTTCTACCCGGGCCCGCTCACGCGTCAGCAGGCGATCGACTGGATTGAACGGAGCATGGCAAGCTATGCGGAACATGGCTTCGGACGATGGGGGACGATCGAGAAATCGAGCGGGACGATGATCGGCCATTGCGGCATCATCAACGCCACGGTGGACGGACGGGATGTGATCGATATCGGCTATATCATCACCCACCCCCTTCACGGGCTTGGCTACGCAACGGAGGCCGCCGCCGCGGTGCGGGATCATGCTTTCGGGGCACTGGAAATCCCCGCCATCCACGCCAACATGGCGCAGGATCATCATGCCTCCAGCCGGGTGGCCGAGAAGATCGGCATGACCCGGATCGGCGAGTTTCTGAACGCGCGCAACAGGGATTTACCGACGTTTCTGTACGAACTGCGCCGCTAACACCGCTTACTGCCGGAATATCCCGCTGTTCAGGATATCCTGCACCTTGTCCTCGATGCTCTCGGAGTTCGCCGGCATATGCTCATCCAGCGAATCGGCAGGATCGCCCAGGAGTTCCTGATCGGCATCGATCCCCCCCTCGCGGATATCGTGCCCCAGCCTTGTATCGAGCTCGTTGTTGGCGTCGGCAACCTCTTCCGCCCGCCGTTCTTCCCGGCTCGGCGCGCGATCCGCCTTGCTCCCGTCCTTCATATCTTTGTCGCGGTTCGATTCGTTCTCTGCGGTTTCCATGGTTTTACTCCGTTGAATAATCAGGATATCATGGTGGCAATTCCGTGCCATTGATCACCAACCAATGCGCGGGGCTATGCTCCACGCGCCAGGGATCACGCCCCTCCGGGGCCTGCGGAACAGTCTGCCAGGGCGGCCCGGCGTTTACGGGCATCATTCATTCGCATACGGGGGGATATTGACCAGCTATCAGGATTCGATACTCTTCGAGGAGGAGCAGCAGATACGCCAGCCGTGGATCTGGATGCTGATGCTTCCCATCTCCATCACATCGCTCGGGACCGCCTGTCTGGCCGCCTATCGTCAGCTTTACCGGGGCATTCCCTTCGGCGATCATCCCATGACCGATGCCGGGCTGATCGTCTTTATCGCCGTGCTTCTGATCATCACATTCGGCCTTCCCCTGCTGGTCTACAAAACGAATCTCCATGTCATCGTCGATCCGGAGAGGCTGCATGTGGATTATTACCCGTTCACCCACAAGCATATCCCGCTGAAGGATATCGTAAGCTGGGAGGCGGTGACGTACCGGCCGATCGCCGAATATGGCGGCTGGGGGCTGCGCTATGCCAGCGGCAAGGGATGGGCCTATACGGTGCGGGGAGACGCGGGGGTACGGCTGGAGTTGAGCAACGGAAAGCGGAAACTGATAGGATCGCAACGCGCCGAGGAGCTGAAGGAGGCGCTCGATCAGGCAAAGGGGATCGCTGATGATCCCCCGGAGCATACACGATGACCGGTTACGCCGCGTCTTCGGGGAACGCACGAGCCGGGCTCCGCCATTCGGCGCGAACGGCGGCTCACATCCCGAAATCAATGTCTGGAACGATGCTCAAGTACACTCGAATCCTCCTCCTCTCCTCCCTCGTGATCCTTGCCTGCGGCGGCCGGAGCACCGGCCAGATCGAGGCAAAGACCCAGCCCGCGCAGGTGCGGACGGCAGCGAATGGGGACAGCAGCCATGCCATCAGGAAAATCGTCAAGAGCGATGCTGAATGGAAGGCGCAACTGACGCCGGAGCAGTACGAGGTAACGCGGCAGAAAGGGACGGAACGGCCGTTTACCGGAAAATACTGGGACAATCACGCCGAGGGAACCTATACCTGCGTGGCATGCGGTCTGGAGCTGTTCAGCTCCTCCACGAAATTCGAATCGGGGACCGGCTGGCCCAGCTTCTGGGCGCCGATCGATTCGGCCAACATAACGCTCGAAGGGGACGCCAGCCTTGGGATGGACCGCACGGAGGTGACATGCAGCAGGTGCGGCGCGCACCTCGGGCACGTGTTCGATGACGGGCCGAAGCCGACCGGGCTCCGCTACTGCATCAACTCTGTGGCGCTGACGTTCGTGAAGAAATAAAATAATTAATTGATTGATGGTGCTGCACAGGGCATCGCCCTGTGCAGCAGGGATTGCGCCCTCCGGGGCTTGAGGAAAAACAATGAGGCGTCCTCCCGGACGCCGCAGATGGCGTCCTTCAACAGGCTGCCCGTTACGCCCGCACATCGTGCACATACGCGATATAATCGGTCACGGCCGGCGTCTTCTCCTTCGCCCGTACATGGCTCGCGATCTGCGCGCGATGATAGGTGCCATGATTCACAACCTGCGTAAGAATATCGCGGGCGCTGTCCTCGAATGCAATTCCCTTCATATTGCGATAGGCGATCATCTCGCCGAACTTCTCCCCGGTCATATCCTCCAGATATCTGATCCACCGCTCATACATCATTTCCACGCCAACGGCACATGCGTCGATATCAAGCCCCGGCCATGAATCCAGCAGCGAGGAATCGCCGCCGGTCAGCCGCGTAATCCAGACGCGTTGCGCGCCGATGATATGCGCCAGAAGCCGCACGGCATCAGGATCGCCTTCCTCTCCAAATACGCGAATCGAGTCGAGCGCGCGACGGTTGGCCCATCTGTCGTAGGCGAACAGATCGCGGTAATGTGCAAGTTCGTTCATCCTGGCCAGCCACGGAAATTGATACGATATCCGGCAATGATCCCGCCGGACGATTGGGATATTCCGGAACCCGGAAATAACGGTCTATACCGCCTTGTCACTGTCGGTGGACTCGAAAATCCTGTCGGCGCTTTTCGCGATAAATCCCCGGTAAAGCTCCCCGGTCGCGGGATCGGCGTAGCGACGCGCGAACTCGTGATAGCAGGTGGGAATATCGTGCATTTCGCCGCCGGCGAATTTCCAGGGAATCCGGCGCGCCATAATCGATGACTGCTCCAGCAATTCCCCCGGCGTCCCCTTGATCGCCCCACCGGATTCGTTCAGAACAAATCCCTCCACCTTCAGCCAGTCATTGAATTCCTGAAGCGATCCGAATGTCTTCAGCGCGTTGATCAGCACCGTGAAATGATTTACCCGAATGCCGAATGCCGAGAGCCATCCCGCATATTCCGACTCCTCCAGAATCCGCTTGTAGGTCTCGAACGGGACAGGTGCCCACGTCGGCAGATCGGTAAAGATATCTCCCCCCGTTCTCCCGGCGGGAACCTGGGCAACCAGGCCGTGGACGATATCCTGAAGTTCCGCGCTGAATTCCCCGGTCAGCAATTCCGAGATAAATATATGCGGGAGCATGGGATCGGGATGGGCATACGAGAGGGCGCGGAGCTTCTTCTTCTCGAAATGATATTCGCCGCTCGTGCTGTAGCCGAACGCCGTAAATGCGGAGCCGAGCGCTTCAACGCCGATCGGATCGATATTGAACGTGCGGAACGCGATATGATCGTTCACGATCGTCTCGCCGCGCCCGTTGAGAAGCGCGTGAATTTTCGGGGCATCCGGGGTGATCACCGAATAATCGGCCCAGAAGAAATCGAAAAGCCCTTGCAGTGTCGTTTCGCTCATCGTCGCATTTCCCGCATTGAATGATTTCCCCGCAACATCAGAAAAATCCGGCGGATGCTTCGTGTCAGTTTGTTTGATGCCCCGCGGTTGACCTGGAAACAGCAACGGAGCACCGGTCGGGCTTCTCCCTTCCGGCACTCCGTCGCATGGTTATCGCAGAAGGCTCTCCCCTCAGTTCAGCACGACCTTTCTGGTGATCGTCCCCTCGGCGCTCTTCACGGTCACGAAGTAGAGCCCGGCGGGATTTCCCGCCAGATCGAGGTTGATACGGTCGGCCGTCATATTCCTGAACGCGCGCTGGTAGATGGTCCGCCCAAGCACGTTCGTCACGGCGATCGTCAGATCCTCCCGCTTCGCCATCGCCAGATCCACCGTGAATTCGCCGGTCGTCGGGTTCGGGAAGACGCTGACGTGGCTCTTCTCGACGGCCGGCTCATCGGCATCCGCCAGATAATAACCGACGGTGAACTGCTGATAGATTTCGGTGCCGAAATCGGGGTTGAAGGTCTTGATAAGACCGCCGTTCGATGTATTTCTCACGCGCATAAAGCCGTTGCCGGCATCAGGATTGGCCCACCACGAAAGGCCATCGCCCCCCTGATCGACAAGGCGGAACTCATAGCAGCCGTTCGGCAGATTGAGCGTGTCCTTGTAGGTGGTGTTCCCATCCAGACTGCTCCGCTCGAACACCACATTCCCAACCGCGTCCCGGATGACATAGGAATCGTCAGATCCCTGCGCGTTCGTCTTCAGCTCGAATATCACATTCGATGGATATTGCGGCGGAAAATCGTATGCCGACTGCATGATATCGTTATTGGCGTACTGATCGGCGCCATTATTCGGTGCGCCTACCGATACCTGGAACGGTGCATTGCCGGTTGCCCATTCAAACGAGCCAAGCTCAACATCCTCGGTCTGAAGAAAATCGAGATGTCCCGTCCAGGTAAATGTGCTCTGCTTTGCCCCGGCGATGCCGTAGGTGATCTTCAGCGCGGTCAGCGGCGTCGATCCGGTGTTTTTGATCGTGACGATCGGGTTGCTGCATATCGGGTTCATCCGGCGGTAGAGATCGGTTTTGCTCGGCGATTTGATATGCTCGACCGCGGCGTCGAGATCGAAGTTGGGCTTCGAATAACTCACCACCTGCGTCTCGATATCATAATACGGCGTGCTCCCCTGCCCGTTCCACGTATAATCCTCGATCGAATAATCGAACGATGCGGAATCCCCCTGCTTTATGTACGGCGTAATTTCCAGATCGTAGGTCGGGACATCGGAGCCGGGGCACCAGTTGGAACGGTTGTAGAGCCACGTTCCCCCCTGCGGATAGACAGGGTTCAGACCGCAATCATTCCGCCAGACCAGCGTGTCGAATTTCTTGCTCCCATTAACCGTGATGGTGTGAATTTTCGGGCAGAATTCCGAGCAGTTCTCCGTGCCGCCGAATCCATGCCCGGTCGTCCGCAGCTTGAACCGTGCGTTGGGCCCGTCGATCTTCACTTTTTTCTGCGTCAGGAAATTGCTGATCGGCGTGCTGGTCCCGTAGCTCGGGCCGCCATTCCAGACATTGGTGATGCTGACCGGATCGCGCGGCGGAACTCCGGGGAAGAACTCGAAGGAGAGATCGACAAGCTCCTGACCGTTTCCGGCGGAGAGATGCACGGTGTCGTGCAGCAGCGTCTTGTAATCGGTGACATCGTACGTCCAGGTGAAGCCTTCGCCCAGATTCAGGCCGTTGCCGTACGGCGTGATATATCGCCCCAGCTCGAATTTATTCGTCACCTCGAATTTCTCGTAATAGGGGATTTTCACGAGGTGCAGCGTGGAGTCCGGCGGAACCGATACGGAATCGGTGGCGATGCCCAGCTTGTTGTACTTATAATTCCGGGAATAGGTCGGCCAGACCGTGAGCGTATCGGTGGGGCTTGCCGGATGCGCTGGATCGCGATAGAAGACGACCTGATACGGCGCATTTTCCACCGAGTCGATCGTCACTACCGTATCGACGGCGCCACGACCGGCCCACTGCTCGAATACCACGTTCGGGCGCGTTTTCAGAACGGAGAAATTCCTGAAGATATCGGCGCCGGCGACGATGTTCCGCTCGGGCGGGCCGGCCATATAACCGTCAAAACCATGCCCGCTGGAATCGGCGGTGCGCGTCATCCCCGCATCACCGAATTTATAGTAGAGTCTGAGATTCGCGGCGAACGGATGGCTCGCGTCCAGATCCCTGTTCATCCACGCCTTGATCGTGGCGGCATCCACCTCCGCGTTCCATACCGCGAACTCATCGATATTCCCATCATAATTCGATGTCCCGTCACCGGCTGAACCGATTCGGAATTTGCTGATCCCCTCCATTGTTTTCTTCTTCCCGGATGCCGCGGCCCATGCCACGCCGTTCAGATAAATCCGCATATAGCCGGTTTTCACATTTTTCGTAAAAACCCAGTAATTCCATTTTCCCGCGAAGTCGCCATACTTCGCCAGCTTGTTGACGCGATCGTAGCTGCCACCGGCGCCGGCGTCCCAGTAGACCGAGCTGTCGGACCAGGGAAGGTGAGCGTTGATAACGCGCCGGCCGAGCGAATCGAGTCCCTCGAAAATCGACTGCTGCTGCGGCTGGAATTTCGTGTTGCCGTACTGCCAGAACCCGATCGTAATGGCGCTGTCCACCGGAGCAAATGCGCCGGCCGGCACCGTGACATAATCCTTCCCCTCGAAATGGAGCATCCCGTTGCGCCCGGCGCCGAGCATGCCGGAGTTGAACGACGTATTCTCCGCTTTCACCGTGCTGCCGAAACCGGTCCCACCGCCGTCATCATCGAAACTGATATCGACGACGATATTGCTGGAGCCGTCCCAGGGAAATGCATCGGAAAAATTGAATGAATTCCACCCCGCCGTCGGCGTAAATCGATTGGTCGAATACACGGTGAACAGCCCGGTATTTTCATACCCTCCCGCCGAAAGCGAATCGAGCTTCGTCGATTTGAGCCTGATCGTCAGGTTGCGCATTGCGCTCCCATGAACTCCCACATCGAGACGCATTCCCGAAATGCTCCCGCCGGTCAGCCCCGCGGCCTTCAGCTCCGCCGCCTTCCAGAGAAACTGCGACCTGGCGACGTGGCTGGCCGCCGCGAACGGCGATGCCGACTCGACAGTTCCACTGCCAACCGATGCCGTGGTCATCGATGTCGTGTCGAGACGGGTAAAGTATCGGCGGATCGTCGGGAAATAATTCCACGACGGCGATTTCATATAGCGCACAGGATCGGGAAGCGTATCCTCAACAGTATAATTCGAAGCGGAGCGGAGCGTGGAATCGATCCTGCCGGTTTTCTGATAGAGGTTGATATACTCCAGATAATCCCACTCGCCGCACTGCCCGCCGAACGGACAGCGGAGCTTGTAGTGCATCAGAATCTTTTCGAACCGCGAGGTATCCTTCGGAAAGACGAACATCCCATCCTGCGGCGAGGGGAAGGTAAACGTCTGAATGGTAAATGGCGGCGTCTGCGCCCGCAGCGGCGCGGCGGCGAACCATGCCGAGAGGAGAAGAACGGCGATCGCGCAACAGGTCGATAAGGATTTCATCGGCGACTACTACATGTTGAGATTGGAGGAGACAGGCCGGCGCTCCCCGTCAGGGACGAAGTGCCGGCATTGGTTCAGGATCGTGATGGCCGTGGGAGACGGCCGGAGGGATGACCGGAAGGTACGGATCAATACCGAAACGGGGACATCACGGAGACGATCGGTAGCAGCTCAATCTGAATCAATGCTCTGGTTCGGTTCGGCTGAACGATCATTGATCCCCGTATCGCTCTTCAACTTCCAGAGGAGCGCACCGGTTGCAGCAATGCCACGTCCTCCATGATATCAAGCTCCATCGGAGCGTACCATTCCGTCTGGATATGATGATTTCAACCATCCTCTCAAACTGAGTCACCAGCAGACGATCAGCCCATCCCCTGCGCGTCCACGTCGACGATGACCTGCACGGAGCTTTTGCCGTGATCGGCGCTGTAGCGCTCGTATGCCTCGGAAAAAATCCTGTAGAAGATCTTCCCACCGGGATCGGTCACGCGGCTGTTCTTGATCACGATCTGATAGCGATACTGATTCCTGAGCTTCTCGATCAGCGCCGTGACAGGCCCCATGATATCCATCTCCGGCGTCCTGCTGGGGAGCAGCCCCCGGAACAGCCGCGCGTGCTTCTCGGTTTCCCGCTGATCCTCGGAGCGGAACTCCACCACGATAAACCGGGCAAACGGGGGATAATTCAGCTCGCGCCGGGTTGCCAGCTCGTCGTTGTAGAGCATCGCGTAGTTCTTGAAAAAGCTCGCCTGGATGGCGGGATGCTCGGGATGCGCCGTCTGTATCACCACCTCCCCCTCCATATTGCTCCGGCGACCTGCCCGCCCCGCCACCTGCGTCAGAAGCTGGTAGGCGCGCTCGCTGGCGCGGAAATCGGGAAGGAGAAGCTGCGTGTCGGCGGAGATGACCCCCACCAGCGAGACGCGGGAGAAGTCCAGCCCCTTGGCGACCATCTGGGTGCCGAGGAGGATATCGATCTCCCCGGTCGCGAACGCCGCCAGGATCTCCCTGTGCGCCCCCTTTCTCATGGTGGTGTCAAGATCCATCCTGAGCATCTTCACCCCCGGCAACTGCGCCATCAGCTCCTCCTCCACCTTCTGCGTCCCGACCCCCGGCTGGCGGAGATCGTGATGCCCGCACATCTCGCAGCGGCGCTCCGCCTTCCGCATGAAGCCGCAGTAATGGCAGTGCAGCTCCTCCAGCTTCTTGTGATAGGTCAGCGTCACGGCGCAGTGGGGGCAGGTCGGGGAATGAGCGCATGATGTGCACTCCAGCCGGGTGGCGAACCCACGGCGGTTCTGGAGGATGATCACCCCCTCCTTCCGCTCCACCCGCGCGCGGATATCCCCGAGCAGACGGGCGGAGATGGCCCCGCGCATCAGGTTCTGCTTCCTCGCGGTGACGGTATCCACCACAACGATCTTCGGCTCGCGGGCGTTATCCACCCGTTCGCGCAGCTCCAGCAGCGTGTACTTCCCGCGCTGGGCGTTGTAATACGATTCGATCGATGGCGTGGCGCTCCCCAGCACCGCCACGGCCCCTGACAACTGCGCGCGGACGATGCCGGCATCGCGGGCGTTGTAGCGCGGCTGCGCGTCGTACTGCTTGTAGCTCCCCTCATGCTCCTCATCCACCACCACGATGCCGATATTCCGCAACGGCGCGAAGAGCGCGGAGCGCGCCCCGATCACCACGTCGCACCCGCCGGAAGCGGCCCGCCGCCAGCCGTCGTACCGTTCCCCCGGCGACATCCGGCTGTGCAGCAGCACGATCCTGTCGCCGAACACCCCTCGGAACCGCTCCACGAGCTGGAGGGTCAGCGTGATCTCCGGCACCAGCAGCAGCGACTTCTTCCCCGCCGCTATCGCGTGCCGGATGGCCTCGATATAGACCTGCGTCTTTCCCGATCCGGTGACGCCGTGCAGCAGAAATGTCTTGAACTCCTTCTGGTCCATCGCCCCGGTGATCGCGTCGATCGCCGCGCGCTGGGCATCGTTCGGGATGATTCCCCCCTCGTGCGGCTCCAGCGTCCGCCCCCCCTGCGTCTCCTCATCGGCAAGCATCTCCTCGCGCGAGACCTCGATATCCTCCAGCTCGATCGCCCCGCGCGCGGCAAGCCCCTTCAGCGCGGAGTCGGAGGCATCGGCGGCTTCCAGGAGATCGGCGGCGAAGACGAAATCGTTTCCCACGCGCATCGACTGCGTGTAGAGAAGAAGCATGATGGCCGCCTGCTTCGGCGCGGAACGATCCAGCTCGTCGAACAGTTCGTGGATCGATTCCTCATCATCGAACAGCTCCGGCGCTATCCTGGCGCCCCGCACGGTCTTCGGCGCCGAGCGCTTTCCGCGCTCCATCTTCCTGATGATGAACCCCTTTTCCTCCAGCGATGCGAGCTGCGTGTAGAGCGCATCAGCCCCAACCTTCCGCTGGAGATAGGTGATGGTGATCCCCTTGGGATGATCGGCAAGGGCGGCGATGATGGCGGCCTGGCGCGGCGCGCTTCTGCGGAGCGCGGGAAGCTCCTCGAGCACCTCCGGCCCGGCCAGCGCTATCCGCTGCGTGGACTCCGGGGTCATCCCCTGCGGCATCATCGAGCGGAGCGTCTCGCCGATCGGCGAGACGTAGTAGTGGGTCATCCAGTCGGCGAAGCGGAGCATCTCGGGGCTGAAGAGCGGCTCGGGATCGAGGAGATCGAGGATCGCGCGGACCTTTGCCAGATCGGTTTCCGAACGTTCCTCCACGATCACGCCGGTCAGCGTCCGCCGGCCGAACGGAACGGAGACGCGCATGCCGAGCAGATCGAGATCGCGCCATTCCTCGGGGACCGAGTAGGTGAACGTCTTGAAGAGCGGGATGGGTAGAGCTACCTGAACAAAGTCTGACATAGCAAAGAGTAAGGGCGATTATCGTTTTGGAACGCTGCTTATCGTGGCGCCGCGTGATGATTCCATAAAATAATCACTTGCCGGTAGATTTCCATCTGTCGGGGGCGGTTTGAAACCGCCCCCGACCGCCCCCGACAGATGCCGACATCCGCTCACTCCTCGGCCGAGCCGATGATCAGCGCCGGCTTCAGGCCCCCTCTGAAGCTCTCCCCCTTGTAGATCACCTGATCCAGAAAGAGCCCGGACGGCGGGGCCGTGTAGTTCATCGACATGCTCCCCGGCGATTCCAGCGCGTCGTTGACGGCGCCGGCCGGCAGCTTCCCGCGACCGATCTCCACCAGCGTCCCGACGATGCGCCTGACCATCTTTCTGAGGAAGTGGCTCCCCCGGATTCTGATCAGGAGCATCTGATCCACCGTCGCGATCTCGATCGACTCCACCAGCACCTTTGTCGAGCCCTCGGAAGGGCTCATGTCGGTGAAACCGCGGTAATCGTGCATGCCGGTGGCGCCGATCACCGCGCGGCGCATCCTGCCGATATCCAGCGGATCGCGCACCCACCAGACGAACGGCTTGCCGAACGCGGTCCGCCGGAGCGATATCTGATAGAGATAGCTCCTGCCGGTGGCATCGTGCCGGGCATGAAACCGATCATTCTGCGGCGTGGCCGAGATGATGTTGATATCGGCGGGGAGATTGTCGTTCAGGCCGAAGAGGATCTTCTGCACCGGTATCTGCATCGGCAGATCGATATGGGCAACCTGTCCAAGCGCGTGAACGCCGGCATCGGTGCGACCGGAGCCCATCACCTCCCCGACATTGTTGAACGCATCGCGCGCGGCGCTGATCAGCGATCCCTGTATGGACTTCGCCCCCTGCTGGACCTGCCAGCCGGAGAAACGGGTTCCCTCGTATTCCAGAAGAAGTTTATATCGCGGCATAAAAAAATAAAGTGCGTTCAAGATACAAAAGTCGTCCCCCCCGGTTTGAAAGGCGTTGTCGCAGCCAATTGGATTCCGTCGGGCGCGCGTTGCTGGCATCCGATTGGCACTGATTCCACTGAAAAGGATGAAACCCGCCGGAGCCATCGCGCTCCCGGCAACCTGAATTGGAATGGAATTTTTAGAAGGAGATAGAGCAATGGTACGATCAGAGCTGAAGGCATCGGAGATCATGACGCCGATCCCGCAGACGGTTACGCCGACGCAGACGGTGGCCGACGCGGTCGATATCATGAAGAGCGAGGATTGTGGGGTGGTTCCGGTGGTCAGCCCGGATGACAGCAGTTCGCTGGTCGGCATCATCACCGACCGTGATATCGCGCTCCGCGCCTGCTGTGAGGGCTCCCAGGGCTCCCGCACCCCGATCATCGAGGCGATGACGACCAATCTCTTCGTGGTGGCGCCGGACGATCCCCTGCCGCGCGTCAAGACGATCATGGAGCAGGCGGGCGTCCGGCGGGTTCCGGTGGTGGAGAACAATCGTCTGGTCGGCATTATCTCCCTGAAGGATCTCTCCGATACGCTCGGCGGTCGTGGGATAGGGGACACCGATACCAGGATTCTTGGACAGGACCCCAACAACTAGACCCCGCTGCGCGGGGCGATGCCCCGCGCAAGCAGGGATTACGCCCCTCCGGGGCTTGGGAAGATGCCTGGGCCGCCGTTGATATCGTTCAACAGTCGGCAGGGGACAACAGTCGGCGGGGGATTTTCAGCCGACGGCAACCATCAGTCAGATGGCGATCATTATTAATCAAAATGGAGAGCAGGATGAGTTTCATGGATCAGATCGGGGGCCTTATCGGCCAGTATGTGAACGGAGGTGGCGCCACGACCCGTGAGGAAGCGCGCGACCATTACGACCAGATCGCGGGCGCGGTGCCGGAAGGCGTTCTCGGCTCGGTGATCGGGCCGGCCCTGTCCGAGCTTGGCTCCGATCAGGTACGCGAACGGGTGTACAACTCGGCCACCGAGATGACGCCGCAGCAGCGTGGCGGCCTTCTCGGCTCCCTCCTCGGCGGGCTTTCGTCGAGCGGTATCGATCTCTCCTCCCTCCTCGGGAAGCTCGGCATCAGCCATAATGTTGCCGATAACCCGGAAACCGCCTCCCCTGAGGATGTGGCGAAGGTCGCAGCTCATGCTCAGGAGAACAACCCGGGCGTCTTCCAGCAGGCGATGGGCTTCTATGCGAAGCATCCGACGCTTGTGAAGATCCTCGGGACGATGGCGATTGCATCGATTGCCAAGCGGCTCTCCAGCGCAACCGCCTGAGTTGCCGATGAACCGGTACGATCCCGACCGGGTGAAGGACCCGCGGCCGGGATGATACGTGGGGGCATGGAATTCGACCATGCCCCCACGTCTGCGTTGTGGGCGTGCGCGGGGCGATGCCCCGCGCACCAGGGATTGCGCCCCTCCGGGGCTTGAGGAGAGGAAAGATTACCGGGGTGTTCCCAAGCCCCGGCGGGGCGGCATGGCTGGCGCATGGGGTACGGCCCCATGTACGCGTTGCTTCGTGCCGGCTACCGGATTATTTTGGGCCGGATCGACCGGGCGGAGGCCCGGCATCGAGAGAACATCTCAAACGGCAACCAGCATGGCATCCGAGCCTCTCCGCGTCGCGATACTCTGGCATCAGCATCAGCCCTACTACAAGAACGGCAACCGCTACCTCCTTCCCTGGGCACGCCTCCACGCCACGAAGGATTATTACGATATCGCCGCGGCGCTGGAGGCATTCCCGACCATCCGCCAGACGATCAATGTGGTCCCCTCGCTCCTCGTGCAGTTGATCGATTACGTGGAGCATGGCGCCACCGATCTGGTCCTGGACCTGGCCCGCCGCCCCGCCGCCGATCTGGCCGACGATGAAAAAATCACCATCCTCCGCTATTTCTTCCTCTGCAACACCGAGCGGATGATCCTTCCCTATCCCCGCTACGCGGAGCTTTTCACCCGTGGCAACCGCAGTCGCGACGACATGGGGGCGCTGAAGGAGGCCGCCGCCTGGTTCTCCACGCAGGACTGGCTGGACCTCCAGGTCTGGTACAACCTTACATGGATCGGGGAATATTCGCGGGATGATGAGCCGTTCGCGGCGCTGCTGAAGAAACAGCGCAACTTTACCGAGGAGGAGAAGAACGCACTGCTGGATGCCTCGCTCGGAATCGTCGCGAAGGTGATTCCACTGTATCGCGCCAGGATGGAATCGGCGCAGGTGGAGCTTTCGGTGACGCCGTTCTATCACCCGATCCTCCCGATCCTCTGCGACAGCTACACCGCCCTGGAAGCGATGCCGAACGCGACGCTGCCGGAGCATCACGTGGCGTTCCCGGAGGATGCCGAGGCACATATCGTCAGGGCGATAGCGCTGTTTCAGGAACGGTTCGGGGCGCTTCCGCACGGCGTCTGGCCGAGCGAGGGGAGCGTCAGCGATCAGGCGCTGGCGCTGCTGCGTGGCGCCGGCCTGGGCTGGGCCGCGACCGATGAAGGGGTCCTCAGAAAAACGCTCGGCGAGGGATGGACCCCGCTCGCCAAATATTTCCCGTATCTCCTCAAGACCCGCAGCGGGCCCATCTGGATGGTCTTTCGCGATCACGAGCTCTCCGATGCCATCGGCTTCGTCTACAGCAACTGGAACCCCGAGGTGGCGGCGCTCGATTTCTACAACCGCCTTGTGGAGATCAGAACGAAGATCATTCAGGAGCACGGCGGCGAGGCGCTTGCCCAGGCGATCGTGCCGGTGATCCTCGACGGCGAGAACTGCTGGGAGTACTACCTGGAGAACGGCCGCCCCTTCCTCGAAGCCCTCTACAGGCTCCTCTCGGAGTCCGGCGAGATCGTGACGACCACCATCAACGATGCGGTAAAGGATGCCCCGCGGCGGCCCGAGCGGACGCTGGGAAGGATTTATTCGGGAAGCTGGATCGGGAGCAATTTCAAGATCTGGATAGGGCACGAGGAGGATAACACCGCGTGGGACGCGCTGGTGGAGGCGCGCGAGGCGCTGATGCGCGCAAAGCCGTCGCTGGACGCCGCGCGATTTGCCGAGGCGATGGAGGAGATCTACATCGCCGAGGGCTCCGACTGGTTCTGGTGGTTCGGCGATGAGAACTCCGTGGCGAATCAGGACGATTTCGATGACCTGTTCCGTGCCCATCTCCGCAATGTCTATCTGATGATCGGCGAGGAGCCCCCCGCCGCGCTCGACCGCCCCATCCGCCGCGCCAGCCGCAAGGCCAGCGTAACGCCCCCCACCGGCCCCATCTCGCCGGTCATTGACGGGCTCCGCTCCACCGCGCGCGAGTGGTCAAACGCCGGGCATTTCGTGGTGGAGAAGGTGGGTGGCGCCATGCATCACGCCGACGCGTTCGAACGGCGGATCTGGTTCGGCTCGGACGATCGCAACTTCTATCTCCGGTTCGATACCCCCCTTCCGCTCGCGGAGGGACAGTTGATACGGCTTACGCTGACCGGCTCGCGTTCCGTCGTGATTCAGTTCAGCGCCGGAAGCGTCGGCATAGAGTCGCTGGCGGATGAACGGGGGCGCGTCAGGATCGCCGGGCTGGTGGCGGCCGTCGCCGAAACGCTGGAGGTCTCGGTGCCGCTGGATCATCTCGATGGCGTGGGAACGGCGCCGGAATCGGTGGGCATCGTCTGCGAAATCTTCGAGAACGGCCATCAGACCGAACGATTCCCGCATCAGGGAGAGGTGGCCTGCCCGCTCGCGGTCGGAACATAGCTGGCGCATGGGGCACAGCCCCATGCGCCAGCTATGACGCCCCCCAGGGCTAAAGAAGCATCAACCCAGCTATCATCCCCCTCCTCGAGCCCCGGAGGGGCGCAATCCCTTCTGCGCCGGGCAGCCTGTAGATGGGGTTGTACCCATGCACCAACGATGACGCCCCTCCAGGGCTAAAGAAGAATCAACCCGGTTATCATCTCCCCTCCTCGAGCCCCGGAGGGGCGCAATCCAATCTGCGCGGGGCATCCTGTGCATGGGGCGATGCCCCATGCACCAACGATGACGCCCCTCCGGGGCTAAAGAAGCATCAACCCAGCTATCATCCCCCTCCTCGAGCCCCGGAGGGGCGCAATCCAATCTGCGCGGGGCGATGCCCCGCGCAGCCATCGCTCAACAATTTTCCCCCACCCCCTCATTCATCCCGCGACAATCCCTAAGTTTACGGTTCAACGGATTGACCATGTCTATCGAGGCTTTATGCGTCGTTTTTTACTGATCGCCGCGGCTACACTGCTTGGCTCCATCGGACTGATGGCGTTTTACGTGATGTGGGATTACGATCCCGATAACGTGAGCCCGATGGTTGCCGCTCCAAGCTATCTCTCCATCTTCGAAAACGCGGTGAAAACCCGCATGGGAAAGAACTGGGCCGATCTTGACCCAGGCGCCCGCGGCCGCGTTCTGGCCGATATCGTCGCCGGTCGCGATGGCGAGCCGGCGCGGGAGGTGGCGCTCTTCAAACTTCGCGAGCTTCCCGACAAGGCTGCCGCGCTCGCGGTGATCAAAAAAAATCTCGACCGTCTCGATGACGAGCGCTATGAAGTCGCCATCGGTTCGATCGCGGCGCTCGGCACGCCGGCCGCGACCGGGGCGCTCGATTCACTCTACAAACGGCTCAACGCAGATCCGGCCGCCCACACTCCGCTTGGCGATTACAGAAGCAGCAGCTTCCTGGTCTCGCGCGCGGAGCCGGACCTCAAGTTCGCCTTCCAGGAGCGGAGCCGCAACGACGCCGATTACGCGCTGACGCAGGCGCGCGAGATCTCCCTCTTCTTCCCCGCTCATCCGCAATACCTGATATCGATCCCCAACAGCGACGATGTGCTGAAGGATTTCAACGACTCCCGGTTCGCCCGCGCGCTCGCAAAATCGCCGGTGCCGGAGGATGTCTGGCGGCTGCCGCTGCTGAAGACCGTTGCCTCGCTCCGCGCGCGGCTCGGCGAGACGTTCGGATTTCTCGCGCCGTACTTCTCGCCGGAAAAGCTCTTCCGCGATCACTTCATCATCGGCCGCTACGGCGAGGAATATCTGATCGCCAGCTACAAGGACAAGAACGTCTCCCTCGGCGAGACGATGCTCGATATCTTCGGAAAGCTCGGGAAGGATTTCGGCATCAGAAAGTGGGATGTTGATGGAACCACTGTGGCAACGGTGCGGAACCTGAAGAGCGGCAGGACCCTGAGCTACGCCACGGTCGGCGATTACTTCGTGGTGGGGACCGATACCGCGGTGATCAAAACATCGCTCCACACCTTCAACTCCGATCGCGGAGCCTCGATCGGCACCGATCCCCTCTTCAACAAGGCCTTCGCCGGGCTCGATCAGACCGGCCAGCGGGATGTCCTCCTGGCGTGGATCGATCCGACGGAATATTTCGATGTGATCGGATCGCGCAACCCGGCCGGCCGGCATCGCGCGGTGGTGGCGCGGGCGCTCGGCAGGGAGACCATCACCACCGATGGCTCGGCAAGCTCCTCGGCGATCGCCGGAAGTTTCCCCGGCCAGCTCGGCGTGGCGACGATGGGGGGCGATGATCCTTCGATGCTCTGGCGCTATATCGTCGATGTGCGATCGCTCGGCAAAAACCCGATCGACTCGCTCGCGCGGCTGGCGAAGATGGATATCGGCAAGCAGATCATCCCCTTCCTGGCCCCATCGATGGCGCTCGGCTATGGCGGAGTCGATCATCTGAAGCGGGAATACGGCTACTCCAACACGGCGTTCAACCTGCTGATGGCCTGGCCCCTCCGCTCGGCCCCGCCGCGGTTCGACTCCACGCTCAGCCTCTTCTTCGGCCGGATCACATCGCTCGTCTATACCTCGGAGATTCTTTCGGGGAACGGAACGAAGCTCTGGATCGCCAGCGACACCACCACGAACGACTCGCTGCTGAAGGAGCGGAAGCTCCAGCCGAGCTTCGCGGTGGTCAACAATCAGGTGCTGATCATCGCCTCCACGCCGGCCGCGTTGCGCCGCGCCGCGGCGGCGGTTCCATCGGCGCCGGAAGTTGTGGGGAACAACCCGCGAACATATTTCCAGGGGCAGGTGCGCGTGGACAGCTTCGCGGTGAACTCCGCAGCGTACCTCAAGGCGTTTCTTCTTCAGAGCGATCGCTATTCGCCGCAGGTGATCGCCGGAAGGATCGATCCCATCAGGACGGCGCTGGCCGGCTACGAAACGCTGGAATGGGGATTCCGCCAGGATAACGGGCTGCGGCATGGCGAGGGACGATTGGTCGCCCGGAAGTAACCGATGCCCTCCGGCCGGGACGCCCTCCCGGTCGCCGCTTCCCCTCAATGATCTGAAGAGTATGAAGAATCAGCCGGGACAACTTCGCCGGAACCTCCTTCGCTCCCTCCTCTGGGCGCTCGGCGCGGTGGTGGCGATCGTGGGCGGGATAGAGATCTATCACCGGCTCGACGCCTCGGTCAAGGATTTCGACGTGGTGATGACGCCGTCGACGATCGCCGCCGACAACGTCTCATCGGCGCTGCTGGAGATCAGGATCATCTCCCGGTTCGGCCACCGGCTGAACGTCCGCGCGCTCCCCGAGGCGCCGCGCATCGAGATCGTGCAGGGGAAGGAGCTGATCCGCAATGTCGTCTCGATGGGGGATTCCCTCCGCTACCGGCTGATCGCGGGAATTACGCCGGGGGAGGTGGTGGTGCGGGTCCATATCGTCGGCGTCATTGCGCCGATCGAGGCAAAGCTCTTCCTGACCGCGTCGCTCGCCGACGGCAACCACAACGGCTATCCCGATCTCCTCGATCTCTCCTCCGAGAGCGACCGGACCGCGTTCCGCCGCTGGTTCACGACGATCGCGCTGGCGCAGCGGACGCATCTCGACGATCGCTGGCAGGATCGCGATTGCGCCGGCCTCCTCCGCTACTGCTACCGGGAGGCGCTCAAGCGGCACGATAACACCTGGCTCCGCTCGCGGCAGTGGCTGGTTACATCCTCCATCCCGGACGTGCGGAAATACAACTATCCCGATGTCCCGGTCGTCGGCACGCGGGTCTTCAACGCCGGCGGGCGCGAATCGCGCGAGAGCGATAACGCCGTAAAGAAGGTGTCGGGCGATCCGCGGGAGGTCGCATCGCGCGAGCCTTCCGATCGCCCGGCATGGCATCCGCCGCATGCCTCGCTCGCCAACTTCAGCGAGTTCGCGGAGGCGGCGCGCCTGAAGGACAACTCCCTGGCGTTTCTCTCCCGCGATCCGGACGCGGCCCTCCCCGGCGATGTGATGATCTACCTGAACGATACCGAAAGCCAGTGGCCGTATCACACCATGATCTATCTCGGCAACGGGATGACCGTCTACCACACCGGCCCCGATGGGAAGAAGCCGGGGATCGTCAAGCGGCTCACGCTGGCGGAGCTGGCGGCACACCCCAACCCACGCTGGCATCCCGTCCCATCCAATCCATATTTCCTCGGTTTCTACCGCTGGCGCATACTGATGTAGCCGGCAGGTTGTATCCGCTATTTCCATCCCTTCGCCCAATCGGCAATCATGGACTCTTCATTCTGGCAGAATAGATGGCGGGAGAATCGCATCGGCTTTCATCAGGGAGCTGTCAACTCCAGGCTCAGACGCCATTTCGCCGAGATCGCGGGTGAGGCAAAGGAGCGGGTCTTCATCCCCCTCTGCGGGAAAAGCCTGGATATGCTCTGGATCGCCGATCAGGGGCATCCGGTGGTCGGCGTGGAGTTGAGCAGAATCGCGGTGGAGGCGTTTTTCAACGATAACGGGCTGGCGCCGACCATCACCGAGCATGGTGCTTTTACATCGTATCGCGTGCGGGAGATCGAGCTGCTTCGCGGCGATTTCCTCAATCTCACCAGAGATGATCTCAACGGCGCAAGCATCGTCTACGATCGCGCCGCGCTGGTCGCGCTCCCGCCGGAAATGCGGACCACCTACGCCGATGCCCATCGCGATATGCTCCCATCCGGCTCCAGAATCCTCCTGATCACGTTTGAATACCCGGAGGGCCTGCGCCAGGGCCCTCCATTCTCGATCCCGCTCGCCGAGGTGAAACGGCTCTACGGCGATGCGTTCGATATCAGGGCGATCGAGGACGAGACAACCCCGACCGAACGGAATGAGGAAACCGCCACGATGGTCGAGCGGACCTATATTCTCACGAAGCGGTAAGCCCGCAGGGCGCGATCATCCCGCCCCGTAAACAACCGGAGCCCGCAATGCCCATCAGGACCTACGTCAACGGCCGGGAAGTTCATAGCCCGGCGGCCCGAATGCTCGTGATGGCGATCGTGATGTTCATCGCCGCGATCCTCCTCTCGGTCCTCTTCTTCGTGATCCTCCCGCTTGCGGGGCTGGCGATCGGCGCAGGGCTGGGCGTTGCCGCCATCGGCGGGGGATCGGCACTGCTCGGGCTGGTCGCCCGCCGCCGGTTCGGAGCCGGACGGAAACAGCTCGGCACGACCGAAAACGACCGGCGCGACGACCGTTTTCTGAACCCGTGAATGCCGTCGCCCGTTCCGACGTAAAAAATAGACGCGGCGGTGGCTCGTCACCCCCAGGGCCCCCATATAAGCAGCAGATCATCCCGTATCGGTAGGCATCTCCCGGCAGGCCGTTGCGATCCATCCCATACCCGATATCGATTATCCATGCACTATCGCTACTCCGGCGCGACCCGTTCCGCTGACTGTTTCAGCCCGTCATCCGTCCATTGCCACCCGGCATCGAGCCATCCCGTCGCACGGAAAACATCCGCGGTGCAGGGGATTGCGGCGTTGCTGGTCATCGCATCGCTCTTCCTTCCGACCGGCGCGTTCGCCCAGCATTCGATGATGATGACGGGGGCCGACACCACCACCCACGGAATGCAGCCCGAGGGGACGCTGAAGATGGTGGCGCTGCTGAAGAAGGCGGCCGAATCGTTCATGACCAACCAGAATCCGTATTCCAGCCTGACGCGCATCAAGCTCTTCGAGGAGTACGCAAAGCAGGAACCGTTCAACAATTTCCAGCTCACGCAGGAGATGCTGAACGCCGGGCTGACGCGGGAGGCGATCGCGAAGCTGGAGGGGATGCGGGCGGCGCACAAGGGGCCGGATGCAACCACCGATAATATCGACAGGATACTGGGGATCGCCTATCTCAGAATCGGGGAACAGGAGAACTGCGTGGTCAACCACACGGCGCAGTCGTGCATCCTTCCCATCCGCTCGGGGGGGGTTCACAAGCTCCCGTACGGCTCACGGTCGGCCATCGGCGTCTACACCAAACTGCTCGAACGCCATCCCGATGATCTCCAGTCGCGGTGGCTCCTCAATATCGCCTACATGACGCTGGGGAATTATCCCGACAGCGTGCCGGGGAAATGGCTGATTCCGCCGTCGGCCTTCAAATCCGATTACGAACTTCCGCGCTTCAACGATATCGCCCCCGATCTGGGGCTGGACACGCCGGGGCTCTCCGGCGGATGCGCGGTGGAGGATTTCGACCGCGACGGCAATCTGGATATCATGGTCTCCGCGCTCGGCGTCAACGATCAGATCCGTTTCATCCATAACAATGGCGACGGCACGTTTACCGACCGGACGGCGGCGGACGGGCTGACCGGCATCACCGGCGGCCTGAACATGGTCCACGCGGATTACAACAACGATGGCTATCCCGATGTATTCGTCACCCGCGGCGGCTGGTTCGGCACCTACGGACATCATCCGAATTCCCTCCTCCGGAACAACCGCGACGGCACATTTACCGATGTGACGATCGATGCGGGGCTTCTCTCCTTTCATCCCACGCAGACGGCGTCGTTCGCGGATTTCAACAACGATGGGCAGCTCGATCTTTTTATCGGGAATGAATCCACCCCGCCGCTCGATTCCGATGCGTGCGAGCTTTATCTGAATAATGGCAACGGCACATTTACCAATATCGCAAAGGAAGTCGGGCTGGATTTCAAGGCATTTGTGAAGGGCGCGGTCTGGGGAGATTACGACAACGACGGCCTTCCCGATCTCTACCTCTCGATCATGGCGGGGCCGAACCGTTTATACAGAAACAACGGCAAAGGAAAAAACGGCAAATGGAGCTTTACCGATGTTGCCGCGAAGGCGGGAGTGCAGGAACCGCAATTCAGCTTCCCGACATTTTTCTTCGATTATAATAATGATGGATGGGAGGATATTTTCGTCTGCGGATACGGGCTCAACGGCCTGAGTTATATCAACAGCGCCACAAATATATTATCGCTCGTCGTGGCCGATTATCTTGGAATGCCGTCGGAAGGAATTCCCCCGAAGCTCTACAAAAACAACGGGGACGGCACGTTCACCGATGTCACGCATCAGATGCATGTCGATAAAATCATCCTGGGCATGGGAATTAATTTCGGCGATCTTGACAACGACGGCTGGCCCGATTTCTACGTCGGCACCGGCGCGGCCGATTATAATCTGCTGGTCCCCAACAGGATGTTCCGCAATAATGGCGGGGAATATTTCCAGGACGTGACCACCTCCGGCGGGTTCGGTCATCTTCAGAAAGGGCACGCCATCGCGTTTGCCGATATCGATAACGACGGCGATCAGGATATCTACGAGGTGATGGGGGGCGCGTGGAACGGCGATGTGGCGCACAAGGTGCTCTTCCAGAATCCGGGAAACGGCAACCACTGGATTACGCTGCTGCTGGAGGGAGTGCAATCAAACCGCGACGCGATAGGAGCCCGCATAACGGTGCGGGTGATGAACGACGAGGGGATGCGCGATATCCACGCGACGGTTTCCACCGGCGGGAGTTTTGGATCGCAATCGCTGCAACAGGAAATGGGCCTTGGCGACGCGCACGGAATCATATCGATTACGGTGATGTGGCCGCGGACCGGAAAGAAGCAGGTATTCACCAATGTGGCGATGGATCAATCGGTGAAGATCCGCGAGGGTGATGCCGAGGCAAAGCCATTTCCAAGGACGGTGATAAAGATGGGGGACGGGGTCTCCACCGATGGCGATATGATGGGGCACCACCATCATATGGAATAAGTTCTGCCCGATCGGTCCTTTTCATGCGGATTGTGGATAGGCCGAATTGCTGTCTCCCCCGCCAGGACTGATCATGCAAGGCCATCGAGCATTCCCGTCCGGCTTAGTGACTCGCGGTCCTGTTTCGTCAATCGCATATAGAATTGCTGCGAATGCTCCCCTTCCCCGCCGTGCCACAGGATGGCCTCCTCAAGATTCCTGGCGCGCCCATCATGCAGAAATCGGGTGTGACCATTTACATTATGGACAAGGCCGATTCCCCAGAGTGGAGCGGTGCGCCAACGGCCGAGCACCGTATCGCCGGATTCATGGTCCGGGATATAATTCGGTCTTCCCGATATACCATCATGATTCATATCGTTCGGATCGGCAAGATTGAGAATATCGTTTTCGGGAATCGCTTCGAGGAGACCAAGACCAAAATCCGCCGGGGCAACCCGGGGGAGATCAGGACATTCCCATTCATCTCTCCATACGCAAGATCCCGGAATCGGTACGTCGGGGCCATCAGCGTATACGACGTACCATCGGCGAACTCTCCGACAATCTGGCGTGACAGTATCTCAAAGCTCCCCTCGGGAGCCATTCCCGCGCGTGCATGATAGTTGAGCTGAGCGCCGTACGCCGGATGAGGCAGTGGTGAATCGTGGTTTGCCGAACGCACGCTCAGGAGCATCGCGATCGACGTGGGAGGCTCGCCGGGGCTGAGCGGAGGACGTCCCCTGCCGTCCTTGAAATGGCACCCTGTATAGGTGTAAATGATACGTCGCCCGGGCATGTCGAGATTGGCCGATCCGTGAGATGCAGCGGGCGGTCAGCCGAAATTTAATTGGAAGCATATGGCGTCTCCGGAGGTGATGCCCTCCCATCATATCCCAGTGCTTAGTCGAGCTCGTAGTTCCGCGTTCCAGGATGATGGAGTCTTCCTTCTGGCTGACATAGTGTAAGAGGCTATCACTTGTCATTTTTGCACATCGGCATTGCCGCGATGAGAATTCTCCGCGGAGAACGGCCTGTTTCATTCGTGGTAATTGAAGAAAATGGTGATGAAAATCCCGCGCATTTCGACTCATTCCCCCCTACCCCCGCACAAGCTCATCCGCCCTTCGCAACATATCCAGCGCCTTTACCTCGGTGGTCTGCCCCGCAACCCAGGCATATCCCGCCTCCAGAAGCCGATCATACTCGGCATCGCTCATGGATTCGATCCTTCGGAGAAGTTCATCGGCGGTGGAATAGATGACGCAGTTTGTAGCGTCCAGGCCGAGAGGGGCATTGTCGGGGAACTTCGCCGTCAGATCGCGGAAGCAGATCACGGCGCCGTTGGCGGGGATCTCATAATGGCGCAGGCAGTCCCAGCCGTTGCGCCGCGTGGTCACGCCGAACCGCGACGCCTGGATATTCCCGTAATATTCGCTCTCCCGGCTGAACACATGCCCCGTCGATGGCGCATCCCTCAGCGCCGGATGCTCCGCCAGCTCGCGATCGACGATATGCGATGGAAAGATTCGCGTCTTGTCGGCGCGCGTAATGCCGCGCGTGATCTTCTCGCTCGGAATCGCGAATGTGATGGGGAGAACGTTGCGATGAAACGCTCTGCGATTGTAGAGAAATTTCGGAACCAGCTTGTAGTTATAATAATACGATGCCTTCGGCTGAAGCTCCCGCTTGAAGTACGGATATTTCCGGGCGGAAAGAAGAATCGAGTTGAGATCCTCTCCATCGAGCAGAATTGTTTTTTTCGGATCGAGATATGGCTGGAACCTGCGAAAGAAATCCGGGGTGCGGTGGATCGATCCGAGGATTATTCTGTCGAAATATCCCGCTTTCACCCGCGCGTCGATATCCGTTCTATCCACGGGAATATCCTCGAGCGTGCGCCAGATCGTAAAGAGCCTGCCGTACATCTCCTCCGGTGCGCGCGCGGAAAAATTCCGGTACATCACATCCTTTTTCGGATAATCGACGCACTGCGCGCCGAACGCCGAACGGAGGCCGTGCAGATAGGCATCCTCCAGGTTGTCCTGGCCTGATGATGTGATGTAGAGAATATTCATCGGTTAATTCAGAATCTCGAATACGTCAACAGCGATCAGATGCAGAGCGGCCGGGCATAGGCAATTGAAGCAATCCTCCCGAACCCCGCAGCGAACAGGGAACCGGCACGGCAGATGAGAGCAACTCGGTTTAAATCCACCCTCAGGTATGCTGAACGGTCATCCATCAACGATCTCTTCATCGCTCTTCAAGCTCCGTAGGAGCGCACCGGTTATAGTAACGATGCCCCTATTTTCACTCAAGCTCCATCGGAGCGTACCATATAAATGCGGGGATGGCACGCTCCGATGGAGCTTTAGATCATGGAAGAGGTGATATTACCACAACCGGCTCGCCCCGATGGGCTATGAAGACTGATGCTTCACTCAGCGTACGTCGAAGACGCTTATCTCAACCTGAGTCACTGCCGAGCGCGAGCGACTGAGGCGTCCGTCTGGACGCCTCAGTGAGCGAACGGTGAAGGCCAACGCCGCAGATGATCGTTGTTCAACAGTCTGTCAGCCGACATCGGCATACTGCATCGACCGGCGCAACGCCGATGCAACCGCGGCTTTTATTGTTTCATGCTCCGGGTTTGCCAGATCGGGATCGGATTCCGCAACGGCAAATGCCGCCTCGCGCGCCTCCGCGATAATCGGCCCGTCGGTGACAAGGTTGGCGTGCTTGAATTCCGGCAGGCCGCTCTGTCGCGTGCCGACCATATCGCCGGGGCCGCGCAGTTCCAGATCGATCTCGCTGATTTTAAATCCGTCGTTTGTGTCCACCATCGCCTGAAGCCTGCGGATCACCGCCTTCCGCTCCTGGCGCGCCTCGTTCTGCGACATCCCGGCGCGCAACTGATAGCGGAAATGATCCTTCGCAATCAGGATGCAGTACGACTGGTCCGCCCCGCGCCCCACGCGACCGCGAAGCTGGTGGAGCTGCGAAAGGCCGAACCGCTCCGAGTTCTCGATCACCATCACGCTGGCATTCGGTACATCGATCCCCACCTCGATCACCGTCGTGGCAATCATCACGTCGATTTTCCGTTCGAGAAAATCGCGCATCGCGTCGTCTTTTTCATACCAGAGCATCTGCCCGTGCAGCAGGCCGAGCTTCATATCGGAAAAGACCGCCTCGGCGAGAAATTCATAATGCTCCACCGCGGATTTCAGCTCGAGCTTTTCCGATTTTTCCACGAGCGGATAGACCACATACGCCTGCCGGCCGCCTCGAACCTCGCTCCGCACAAATTCCCAGACCGTCTCCATCTGATTTTCAAACCGGATCGCCGTGCGGATCGGCTTTCGGTTTGCCGGCAGCTCATCGATAATCGAGACATCAAGATCGCCGTAAAGCGTCATCGTCAGCGTCCGGGGAATCGGCGTCGCGGTCATGATCAGCGCGTCCGGCCGGCGCCCCTTGTTCCGCAGCGATGCCCGCTGATCCACGCCGAAGCGATGCTGCTCATCGATCACCACCAGCCCCAGATTCTGATATTCCACATCATCCTGAAAAAGCGCGTGCGTTCCGATCACGATATTCGCGATGCCGTTCCGCATATCGTAGAGAATTTCCTCGCGCATTTTCTTTTTCAGCCCGCCGACAAGCTGCACGACCTTTACCGGCAGCCCCTCCAGCAATCGCCGCAATGTCTGAAGATGCTGCTCCGCCAGGATTTCCGTGGGGGCCATGAACGCGCATTGATAGCCGTTCTCCACCGCAACCAGCATCACCAGCAGCGCGACGATCGTCTTGCCGGAGCCGACATCCCCCTGCAACAGCCGGTTCATCGCGTTGGGAAGCGCCATGTCGGCAAGGATTTCCCGGAGTGCGCGCTTCTGAGCGCCGGTCAGCGTAAAGCCGAGCTTTTCGAGAAGCTGGCGGGAGAGATCGCTCTTCGTGTCGAAGGATATTCCCGGCTCGTTCGTCCTGACGATCTCCTTCCGGAGCGCGAGGCCAAGCTCGAAAAAGAAAAGCTCCTCGAACTTCATCCGGTGGAGCGCGCGTGCCAGCGATTCCTCGCTGTCGGGAAAGTGCATCTGGCGGACGGCGGCGGCCAGCGGCATCAGATTATGCGCGGCGATCATCTTATCGCTCAACGATTCGGCAAGCTCCTCCGGGCCGAACTGCTCGAAAAGATTTTCCATCAGCGTCCGCATCGTCCGCGACGTAAGCCCGGCTGATTTCATCTTCGCCCCCTCGCGATACTGCGGGATGATCCGGCCGCCATGAATCATCCGCTCCTCCTCCTGCTCCAGCCGCTCCATCTCCGGGTGCGTCCACTGAAGCGATCCGCCGAAGATCTCCGGCGCGCCGCTGATGGCGAGAAGATCGCCCGGCTGAAACGCCTTGATAAACCACTGCGCCCCCTGAAAAAAGACCAGGTTCGCCTCCCCCGTCGCATCGGCCACCCGCATCGACAACCGCTTCCGTCCCTTGCCGGTCTCGAAAAGCTGCATCCGCTTCACCTCCACGATCGCCGTCACCTGATCGGGAAGCCCCTCCTCGCCGCCAAGCTGAATTCTGATCTGACGCAACGGAAGCACCGTCCGCCGATCCAGGTAGGAGCGCGGGGTGAACAGAAGAAGATCGTGGATGGTGCGGACGCCAAGCTCCGCCAGCGCTGCCGCCCGCGCCGGGCCGATCCCTTTTATATATTGAAGCGGGGAGACTGATTCGTTTTCGTGCCGCTCCGTCCGCTGTTCGGTATCCTTTGCTGGAGTTTTCTTTGCCATCGTCTTAATCTACCACAGTCCGGGAATCCGCGCCTTGAGAAATTCCAGATGCCGCTGTGATTGTTTCAATCCCGCAACGACATCGGGTGATGCGGCGCGAATGTACGCATGCGGAACAGAATGTTCCCTCCACCGCCGTCCGGTGGCGACCGTTCCTGCAACCGGCGCGCTCATGAAGCATGATCCTGTTGAGCGCGCCGCGCCGCCGCTGCATGCGCCGATGGCAAGGCCGGTGTTCGCTGTAGATAGTGCGGGCGATGCATTCGATAAAAATTTTGCCGCGCAATTATTTTTCAGATGATTTCTTCTCATGACGATTTTTTCTTCCGGCGTTGCTCACAGCCGGCGGCTTCCTCTCATGATATTTTTTTTCTTCCGGCGTTGCTCATAACTTCCACCGTGTATATCGCTGCATGCGGTGGTGACCCTCCTTCCAACAGCAACCGTTCTCCCGATCATGCCGCTCCCCCTCTCGCTCCAGCCGAAGCGATGTCGTGTTCTATTTCGCCCACGGCCTTCAGACAATGTATTTAATGTCGCAACATCACGCGGATCTGGCGCCGGCAACCAGCACGAATATAATTGGCCCCGGCTATCTCCCGCCCCAGGCTGAGCTGGATGGACTGCGCCGGCAGAACAAACTGCGTGATCTGGGATCGAGGATCATTATGGGTCTGGAGGCTCATGGCTTCACGATCGACGACAGCAGCGGCTCCACAACGTACTGGGAATGGAAACGTATTCCGTGCTGATTGAATCCACACGGCCCTACAAGGGCATAACGATGGTGACAGCGCTTGATACAACCGTCAGGATCACGCCCGGAATGATGGATCTTCCAAAGGATGTGCCCGTGACGGATATCGAGTCGTATCGGCGCATGCATCAGGACTCCCCGCCTGATACCGCAATCGTGGTAGTGACTCAGTTTGAATCCAGTATTCCATCTGATTAACAATCAACGATCGGCGATCCATGCTTCACTCTTCAAGCTCCGTAGGCGCGCGCCGGTTGTAGCACCAATGCTCCCATCTCCCGCTCAAGCTCCATCGGAGCGTACCATCCCCGCATCCGTGCCGAACGGTACGCTCCGATGGAGCTTCAGATCATCGAAGACGTGGCATCGCTACAACCGGTACGCCCCGATGGGGCTGGAAGGAGAGATGCCGAATGCCCTCGATGAGTCCGAACAGCATGAACCGTATCCCAAACTGAGTCACTACCGCAATCGTCATGAATCCCTGGAAGTTCGAGGCACAATCGGGAGTGATGGAGATATGGAAACATTCTTCGTCTGCAAAAGGAACCCGCCCTGATCCCGGTGTGCGATACACGATATATTTTGACGACTACGGCGCAAAATCGATGACATGTTTCACCAATAAAAGCCTGGGAGGCAAAGGGGAAATGTATATACTCTTCGATCACGGCGTGGTGGTCACCTGCAACAACTCAAATGTTGCGGAAGCACCGACCGAGCAGCCTCTTATCCGCAGGGCCACAGCAGACATCATGAACGGGCTCGCCGTGCTTCCGAGCGATATCGACCTGCTCGCAGCGGATGCAACACGCAAGGATCTTGGAACGCAGATCATTCAGGGAAAGGAGACAAAGGGATTTTCGATAGTCAACGATGGGGGGCTGACTGACTGCCGGCAATGGAAGCGCATTCCGTTTCGCTTCGAAGTCCCGACTCCCAATCCGAATATCCGTTGGATAACCGAAGTCACCTCACTGCAGACCTATGTTCCGGTTCCTCCCCGAGACGCGAGCTGTTCAGATATACGGCGACCGAACCTGAGCGATTGAGACATCCGCCCGGACACAACAGTGAGTGAATGGTGAAGGCCGACGCGGCAGATAACGTCCTTCAACAATCTGCCGAACCTTTCGAAACAACTCCACGCCCGCTGGCTCCGTAAGTTCAGCCCGTCTCCGCGCGGGCTGGTCATCTTCCACGCGCCCGCATCTCACCGGATATTCTACCGATCTGGACAGCATCATGGATACTTCTTCCCCACTTCGCAAGCGGATGGCAGCCTACGTCCGCGATCTCCAGGATAGAATCTGCGGCGCAATCGAAACGCTGGACGGCACGGCGCGTTTCCGCGAGGACCGTTGGGAGCGACCCGGCGGCGGCGGCGGGCTTGCGCGGGTGATCACCGATGGCGGGGTGTTCGAAAAAGGGGGCGTAAATACTTCGGAAGTTCACGGTGAACTCCCCGCGAAGCTGGCGGAAAGGATGGGCGTGGAGCGCGCCGAATTCTTCGCCACCGGAGTCTCGCTGGTGCTGCACCCGGCATCACCCCGCATCCCGACCGTTCACGCAAATTTCCGCTACTTCGAGCAGTCGAACGGCGATGCCTGGTTCGGCGGCGGCGCAGATCTTACGCCGTATATCGCCGATGAGGCGGACGGAACGCATTTCCATCGAACGCTGAAAAATGCAGGCGATCCGTTCGGAGCGGAACTCTACCCGAAATTCAAGAAATGGTGCGACGAATATTTCTTTATCAAACATCGCGGCGAATCGCGCGGTGTTGGCGGGGTCTTCTACGATTATCTGCGCGGAACGCCGGAGGAAATGGAGCGCCATTTTGCTTTTCAGCAGTCGATGGGGAACGCCTTTATCCCCGCCTATATCCCAATTGCCGAGCGCCACAGGGATGAGCGGTTCAGCGATCGCGAAAAGAAATTTCAGCTTCTCCGTCGTGGCCGCTATGTGGAATTCAATCTTGTCTACGACCGCGGGACCACGTTCGGGCTGGAAACGCAGGGTCGCACCGAGAGCATCCTGATGAGCCTTCCGCCGGTGGTCAATTTCGATTACGACGCGCCGATGGAGACAACGGATTCCGAGAAGTTGCTGACATCGTGGCTTCGCCAGCCGCGCGAATGGGCATGATCTTCGGCGGAGCAGACACTTTTCTCCCCTATTTTCCGAAATGAATCAAACCGATCCGATTCTCTGGCTCCAGTTGCAGGAGCAGATCGTGGCATGCGAGCGCTGCCCCAGGTTGCGCGCATATTGCGCCGAAATTGCGCGGATAAAACGGGCGGCATATCGCGACTGGGAGTACTGGGGAAAACCTGTGCCGAATTTCGGCGATCCAAACGGTCGTCTGATGCTGGTCGGGCTGGCGCCGGGAGCGCACGGCTCCAACAGGACAGGACGGATGTTCACCGGCGACCGCTCCGGGGTATTTCTTTTCCGCGCGCTTTACGAGACGGGATTTGCCAGCCAGCCGGAGGGGGATCGCCCGGACGACGGGCTCCGTCTCCACGATCTCTGCATCACCGCCACAAACCACTGCGCCCCGCCGGACAACATGCCGAACGCGGATGAGATCGCGAACTGTTCGGAATATCTTGTCCGCACATTTGCGCTGATGCCGAATCTTCAGGGGGTTGTGGCGCTGGGGAAAATCGGGTTCGATTCGGTGGTGCGGTTTTATCTGGAACAGGGCTGGATAGAGACAAAGCGCGGGCTGAAGTTCGCGCACGGCGCGCTCTATACATTCGAGCGGGCGCCATTTATCCTCTGCACCTATCATCCCAGCCAGCAGAATACATTTACGGGGCGTCTGACAATGGAGATGTTCCTGGCGATATTCCGTCAGGCGGCCGGGATGCTGCGATAATTGGGATCATCGAAATTTACCACGGGAGTATAATGACATCCGCAACCGATCGCCGGTTCGATATCATCGTGTTTGATCTGGGAGGCGTGCTTATCGAGCTGACCGGCGTTCAGCGGATGCTGGAATGGCTGGAGGATGGGACATCCGCCGATGAATTATGGACACGATGGCTTGCATCGGAAAGCGTCAGGGGATTCGAGTGCGGTCGAATGAACGCCGATCAGTTTGCCGAGGCGTTTCTGGCGGAGTTCGGGATTCCGGTGAGCGCCGGGCAATTTCTCGCCGAGTTTACCTCATGGCCCAAAGCCCCCTACGATGGCGCGGGCGATCTGCTCCGCGAGCTTGCGAAAAACCATACCGTGGCATGTCTCAGCAACACAAACGCCCTCCACTGGTCACGCATCGACCGGGAGATGGGGCTTCTCCCCCATTTCACTCATCATTTCGCATCGCATCTTGTGGGAATGCTGAAGCCTGATCGCGAGATATTTGAACACATGGTGGAACAGCTTAGATGCCCGCCGGATCGCATTCTTTTTCTCGATGACAATCTGTTGAATGTGGAAGGGGCACGCGCCGTCGGGATATCCGCCCATGAGGTAAAGGGATTGACCGGCGCGATTGAAAAGCTGGCGGAGCTGGGGGTGAAATAACGGCGGGAGGCTTGCGCGCCGTTTATTGAATTTTTTATCACCGCATAATCCACTGCTCCCCGGCTTCGCATGGCCGCTACGGCTTATACGCCTGAAAATTCACCACGGAACCTTCAACGATTCCCGTCGCGATATCCCGCGCTTATTCATCATGGCAGGGCTGCGGTCAATGTTTCCCCGCATCGGGGAAAATTCCATTGTGACGGGATTGTTGATTTTCGATACCATGATAATGCCCGCGAATTCCGCCGTCACTGGTTTTCCGCGATCATGCGCGTTGCGCCTTATCGGACACATCCCCCACGACCTCCTCCAGCTCCCCCGGCGTGTTGATATTCCGGAGCAGCCGCGCAATGGAATCCGGCGCATCGACGCGCATGAAATCCCCCGACTCGATCAGCGCCCACAACGCCAGACGATTCTCCGCCAGCAGCTTCTCCGCCAGCGGCAGCGCGGCTGGCCGATAGATCGCAAACAGCGGCTCCATCCTTCCACCGTTCATCACCACCAGACCGTCGCGTGCTTCCGGCTCGACTGGAAGGTTCATCAGCCATGAAATCGCCCCGGTGGTTATCAACGGCATATCGGCGGCAAGGACGATGATCGGAGAAGCGGCGTATGCCAGCGCGGCGACGATTCCGGCGAGCGGCCCGGAACCCGAAACGGCGTCGGGGATGAACTCCACAGTATCGATCGCCCACGCATCGGGACGCGCGCGGCCGGCAACGAGCACGCGGCGGCCGGTCGCCAGGGCGGCGCTGACCACATGCTCGAGCATCGTGGCGCCGTCGATGACGATCGCGGTTTTATCGCGCCCCATGCGCCTTCCACGTCCGCCGGCCATGATCGCGATTGCGGCCGGCCGCGTCGCGAAATCACTCATCCTGCTTGTCGATCGTATCATGAATCCAGGAATAGACGGCGACGGTGGATGGCATGCCGAGCGTTCCGGCGGCGAGCGCGACGACCTGCTCCATCTCCTCGGCCGTGATCCCCATCGCCAGCCCTTTCCGCGCCGACGAGTGGACGGCCCCTTCCCGCATGGCTCCGATGGCGACCGCCAGCTTGATCAGACGGCGGGTTCGTTCGTCGAGCGGCCCCTGTTCGCCGGCATCGTTGATCGACCGCCACGCCTTTTCAAGCTCGGGATAACGCGCCACGAACTTCAGGTAGGTCTTCGGAGGTTTGGGCATTCTGCTCATCGCGTTCCCGGTTTTGAAATGATTGCTTCGCCTGTCGGGCCAATGTAAGATATCGGCGAATCGAACCAAAAAACCGCTTGTGCTATCGGCCTGCCGCCGTAGCTTGCGCCGAGCGATCAGCCCGCCGATCTCCTTACGGCATCCTGCACGCGGGCCGCCGCTTCATTTGCACGAATAACCGATGCTTATCTATCTGATGCGTCACGGAATCGCGGAGGAAACTTCTTCGCAGGGGGACGCGGGTCGCGAGCTGACGCAGCAGGGGACGCTCCGCACCGCGATGGTGGCGAAGGGCCTTCACAAGGCCGGGCTTACGTTCGACCGGATCATCTCCAGCCCGTATCTCCGGGCGCGGCAGACGGCGGAAATCGTTTCGAGGATCACCGGTCACGACCAGGAGATCTTGTTCGACCAGCGGCTGCTTCCGCAGGGACGGTACCCGGACGTGAGCGATCTTATCAAGGAGAACAACGATATCGGCTCGCTTCTGCTGACCGGGCACGAGCCGAGCATGGGGGGCTTTATCAGCGGCATCTGCGCGGGGGGACAGCTCTCGGTCGACGTGAAGAAGGCATCGGTGACGGCGATCGAACTCTACCGGTTCTCGCCTTCGGTGACGGGATCGCTCCTCTGGATGCTGCCGCCGGGAATACTCGAAGGGATATCGCAGTAGGACCACCTGACCACAAACGGCGCGGCCGGGGGAAGATGCCCGGCCGTCAACCATCGATAACTGATACCAAACGGACCCACCGTGGCACAACAACAGGCTGACCACAACGCGGAAGCCCGGCAGTCGAATATAGGACTGCGACCGGCGCTCGGGCTTTTTACGACAACCATGATCGTGGTGGGGGCGGTGATCGGCTCCGGCATCTTCCGAAAACCGGGAGGAATGGCGGGAGATCTGGTCGGCGCGGGGCTCGGATCGCCGATGATTCTGCTTGGCGTCTGGGCGCTTGCCGGCATCATCACCCTCTTCGGCGCGCTTACCAACGCGGAGGTGGCGGGGATGATCCCCGAGACGGGGGGGCAGTATGTCTACTTCGGCCGGATGTACGGATCGTTCAGCGCATATCTCTACGGCTGGGCGGTGTTCGCGGTGATTCAGACCGGCTCGATCGCCAGCATCGCCTACGTCTTTGCCGAGTATTGCAGCAAATTCTTCAACCCGTTTCATCTGGGCGCCGCGAGCGAGGCGATGACGGTTCACCTCCCCTTTATCGGGGATATTCACCCGCTGGCTGATATAGGCGTCAAGGGAATCGCGGCGGCGCTGATCATCCTGCTGACGTTCGTCAATTATCTCGGCGTGAAATTCGGCGGCATTGTTCAGAATATTTTCACCGTATCGAAAATCGCCGCGATGCTGACGCTGGTGGTGATGGCCTTTCTGGTTCCCGGCGCGGGTTCGGCGGCCAACGCGACGGCCGGCAGCCTGATTCATCCACCGAGCGGCGATGGCGGGATGCTGGTGAAGGCGCTCGCAATCGCGGCGGCGCTGGGCGGGGCGTTCTGGGCATACGACGGCTGGAACAATGTGACATATATCGCGGGGGAAGTGAAATCGCCGCAGCGGAATATTCCGCGCGCGCTCATCGTGGGGATGGCGATCATCATCGTGGTGTATCTTCTGATCAACCTGGCCTACTGCTGGGTCCTCCCGATCGACGCGATGGCCTCGTCGAAGCTGGTGGCCGCCGATACCGCGGAGAAATTCTTCAGCGGCGGCGGCAAGTGGATAGCGGCGGCGGTGCTGGTCTCCACATTCGGAACAACCAACGGGACAATCCTTGCCAGCGCCCGCGTCTATTTTTCGATGGCGCGGCATAATGTTTTTCCGAAGTTCCTGGGGAACGCGCATCCGCGCTATCATACGCCGGCCGCCTCCCTCTTCGTGCAGTGTGCGTGGAGCGTGCTGCTGCTGTTCAGCGGCACATTCGACACCCTTACCGACACGCTGATCTTCGTGAGCTGGCTGTTCTACGCGGCCGGAGCGTACGGGCTGTTCGTCCTGCGACGGAAGGAGCCCGGCACGGCGCGCCCCTACAAGGTTCCCGGCTACCCGCTGATCCCGGCGATCTTCGTCGTCTTCGCGATCATCTATCTGGGGCTGACGGTGTATAACGATATCGACGGATACAACACGGCGGTGGCGGCCGGAAAACCGGCGATCATCAACTCGGCGTTCGGGATTTTTCTGGTGCTGCTCGGCATCCCGATCTACCTCTATTACCGGAACCGGAAATCCCAGCCACCGGCGTTTGCGGACACGACAGGGGCCGCTACCGGGAAAAACTCCACTGATAATGATTTGATAGCCTGAACAGGGTGATCCCCGATAGCGACCAGCTATCCGCCGATTCATCAGAACGCAACCGCATTAAAGCGTCATCATTCGATGGCGCTTTTTTTTGTTCGGCCCGGTCTGCGAAGCATGGCAATATGATATCACCAATTCCATCCTCATATCGTGGGGCCAACCTGACAGTCGATAATATTGATAAATAGCGCATCCGAAGATAAAGGCTACAGACCGACGCCGGATATTCACGGCATGCCCCGAACGGCTCCATCGCGGGAGTACACAAAGATGTACTCCCGCGCTGCTCATCGCCACCGTATTTTTGTGGGTTACTCGATCTGTCCATACATCATAATCCCCCGGCTGATGGAGGAAGTCCGAACGATGTTCTGCAGCAAAAACCTCCGACCCATTACATCAGATGATTCCAACGAATGCACGGCCGCGCGATTGAACATTTCCCTCGTTCGTGGAGATAATTCCGCGCAGCGCATTGCGGTAAATAATATTATTAATTCGTCCCGATCAATGGTACGATGAATTTCGTGTAGACCTGACTTCTCTTGCCACCCAGCTCCCGGCGATGCAAGTGCCAGCAATTTCCATGTCTCGCATGTTTCCGGCGAGCGAATAGTAACAGGAATTTTCCACCGATGGTCTCGCGATATTTTCATCGCGGCATCACCGGCTGAGAATTTCGGGATTATCCGCCATGCCATTACACTTATCTCAATTCAATGGAGGTTCCCGATGCGGTTTCCACATTTACTGCGGAGCGCGATTCACAGCCATGCCCGCGCATTTTCACTCGCCGTGCTCGGCGTGCTGCTGAGCGCCTCGGCCTCGTTCGCGGCCGGTCATCCCAACATCCTGATCAGGGACTGCCCCGCCGATATCGGTGCGGAGCCGAACTCCACGGCGTGCGGCGGCAGTTTCTGGACAAGCTCGGCGATCTGGGTTCGGAACGTGGCGGACGGGTTGCTCACGCATCAATCGCCGCTTGCCGGGCAGACCAACTATGTCTATGTCAACCTTGAGAATATCGGCACCGGAACACTCAACAACGGCACGCTCCATGTGTATTTCGCAAAGGCATCCACGGGGCTTACCTGGCCGACAAGCTGGGTGGCGAATTATCTTCCAAGCTGCCTTGGGCCGGGAACAACGACGTATGGTGATGAGATCGGCACATATGCCATAAGCGGTCTTGGAGCGGGGGGCACGATTACCGCCATGATCCCCTGGAGCACAGTCCCGAATCCCGGAGATTTCTGCGATCCGGACGCACGGCATTTCTGCCTTCTGGCCCGATTCGAATCGAACGAGGACCCGATGACATTTACCGAGGGTCCTCTGGTGCTGGACAACACGAGGAACAACAACAACATCGCCTGGAAGAATTGCTCGATCACGGGTGGAACCGGCCACAAATGCCCGCTCCAGGTCCGCAACCCGGAGAACCAGCTGATGACAATGGCGCTTCATCTCGATATCGATCCCGCGGAGATCAACGATCCATTCACGAATCATGGCACCATCCAGATCGACCTTGGACCGGATCTGTTCAGGGAGTGGACCGACGGCGGACAGCAGGGAACCGGCGTCACGCCCGTCAACCCCAATGATGCCGACAACACCACCGTCAACGTCACCGCGTTGAACGCGCAAATCGAAAACATCACCATGAATCCCGGAGAGGAGGCCACCATCCATGTGATCTTCACAATCAATCCGGATCAGAACGTCGGCACGTTCCACTGGGATATCACGCAGTATGAGGCGGGATCGGCCGATCCGCTCGGTGGTGAGCAGTATATCATCGATCTGTCGAACGGCGGCGGTGAGGGAGGCGGGAAGCGCGCGGTGACCGATGGCGTTCTGTCGAGCACGTTCAACCTGGGAGTTCATCCGAACCCATCGGCGGCGATGACCACGATCAGCTATGCCCTCCCGGCCGACAGCAGGGTCGGCATCACGATCTTCGACGCCAGCGGCCGGCCCGTGACCGAGCTTCTCCCGAAGACCGATATGACCGCGGGAAGCCATCAGATCGTCTGGAACGGTCAGTACGCCAACGGAAAGCGGGTTCCAAGCGGCACCTATCTCTGCCGGCTGAGCACCGAAACGGGTTCGACCGAGCAGCAGATCAAGATTACGCGGTAGCGTTGATGGCAGGATGAAAAGAAGGGTACTTATATACTTAGGTCAGTTAGAGGGGCTTAGGATGGAAAATTATTGGATACTCGTG
Source organism: Chlorobiota bacterium (assembly GCA_028287785.1). Taxonomy (GTDB): domain Bacteria; phylum Bacteroidota; class Ignavibacteria; order OLB7; family OLB7; genus JAFDZV01. The sequence goes on from JAQBOZ010000019.1 coordinate 123,780, forward strand.
TCGGTTGGGTGTTTTGATAAATCAAACAAGGTCCACAGGCAAGCCAGATCCATTGGTAAAATAAGAAGAGAAGGTAATAGTCAAAACAGGCAACCAAGTTGTGTATTGACAAACATCATTAATTAGGCTAATCAACGGATATCCAATAATGGTTTTGTCTAAAGATGCCCCATAAAATGTTCTAGATGGTATAATTACGCCAGCTAATGTTTTATTTACATTTTGCTGAAATGTGATCATGTACTGACAATTCACAAATATACCTTTTGGATATCGGTTTAACGGGATATCTGGATGTGTCGCATAAAAATTTTGCACGTGGCCTAAGCATGTTTCAAGCTGTATTCCATCATAAGCAAATATATATAGTGAAGGATGAGATTTGATAAATTTGTCGAAGCCGTTGTTTGCGAAGTTGACTTCCAGAACTGCCGGGCTGATCTGCGGGATGCTGGCAAGATTAAGTAGAGAATCTTCCACGGCTGCCTTGTCTAAATAGCTTTTAACGGATATTGCAGCCCCAACACTCTCAGCAGTCACGAAAGTCCTCTCATTTTCTTCAAACCGTACAGCGATATCACTAGAAACGATAATATCTATTTGTCCAGATTCTTTGCCATCACAACCAATGATCTGTCCGCCAATAGAAGCGTTCAATCTTCTGGGCAAATGTTTATTAAGGAACAATTGAACAATGGTTTCTCGATTCGTCCCGATATCAGGCCGATGTGTTGAGATGCCAGCCACTTCTGCTTGTATAGCGATCTGCTTTGCAAGACTATTGAAATAGCGCTGTATTTTGTTCATGTGATGGAACATTTATAGTGCTGGCGTGCCTACGTCATCCTTACCATCTTTCATCTTAAACAAGATAGGAGTATTGGTAATCTGAATCAATCTTCCGCGACATCCTCAACATTTTCAATCCCTTCCAAATCCTCCTCAACCTCCCCAGTTCCTTTAACATTTTTCTGAAGGGGTTTGGGAAGGATTGTAGGTTGGTCGGTCAGGCCCTTCTCGGTCTTGTGGTAGCGAATCTTGATCTCAGGATTTAGGCCGAATGGTCCGGTAGAGGTTTCGGTGATAAAATCCAAGAACGACATCACATGCTTACCCTTGAAATTTTCTGCGCTCATGAAATATTTAAAATTGTTTTCGATATATATATCATTCATATCAAAATTTCAATATTAAATGACTATTCAAGAGTATAAAACCGAGGAATATAGTACGGTCCATGAGTATATTCCTGATAATGAAGGTGATAAGGCAATTCTCGATGGCCTTGTTAGATGGATTGAGATAGCCAGCAAGAACGTTCCTGAAGAAAGAGATAGATGCGAGAGGGCTATCAGGATACGAATAGAGAACAAGTGCAAATATAAATTTTATCCGATGGGTGGGGCCACAACACGTTTTCTTCAATCCTTACGAGTATGGATTGAATACATCAATGAGTGGGGGAACACCGAACCGGCTAGATGGCCTTGCAGTCCATATGGGGATAATGTTGTGGAAGTTTTTCCTTAAGTTCTTCTCCATATGTGAAGTAAATGCACGAAGCCTGCCCAGTGCTTCTATTGGTGGTATTTAAATATACCAAGGCCAATCTATCACCTGGATTCAGGTGATCTTTAACATCGCCAACAATCCGATTTGCGTTTGTAGTATATGGCGTCTCATCCGAAGCAGGTTGCAACCTAATAAGGTAACAAGACTCGGAGAGTTTAACACTAGTTTCGTGGTTTATATAAGGTTTCAAAGACTTACGCGCCTCGGTATCTTCACCTATATCGTAGGTCAAAATGAAGTGATCCCAAGTGGCAGGAGGAATGGTATAGAAGTTAGCCATAGCAGTTTACAAATGATTCTCGTGATAGATACAACGAATTATTCAATTATAATCAATTGAATCAGATGTCAAGAGTACATCTTTGTGTACCCTGCAAGATTAGGTGAGATGTCCAAAAACCTCTCTGATTTTAGTGATTCTCCAATATCTCGGCTATAGGATCAAGAAGCGCTCCAGGAGTTGTTTTCAATAATCTGGCGAGAAGAAGGATGGTTCTCAAACTTGGTTGACGTTTGCCAAGTTCCAGCTTGGACACATATGACGGATCAAGCTCGTTACTGGCAGCGAGATCAAGCTGACGCATACCGAGTTCCAGTCTTCGCTTCCTGATAACGGTTGCGAAGGCTTGTTCCGGGGTAATAGATTCTTCGGGCTTGGGACTCTTTGACATACCCCGAAGCTACCCACCTACCACCATCGCCTAAAGGACTGTCAGTCCTTTTCAAAATTCTTCGTATCTTGCCCCATCAACACAATCCAGGCATATAACCGACAAGACGATGATGGAGATGTCACGAGGGCCATTCAGGGGCATTTACGCCGAGATTGCTAGGGAGAAAGGGATATCCCGGCAGGCAATCCGGCAAGGGGTCCAGAAGCGAAATCCTGAAATACTTCGGATGGTTGCCGAGAAGATTGAAGAACGAAAAAGAAAAATCGAAAAATACGACAAGGCCATAGAATCGATCAAGACATCTTCAACAATCAAAACAAGAAACGACGAAAAGGGGGCTACGGAAGTAGCTCCCTTTTTCGTTGATAATACCCAATGATCCGAAGCTATCCCTCTTTCAAGGTAATGGTCAGTCTTGCTTTCCCTGGAATCTGCTTGGCAATACCTGCAATCTTCTCTTCATTTTGAAGTCCTACGATTTCTAATTTTTGTCGATTCTTCAGGGCATCGACTGCTGGACTGTAGTGCCATTCATTCGGATATGCCAGTACAATCTCATGCCCCAGGATCTTCCCCGATGTCGCACCACCGAGAAGTTTGCCAAGGGAATCGAATGCCGGATCTTTCAAATTTTCGATTCCGGTCTTGACCGCGTACTCCAACTGTTTGAAATAGATATAAAGTGTTCCCGAATCTGTATGGACCAAATGGTATTCGATGAACTTCCGGACAGATTCTTCAATCTCGGCCTTGCCTATCGATCCTGTTGTTTCCCCAAGCTCTAAAAGAATTGTCGAAGGATCTTCGATATCATGAACCGGATGAACATCTTCCACAACTTTCATTGACCGTCCCATAACCTTTTCCTCCCTGGATGTTATCAAATGATGTAGATGAAAACGTAAAATGCCGCGACCAATGCTGACCCGACCAGCACACCCACTGTATCCTTTCTCATAAATGTGAGAAACAAGGTGCAGATAAGGGGTATTCCCTCGTAAAGAATGGATCCAAAGAATCCTCTATAGGGAATCGCATGAGATATTTCGACAATATCCAAATGGGTTCCCAAGTCTACGATGATGATCATCGCAGTATTGAAGATTATCAGGAGTATTGTTGCCAGCTTTATAGCGGGACGCCAAGCTGATAGCTTATCGGTTGAATTGCCATTGGTTGTTGCGTGTGGTTCTGCTTCCATGACTTCCTCCTATTGATGGCGTGATACATTCGAGATATTTTCAAGATCATCGGCAAGGGATCGGCATCATATCTGATCCCTTGCCGATCTCATGAATTATTAGTGATGCATAGCTCCTTTGATCAGAACCCATCCTGCTACGGCCAGCAGAATCAGGATGGCCCACTTCCACGCTTTGCGATTCTTCTGCTTCACATACTGCTCATCTTCCTTCAACCCCATAGCGATTTCTCCCTCGTGATGTGGATGTATGATGGATGGGAGGGCATGTGGCAATATAGCAAAAGATCTAGGGTTTGGGAACATACGCCCAAAATAAACTTGGGGTGCCCGATAGCTTTCAAAGCTATGGCACGACCTCTAGTACCCTTGAAACTTCCGGCTGGAAAGAAGCTCACGCCGGAACTCGCCTTTGCTCAAATTCTTAGAGAACGCAGGAAGGCTTTGAAGCTCACCCAAGCTGATCTTGAGGATGATCAGTCGGTGGATCGCTCTTATGTCTCGAAGCTGGAATTGGGGAAGGTCCAGGTGTGTTTACGGAACATCATCCATCTCGCTGTAAAGCTGCACATGACGCCAGGGGAGTTGATGGACGAAGTAATGCGACGGATGGGTGCTGGAGATTAGCGGGGCTTCTTGGACAAGCTCACGAAAGCCTATAGTGAACCATACCGGCGCTTATAGGCCGGAGATGTCCAAGCTTCGATCCCTTTGTAACGATACCAGATAAGTTTGGGATCTTTGGAATCCTTCAGAATAATCGCGGTGTTTCCTGAAGAACTTCTTGCAGAGTTGACAATCAGATTTCGGTACTTCTTGGGAGCCTTCGGATTGACATAGCAGACCATTGACAATCTTCTCACCACGGCCCGTCTTGGCTTCACATTCTCCTCTTCTCCGATCAATCGTCGGTACGACAACCGCTTGCCCACTACTGTTCCTATCGATTTGACAAACCTATCGCGATCATCTCCCTTTCTAGTGTTAAACCTGTACATCTGTTCATCAAGATATCGGAAGAGATGGAAGGGTTCGCAACTCGTATACGTTCCTCCAATGGTTCTCTTCAAGAGGCTCCAGAAGTTTTCCAAACCATTCGTATAAACGTGACCATTCACATACGTTTCGGCATGGTTCACAACATTGTGAACATATTCAGGATCGATCCCACGATACGATGCCAGTTGATCCGTATGGACTTCTGAACCCAGTTCGACATTGGCAATGATTTCGTCTTGAAGCGTCTTCCTTTTGATATCACCAACAACCTTTGTACGGATTTCACCATGTCGCTCTAGCAGGCCCATGACAATAGCCTTCCCAGTTGCTCCACGCCCCTTGATCTTCACATCTTTCTTACCCTTGTGCATATTCCGGGCCTTGCCACCAATGTATGTTTCGTCAACCTCTACGATCCCGGACAATTTCTCATCATGTGATTCGATATGGAGGCTGTAGCGGATTCGTTGTAGAAGGAACCATGCGGTCTTCTGGGTCACTCCCAATGCTCTGGAAAGCTCGCAAGAAGAGATTCCGTTCTTGGCATTGACCAAGAGCCAAAAAGCCATTAACCATTTGTCCAAGCTCAATCGGGAACTTTCGAAAATCGTCCCGAACTTTACTCCAAATTGCTTACGGCATCCTTTACATTCCCACATCCTTCGCGTCTGGATATAGATATGGGATTCCTTCGAACCACACCGGGGACACTGCACACCATCCGGCCAGCGCGCAGCCGCCACCAACATGATACACGTCTCAGGATTAGCAAAGTCCTTGGCAAGATCTTGAAGCGTTGCAAGTGGTCCTTTTGGGTTCTTCCTTGGCATACGGGAAGATAAGAAGCATTGCAAACGTTGTCAAGAACCCTTTGGGGACATGAGCCTTCCCTCACTGGCCTATTGAGGTTGAGCTTTGTTCTCATTTGCAAATCTTCGATGTTTGCTATATACTATATCAGCCTGATATCAGTTGCGCTGTAATAAATTAATCTATCCACACAATGAACACGACATCTCTTGGCGAGAGTAAACACAAATATTTATTTCAATTAATAGATAAGGGATATGAACGTGAACTCAATCTTAAGAACGAAATCACATCCCGTACTAATACGCTTCTTTCAATCTTTACTCTGGTAGCCGCTATCGTTGCTTATTATGCTACTAATATACCTGTTGGTTTGATTACACCTATGCATTGGGTTGTGTATGGATTGTTAGTCTTGACCGGATTAGCAGGTGTCATCGCGGTGTGTTATATTCGCCGATTCCTCATCGGTCATAAATATGGATATATGCCTGATGCCGCAAACATTAGAGATCAATACGATGAATTATTAGCACATAAAGACGAGATCCAGTCGTATAACGATCAATTGCCAATCTATAACGCATCCGTTGATGCAAGCAAGCAACTGTTGCCGGAGATCCCAATCGAAATAGAGAGCGAAATGGACGTTTATCTTATTGAGCAATATTGCAAAGCTGCTGCTACGAATAGTTCAAAAAATAAATTGAGGGCAGACTTATATAGCAAGGCTATAGGTTGGCTGACAACGACTGCCGCAATGTCACTTCTTGTGGCTGCACCTTTTTTTATCATTAAGGCTACTGTATCTACTATATCTACTACGCCTCCCACTTCAATATCTCCCACATATCCTACATCGAGGGATTCATCAATGGCGAAAAAGAACGTGCCAGATCCACAACCCCCAGAGAAGCCTGTCAAGCCGGAACCTAAACCTCTTAGGTTGATTACGGAGAGCGACACTTCTAAGCCAAAAAAAGTTCCTAGGAAGAACAGGTAGTCATATTCTGGAGATTAGCCTTGGAGATCATAGAGAATCCAGGGCTAATCTTTCAGTCAGAACTGAACTAAGTATATAAGTACCAAAAGAAGCGCTCATGGAAGATCATTCTCCCGTGGGCGCTTCTTGTTGTATCCGGCAAATGTGCTCGTGGGATCGCCCCGAGCACCAGGGATTGCGCCCCTCCGGGGCTTGGGAAGATATTTCCGCCAACGCGGCGGCGGATGTCGTCCTTCCACAGTCTGCTGATCAGCCGGGATACCATCCCACAACCACATTCTTCAGCATCTGCTCCGCCAACGTCACCTGCCGGCCGCCGGAAGGGTCGCGGAATACCACGTTCTTCAGCGTCACGGTGGCGGTGTAGGTATTGCCGGAAGGGATGCTGTCGGTGGAAAGAGTGATGGTGGCGGAGCCGGAAATCGCCTTCCAGGTCGCCGGTTTGAGATCGTTGGCGGAGATGACATCGTTGCAGTATTTCGGGAGCGTGGGGGCGTAGGCGTAGAGATCGATCGTGATGGAGAGGCCGCCGGGCGATTGCGCCAGATCAAATGTTTTCGGGGCGGTGCCGAGCGCCAACTGATCGCGACGGGCATCGATGACGAGGTATTCCGTGCGCGCGGCATTGCTGCTGGTGATGTAGATATCGCCGCAGCCGCCTGCTCCCCCCTGATACTGAAGGCCGGGCGTCAGCGTGGCGGGATCAGTGGCGCAACCGCCGAGAAGCGAAATCGCGAGAAGCGCCGGGAAGATGGATAACGCGCGCTGCATGTTCATGATAGGCTCTCCCTCGATGATTCGGATGATATCCGCCGGAACAGATCGATGACACGCCGCTGCGGGCGTCGTAACCGGAGTGCCGGCGATATCATCCCCCGTTCGCCAGCTTATTTCCGCCGGAGAAGCGCGCCGAAAAACGCATCGGTTCCGTGGAGATGCGGAAACGAACGGAAATAGCCCTCCGAGGTGATCATCCCCTCCGGGGCATTCACCGGCTCGTGTCGCCAGCCGGTGTTGCCGGCAAGAAATCGCTCCACCTGCGCCTCATTTTCCTCGCGCAGCAGCGAGCATGTGGCGTAGAGAAGAAGGCCGCCGGGCTTCACCAGCCAGCTATATTCATGAAGGATCGTCCCCTGAATCTCCGTCAGGCGATTGACCATTTCCGGCTGGAACGTAAGGCGCGCGCCGGGATTTCTCCGAAGGACGCCCGCGCCGGAGCATGGGGCATCGATCATCACCGCGTCGTACATCCCGGCCAGCTTCTTCCGGTTTTCCAGATAGTGGTCGTGGCTCATCACGCGGATATTCTGAGCGGTGCTTCTCCGCAGCCTGGGGCGGATCTCCATCAGCCGTCGCTCGTTGATATCGTGCGCGGAGATCGAGCCACGCCCCTTCATGATCGCGGCCAGATGTAACGATTTCCCCCCCGCCCCGGCGCAGGCATCGAAGACATGCCAGTTCGGATGCGGATCGAGAATCGTGGAGAGCAACTGGCTCCCCTCATCCTGAATCTCGAACCACCCCTGCTTGAACTCCGGTATCGCATTGGCGTTCAGCCGCCGGTTCAGCAGCAGCGCGTCGGGGGCGTAGAGGCCGGGCGTTGAAGGGATATTCTGCGCGGCCAGCGCGGCGGCAAGCCTCTCGCGGCCGGCGACAAGCGTGTTGGCGCGGAGCGTGATCGGAGCCTGACCGGAGAGCGACCCAAGGAGCGCCTCCCCCTCATCCGTCCCCATCTGTTCCAGCACCCGCTCCACAAACCACGTGGGAAGACTGGTCGTGACCGCTATCCGCTCGGTTTCCGGCAGCGCGTCGATCCTGGCCGGGGCATCTCGCAGCAGGCGGCGGGCGTGGTTGATCTCGTTATCGCTCAGGCCGAGCAGCTCGCGCGCGGTGGCGTCGTCGATAGGATCGCCGCGATCGGTGAAGAACGCATAAAGGAGGATCGCCACATAGCGCTCGCCGGCGGCGTTGGTGAGGAAATCGCCAAGGATGAACTCCAGCCGGAGCAGCTCCCGGAGCGTGCCGTAGACCGCATCGGAGATAAAGCCGCGATCGTGCGAGCCCAGATAGCGATTGGCCGCGAAGAAGCGGCTGATGGTAAGATCGGCCGGGGTTTGCGGGCGCTCCAGCACCGCGACGAGAAGATCGCCGCAATGCCCGAGGCGAAACCGGGAAAGGCCGGAACGTGGCGCGTCAGGTTTGCGCTCGTGCTCTCCAGATTGATTCAAGCGAATAGGAATTGAGATCGATGGAACCGCCCGCCGCGCGGAATATCGCGACGGGCATGAGAACTGTCGGAACGGTGACGATGCTATTCGATGTCGGCGTCCGGCTCCGGGATGCGGGTTCGGGACGCCGGAGCATCGGCATCTCCCCCCTTCCCTTTTCTTTCGGCCCTGATCATCGCGGATCGCGCCGTAACCGTCAGCGGAGAAACAACGCCGTTGAGGAATTTATGCCACCCGACGATGCCGATCATCGCCGCGTTGTCGGTGCCGTGAATCGGCCGGACGCTGTAGAGCGCAAGCCCCTTCTCCTCCGCTCGCGCCGCGAACACCGCGCGGAGCCTGGAGTTGGCGGCAACCCCCCCCACCACCGCCAGCCGTTTCAGGCCAAGATCGGCGGCGACGCGGAATGCGGTGCCGGCGAGCGTATCGACGATCGCCTCCTGGTACGACGCGCAGATATCGGCAAGCTCCGTTCCGGTCGGAAGGGCATCGGGATAATGATCGCGGAGAAAATACCGGAGCGATGTCTTCAACCCGCTGAAGCTGAAGTCATTCCGGGAATCCTTGATAAGCCCCCTGGGAAAACGGTGCGCCGAGGGATTTCCATCGGCGGCCAGCCGGTCGATCGCCGGCCCTCCCGGATATCCAAGCCCCAGCAGCTTCGCCCCCTTGTCGAACGCCTCGCCCGCGGCATCATCGCGGGTGGCGCCCAGGAGCTGATACTCCCCCGGCGCCTTCACATTATAAAGGAGCGTATGGCCGCCGGAAACCACCATGCCGAGATAGGGAAATTCCGCGTCCGGCTGGTCGATAAGCACCGAAAGAAGGTGTGCCTCGATATGATTGACCGCGATCAGCGGGATGCCGAGTGAAACCGCGATCCCCTTTGCCGCGTTCACCCCGACCAGGAGTGAGCCGACCAGCCCCGGCTCCGTGGTAACTGCCACGGCGACAAGATCGCTCCATGACGCATTTCCCTTCGCGATCGCCTCCCGGATCACCGGCGCGATCGCCGTGACATGCGCGCGGGAGGCAAGCTCCGGCACGACGCCGCCCCACGTATTGTGGTCGGCCTGCGACGAGATGATCAGCGAGGCGATCGCCCCCTCCACGACAACCGAGGCGGAGGTATCATCGCAGGATGATTCTATGGCAAGAATGGTACGCGGCATAATAGCCATCAAGATACGGCCCCGGAAGCTCCCGGCGGAAGCATTGCGGCCGATTGATCGTGTCTCAATGTGAATTTCATCCCCGGCGGCGGGCGTTGCGCGTCCGGTTTATCGATCGGCCGGATACGTGCCCGGTAATTCTGATCGTTGGAAGAGATGCCGCCGTATATTTGAAGAATTGCCGCCTTCCCGGCAGCCGGGAAGGCGCTGCACTCAAATGCCCCCGGGCACGTCGGTCTGATGCCCCTTTCGGGGTCGATCGCACGGCAGGCTGATCGGCCGGCCGGTTCGGGCGTTGTGATACAGGTTCCTCCCGGTACGTCCCCCAAGCGGGTAGTCATCGGCGGAATGGCCGGTTCTCCATCGGATCCAAGCTACGTTGTGAAAGGATATACTCTCGGTCTGGCCGCAAGTCCCTGGATAGTTGCCCTGGTGATACTGGGGGCACTCGCCTTCGCGATCTATTCCTACCGGCGCACATCTCCGCCGGTCCCACCGTTCCGTCGCTGGACCCTGATCACGCTCCGCACGCTCGGCATCGGCCTTCTCCTTCTGGCGTTGTTCGAGCCGGTTCTGTCGCTGTTGAAGATCAACGCGGAGGAGCCGGAGGTCGTTGTGGCGATCGACAACTCGGAGAGCATGACGCTGGCGGGGAGCGATTCCTCCCGGATTGCCGAGGCGCGCGCCATCGCCACGCGGCTGGCTGGATCGAAGCTGGCGGATCGGATACGGTTCGTGACCTTCTCGGATTCCGCGAAACAGCTTGCCGTGTATCGCCCGGACAGCCTGCGGGCGCTCGGGAGCGAAACCCGGATGGAGAGCCCGTTTACGCTGACGGCCGATTCGCTCAGGCGGAAGAATATCAGGGCGGTCGTGGTGATGTCGGACGGTCGCTATAACACGGGAGCCAATCCCCTCTTCGCCGCCGAAGGGCTTGGCGTTCCGGTCTACGCGGTCGGCATGGGGGATTCCATCGAGCCGCGCGATCTCTCGGTACAGCAGATTTTCACCAACGAGATCGCCTATCTGGGGACCGAGCTTCCGGTGGAGGTCCGCGTGAAATCGGCCGGATATACCGACGGCACCGCCACGCTCACCCTCCGTGACGACAACGGCGTGGTCTCCAGCCAGCAGATAGCGCTGGCCGCCGGCACAAACGAGTATACCGCGAACTTTCTCTACAAGCCGCACTCCGAGGGAATCGCGAAACTGCGGGCGGAGATCGGCGGCGGCGGCCAGGAGCTGACCCCGAAGAACAACAGCCGCACGGCGTTCGTGAAGGTGAAATCGAACAAGCGTCGCTATGTGATGATCTCCGGCGCCCCCAACCCTGACGTGGCGTTTCTCCGGCGTCTTCTCTCGGTCGATCCGAACATCGAGGTGAAGAGCTTCGTGCAGAAAGGGGGGCCTGATTTTATCGAGGGGAAGCTGGATGCCGCCGCGTTCAAGGATGCCGAGGCGATCGTCCTGGTCGATTTCCCCACATCCACAAGCTCCCCGGACGCCATCCGGCAGATCAAGTCGATGGCGGAGGGATCGAACATCCCCCTCTTCGTGATCCTTGGCAACACCGTGGATATCAACCGGCTGAAGGAGCTGGAATCGCTCCTGCCGGTGACATTCGGCCCGCAGCGACCGGCGGAGATGCAGGTATTTGCCGACATCACAGAGGAGGGGAAGAACAACCCGATCACCAGGGTGCGGAAGATGGAGGGATGGGATCAGCTTCCGCCGATCTACCGGAGCGAAACCACGGCGCGGGCGAAGCCGGAGGCGGAGGTGCTGGCACGGGCGCGGCTGGGAAACGCGCATCTTGATGATCCGCTGATCGTGGCGCGAAAGCTGGGTCGGAGCCGTTCGATGGTGGTGCTGGGCTACGGAATCTATCGCTGGCAGCTTCTGGGGGAGGGGCCACGCCAGGAGCGCGGCGATGCCCTTCCGGGTGTGCTGGAGGATTTCATCTCCAATTCCCTCCGCTGGCTGGCGGTGCGGGAGGAGAACAGGCAGGTGCGGATCGTCACCAGCAAGCAGATCTACAACCTCGGCGAGCCGGTCAGGATTCTGGCGCAGGTCTACGACGAGAGCTTCAACCCGTTGAACGACGCGCAGGTGGTGGTGGATGTGCGTGGCAATGAGAAGAATTATACCGTGACGCTGGCCCCCGCCGGCAGCGGCCGGTACGAGGGGACGCTCGGGAATCTGCCGGCCGGAGATTACAGTTTCGGCGGGAAGGCGACCGCCAACGGAAAAGAGATCGGGCGGGATGAAGGGCGGTTTACCATCGGTGAGGTGGGGCTGGAGTTCCTTCAGCCATCGATGAACGCGGAACTTCTCCGCTCGATCGCAACCCGGACCGGCGGGCGATTCTACACGCCCCGGCAGACCGGGAGCCTTGCCGATGATATCCTGGCAAACAAGGGGTTTGCCCCCCGCTCGCTGGAATCACGGAACGATACACCGCTCTGGAACTATCCGTGGGTGCTCGCCGCCGCGCTGATGGCGTTCGCCATCGAATGGGTTATCCGAAAACGGAGCGGGATGCTCTGACCCCCTGGAACGATCAATCGAACTGAACACAATACGTATGTCACATTCCACTGATGAAGAGGCGCGACGCTACTTTCAGCAGGCATATTCCCTCCAGATGAAGGGGAATCTGGACGCGGCAATCGATCTCTATCAGAAATCGATCGAGCTGCATCCGACCGCCGAGGCGCACACATTTCTCGGCTGGAGCTATTCCTACAAGGGGGATCTGCGGAAGGCGATCGAGCAGTGCAGAATCGCGATCGATCTCGATCCCGATTTCGGCAACCCGTACAACGATATCGGCGCCTATCTGATCCGGCTCGGCAAGTTCGAGGAGGCGGTGGAATGGCTCCAGCAGGCATGCTCCGCCCCCCGGTACGACGCGCGTCACTATCCGCATTTCAACCTTGGCCGCGCCTACGAGCGCCTGGGGGATATCCGCGACGCGATTCGGGAATATCTCCACGCGGCGGAGCTGGAACCGGGATACAAGCAGGCGTTGCAGGCAGCGGAACGATTGCAGGCTTCGATGAATTGATTGTCCCGAGGCTTCCTCACGCGATACGAAAACTGCCCGGCGTCATGATGACCTCGGGCAGTGCTGTAACCGGCGATCCGGAATTGAAATCCGGAAACGAGTCAACGAAGAGCGCACGCCACGACGTACACTGAAACCATCTCTTCAAAATATCTTCAGACCCCCGGTGATCTCAGAAAAGATAGGAGGAAATATAAATATTGGATACCGGGAGCCTGAAGAGCTTCGAGAATCGGCAGCGCGTTGCGGTGCTGATTGAAACAATGCCTGATGTATCGATGCGCCAACGCGCGGGGATGTGATTTCCCGGTATAACGAATCCCGATGCCAAAAGCTTACAGGGGCGGCTCCGTTGCCGGCCGTACGGAATCGGCTGGCTATTTCCGACGTACCCGAAGCTCCTCCACGTTCATCACTTTGCGTATGTTCCCACCCGGCCACGGGGGCGACAGGCACGCCGGGAAGGGGATGCCCGTCACGACCTCGTTCGATCGAACGGATTATTGATTTCAAGCAGGTTGTACAGCATATGTCACTATTCAGCAACAAAAAGGATTTTCCGAAGGAGAACTCCTACGGAACGGCGAAGCTCCCTCCGGGGCAACTTCATACCGAGAAATTCCCCGTGCTCACCTATGGCGCCGTCCAGACGGTGAACACCGCGGACTGGCGATTCGAGATCACCGGCATGGTCTCCGAACGCCGCGTCTGGACCTGGGATGAGTTCATGGCGCTACCACAGACCACGCTGCACGCGGATTTCCACTGCGTTACCCACTGGTCCCGCTTCGATGACGACTGGACCGGCGTCATCTTCAGGGATTTCTGGGAAGTGATCAAGGATGATGTCTCGCCCCAGGCAAAGCATGTGCTCCAGCACGCCTACGGCGGCTATACCACCAATCTCCCGCTCCAGTGGATGCTGGATGAGGACGTGCTGCTGGCCCACACGTTCAACGGCGAACCCCTCCCCTCCGAACATGGCGGCCCGATGCGCGTGTTCACCCCGAAACGATACGCGTGGAAAGGGGCCAAATGGGTGAACGGATTGGAGTTCCTGGAGAAGGATCGCCCCGGATTCTGGGAGCAGAACGGCTACAGTAATTCCGCCGATCCCTGGCGCGAGGAACGGTACTGGGAATGAGATGATCCGGAATGAACGAACGCATTTGACAATCACGGAGAGATCGCGACGGAATTTCCGCGGATGATCTCTCCGTTGTTTAACGGGTGTTGTCTGTCCGTATCCATGTCCGGGGGTCGGGTCCGGGGGGTCGGGTCCATGTCCGGGGTCCGGGTCCGGGGTCCGGGTCCGGGGTCCGGGTCCGGGGTCCGGGTCCGGGGTCCGGGTCCGGGGTCCGGGTCCGGGGTCCGGGTCCGGGGTCCGGGTCCGGGGTCCGGGCGGCTCTCAGAGCCGCCCCTACGTCACACCCCTACGTCACACCCCTGCGTCACACCCCTGCGTCACACCCCTGCGTCACACCCCTGCGTCCATCCCACGACATGTTGTTCCACGCATACAACAACCATCCGCATTCCTCTCCGTGATGAATTTCATGCGACTCCCCTGTTCATACCGGACGGTGGCATAATTGCTGTTGTGCTCTTCCCGAGATACTGAAAAGTCCTTACTTCAATTTTTATCAAGGAAAAAAGGATGATGAAGTCACGCTATATATCGATGGGCCTCGCGGCGCTTCTGGTGACGGTATGCGGCTGTACCCACGAACCGAAGCCGGACGTTCCATCGAACGATCGGGATACGGCGACGCTGGTGCATGATTCCCTCCATCCCGATCCGGCACATACGGCCACGACCACGACGACCGTAAGCACAACTCCCGGCACTTCAGCCACGGTGACGACCACAACATCGATCAAGGCCGACCCGAAGGTGGACGCGATTCTCACGGAGATGAAGGCCCGGCGCGATCCGAACGGCATCACGATCGGCATCCCCGAAACTGTCCTCTTCAAAAGCGGCGACGCGCAACTTCTTCCCGGCGCCCGCGCGACGCTCGAAAAAATCCGCGACGTTGCAGTCCATTATGGCACCGCCCCGATCGCCGTAAATGGTTATACCGATAATCAGGGAAAGCCGGAAGATAATCTCGCTCTTTCCGAAAAGCGCGCAATGGCCGTGAAGGATTATCTGGTCAACACCCTGAAGGTCAGCGGCACGACGCTGTCGGCGAAGGGATATGGTGAGGCAAGCCCGGCCGCACCGAATACGACTCCCGAGGGACGCCAGCAGAATCGGCGCGTGGAGGTATTTATCCAGGCAGCGGGATAAATATTTTTCCGATATATTCTTTGATGAATATTCGGGAAAATAGAATAGAATAATTATCGAAAAACGTACAGCACGGAAATATATTCCGTGCTGTACGTTTTTTGAAGCGGACGAAGTTGTTCAGCGTACTTCGAAGACGCAGCCCCTTCAAGGACGATCAGATGCAAGGCGACCGAACCTGCGCGAATGCGGCGTCCTCCCGGACGCCGCAATGTGAAGGCCAACACAGCAGATGACGTCCTTCAACAGTCTGCCGCTACAGCGGAAGCATCACCATATCCCCCTCCTGAAGCTCGCCCTCGCGAACCACGCCGCCGCGAACTATAAATCCCTCTGCCATCAACCTCCGGAATATCTCCAACAGATCCCTCCGTTCCGGGATCGTGAACTGATCGAACAGCGACGGCGTGCCGAGCGAATCGATAATCTCGGAAACCCGGATCGGCTCATGCGAGCCGCGGAGCCGCTCCACGATCTGTCCGCGCCAGATTCTCCTGGGAACGCCGCGAATCTCGGGCTCCTTTTTCGCGTCCTGCCGCGCATCGAACAACTCGATCGGACGTGGAAAGGCGGAAAGGCAGATATCGTTCAACGGGCAGCGCGAGCAGGCGGGGCGGCGGGCGGTGCAGATGGTGGCGCCGAAGTCCATCAGCGCCTGATGCCAGCGATATGCGTCCCCCGGCGGAACAATCGTGGTTGCCAGACGCTCGATGGTGACGGCGGGCATCGTCATTTCGGCGGTAATAAGCCTGAAGAACATTCGGGAATAAACGCGGTGGATATTGACATCGACCACCGGCACATCGGCGCCGAAGGCAAAGCAGGCAACGGCGCTCGCCGTGTAACGCCCGATGCCGGGGAGCGACTCCAGGCCGGCAACGGTTCGCGGAAATATTCCATGATGCCGCCGGACTATTTCCACCGCCGCCTCCTGAAGCCTGAGCGCGCGCCGATTATATCCCATCCCCCGCCACGCCCTGATCAGATCGCCACGCGACGCCGACGCGAGCGCCTCCACCGTCGGAAAAAGCGCCAGAAATTCCGGGAGCTTTTCCACGACGCGCGCGGTCTGCGTCTGCTGAAGCATCACCTCGCTTACCAGAATCATATAGGGATCATGGATGATCTCGTCGCCCTTCCGGCTCATCGCCCGCTCTATCGAGCGCCAGGGAAAGCTCCGCCCTTCGATGGCGAACCATTCCGGAAGCCGCTCGCGAACAGTCGCATAATACAGGTGATAACTCAACGGGAGATAATCGGGAACGGGGAATATCATTGGAGACAATATCGGAATATCGGATTCGGAAACCACGGCGATCGCCCGGCCTCCGGCGAGCGACCATGATACAAAACAGAGCGTTCTCGACTGATATGGATGTATGGCACGGATCGCGAACCTTCCGTAGCTTATCCGAATCGTCTCGGCGGGCATCGCCCGCCGGCGACGTACTTCAAAACATTATCCGGATGAAGTAGATGCGGCTTGCTCAACTCCTCATCGCCACCGCAACGGCACTGATGATCTCCTCGGCGGCGCGCGCGCAGTTTCCGACCGGCGCCAACCGCCCCGATGTCTCCTGGCAGCAGATACAGACCGATCATTTCCTGATCATCTATCATGATGGCCTGGAGAGCACCGCCCGCGAGGCGGCCGATGTGGCCGAGGCGGTCTACCCGGTCGTGACCGGCAATCTGAAAACAGAACTCCCCGACCGGACGATGATCTATCTCTCCGATCTGGATGAGGTACCAAACGCGTTCGCCTTCAGCGATCATCATATCTACATCTGGATGCGGGGGATTCTGGATGATATCCAGCTCGGCGGCATCCGTTCCTCCGGCCACGCCAAATGGTTCCGCGCGGTGATCACCCACGAGTTCACGCATATCGTGATCGCCCATGCCACCAATACATGGCTTTCCTCCCTGATCCCGATAGCCGGCGGCGTCCCGCGATGGTTCAACGAGGGAACTGCGCGCTTTATGGAGCCGGACGGCTGGACCACGGATATCGACGAAGTCCTCCGCGTGGCCGCCGTCAATGGCCGCCTGGATTACGATGGGCTGGGGCAACTCGACGGCACGCTCCTCTACGAGACGGGGCACTCGCTGGTCCGCTATATCACGCAGCGCTTCGGCGATACGGCAGTGCCCCGCATCCTTCATGGCGGCCGCTCCGGCATCGGCGTGTACGATTTCGATCGCGCGGTACAGGAGGCGACCGGCAAATCGATCGAGGAGATCTACGCGGACTGGTTCCGGATGGTGACGGTCCTCTACGGCACAACCTATGGCGCGCACGAGGAGACGATCGATATCAGCCCGGCGATCACCCGCAGATTTCCGGTGGTGACCGGCATCCGCTACTCCCCCGACGGAACGCGGATAGCGCTGCTGGGAACCGGCCCCGGCCAGCGTCCCAGGCTCTACATGGTCCGGAACGATTCCGCGGCGCTGAAGGGAACGCCGGAAGTCCTGAGCGATGAACCGGGATTCGACACCGAGTTTTCATGGAGCCCGGACGGCACGCGGATCGTCCTCTCGAAATATCGATTCGGATCGCACAGCGCGCTCCTCCACGATCTCTATATCCTGAACGTGGCAGGCGGCGACATGGACCGCCTGACGAGCGATGCCTCGCGGACCGATCCGGCGTGGTCGCCCGACGGCCGTTCGATCGTGGCGGTGGAGAAGCGGATCGGTCGCGACAATCTGGTGCTGATCGATCCGGCGACCGGAAACGCGCGACGCCTTACCTCCTTCACCGATGATATCCAGCTCTACACGCCGTCGTGGTCGCCCGATGGCGGGCGGATCGCCTTCAGCATGTTCGATGCCGATGGGAAGCGTGCCATCGCGGTGATCAACGCGGACGGCACCGGCCTTGCGCGCCTTACAGCGGACAGCGCCAACAACCGCTATCCGCTCTGGTCGCCCGATGGAAAACGGATGGCATTTACGACGCACGCCACGGGGATACCGAATCTTCAGGTGATGAACGCCGACGGCACCGATCGCCATTTTCTCACCGACGTGGCGGGAGGGCTGTACAACGTGCAGTGGCTTCCGGGGCATGATTCTCTGGTGGCGATCAGCTTCGACACGCGCGATAATATCCTTCCCCACCTGATCCCCGCGAACAGGCGGGTAATTCCGGCAACCGATCATCCGATGAAGGAGAAATATATCTCCTGGAAAAGCGTGGCGTTTCCCCGCGCCACGCCTCCGGCCGCGCAGATCCATCCGGCGACGATCACCGATCCGGTAGGATATGCATCGCTCGCGCATATTTACCCGCTGGTGCCGTTCATTCCCACCTACGGCACCGATCTGGCCCGCGATGGCGTGGGAACCGGCATCCGTCTGGGCCTGGCATCCATCTGGAGCGACCCGATGGGAAAGCACGGAATTACCGGCTCCGCCGATTACGGGACGGCATCGAAGCAGTTGAGCAGTGGATTTACCTATGTGAATAATCAGCTCCCGTTTTCGCTGACATTTTCCGGCGAATATTTCATGGGGTTCGATAATGTCCTCTCCGATATCTCCTATTACGAGCGGCGGCGCGGCGGAAGCATATCGTTGATAAAGGTTCTTCCATCGGAAAATTCCCTCACGAATTACCAGCGATTTTCCCTCGGCTTTAATTATCGGAGCCTGGAGCCGTGGAACTCCACCAGCTTCAGCGCTCTCCCGGCCGAACGGATTCCGGTGGATGCGCGCCTGGCGCAGATCGTCGCGAATTACGCCTACAGCTCGCGCTCATTTTATTTCGGCGGCGATTTTTCCCGGTCGGAGCCGAAGCTGGGAAGCACCATTCAGTACAACAGGCTGGCGGCGCGCTCCTCGTGGAATCTCAAGCTGAGCGCGCCGGATGAGCCGGAGGCATCGCTCCTTGTTCATCTGGACGCGGCGGCGCAGTGGGGAACGCAGCTTCCGCAGGAGTTCCTCGGCTTCAACGCATACGACCAGTTCCAGGGGGGCTTCAACTTCTCCACGCTCAGCCCCGATTACCGCATCCGCGGCGTCCGGCGCTATATGTACGGCGACCGGCTCGCCATCGGCAGCATCGGCCTTCAGCAGTCCACCGGCGTCCTCGGGCCGAAGTTCCTGATATTCGCGGAGGCCGGCTCCGCATGGTTCAACGACAGCACGGCGCTGAAGGATGTGCCGATCGTGGCGGGATACGGCGTGGAGTTGCGAACGATGATCCTTCCGGAGATATGGATGAGCGGCGGCATTGCGTTCGAGATGATCAGGAAGCCGCGGAGGGATTTATATCTGCGGGTTTCAGTGGGGTTGTAGGGTAATGGTAATCCCCGGCCGGTAACAGCAACGCCCCGTCGAGCATGCAGCATCGGCGGGGCGTTGTACTATCCATTTCTATCGACATGGGCCGGAAGCGATCAGCGGAACGTGAGCGCCCGCTTGACGATCTCCTCCTGCTCACGCTGGTGGTAGCGCATGCTGCCGGACGCGGGGCTGCCGGACGCGGGGCGTCCCAGGAACTTCAACTCCTGCCCGGCGGTAAGCTCGCCCCAGATCCAGTGCGACACGGTATGCCACGGTCCCATGTTCTTCGGCTCCTCCTGCACCCACATCACCTCGCGGGCGTTGGGGTAGGTTTCAAACTGCTGGCGCACCTCGGCGGCGGGGAACGGATAGAGATTCTCGATCCGGACGATCGCCACATCGCTCTGATTGCGGGCGCGACGGGCCTTCAGCAGATCGTAGTACACCTTGCCGCTGCAGAGAACCACGCGGCGGACGCCCGCCGGATCGAGCTGGTCGATCTCCGGTATCACCTTCTTGAACTCGCCGCCGGACAGCTCCTCCATCGTGGAGGAGGCAAGCGGGTCGCGAAGGAGGCTCTTCGGCGTCAGGACGATCAACGGCTTGCGGATCTCCTGCTTCGCCTGCCGGCGGAGAAGATGGAAGTACTGCGCCGCGGTCGTCGGGTAGGTTACCCGCATGTTGTCCTCGGCGCAGAGCGTCAGGAAACGCTCCACGCGCGCCGAGGAATGCTCGGGCCCCTGGCCTTCAAATCCATGCGGCAGCAGCAGCACAACGCTGCTCGTCTGTCCCCACTTATCCTCGCTGGAGGAGATGAACTGATCGATGATGATCTGCGCGCCGTTGACGAAATCCCCAAACTGCGCCTCCCATAACACCAGTGCGCCGGGATCGGCCACGGAATAGCCGTACTCGAACCCGAGCACCGCGTACTCCGACAGCGGCGAATCGAAGATCATCAGCGATGCCTGCGTTTCCGAGAGATGATTCAGCGGGATATAGACATCATCGGACTTTTGATCGTGGAGCACGGCGTGGCGCGTGGAGAAGGTGCCACGCTGCGAGTCCTGCCCGCTTACGCGGACGGGGGTTCCCTCAAGCAGCAGCGACCCGAACGCGAGCGTTTCGGCAAAGGCCCAGTCAATCTTCCCATCGCGAAGCATCGACGGACGCTTTTCGAGCTGCGCCATCAGCTTCGGATTCGGTTGGATTCCCTCCGGCACCGTGGAGACGATCTTTGTGATATGATCGAGCATGAACTCCGGCACCCCGGTCTGCGGGTTGCTCCAGGTTCCCTCCGGGTTGATCAACTGATCGGCGAGCGGGTCGGCGGCAAGCTCCGGCTTCGGCTGCGCCTTCGTGGCGACAAGCAGCCCTTCCAGGCGCGACTTGAACTCCTCCTCAATGGCATCGACCTGCGCCTGCGTCAGCGTCCCGTTGCGGAGAAGACGGTCGGTATAGACCACCCGCGTCGATGGATGCGCCTTGATCTTGCTGTAGAGCATCGGCTGGGTGTAGCTGGGCTCATCGGTCTCGTTATGCCCGAACCGGCGATAGCAGATCAGATCGATCACCACATCGCGCTTGTAGCGCTGGCGATACTCGAACGCCAGGCGCATCACGTAGACCGCGGCTTCCGGGTCATCGCCGTTGACATGGAAGATCGGCGCGCCCACCATCTTCGCCATGTCGGTGGAATAGTGCGTGGAGCGGGTATCGCGCGGCGATGCGGTGAAGCCGATCTGGTTGTTGATCACCAGATGCACGGTTCCGCCGGTCTGATAGCCGCGAAGCTGGCTCAGGTTGAACGTCTCCGCCACAACCCCCTGGCCGGCAAATGCCGCGTCGCCATGAACCAGCAGCGGGATGAACTGGCCGTTCCCCCCCTCGCCGGCGCGATCCTGAAACGCGCGCGCCATCCCCTCGACCACCGGATCGACAGCTTCAAGATGGCTCGGGTTGGGCGCAAGGCGGATGCTGATTCGCGCGCCGTTCTCCGCCACGATCGTTCCCCGTTCGCCCAGATGATACTTCACATCGCCGGAGCCCTGCACCGAGTTGGGATCGAGATTATCCTCGAACTCGGCGAAGATCTTTCCGGGGTTCTTCCCGATCACCGTCGCCAGCACGTTCAGACGGCCGCGATGCGCCATGCCGATCAGGATCTCCTTTGCCCCCTCCCTTGCCGCGCACTCCACCAGCTCATCGAGCATCGGGATCGTGGTCTCGGCGCCCTCCAGGGAAAACCGCTTGTGCCCCATGTACTTCGTCTGAAGGAACTTCTCGAAGCCCTCGGCCTCGCTCAGCTTTCTAAGCACGCGCTGTTTCTGCGACGGGTTCAGCTCGGGACAGTTCCGGCAGGTCTCCATCCTGTTCTGAATCCAGAGCCGCTGGTCCAGGTCCTGAATGTGGGTGAACTCCACGCCGATCCGCTGCGTATAGGTATCGCGGACGATCGACAGGATGGTCCGCAGATTGGCGCGCTCCATGTCGGCAAGGCCGCCGGTCATAAAGGTGCGGTCGAAGTCCCAGATCGTCAGGCCGTAGGTGGCGGGATCGAGATCGGGCTGGTATTCGGTCTCATCGCCAAGCGGGTTGAGATGCGCCTGCATATGCCCGCGCGCCCGGAAGCTGGAGATCATCCGCAGCACGCGCTGCTGCTTCTCGATCACCTCCGCCGGGTTCGTGTTGAAGAGCCCCGGATTCCGGTCGCGAGCCCATGAGAGGGGGCGATACGGGATCTTGAGATGACGGAAGACCTCATCGTAGAAGCCCTCGCCGCCGACCAGCAGATCCTGCATCCTGGCGAGGAACATGCCGGACTCCGCCCCCTGGATGATACGGTGATCGTAGGTGGAGGTAAGCTCCATCACCTTGCTGATTCCCAGGCCGCTGAGCGTCTCCGCGTCCATCGACTGATAGGCGGCGGGGTAGTTGATGCTGCCGGTGGCGATGATCGTCCCCTGCCCGGCCATCAGCCTCGGCACGGAGGCAACGGTGCCGATGGTGCCGGGATTGGTGAGCGTGACCGATGTCCCCATGAAGTCATCGGGACCAAGCTGACCCTTCCGCGCCTTCCTGACGATCGCCTCGTACTCCTCGTAGAACTCCCGGAAGTTCATCCGGTTGGCCCCCTTGATGTTCGGGACCACCAGCGAGCGGGTGCCGTCCGGGCGCTCCAGATCGATCGCCAGCCCAAGATTGACATCGGGACGCTCGATCAGAAAAGGCTTGCCGTCGATGCTCTGGAAGCTGTTGTTGAGCGATGGATATTTCATCAGCGACTTGACGATCGCCCAGCCGATGATATGCGTGAAGCTCAGCTTCCCCTGATCGCTCGCCTTCAGAAAGCCGTTGATCAGCGTGCGATTTTCCTCAAGGAGCTTCACCGGAATCTCGCGGAAGCTGGTCGCCGTTGGCACGCCAAGGCTCGCCTCCATGTTCTGCACGATCCTCAGCCCGATGCCGGTCAGCTGGCGTCCCCCCTGGGGGATGACTGATGGCGCCTTGGCCGCGGGCGGCGGAGCGGGGGCCGGCTTCGGGCTTTCAGCGGGCTTCTGGGCCTCCGGCTGCGGCTGGGCCGCGGCATGCGAGCCGTTGCCGTTCTGCGCGGCGGGGGCCAAAGCTGCGCCATTCCCTCCGTTGGCTCCCGGCTTCGGGAAGCGGGAGGGGAATTCATCGACCGCAACCGCGGCGCCTGACGACGTGGAGGCGCCTCCCTCCTGGCGGACAGTGGCCGCCGGCTCCGGCATCTCGTCCGGGTCGCTTGGATTATATGTCCTGAAGAAATCCTGCCAGGTCGCGTCGAACGACCCCGGATTTTTCAGATAATCGAAATAAAGCTCGTTGATATAGGCGGAATTCGGTCCGAAGCTGCTCATGAGAGGATAGCAAAAGCGTAAATCGTGCTATGAACTTCGCGGGTTGGCGCCTTCCGGCGAATTCGGCCGGCCCGGGCCGGGGAGGCACGGAATTCCCGCGGACTGTGTACGCTTCCGGCGATGCGGGCATCCGGCCCGTCAATCGAATCTCCCAGGGGAAATCCGACCGGAAACTTTTATATATCAAAATTCAATCCACATACATCTAGCAATATAGCCGGACGATAATTCATGGCTGCTGCTGCTCACAGATCGTTATACTCTACCAGCCTGTATTCGCCAGTCTTCGCCTCATCGGTAAACACAAATTTTCTCCCCACGGCATTGCGATATGTCCATATCTCGCGCGGAAGCGCGTCGGGCCGCATCTCCCTGCTGACATCGGTGGGAGGGCCATTCAGGATGTAGATTTTCCCCATGTCGGTAAACGTGCCATCCCCCTGACCGATGCTCTTGAAGTTGAAGTAGGAATAATCCACCCTTCTGTAATATTCGGCCAGCTTCTCGTTATATCTGGTCGCCGGCGTCGGGTCCAGCCGTTTCCAGAACGCCTCCAGCATCGCCCGCTGCTGGGCCGGATCGCCGGACATGAGCGAATCGATCGTCTCCTCGGTCGCGATGGGATAGAGCGCGCGGATGGCGTAATCGGTACGGGAATAGGTAAACGGCATCTCCGGCCAGCTCAGCTTCAATCGCACCGAATCGGTGACGGTGTTGAAGCCCGCCTCGTAGGTCATCAGCAGGAGATATTCGCCGACATCCAGATCATCGGCCGAGGCATCCAGGAGCGCGCCGAAGGAGACCCGCGGGACCGATGTATCGGCACCGGCATGGCGGACGAAGAAGATGTTGTCGCTGCCGTACGGCATGGGATGGCTCAACGTCACATTGCCCAGGATCGTGCCGGAGCCAGCCGCCACGGTCGGCGTTGGGCCGGTCGGCTTTTTCGGGACGCTCTGAAGCTCGAACCGGAGCGCCTTCGGCTGCTCGGGGCTGGAGAGCGGGACATAGACGCGGAACCTCCTGCCGAACGGAATGGCGCCATCGATCCCCGCGGCAACCAGCGTATCACCCGACATGTTCCTGAGCATCACCGGCACCCCGATCGCGGGGGATGGCGAGGAGAAATCATCCATCTTCATCGGCGGCAGCGAGCGGGAGAACCCCTGATCCGGCGTGCCGTCGTTGAAATAATATTTGATGGTGTAGACATCGGGCCGGAGCGCAAGCTCCACCGAACCGCAGACGTAATCGCTCTTGGAGTTGGTCCTGGCGTAGTCCCCCAGGCGCACGGTATCCGTCCACGTTCCGCGATCGACGATCACGCCATCCGAGTTGACCGCCTCCGCGTACATCGATGGGGTGGAGACAAAGAGGTTGGAGCGCTGATATGGCTGAAGAGTCTTGCGGAAGTTGAGCAGATCGTACACCAGCCGGAAGCTGATGATGGCCCGCCCCTTCCCCGGCGTCATGCCCGGCATGGTGGCGGCCTCGATGAAATAATTATCGCCGTAGGAATAGAACTCCCCAAGGCTCTGAGGGAGCTTCCCCTGCCCAAGCGCCGGAACCGAAAGGGCAAGTGCTGAAAGGAATGTCAGGAGGATACGTCGCATGATCGGGCTCAAAATTCGGTTTGAGTTGCTTGCGATGCCGGAGGAACGACGAACGAACCTTCCATGTGGTGTCATGCAAAGAGGATGCCTTAACCGGCTGTTGAAGGAGATCATCCGCGGCGTTGGCCTTCGCGTTCGCTCACCGCGGCGCCTGACCGCTCGCTATCGCCAGCCCATGCCGCCGCCGATCGAGACCGAGAAGGTGACGCCGTTGTAGGCGGGGGTCAACCCGCCGTTGCCGACCTTCGCGCCATCGGGCTCGTTCCATTCCGGGCGCGAGAGCATGGAGCCCCACATCACCCTGGCCGCGATCGCAAGCCCGCCCGTGCTTCCGCTCCCGTCCACGCCGATCAGATGCACCAGCCCGACCCCTATCCCAAGCCGTGGCGCGGCCCCCGTATACGTTGCCGATGTTCCGGCCGGAACCGCCTTCCCCTCGAAAAACGGAATCGGCTCGCTCTGATGATTGGAATACTGGAGCGAATATCCGTAGTACCCCCCCTGGAGAAACGGGTAGACGAGAGTCGACGAACCGCCGGCGGAAGCCGCATTGACAACGGCATAGCCAAGATCGATCCCGCCGCCGCCCCCGCTCAGCAGATACTCGTCGCGCGGAGCGCCCGGAGGGGTGATCGTCTCCATCGGCGCGTAGCTGAGCCGCTGGCCGCTTGCCCCGATCACGAAGCTCTCCCCCAGCAGCATCGCGGCCCCGGCGTCGATCGTGTAGCCGGTGGTGGCGAAAGCATCGGTCTGATAGAGGAAGTGCTCCCCACCGGCATGCGACGGCGTATACGACTTCAGGCGATCGGAGAACGCGCCGTTATCGAGCGTGGCAAGCCCGCCGCCGACCGTTCCGAACCAGGCGGTGGAAAGGCTCTGCGCCGGCAGAAGCGGGGAAGCCGCAAACAGAAGTGCGAGCGAGAGGAGCAGATTGTTCATTGCGCGATGCATCAGTGATTGCATGGATATGTACGCCATAGACAGACCTGACGGCGCCGGAGTGACGGGAGCGCGTCGAGGCCGGTAAAGATATTCAAAAACGGAGCCGCGATGGTCATCCAATCTCCGCCACCAGGTTCATCGCGCCAAGGACCACCGCCGGAATCCCCTGTCCCGGATAGACGGTGTCGCCGACCAGATAGAGGCCCTTGAACGGCGTCCGGAATTTGGGGGCGCCGAGGATGTTCCGCTGTATCGAATGCGGAATCCCCCCAACCATGCCGAACCGCCGGTGCGTGTAGAACTGAAAGGTGCGGGGCGTTCCGCTCAGCAGAAACTTCCTCTCCGCCTCCGCGAATCCGGGAAGCGCGCCGCCGATCGCGACGAGGACGATATCGGCGAGCATCCGTTTACGTTCTTCGTACTCCTCATCACCGCGATCACCGCCGGGCCCCGGCAGCCAGCTCCCTGGGTCGGCGATATGCGTGCTGACGGTCATCGTCCGCCAGCCGGCCGGTGCGCGCCGGCGATCGTCGCGATGCGAGAGGGAGACGAAGACCGAGCCGGCGCCGGCATCGGGAATCGGCGGAGTATGGATCTGGTGGTAGAGCGTGCCGTAATCCTGGAACGTATCGCGAACGGCGCAATAGAGGGTAAATGCCCCCCAGCCGGCGCCGGCGCGCTCCACCTGCCGCTGGAAATAGTCATGATCGCCGGAGCGATCCATCTTCACAAGCCCCATCATATTGGACATGGTGGCGTTGGAGATGATCCGTTCGGCTGTGAAGCTCTCACCTCGCGCGGTTTCGGCCCGCCAGCCGCCGGCGTCGGGCCGCACCGCCGTGACAAGGCGCTTGAGGCGAATCTCCCCGCCGCTTCCAGTGATGGCATGCTCCAGAAGCTCCGCCAGTGCGCGCATGCCGCCGTCGGCATACCAGGTTTCGGTTGGATACGCCAGCCCCATCGCGCCGATCAGAAACGGAGTCCAGGCCGCGACGTTCTGCGCGGTGATCATCAACTGCTCGTCGATAAAGCGAAGGAACCGCTCATTACCGTCAAGCTCGTGCCGGCGCATCACGCCGAGCACGGGGGTGGCGATGTAGCGGAGCAGCGGCAGATTGGCGAGGTTCGCGGGGCGGGCCATCCGCAGGAGATCGGCAAGCGATTTCGGGGGAAAGGTCCTGTTCATCTCCGAGAGGCCCCAGGCGCGATCGTTGACGCTGAAGATCTCCTCCCAGAACTTCCGCTGCCCCGACTCGCCGAAGACCCGCACGCACTCCGCAATCCATCGCTCGCGGTCGCTGTAGCGGGTCACCAGCGTTCCATCCCCCAGAATGCAGACCATCCCCGGCTCTATCCTCCGCATCGCCGGCTCTTCCCCAAGCTCGCGGAACAGCGCCCGGAGCGACTGCCCCTCCGCAACCCCGGAGATGGTTGTGGCCCCGACATCGAAACGATATCGATCCCGGCCCCCATCCTCCCGGCGCTCGAACCGATCGAAATACCCCGCGCAGCCGCCGGTGGATGTATGCGCCTCCAGCAGCAGGGCCCTCCTCCCCCGCCGCCCCAGCAGCGCCGCGGCCGTCAGCCCGCCGATGCCGCCGCCAATGATGATATCGTCAAAATCGAATCGGGACAATTGTATGCTCGTTGAATAATGTCCCCCGGCCCTCTGGGCCGTGGAACGGATATTGCCGCTGTTTCGGCCGGGTCCACTGTACGATATCGGAACAGGCCGGGCGTCTAACGTTCCTGGCAAATGGTCTCTGCCGGCACGCTGTTGTACAAGGGCCATCAGCGGCATTCCCAAGCCCCGGAGGGGCGCAGTATCCGATGCGCGGGGCGGCGCCCCGCGCACATCCAGGCTCTTATCGTTCCGCGAATGGGTGAAGGTATGATCCCGCATCCCAATTTCGCGTATCTTCTGGCAAGCAAATTCAGGAACTATGAAGATCCCTCGGTTGTCCTTCGATTCCCCCCGCGCCACGATGGCGATAGGGCTTGTCGGCGGCATGGCGCTGCTCGCGACGATCGCGCCCACCGTCCCCCCCCCCGATACTCCCCCATCCGGCGTCTACCGGCCGAATATCTCCGGGCTGAAGCTCCCCGCGAAGCTCGACTTCTGCGGTGAGGAGATCCCGCTGGATAATCCCGAGGTCCGCAGGCGGATGGAGCGGGAGTTTCTCCTCAACCTTCAGTCCGACGGGCAGATCATGCTCAACCTGAAGCGGTCAGGACAGTACTTTCCCATCTACGATTCCCTCCTCAAGGCCGCCGGCGCGCCGGCCGACCTGAAATTTCTCTCGGTCGCCGAAAGCGCGCTCTATCAGGCGCAGTCGGGAAAGGGAGCGGTCGGTCTCTGGCAGTTTATCCCTGAGACGGCGCAACATTACGGCCTGCGGGTGGACAGCTTCGTCGATGAACGGAAGGATATCGTAAAATCGACCGCCGCGGCAATCAGATTATTGATGGATAACAGGCAGCGGTTCGGAAGCTGGGCGCTCTCCGCCGCGGCGTATAACATGGGGGAGGCAGCCACACAGGACGACCTCACCTTCCAGAACGGACACAGCTTCTACGATCTCTTTCTGAACGAAGAGACCTCGCGCTACGTGTTCAGGATCATCGCGCTGAAGGAGATCATGACCCATCCCGACCGCTACGGGTTCTTTCTGAACCGGAGCGATTACTACGCCCCGACGCCCGCGACCACCGTAACGGTAAGCGATGAGATCACGAACCTGGCGCAGTGGGCGGAATCAAAAGGGACCACGTACAAGGATGTCAAGCTCCTCAATCCCTGGATTCTGAAGCGGAACCTTCCGAGGCCGGCCGGCGCGCCGTATGCCATCGCGATCCCCGCAAAGGAGGGACGGTGAGCCGAGCCCCCCTGGAATTCTCGCGGCCGCCGGGCGCCGGAGCAACCGTATGATCGGAAACATCTTCGCCGCCGTCGGGCGGGGGGTGATGGGGTTTTTCGCGGAGCTTGGGCGTATCGTCCTTCTCCTGATCGCCGTCTTCCGTTATGTGCCCAGCGCCTTCCGGTCGCGCAGGCTTGTGCTTGAGCAGATGTCGGTGATCGGCGTCAGCTCCCTCCCGCTCGTCCTGCTGGTCGGCTCGTTCACCGGCGCCATCGCGGCGCTCCAGGCCACCAATCTCTTCGCGAAGTTCAACCTGCTGGCGCTTGCGCGGCCGTTCGTGGGAGGGTCGATTGCCACGGTGGTGTTCACGGAGCTTTCGCCGGTGCTGACGGCGCTGGTGATCGCCGGTCGCGTCGGCGGGTCGATCGCGGCGCAGATCGGGACGATGAAGGTTTCCGAGCAGATCGATGCGCTGGAGATGATGGCGATCCATCCCGACCGCTATCTGGCGATGCCCCGCGTGCTTGCGGCGATGACCATGATGCCGATCCTGATCATCTTCTCCAATCTCGTCGCCATCCTCGGCGCTTTCTTTCTGGTGATCCTGAAGTTCAACTTCACCTCCGTCGATTACTTCATCTCCGTCCGCAATTTCTTCTCGGTCACCGAAATCCTCACCGGGCTGCTGAAATCCCTTACGTTCGGCATGGCGACCGCGCTGATCGGGTGTTATGTGGGGTTTCGCACCGATGGCGGCGCCGAGGGCGTCGGCCAGTCCACGGTCCGTTCATTTACCCTCTCATCGGCCGCGATTCTGGTGCTGGACGCCATCTTCGGCTATGTTCTCTGACCCGCTGACGGGGCGGCGGCGCCCCTCCATTATTCGATTCGTGCCATGATCGTCATCGACAACGTCTATAAATCGTTCGGGCCGAAGCATGTGCTTCGCGGGGTTTCGATGGAGATCCCCGATGGAAAATCGACGGTCATCATCGGCCGCTCCGGGACCGGGAAAAGCGTGCTGCTGAAGCTGATCGTGGGGCTGCTGCAACCGGATTCCGGGACGATCACGATCGATGGAAGGCGGGTGGATCTGATGGACGAGAAGGAGCTGTACGAGATGCGGAGGCATGTGGGCTACGTGTTTCAGGGGGCGGCGCTCTTCGATTCGATGACCGTGGCGGAGAACCTGGTGCTTGGGCTGTACGAGCATGGCGAGCGGGATACGAGCCTGCTGAACAACGAAATCCGCACCAACCTCGTCAACGTCGGCCTTCTTCCCGATCCGAAATCGCTCAGCGAGGATGGCTTCGCGAAGGCCTACGATATCCTCGCCAACAAGAAGCCATCGGAGCTTTCCGGCGGCATGCGGAAGCGCGTCGGCGTGGCGCGGGCGCTGGTCGGCACGCCGAAATACGTCTTCTACGACGAACCGACAACCGGGCTGGACCCTATCACATCGGAACAGATCGACAATCTTGTCTGCGATCTGACGCATAAGCTGGATGTCACCTCCATCGTGATCACCCACGATATCTTCTCGGTCTACAAGGTCGCCCACGCCGTGGTGATGCTGGAGGAGGGGGTGATTCATTTCAACGGAAGCCCGCGCCAGCTTCAGCAATCGCCCGATCCGGTCGTTCAGGAGTTTATCGAGCGCTACGCGATGACCCGCACGGCCGATGCCCTGGCCCCCCCCGTCCCCCCGGACAAGTAACTTATTCCACCCGATTTTCATCTCTGGTACGACCCTTCCCGGCAACCCGCTCGTATGTACAAGCGGTAACATCGCGGCGCGCCCGTTGGCCTGTTTTCCGCGATCCGTTTTCCGTATGTTGACCTGTTTCCACGGCCTGGGCGCGGGCGTTCCGATCTTCGATTGCGTGTAACAATCAGGGGCGGTGAGGTGTATCTAGCTTCCCATCCTCTTGCCGTGGGACAATCAAACGGAGAGCATCTCATCCTGCCCCGGCTGAAGCTCGTTCTGGATTCATCATGAGATGGTATATCGGCCCATCGGTGCGTATGCATTGCGACCAGTGCCACGTGTTATGAACGTACGATTACATGGTTACTCATAAAGCCGGCGTGGGATCGCTCCTGATCCTTGCCCTGTTCCTTCTCCCCGCGATCGACCCATCGGCGCTTCTTACGGCGCAGCGTTCGAACACGCATGGATCTCCTTCCGGCATCTCCTCCCGGAACATGCCGATACTCTTCACGGAAAATATCGGCCAGTGGCGCGATGGCGTCCGCTTTCAGGGGACCGTCGGCAGCGCAACCGTCCGTTTCGGCGGCAATAGCGTCAGCTATTGCTACCTGGTCGATTCCACCGGAAGCTCGCCCGATCGCTCACGCTACCACCTGCTCGGCACCGAATTCCTCGGCTCCAACCCGAACGTCCACGTCACCGGCGATGACCCGGCCGGCAGCGCCTCCAACTACTATCTCGGCGCCGATTCCACGCGGTGGCATCTTGGCGCGCGCGGCTTCCGCGGCGTCCGCTATCAGGGGCTGTACAACGGCGTCGACGCGATCTATCATGAGCATGATGGAAGGATGAAGTATGATTTCCTCCTGAAGCCGGGGGCCGATGCCGACGCCATCCGCCTTCGCTACGATGGGGCGCGCTCCCTGCGGCTGAAGGAAAATGGCGAGATGGAGGCCACGACCGATTTCGGCATCGTTCATGAGGCGGCGCCGTATTCCTATCAGGAGATCGGCGGAAAGCGGGTTGCCGTGGAGGCCGCGTACCGGCTGATCGGGCGCGACAGCTACGGATTCCGGCTTGGCCCGCACGACCCGACGCGGCCGGTGGTGATCGATCCCTGCCTCTCGGTGGAGTATGCCACCTTCCTCGGCGGCGGCGGCTACGACGTCGTCACCAACGTCGCCGCCGATTCGTCAGGCTTCGCCTACGCCACGGGGTTCACCCGCGCGCCTGATTTCCCCCTCCTCCCGGAGGTCGATAACGTCGCCCAGGACAACTACGTCTTTATCAGCAAGATCACCCCCGATGGCGCGCTGGTCTACTCCACGTTTATCGCTCAGGCATATGATTCGGCCTACGGATCGACCGTCACAAACCTGATCTACGAGTCGATCGGCGAGGATGTGGAGGCCACCAGGAACGGCGAGGCGGTGGTGGCGCTCTCCACCAACCGGGAGAACCTGGCGACGACGGCGAACGCCTACAAGCGCCAGTTGACCAAAAACGACATCAACGGCCCGTGCGGCCCGGCGGTCTTCAGGAACTTCGATGTCTATGTTGCCCGCCTCGATGTCTCCGGCAAGCTGAAATGGGGAACGTATCTCGGCAACACGAACAATGATTATCTGAGCGATATCGCGCTCGACAACAACGAGAACGTCTACCTGACCGGGTTCACCTACGGCGCGACCTGCGTTTCAAACTCGAAACCGGCCGGCGACAGGCTCACATTTCCGATCACCGGCACCCCCGGCGCGTTCACCTCGGCCGACACGCTGAGGAACCTGGACGCCTACGTCACGGTGCTCAACGCGGATGGGCGGAACCTGAGGTTCAGCGCGCTCTACGGCGGCGCCGGGGATGAGATCCCGTCGAAGATCCTGGTCGATCAGGCCGGAAAGGTCTACATCTTCGGAAGCACCAGCTCGGGCAATCTCCCCACCTCGCTCAACGCATTTCAGCGGACGCGCGCGGCGGGGGCCACCGCCAGCACCTACGATCTCTTCCTCGCGAAAATCGATCCGGTCACCGAGAGCCTGGATTACAGCAGCTATATCTGCGACAACGGCGCCGGGCGGATCGGCCTTGGCTTCAGCGGCTTTGCGCCGCGCACGCTGGATGAGACAATCGGCGGGTTCGACCGGCGCGACAGGCTTCAGGGGATGATACTGGACAAGGCCGACGGCACGCTGATCCTGGCCGGAACAACCCGCAGCGGAACGCTGCCGACCACGGCCGGCGTCATCGGGCCGGGATCGCGCGGGCCGAACGGCGTCGATGAATCGGCGAACGACGCCTACCTGATCCGGTTCAGCACCGCGCCGGCGGGGATCGTCTCGGCCACCTATCTCGGCGGCTCCGATTTCGACGGGCTTGGAGGAATCGGCTTCGATCGCTTCGGTGAGATCGCCGTGAGCATCAGCACGAAATCCACCGACTTCCCCCTCTCCGCCGTCGCCATCCAGCAATCGCTGCGCGGCAAGGTCGATGGCGTGATCGCCACGATCTCCCCGGACTTCCGCCAGCTTACCTACGGCTCCTACTACGGCGGCGGCGCCACGCAGGGGGACAGGCTGTGGGAGCAGATCGTCTCGGGGCTGACGGTGGACAAGGATGGCGGCATCTATCTCTACGGCGCCACATCGTCGCGCGATTTTCCGCTGAGCCAGCACCCGATCTCCAAGGATGAGGACTACTATCAGGGCTATCTGGTCAAGTTCTCCGCCCCAAGCTCCGCGAAGATCGGCCTTGGGCTGAACCTGCTCTACGACCCGAACACCTGCGGCGACCTTCAGACGAAGCAGACCACGATCTTCAACTCCGGCCAGACGCCGATGCAGGTCACCGATCTGCATTTCAAGTTCGGCAAGTACTTCAGGCTGATCAACCCTCCGGCGCTCCCGTTTACGCTGGCCCCGTGCGATACCCTCTCCCTCACCATCGGCTTCGATGCGAAGGATCTGGAGTGCAAGACCTCCGCGTCCGACTCGCTGGTGATCGGCGCGCCGGCGGCGGCAAACCCGGTGGCGCAGCTGCTGGTCTCCGGCAAACGCGCGTGCGCCTCGGTCTATTTCGACGGAACCTCGGTCGATCTGGAGCGCTACAAGCTGGGAAGCGGCAATTTTGTCGGCTTCGGGATCAACGTTCAGGGGCTTACGCCGCAGACGATCACGATCATCCCGGACTCCACGAACAGGGGGATCTTCCGGCCCACGCAGCAGATCTTCAGGCCGGGCGAGGGGACATCATCGCTCGCGTTCTCGGTGAACGCGCCGGACACCGGCCATTTCTGCGAGTCGTTTACCGCCATCGTGCAGCCGTGCAATATCAGGCACCGGCTCAGCATCTGCGCCTACGTCAAATCGGGGATCTTCTCGGGGCCTGACAGCATCGCTTACGGGCTGATAAGCTGCCGCGAAATCGATCAGCCGGTGGTGATACGGAACGTCGGCAATGACTCCCTCGCCATCAGCATCCTCTATGTGAGCGGACAGAATCCGAAGGATATCGAGTTCGTCGCCGACGTGCAGAAGATCCTGACGATCGCCCCGAAGGACTCGCTGCTCTACACGCTCCGCGTCCTTCCGAAGGGGGCCGGCAAGCACGAGTCGATCGTGGTGTTCCATACCGATGAGGGGGATTTCTTCGGACGGCAGCACTGGGTGGTGGTCTCCGAGGAGCTCGATTCGGTCGCGATGCACCTTATGACCACCAGCATTCAGGGGGGCTTCGGCGATATCGTGAATCTGCCGGTGGACTATCAGCCGATTCTCGAGGGGCGCGTCCCGCTGGAGGAGCTGACGCTCTACGCGCAGTTCGATCCGAAGCTGCTGACAATCACCGGGCTGGACCCGACCGGATCGCTGCTGGCGAACTGGGAGATCGCCAGGACTGTCTACTCCGATACCGGCGCCATCTTCACGGTCCGCAAGGGCTCCAAGGGGGTGCCGCTCGGCGGAACCGGAAGGCTGATGAACCTGAAGCTCAAAGTGCTCCGGGGGGATACCATTGCCTCGCCGCTGGACCTTCATCTGGCGGGGGCATCGAAGGGATGCATCTACGCGGAGATCGATTCCGGCCGCATCTTCCAGCTCAACGCGGAGTGCGCCTCGGCGTTGCGACTCCTCTTCACCAACAAGCAGCTCCTGAAGCAGAGCGCGCCGAACCCGACCGGCGGGATGGTGACGATCGGCGTCGATATCCCGGAGGAGAGCTATGTGACGCTGACGATGTACGACGACCGGGGACGCGAGGTGATCAGGCTGCTGGACGGCATTCAGCCGGCCGGCCCGCGCGATATCAGGTTCGACTCGCATGCGTTTGCTCCAGGGGTTTACTATTACCGGATCACCGTCGGGGATTCGATTCATGAGACACGAACGATGATCATTGAACGATGAGAAGAATCACTGCATCGATATTGCTCGCGCTTCTTCTCGCCGGCGGATACGGACGGATGAACGCGCAGGAGACCTCCCCCGGCCCATCCCGATTCTCGGTGGGGCTGGTTGGAGGATATACCGTTCACATGTACAAGGGGACGGTGGATCTCGGCGCGGATCAGGCGTTCGGGGCCGGCAACTGCGGCGTGCTGGAGACGGGAACAGCCGGTGCCATCACGCCGGGGATCTTCGCTGAATTCCAGTCATCGCCGGGGCTGGGGCTGGGGCTCCGCCTGATGATGGAGGGAAGCTCCGGGAAGATGACCGCGCCGGCGCCGGGGGCCACCGATTACCGCGTCAACGATTCCACGCTTGTGCCGGTGATCAGCAATCAGGAGTTCGATGTCGATATCGCCGGCTTCTCCGCCGAGCTGTATGCGTCGTTCCGGCCGTTCGATCTGCCGCTGCTGATCTCCGCCGGGCCGAAGATCCATTTCGCGACATCATCCAAGTACACGCTCAGCGAGCAGATCACATCTCCCACGGAGCTGATGTTTGCTAACGGAACAAACTCCTGGCAGTTCGGCGCGGGGGATCTGAAGACATCACTTCGCTTCGGCGCGATGCTGGGAGCGGGCTATCCCTTCCCGGTCGCGAAGAACATGGAGTTCCGTCCGGAGATATCCCTGTCGGCCTATTTCAACAGCTTCACGTCGGAAGGGAACGTCATGGATTTCGGCGCCCGTGCCGATGTGGCGGTTCGCTACACGTTCCCGATTCCGGCCCCCGCGCCGCCGCCCCCTCCTCCGCCTCCCCCCCCACCGCCGCCACCTCCTCCTCCGAAGCCGCCGGTGCTGGCGGCCGATATCCGCGCGTTCGGGCTGAATGCCGCGCGTGAGGAAGTGCCGGAAGTGCAGGTAACGGTGAACGAGCGGATCAGAACGCAGGAGACGGCGCTGCTCCCCTATGTCTTCTTCCAGGATGGCTCCTCGACGATCCACAGCCGCTATCGCCGGACATCGCAGAGCATCGAGAACACACCGCTTACGGCGTACAGGCATATCCTCGATGTCCTGGGCCAGCGGATGACCGCCGACCGGAACGCGCGGATCACGCTGGTGGGAACCACGTCGAATGCCGGCGCGGACAAGGATTCGGCGGAGCTGGGTCTGAAACGGGCCGAGGCCGTGAAGACATATCTGACGGAGCTCTTTGCGATCGATGCCGGGCGCATCACCACGAAGGGACGGCTTCTGCCGCAGGACCCGTCCAACAACACGACCCCTGAAGGGCAGGAGGAGAACAGGCGGGTGGAGATCATGGCTGATGATGATCTGCTGGCGCCGATCGTTACCGGCGATACCATACGCTCCTTCTCATCAACCGGCATCCGCTATGTAAGCACGATCGAGTCGGATACGGGAATGGCTGACTGGGGGATCGCGATGATGATCGACGGGAAGCTGGCCCGCAGCCTGAGCGGCGCGGTGATCGAGCAGAACCGGCTTTCCGATCAGTTCACGGTCGCTGAACTCGAGCGGCTTTCCAATGGCTCCGATGTCAGCTACAACATGACCGTGACCGACAAGGCCGGCATGCAGATCACGACCGGGACGCAGGCCATCCCGACGCACATCGAGCGGGTCAGGCAGGAGGATGCGCTTGCGGCCGATTCCGCGACAACGTTCGGCGGGGCCATCGTCTTCGCGTTCAACAGCTCGCAGCTCCGCGCCGATGCCCGCGCCGCGCTGGCCCGGCTCCGGTCGCGCATTCCGGCCGGCTCCCGGATCAGCATCTCCGGCTATGCCGACGAAACCGGCGACGCGGAGTACAACCGCAGGCTCTCGCTGGCCCGCGCCCGCGCCGTCGCCGGCGAGCTTCCCGGATTCCAGGCGCAGGTGATCGGCGAGGGTGAGGAGAAGGAACTGTTCCCGCCGAATACGCCCGAGGGACGCTTCTACTCCCGTTCGGTACGGATTACCGTCACGCGCGATCCCTCGCGGAAAGGCGATACCGCTCCCGCGAAATAGGGGCGCCGCACGACATCATAAAAAAAGGGAGCCCGGGCTCCCTTTTTTATGGGCTGAATATCAATCCACATCACTCACGGCCTGGGCGATACTCCCCCTCCTGCCGCACCTCGCCCGGCAGCGATGGCGCAAACGCCCGCAGGCGTTGCACAAGCGAATCCCGCTCCGAGGGATCGACCGCGTAGAAGCTCACCGTGGAATCGCCACAGACCACGTTTTGCGGAATGGTCCACATCCCGACGCGGGTCCACGACGGCGGCATCCCTCCAAGCTCCCGCAGCCATGAATCGTAGACGATGGCGAGCTTCACGCCGCGGCTCGCACAGAGCCTCGCCACCGTGTCGATGGTATATGTCCCCGCGCGCTTCATCAGCGCCGGCTCCAGGCTGCCGAGGCCCCAGGTATCGAGGAGATGAATATCACCGAGAAAGGTGATGGCGCCGATATCATTGGCGGCGACCGAAGCGCCGGGATAGTACCGGGCGAGAAACAGCCCCATCTGATACTGCTGCTGGTAGATGTTGGCGGTGGCGCGCGGCGTCACCATCACCTTCAGCCCGCGATGGAGGAACGGAAGCGCGCCGATGATCAGCATAAACACCCCCGCAAGCCTGACCGCCACTCCCGAGCGCGCCGATATGCCCGCAAGCAGTTCCCTCACCAGGGGGGCCAGCGCCACCAGCGCCATCGCGATCAGATACGCCTCGTAGCGGTGAAACCAGCCGATCCCGGCGAACTGAAGATGCAGCATCACCGTGCCGGTCGCGATCGCAATCATCATCACCTCCCTGCTCCACACGCCCGCACCTCTGCGAAGCGTGGCAACCGCCCCGCACGCCAGCAGCAGCAGCAGCACCTGCATATGCGAGTTGTGGATCAGTTGCAGGTAGAACCCATCCCGGAAGAATCGGACGATCCCGCCGAACGAGCCAAGGCTGGGGAGGTTCCCCTTCAGGAGAATCGGGTTTGGGAAGAAGAGCCATCCGTGCGACCGGGAGATCAGGCCGTAGATGACGATCGGAAGCGCGGCCAGAATCGGCACGAGAAACGCCGGAAGATAACGACGGCGGAGCAGCAGCAGCAGCGCGATCATCCCCGCAAGCAATGCCCCCTCGTACCGGATCGCGGCAAGCAACGGTGTCAGCACAAGCAGCCACGTCAGCGCGCGCGATCCCTTCGTATCACCGGCATCCGCCGAGAGGGCGCGGGCCGCCAGATAGAGCGCCGCCACGCTCAGGCAGGCATGAACGATATGTTCGAGCCCGAGAAAGATGATCGTCGGCAGCGGGAAGAAGACGATGACGGAGATCAGGACGGCGGCGATTGACCATTCCTCCAGCCCGAGCCGACGAAGAACCGCGTGGACGATGCCCAGCAGCGCGATGGCCGCAAGCACGTTCAGGATCATCGGCGCCAGCTCCCCAACGCCGAACACCGTGTAGACACCGATCAGAATCGAAAGCCAGAGCGGAGATGATGATGACGATGAGAACCCGTACGGCGTAACGCCAAGAACGCCGTGACGCACGAAGTTCTTCGCCATCGACATGTGGATGTAGGGATCATCCAGCGCGTAGATCAGGTGGCCGTCATTGTGATTTATCGAGACAGCCATCGCCCCGCCGACCAGAAGCAGAAGCAGGAGAATGGACGCCGCAAGCGACCTGTATTCCTTGATACGATCCATCGGTGATGGTTGATGAGTTATGCGACAGAAAAACCGCACGCCGCGAGAAGGGCCCCCTCTTCTCCGATAACAACACGGTACGCGCCGAATTCTCTCCGTTCGCGATACTCTTTTCTGAGGCCGTCGAACCCGGCGCGGCGTGCTGCGTCGTCCAGGGCAAGCAGCGCGCGGAGCGCGCGATCGTCGTCGTTGATATCGTAGG
Organism: Chlorobiota bacterium; assembly: GCA_028287785.1. Lineage (GTDB taxonomy): Bacteria > Bacteroidota > Ignavibacteria > OLB7 > OLB7 > JAFDZV01. The sequence continues at coordinate 162,398 of JAQBOZ010000019.1, forward strand.
CCGCAAGCACGGCGGCGCGAAGCGCGTCCAGCGGATCATCGACATCACGAATGGTGATGGTCCCGGCGATGGGTTGAAGGACATCTGTCGCGCGCCATGTGCTGACAAGGCCCGCATGGCCGGCAAGCGCGCTCGCCATCCGCTCGGTCCCCTTCAGCTTTGCATCCGCGGAGTAGCTGGCGATGTGGGGCGTGGCGATGGTGACGCGCTCTATCAGCTCCACCGGCACGGCCGGCTCGCCGTTCCATACGTCGAGGACCGCGCCGCCGAGCGTTCCGGCATCGAGCGCCGCGGCAAGCGCGCCGGAATCGACGACGCCGCCGCGCGATGTGTTCAGCAGCAGGACGCCGGGGCGGAGACGGCCGATCATCTCATCGTCGATCATCGCCTTGGTCGGATGCTCTCCGGCGGTGACAAGAGGAACATGAATCGAGATGATATCGCATGTGAGGATATCATCGAACCGGGCGGAACGGAATGAAGGATTGCTCTTCTCCATCGGCGGATCGTATGCAAACACATCCATGCCGATCGCGCGGCCGAGGCACGCCACCCTGCTCCCGATATTCCCATGACCGATCACCCCGAGCCGTTCCCCGCGCAACCCCGCAAGCCCGCGCGCGCGCAGCTCCAGCAGGGCGGCAAGAACATATTCGGCAACGGCGTTGGCGTTGGAGCCGGAGATGTCGGCGAACCCGATGCCGGCCTCGCGGAGATACTCCAGATCGATATGATCCAGCCCGTTGGTCGCCGTCCCGACAAAGCGCACGGGGGTTCCCTCCAGCAGCTCGCGTGTGACCTTTGTGATGGAGCGGACGATCAGCGCGTCGGCATCGGCCAGGTCATCCCGCGTGATGGCGCGTCCCGCCCGAAGCCGCACGTTGCCAAGCTCCCGGAACGCATCGAGCGCCCTGGGGAGGTTCTCATCGATAACGATGTTCATGGTTTTCCGTCGAGTAAATTTTTCCGCTGGATACAGGCGCGGAGCGTGCCGCGACGCCGGGCATCATCCAGGCTGTCGATCAGCGACGCGTGAAGCGAGCCATCGCGCAGCAGCAGGTTCTTGTAGGCCGTAAGAAGGCTCTTCACCCCCGCGATCTGCTGATCGACGATGGTGGCGGATGTGTCGCGCACGGTCATATGCCAGGCCGCGCCGGCAAAGATATACTGCATCAGCAGCTCCTCCCTGTAAGGATATGCCGATGTCCCCAACGGGTCGATCGGAGCGGTGGCGGTTTCAAACCCGGCCAGGCTGGGCGAGGCGATCACCCACGCGAAGAGGCGGCTCCGCAGCGACGGGCCATCGGCCATCAGGGGATCGTTCTCCAGCATGCGGATGAGGATCAGCGCGCTGTCATCGGGAAGATGCGCGGGAAGATCGGAGGAACGGGGAGGCGCCGACATCGCGGTGGTGGTATCGTTCGGGATGGGGCCGACGGCGATAACGCGGCGTGGCCCGGAGCAGCCGCAGATGAGAAGAACCACGGCGGTAAACGCCGCGGCCGCGGGGCGCGATAGGTTCATGATCCGCAGAAGGTGATAATGGGAACGGCGCGGAATGGCGCTCCCGTGCGTATGATGCCGGAAGGGACCATCAATTCACCGGCTGAAATCCGTCGGTCGCGCTCGATGTGATATAGCATGACCATCCGGGAAAGACCTGATAGCGATTGCCGTAGACGATCGGCGACCCCTCGATGGAGAGCTTCTGGCGATCGGTCTGATAATGGAACGTCCCGGCAGTCACGCCGGAGGGAACAAGGTTCCGCTCGATATGAACGCTGTCCTCGGTGAATGTGAGCGCGGAATGCTGGCCGGTGATCTCCGTATCGGCGGGATCGCTTTCCCAGTGGCCGACAAGGCCGATGTTATAGCCGAGGAACCGGGAGCCGGTGTAGAAATAGAGGGAATCGTTCCGAAGGAAGAAGGACCAGTAGCGGAGCGTGGTATCGACCGGCGCGCCATCCTTCATATGGATCTCCAGCGTCCGGTTGTAGCCATCGCCGAGTGAGCCCATCTGCAACTTCAGCTCCGACACGCCATCGATCTTCCAATCCGATCCATCCTTTATAAACACCGTATCGCGGACCCAGGCCAGGGATTCCGAGCGGATATCGATCTCATGGTTCGTGCGCGTCATCACCCCCGCCTGCTCCCCCGATTCCGTGCGGGTGTAGCGACCAAGGGGCATGGACTGGTCGGCCGGCCCGGAAGGGCTGTCGCATCCCGGAAGGAGGAACGGCGCAATCAGCAGAAGGAACGGAAGTATCCGGAAACGATTCATCATGACATGTCATTCATTGGGAGGAAGAGAACAACACCGGGCTGAAACACGATCGATCATGCGCCGCAGCCGACGCGGCCAAGCAGTGATTCCGCGCGACTCAACTGTTCGGGTTTGCCGATATCGATCCAGAGCGCGCCATCGACCCGATGCGCCAGTATGCTCTCGCCTTCGCGGAGCAGACGCATGTAGAGAGGGATAATTGAGAAGGCTCCCTCCTCGGTGATGTTGCCGAAGATGCGGGGCGAAACCGCGTGAACCCCGCAGAACCCTAGCCGGCGAAGCCCCCCGACGGGCTGGCGGGCCATCTCCTGGAAGCCGGTGGCGCTGTTGCCGTAGCCGCACAACTCCCCCGTTTCATCGAACGCCAGATAGCGGGATGTCTCGCGCTCCATCACCGCCAGCGTGGCGAGCGGTTCACGTTCGCACTGCGCGCGGTAGAGCCGGGCAAGATCGATATCGCTGATGATATCGGAATTATGGAGAAGAAACGATGCATCATTTCGGAAGAAACGCGCCGCATGCCGCAGACCGCCGCCGGTATCGAGCAGAAGATCGGATTCATCCGAGATGATCGTCTCGACGCCGAAACCGTGACACTCCTCGATGACATCGGCGATCATCCCGGCATGATGATGCACGTTGACGATCAGCCGGGTCGCCCCCGCCCCGATCAGCCGCGCGGCCACGCGCTGGAGCATCGGAACCCCCGCAACCGGGATAAGGGCCTTCGGCAGAGTATCGGTCAGGGGACGCAGACGGGTGCCGAGCCCGGCCGCGAAGATCATGGCATCCATAGGAAATCGGATTGAACGGGACAACCGGAAGCAATGCCTCGGCCTCGATACGAACCGCAGATAGCGCCAGGCCGGGACTATTCCTCCGGGCGGGGCGCCACCAGCTCCACCTTGATCCTGTCAGGGTCCTCGAAGAAGAGCGCGTAGCCACCACCACCTCCGGCGCGCGGATAGCGATCATCGTAGAGCAGGGCAACGCCGCGTTCGCGAAGGATCTCCCGGATATGATCCACCTGCTCCCGCGATTCCGCGCGAAAGGCGAGGTGATTCAGCCCTGTCCTCCTGCGATGATACGGGGCGTCGAGATATTCCGGATCGGTTTGAACGAAGACAATATAGGTATGAGCGAGCTTCCAGCTTACCCCATTTTCCCACGACTGGAAGAGCGTATAGCCGAGCGTTTCGAGGAGCCATCCCCAGAATTCCCGCGAGCGTTCCAGGGCGGAGACATTGATTTCGACATGGTGGAGCGCTCCCGCCCCGCTGGACGAACCCGTTGATGGTGACATTGCCGAAGAGGTTATTCGTGTAGTCTCAGCGCGCCGGATGCGCGGCCCGGATATAAACGAAGATCGCGAAGCCTGGATAAGCAGCCAAGCCCGGCGATCTTCGTCATCTGCCTTCGCGATTCCTGTTCACAAGCTCATTCTTCCGCATCTCTTCCGGTTTCAGGCACTCCACCCGATCAACCGCGGGTAATGTAGTATCCGAACATCTCATCGGCCGGGGATCATCATTTCAGGACCGACGCGGCCATCACGGGGCTTCCGGCGGCGTGCTGGCGCAGGATCTCGGCTATATCGGTAAACCCGTTGCTCATCGCCATCGAGAGGGGCGTGGCGCCCATGTCGTCGGTATCGGCCGGGTTCGCGCCCATCATCAGAAGATACTCCACCGCCTTCCGCTGGCCGAACGTGGCGGCCTTGTGAAGCGCTGTCTGCCCGCCGCTGTCGCGAGCGTCGATGCGGGCGCCATGAGCGATCAGCGTTCCCATGATATCGACATAGCCATTCATGGCCGCAATCTGAAGCGCCGTCTTCCCCGTGGTATCGATTGCATCCACGGGAGCCCCCGAGGCAAGGAGCATTTCGATTGCCGGGCGGTTCATGAAGACCACCGCGTAATGGAGGGGGGTTCCACCACTGTTGTCCTGCGCGCCGACCCTGGCTCCATACTGAATCAGCGTCACGATCATATTGATATTCCCATTGAGCGCGGCATAGTGGAGCGGGGTCATGCCATCATCATCACGACTATCGACAAGCGTCGAATCATTCATCAGCATCTGGCGAACGGCGGCAAGATCGCCCGCATCGCTTGCACTGTGGATGGTTCCTGCATGGAGCGGGACAATCCCCCCGATGAACATCATCAGGGAGATTGCGCCGATCGCGAATTGGTTCATGTTCGTTTTCATCTTGATCATTCCTTAAGCATAGTATCACATCATGTTCACAAGCACCAGTTCCTGAAAGCACTTCCGTCGCATTTCGTGTTTATCATCAAGGTCGAGCATCATCAGTTTCATCATCAGGGAACGGAAGCCATCACTCAAAGAACTGTTCTGTTGGTTAGTATGGCAATTACCGTTCCCGATTGAAGCGATTTCTTCAGAATGTTCATTTTGCAATCACATCGCACTCGAAGCCTGACAGGGGATGATTTCGAGTGATTTGCGACGTTTTCACCACGTTCAGTTCTGCAAGCATCCGTTTCGATGGCCCCGGCGGGATTCAGAAGCGGCAGGTGTCATATCAAAAGGAAATCACAAGGTCAGCGATAAGTATTTCATAACGAATAAATCCGCAATCCAATTGATTTCAAAATCACAAATTATCCAGGATCTCCGAATAACAGAATTAAACGCGACGACGATAAAGGAAAGAAAAAATCCCGCCCATCGTGACGTGACACGTTGAACGGGAGAACAATGATCGCAGGATGTGCAGGGCGGGCGGGGTCGGGTCAGTTGCCGGCGATAACGCGGGAATGAGCCGAGCAGATGACGTCGATCGAGGCCTCGATATGCTGCGTAAAGCCGACGCGCGGGTAGGCGCAGAAGAGCGAGAAGGTTTCCGTTTCGCAGAGGCGATGCCAGAGATATTCCATCCTGACGGTGGCCCCCTGCTCGCCCCGTCCCCAGAGAATCGCGACCATCTCGCCAAAGGCGCGGACACGGCGGCCGTTTCCTCGCGCACGTTCCAGGATGCTCATGATTGTGGAGATGAACAATTGTTCGTCCGGCCACCCTCGTACCATAAACCGGGGGAGCACATCGGCCGCGTCAAGATCGATATACTGATCGCGCGCACGCGCCGCGTCCACGTCAACGCCCCTGGCTCTGAGCCGGGATTCCAGCCCGTTGCGATGCATCTCGGTGGCGATAACGATAACCCCTTCCCCCGCCTCGATTCCGGCGCCCGCGAACCCTTCAAGGGAATCCAGCAGGACGCTGTTATCGGCGTAGATCTGAACCATATGCTCGCAGGGAGCTATTTCGCCCCAGAAGATATCCGAACCTTTTCCCGTATCTATCATTGATCGCCTTCCAGTATGCCTTTTGAAATGGCCGCACGTTACAGATCTTCCGTCTCATAATATGGGGAATTATCCACATACGATGAACGCGATGGTAGTGACTCAGTTTGAATCCACTCTTCCGTCTGCTGAACAATCACCGGGCGGCGATCCCTCCTTCACTCTTCAAGCTCCGTGGGAGCGCGCCGGTTGTAGCAACGATGCTCCCATCTTTTCGCTCAAGCTCCATCGGAGCGTACCATCCCCGCATCCGTGCCGAATGGTACGCTCCGATGGAGCTTCA
>JAQBOZ010000020.1 GCA_028287785.1 Chlorobiota bacterium
CGGAGCGAACCATCCCCGCATCCGTGCCGAATGGTACGCTCCGATGGAGCTTGGAATCATGGGGGCATGGCGATGCTACAACCGGTACGCCCCGATGGGGCTGGAAGGAGAGATGTCGAATGCCCTCGATGAGTCCAAACAGCATGAACCGTATCTCAAACTGAGTCACTACCCAATATTCCGCCGCCTGCAAAAAAACAAAAGGCCCGTCAGTCACCTGACGGGCCTTTTGTTTTTCACTCGATGCAGCGAACTCAATCCCCCCCCTTCATCTCCCCGAGAAGTTTCCTTAATGCCCGCGGATCGATCGGTTTTACCATGTGGTGACCAATCCCCGCCTCCTTCGTCCGGCGACGATCATCCTCGTGGCCGTAGCCGGTTATCGCCACGATCTCCATCTCCCCACCATAGTCCAGCTTCCGTAGTTCAACAGCTATATCGTAGCCGCTCATGCCGGGAAGACCGATGTCGAGCAGGACGACCTCGGGGCGATAATCCTCGGCGATCGTCAGGGCGGTCGGCCCGTCGTGCGCCACGCGGACATCGTATCCCCACGCATCAAGAAAGAGCTTCATGCTGCGGGCCGCATCGAGATTATCATCCACCACGAGGACGCGGAGATCTCCCGGCACCGTGGGTTCCGCGATGTCCGGCGTATCGGCAACTTCCGCGTCCAGTTCCCCACCGACGATGGTGGGAAGTCGCACGACAAGTTCGCTCCCGCTCCCCGGCCCGTCGCTGAATGCCTCGATCGTCCCGTTGTGCATCTCGATGATGCGGCGCGCCAGCGTCAGGCCGATTCCCAGCCCCCCTTCGGAACGATCGAGCGTCCGTTCCCCCTGCGTGAAGAGATTGAAGACATTCGGCAGCAGATCGCTGGAGATGCCGGCGCCGGTATCGCGCACGCGCACAACCACATCCTCCGCGGGATCCTCCACGATCACGCTGATCGTCCCCCTGGCCGGCGTATACTTCGCGGCGTTGTTGAGGAGGTTCACGAACACCTGCATCAGCCGGTTCGGATCACCAATGAGGAGAACCGGCTTCTCGGGAAGGATGATGTTCAACCGGTGCCCGCGCTCCTCGATCAACGGACGGCTCGATTCGGTGGCGCGGGCGATGATGGAATGGAGATTCATCCGCTCCATCCGGAGCCTGACATTGCCGCTGGTCACGCGGCTCGCCTCCACCAGATCATCCACCAGCCTGGTGATATGGGCAACCTGACGGTCGAGGATATCGCATATGCCGACCAGATCGGGATCGTCGGATTCCCTGAGCTGCATCATGTAGACCGCGTTGCGGATCGGCGCCAGCGGGTTGCGAAGCTCGTGCGAGAGCATCGCGAGGAACTCCGTCATCCGTTGCTCCGCCAGCTCCAGTTCCTCCACGCGCTTCCGTTCGGTCATATCCCTCGTCACTTTCGAAAAGCCGACCAGTCTGCCGTTTTTTTCGTACAGGGGGGTGATGATGACGTTCGCCCACAGCCGCGTCCCATCCTTCCGCAGGCGCCATCCCTCATCCTCGAAACGACCCTCCAGACGTGCCAGTTCCAGCTCCTGCTGCGGCCACTTCTCCTCGATCTTATCCTGTGGATAGAAGATCGAAAAGTGTTTGCCGATAGCCTCGGCGGCCGTGTAGCCCTTGATCCGCTCCGCCCCCGCGTTCCAGCTTGCGATATAACCATCGGGATCGAGCATGAAGATGGCGTAGTCCTTCACCCCTTCCACCAGCAGGCGGAAACGCTCCTCGCTCCGGCGCAATGTTTCCTCGTGCTCCTTCCGCTCCGTCAGATCACGGGTGATCTTCGAGTAGCCCAGCAGCTCGTTCTGTTCGTTGTACAGAGTGGTGATGATCACGTTGGCCCAGAACCGCGTCCCATCCTTCCGCAGCCGCCACCCCTCATCCTCGAAACGACCCTCCTGGCGTGCCAGCTCCAGCTCCTGCTGCGGCCATTTCTCCTCGATCTTCTGCGGCGGATAGAAGATTGAGAAGTGCCGCCCGATCGCCTCGGCGGCCGTGTAGCCCTTGATCCGCTGGGCTCCGGCGTTCCAGGTCGTGATATAACCTTCGGGATCGAGCATGAAGATGGCATAGTCCTTCATCCCCTCCACCAGCAGACGAAAGCGCTCCTCGCTGTTCCGAAGAAGGTCCGTGGGGATGTCGTGTCCGGCGGAACCCGTCGTTATTTTTTTATTCATACTTCATTGGATGTGCGCGGGGCGATGCCCCGTGCACCGGATAGTTCGCCCCTCCGGGGCTTGAGGATTTTGTTATGCTGATGCGGAAGACATTCGAAATCATTATCTCCAAAGACCTCTCCACGATCGCCTGATTATCCTTTATACCTTATGCGCGGGGCGATGCCCCGCGCATAAGGTATTGCGCCCCTCCGGGGCTCGTGTTCCGCTGATGCGGGAGAGAATGTTATTCAAGGATCTGCCAGGTCATCCGCTTCAGGGCGTTCTCCGCACTCGCCTGATACCCTCTTGTCCATCCACCCCACCGCGCAGCATCGATCCCCTACCCCTGCAACCAACTCTCCAAGCCCCGGAGGGGCGCAATTCCTGGTGCGCGGGGCAGCGCCCCGCGCGCACTAGGCAATCGGAACCATCATCCCGCCAAGAACCTCCTCCGCGCTCGCCTGATAATCCTTTACCGATCCGGTCCAGATGCCCCACGGCGCGGCGTCGATCACGTCGCCGTTGTGGCCGAGGTTTGCAAGCCGCTGGTTGTCCTCGTTGGTAAGAACCTGGCCGGGGAGCGGCTCCAGATGGCGCACATCATCGGCGGTGATGTTCAGGGCCTGCCCCACGCGCGCGCCGTAATCATCGTGCACGAGCAGCAAATGCCAGACCATCCGCTCCTGCACATCGCGCTCGCACTGGTTGAGGAGATCCCCCAGGTTCTTCACCAGATCGTCGCGCTCCCACTCCATGATCGTGTTGTAGCGGCCGCGCGCCTGCACGTAATCGTTGCGCCGCTCGATCACGCTCTGCGTAAGCCGTCCGTGGATTTCCGGCGGGTGGTTCGGATAAAGAAGACGGGGAGGTTGTTGCCGACAAGATCCCAGTTGCCATCCCCGGTGTAAAACTTCACGGCGAAGCCGCGCGGATCACGCGCCGTCTCCGAGGAATCGCGACCGCCGATCACCGTCGAGAATCGGATCGCCAGCGGCGTCTTCTTCCCGGCCTCCTGAAAGAGCCTCGCCCGCGTATACCGCGAAGCCGGCTCGTCGCCGATCATGCCGGTCGCCTCGAACTCGCCGTAGCAGACGAAGCCGCGGGCATGCACAACCCGCTCGGGAATCCGCTCGCGATCGAAATGGCTGATCTTCTCCAGGAAGTGATAGTTCTCCAGCGTCGCCGGCCCACGACTGCCGACCGTCCGCTGCGACTGGTTGTCGGCGACCGGATGGCCCTGTCGCGTGGTAAGCCCCCGGTTCTCCTCCTCGTCGTGACCGGATTCCGATTGATGCTGGTCGGAGTCGCTCATGATACTTCCATCAGTTTACGGGTAAGAGTAGACAACGGCTGTCTGCACGAAACGGTAATTAACGCCGAATCCCGGTAACATCATACCATCTCGATGATCATCCGGCCCCCGGTCGGCTGAACGATCATCGATCCCTTTATCGCTCTTCAAGCTCCATCGGAGCGCGCCGGTTGCAGCAACGATGTCCCCGTTCCCGCGCAAGCTCCATAGGAGCGTACCATCCCCCATCCAGGCGGCATGGTACGCTCCGATGGAGCTTGCGATCATACGAGGCATGGCAGTGCTACAACCGGCACGCCCCGATGGGGCTGGGAAGGCAGATGCCGGATGCTCTCCATGATTTCGGGCCGTATGAACCCCACCCCAGACTGAGTCACTACCCGTGGGCGTTTGACATTTGGCGGGATGCCTCCGGATGTCAGATTGTTTTTTTCGCACGACACGATCATGCATTCACCTGAATATCGGATCATGAGGCATCCGCGCATCGCGCTATCAGCATTTATCTGGATCATCGTCACGGCCGCGGCATCGGGACAGAAGAAGGAGATGGTGGTGGAGAGGGCGCGGAATATCATATACGGGGAGAGTGCTTCCGGTCTGATAGTGGCGGCAGGATCGATCAATTATGAGCGGTGCCTCACCGATCATATCAGCCTGCGGGCCGGCGCCGGGCTTGGCCATATGTTCAGCAACGGATTTCATGGGAGCGGCGGAGGGCTCTTCATGCTGAACTGTTTTTCCGACGGAAAATACCCTGGAATTGAATTTGGAGCGGAGCTCTCCTATTCCCTGCCGAAAAACGATATGATAATTACATCGATGAATCCCACCCCCGCCATTTCATTCGGCATGAGATTTCAAACCGAGGGCGAGGGATTGTTTGGCAGGATCGGCCTGACATACGATTTTCGCTTTGGTTTTCCGCTTCAGTTGAGCATCGGAAAATCGTTTTGATGCCGATAATAAAATATCCCTGAAATTCCTCCACGAACGGGTCCAACGCGGGCCGCCCACGATGACGGAGACCGGCGTCAGGATGCCCACTCGTCATGGGCGATCCCCACCAGATACCATGTGCCCCCCTCCTGTTCAAAGATCAGCCAGAGGCTTTTCCAGTCCATCCCATCGAATTTCGGGTTGAACCCCGGGAAATTATATTCCACGGCAATGCCCCGGGGATAGAACTCGGGAATATTATTGGCGATGGTGCTGTGACCGAAGGCTTCATCGTTGTAGCCGATCCGCTTCGCCCTGAGATAATCGTGATCGTAGACAAAGCGACGATAATATTGCCGGAATGTCAGCCGTGGCGATTCCTCCGGTCCATCATACGTGCCCCACGAGTAACGCTTTTTTCCACTGGACAGCCCCGCGAGCTGATTGCTCCGGAATACCAGATCGCGCGTGGAATCCATGCCGACGTACGGAGAAAACCGGAGCCCCTTTACCGGATGAACGAAGGCCGCCAGTTGAGCCATGTTTCCCGACTTGAGCGCGCGAAGCACGGCCGTCGCCCGCTCCGCGATCATCTGCTTCGCATCGCGGGGAGCAATTCTGCCGGAATCCACAACGGGGGAAGCCGGGACATCACGCGGAAATATTTCATGCCGCCGTAATGAAATCTGATCCGCTCGCAGAGATGGCAGACAGAAGAGAATTCCAAGAGCAATGCCGGAAACGCGGAGATATAATTTCATTTTATTTTACCGACGCGGGACGCGCCGGAGTCCGATATTGAGATTGTGCCACTGAGAAAGGCCCGATCGCGACGAAGTGCATGCTCTCTTCGCCCGTTACGCGCGGAGGCCCAATATGGCTATTTCGCAACCTCCACGCACAGCCGCAGTGCAACCGCTCAACCCGCCTCACCGGAAAACGACACACCGGGCCGATGCGAATCCTCCCGTTTCCCATACATTCCGCGCGAACAACATTAACCAGGGGGCCCGCACATGCCGAACGAACCAGACGACCGCAATCCCGAACCGGACGGCCCGATCGAAACCGTGATCCTTCCGCGCACCAGCGAGATCGCCAATGGATTTACGGTGCGGCGCGCGCTCCCCTCCTCGCGCCGTCGAATGGTGGGGCCGTTCATCTTTCTCGATCAGATGGGCCCGGAGATTCTCCGCCCCGGCATCGGGCTGGATGTGGCGCCGCACCCGCATATCGGGCTCTCCACCGTCACCTATCTTTTCGACGGCGAGGCGGTGCATCGCGACAGCCTTGGCGTCAGCCAGCGGATTCTGCCGGGGGATGTCAACTGGATGACGGCGGGTCGCGGGATAGCGCATTCCGAACGGACGCCGCCGGAGATGCGGCGTGGAGGAGCGCGGATGTTCGGCATTCAGTCGTGGGTGGCGCTGCCGGCCGGCGATGAAGAGGCCGATCCGGGATTCGCGCATCATGAGGCCGGGGAGCTTCCGTTGATCGAGGGAGAGGGGAAACGGGTGAGGGTCATCGCCGGCTCTCTCTTCGGCGCCCGCTCCCCCGTGCAAACGCACTCCGATCTCTTCTACGCCGATGCGCTGCTCGACGCCGGCGCGGTTCTCCCGATCGCCGCCGAGCACGAGGAACGCGCCGTGTATATCGTTGAGGGAACCATCGCGGTGGAGCGCCAGAGCGGGACGTTCGACGGGGGAAGGCTGCTGGTGCTGAAGCCGGGGGAGACGATCGCGCTGCGCGCCGTCACTTCAGCGCGGCTGATGCTTCTCGGCGGCGCGGCGATGGACGGCCCGCGGCATATCTGGTGGAACTTCGTGTCGAGCCGGCGCGAGCGGATCGAGCAGGCAAAGGCGGACTGGAAGGCCGGGCGATTCGGCGCGGTTCCGGGGGAGACGGAATATATTTCGCTGCCGGGCGATGGGCCTGTCGTGGCGCGCTATCCGTGATCGCGGAGGAGTCGGGACAATCGCGCGCCATGTATATTGCGCTCCGGCCCCCATTCAGAACAACCTGTACCGCTCATTCTCCCGATCATGATTGCTCAGCACATCGCATCGCGCATCATCGCGCCGCTTCTTCTTCTGATTGTCGTCGCGCCGCGCCTGGTCGCGCAGCCGGTTCATCCGCTCGATCCGCTGAGCGCCGATGAGATCACATCGACCACGCGCATCATCCGCGCCGCGCCCGGCTTTCCCGCCGACGCGCTCTTCTCCACAATCGTCCTGCACGAGCCGCCGAAGGAGACGGTCCTCGCGTTCCGCCCCGGCATGCCGTTTCAGCGCCAGTCGTTCGCCATCGTGATGGACCGGCCGAACAACCGGACGTACGAGGCGATCGTCGATCTGCGCGCGGGGTCGATGCTGTCGTGGAAGGAGATTCCCGGCGTGCAGCCGCAGGTGTTCGTGGTGGAATACAACACGGTGCCGGCAATCGTCAAGGCCGATCCCCGATGGCGGGAGGCGATGCGGCGACGGAACATCGACCCTGACAGCACGCAGATCGACACGTGGGCCGCGGGGGATGTGCCGAAGGAATATCACGGCCGGCTGCTTCGCGCGCTTACGTATTACAAGGGGAACGCGTTCAATTTCTACGGCCGGCCGATCGAGGGGGTAAGCGCGATCGTCGACATGAACACGCGGCGCGTGATCGAGTTCCACGACGCGCCGATACGCCCGCTGCCGCCTCGGAGCCAGGAGCTGGATACCGCGTCGATCGGAGCGCAGCGCGCGGCACCGAAACCGCTGGTGATCGCGCAGCCGGAGGGCGTAAGCTTTCAGCTTCAGGGAAATGAGATTCGCTGGCAGGGATGGCATTTCCGTTTTTCGATGCACCCGCGCGAAGGGCTTGTGCTTCATACCGTCGGCTACGAGGATCATGGCCGGGAGCGTTCGATTCTCTTTCGCGGCTCGCTCTCGGAGATGGTGGTTCCCTACGCCGATCCCGATTCCAACTGGCGCTGGCGGAGCGCGTTCGACGTGGGCGAATACGGCGTGGGGCGGCTTTCCAGCCCGCTCGAACGGAATATCGACGCCCCGGCGAACGCAACGCTGCTGGACGCGGTCTTCGCCGATGATTCCGGGGCGGCGTATACGATTCCCCGCGTCATCGGCATCTACGAGCGCGACGGCGGCATCCTCTGGAAGCATTTCGACACCTATTCCAACGCGAACGAATCGCGGCGCGCGCGCGATCTTGTCCTCTTCTTCGTGGCCGGCATCGGCAACTACGATTACTCCATAAGCTGGATATTCCATCAGGATGGATCGCTTGAGGCGGATGCCGGGCTGACCGGCATCATGCTCCCGAAAGGGGTGAGCGATGCGAGCGATCGCGCCGCGACGGGAAACTCCGGCCATGCGGTTTCGCTGAACATCGTGGCGCCGCATCACCAGCATTTCTTCTGCTTCCGCCTGGACATGGATGTCGATGGCGTCGCCAACTCCGTGGAGCAGATCGACTCGAAGCCATTGCCGCACGGAAAGCCCAACCCGACCGGCAGCTCGTTCACGATGGAGGAGACGTTTTTCCGTTCGGAGCGTGAGGCGGTGAAGCGGATCGATGTGGACGCGGCGAGGATCTGGAATGTCTACAACCCCGCCACCACGAACGCGCTGGGGCATCACACCGGCTATATCCTCCTCCCCGGCGCAAACACCGTCCCGCTCGCGGACCCGTCTTCATCGGTGCGGAAGCGGGCCGGCTTCGCGGGAAATCATTTCTGGGCAACGCGCTATCATCCCGATGAGATGAACGCGGCCGGCGCCTATCCCAGCCAGAACTCCGGCGGCGACGGGCTTCCCCGCTGGATCGCCGACAACGAATCGATCGAGCGGCAGGATGTTGTGCTCTGGTACACGATGGGGATCACGCACATTCCACGCCCGGAGGAGTGGCCGGTGATGACGATGACGCATATCGGCTTCCGTCTGATTCCGGCCGGATTCTTTTCGCGCAACCCGGCGCTGGATGTGCCGAGATAACAGGATACGCAATCGTGGGGAACGCGCAGTCACGACCCCCACAAACGGAAACGGCCCGCCATGCACGGCGGGCCGTTGTGTTGTCGCATCAACGCGCGGAGAATATCGTCGCGGATGCCGGGCTATCGCACCGGGCCGTTCGAGACAAAGAGCCCCTTGTCCAGCGCCACGATATAGAGCCGGTCATCCGGGCCGAACATCACGCGGCTGATATAATTCCCCGGCGATGTAAATCCATCGAGCTTCAGCGTCGTCTTCTGATCGCTTCCCGGAGTCCCCAGTCCATAGCCGCCGCTCATTCCGGCGGTCGTGAGATATCTGTTCTGGCTGTTGAACGCGAGCGCGCTTATCGACATCGCCTTCGGCACCTCCGTCCACGTGGCGCCGCCATCGCTCGATGTGTAGCCTCTGCCGGTGAAGGTATAGGTGAACGGATCGAGCGTGCTGCTCCCGCCGTAGAGCACCCCGTCCCTGTCCTGAACGATCGTCGCGAGCGTCGCCGTGCTCCCCGACATCTTGACGGGCTTTCCATCGGCCCCCACGCGATACATCTGGCCGTTGGTATAGCCGCGCCCATCGGAGTAGGAGGTGATCGAAACCAGGAACTCCCCGCTCCCCTTCTTCATCGCAAAAAGCGATGTGATGGAGGCGGGATCGATGCCGGGCTGATAATTCAGGATCGGCGACTCGGTCCATGTAGCGCCATTGTCGCTGGAGCGGAAGACGGAAGCCGTGTTCGCCAGGAGAAACACCCCCTGCGGCGATGATGCAAATCGCGCGAACGCCCCCGGCTGCGTGCCGAGCGCCTGCCAGCCGGAGGAGGTCTGCCGGAACAGGCCGTTATCGGCAAAGATCATCAGGTTTCCATCCCTGTCCAGCCCAATATCGGTCACGCGCGCAACCGGCCCGGTTCCCATCGATGTCCAGGTGCCGCCGTTGTCCCGCGAGACCACGATGCCGCCATGATCCTTTGTCGTCCCGAGCCCCATCGCCGTCAGCCCGACCGCGATGGATGATCCCCGTAGCGCGAGGTCATGCCCCTGCGCAAACATCGCGTGCCGCCATGTGGCGCCGCCATCGGTGGAGCGGATCAGCTCAAAGCTCCCGGCGCTCTGATTCGCCAGCGCGTAGAGAGCGCCGTCGGCCCCCTGCCGCAGGCTGGTGAAGAATGGCGCCGCGTTGAACTTCGCAAGCTCGGTGAAGGATGCCCCGCCGTTCCTTGAAACCAGCAGCCCTCCGCCGCCACGAACGTAATGGTAGATATCGCCGTTGGCGGTCACATACAGGCTGGCGGCGTAGTTCGGCTGGGGAGCGGGATAGGTGGCCCATGTGGCGCCGCCATCGCTCGAACGAAAAAAGCCGAACGCGCCGGTGACGAGGATATCGCCGTTCGGCGCGAACGCAAGCCCGCCGCCGTATTTAAATGCGGGGGGGAGTTTCAGCGCGGCCCACGATGCGCCCTTGTCGGTGCTGTGGTACACGTACATCTGCGGCGTGTTGTTGATCAGCTTCACATACGGCTCCCCCGCCGGCGAGAAGATGATCTCCGATTCCGTGATATACCTGTTCTGCGCGAACGGCCCGGCCGGATCGATCGGGACATCGCGATGCGATCCCGATGAAAGATCGTACGTGCGGAAGTTCCTGTCGGTCACGGCATAAAGCTCGCCGGATGGCGCCAGGCCGATCGTCGTGTGGACCGGGTCGTTGCTGATGAGGTTCATCGCCCCGCCCGATGCGCTCATCGAGTAGAGCTTCCCATCGATCGCCGCGATGATGCTGTTGTCCGCCGCGATGGCGAGGCTGGTGACATCGCCGCCGGCCATCGGCAGATCGGTAATCTGCTTCATGGCGGCGGTGGTCGACGCGGGAGTATTCGTGCCGCCGGGATCGGTGGTGGTGGTACAGGCGGCAAGGGCCAGCCCGAGCAGGAGAAGGAGAAAAGAGCGCTGCATACGTTCGTCCGAATGGATGAAGTTCAAATCCTCTCCCCGGAGTTCCGGTTGGCGGGGATAAGGAGCGAATGCCGCTCCGGGGAAATCGGAACAGCTTCACCGAACGAACTTAGAGGACGGGGGAAAAGAAGAAAAGCCAGGGATCGGCATATTCTTACCGTCGCGCGCTCCCCGTAAGGCTTTCCGCGTTCCGCTCCTGCCGGCTCCCGGTAGTGACTCAGGTTGAGATACTGTAGATGATGCCCGGAGTCATATCTCCGGCATCCGTCTTCCCAGCCCCATCGGGGCGTGCCGGTTGTAGCATCGCCACGCCTCCCATGATTCCAGGCTCCAGAGGCTCCATGCCAGGGGAAGCGGGGATTACTTCTTCACCCGAAGCGACCGTGTCACCTATGGCATTTCCAACCGTCTGACCTCCGCACGATGGATGGCTCATAGCCGGCAATGCCTTCGGGCGTGGTGCGATACCGCCCCCACCTCCATTCGCCGGACTCGGAAATGCAGGGAACTGGCTGGGGGATGGAGGCAGTGGACCTCTGAGTGGATTCGAGCATACGCCCGGAGAAGGACTTGACGGCGAGGGTATCGGTGGCGGACCTGGTGGATGTGACGGTTGCGGCGGATGGGGAAGCTGGAGCGGATGGGAATGGGACCCCGGCACCGGGCATACAGACCATCCACACCCTGATCCGCATAACTGCCCCGGATCGTGCCGGGTTTGCATAAACGATGAGTGCGTCAATCAATGCTGGTGTGAACTCATCAAGCCCGCAAGCTGTTACTTCGATGAGGGATGGGCAGCGTTCGGCGACTGCATAATGTTTGAGTACGATGAACAATGGCCGTCAGATCAATGCCGAAATACAGGAGATGAATGTCTCGGGTTTTGGCATAATGTGCCACGGTAATGAGTTTCATGTACCAGGATGACCCGTTGAAATAACATCGCCGATGGCACCAGGCACCATCGGCGAAGATCAGGCGGCCCGTCCGTCGGTAAGCGTCACCACGGTGATCTCCGAACGCGCCCCGAGGCGGACCGGAGGCCCCCAGTAGCCGGTTCCCTTGCTGACATAGATCCACTTGCCATCGGGACGATGGAGGCCGGAGAGATAGGGCTGATCGAGCGTGGTTGCCAGATTCCACGGGAAGAACTGCCCGCCGTGCGTATGGCCGGAGAGCATCAGGTCGAACTGAACCGAACCGGTCTGCCTGAGCGTTTTCGGCTGATGCGCGAGGAAGATCCTGACCAGACCCTCGGGGGCGTCCCTGAACGCGGCGACCGGATCGGATGTATGCGACGGCAGATAGTTCCCCCCCGTGTAATCGGTGACGCCGCCGAGGACGATCGACGCGCCATCGCGCTGGAGAATCCTGTGCTCGTTGAGAAGGACATCGTATCCCAGCCGCCGCACCTCGGCCACCCACGCCTCCACGCCGGAATAATATTCGTGGTTGCCGGTGATAAAGAATTTTCCATACGGCGCGCTCAGCCCGGCAAGCGGCGCAACGGCATCGCGCAGATGCGGGACCGATCCGTCGGCGATATCGCCGGTGAACGCGATCATATCCGGCTTCAGCGCGCGAACCTCCTCCACAACCGTCTCGATCCACTCCCTGCCGACCGTAAGCCCGGCGTGGAGATCGGTGATCTGAACGATGCGGAACCCGACAAACTCCTTCGGCAGCCTCTCGATCGGCACGGTGACCTCCACGATCCCCGGCCGCCGCCGCGCCTCGAACGCCCCGTACGCCGTCACCGTCGTCGCAAGGCCGAGGACGCCAAGATTGGTGACCTGCAGAAGATGCGCCCGCCGCGCCTTGTCCACCGGCGATTCCTCCCGCGCCCCCTTCGCAAACCGTGAACGGACCCATGCGATGCCGCGCGAGCCGCCCCAGACGATATCCCGTGCCAGCAGCAGAAAGAAGAGCGAGGAGAGAAGCCCGAGCGATGGATAGCCTATCCACGAGAGGGCGCTGCTCCACGATTCCAGGCTCCTGCTCAACATCACGCACGCGATGATGACGGCCCCCCACGCGAAGAGCGCAACCCAGAGTATCCGCTTTGTTCGCGGCGCCAGGCTGGTAGTCCGGATAAACCGGCGCCCGAGATAGAAGAATGCCAGCACGAAGAGGAGTACGATGATCCAGATGAACATGGCTGCCGCTGCTGTGTTATATGTCCGCGCCGGAACCGGCCGGTCCGCATATGCCGTGGCCGAACCTACGGTAATTCGGGGAATGGAGCATCGCCATGCCGATGTTGCTCGATTCCCGGCTCACCCGGACTGTTCACCAACGAAACAGGCCCGCCATAACGACGGGCCTGTGGCATATCGGAGATCATCATTACAGGGACATCCCATCGCTCAGGTCTGTATCCGGCGGAAGCAGACCGTGCCGAACGCTATCAGCGCGACCATCGTTATCCCGAGCGCCGCGAAATCGGTCGCCAGGCCGTAATGGCTCTGGTTGATGAGCGTTCCCCGCAGCGCATCCACGGCATAGGAGAGCGGGTTGAACATGGCGATGATCTTCAGGGCGGGCGGGGCGCTGTCCAGCGGATAGAGGGAGCTTGAGAGAAAGTAAAGTGGAAAGATGATAAAGTTGTTGACCGCCTGAAAGCCAGGCATGTTATCGATGATCGAGCCGAGGCCGGCGCCCAGGCTCGTCATGCCGATGGCGAGCATCGCCATGATGGCGAAGGCGACCAGCGTGAGCGGCAGGCTGTAGGGACGGAAGCCGATCGCCAGGGAGACGAGGAGCACCAGCGCCCCCTGGAGAAAGCCCGTCGTGGCGCCTCCCAGCACGCTTCCGAGCAGGATCGTCAGCCGGGGAACGGGGGCCACCAGCAATTCCTTCAGAAAGCCGAGCATCCGGTCGAAAAGGATGTTGACGCCCCAGAAGATCGAGGCGAAGAGGATGGTCTGCACGATCACCCCCGGCACCAGGAACTGGATATAATCCCCCTTCCCCGCGCGCGCGAACACCGATCCCAGCCCATAGCCAAGCGCCAGCAGAAAGAGGAGCGGTTGCCCCACGGCCCCCACCACGCGCGATTTCGAACGGCCATATTTCTTCAACTGCCGGAGCCACAGAACGTAAATCACTCTCATCATCATCTCCTCCTGGCGCGCATGTGAGCGCGCATGTTATCCCCGGCGCTGACCTCCTCGTCGCGAATCGCCTTGCCGGTCAGGGCCAGATATGCTCCTTCGAGCGAATCGGTTCCGGTCTGTTGCCGAAGCTCATCGACGGTCCCCATCGCAACGATCTTCCCGCGGTCGACGATGCCGATCCGGTCGGCGATATCCTCCGCCTCCTCCAGATAATGCGTCGTGAAGAAGATGGTCATCTTCCTGTCGCGGCTCAGCTCGCGAACGTAGGCCCAGAGGACGTTGCGCGTCTGCGTATCGAGGCCGAGCGTCGGCTCATCGAGGAAGAGGATCTGCGGCTCGTGCAGAAGCCCGCGCGCGATCTCCAGCCGGCGCTTCATCCCGCCGGAAAACGTCTTCACGTAACTGCCACGGCGGGCGTCCAGCTCCACGAGCTTCAGCAGCATATCGATCCGCTCGTTCAGCATCGCGCGCGGCAGGCCGTAGAGAACGGCATGAAGCTCCATGTTCTCGTACGCGGTCAGCTCATCGTCAAGGCTCGGGTCCTGGAAGACAACCCCGAACGCTTTGCGCGCCGCAGCCTGCTCCCGCACCACATCCTTCCCGGCCAGGCGGAGCGTGCCGGAGGTGGGCCTGAGAAGTGTTGTGAGCATTTTGATCGTGGTGCTCTTGCCGGCGCCGTTCGGCCCGAGAAAAGCGAAAATCTCGCCGGGATAAACCTCGAAACTGATATCATCCACGGCCGTCACATCGCCGAAGCTCTTTGTGACATGATCGACCGCGATGGTGGGGGAATTCATATTCTCCACGCTCTCTCCTGTGCTTCGCCGGTTGCGCCGTCATACCGACGGACGCGCGCGGCTGAAAGGGATGGTACACCGGCGGCGGGCCGGGGAAACCGCAAACATACCATGAGGAGCCGATACGGCCAATATCGAGAAAGAGATGGCAGTGATTCAGTTTGAATTCAGCCTCGCGATCTCTTGAACGATCATCGATCCGGTCTTCACTCTTCAAGCTCCAGAGGAGCGCGCCATCCCCCCATCCATGAAGATATGGTACGCTCCGATGGAGCTTGAGATCATGGGAGGCGTGGCATTGCTACAGCCGGCTCGCCCCGATGGGGCTGGAAAGGCGGATGCTTTCGATGATTCCGGGCATCACGAAAGGAGATCCGGGCGATGATGCGCCATCAATCGCCGGTCGGCTGAATCCCGCTGGTCTCCATCATCAGCATCACGGTCTTTTTCGGCGCGCGCGGGCGGTGCATCACCCCCTTCGGTATCGTGACCCCCTGGTTCGGCTCCAGCTCGATCGTCCGGTCATCCTCCAGATCGATAAAGAGCTTTCCCTGAAGCACGAAGAAGAACTCATCATCATCGTCATGCTTGTGCCAGTGGAACTCCCCTTCCACGATGCCGATCCGCACCACGCTCTCGTTCACCTTCGTAAGCGTCTGGTTGAACCATTTCTCCGTGCATCCGGCGACAATGGTGGGGATGTCGATCAGTTCCAGCGCGTTGTAGCGCACGTCCAGATTGATGTTGTAGTCGTGACTGGTGCTCATGGCATGTGCAATAGAGTTCGATGATTTTGGAGAGGTTCCCCTCCGGGGCAGATTTCCATTGATGCCGCGAATGTACCACGGAGAACCGCATCCCCCATAATCCCCGACGCCCCGAATGCCATTGACATCTCTCCGGCTTCCCCGCTATCCTTGCGCCTCCTGAACGCTCGACATGCTCATTTTATTCCGATCCATCATGCGCGTCCTCCTCTGTCTCCTCCTGCTCTTCCCTCCCATGTGCGCCCGGAGCCAGAGCTTCGTCTATGCCCCATCGATCACGCTGCCGGCGCGACCGATGGAGACCGGAGAAACCGAGGTTCGCGGCGGCGGCGCGATGCTGGCCGAAACCCGGCCGCGATGGGCGAAAGGGATCGCCACAGCTGGGGGGGAGATATCGATCCGTCACGCCCTGGGGAATCGTCTGACGCTGGGGATCAAGGGATGGGCCGATCCCGATGGGCTTTCCGCCGGGGAACCGCTCAGGAGCGGCATCTGCGCCGATGCGCTGGTGACCCTCCCCGCCTCCGATTCCAATCGACAGATGGCGCTGATGCCTCGCGCAGCCATCATCCTGGATGGGAACCGGTTGCAGGGATGGGGAACGGAAGTGGCGCTCGCGATATGGCTCCCTCATTTCGGCCCGCTGGCCCCCTACTGCGGGCTTGGCCTGATGGCGGGGTTCCGAACCGTGACGCGTGAGGGGAGCGGCCCGCTGGCGGCCTTCAATATCTCCCCTGGTCCTTATCCAAGCTGGGGATATGGCGTGGGCTGCAACCTGGGGGGATCGGTCGAACTGGGAGCCGGAGCCGGCCTCTACCTGGAACTGGCGGCGGCGGTGCAGACCAATCTCTACTCCGGCGAGACCCGCCTTGCGATCCTCCCCGCCGCCGGGATTGCCTGGAGATTTTAAGCATCCATCGGCCTATCTTCCCGACGATGAATTATTCGGTCGAAACCATATTCGTGATCGCGGGAATCCTTCTGCTGATCAGCATCGTCTCCAGCAAGCTGACGCGACGATTCGGGATTCCCACGCTGCTCCTCTTTCTGGTGATCGGCATGGCGGCCGGCTCGGAGGGGATCGGAGGCATTCCGTTCGACGATGCCGGCCTGGCGCAGCGGCTGGGAGTAACGGCGCTGGTCATCATCCTCTTCACCGGCGGGCTCGATACCGACTGGAGGGAGGTGCGGCCGATCATCCTTCGCGCGCTCTCCCTGGCAACCGTCGGCGTGGCGGTGACGACCACGCTGGTGGGGCTGTTCGCCAGCCTGATGCTCGGCATCCCGCTGACCGAGGGGCTGCTCCTTGGGGCGATCGTCTCATCGACCGATGCCGCCGCCGTCCTCTCCGTCCTCCGCACGCAGAGCATCACCCTGACCGGCCGGCTTGGGCCGCTGCTTGAGCTTGAATCGGGGAGCAACGATCCGATGGCGGTCTTCCTCACCACAACGCTGATCGGTGTGCTGGGAGGATCGGCGATGGGGCCGGGCGGATACATCGCCGAGTTCCTTCTGGAGATGGCGGTGGGGGCGGCCCTGGGATGGATGCTGGGGCGTGGCGGCGTCTTCCTGATCAAACGGATCAGGCTCGATATCGAGGGGCTGTATCCGGTGCTGGCCCTGGCTCTGGCGCTCCTGATCTTCGGCGTTACCAGCTTCTGCCACGGCAGCGGGTTTCTCGCGGTCTATATCGCCGGCATCGTGATCGGCAACGGCGATATCCCCTACAAGCTGGCGCTCCGGCGCTTCAACGACGGGATGGCGTGGCTGATGCAGATCCTCATGTTTCTGACGCTCGGCCTGCTGGTCTATCCCTCCAGCCTGATCGCCGTGACCGGCGTGGGGCTGCTGGTGACGCTCTTCCTGATCGTGGTGGCGCGCCCGACGGCCGTGTTCCTCTCCCTGGCCCTCTCCCGGATGAGCATTCGCGAGAAGACGCTCGTCTCATGGGTCGGCCTCCGTGGCGCCGTCCCGATCATCCTGGCGACCTTTCCGCTGATGGCGCATCTGCCGCGATCCGGCCTCTTCTTCAACCTGGTCTTCTTTATCGTCTTCGTCTCGGTGGTGCTTCAGGGGATGGCGCTGCCGGTGGTGGCGCGCTGGCTGCGGGTCGGCGAGGCGACCGATCAGCGCGCGCGGTCGCCGCTGGAGGTGGAGCGGACGGAGGGGATGGATGCGGAGCTGCTGGAGATCGATGTTGCCGATGGATCGCCGGCCGCCGGCAGCGCCATCAGGGATCTACAGCTTCCGAAAGGGGCGCTGATCGTGCTGATCAACCGCGCCGACGAGTATATCGTGGCGAGAGGAACGGCGGTGATCGTCCCGGCGGACAGGCTTATAATCCTTGCCCCGCCCGTGCTGCACGGCCATATCGAGGAACTCCTCATGGCGGGGCGGGGCCGCGCGAAGGGGATATCATCGGGGCCGCCCACCGGCATACCTCAATAGGGAATCGGCCGGAATGCAAGCTCGGGCAGTTTCATATCGGGACAGGGGTTATCGACCTTCGGAAAACGATCGATTCGCTCGCTCGGGATCATCAGCCATGTCCGCCCTCTCCCCTCGGCGCAGGAGCCGAAGCCCCAGTGCCAGATCGCCAGCCCGGTGGCGCGGTCGAGAATCCTCACGTCGATCGTGTTGAACGCGCCGGGATCATCGGCGCAATCCGTCAGCTTCAGAAACACCGTGGCGGTGGTGTCGCTGGGAACGGAAACCGCCCGGAGCAACGCCACCTCCGCCTCCAGTCGCCATCCGAACGTCAGCCGGTCGGCCGTCAGCACAATCGTCTCATTGTTCCCATCGCATGGATGATAGAGCACAAAAGCGGTGTCCGACATCTCGATCCTGATCCAGTTCCGTGGAAATGTCATCTGATCGAACTGCGCGGGCTTCACCCCGGCGGAACGCGCGCGATAACGAACCAGCAGCGAGTCGAAGAGATGGCGATCGGCCACGGCGTTGTCGATGGGAGCAGGATCGGCTCCGGTCGCGACGATGATCGCCGGCGCCTGTGCCCGCGCGCCGATGGCGGATGCAAGGAGGATCATCGCCACGAGAACTCCGCGGTGAAGAAACCGGGAGCAACTGGACGCGGATGACTGGTGCATTGTCATGGGGAGTTGGGAGAGGGATACGAATGATCCGTCACGCGACGGAGCGGCGGCATCATCAGGCGGCAATTTCCTACATTTCCTCCAGATGCCATCGGAGGATTTCATTCAATCAACGCATTCGTTCCATGACATTCGCCATCAACGAGCGCAACTACAACTGCCCGCTGGAGCTGACGCTGAGCATCATCGGCGGAAAGTGGAAGATTCTGATCCTGGTGCTTCTCCGGCGACGGACGAAACGCTACGGCGAGCTTCGAAGCGATATCCCCGACATCACCCACAAGATGCTGGCACAGCAGCTCCGCGAGCTGGAACGCGACGGGATGATTCATCGGCGCGCCTTCCCCGAGGTTCCCCCCAGAGTGGAGTATTCCCTGACGGCCGAGGGGGAGCGGCTGATCCCCGTGCTCCTGCAGATGGCCGACTGGGGGATGCGCTATCATACCGGCGATCCGGCCGATCTCCCCGCGTCGAGCGGCGGCGATGCCGCGACCTGATGATTGATTATTTCGCCTGATGGAAGACAATCGTATTGCCATCGGGGTCCACGATCGTCATCGTCTTCCGCCCATCCTCCACGCTCTCCTCCCTTACCTTCCCGCCGGATGCCCTGACGCGCGCCGCCGCGCCGTCGATATCGCTTACGACGATATCGTACTGAAGCCGGCTCTGCTCCGCCACGACGCCGGCGAGGGTGTTCGGGCAGAAGAGCGTGTTCTGGCCGAGCAGCATCCCGGAGTAGAGCTTTGTGCCACCGCCGTCGAACGGCTCGAACTTCATCTGAAAGACATTCTCGTAGAAGGCCACCATCGTTTCGACGTTGGTGATGGCGTAGGTAATCCGCGCCACGCGGAATGCGGGAGGATCGGTGCTCATGCCTGGTTCTCCTGGATTTTGTTGAGCGGAGGCGGACATGGCGGAAAGCCAGAGGGCCGCGATGGCGATGTAGAGGAGCTTCATGGTCGATATCAGTGATTGTTGGCGTGGCCGGGATCGCACGCTGCCGGTTGCGGGACAAACATAGCCCCCGGCCGGACCACCGCGCAAGAACGCACCGGAAAGTAGGATACGCACCAGCCGGTGCGTATCGGCTCCGCCATCGACTGAACAACGCGGGCGACCCTTCCGATTCGGAAGAGCCGCCCGCGCCGCGAACATATCACGCCGGCCTGTCAGAAGCGATGGTAGAGCTTCCGTATCGCGAACATCAGGAGCATGCCAACGGCCAGCCCGATGATAAACGGCTCCATCCATACCAGAAGTTCGGAACGGTGTGCAACCTGGGCGAGAACAAATGTGAATGGCTTCATTGAATTTCTCCGTGTATGAAAAGCAGGATAAAATGCGGCGGCCGGGCTCCCGTGCCGGATCATTGCCGGCATGAAGCCTCCGGCATTTCCCGAACGGGAAGGCCGCGTTGAACAGCGGGAATCGATTTCCCCGGTCGGGGAAACCACCGATCAGCGTACGATGGTTGCGCGCGCCGATGGCGCGGCAGGGCCGGACAGGACGGTATCAGGATGTGGAGGCGACATGAGGGGGTGGAATATTCGCGATGATCCCCTCCCCCGAATGGCGGAGGATCAACGACGACAAGCCCCTCATGGATGAGGCGATCTAAATCAGCAGAACCGAATGGAAAAGATAGGTGCGCCTGTGAAAGAGGCGACGGGGACGGGGGCCGATATCGATCGTCGACTTCTCCGGATCGAGGAAGACGAGGATGACGGAAACAAGCCAGAGCGGAAGAAGGACGTGGGTGACGATGGTTCCAAGCGTGCGAACAGTCGGCGGAAGGGCATCGGCGAACTGCACCACCGCAGGCGCGGCGGAGATGGTCCCCCCGGAGCCATGCGGCTGCGTGGACGCGGCGGAGATCTCCTCACGGGAATATCCCCCCAGGGAACCCCGAGAGGATTGCGGCCCCGGCCCGGCGATCATGCCGAGCATCAGGAGCAGTGATATGAAAAGTCTCGCCCACGACATCCCCGAATATAGGGATGCCGGCCATCCCGGTATATTACAGTTCGTTTGCGGGCGCCGACCCGCCCTGAACGACGGAGGGAGCGGCCGTTGTGGCGCGCTCCCCCGTTTCATCATCATCCGAACCGGCTCCCGGCGGAGCCGCATCATTTTCCCCTGCGGATCGCCATCGCCTTGTTGATGAACGCCTCCACATCCTCCCCGTACGGTTTCTTGAACGTGGCCGGCCAGTTCGCCTGATCGGCGTAGAGTTTCTTGAGCGATTCGGTGATTCCCGGGTCCCCCATCGTAAAGGATTCCACCAGCGCCGACCAGCGCGCGGCAAGCTCCTGCCCCTTTTCTCCCGCCGGGTCCTCATCCAGCGATCCCTCGACCTCCTTTATCAGATCGGCCCAATCCTGGTTTGCCTTCCGCATTCCCTCCGGGGTCAGCTCCTCCCGCCGTTCGGCGAGCTTTGCAAGCTGTTCGTCGGAATAATACTGGCTCATCCATTCCTTGTTGTTTTCCATGGTGACCACCTCGATGATATATGTGAATGTCTCCCAGTCCGGTTCCCCGCCCGCTGCAACGATGCTCTCCGCCGTGACGATGGCGCGAATGGCCTTTTCCAGTTGCTCGCGACGCTCCTCCATGATCTTCCGCTGCATCCTGAGCATCGCCGGCAGATCGTACACGCAGCCGCCAAGCAGCTCGCCGATCTGCTGAAGGGAAAAGCCGAGGAATTTCAGCGTCACGATCTGCTGAAGCCGCGCGAAATCCCTCGTGCCGTACAAACGATATCCCGATTCCGACACGGCGCTGGGCTTCAACAACCCAAGCCGATCGTAATGATGAAGCGTCCGCACCGTAACGCCGGCGCGCTGCGCGAACTCACGGATCTTGTAGTATTTCGCCGCCATGACATGGGATCTGGTAACGGGTTTCCATCCGAACAAAATTCAATATAAGGGCTGACGTTGCGTCAGAGTCAAGCGGTTTTTCGAGGGAAATTTCCCGAGGTGATGGTTATTGAGAGCCACCGGCGTATCGTGCGATTCCTGGAGGGATCCCCTCCGGCCGCTCATGGGATGATTATTATCACCAATTCCATCGGATAAATAAAAGGCCGAAAATTCGATTCAACTCGAATTCCCGGCCAGTTCGATCAATGATGGATGCCACCGGCATCAATTTGCCCTGCTCGTTCGGAACTTCATGTACCGTTGGGAGGTCCGATACGGACGCCACTTCTGCTCTGTGACGCCTCCGTGCATCCACCATGTTCATCAGTCTGGACAACAGATGAACCGTGAATAGATATCCACACGTATCCGGTAAGTCGCATCATTAATTCATCGTGTCGTGGACCCGACCCGAAGCCCTATGGACCCTGACTTCAGTAAAACGTTGAACCGATACTGCTTCTTTCCGAACATGCCCTGCGAACCCGAGCCCGCTTTCCATCGGACGATCGTAACTCGAAGGCAAACCTACGGATCGAAGATGAGCAGGAGATGAGCCGCCTGAGCCATTTGTTGAACAACGCCATCCGCGACGCTGGTGAAGGAATCCTCTCAAGCCCCGGAGGGGCGCAATCCCCGGTGCGCGGGGCGGCGCCCCGCGCACGCTCGGGAACCATCGGGGAGAAGCCCTTTATTTCAACCGGCGCCTTCGGATCACCGGCATCGCACGGCGCAACCAGCACGGCTCCCGCCACGCGCGATGTTTCATAAAGCCCCGCCCAGCGCGCCACCGTCAGGCAGCCCAGGCTGTGAGCCACAAGCACCACTGCTCCCGTCGTTTGCGTCACGCATTCGTCGATCTATCCCGCCCATTCGTCCGGCTCGGGATTGTCCCAGTCGCGCTGCTCCACGCAACTCCACTCCGCGTTTCCAATCCGCCAGAGAGTCTGCCAGTGACCCGGCCCCGATCCGGTGAAGCCCGGCACCATAAGAAGGTTCATCATGATTCATCGTGAATAATTACATTGAATTCCCGGCAAGATACCGACGGCATATCGTTGAGCCATTCCATACTTCGAAACCCTCCGATATAATTCCATCATGCTGAATAAACAGACGCCGGATACCGTGTCGATTATCACCCTCCCGCCGGAACGATGGCGCGAATTCCGCGCGCTCCGGCTCCAGGCGCTGAAGGAGGAGCCACAGGCATTCGGAAGCTCCCATGAAGGCAATCTTGCCTATCCCGATCAGTACTGGATTGACCGGTTGATCAACGTTGAGAAGGGGATGGGGGATATTCTTTTCGCCGAGGATAATGGCACGCTCGTGGGACTGATGGGAAACTACTTCCCTCAGGAGACGCCCGATACGGCCGTTGTCGTGATGGTGTTCGTGCAACCGGAGAAACGGGGAGAGGGAATCGCGGGAGTGCTTCTGGAGACGCTCCTGAACAGATTGCGCGACCGGCCGGAAATAGAGCGGGCGGCTCTGACCGTGAATGTGGAACAGAAGGCCGCTGTCGCGCTCTACACGAGGTTCGGGTTCACGATAATCAGGACGACGCCGGACATGATGGGCGACGGAAATATTTACGACGAATATATAATGGAAAAATCTCTTCGGAATAATGCTCCATAAATCGTGATAATTATTCACGACATTGGCGCGGCGACATGTTTTTGCGTGCTTATCGATCCGGATATTTTGGGAAATGGATCGCTTTGCGTATGATTGGGGCAACCCGGTGAAGAGGACAGACCCCTCCGAGGGGCGTAGCTGAACAGGGAATGAGCCAGCTCATAGATCCTAGTAGGGTACGACGTCAATGCGACGATACCGCATATCAATCGAGCGCCGGCCGATTACGCCGGAAGCTGGATGGCACCACCGGACCCCGGTTCCAGCAGTCATATCCATAATTCCATATGGGACAAGGTCTCGATATGAACCGCACGTTCGTTTCGCAACTGGCGGAGGGATCGGGCCGCGAAATTGCTGTTCGCGGCTGGATTCAACGTTTCCGCGAGCTTTCCAGGACGAGCTTCATCATCCTGGAGGACTGCACCGGGCTGGTGCAGTGCGTGGCGCCCACCGAGGCGCTTCACGATCTCCACCTCAAGCCGGATGACACCATCGAAATTCGAGGTCGCGTGCGCGCCGAGCCCCGCTCACGCGCCAGCTTCGAGATCGACATCGATCAGGTGATTCCGCTCAATCGCGCCGGCGATATGCTGCCGTTCAATTCCGGCTCCGATATCTCCGGCGTGTCGCAGGAAATCGTGCTCGATTATCGTCCACTTTCGCTTCGCACGGAATCGGTGCGGGATATTTTCCGGGTGCAGGCGTCCATCCTGAAATATTTCAGGGAATTTCTCGACCGGAATTATTTCACGGAAATCGTTACGTCGAAAATCGTTGCCGGGGGGACGGAGGGGGGCACGAATCTCTTCGCCATCAATTATTTCGATCGCGTCGCGTATCTGGCGCAGAGCCCGCAGTTTTACAAGGAATACGGCGTGGCCGGCCTGGAGCGGGTATACGAAGCCGGACACGTTTATCGGGCGGAGCCGCACGCCACATCGCGCCATCTGACGGAATATTATTCGCTGGATCTGGAGATGGGGTTTATCGATGGGCCGGAGGATGTGATTCAACTGGAGCGGGAGCTGCTGACGTATATCTTCAATGAGATCAACACGCGGCACGCCGATATCCTGGCGCGTCGCGGGCTCTCTCCGCTCCCCTCGATGCTCGGCGTCCCCACCTGGGAGTTCGATGATTGCCTGGAGCGGCTCCGATCGGCGTTCGGGCGGGCCGATCTGGCCGACGATCTGGACCCGCAGGGGGAACGTGAACTCTGCGTGCTGGCAGAACGGGAGAACGGCATTCCGGCGGTGTTCGTCATCGGTTATCCGCTGAGAAGCCGGCCATTCTACACGCGGCCACGCGGTGACAGCGGCGCGGCGAGCTTCGATCTCCTTTTTCGCGGGCTGGAGATCACCACCGGCGGCGAACGGCTGCACAATCGCGAGAGCCTGGAGCGGGCGCTGATCGGGCGGGGGCTTGCGCCGGAGGCGTTCGAAACCCACCTGAGGATGTTCGATCTGGGAATGCCGCCTCACGGTGGACTGGCGATCGGGCTGGAACGGCTGACGATGCAGATTCTCGGGCTGACAAATGTCCGCGAGGCGACGATGTATCCACGGGATCGACATCGGTTGACGCCGTGATGTGCGATGGAAAGGATGGCGGATGGATAATGTTATTCCGGTGGCCCCGCGCAACCTGAGCCCGGTGTGCCGGATTTTCCGCCAATATTATTGGCCTGAACTTTGACAATGTTTCCCGCATGCCCAACCGGGCATTAACGATAAGATATTCAGGCTACTATTATAGGGGTTCATTGTCATGATGTCTATTATTGGATGGATTGTGCTGGGGCTGATCGCCGGGGCAATTGCAAAGGCAGTGATGCCGGGGAAGGATCCGGGCGGGATGTTCGTGACGATCATTATCGGCATCGTCGGCTCGCTGATCGGCGGGTTTCTGGGGCGGATGCTTCTTGGATATGGCAGCGTTACAACGGGAGGGGAAGCCTCCCAGCCGGGATTCTTCATGTCGCTGGTGCTGGCCGTGGTGGGCGCGGTTATCCTGCTCGCTATTTACCGGATGATAAAGGGGAGAAGCCTGGCGGCGCATTGACGGCGTCCCATGGAGGATCTGCCGGGATGAATCGATGAGCGGGGATATCGTACAGGTATCCCCGCTCCCGTTATCAGACGTGTCCCGCGATTATCCCGGCGGCGCTCCGCGGCGCGAATAATTTTCATGTCTGGCGCCGATCTCATAACTTTCCCGCTGCTCCGTCTCCCTCTTCTCCCGACGCCGAACGTGATGAAGCGGAGCAATCTCTCCTCCCGCCCGCGATTCAGACATTGCCCGTTGATGGAGAGCATTCCAGTCGTCATCCCCGGCGTCTCGGAACCGACCCTAGAAGGAACCCCATGCAGCAGACCAACGCGATTCTGTCAGTTCTGGCGCGCACGCTTCTGCCATTTCTCGGCGTGCTTACCCTTGCACAGGCTGCCCCCATACCTCACGGTCCCCGGATCAGAGCACTGTGCGGCGCGACCTGCAATCTGGGCCGGCTTGGCCCCGGCGAACACTACAAGTCCATCACGATTGTCAACGATGGCGACGATACCCTCCGCATCCTCGACTCCGACGACGGCTGCGACTGCTTTTTCGAGGAATACGACAGGTCGGAGATCCCCCCCGGAGAGCAGGCCCAGGTCTCCTTCGCGATCGTCTCCCCGGAGTTCCCAACTACATTCTCCCAATCGTTGACTATCAAAAGCAACGATCCGGTACAGCCCCTGCTGAAGCTGGAGATCGTGGCGACGTTCTGGCGCGATTTCACGCTGACTCCCCCCTTTCTCAGGCTCTCCGATGACAAACCATGCAGCGGAGAATGCAAGGTGACCGTGGAGATCAGAAACACCGGCGACCAGGCCACCACGCTCGAGCCCCCCGAGGTGACATCGGCCGAGGGAATGGAAGTGCGCTCGGTGATGAAGCACCCGATCACCCTGAAACGCGGAGCCACGTTCAAGCTCGATCTCTTCATCCTGGTCGATCCGTCGGTGCTGGGCCCGCACGCCGAGCTGCGGATGCTTACATCGGCCAGGGAAACGCCGATTCTGCCCCTTGGCGTGATGTATAACAGGATGATGCCGGTGGGACAATAGATGGTTGAAACGATGAAACTGGCTCCGTTTTTGAGACTGGTACGATGATCCCCGCCTGGAATCACCAGCGGGAACTACTCTGGAGCCGGAAATCATGGATACCGAATCGACGGAATGGACGAGGGAGATACCGATGCACCGGCGGCGAATCACGCTGGCGGATGGTCGGTATATGATCTTCTATACATTCGGCGATGACGCCGCCGGACCGGACAGGCCCGCATCCGAGCGCCGGGAGCATGGCGATGCGCCGGGCACGGAGGAACATCATGTCTGAACTGCGATGGAATCCCCTTCTCGGTGAATGGGTCGCCACGGCAACCCATCGGCAGGAGAGAACGTTTCTCCCCCCGGCCGACTATTGCCCGCTCTGCCCCACAAAGCCGGGAGGTTTCCCCACGGAGGTCCCCGAGAGCACGTACGATATCGTCGTCTTCCTCAACCGCTTTCCCAGCCTCCGTCCCGATCCCGCCCCCCCCGCCGTGGAGGGGACCGAGCTGTTTCCGGTCCGTCCCGGCATCGGCGTCTGCGAGGTGGTCCTCTATACCCCCAATCATGATTCATCGCTGGCGCGGGAGCCTGTGGAGCAGATCCACAAGCTGGTCCGCGTCTGGACCGATCGCTTCAGGGAGCTGGAGAAGCTCGATTATGTGGACTATGTCTTCATCTTCGAGAACAAGGGGGAGGCGATCGGCGTCACGCTGAGCCATCCGCACGGGCAGATCTACGCCTATCCGTTCATCCCTCCTCATATCGCCACGGAGTTGAAGCAGTCGCTGGACCATCAGGCCGCCACCGGGCGATGCCTGATCTGCGATATCCTTGCGGAAGAGCGGCGCGATGGACGGCGGATCGTGGCGGAGAATGAGTCGTTCGTGGCGACGATTCCCTTCTACGCGCGCTATCCCTACGAAGTCCATATCATGCCGGCACGACATCTTCAGGCGCTTACCGACATGAGCGTTAACGAGCAGCGCGATCTTGCGTCGATCATCAAGATGGTGATAGCGGCGTACGACCGGCTGTTCGATATCTCCTTCCCCTACATGATGATGATGCACCAGCGCCCGACCGACGGCGCGCCGTACGATCACTATCATTTCCATATCGAGTTCTACCCCCCGCTCCGGACAAAGACCAAGCTGAAATATCTGGCCGGCAGCGAAAGCGGCGCCGGGCTGTTTATCAACGATACGCTGCCGGAGGAAAAGGCGGCGGAGCTTCGCGCTCACGTAACCCCGGTGGTCTGGGATGAGCGGAGGGGGAGATGATCGATCTGAATGCTCTGGGAAAGGCGTTTCGCGATGAGTACGGGACGGAGCCGCGGTTCTTCGCCGCGCCGGGACGGGTGAACCTGATCGGCGAACACACTGACTATAACGATGGCTTTGTGCTGCCGCTGGCGATCGACCGCCGTACCACCGTTGCGGCACACCCACGGAATGACCGGCTGGTGCGCGTCCGCTCGCTGAACATCGGGGAGACGATGAGCTTCGATCTGGACGGGACGGGCGAGGGACGGCGCGATATCTGGCTTGATTACATCGAAGGAGTGGCGCGCGTCTGCGAGTCGCGGGGATTTCATCTCCGCGGGGCCGATATGACGCTCTGCTCGGACGTGCCCGAGGGGGCGGGGCTCTCCTCGTCGGCGGCGCTGGAGATATCGTCGGCGCTCGCGATGGCGTCGGTTTCCGGCTTTGTGATCGATCCGGTGAAGATGGCGCTGATCGGCCAGCAGGCGGAGCATCAGTATGTGGGGACGATGTGCGGGATCATGGATCAGTACGTGGCGGCGCTTGGAGAGGCGGGGCACGCGCTGCTGATCGACTGCCGTTCGCTGGAGTACAAGCCGATCCCGATCGACACATCGGATATCGCCATTGCCATCTGCGATACCGGCGTCAAGCACAGCCTTGCTTCGTCGGAGTACAACGCCCGCCGTCGCGAGTGCGAGCGCGGGGTGCAGATTCTCCGGGAATGGCTCCCCGGAATCACGGCGCTTCGCGATGTGACGATGGAGCAGTTCGAGATTCATCAGGAAAAACTCCCGGAGCCGATCCGCTCGCGCTGCCGGCATGTGATCGGCGAGATCGCCAGAACGCTCGCCGCCTCGGAAGCGTTGCTGCATCGGGATTTCACGACGATGGGGAGGCTGATGGCGGAATCGCATCGTTCGCTGCGGGATGATTACGAGGTAAGCTGCGAGGAGCTGGATCTGATGGTGGAGCTGGCGGCCGCGGTGGATGGAACCGTGGGGGCCAGGATGACCGGCGGCGGGTTCGGCGGCAGCACCGTCAACCTTGTCCATCGCGGAAGCCTGGAGATGTTCCGGGAGATGGTCGGCTCGGGATATGCCGCGAAGACCGGGCACGCGCCGGCGATCTATGTCTCGGAGATCGGTGAGGGGGCCAGGGAGATCGGATAGTGCGCGGAGCATCGCCCCGGGCACCAGGGATTGCGCCCCTCCGGGGCTTGAAGAACAGGAAAGACGATACGATCGGCCTTAAGCACCATAGCTCTTGCATGCGGTACATCCATGCACATTATCCATTCGCATTGGTTGATTGCTCGCTCGCCGAGGTTTCATCGGCCGGCGTTTCAGCCGGCACGAACGGGCCGACCGCCATCTCCGGATTGTTTACGTAGCGGCAGAAATGCTCCACCAGCGGCGTCCCGCTCCATCGCCCGTCGCGATCCCCTTCCATCGTATCCTTCAGCCTGAAGAGCCCCAGCTCCAGACGATACTGATCCACCGGCCCCCGCCCGAACCGATAGCGCCAGTCGATCATCGTGAAGAGCGGGAACCATGTGTAGCCCACCACCGGCACCCCCCTTCCACGAAGCCCCCGGACCGCGCCGAGCGATGCATCGAGCCACGCCGCGCGCAGCTCGTCGGAGCCGAACGCGCTTGTCTCGGTGACGATGATGGGGGCCTGATAGCGACGGTGAAAATCCTCGATCAGCACCGCGAAGCCCGATCCATCCTGCTCGGTGGCGCGATAGGCAAGGCGGCCACGGGGATCGAGATAGAGCTGCTGGGTGGACCACTGCGGGTAGAAGTTGAGGCCGAGCATGTCGATCGGGATCTTCCGGGCGGCAATGGCGGCGAGATCGTCGGGCGAGGCACCATTGCGGATAAGCCAGGGAAAGAGCGGGTGATTGCGATCGACGCGGCCGGTAATCAGATCGTAGTAGAGATAGCCGCGATGCTGATCCTCCATCGCCAGCGCGTGCAGATCATCG
Organism: Chlorobiota bacterium; assembly: GCA_028287785.1. Taxonomy (GTDB): domain Bacteria; phylum Bacteroidota; class Ignavibacteria; order OLB7; family OLB7; genus JAFDZV01. Next base: position 29,096 of record JAQBOZ010000020.1, read on the forward strand.
CGGACGGCGCGGGTCAGCCCGGTGGCCTCCACATGTACCATGACCGAGGCGGGATCGACCGACTTGATCGCCTCCACCGTCTCGATGATCCCCCGCACCAGTTGCAGCATCATGCGGATATATCCGGCATCGCCGCGCAGATATGGGGGCCAGACGCCGCGCTTGCCGCACATCAGGGAGTTCACCAGCGGCTCGTTCAACGGCGTGTACAGCTTGATCAGCGTGGAATATCGCTCGGCAAAAGCCGCGGCGTAGGCGGCCACCGCCCTCGGATAATCCCTGTTGACGAATTCCCGTTGCAGCCAGAGCGGGCAGCCGTAATGCATCAGATCGATGATCGGCGTGATGCCCAGATCCCGCACCAGATACGGGATCACCTGATCGGTCCAGCTCCAGTCGAACACCCCCTGCTGCGGCTCCACGCGATACCAGGGAATCCCCCAGCGCAGCCCCCTCACCCCAAGATCACGCGCAAGCGCAAGATCCTCCCGCCAGTGCTCGTAGTGGCCCATCAGCTCGTATTCCTCGAGCGGACGATATCCCGGGCGGCTCTGCGGAACAAAGGTGTTCTCGATTCCGCTGGCCCAGATGAATTGCTTCGGGCTTGTGCCTAACTCCATAACGCGAGGTAACCCCAGAGTACGATCAAGCGAATATCATCCCCACCGACGTTGTGGAGGCATGAGGTTGAGAGCTCTACCACCAACTTGCCGCATCATCGATGAGCGCCTCCCAGCGCCGTCACACGGACCATATCGAACGCGACATCTCCCATCGCAAGGAGCCCGACCCGTTCCGGCGCGCCGGGCATCTCCATCATCCCGATCAGCTCCTCCCCCCAGTACGCCCCCCAGTACGCCCCCCAGAGCCCTCCCTGGCAGCGAAAACGGAACTGCTGGTAAATATAGGGATCGAAGCCCGCCGGAAAGTGAAAAGATCGCGTCGTTACCGGGTCGCGCAGACGAGCCATCCATCCTCGCTCAACGGACTCCAGCATGATGGTTGCTCCCTCCCCCGCGTCATTCATCGCCGGGATGAACCCGTACCGGCTCCCCGCCCTCCGTGCCAGCCGGACGTTCACCACCAGCTCGTACGACTCCGCCGGCAGCTTCCTGGCGATCACCCCATCCTCGCCGGAAAACAGAAGCGCCCGTTCGCCGATCCTCCATCCCGACTCGCTTCCCCGTTCCACGCACCATCCGGCCATTGTCGGCGGCGTCCCCGCCTCCATGAACAGATCCTCCCATCCGAACGTGATCTCCAGCCCGGCCCAGACCACGGCGCACTCCTCGCACCATAGGTCGATGACGGCGGCCGCCCCGCCGATCGTGCCGCTCCAGAGGGAGATGGCGCCGTCAAGCGTGATGTGAATCAGGCGACAGTTCACGTCAAGCCGAAGGAGATGGAAGACATCGAAACGGAAATCTTCGGGAAGGGGGATGGACCCGAGGATTTCCTCACCGCGCGCAACGCCGATGGTACGCCCCGCCGGATCGAGAACGACATGGAGTTCCTCCCCCTCCGCGCCGGCCAGCGCGATGCCGAATCGCCCAACGCCGGCGGCGGCATCGCTTTTCACATTTACCTCCAGCAGAAAGCTGCTCCGTTCCGGCTCCAGCCGCGCCACGCCACGCGAACCGCGCGCCGTCTGTGTTGCGCGCCCATCCTCAACCATCCATTCACCGCGTGCCGATCGCCATCCGCGGGCGGCATCGAGCCCTCGAATCGACGGCGCGGCGGGAGCGGGCTGCGGCTCGGTGCTCGGCCCAAGCACCAGCATCCGATCGCCGGCCCAGTCCATCCTGTCGATGCAGAGGACACGGTCGCTTCCATCCTCAGCCCAGCGGTGGTAGATGCAGTAGAGCTGGCGATTGTCGGGCCCCCGGACGGCCGAGTTATGTCCCGGCCCGATGACTTTTCCCGGTATCGTGCGGAGGATCGGAAGGAGGCGTTCCCCATCCCCCGCCTGCTCCCACTCGCCGGAGTGAGCGATCTCGGTGGCGGTGGCGTAACTGACCCCGTAGCTTGGATTCTGCCAGTTGCCGCCGCTGAACATCTCGAAGTAGATCCCCTTCCGTTTCAGCACCGTGGGCCCCTCCACGGTATGCCATCGAACGCCGCCGCGGTCGGTACGGTTGGGATCGTAGATCTGCCAGTCGTAGCGGGCGCGGGTGACGGGACGGGGATCGCCGGCAAGGGTAAACGGATCGAGCATCCGGTCCATCACGGTGCCGGTGCCGATATGCGTGTGCTGGAGGAAATCGGTGGCGTAGAAGAGATAGCGCGCGCCATCCTCATCCACGAAGACGTGCGCGTCGATCGCAAACTCCTCGCGCGTGAGGATATGGCCGCTGTCGACAAACGGCCCCGCGGGGTTGTCCGCCACCGCGACTCGAATCTGCATCCAGGTCTCCACGCCGACGCTGTAGTACATCAGGAAGCGCCCGTTCTCGTACACCACCTCCGGCGCCCAGTAGCAGCCCATCCCCCCCGGCAGCGGTTCCATCGCCCCGCCGACGTGAGCCCAGTTGACCAGATCGGTGGAATGGATGATGCCGAACGCGCGGCCATCGCCGGTGAAGCCGGTGGCATATCCCCAGTATTCGCCGAGGTGCTTCAGCACGTAGGGATCGGGAGCCGGGTGATTGAACACCGGGTTGCGGAAAGGAGAATCCGATGAATCATCGCCCGGTTGACCGCCTGATGAAATGCTCATGAAGTATGATGTTGACGCCTGAATCTGTTCGCGGCCATTGATGAGCCGCCTGTCGCCGTTTCATCGCAAAGAAGATGCCTTGGAACATTTCCCCTTTCCTCACGGGACCGGAAGTGGTCCGGGGGACGGCACGGTAGTTGCACAATAATGGTTGCCGCAATCGGTTCAGCAACGTGACGAAACCACGAGCGCAACCCGGCCTCATCCGTTCAGGCTCCCGTTGATGCCCATTAACGGGCAAGGGAGCCCGGAATGAACGATCACCGACCCTGGGAACCTGGGCGCCAGTTGTAAGGATACGATCCCATAAGGATTCCCGAGGCGGGTGCACCGTATAAGCGCTCTCCCCGATTGCAATGGAACGTACCAATACGCTATACCATAGATACGATTACGCAGGACAGGATCATGGAGAACAGAGGCAGGCAGACCGGCATACTCGATAACGGAAGCATACGGAATGCGAACATGGCCACCATCCCGGCCTTCACGCGCGCATGGTCCATCCCTGGGGCTCAGGAAGCGGATGCTGCATCGGGGAACAATGTGGGCATAACCGGCGAGCCGGACATCATCTGCTTTTCAAGGCTCCGGTGGGATTTTGTCTTTCAGCGACCCCATCATCTTCTGAGCCGATGCGCGGCGGATCACAGGGTGTTCTTCGTGGAGGAGGCCGTGCTGGATGCCGACGATTACGGCAGGCTGGAGATCAACCGCCGCGAACATGGCGTCTGGGTGGTGGTCCCCCATCTCCCCGCCGATGTGGACAGCCACGAACGTCTTGCCCATTTCTCCGATCTCCTCTCCGATCTGATTCGCGATCGCAATATCAGCGAGTATATCCTCTGGTACTGCTCGGCCGGCGCGCTCGCCTTTACGCGCCATCTGGAGCCGATCTCCATCATTTACGATTGCGATGGCCCGGACGGCGGAACGCCGATGCATGAGGATGAGGCCGAGCTGTCGGCCCGCGCCGATCTGATCTTCACCGTGGATAATGCCACGTACGAGCAGAAGCGGAATGAGCGTTCCAATGTCTTTGCCTTTCCGAACGGCATCGACCGCGTGCACTTCGCCGGGGGGCGGAACTATCAGGATGATCCGCTGGATCAGGTCGATATTCCCCATCCACGGCTCGGCTTCTTCGGGGTGATCGACAACCGGCTCGATTTCGCGCTGATCGATAGTATCGCCGAGGCGCGGCCTGACTGGAATCTGGTGCTGGTGGGGCCGATCGAGACAACCGACTCCGCGACGGCGCTCCCCTGCCGGTCCAACATCCACTATCTGGGCGCCAGACCGTATGGCGATATCCCCGCCTATCTCTCCGGCTGGAACGTGGCGATGCTCCCGCTCAGGACGGGGGAGGGATGCCATATCAGCCCGACCAGGATTCCGGAGTGCCTCGCCGCCGGGGTTCCGGTTGTCGCCACCTCCTTCCGTGACGCGCTCCACCCCTACGGTGAATCGGGGTTGATAGCGACTGCCGATACGCTGGCGGAATTCATCATCGCCGCCGCCGAGTCGGGCATGGATGAGTCGATCGATTCGGAGTGCTGGTTCGAGAAGGTGGATCGTTTCCTGAGCGGCATCGCCTGGGAGAATACCTGGAAGCGGATGAAACTGCTGATCGATTCCACGACGGAGGCCCGCCGTTCCACCCTTGCCGCCCCCCTCCTCCGGTCGGCGGGCATCGATCCCCTGAAGTAATCCTTCAGCTTCATGGTCTGACATCCGGGGGCATTTCGATCCGTGGTCAACAGACCGTTCCGCGACGCGCCTTCCGGCAGATGATGCCCGGTCCAGTGATGTCGTCCGGTCAACTCGATTTCTCCATAATCCGCACCCGACACTGGCCGTCTGGCAAGCACCGGAAATTGGCCCCGAATACCCATCTCTCTCCCCTCGATTACCCCCTGGCAGCGTCAACGACCGACATGCGGTAAAAAGTTATCCACACAGGCTTGCCCTACCGGACCCAACAAAATGAAACTTCAACACTCATAAAAGAAATCCCACGAGCGACCTCCGCTGTGGATTATTCGCCCCGATTCCACCCCAAACATCGATTAGAGCAAAAAAACGGCTTCAATTGCCAGAGGTTTATCGGAAAAACCAGTTTTCCGGGGATGATCATTGCAGGCATGCTCATTGAGTAACTCAGACAAACACCGGCTGGGAGCTATAGGAATCTCCAGCTTCCGGACGGGGCGTATGACATATGACAGACGTCAGCTATCATGACAACCCATTAACCCACACTAGACCAGAGGCAAAGGATATGACGGATAGAAGCAATCGCGGATTCGCGTCGATGGATGAAAAGAAACAGCGGGAAATTGCGAGCAAGGGTGGCCGCGCGGCTCACCAGCAGGGAACGGCGCATGAGTTCACTCCCGAGGAAGCGCGGAGCGCGGGGCGGAAGGGGGGCGAGGCGATCAGCCGCAACCGTGAGCACATGGCGCACATCGGACGCCTTGGTGGCGAGGCAAGCCGGAACAGCCCGAATCGCCGCAACAAGAAACAGGAGATCGCCGATGGCAACGGTATGGAAGCCGCTCTCAATATGACGGAAAGCCAGAACGGCAGCATATCAATGACACCGGCTGGAGATGCGGAGCGACTGTAAGCCCTCATCAGGCATCCTTGACCGCTGACCGACCCCCTTCTCCTGACAGCGGTATGGCACCATGCGGCGCCACCCATCCATCGATGTGGTGGCGTCGTTTTTTTGCTGCCTGCGTACATCCTGATCCGCAATCCGCGCAGCCAACCATGAACAGCATTTCGCACCACCACCACCGGGCTCATCGGCAGTAAGCATTCATTACAGACATTGCCGAACTATGGCACCGAAGTTGACTAGCTTAGGGCAAGGCTCTCCAGCTTTATTATCTGATACGAACCGAATGGAGGGCAGAAGGCTGGTATTTCTTGCGATGGCGTCTCACCCGACGACGGTTGTTGATCCAGCGGACCCGATCCGCGCCGTCAGGCAGGATAGTGACTGAAGCTAGTCCGTGGCCTCTCTGCTCCACCGCATTGCTGCCGATTTCAGGAAAACCAGAACGCCGGTTCCGGCGGAAAACGCCGTGGATGGCGCATGAGCTGGAAGCCGGAAAAGTTAACACATCAAAAGATTTTCCATAAGGAAGGATATGAATAGCATAGAGACACATCGCAACGCCGAGAACTCCACGGGCAATGGATCGGCCAACGGGCACAACGGCCTGGCCGGACATCTTGAGCGCCCGCACGCCAGCGGCGGCACGCATGACAGCGATGCTCCCGATCTGATCTGTCTCTCGCATCTCCGCTGGGATTTCGTCTACCAGCGCCCACAGCACCTGCTGACCCGCTGTGCGCAGAAGCGACGCGTCTTCTTCGTCGAAGAACCGATATTCGGCGATGGCCCGGTGAGCGTCGATGTCTCCCGTCGCGATTGCGGCGTCTGGATCGTGGTGCCGCATCTGCCGCACGGCATGGGACACGAGCAGATCGAGGCGGCCCAGCAGGGATTGCTGGACTTTGTGATGGAGCAGTACGGAATCCACGACTACGTGGCGTGGTACTATACGCCGATGGCGCTTGGGTTTACGCGCCATCTGAAGCCGGCCGCGACCATTTACGATTGCATGGATGAGCTCTCGGCATTCCACGGCGCTCCTCCCGCGCTCCGCGAGCGCGAGGCCGAGCTGTTTCAGCGCGCCGATCTGGTCTTCACCGGAGGACACAGCCTCTACGAGGCGAAGAAGGGACAGCACAGAAGCGTCCACGCATTCCCCAGCAGCATCGACATGGGGCATTTCGCGCAGGCCAGGCAGTGGCAGAACGATCCGGCCGATCAGGCAGACATCCCCCATCCCCGCGTCGGGTTCTTCGGCGTGATCGATGAGCGGATGGATATCGAGCTTCTGGCCGGCATCGCCGACGCGCGCCCGGACTGGCATCTGGTGATGATAGGGCCGGTGGTGAAGATCGATCCCGCCACGCTGCCGCAGCGTGAGAACATCCATTTTATCGGCGGAAAGCATTACAACGAGCTCCCCGGCTACCTGGCCGGCTGGGATCTGGCGATGCTTCCGTTCGCCCGCAACGAATCCACACGCTATATCAGCCCAACCAAGACGCCGGAATATCTGGCCGCCGGCAAGCCCGTGGTATCAACCTCCATCCGCGACGTGATCAGCCCATATGGCACGATGGGCATGGTGGAGATCGCCGATACGCCGGAGGAGTTCGTCACCGCCGCCGAGACCGCGATGGCGAACGGGAAGGGGATCGAGTGGCTCCGCCGCATCGATACGTTCCTGGAGAATGATTCCTGGGACAACACGTGGGAGCGAATGAACAGGCTGATCAGGTTTGCGGTCAAGACCAACCGACCGGCGACCACCGGCAACGGAACCCAGCAGATATCGCTTCCTTCACAGCGCGCCCACTCGGCGACCAACGGCGTTACTTCACAAACTCATTAAGGCGGGGAGACAATACCAATGTTCGATTATCTCATTGTGGGAGCGGGGTTTGCCGGAAGCGTCCTTGCCGAGCGACTTGCGCGCCTTTCGGGAAAGAAGGTGCTGATTGTGGACAAGCGGCCGCATATCGGCGGCAACGCGTACGATCATTACGATGACGCCGGCGTGCTTGTGCACAAATACGGCCCGCATATCTTTCACACGAACTCCCGCGAGGTCTTCGATTACCTCTCGCAGTTCACCAAGTGGCGCGCGTACGAGCATCGGGTGCTGGCAAGCGTGGACGGACAGCTTGTGCCGATGCCGATCAATCTCGATACCGTCAACAAGCTCTATGGCCTGAACCTGACATCGTTCCAGCTCGAGGAGTTCTTCGCCTCGGTCGCGGAACACCCGGAGAAGATCCGCACATCGGAGGATGTGGTGGTGGGCAAGGTGGGCCGGGAGCTGTACGAGAAATTCTTCCGGGGCTACACCAGGAAGCAGTGGGGGCTTGATCCCTCGGAGCTCGATGCGTCGGTAACGGCGCGCGTCCCCACGCGCACCAACCGGGATGACCGCTATTTCACCGATGTCTATCAGGCGATGCCGCTCAACGGCTATACCCGGATGTTCGAGAACATGCTGGACCATCCCAATATCAAGGTGATGCTCAACTGCGATTATCGCGAGCTGAAGGGGGAGATCGCCTATAAGGAGATGATCTACACCGGGCCTATCGATTCCTTCTTCGACGATCGCTACGGAAAGCTCCCCTACCGGTCGCTGGAGTTCAAGTTCGAGACGCACGACTGCAATGTTCATCAGCCGACCGGCACGATCAACTATCCGAACGAGCACGCCTATACGCGCATCACGGAGTTCAAGTATCTCACCGGCCAGGAGCATCAGAAGACAAGCGTGGTCTATGAGTTCCCGCAGGCCGAGGGAGATCCGTACTATCCGGTGCCGCGCGCCGAAAACGCCGAGCTTTACAAGAAGTATCGCGCGCTTGCCGAGGCAACGCCGGGCGTCCATTTTGTGGGCCGTCTGGCTACCTACAAGTACTACAACATGGATCAGGTGGTGGCGCAGGCGCTGACCACGTACGCCAAGATCACCGGCCTTCAGCGCTTCGGCGCGCTTGCCTCGCCGGACGGCAACGGCCACACGCTTACCGATGGCAACGCCCCCGTCTCCAACGGCAACGCCGGCTCCAATGGCACCACGAAAAATGGTCATCATAACGGAGTATCCCATGCTGCCACCTCTTGAGCTCTGGGGCGGCGTTGAGTGCACGGTAAACCGTATCGGCGATGGATATCTGGATCAGCTTGAACGGAGCGGCCACACGCGCCGTCCGGACGATCTGGACCTGCTGGCGGGGCTCGGCATACGCACATTCCGCTATCCGGTGCTCTGGGAACATGTGGCGCCGGAGGATATGGATGCGCCGCAATGGTCGTGGAGCGATCGGCAGCTCGGGGGATTGCGCGAGCTGGGGATACGCCCCATCATCGGGCTGCTGCATCATGGAAGCGGCCCGCGGTACACAAGCCTGATCGATCCGGAATTTCCGGAGAAGCTGGCCCGCTACGCCGGGATGGTGGCGGAACGTTATCAGTGGGTGGAGAGCTACACCCCGATCAACGAGCCGCTGACAACCGCGCGATTCAGCACGCTCTACGGCCACTGGTATCCGCATCGGAGCGAACCGCTCGCCTTCGCGCGGGCGATGCTCCTGCAATGCCGCGGCATCATCCTGGCAATGCGGGCGATACGGAGGATCAACCCCGACGCGCGGCTTGTGCAGACCGAGGATCTCGGCAGAACCTACAGCACGCCGACGCTGGCCTATCAGGCGGAGTTCGAGAACCAGCGCCGCTGGCTCACCAACGATCTTCTCTGCGGCCTGGTGACGGCGCATCATCCGATGGCGGAATATTTCCGCTGGCTCGGCGTGGATGCCGGCGATCTCGAGTGGTTTATCGACAACCCGCTTCCCCCCGATCTGATCGGGGTGAATCATTATCTGACCAGCGAGCGATTTCTCGATGAGCGGCTGGGACGCTATCCCGAATCCTCGCACGGCGGCAACGGTCGCCATCGCTATGCCGATGTGGAAGCGGTGCGGGTCTGCGCCGAGGGAATTGCCGGGCCGCACGAGCTTATCAAAGAGGTGTGGGAGCGATATCATCGGCCCATCGCGATCACCGAGGCTCATCTGGGCTGCGACTGCGATGAACAGCTTCGCTGGCTGAAGGAGATGATCGATGCGGCGCACTCTCTCCGATTCGAGGGGGTCGATCTTCAGGCCGTCACGGCATGGTCGCTCCTGGGATCGTACGACTGGGATTCGCTCCTCACGCGATCCGGTGGACACTACGAACCGGGAGCGTTCGATACCAGCTTCGATCCGCCACGGCCGACCGCGCTGGCGGCAATGCTTCGTGACCTTGCCACGCATGGGACGCATTACCATGAGGCGCTGGAATCACCCGGCTGGTGGCGCCGCCCCGAGCGCATCCTTTATCCGCCCGTGAGCCGGAACCGGGAGATCACGCAACGGGAACGTTCGGCTCGCTATCCACTGCTGGATATGGATATCGCGACCCCGCGCGTAACCGACGATGCCGAGAGGACGCCGCTCAAGGCGTTCATCCGCTGACGCGGAAGCCATGGTGATGCCTGGCTCGTTTGCAGCGACATTCCGGGGTCTGACCGGTTCTCTTCCCGTGCCCCGATCCGGCCGGGAGGATGGATGATCAGGCCCCGAACCATTATTCTATCAACCGAACTCGAACAAATCTGCTATGCGCGTTCTCGTTACCGGCGGAGCCGGATATATCGGAAGTGTCGTCGTGGAGGAACTGGTCCGCGACGGGCACGATGTGGTGGTATACGACAGCCTTTACAAGGGACATCGCGAGGCGGTGGATGCGAAGGCAACGTTTGTGAAGGGAGAGCTGCTTGATGGCGATCTTCTCCGCGCCACGCTGACCGGCAATCGCGTGGAGGCGGTGGTCCACATGGCGGCCGATTCCCTGGTGGGTGAATCGGTGACCAACCCCGGAAAGTACTACAACAACAACGTGGTGGCCGGCCTGGCGCTGCTCAATGCGATGGTCGACAGCGATGTCGGAAAGATCGTCTTCTCCTCGACGGCGGCGGTCTACGGCGATCCCGAAAAACAGCCGATCGAGGAGACCGATCCGATGCAGCCGACCAACCCGTACGGCGAGACCAAGCTGGCGTTCGAGCACGCGCTCCGCTGGTTCGAGAACGCTTCCGGAATCCGCTACGCGGCACTCCGCTACTTCAATGCCGCCGGCGCAACCGGGCGTTGCGGCGAGATGCACAATCCCGAAACGCATCTCATCCCGCTGGTGCTGGATGTCGCCGCCGGCAGACGGAAATCAATCACCGTCTATGGTGATGATTATCCCACGCCCGATGGAACCTGCATCCGCGATTACATCCACGTTGTGGATCTGGCCCGCGCTCATATCCTGGCGCTTGAATCGCTGGACCGGCAGCGGAGCTGCATGTACAATCTTGGATGCGGAGGGGATGGCTACAGCGTGCAGCAGGTGATTGCGACGGCGCGTGAGGTGACGGGCCATGCGATTCCCGTGGAGATGGGCCCCCGCCGCGCCGGCGATCCGGCGGTCCTTGTCGCCAGCTCGGCGAAGATCCGGCGCGAGCTGGGCTGGGAGCCGACGATGGGTGAACTCCGCGCCATCGTGGAGTCGGCGTGGACCTGGATGCGGAATCACCCGGACGGCTACGGCTCCGAACAGCATCATCCGGCCGAAAGCACCAACGCCTGACAGCCCGGACATCGGCCCGGTATCGGGATCATATCCTGGAATTGCAAAGCGCCTCCGAACCATGATGGAACCGGAGGCGCTTTCTGTTTTCGATCGATCCCGCGATCGATCCCGAAGGATGATTCGAATGGCCCGTTCAGCAATCCGTTAGCGGATCACGATGAACCTGCTCGACGCCAGCATTGTCCCGCCGGCATCGGCCACTCTGATAAAGTACTGTCCGCTCGTAAGATCGCCAATGCGGAGCACATCGAGCCGATCCCCCTTTTCCACCTTGCCGGTCTCCGAGCGAAGCACGGTCTGCCCGCCGACATTGGCGACGCTCACCACCAGCTCATCCCCCTCCAACTGCGGCGCGTGAACCGTAAACCAGAGCTCGCCAACCGACCGGCTGACGATGTTGGCCTCCAGCTTGATCTGCGCGGCCGGCTTCACCTCGATCTTATCCTGCTTCGTCGGCACATACGCCGTCGCAACCGATGGAAGCGTTGCCGTCACCGCCTGGAACTTGCCGGCATCCTGCGCTATCTGCCGGTCCGGGCTCACGAACGTAGCCAACCGACCATCGGCCTTGATCGCCGCGGAAGGCGCCGAGATGCTCTTCACCCAGGCATCGGCGGGAGTTGCGACCTCGTAGTAGCTGGAGACCGCGCCGCGCGTCAGCATCAGCCCATCCTCGCCATCATTGCGGGGGACGATCACGTAGATCGCCAGCGGATGGCCGTTTGCCACGGTGGTGCCGCCGCTGAGCTGCGTTCCCCCGGCCGCAACCGCGTAGCCGTTCCCCTGAAGCGATTTATCGGTGAAGGACTCATAGGCCGCGATGCGAACCGGCATCGAACGGATCAGCGACATCTGATCCTCGGTGAGATCCTTCCCCTCCAGCTCGAACGCCGAGATCTGCATCATCCTGGCAGCGACATTCTCGATATCCTGCAACTTCATCTCGATCTTCCTGTTCACCAGACGCTCCACGCGCCCTTCGCTCAACCCGCTCCTGATATAGGCCGCCAGCGAAGCCACACGACTCCATGCCTCCGGGTTCGGCTCAACGTACCCATCGGTCTTCAACTCGCTGTTCCCGCGGCTCACCCCGGTCACTTTTGCGACGGGGCTCAGATCCATCCGCGTGGGAATGCTTTTATAATCCGCCCAGGCGCCCATCGCCGAGGTCAGCTCCCGGTTACGCCAGTCATCGCTACGCATGAAGCGGGGATATCCGTTGGTCCGCTCCTGCTCCAGCGCCAGCGGCTGAATCGCGTAAAGAAGCGAACTCTCCAGCGTCTGCACCCACGATTCGGAGGGTCGCGAGGCAAGCACCGGCCTATCCCCCTCGATGCCGCGGACGGCATCGGCGCGACCGCTTCCCATCGCCGCCATCAGGCTGAGCCCATAGCCACCCCGCGAAGGATGCGAATCCTTCCAGGCGAGATCGGCGGAGCCGGACTGCGGGGTCACATCGAAGAGACGAAACGCGGGAAGCCCGTTCCGGTCGGCGGAGGAAGGAAGCTGCTCTTCCAGATATTCCGCGAACCCCGCGAGCAACTGATCATCGTTGAGAAAGGCGGGGCCGTTGGAGACGATACGTCCGTAATAGCCACGAGCTGCATTGTTGAGGATATCCCACTGGGAGCTTCCCTCGGCGCCGCTGAAAAAGGCGGCGGGCTCGGTGATATTCCGGAGACTCTGATTGAAACCATCCTGATCGCCTATCCCGCTTACCGCGCGCGCCAGAATGGTGGCGGCGCGAAGTCCGGCCAGATCCGCCCGTCCCTCGGCGTTGCGGACATTGAAGCCGGTACGACCAAGCCACGTCTTCGCGCGATAGTAGCTGGCGAGCTTCGCGTCGAGCGCGTAATAGCCCGTCGGCGCGAACTGCGAATAATCGATCGATTCACCGCGGAGAACCGAGGAGTTTGCCACGCCGGAAGCGGCGGTGATCTTCCGCACTTCCTCTTTCACCGCCGACTGCACCCGCGGGTCGATCGGAGCAGCGGGATCGAGAAGGGCCTGGGCGGTCTGAACATATCCAAGCACCCGGACAACCGCATCGTTCAGCGCGGGGCCGCGCGAGCTGGATGGCTGGCCGGCAACGCTCTGTGCAAGCTGGGCCATTTCGGCGCCAAGCACTGTCACATCGTAGTTCCGCTCCATATCGCGCGTCGCCTCATCGATGGTGACGCGAAGGCCATGAAGCATGGCATCCACGGTGATGAAGCTGCCGATCTCCTGCGAGCTCAGCTCCGGGGCATAGGCCTGACCGAAACTCCCGACTGCTTCCGGACGCGCCATAAACGCATCCTTGAGAAGCATCGCGCGCTCATCACTGGAGAAATAGCTATTCCACGGGAAACTCCCCTGAGCCACGGCGACATTGGAGAATCCCGGTGCAATCTGACGCTCGGTCAACCCCACTTCAGCCCGATATTTCGGCACCTGATAGGGACGATAGACGCCAAAACCGCTGGAAACGGGAACTTCAATCCGCGCCATGGGAACCGGCTGATCGATGGAGCTGGAGCTGGGGAGCGTTTTGCCCATGACATTGACATGGTCCGAAAACACCCCGCCCGCAAACAGCCCGACTGTAATCGCGCCGACAATGATCGTTGGAACTGTGATTCGCATACAACATCTCTCCTGACAAATCCACTGACAAAATCAACCGTGCATTACGTCGAAGTCTTTACATCATAAGGTTTCAGGTTCAACATCCCTGCCATCGATGGGTTCCGAGCGAGCTTAGAGCGCGCTCCAAGATAAATGTTTAGTAGAAGAAGTAACGAATCGCGTCAGGCTTTTGTTATCGACGCTCCTGTATTCTCTGAAGTGTCCGATGAATATGCGGTGGCGCAAAAAAGAACGGCGGACACTCTTTCGAATGCCCGCCGTGGATTATTAAGGCGATTTCCGGACGGAATAGATCATTATCGTCGGATGTTCTCCCAATCCTCCGGAACAGAAATTCTTTTGACCGAAGGATCGATTCCGGGATATGGCCGCTGAAATTCCGGCAACCGTATCGCTCCGGCTACCAGACGATCACCGCGCCGAGACCGATCCCGACATCCAGCCCGCCAGTATCGGCCGGAACGGTCGTCCGCTGGTGCAGCTCGCTGGCGTTCTGGGATGTCTGCACGGTGCTCATGGAGACATCCGCCGCCGTGGCGCGGGTATCAACGTACCGGATCGTCGGCGTCAACTCCAGCCTGATCCATCGGGATGGACGGAAGGTGATCGGGGCTTCCACGCCGGCGCTGAGATGCCGACCGCCAACTCCGCCCCAGACGCCCGGGCTTACGCCGATCTTCTGACTGAGCGCAATGGTATACCGATAGCCCGCGCCTCCGTATATCTCGCTCGCGGTTCCCGACGTGATATCCGCCCTTCGCGTCGATGGGGTCGTGATGCCGTTGACGGTAGTCCCCACCAGGCTGTCGGCGATCGTATTGCGATACCCGCTCAACCCCGCCACGGCGTAGATCTGATGCCGCCCGCCAAGCTCCACCCCGGCCCGGAACGCGCCATCGAGATTGACCTGACCGGATCTGAGGCTGATATAGCTGGCCGGCGTGATGGAGACGATAAACGTGACCGCCGGCGAACCCGACGATGCCGGGAGGGATTGATCGGTACTGGAGGCGGAAGCCAGGTTGGGAGCCCCCAGCGCGCTGTTGAACTGCCCCGAGTTGACGGCCGCGCTTATGGGCGAAAGGGCCTGCGCGACCGGGCTCGATGATGGAACATTTTGCGCGATATCGATATCTCCCTGCGAATCCGATGGACGGTTTCGGAGAGCGGAGGCAATCGTATCGGCAATGGCAAAATCCATCGACAGGGAGAGGAACGAGGAAGCGGGCGTATTCGCCTTCGTCACGGAATTGGAAACCTGCTGCATCTGCTCGGTTCGCGGGCCGGAGCCCAGCGCATGCCCATCCCCCAGCATTGGGGCCGACGGAGGAGGAGCAAGAGCGCTCGCTGATTTCATGGGAGGACTCTGCGCCAGCGCGATATCCTTGTTCTTCCCCATCGTCTGCGTCGGCGTGGTGTGAAAGGCAAAGGAAGTGTCCCGATAGGCAGCAATGCCCCCCGACTGATAGCCCCCCATCTGCCGGCTCATAAGCTTTGGAGCCTCCTTGAAGGAACGATCATCATCAGACTTGAGATCACGATCGAGCCTGCGCGCATCCGAGGCATGCTCCGCATCGGGAGATAACTGGTTGCCCAGATCCCCCCCCCTGGCTTCCCCCCAGCTCCCTTCCAACGTACCGGAGCCCTTTGCGGACTTCCTGTACACGATATCATCCGATGCCATCAGGTGAGTCTCCCCCTTCGGAACGCTCTTCGAGGCACGCTCACCGCCATCGATCCGAACCGGCTCCTTCACGGAACCGGAAATATCCTTGCTCTCCGCCTTCCCCGTTACAGGCGGGGATGGCGATGAGAAGGTTCCTGTATTTGATGATGTGGTCTTCTCCGGCGCCGCCTGCGGCCGGGCATCGGTAAACACCGGTGATCTCATCCCGGCCGGCTTATCCTCCTCTCCGTTCCAGACGATCGCAACCGCGAGAAGCGCGGTGATAAACGGGATCAGCCAGATCGCGGCACGGCGACGGCGGCGTCCGTCGCGGACGGCGGGAGAGGGAATCGAACGGGCAGCCGCGGCAACCACCGGAGGCGATGCGGGAATCTCCTCAAGGGGCTTCATCCCCTCCTCGCGCTGAAGGCGACCGAAGAGGGCGGACCGCAGTTCCGGCGCGGGGGTCTGAAGCACCCGCTGGTCCCGCGCCACGGCCCGCAGAGCGATCTGCGCGCGGAAGAGCTTGCGCGCCTCCGGCGACACCGCCAGGCGATGATGCAGCTCCGCCTCGGCCTCGCTCGAAAGGTTGCCGTCGATGTATTGCGATATAAGGTCTTCGATATTCATCACTGCTTACTCAACTGAATCGGACCGTGCATATGACTCATCACCATCGCCCCCCGGCTCCGCACCGGCATATCGGTGCGCTCACATCTTCGCGAATGAGAGGATATGGTTTCCATCTCCATAGTAGATCAGAAGGATCCTGCCATCACTCCAGTATCGAACGGACTTGGCGAGCGCGTCGAGATATTCATCCTCGGTAGCTATCGCGTCGCAACTCATCTTGGTGCGGAACATCGGCCCGGTAACGCTCAGCAGGGAATCATGGATCTGGTAGGGTCCGCCATAGCTGTTGCATCCTCCCCTGCCACCGAGCCGCGCGGAATCGGTGAGCAGCAGCGTGACTGTCGCGGTCGCGGGGACCGGCTTTTCCTCGCCGGAGATCGTCGAGAACGATCGCAGCTTCCAGGTGATGCCGGTGATATGGCTCACCGATGCCCCGGCGATCGGGTTGACGGAGGGTTTCTGGCATGCGCTCCAGACCACAGCAAGCAGTAACGTAAGAGATAGCGTTATTCTCATCCTCGCTCGCGACCATTTGTTCGATAGATTCCTTCCCGCCATGATCTCATCCCTCCGTTCCCAGAAATTTCTCCAGTGCCTTTCTCAGCGCCCTGCGCGCCCTGCTGATCCGCATCCGGGCCGCCTCCTGGGTGCAGCCGACCGTCGCGGCAACCTCTTCATATTCCAGGCCGTTGACCTCTCGGAGAACGTACACCTCCCGCAGCGATTGCGGCAGCAGCTCCACGCACGCCTGGAACCTGGCAAAGAGCGCCTCCCCCGTCAACTCATCCTCCTCGCCGAACAGCTTGGCAAACGATTCCTCGATCGGCACCATCAGCCGCTCGTCCCACCGATGGCTCTCCTCGTCCGAGATGGAGAGGGTCTGCCGCACGGTTCGCAGGTGGCTTATCGCCAGGTTGTGCGCCACTCTGAAAAGCCATCCCTTCAGGTTCTGAATTGTCCTGTATTCCTCTCCCCGCTCCTTCGACGCGGCATATCTGGACCGCTCGCGGAAAAGACGGACAAACGTCTCCTGAAACAGGTCATCGGCCACCTCCGGGGAATCCTTGACGATGGTGCGCAGATAGGTAAGGACGCTCTTCTCGTACCGCTCGTAGAGGCTCACGAACGCTCGTTCATCGCCGAGCAGGAATCGTTCAAGAAGCGATTCATCCCCTTCGGCAACCGCCGTCCCGGCTCCGTTATGTCCCCTGTGTTCAGCCACGCAGAAAGTATTGATTGACCGTTATACGCTTTATGACGTCGCCCCTGGGCGATGTAACACGAAACGGGTCGGAGACGGTGGGTTCGAGGATTGGGGGGCTTCAGGGGGACGATGGCGCCGCGGATCGAAGGTCACCGATCCGCGGCCGGCTGCGGGGGAGACTGATCACCCCTCCATCTTTGCCAGTTCTTCGTCGCTGATCTCAAGGTTGGAATAGACATTCTGGACATCATCGTAATCATCCAGCACGTCGATAAGCTTCAGGGCGCCGAGGGCATCGCCGCCGCTCAGCTCCAGCGTCTGGTTGGGAACGTACTCCAGGCTGGCCGCCGTCAGGGTGAACCCCGCCGTTTCCAGCGCGCTCCGCACCGGCTCGAAACTGTCGATCGGCGCGTAGACATCGTATGTCTCATCGGTCGATTTCACATCCTCCGCGCCGGCATCCAGCACGGCCATCAGGATATCCTCCTCGCTCCTGGCCCCCTTCTCGACCGAGATCACCGTCTTCCGGGTGAAGTTCCAGGCAACCGCGCCGGCATCGGCCATGGAGCCGCCGTTCTTGTTGAGCATATGCCGGAGATCGGCCACGGTCCGGTTACGATTATCCGAAACGCATTCGATCAGCAACCCCATGCCGCCGGGACCATATCCCTCGAACATCATCTCCTCAAGCTGCTGCCCCTCGATCTCCCCGATCCCCTTCTGCACCGCCCGCTTGATGTTGTCGTTCGGCATGTTGACGGCGCGAGCCGACTGGATTGCCAGACGAAGGCGAGGGTTGCCCCCCGGATCGCCTCCTCCAAGACGCGCCGAGATGGTGATCTCCTTGGCGATCTTGGTGAACACCTTGCCACGCTTTGCGTCGGTGGCCCCTTTCTTATGCTTTATATTCGCCCACTTGCTATGGCCTGACATAAGCTCTCTGGAAATTTCTAAAAGCTTTCAACTCTCATCTGAACAACACCGGCCGAGCGACGAATCGATCGGCCGGATGCTGTTGCTTCTATTCCTTCGGCGCGACCTGGCTCAGCACGGCCACGCGCGGGACGCCGTTGCCGTTTGCCGCGGCCCGGGCATCCAGATCGGCGCGGCCGATCGGCTCCACAATACGGAAATCGAGAATCCTGAGCTGCGGCGTGATGGTTCCGCGGTACTCGTTCTCCTCGATATTGAACACCACATCGTAGCGAATGCCGCCGGCCAGCTCGCTCATCCGCCCTCCCATGCCGAACGCAATCGCCTCAATGAACCCGGTTCCGCTTCTGACGCGGAACTTCAGGTGATCCTTGCCGACGATCTTCGGATAACCGACGATCTCGGCATCGCGCGCCACGAAGTTCGGGCGGGCATTGCCGGGACCGAACGGGGCGAACTGTTTGATGACGCTGAAGAACTGCGGCGTCAGCTCGGAAAGATTGACGTTGGTATCGATGTGAATCTGCGGGATAAGCATGTCGTCATCGATCGCCGAGACGGCGAAATCGTTCAGAGCACCACGGAAGCCGGCGATGTTATCCTCGCGGATCGAGAGGCCGGCGGCATACTTGTGCCCGCCGAACTGCTCGATATATCCCTCGCACTGCTTCAGGGCATTATGGATGTCGAACCCGGCAATCGAGCGGGCCGAGCCCTTCGCCATCCCATCCACCGAGGTCAGGAGAACCGTGGGGAGGTAGTACTTCTCCACGATGCGCGATGCCACGATGCCGATAACCCCGGGATGCCAGTTCGGGTTGTGGATCACAAGCGATCGGCATTCCCCGCCGGCCAGCATCTGCTCGGCCAGGCGCTGTGCCTGCGTAAACGTCTCCTCGTCGATCGTGCGCCGGCTCCGGTTGTCGCTCTCCAGCTCCTGCGCGCGCTGGAAGGCACGCACTTCATCCTCCTCGATCAGCATATCCACCGCCCGCTTGGCATCCCCGAGGCGCCCGGCCGCGTTGATCCTGGGCGCGATGCCGAAGACGATCTGAGGCGTGCCGAGGTTGCCGCGCTTGATCCCGGCGCACTCCAGCAGACCCCGAAGTCCCGGACGCGGGGCATCGTTGAGCTTGCGGAGCCCGTGTGATACAAGCGAACGGTTCTCGCCAACCAGAGGGACGATATCGGCGGCGGCGGCGATGGCCACGAAGTCGAGATATGGATAGATCGTCTCCACGTCATTACGACGCGTGGCGATCCCCTGCATCAGCTTGAAGCCGACGCCACATCCCGAAAGGTACTTGAACGGATAGGTGCAGCCGGGCTTGATCGGATCAAGCACGGCATATGCGGCAGGTATCGTAGACCCGGCTTCGTGATGATCACAGATGATCATATCGATGCCGAGCGATCTCGCGTAGAGCGCCTGATCGACGGCGGTAATGCCGCAGTCGATCGTAATTATCAGATGAACTCCCGAGGCCTTCAGGCGATCGATCCCGGTGGTCGAAATGCCATAGCCCTCCGTAAAGCGATCAGGGATGTAGACTTCAACCTCTGCCCCCAGACTCCTGAAATAGAGAAAGAGCATGGCCGCCGAATTCGTCCCATCCACGTCATAATCACCGTATATCGCCAGCTTTTCCCCCTTCTCCACCGCGCACATCGCCCGTTCCACGGCCAGGTCCATGCCGTCCATGAGAAAGGGATCGTGGAGATCGGCCAGGCTTGGCCTGAAGAACTGCTTTGCCTGTTCGAAGGTCTCCACACCGCGCGCCACGAGAATCCGGGCGATCGTCGGCGATACGTTGATCGACTGGGCTAACTTGTGTACTGTCTGTTCATCCGATATGGTCGAGTAGGTCCAACGGTATTTCAATGTTCCTTGATTTATTATTTACACAACTGAGCACAAGATACGGAAGGGGGAATGAACGCCGCAAGTAGAGACGTGGTGTCGGCGGAAGGCGGTTTCGGCCCTTACCGCCGGGCCCGGTTCCCCCCGAAACTTCCAATAGGAAGGGGCCGTTCACGTCCACAGGGCTGCCCAACCGGTTGATCGCATGGCGCGATCACCCCGGCCCGAACTTCAACAGGAGGGTCTTCGGATGAGCATCCAGATCAAAAGGGAACATGTATCGCTTGTGGCAAGGCTTAGAAATCTTCCGCGATATCTCACCGATTCACGGATCTCCATATACAAGAAGGTCGGGATTGTCCTGGCCGTGATCTACATCGTCTCCCCCGTCGACGCGATACCGGATGTGATCCCGGTCGTCGGCTGGCTGGATGATCTGGGAGTGCTCGCCATCCTGGTGGGAAGCCTGATGCGCGAGCTGGACCACTATGTGATGGAGGATCAGGGAAGGCTGGCGAAGTAACATCGCGATCAACGTCCGATTCAGCAGGGACACGGCCAGCGCCGGCGTCCCTGCTCTGTTAACAGGCCGACCATCGACCATCGATGGGAAGGCTCCTGTGGCCGGAAGCTCGGGGAACGGCCAACTGTTATGTTTGACCGCTAGCGACTCAATTGAAATCACTGGTCTGCGGGGCGATCATCCATCAGCCATCTCTGTATTCTTCTTCAAGCTCCGTCAGGAGCGCGCCGGTTGTAGCAGTACCGTCCCCTCATCCGGCCTAAGCTCCATCGGAGCGCACCATCCCCGCATCCGGGCGGAACGGTACGCTCCGATGGAGCTTGAAATCATGGAGATGGAGTAGTGCTGCAACCGGTTTGCCCCGATGGGGCAGGGAACAGAGAGGCTTCGCATGATGATGAGCGTACTGCCGCCCAGCTCATACTGAGCCACTACCGTTTGTCCGCTTCTCCCCGCTTGAATCCCTTTCATCCGTATCTTGCGGGGTAAGTCCCTGACGCCCTTGACGGAATGGGTCGCCGATCCGCTCGTCGAGTCCCTTCCGGGACATTCTGTTTGAAATCAACCTCACTACGGTGATATCCTTCGTCCATGCTTGAACAGGCTCGCCCGACAACCCCTCTGGAGGCGCTACAGCGATTCTTCGGCTACCGGGATTTCCGTCCCGGCCAGGAGGAGATCATCCGCTCCGTGCTCGCCCGTCGGGATACGATGGTGGTGATGCCGACCGGCGGCGGAAAATCGCTCTGCTATCAGGTGCCCGCGCTGCTCCTGAAGGGGGTGACGATAGTGGTTTCGCCGTTGATAGCGCTGATGAAGGATCAGGTGGATGCGCTGGCCCGCTGCGGCGTCAAGGCAACCACCATCAACTCCACGCTCGATTTCGCCACGGTCCGCCAGCGGATGACCGATATCCGCTACGGCCTCTATACGCTCGTCTATGTAGCGCCGGAACGGTTCGCCAGCCAGACCTTTATCGATATGATCAAGGATGTGGAGATCGCCCTGTTCGCCGTGGATGAGGCGCACTGCATCTCCGAGTGGGGACATGATTTCCGCCCCAGCTACCTGAAGCTGCGCGAAGCCGCCGAGATGCTCGGCCGGCCGCCGGTGATCGGCCTGACGGCGACGGCGACGCCGTACGTGCAGGAGGATATCATCATCCAGCTCGGCCTTCACGATCCCCGCCGGTTTGTCAGAGGCTTCGATCGCCCCAACCTGAGCTACCACGCCCGCTTCTCGAACGACAAGGATGCGGACCTCCGCGATATCATGAAGCGCCAGGTAATGTCCGACGGCGTCTCGGTGATCTACTGCGGCACCCGCCGCAATGTGGAATCGGTCGGAATGATGCTCCATGCCGAGCGCCTCCCGGTGACGATCTACCACGCCGGCATGCCGGACAACGACCGGCGAATCGCGCAGGAGCTCTTCGCCAACGGACAGGTGAAGGCGATCATCGCCACCAACGCGTTCGGCATGGGGATCGACAAGGCAGACGTGCGCCACGTGATCCATTACGATATGCCGGGCTCCATCGAGGCGTACTATCAGGAGGCGGGACGCGCCGGACGCGACGGGCAGCCGGGCGATTGCACCCTCCTCCACGGCCCGCGCGACAGACGGCTTCAGGAGTTTTTCATCAGGTCCAGCTTCCCGGAACGCGACCAGATCGAGGCGCTCTACGAGACGCTCTGGGACATGGTCCACGTCGGCATCGGAAACCGGTACGAGGGGGTTTTCGTGCCCGACGAAAAGGAGCTGGCGGCGCGATCGAAGATCCATCCGGCGGCGCTCGCCAGCACGATCGGCGTGCTGGAGAAGAACGAGGTGCTTCGAAAGATCAAGGCGGAGCGGCTCGGCGCGGTTCGATTTCTCGCCAACAGCGCCGAAGTCCAGGAGTACTACCGCAGAACGCGCGATCCCGACAGACAGAAGGCGATCCTTGCGCTTCTCCGGACGCTGGGGGGGGCGGCGCTGGGACAGCAGGCGCTCTTCAACCCGGAGGAGGTGGCAACCAAACACGGGCTTACCGCTGAGGCGTTCGAGCGGAGCATGCGCGCGCTGATGCTCGGCGGGCTCCTCTCCTACACGCCGCCGACGCCGGGAACGGGCTATCAGTTCCTCCAGGAGCGCCTCCCGTCGCGGAATATCGGGATCGATGAGAGGAGCATCGAGCAGAGTCGCGACAGGGCGCTGCTGAAGCTGGACGCGGTGGAACGCTACATCCGCTCGGTCGGCTGCCGGCGCGATTTCATCCTCGAATATTTCTGCGCGGACAAGGAGACGGAGAGCTGCGGACGGTGCGATAACTGCTCCAGCCCGGCCGTCCCGGCAACCGCGGGCCTGAAGCCCGGCGACGCGGTGCGAGCCGGATCGACCATACCGCGACCGCAGGTAACGCGGGCGATCGAGCTGCTGCTGGCCGCCGCGCTTGAGCTGGACGGACGCTTCGGCAAGATGACGGTTGTGGATATCCTCCGTGGCTCCCGCAACGCGACGATCGATCGGTTCGGCCTGGAGGGATATCATCGCGCCGGCGAGCTTCGCGGGATGGAGCGCTCCGAGCTGGCCCGTATCGCCGAGGCGCTGCTGGACGAGCATCTTCTGGAAAGCTCGGCATCGCTCAAGCCGACGATCAGGATCACCGATGAGGGACGGAAGGCGATCAGGCATCTCACCATCAAAAAGTTCACGCCGGTCTGGCGGGAGCCGGAGACAAGCAACAACCCCGATCTTCTGCACGATCTTCGCGCCGCCCGCGATCGCGTTGCAAGACGCGAGGAGGTCAACCCGGCGATCATCTGCCCGGAATCGCTGCTGGTGCGGATTTCCAACGAGCTCCCCACCAACCGCGGATCGATGCTGGCGATCGAGGAGATGACCGGCGATATCTACGAGGCGTGCGGCCCGGCCTTCATGGCAATTATCCAGGGGACGCTGGATGAGGATCAGAGGATCGGCGATGGCGAGCCGAACAATCTTCCCGACAGGCTCCGGCGCACCCATATGCTGCTGCGGGAGGGATATTCGCTCGAGGAGATCGCCCGGCGCTCGGCGCTCCAACCCTCCACGGTAAGCGGGCATATCGAGGAGCTGATTAAGTTGAAGATGGATCTGAATATCGAGCGGTTCGTGGAGCCGGGGATCATCAGGTCGATACGGGAGCAACTGGCGCGGATTCCGAACGCAACATTACGGGAGCTGCGCGCGTTGCTGGGCGGGGCGGTTGAATATCCCGAGCTGCGGATTGCCGCGGCATGGATACGGTACGGCAACTGACGCGGGAAGCTCCGGGATCGGCCGGAGCGGCGGGTGATCCTGCACCGGGGAATCGGGTCGGCGCATGCGCGCTGATCGAAATCTCCACATCGATCGAATTTTATGGCACAACTCTCAATCCTCCAGACTCCCCTGACATTTCCTCCCAAACGATTTCTCCTGATCGTCTGGATGGCGACGCTCGCGGTATCGCTGTACGGGTTTCTGGTAACCCTGATCGGCGGCGAGGTGGTGTACGTCTGGATGGGGATCGGCATGATCGCGGTGTGGCAGCTCTGGACCATCCGCTGGGTGCAGGTGGACAACGAGGGGATCAGGGTGAAGAACGTGTTTCAGCGTGGACGGCAACTGCGGTGGGAGGAGGTGACGCGGGTACATGAGGAGGAGGTCCGGCTGAACAAGGGGGCCTACGCCATCCTCCGCCTGGCAAACAGCGGGACGGGTTCCGGCCGGCGGGCCGTCAAGATCGATATCACCAGCGATCTGAAGGGGTTCGATACGCTCCGCGATATCGTCCATCAGGCTGTCCCGAAGGATAACCCCGAGGATGCCGTGCCGCAGTGAGCCGTGCCGATGACGCGGGGCCGGCGGACCAGCCCCGCATCGTTCGTGAATCATCATCAACCCTCGATCGTCGCCTCGGAGCGCATCAGTTTGGAGACGGCATCATGGATGCGCTCCAGCGCCTTCTTGATGTTCTCCACGGAATTGGCGTAGCTGAACCGGATATACCCCTCGCCGAACTGGCCGAATGCCGTGCCGCTCAGGCAGGCGACGCCGGCGGTGTTCAGAAGGTAATCCGCCATCCGCTGCGAGCTGTATCCGGTCCCCTCGATGTTCGGGAAGACGTAGAAGGCGCCCTGCGGACGATGGCAGCGGAAGCCGGGGATCTGATTCAGCCCGTCGACAATCACATCGCGACGGCGGCGGAACTCCTCGATCATCTCCTCCGCCTTCTCCTGCGGCCCCATCAGCGCCTCCACGCCGGCCATCTGCGTAAAGCTGGACGTGCAGCTTGTGCAGTTGGTCTGGAGCTTCGCCACGATCGACGCGATCGATGCCGGCATCATCCCGTAGCCGAGACGCCAGCCGGTCATCGCGTAGGTCTTCGAGAAGCCATCCAGCATGATGGTCCGCTCCTTCATGCCGGGGAACTCCAGGATGGAGGTATGCTTGAATCCATCGTACGTGATCCGCGAGTAGATCTCATCGGAGAAGACGATCAGATTATTCTTCAGAGCTATCTCGGCAATCCCCTCCACATCCTCCCTCGTCAGGATGCCCCCCGTCGGGTTCTGCGGCGTGTTGATGATCAGCATGCGGGACTTCTTGGTGATGCGCGCCTCCAGATCGGCCAGATCGAAGCGGAACTCCTTGTCCTCACGCAACGGCAGCGCAACCGGCTTGGCGCCAAGGAAGTTGATCACCGACTCGTAGATCGGGAAGCCGGGGTTCGGATAGATCACCTCATCCCCCTCGTCGATCGTCGCCATCATCGCGTAGAACATGATCGGCTTGGCGCCCGGCGTAACCACGATCTCATCGGCGGAGCAGGGGACGCCCGGACGGGTCCGCTGGATATAATCGGCGATCGCCTCACGTGCCTGCGGCAGCCCGTTGGAAGGGCCGTAGTGCGTGAACCCGTTATCCAGAGCCCCTTTCGCGGCATCGATGATATTCTGCGGCGTATCGAAATCGGGCTCGCCGATCTCCAGATGTACGATGTCGCGTCCCTGCGCTTCAAGCTTGCGCGCCTTGACAAGAACTTCGAATGCGGTCTCCGTCCCGAGCCGCGACATACGCTGTGCTATGTGCATGAATCGCTCCAGTCTTATATAGATCCGAAAATAATTTCTCGCGAAGAACAACATCCGCGTTCCGCGGAGATAAGCCTGCAAAGATAGAGACTACCGGCGGGATGATGAAAAATGGCGATGGATGATATCGTGATGACCGCGATGGAAGAGCGCCCGCCGCCGCTCACGGTGGCGGATGATCGGGCCGATGCGCGCCCGGTATCAATGTGTGCGCGATCTCCGCCGGCGGCTCATGACAGATACGGATTGCCGGAGCGTATAAACGGAACAGGCGACCACCAAGGTGGTCGCCTGTTCTCCAACGTCGCGAATCGATCAGCGTATTCCTCTACCGCACAACCGTCACCGGCCTTTGAACCAACGCTCCAGGGGCGCTGATCGCGACGTAATAGGTCCCGCTGGCAAGCCCGGCCGCGTTGATCGGAACCGTAAAGGTTCCCGCGTCGCGATCTCCCGAGTAGAGATTCGCCACATGCCTGCCGCCAACATCATACAGCCCCACATCGACCCGGCCCCTGCTGGTCACCGTAACGGTCACCGAGCCGGTTGTCGAGATCGGGTTGGGAGCGACGCTGGCTCCCGCCACCATTCCCGCGCCGGCTTCGAACGGAGCCGAAAGCGGAGTTGCCTGAGCGGCGGCATACCAGAAGCCGAAGTCCCCGGTCATCGTGCCATTGCTGGCCCTTCCCACCACCGGCTGCCCAATCGTGTAATCGATGGCCTTGCTACCGTCGGACGTGCGCCCGCCGGCATTGCTCACCACTGCTTTCTCCAGCATCTGCGCGCTGGCTCCGCTTGCGCAGAGGAGGCCGATCGCGCATCCCAACAGTACTGAAAGTCGTTTCATTCTCATGGCTCTATCTCCTTGTAAATATTGTTCCTGAGGATCGACCAGAGGAGATTACTGGTTGATGACCAGGTAGTTGAAGGAGAGATTGCCGGTGAGTGCGCCAAGTGCACCCTGGATCGCCGAGACGGTGAAGGTTCCATTGCCCTGCGAGGAGATGCGGAGCGGAAGAGCCGTGGTCCCGCCGGTCAGCGAAGTCACCGTGATCATGATGATCGAGTTCGACTTGACGAAAGCGTTGTTGACGACCGAGCTGCCGTTGGAAAGATCGACCATGCCGGTGCCGACCGGGCCGTTCAGCTTCAGACCGCCGTTCACCGCGAGAGCTGCCTCACCGCTTGCCGAGGTCGTGACGTTGAGGGCGTTGGCGACCGTGGAGTTGATCGTCGTCTGGCCGTTCGCCATCACGTTGAAGGTCGAGGTGCCGTTGGCGTCGAGAGCCGAGATAGCCTGACCCATGGAGCCGGCGGCGCGGTTCTGGATGCGAAGCGCGGCGCTGGTGGAGCTGCTGCTGGTAGCGTTGATGGCCGAGCCGGTGCCGTTGTTCATGGCGTTGATCGTGCCGGAGCCGTTAAGCGAGAGATTGGACGTTGCGTTGATGGCCGAGCCGGTGCCGATGTTCGTGAAGTTGCCGACCGAACCGCTGCCGGTGTTGGAGAGGCTGAACACATCGCCGCTACCGATCGACAGGCCATTCTGGCTGAAGGGGAAGCTGAGCGATCCGCCGCCGCTGCCGCCGCCGGTGATGTTGAGGCGAAGAACGCCGCCCGTGGTATCGGTGCTGACGCCGCTGCCGCTCACCTGGAGGTTCACGTTGCCATGGAGGCCGTTGATGCTGGTCACCATGCTGTTGCCGAGGAGCGACGAGTTGATGCGTCCGTTTGCGTCGGTGGTCACCAGGGTGTTGGCATGCAGGCCGCCGCCACCATTGCTGCTATCGACACGGAAGCCACCAACAGCGTTGGCGTTGGCCGCCACGCGGGCGCTGATCGAGCTGACAGCGTCGCCGATCTGGATGCGCGGGGACATCTCGCTGCCGTTATCGACCGACAGGCCGATCTCGTAGCTGGCGTTGGCGTCGGTCGAGAACTTCGCTCCGCCGTTGCCGTTGTCGCCGATCATCGTGGAGAAGATTCCGTTGACGGTCGTGACCTGATCGGTCTCGGAATAAATGGAACCCGAGCCGGAGCCCGAACCCTTCGCGTAAACATTGACGGTCAGGCTGTGCTGTCCATCGGCGAGGGTGGTATTGCTTGAGCTCATCAGACGTCCCTGGAAGGAGAACATTCCGCTGGCGTTATTGGTATTGGTCTGTGCAATGAGGGTTGCGCCGGAAAGCATGGTAGCAAGTGCGACGCCAAATAGTCCTGTACGATTCATGGCAGTAAATCTCCGTATTTTTATGAGTATCAGTTTTATTGTTGAACGAATACCGCGCGTGAGAGGATTTTGTCGATAATGTTTTTCAAACTCCGAACTCGTACCGGCCGAGTACTATCGAAGTACGAATAATTATCATTCGCGGTTTCCCAGGGTAGAAATGCGTATGAAATGCTCATCAACACTACAGCTTCTGTTCGAATGCTTATTTCCTCGGAAGAGTATCAATCCGGGAACGTAACCGGGGTGCTCTAACAGCGTGCCAAACTATATTGCCGACAATTACATCGGAATTTCCGCTTGTTTGGCACTATCGGGGATGGATGGCTTTTCACCGCGGGCCACCCGTTCATCGTTCAAGTTGAAGTCGCACATTACAAACTGTCCTGAAAAGAAAAGTCGCACGGTGGAATAATCGCCAGCATGTATTTCGTAAACTGATGAAATACATGTCGGCGATAGCGCCGATGACCTGTCCAGCACTGATATTCCGATTACGCGTCCTGAATAATTCGTGAATGCCGGGAGCATCGCACATTTGAGTACATAAATGTGTTGGAAATTCGGTGGTGGTAAAAAAACAGAGCCCGCGTCTCAGGGTCGAAGACGCGGGCCCGGATCTGCCGGATGGCGGAAGCTATCGGACGATGCTGAACTTGGCATTCAACATCCGCGCTCCAACGCGGATCACGGCCATATAGGCGCCGGCGGGGAGCGAGGCCACATCGACATGTTCGTCATACGTCCCGGCGACACGGTTTCCAAGCGGACGTGCAAGCACCCCCTGTCCAAGGCTGTTGACGATCTGCAGCGACACATCGGAACGCTCGGCAATCGCATAGTGGATGGTGACGGAGCCACGAGCCGGGTTCGGCATGACGCCAACGCTGACGCGGGCGTTGGCGTTATCGTCGTTGATCGATGATGCAATGATATTCAGGAAGGTATTGCCGTAATAGTCATCGATCACGGTGGCGGCCATATGCTCCAGTTGATCGCTGCCGGCCTTCGACACGACCGGCGGGTCCTCCGACTTGCGTGTTTTCCCGAACGTGCCATCGAGCACCGCGAATGCCACCGCGAAGTGGGCGGTATCGCCGGGAAGCATCGTAAACATGGTGGAGGCAAGAAGGGCGCGAAGATCGGCGGCTCCAAGATCATCGGTCAGCATCCCGCTCCTCATGAAATCATACCGCACCGCCGATGTGGTCGGATTCTCCTCGAACGTCCAGTGCGGGAACGATCCGATTCTCCCATCGTTGCGATAACTCTTTCGCAGGCTGTTGTCCACCACCCCGTACTCGTTGGTAACGGGGGCTTCCAGCAGGACCATCGCCAGCGGGCGGAAATCGCTGCCGGGCTCGGGATCGGTCCAGGCCATGGCGGAGCGCAGATCGGGACGTTCGGCATAATATCGCACGTGATCGTTATCCTCCTTTCCCATGTCCGGATCGGACGCCTCGGCCACCACGCAGTCGAAGAGGGTATCGTGGGACATGTTGACGATCTCATACTGAAGCACCACGACATGCTGATACCGGCCCTGCCGCCAGGCGTAGATATTCTGCTCGATCTGCAGGCCGATGGGATAGCCGTTCATCCGCGCCTGCGATGTCGAGATCCCCTTGTACTGCGTCAGATCGGCATCGTGATAGCGGGCCATGAACTGCTCATCCACCCCCGGCATGAACGCGGGGGCGCTGTAGCCGGCGCTCATTGCACGATCGATATTGAGGGGGACGAAGATACCGGGGCTCATCGGCACGGGAAACTTGCCGTAGGAGAGCCAGAGCGGCCAGTTTCCGGTTCCCACCGGCGGGACAATGGGACGGTTATACAGGCCGGTCATATGATCGTAATCGGCCGAGGTGTAGAGATTGGGTCGCGCGAGCGGCTTGTCAGGATTCTCCATGACATATCCCTCTCCGGGAGTGGCCCAGCTTGTGAGCGAGAGCGGATTATAGGTAAAGAAGACAAGCGGGCTGGGGACGATAACTCCCATCGAATCCTTCACATTCTTCTTTGTGCCGAACCAGAGGCCACTGCCGTAGAGATAGCCCGTCTTGGAGCCGCGCGGGACGATAAACCCGGTGCCGACGTTATCCTTCGTCGTATCGAGAGCAAAAATTCCGGTGTTGGTCGCATAGAATTCCACCTGGCTTTCCCAGCTCTGCTTCACCTGAATATTCTCCGGCTGCGCGTGCGCGGCCACCGCGAACAGCGTTCCCGCGCAGAGCACCGAAAATATCTGCTTGACCATATTCAATCTCCGTAAGCCAGTATAATCTGAATGTTTCAATCGAATCATCTCCTGTTCACCATCTGCTTTCCAGAACATCATACAATGGAAATATTCTCATGAGAGGCCCATAACTGCCCTCTGTATGGAGGCTTCATGGCTGCAACTGGAGCCTGAACACTCCGCGATCCACCTGTATAACCGTATCGGCCTCGGTGCTGTATCCCGTAAATGCGAATGTGCCAACCAGCACGCCACGTTCACGATCGATCCTGGCGATATGAAGCACGCCACTGGAACGGTTCACCCCCGTCTGAAACAGCTCGGGAAACCCGCCCATCTTGCGGGAATAGGATGCGCCGTATCGTGGGGCTTCGTTGGAATCGATTCCCTTGGGGGCTGAGTAGGCGGCATTGATGGCGTAGGTTCCGGTATCCCTTACATTATCCATCCTGAGCGACATCACCTCGTAATCCTGTCCCGCCAGTCCGTATCGGGTGGCCTGCACGGTAAAGTAGTATCCGGCGTTGCGAACCCCGTTGTGGAATGCAGGGCGAAGCACCTCGGTGGCGAACACAACCTGCTCTCCGTGAACCTGCGCGGAGATGGAATCCCCCGGCGCGCCGATGAACCCGGCCGTGGTGATCACCGAATCGATATTGACCAGGGTGACACGGCGATACGTATCAACGTCGAGGGGGCTGCGGCATGCGCCAGCGGCCCCCACAATGAGAAAGAGTGCAATGATGATGGCATTTCTCGTCATGCGATCAATCCTGCTCCTGATGCGATACGGTGAGGCTCCGTGATCAGAACCACAGAGCAAATCCCCCGTGAACATTCAGATTGGTGCTTGTAATCGTCTGACCACGGAACTGCGACCAGAGGAACCACGAAGAGAGCCCGATATCGCCGGAGAAACCATCAGCCACCCGAAACTCGGCGTCCACGCCAAGCGTTGCAAACGGGCCGATCGATGTTCCGCCGCCACCGAATTCCACGGATGTCCCAAAGATCTCCGAGCTTATAAGCTGCGATGATACGAATCCTCGCCCATATAAGAACGTCGGCGATTGCTCGATGATCGTATCCAGAGCGGCGCCGCCGGTGTTGGTGTGAAGCACCTGCGAGAACTGCGTGCCGCCGAACGCCGCCCCGAACCGGAGCGGTGAGCGCAATCCAAACAGCCCGCCGTCGAAGCTCCCCATGATCTCGCGATCGGTCAGCGTGTTCGACTGCGCCGGAACGCCGTAGATATGCGGCAGCGAGAGGCGGAAATTATTTCGTATCCCAACCATCCATCCCTTTCGGTCATCCCCCGTATGGAGGGCATCCATCGGGTTGACGGTGTTCCCGGAGGAGAGCCGGGAGATGGGAGCCGGCGCGGTGGTCACGCTCGCCGGCATCCGCGTGGCAAATGCCCTGGGAAGAACCATCGTAACCGATGGGGCGGAGAGCGCGGGAACCGTCGCGACGGGAAGTGTCGCGGCGGCATCCGGCGTGGAACGATCGGCACGATGCGGAGCCGACAGGGCCGCGAGCGATGGGGTGGCTCCGGCGCGACTCTTCAGCCGTGAGATCTCGCCGAGCAGACGACCGTTCGTCGAGGCAAGGGTTGCGTATCGGGAGCGCGTATCAACCAGAGAATCGCGGAGGAGAGTGATCTCCTCCGGCGATTCCCCGGCAAATCGCGTTTCTCCTGGTTGACGCGATATCACTACCGTATCGACCTTCCGCGCGGCAATGGCGGAGGCGGGAACGGTCTTTCCACTTACCAGATAACCGACGGCGGTTCCAAGCCCGATCAGAAGGACCCCCGCAAGCGCGGCGAAGCCCGGCCGCTGCCAGAACCCGAGCGACGGGGACGGAGGAACGGGAGTCGGCGGGGGAACCGGCGTCACGGCATCGACCGCGCCGATCCCGGCCCAGATGGCGGCATCGGCGCTCCGCGAGGGAGCCAGCCCGGCACCGAGCGTGCCGAAGGAGCGCCCCATCTTCACCTGCTCCATCAGCAGCAGCCGCTTTTCGGGGGCCACAGCCAGCACATGAAGCAGTTCAGCGACCTGCGTCTCATCATGGAGCTCGCCGTCGAGAAGCGCGGTTATCTGTTCGTGGATATTCATAGCGATTCAGAAGTTCGAAAATCCTGCAACGTTCATCATTGCGATACGGGGACTGATCAGAGCCGCCCATTATCATCAGCATCAATCGAAGGCATCACATCGAGTCATCGCGGAGCAAGGGGCGAAGAATTTTCTGGAGCGCCTGTTTAGCGCGATAAATCCGGTTCTTTACGATATCGTGCGTCACGTTAAGCTGTTTGGCTATCTCATCATAGCTGTACCCCTCGAACTCGCAGAGGAGAAAAGCCTCGCGGTAGTTGGGGTTGATCGCGGCAAGCGCGTTCCTGAGATGGACGTTGGTATCGGCCGTGGCCGGGTCCACCTCATAGGCGCGTTCCGGCACATTCTCCAGCGAAACGTGGCGATTGCTGGTACGGAGCACATTCAGGCAGCGGGTACGGGCGGCGGTCAGGAGATATCCCCGGACATTGTGCATCACCTGGCCGGCCCGGCATGCCCGGTAGAAGTTGATGAACACTTCCTGATAAACATCCTCGGCGACGGCCTCGTCGCTGAGCATCAGAAGACAGAACCGGTAGATCCCCGCCTTGTAGCGTTCGAACAGAAGGCTGAACGCGGCATGATCCCCGGCGCTGACACGTTCGGCGAGCGCCTGATCTTCAATCATCCGAGGGTTAGCAATAGCAACCAACGTTTCACCGTACGATCGTAAGAAGGGAGTAACCCAGGAAGAACAACGTTCGGAGGGAAAGTTCTCACACCGAAAAGATATGATGCGCGGAAGAATGCGGAATGGTGAAAGCGTGGAATGATGGCGGGGGTACAAAAAGCTCAATCGGCGGCGCATTCCCATTCGAAAGGAGATACGCCACCGACTTGAGCGTTACACGAGCGCAGTTTCCCACTGACGAAACGACCTGCTACCGGCCAAGGACCCAAAGATTCCGCCCTGGATGTGGGACAGCGCTCAGAAGATAAGGCATTCCCAGCCTGTACGCCGGAATGGACCTCGAACCCTATCCTCAGTGTTCGTGCAAGAAGAATGCGTACCCTGAAAGCTGCTGAATTGGACCCCAACGCTGACTGGGTCGCCTTTCTCCGGACCGATTATAAGGGCACCATGCTTATGTGGGGAGCAACCAATTTCTACGCAGGGAAGTTATTTGCTCCTGATCGGGTTCCACCAAGCGGTGCCCTAACGGCAGGATGCTCCCGGCGTGAGCCGGAAGGACCTCACACCCTGCCAGTTCGTACATTTTTCAAATAACCGTTGATGTCAGCGCCCAGGCAGCGGACCGAAGGATCCCCTGGCGAATGCCCGGGACAACCCTGGCGATCCGCTGCCTGTAGGAAGCGCATCCATGAACGACAGCCACCGTACTGCCTGCGATGATGCCATCCCTAGATGCGTTTCGATATGTCAAACACCTTCCAGCACGCTACCGACAAGGGACACAGTGTAGTTTCGGTCAGAATCGCGCGACCCCTCAATCACGCGTTACGTCCTGCAATCATGATGAACATGATATGCTTACACCCTATCCTTCCTGTTTCCGCTCGTTGAGCTGAAACAGCTCGGTCATCGTTCCCGGACCGGAAGTGGCAGACGAATTCCACTCCCCTGGTGCCTGGCGCTGACCCCTCTGGCAAGCTTTCTTACATGCTCCTCAACATTCTCCGCCCCATAAGAAACCGCCATGGTTTTCAACTGCGTCGCCCCACTCTCCCACCATCCCCTCTGCTTTCAGGCGCCGCTCGAGTCAATCACGTGCCCAATCCTGTCTTCGATCGATTCCGGACCTTCATGGAATCGTGATCGTTTCGGTTTCGGGCTGATCTCCTCCTGATTCCTCCGGATATTCTGGACAAATGTCCGGCTGAATTCCTTAGAAGAGATGCGCTTCGTGATACAGTTGCAAAGCTAGCCTATCCAAGTGCCCTCGTCAACTACACATTTGTGTAGTTTCTCCCTTTTGGAGGCAACTTTCTTCAGATTTATCTGCACGTCGACTCACAATCACCGCCGGAACAGCCGTTGCTCTCCGCGCTGACAAGCTGGATAAGGGGAGCAACACCAAGTGGCGAGCAGGTCACGGTGTACGTTTTCAGGCAGCAGGCATCGTTGCAGGCCACGAAATGCGTGCTCTCGCCGGTGCCATAACGAATCACGCAGCCAGCCTGGGACACTTTCACCTGAAGGGCAACCCCAAGCACGGAACAGGGGATCGTTCCATTGGCAAGCGCCTCCTTTACCGCATCCTGCCCTATCAGATCAAATAGATCAGCGGTGGACATCGCATTGATAAGGTTGGGATCACCGATATACTCGATGGAGCCGGGAGGGATGGAAATACCGGTCTGGCCGCGGACACTATAGTAGAAACCATCAAAGGATACCTGCCCCTTCGTTTTGGCCTTTGTTGCGTACAAAGGCTGGGCATCGAGCCCGGAACTATCCAGACGCACGACCATGGCGGGCGACTGGCTGCCGGAACCGGCAAACTGCGCCTGTAATTCACCACCTGCGATGAGCGCGGGGGCAACCTGACCACAAAGGGTGATGGAGTTCCGCGAGGAACCGATGAGCACGGCATCGGGATCTCTGTCGAGACAGGACGAACTCTGGGATCTTGCAATTCCAGGGACGAGAGCGAAGAGTAGCAGTACAGCTATAGCGAACTTCATAATAGCTCCTCTTTGGGGGAATATGTTTCCACGGGGCTCCGGACCAGAGCAACCATGGCAGGGCGGCCACTGGGGGCACTGAAGTTTGGACCGATACTTCAGCGGCTACGAAGCTACGATGCAGGAAAGTTGGTATCAACTACACTTTTGTGTAGTGCCGGGTTGTCGTGATTCGTATATTCCTGCCGTGTTATTTCATCATCCATTCGCAAAGCTCAATCGACAATCTGATCAAAAGCATTTAACAGAATGGCCTGTTGGCCCGCCAGTCGAGACCCTTTCACGGGAAATCTCGTTTGAAATTCCTGTTGTGCGCTCTAAACCTGTCTCCCCGTCGAATGACGTATCGATTGGGCCCAGGGCCAGTTCCCGACGATGCCCATTGGAACTCGATATGCTTCCGAATTAAGAGGGTAGAGCACTGTACTTACCACCACTCATGGATCCACCACCTTCTTGCAGAGAAACCGGCCTAGGACTTGACAATAATCAGATTATCCATTGGGTTTCATTTCCCTGCAACACATGAACCACCTCCACCCGAAGCAACCCAAAGGATTCAAACGGGGAATCTATGCGCGAAGAAAAGTAATAGGGAAAGCCAGATAGCGGAGGTTTCGGTGACAATTCCGATACAGAACCTGGAACAGGGAGAACAGGGATCTGCAAATGGCGACAACATGCCATGTTATCGCCACTTAATGAGAGAAATGATCAGCAATACATTATTCAATGAACCATAATGCGTCGATTATTTTTCATCCTCGGCCGGATCGTTCAGATCCAGTTTCGGAAGAAAATATTTTGCAAACAGCTCCGTGTAGCTTCTAGTCCCTGTTTTTCGATGAATCATTTTCAAATGATGTTTCACCCCATCCATCGATATATTGAGGATCTCCGCCATCTCCTTATAAGAATGACCGAACAACTGAAGAATGACGACCTTCTGCTCCTGACCGCTGAGCCCGAACTCCACGATAAGAGATTGCAATGCGGTCGAGAATGTCCCAACATTAGGATCAGCATATTGTCGACGTGCAACCAAGTCGGACAGCACAAATGATAGAAACGGCTCAAGGCCTTTCATTAATTCAATTGTAGCCTCTGAAATCGGAGAGCGTCTAATCTCACGGAACAGAATAATCGTTCCCAGATATGCAATACCTTCGAGATAATAATCAAAACTGTGTGGGGAATGATATTGATCAAATGGGAACCCCTGCTTGCTCAGCTCATCCAATAGAAGATCTGAACGCGAACTATTCTCCATTCTGGCATTAACACTGACGGTATCCTCAAAATCAACTGAACTGTGATTTGTGATAACCACAGTAGGCGTATACTCCAGCGGATTACGCAGATCACAGTTGAAATTGACATTCACCGCAACGCGATCAACGTCACCCAGCATCAACCGCAATTCCTCACGGAAACTGGAGACCCATTCCATTGGATTAACCACAACCGGCAGCGTGTTCAGAAAACGCAGGAGGCGGTCCGGGATGATCAAGGGTGTCGTCACGTTCGAACTACGATTAGTGCCTGAGGGGCTGTATACGTGCATTGCCGTGCAAATCGAATAAAAGTACGGAAGGCCCTTCGGTTATAGACAGAATCCCTCTCGTCTTAAGAGATTTCGCAATAATCGGGGGATTGGGCATTCGGGATGCCGTTACGGGTCGCCAGAGGGCGGAATCAACTGATATCAGCGTCGGGACCTCCATATCAGCGTTCTAATATAGATCATCCGTTCAGAACATTTGATACGGTCATCATGCCCGCCGATATTCAAGGAAGGCGGGCACCACAGGATCTATTATATAGATACCACGGTTTTCTATCCACGGCCATTCGCTGCCATGCCGGGCGTTCTCCCCGTGCATCCCGGCGCCGGAGGATGCCTGTCGTCCATACCTTGCAGATCTCTCCCGCCCTCCTGGATCTCCTCCACCGCATGGATCGATTTCGACGTAGCACGTGTCTGGTAGTTTGGCCCCTCTTCCCCCGCAAGATCTCCGGCAACTCCGTTTCCGGCATTCCTCCCGGCCCACTGGCGGTCGATTCGCCGCCATCCACCGATGCATCAGCCCTCTACCCTTAAAGTATAGGGCTAATCGGCGGCTCCTCTCAGATTTTTTTGATCATCGTGACAAATTTTGATTGAGTTATTCCCCTGTCTCATGTTATCTTGCCGTGCGATTTCGATTGGTCCTAACCTCGTAATCGATATCGCAAACGTCCAATATCAGTTCGCTGCTGCGTTCTCAAGGTCCTCTTAGGCGCAGGCACATCTTTTGCTAATACAAAGTCAGACTCGGTTCGTTTCAATCTGGAATCCCGTCCATCTCGTATAGAGAAGGGATTGTCAGATATGAATCCCGGTCACTAACAATTTATCAAGGTGGGGATCTACTCCTCCGGTTGGTTTCCGTCCAGGAAAACCAGCTATCCGTCACAGGCTTGTCCGCCGTGATGAATAGTACCGGGCAGGCGTGTCTCCTTTACTGCCAGAGCATTCATAGGTCCAGTTATGCTCAACCTTCTACAATTCTCGCGTGTATTTCTCGCGGTGTCCGTTCTGGGCACCCTGCTGTCGTCATCCCTCGGCGCACAGCCCATCGCAAGCAATTATCAGCACCCCAATTCCTCCAAGGCTACCGCCCAGGGAACGCTCGATCCGCTTGCCGATAAGGTCGATCAGAAGCCGATCATCTCCGTGCCAACCCTCTCCAGGGTTCAGGGGATCAACTCGGCCGACCGGGATAACAGCCCGATCGTCTCGGCCGATGGCAATGTCCTCTTCTTCAACTCCACCCGTCGCGGCGACCGCCAGTGGGCGCGCTACAACCCGATGAAGCAGCGCTACGATGAGGATATCTACTACGCGGTCCGCTCCCCCGTCCGGAGCAACGAGGATGCGTGGGAGGAGCCCATCAACCTTGGAAACACCATCAACAGCAGCGAGGACGATGGCGTCGTCGCGATCAGCCCCGATGGACAGAAGCTCTACTTCAACTCCCTGAAAAAGGGATGGGAGCAGGATGGCGGCCCCTTCTACTACGCACGGCTTCACGGGCGTGACTGGACGGAGATCACCGGCCTTGGCGGCGGCATCACGCAGTTCTTCCATAATCGCCCGAAGGGAATCGGCTTCCGCATCTATGGCGGCTCGGTCAGCTCCGATGGCAACGATTTCTATTTCGCGACCAGCCTCTTCTCGCCAAGCAGCAAGCACCAGATCTGGGTTTCCCATCTGGTCAAGGGAGAGTGGAGCTATCCTGAGAATCTCGGCCCCACCGTCAATAATGCCGGCGCCAGCTACGCCCCGTGCATCGCGGCGGACGGCAAGACCCTCTTCTTCTGCGCCAGCGGCCGCGGCGGCTATGGCGGCGATGACATCTTCGTCTCCTCGCTGGAGAACGGTGCATGGAGCGAGCCGGTGAACGTCGGTGAGCCGATCAACACGCCGGAGGACAACTCGTTCCTCTCGATCCCCGCCTCGGGCGATCGCGTCTATCTCTCGGTCACCCGCGACGGCAACGAGGACATCTACGTTGCACCGCTTCCCGAAATCCTCCGTCCGAACAATGTGGTCCTTCTCTCCGGCAGCGTTACCGACAAGGTGACCGGCCTGCCGATCGAGGCCACCGTGGTGATCGAGGATCTCCAGACCGGACAGACGATCTTCAAGGCGAACAGCAACGCGACCAACGGCAACTATACCACGGTCCTCCAGCCGGGCCGCGATTACGGCATCTCGATCAACGCTCCCGGCTACATCTTCCGCTCGGATCGCTACACGATCCCGGAGAGAACACCCTACAAGGAGTTCAATCATCCGGTTGAGCTGGAGAAGCTGAAGACCGGCGAGAGCTTTGTGGTCAACAACATCTTCTTCGATTACAACACGGCGACGCTCGACAACGCATCACGCCCGGAACTGGATCGCATCATCGATCTGATGAAGGAGCACGGAACGCTCAAGATGCAGGTCAACGGTCATACCGATAACGTCGGCTCGTCGGACTTCAACTACAAGCTCTCGGTGAAGCGCGCCGAGGCGGTCCGCGACTACCTGATCGCGACCGGCGGCATCGATTCCTCGCGGATCACCGTCAAGGGCTTCGGCTACAAGAAGCCGGTGGCATCCAACAAGTCGGAGGAAGGACGGCATCAGAATCGCCGGAGCGAGTTCACGGTGCTCCAGATGTAAACAGGAAATTGGTTTAGGGTTAGGTTAGAATGGGACAGATAAGCCGGGCGTTCTTTCGGGAACCCCGGCTTGTCTGCGTTATGGGGCGGATGATGTTGTCGGGAGGCCGTTTGAAACATCCCCCGACAGTCCTATTTATCATAACTTTGCCGTTTCCTTAACCCCATGGACATAGTCAACAGGAGAAGTATGATCAAGCGCGAAGAAGCACTTGAGTACCATCGGATGGGACGACGCGGCAAGATGGAAGTCGTCTCCACCAAACCAGTTTCCACGCAGCGCGATCTTTCGCTGGCCTACAGCCCCGGCGTTGCCGAGCCATGCCGGGAGATCGCGGCCGATGAGGAGAAGGTGTACGAGTACACCGCAAAGGGAAATCTCGTCGGGGTGATATCGAACGGAACGGCGGTCCTCGGCCTCGGCAATATCGGTCCATCCGCCAGCAAGCCGGTGATGGAAGGCAAAGGGGTCCTCTTCAAGAAATTCGCCGATATCGATGTCTTCGATATCGAGATGACCCCGACCGACCCGAAAGTGCTGATCGAGGCGATCGCCGCGCTGGAACCGACGTTCGGCGGCATCAACCTGGAGGATATAAAATCGCCGGAATGCTTCGAGGTGGAGGAGGCGCTCAAGGCCAGAATGAACATCCCGGTCTTCCATGACGATCAGCACGGCACCGCCATCATCTCCGGCGCGGCCCTGATCAACGCCCTGGAGATTCAGAAGAAGAAGATCGAGGATGTCAGCATCATTGTCTCCGGCGCGGGGGCGGCCGCCATAAGCTGCTCGCGATTCTACGTGCTGCTGGGGGCGCGGATCGAGAACATCTACATGTGCGATTCGAAGGGGCTGATCCACAAACACCGCAACGATCTGAACAAATACAAGGAAGAATTCGCCAACGGTGACGGGCCGGCCACGCTCGGCGACATGCTGAACGGCGCCGATGTCTTTATCGGCCTTTCCCAGGCTGGGCTGGTGACCAGGGAGATGATCGTCTCGATGGCCCCCCGGCCCATTGTCTTCGCGATGGCGAACCCCGATCCGGAGATCAGCTATGAGGATGCCACGTCGGTGCGGAACGATATCATCATGGCAACCGGCCGGAGCGATTACCCGAACCAGGTGAACAACGTTCTGGGATTTCCCTTCATCTTCCGCGGCGCGCTCGATGTCCGCGCCCGCGCCATCAACGATCACATGAAGCTGGCCGCCGCGCAGGCAATCGCGCAGCTCGCGCGGGAGGATGTGATAG
This sequence comes from Chlorobiota bacterium, assembly GCA_028287785.1. Lineage (GTDB taxonomy): Bacteria > Bacteroidota > Ignavibacteria > OLB7 > OLB7 > JAFDZV01. The sequence goes on from JAQBOZ010000020.1 coordinate 69,355, forward strand.
ACTCGGTCATCCGCAGCTATGGCGACAAGCCGCTCAGCTTCGGCCCCGACTACATCATCCCGAAACCGTTCGATCAGCGCGTGCTCCTCTGGGTTGCCCCGGCGGTCGCCCGCGCCGCGATCGAGAGCGGCGTTGCCCGCAAGCCGATCCTGGACTGGGAGGAGTATCACGATGAGCTGGAGACGCGGCTCGGGAAATCGCGCGGGTTCATGGTGCCGATCATCAACCGCGCGCAGTCGCGACGCCCGCTCAAGAAGGTGGTGCTGCCGGAAGGGGAGGAGGTGTCGGTCCTGCGAGCGGCGCAGCGCGTGGTGGAGGAGAAGATCGCCATCCCCGTGCTGCTTGGCCGGCCCAATCTGATCGCCGCGCTCGCCGCCGAAAACCATATCGACCTGACCGGCGCGGAGATCATCAACCCGATGGAGGATGCCCGGCGTGGTGAATATCAGGAGGCGTTCTTCCAGCTTCGCGCGCGGAAGGGGACAACCCTGGCGACCGCGCGGCGCCTGATGCAGCGGACGATGTACTACGGGCTGATGATGGTTCGCATGGACCATGCCGATGGCCTGGTTGCCGGCGCGTCGATATCCTATCCCGATGTCATCCGTCCCGCGCTTCAGACCGTGGGGCGCGATAACCGCTACTCACGCGTTGGCGGCCTGTATGTGATGATGCCGAAATCGGGAGGGCAGTTCTTCCTGGCCGATACCACTGTAAATATCGATCCGACCGCCGAGCAGCTTGCGGAGATTGCGCTGATGGCCTCCGAGACCGCCGCCCGGTTCGGCGCGACGCCGCGCGTGGCGATGCTCTCCTTCTCCAACTTCGGGGACTCGAAACATCCGAACGCGCTGAAGATGCGCCGCGCCACGGAGCTGGTGAAATCCGAGCACCCGCATCTGATGGTCGATGGCGAGATGCACGCGGATATGGCGGTGGTGCCGGAGATGCTGAACGCCACCTATCCGTTCAACGAGCTGGGAGGGCAGGGGGCCAACGTCCTGATCTTCCCGAACATCGACGCCGGGAATATCGCCTACAAGCTGCTGATGAGGCTTGGGGAATGCGAGGCAATCGGCCCCATCCTGATGGGGATGAACAAGCCGGTTCATGTGATTCAGAACTCCAGCCAGGTGCAGGATATCGTCAACATGGTGGCGATCACCGTCACCGAGGTGTGGGACCGGGCAGGCGCCTGATATCGTCGTATATTGTCCTTCCTCTCCAGACGCGGGCGCCCCGCCCATACCGAGCGGGGCGCTCCGCGAACTAACATTTCCCTTATCTCTCCCGTTCTTATTCGAGAGGCACCAGTAGTGGGGCCTTGTTCGGAGATGGCGGGTGAACGGGCTGATCACGGGACTAGCACCCTGTTTCCGGCCCGGAACAACAAAGCTCGATCGAACAGATTGGCTGGTAAAACACTTCGGCAACCGCCGACCTCCGACGACCAACTGCTTCGCCTGGTAGCCTCGGGCGACAAGCAGGCGTTTCTCACGCTCTACGATCGCTATCGCGAACGGTTGTTTACCTATTGCTGTAGAATGATCGGGGACCGGGAGCGCGCCAAGGATGCGATGCAGGATGCGCTGTTAAAGGCGTACCAGAATGCCGCGATGTACCAGGAGGGAACCAACGTTGCCGCATGGCTCTTCCGGCTGACCCGCAATGTCTGCATCGATGCGATCCGTGCCCGGAAGGAGCACGATCCGATCGACGATCTGCAACTCGCCGTTCAGGAGCGCGCTCCCGATGTGATGCTGCAGGATGCGTTGACCGAGGAGATCGAACGACTTCCGGAGATATATCGCGAGGCGGTCGTTCTGCGTGATGTGCAGGGGCACTCCTATGATGAAATCGCGAAGATCACCGGGACGGCGATATCAACCGTCAAGTTCAGGATCTTCAAGGCCCGCGACACATTGCGCCAACGTTTAGCCATTTACCTGAAAGATCAATGAACGAGGAACTACATCATCTTCTTGATGGCGAGCTATCCGACAGCGAGACTGCCGAGATGCTGCGAAAGCTCGCGGAGGATGGTGAGCAACGGTCGCTCTTTCGCCAGCAGTTAATGCTCCAGAGCGCGCTCAATCGGAATGAGGCCCACCAGCCGATGTCCTCCCCGGAGGCCTCGGAGATGTATGGGCGTCTTTCCAACGCGATTGGCGCGCCCGCGGAGAGTGCGGCGAACAGATTCGGCACAAAAGCGCTCGGCATGCTCGGGATCGGCCTTCTGGTCGGTTGCGGGCTCGGATTCCTGATCAATTCCACGACCGGTGGCGGAGAAACCCGCAATCCGCCGGTCGCCACGATCCCGCACGCCGACACCATCAGGGTGATGACGCCGGCTCCGTGCAACAGCGATTCGCTGATCGCCGCGGTTCGCGACTCGATAACCGCAGCGATTGTCCCGGCTCCCCCCCCCGCGCCGAAAAAGCGGGTGGTCCGCTCATCCCGTTCACCGAAAAACATGGTGACGACGGGCGCGGATCTCATTCATACGAAACGCCCCAAACCCGTAACGCCGTAACGGCGCCGGGTTGAACCACATCATACGCAACGTCCTCCAAACCTCAGGGGATGATTGCGAACGGAAAAGGGATGGATGCTCGGTAAGGGAAGCGTCCATCCCTTTTCATTATTTCCGATGAGGGATTGAATTCTGATGATCCCGACTATTCCGCTCGCCTCAGCCGGATCACCGGATGCCGCGATGACTCGCCACCGATGCTGATGATCTCCTCCGGCGCAACCCGCGCCAGACGCCGCGAGGCAAGCTGCGCCCGATCGAACTCCACGCGATATTCCCCCGCCGCCACGCCGGTGATCAGCATCGTCCCGTCGGCGAACACCTCGCCATCGTACAACGCGCTGCCGGAAACCGCCGCCAGTTGCACCCGAAGCCCGTTCAGATGCCCCCCCGCGGTTTCCCCCGCGACCGAATCAGCGGCCACGAGACACCGACCGGCAACATCGCCCCCCTCCACATAGGGCACATCCACCGCCACCGCCGCGCCGGGGGAGGAGAAGACGCCATAGCGGAGATGGCTGGGAAAAAGTCCCTCCGGCGCGTAATCCCATCGGTCCACATCCAGCACCCAGACCATGTTCGGCGTCAGCAGAGGGAACTCCCCTTCCTCCGCGGTAAGCTCGGTGTTCCCCTGGCGGAGCCGCGCGTGGGGCGCCGGCAGATCCTCCTCGCCATCGTCGCGAACGCCGTTGCCGTTCCGATCCCTGAACGCCCGTACAACAACCGCCGAACGCCCCAGCGCATAATCGGGCGAGAGGAGAACGCCGTTGCCCGTGAAGGCCACGCTCCCCTGGGCGAACATCGTGCTGGTGGTGGCCGCCGTGCCGGCCTGATGATCCGCGAAGGCGAATATCCGCGCGGGAGCAAAGTTCAGCTCAAGCTGCGCGGTGATTGCCCCTCGCGACCATTGAAGATTGGGAACGGAATACCCGACGCTGATCCCCATGAACCCGGTCAGGCGGAGATATCCCGTCATATCGAGCAGCGGAAGCGACCGGGTGCGATAATCATATGTGCCGCCGATGCTGACCAGCGTCCCCCGCAACGGCGTCGCAATCAGTCGGAACACGCTCTGAACGCCGCCGCTCCGCCCCGCGCTGTCGATTTCGCCACCGCCGCCGCCGCCAACCGCGCGCGCGAATGTCGTGGAGAGGAACGCGGTCACCCCCGCCAGATAGCCGGAGATCTGCGGAGTGGCCGTCACGAAATATCCGTTTCCCCGATGCTCCACCCGCCCGGCGCCGCCAATCGACACCTGCCCAAGCGGAATATTGGCGGAGACCGTGGAGATAAAGGAGCGGTCACGCAGTGAAAGGGAATCGACCGACAGCCGGAACGATCTGTTCCCCGGCGTCACCGAGGATATCTCGCCGGAAAAGAGGCGGGAAAGAGGCCGGTAGCGCAGCCCCAGCGTGCTCGATTCCCCCATCCATATCGTGGCAAATGTGCTGGCCGAAACGCTGTCGGCGGTGATGGCGCCATATGCCGAGGGACGCAGCAGGCCGTCCACGCCAACGGTCAGGCGCGACAGCAACCCGAAATCGACGCGCCCCTCGCCGCCGATCCTCGATCCGGCGGCGAGCCGCTCGCTCCCGCCACGCACGGTATAATCCAGCTCCCCGGAGGGAATGACATGCCCATCAACCTGCACCCGTCGCTCCTCCGTGAGGATCTCCCCGTACGGCCCCACAAACCTGAGCAGCCGTTCGATTGTTCCATATCCCACCGGGACCGTGAAAGAATAATATCCCAGGCTGTCGGCCCTGGTCACATCGGCCAGATGCGTTCCATCGTATAATTCCACAGTCCATCCCGGACGCGTCTGCCCCTGGATTTCATGTTCCATAAAGCCGCCGCGGGGAATGATCGGGACATTGGAGATCTCGGCGGCATACATCTGCGTCCCCGCCACAGGAATTCTTCCGATCGTGACTTTTCTCAGCGGCGAATATTCCGGCGCGATAAAACGCCATGTCCAGGAATTGAGCGCAACCAGAGGCGTTTGAGCGCCGAACGCCCCGCGACGCATTATCGCCGAGGTATTGATTTCAGCCTCACCGAACAGCAGTTCGCCGCCAATTCCCACGGAGGCATTGGAGAGATTATTTCTGGAATTCAGATTATTCGATATGGTCCAGTCGATCATCGGCGCGCCGATCAATGAGCGATTCACGGATATTTCCGGAACCGGATCGCCCGGCGATGTCTTGTCCAGCAGCAGCGATGCGTAACGCTGGTGATTCCGGCTCCACTGCACAACCGGCAGCCGTTCATCCTGGGCAATCAGCAGCGTGAGCTTCGATATCCGGAAATTCGCCTGGATTCCGAGAACCCGAAAGAACAGCGACTGTTCGATATACAACTCGCCGCCAACCAGGCGGATTTGAGCCGCGGGAAACGACACGGTATCCCTTCCACGTGTGGCGGTATTCGAGCGACGCGAAAATTCAAAATGCTGATCGGACGGGAACGATCCCTCAAGGGTCGAATTATCGGAGGAAATTCCGGCGGGAATGCGGAGAAAATCGCAAAGCGAGAGATAGGGGAGAAACAGCGTATCGCCGGAGAACTGAGCAACAAAATCATGACGGGCAATGCCGGCCACCTCGGCCTGCGCCACCCCTTCCTCCAGCGGATCGGGTGGGATGGGATCGGCGCCACTGTCAGGGGTTTTTCCCGTTCTGTCGCCGGCCATCGATATATTCGGAACCAGAACCAGCAGGAGCAGAATAAGTGATAGTATGTTCATCGATATTCCGCCATAATGGTCACCGATCCCGAATATGATCCCCGCTGCTGACGCGTGCCGCTGGCGATACTTCCGCCGACCCGTACATCGATGCTGCTCCTGCCGGAGAGGCTGGCGGGGAACTGCGTGTCCTGATATAATGTCCCGGTTGAAAATGTTGTCCAGGTGGTACCGCCATCCAGGCTGTAGGCGCAGTCGGAATTGCTGATCGTGATGCCGATATCACGATCGGAACTATTGATGCTGGCGCCGCTCAGCGCGGCAAGATTGGTAATGGCGATGGTGATGCGAACATTGCTGGCGGTATCCCCCGTAATCGTGAAACGGGCGGCCTGGCTGCTGGAATACGCAACAACCAGCTCACTCGAACGGGAAAATGTGCCGAACGTCAGGCCGGCGACACCGGTCATGGAAATGGCGGTCTGCCCATTCCCTGATGATGCTCCGGCAACGATTATAAAGAGCACCATCGCCGTTCGCAGGAAAAATCCCATGCGATGCGGACGCGATATACCCGGAACACGCGCCATGACGTTGTAAAGTTAGTCCCCCGGCGATAACGCAATTCCGCTCGCGGAGACAGTGACGAAATATTTTCTTCTCATCGTGGGCGCCGTAATCACGGCATCATTCGCCGCGCCTTTTTTTACCGTCGCCGATTCGATTTCGATGGTATAGGAGCCCAAGGCCAGTTTCGGAAACCGCAATGATTTTCTCAGCGAAAATTCGGTTGTAAACTGGTCGGTTGCCGTGGCAATATCCTTCCCTTCAACATTTCGCACGTGTGCGGACAATGTTCCCCGATATGCCGAATTTCCGGAACGTCGCAGATCGATCAATGCAAGCGTCCCCTTCGCATCTCCCCGCATGGCAACGGCATCGATGGATATTCCCGTTTCGGTATTCCCCTTCCGAAAAATAATCGGGATATCAAGCTCTATTTTCATCGTAAGCCGCGTCTCTATCTGAGCCGCGCTATCCCCCAGCACGGAGGATTCCACTGAAACAGGGGAGCTTCCGAACACCGCGCGGCCCCAGTATTCCCCATCCGGTATGGAATCCGGCGGCAGAATCAGGACGCGCACCGAACGCGATTCGCCGGGGGCGAGCGTAAATCGATGCGGAAAAATCTTTACCCAGTTTCTGCACGATTTTCTCAATTCATCGCTGCTCGCATCAGACCGAAGCGTGACACGGCCCAGGGAATCGCTCTGCAACAGCCTGAATCCCAGGTCGGTCGTCACCTCGACCCGCTCCGATGTCGGATTGGTGAGATTTACCTCCTGTGACCGCTCGCGAAGGCTGAGAATTACGCGGGTCGGAGAAAGCTCCACTTGCGCCGATACCGCGTGCGCGGCTACGACGCCAAGGAAAATGACCAGCGCAATTCTGGAGATGATAGTCATGGAAAATAGTCGTGAGAGCTTTTAACAGAATATTCCGGAAGGGCCTGGACGTGCCCACCATCCGCCAGATATTGTTGCCGATTTCGGGAGAGAAGCTGTTGCCGGCCGCATGGAATGAATATCCACGCGCCGGCAACCTCATCTCATGCGGCATGATTAATTCGAATAGGCGGCGCTCACGGAAAACGATCCGCTATACACACCACGCTGCTGCGATGCGGCGGGAGTTACCGAGCCACCAATCCAGAGATATGCCTGACCAAGACCGTCGGCATCGGTTCCATTGCCGTCCGCGTCCGCGCTGAGCCCAACCGTCACGGTTCCGCTCGATGCGTCGGCCTGCGTTGCATTGGCCTGGACGTTGGCGGTGCTGTTCGCGATCATGTTGGCGCGGTCCAGCGTTACGCTCAGCGTGGCCGATCCATCGCCGGAGGTTGTGTGCAGCGTTGCTGAGGAAGGGACAGTGACGACGACGTTATCCGACTCATCGCCGCTGAAATTGAATGCGCCGGCGCCGCCGGCGCTCTCAACAACAGCATTTGCCTGTCCCTTGGTTACGGTCCCGAATGCAAGAGCGGCGGTTGCCGTGCCGACGATCGGCGTGGTAACGGTTGCGGAGCTGGAAACGCTGGTCTGTGCGACGGCGTTCAGCCCGGTGGAAAGTGCACATGCGGCGATTGCGCTCACGAAAAGCTTGCTGAATCTCATCGTAGAAACTCCAGAAAAGATATGTGTGGGTTGTTCTTCCGGGGAGCTGACCATCTCCATCGGATTGCCCGCGATGCCTGTTTGGACCATCATCGTAGGCACCACAAATATACATGGGCACCACACCCTCCGCAAGAGGTTTTATGCTCTGAATGCAAAATATCTTTCGCCGATTATTCTTTTAACCGAATTCCTGAAATATTCAAGGAATAATACCCGCGTAACAATTGACCATTATTATCGGTTACGGCCACGGAGACATACATGCCAGGATATCAGGCTCGCGCCGGAAGGCTTATGGCGGCATCGATGACAATCATGCACGACAATATTGACGGGCTGCTGAAGTACTCCCGGTCCTCAGGCTGTACGACAACAATCGCAGGGCAACTTTCCGCGCCACAGCGGGCGAGGTGACATTGTTCGATCTCACGTTCATGATGGTCCCTTCAATTCCATCGACGGATGATGCCTGTCGCGGGATCGGGTGAGATGGGGAGTGGCGGAAAGCGGTTATCGATTCGAATGATGAACGTGGTATGGCAGTTGCTTGATATCGATTATGATTCCCATGCGTCGCTCCCGCGCATCTTATTCCCGGAGATCGATCCATGACGAACTTTTCGCTTTCGGCAACCCTCGCCGATGGTCAGAAGGTGGAACACAGCTTCCACGACTGCCATGACCTTATCCAGTGGCTGGCCGGCTACGGCATTGTCCCCGATATCTCAAGCGCGGAGATCACCGTGAGGACTGATGATGGCAAAACCGTCCATATCACTATCCCGAATGATGACAGCATGGAAGTACGCGCGCGAATCGATGATGAACCTGGGTAGATACGCGGGTGGTGAGATGTCATGGAACCGGCAACGACGATGGCCCGCCCCGCCGGTCGGTGCCGGAGGTGATGCGGGCCATACGATTCGCCAAGAGAGTATCCTCAGACCGATGCGGGCTGTTTCGGCTTCCTGCCGCTCCAGAAGAGCCATCCTGCCAGCACCACGAAGACCGCCACCGCCGGGCCGATATATCCCAGCAGCCCCGGATGAAAATCGTTCTTCCATTCCTTCGTGGTGGTGCCGAACAGGGGATCAACAACGTCAACCTGCACCTGCTCGACATTGTAGATATGAGCGCCGGTTGTCCACCAGTAGACCAGCAGCCCCAGGGCCACCAGCAGGCAAATGATTGCGAGGATTCTTTTGTTCATGATATTACAGGCCTGTTGATCCGAAGAGTTGCGCGGTTACCTGAATCTTTTCGCCAACCTTGCTCCCGATGGTCCCCTGTGCCCCCGATACGTTGTAATCGGCAAGCGCCACGTCGAATGTGGCGGAGATCATCACCAGATCGCCCGGCGCGCGCTTGCGCGTTTCGGCCGATTCATCCAGATAGGTGATCTTGAAGGGAACAGAGAGCGACTTCGTGACGCCGTGCATCGTGAACTTCCCGGTCGCCGTGCCGGTAGCGGAGTTCCCCGTCACCTTTATGCCACTCACCGATCCGATCGTAAAGGAGAGCAGCGGATATTTCGCTCCATCCAGCCATTGCGCGCTCTGGATATGCGAGTCGCGCATGGCGTTGCCGCTCTTCATCGTGCTGACCGTTGCCCCGATCGTTCCGCGAATCGTGCCGAGATTCCTCGGATCGAGCGTGAGCGTGCCGCTTACCCCTTCCGCCGTTCCCTTCATGTTCTCCAGCGGCGCGTTGCTGACCCAGACGAACTGGTTCTTGGAGACCCGGTCGCTCAGCTTCACGGTTTTCACCCCGGAGGCGTTCACCGTCAGGCCCTGCGCCCCGGCAACGGAACCGCCGCATATTCCCATGGCAATCGTCAGCGCGATTGCCGACATCCTTGAAATCTTCATCGGACCTTCCTCTATGTATTATACTTGATTGATTGCTGACGTCGTCTTCCGCTCGCCCATCACCATGCCGGTTGATGATGCACGGGCGGCACGCGATCAGTAGAAGAGATGTACCTGGAGCGCGAACTGTCCCGAGGAGCTCACCGCGGTCTTCATATACCGGTATTCCGGACGAATCTCGAAATAGGGAAACACAAAGAGCTGGCTCCCGATCACGTAGGAGTTTGCCTCGACCAACGGGGATTCCGCGGTTTCCCTGGCGGTTCCCCGTTCGTAGCGACCTTCCAGGTTCATCCACGGCGTCAACTGATAGGTTCCGTAGATCATCGTGCTTCCCAGCTTGTAGCCGGTGCCGGTGTGGGTGAACATCCCCTCACCGTAGATCGCCGCCCTGTCCGACAGACCCACCCCCGCGAACGCGTTGATCATGGTGAACTCCCCGTTGGCGAGAAGCGAACCACCGACCATGCCGTTAAGCCCCTCATCGAGAAGCTGCGGCCAGTAGATCAGACGCCCCGAGAACGATGGCTTGGCGGAATCGACGCCGATATCGAAATTCTGGCCGAGGTTCCTGGCGGAGTAGACGCCGGCGTTCACCGTGAAATCGCGGGTTCCCTCGTAGGTCAGCTCGGCCCCCCACTCATTGTAGTTGGGGGGGAGAATCGGCAGCGTGCCGAACTCCGTGGTTTCCTGCCGGACGAACATCGTATGATCATCCTGGCGGATGCCGACGCTCGGCTGGATATGCCCCACGCGGATCGATGGAAGCGTGATTCCCGGCTGGTACTGAACGGCAAGATCGAACGAGGATTGCCCCAGATAGGCCGGAACCGCCAGCTTGTCCCCAAGATATTTCTGATCGGCGAAATTGAAGCTCCCGTACATGGTCAGCTCATCGAACGGCTGAATGGCGATCGCCGGAGAAAGCTGCATCACCTTGATCTCCGACGATCCATCCTGCGCCCCGAAATTCGCGTACTGAACCCGCGCATCCAGCCCGACCGTGACAAGGCCATTCCAGAAACTGTTGCTCTCCGCGGCAAAAAGGGAATCCAGACCGATCATCGATGGCTGAATGGCGCCGATCTCATTCATCGTGCTCCATCCCAGCTCGTTCCTGATGCCGCTTCCCTGCGGGTTGAAGTGGCACGCGGAACAGCGCGTGCCGGTCAGCAGCGAGAAACGGGGAAGCGCGCGGAGATGGACCGGAGCGGCCAACACCATGATAAACAGCAGGAGAAGCCCCGGACGGCCGCCACGTGGGCCGATATTCCGCGAGAGTTTGAGCGACATCATCGTTGTTTCCATGCTTGTTTCGGATTCGTTTCACGGATCTGCCGTATCGCGGGACGGCGAGCGGACCATTCCGTTACGAGCCGCCGGATGCAGTCCCCGCCCCTTCCGGGACATCCCGCCCGGGGCAGTCTCACCGGAATTTTATGGTCAGCATCTTCGTGGTATCGTCGAACGTGGAAGTGTACTGTCCCAGGGGAGAGCTGGCCGGCCCCTGCTTCACCGCGCCGGTGATATCGAACTTCGAGCCGTGGCACGGGCAGGTCATGATGCCGCTGGAGCTTGGTGCCCCCACCTGGCAGTTATCGTGCGTGCATTGCATCGAGAGCACAAGATACGTCGTCGCCGTTTTCCGAACCACCAGCACGTTCTGCCCGTCGGTTCCCTGGTCCCCCACCACCACAGCCATGTTATCGGCGGTGAGCGAGGAGACATCGGCTGTAATCTGGGCGGGACCGTTCGGCGCGGTTGGCGAGCTTGAATCGGAGCATCCCTGAAGAACGGGGGCAATCGTCCCGATGACCGTCAGCCCCACCATGGCGCTGGCACACTGCGAGAAGAACGAGCGCCTGCCCTCGCTTTCGATGATGGGGAGCTCTTTATTGTTTGAACACATAAACTACCTCGATAGAGTTTGGGGAGAATCGATATTACGCAGCACTCCTGTACGAAAGCTTAACAATGGGCGTAGACGCATCCGGAAAGATAGGATGATCTTTCCAATCGTAACAGTCCTGAGGCCGTTCCTTGATAAAAGAAGATCGGGCTGGAATATCTCCGGGGAACCCGCCGGCGCGGATTGGACAGGCGAAGGATGCGACGAGGAAAGCGGGCCGGGAACTGTTATCGGGAGTGCTGTTCCCGACCCGCTGTACGTCCATGATCACCACGGAGCAATGAATGTGACGCGGCCGGAAATAGTTACATCGCTCCGGTCGGCCGAAAGGTATGCGCGCATCTCCGGCACTCGCGTAATTTCCGGCCCCGCGGTATCGGCGGAGGCGGCCACGGGGAGAGGCACGGGGGGGAATCCATCATGTACGGGATCTGTTTTCATGGCGATCTATTCACACGCGATAACGCTTATCACCGGGGAGACCATCCCCCTTTCCGCGCTCGAATTCTCAACCAGCAGAAGCGGGGGGCCGGGGGGACAGAACGTGAACAAGGTCGAGACGCGGGTGGAGATCCGTTTTCCGATCATCGGCTCGCAGTGGCTGGCGGAATCCACGCAGGAGCGGCTGGCGGTAAAACTCCGATCAAAAATCGATACATCCGGGGCGATTCGCGTGGCAAGCAGCATCGCCAGAACGCAGGGGGGAAACAGGACCGCGGCGGTGGAACGGCTGGAGCGGCTTCTCAACAGCGCGCTGGAGCCCGAGAAGCCTCGCCTTGCCACGCGACCCACCTATGCATCGAAACAGCGGCGGGTGGAGATCAAGAAGAAGCACGCCGAAAAGAAATCATCGCGCCGGTCCGGCTGGGATGACTGATCCAACAACACGATATCGCTCAGCATGAACGCCGTCATCACGCTGCTGGATGAGGAATTCCAGCACCGGCTCAGAAAGATATGGTCCGGCCTCCGCAGGGATGTGGGAGGGACGGGGGTGGCAACAACCCCCTTTCCGCACTTCTCCTATCAGATCGCCGAACGCTACGATGTCGATTACGTCTCCGCGATCCTGGCGCGCGTGGCGGCCGGACAACGCCCGTTCGCCGTAAGGACGACCGGGCTCGGGATCTTCACCGGGAATCTCCCGGTCCTCTTCCTTTCACTGGTGAAGAGCATCGAGCTGATCAGGCTTCACGAGGAGATCTGGGAGGAGCTGCGCGGCGATGGCACCGACCTCTCCGATCTCTACCGGCCCGACCGCTGGACGCCCCATATCACGCTCTATCGAGGCTCCCCCGACAATCAGCGGCTCCCCGATATCGTCAGGGTTCTGAGCGGAGAGGACTTCACCGGCGAGATCATCGTCAACAACCTTTCGCTCATCTTCCGGAATGAGGGGGAGAAGGGGATTCGCGCGCGGCATCTGTTTCCCGACGCATAGCCGGCGGGGAAGGGCGATCCCGTGAGTAGTGACTCAGGTTGGGATACGGCTCATGCTGTTCGGGCTCATCGAGGGCATTCGGCATCTCTCCTTCCAGCCCCATCGGGGCGTACCGGTTGTAGCGATGCCACGTCTTCGATGATCTGAAGCTCCATCGGTGAGTACCATTTGGCAAGGATGCGGGGATGGTACGCTCCGATGGAGCTTGAGCGAAAAGATGGGAGCATCGTTGCTACAACCGGCGCGCTCCTACGGAGCTTGAAGAGTGAAGGAGGGATCGCCGCCCGATGATTGTTCAGCAGATGGAAGGCCGGATTCAACCTGAGTCACTACTCAATTGGGAGAGAGAGGCTCAGGCCCCGGCCATCGCGCCGCGCACCGATTCCAGCACCATCTCCGCCACATCCTTTACCACGACGTGGCCGTCGGGGTTGCTCGCCTTCACGCCATCGTTCATCATCGTCATGCAGAACGGGCAGGCGGTGGCGACAATGTCAGCTCCGGTGGCGAGCGCCTCCTCGCTCCGCTCGATATTCACGCGCTTCCCCTCGGTCTCCTCCATGAACATCTGCCCGCCGCCGGCGCCGCAGCAGAAGCCACGGCTCTTGTTCCGCTCCATCTCCACCACCTCAAGGCCGGGGATATTCTCCAGCATGGCGCGCGGCGCCTCGTACTGGTTGTTGTAGCGACCCAGGTAGCAGCTATCGTGGAAGGTCACCTTTTCCTGCATCGGCGTCAGCGTCTTGAGCCGCCCGTCCTTCAGCATGCCGTCGATAAAGGCGGTGTGATGAATCACCTCATACTCTCCGCCGAAATCGCCATACTCATTGAGCAGCGTATTGAAGCAGTGCGGGCAGCTCGTCACGATCTTCTTCACGTTGTAGGCGTTCAGCGTCTCCACGTTCATCTGGATAAGGCTTTGCGCCAGATACTCGTTCCCCATGCGGCGCGCGGCATCGCCGTTGCATTTCTCCTCGGTCCCCAGAATCCTGAACGATACGCCCGCGATCTCCATCAGCTCCGCGAACGCCCTTGTCACCTTCTTGTAGCGGTCATCGTAGCTGCCGGCGCATCCCACCCAGAAGAGGACATCGATATTCTCCCGTTCCTCCTCCGGCGTCTCCTCCATCGTCTTCACGTTGGTCCCCTCCGTCCAGTCCGCCCGCTCGCTGGCGGAGAAGGCCCACGGCGTGAAGTTGTTCTCCATGTTCTGGAACGCCGGCTGGATTTCCGCCGGGAACTCCGCCTGCATCATCACCAGCGAACGGCGCAGATCGACAATGGCCGGCACATGCTCGATCATCACCGGGCACTCCTGAACGCACGCCATGCAGGTTGTGCACTGCCAGAGCGCCTCCGGGGAGATGTAATCGCCGATCAGGCTCTTCGACATCACGTCGACGTTCCGGCTTTCATTCAGCCCGGCGTTGGTGGCCTCCCCCTCGCCGAGCGTGGCCGGCGTTTTCTCGCCAACCATCAGCGGCGCGCGGTCCATCGTGCGATGATGGGTCTGGATGATGATCTGCTTGGGATCGAGCACCTTGCCGGTGATATTTGCCGGACAGACCGATGTACACCGGCCGCAGTGCGTGCAGGTCATGCCGTCCAGAAGCTGCTTCCATGTGAAATCCTCGACATCGCTCACACCGAACTTCTCAAGCCCCTCCTCCTCGAAGTCGATCTTCTGGAGCTTGTTCACGGTGCTCAGCGTCCCGAAGTAGACATTCGGGATGGAGGTCATCACGTGGAGATGCTTGGAGTACGGGAGGTAGTTCATAAAGCCGAGGATGGTGACGATATGGAGCCACCACATGCTCTCGTAGATCATCGCCGCCGTCCGGGGATCGCTCAACGCGCCGTGGAACAGCGCGCCGACCGGGCGGACGGCCCATCCGGACTCCACGCCGGTGCCGGCGCGCGCCGCGTTCATCAGGAGGAGCGATGTGACGATGATGCCGATCAGCCCGAGGATCAGCGTGGCATCCTTCTTCTCCGGAAGATCCCCCTGAAGTCGCTTCACCTTGGTGACGTACCGTCGCCAGAGCGCCCAAACCACCCCCACCAGGATCAGCACGCAGAAGAGATCCTGCGAGATGGTGAGGACCGAGTAGATGGGTCCCAGCCAGCCGAGACCGCCGCCGGGGAACAGCCCCTCCAGCACCGACTCGACCACGGCGGCCAGCAGCACCAGAAAGCCCCAGAAGATGGCAGCGTGGATGGCGCCGGCAATCGGCTCCCGCATCAGCTTGGACTGACCGATGGCGACCACGAGGACATTTTTTATCCGGGCGGCGATATCGCCGAAGCGGTTCTCCTTCTTTCCGATCCTGAGATAGCCGATGAGGCGCCGGGTGTTCCAGGCGATTCCCCCCATCGAGGCGATAAAGACGATCCAGAAAATGATATGCTTCATAGTTTCCGCGCTGTGTTCGGGAGCATGTCCCCAGGAGGTTCGATGGATGCGATATGACGGAAGGAGCAGATCCCGGGGTCGGGACGCTCCCGCTTTTTACATCAGAGCAAGTTAAGTTTTCGATGCCACGGGGAAAAGCGGCAGCAGCACATAATAGATAACATTGTGAAAGTATGGCGCGAAGAATGCGCCTGGAATCAGCCCGTCCGGGGACAATCGGCTATTTTTGGTATCGGTAGCATCCTGTTTCCGGAATGGCAGGGATCACATCAGTCAATCGTCAATATCATGAACCAGCGGAAACGTATCGTCATCCTGGGCACAGGGTTCGCCGCCATCAGCCTCGTCAAGAAGATCGACCTCACCGCTTACGAGGTCATGATCGTCAGCCCGCGGAATCATTTTCTCTTTACTCCACTGCTGCCGAGCACGACCGTGGGAACCGTGGAATTCAGAAGCATCATCGAGCCGGTTCGGAAGACCCGCAAGGGGATCGAGTACATGCAGGGAAGCTGCCGGTCGGTTGATACGGAGCGGCGGACCATCACCTGCGAGGGGGTCGATTCCGGGGTCGAGTTCACGATGGAATATCATCATCTGGTGATCGCGGTGGGGGCATGGAACAACACCTTCAACGTCCCCGGCGTCCGGGAGCATGCCCGGTTCCTGAAGGAGGTGACCGATGCCAGGGTGATCCGCGAGCAGGTGATTTCCTGTCTGGAACGGGCGGATATCCCCGGCATCAGCATGGAGGAGCGGAACAGGCTGCTCCATTTCGTGGTGGTCGGGGGCGGGCCAACGGGGATCGAGTTCGCGGCGGAACTGCATGATCTGATCGAGGAGGATCTGGGGAGAAGCTATCCGCATCTGAAGGGGGAGGTGAAGATCAGCCTGTTCGAGGCGATGAACACCATTCTCAACTCGTTCGATGGCAATCTTCGCCGGTACACCGCGGAGCACTTCAAGCGGCAGGGAATCGAGCTTCGAGTGGGAACGCCGGTGCAGGAGGTGCTGGATGGCGGCCTGAAGCTGAAGAACGGCGAGATGATCCCGGCCGGGCTGATCGTCTGGTCCACCGGCTACGGGCCGACCGGCCTGGCGCAGTCGCTGCCGTTCGACAAGGACAGGTCGGGACGGATACTGGTGGATGAATGCCTGCGCGTCCCGGCGCACCCGGAGATCTACGCGCTTGGCGATTGCTCGAACATCGCGGGAAACGCGGTCCCGCAGACGGCGCAGCTTGCCATGCAGCAGGGAAAATATCTGGCGAAGGCGCTCAACGCCATCCACGACGGCGAGAGCCCGAAGCCGTTCAAATTCAACAACCTGGGGATGCTGGCCTATGTCGGCGAAAGCAAGGCCCTTGCCGATATCCCGAAGGCAAACATCCGATGGCGCGGGCTGATCACCTATATCTTCTGGCGCTCCGCTTATTTCACCCGGCTGATCGGCTTCAAGAACAAGGTGCTGGTGTTGTTCGACTGGATAAAGACGGCGGTGTTCGGACGGGATCTGAGCAAGTTCTGATGCCACTGGTGAAATTGTGGAAGGATAGTGGATTATGCTCCCCGTGGGCACCCATGCCAATACTTTCGACACCGTCCATCTCGATGGCCTTCACTCTCATTATTCGGCTTCCGTCGCGGAAATACGAGCGGCGGCCTATCTCAATGAGGATACCATCACCGTTGGAACCAAGGGGATAGCCTGCTCGCACCTGATTTTTACAGCCCATGATTACGAGAATATTGGATTCAATTCAAAGGCTCCCTATCCCGATCCAAATCCAAACAGTGGGTTCATCATTGGCATTGAATACTGGTATTCTCCGATGCTTCATTGTATCGTAAAAGAAAGGCAATATAACTGGGCCAGTGGAGATAGTATCCAAGGGGGCACAGATCAGAACGCCGATCGCCCGCAAGCTGGAATAAGCCGGGTTGATAAACCAGCCAGAAGAGACATCCTGACAATTTCAGGGCTCGCAGCCAGTCACCGAATGTGTTTCGCGCGCGATCCACTCACCACGGTTACTTCCCCGGAATTACCATATACGAAACGGGCCGGAGAGATATGACTCTCCAGCCTGTCATATTATCGAAGCAATCATCCCCGTACCTACTTCACAACCGAAAATCCTCTCGTCATGACCCTTCCTTCCACCTGAAGCTGATAGAAATATGCGCCGGCCGGCAGCGTCACGGTGTTGAGCGCTTCTCTGTGCGAACCCGCCGCTCTCTCTCCATCGGTAGCCAGAATTTCCCGCCCAAGCGCATCCAACAGGCGCAGACGAACGTGGCACTGCCTGGGAAGAGAATATCCTATTGTCGTAAAACCAGTGGCGGGGTTGGGATAATTTCCGTCGAGCGTTGCTTCATTGGCAGATGAGGCCTCGGGAACATCGGCCGCCACGCTCTCCAGAACAAGATGCACAACGGTCAACGGAGCAATGGTATAGGTGAAGTTGGTTACCCCGGCGTCCGATGTCATTCCCGTAACCGCCGGGATCTCCCTGATATCCATCCCACTACCATCAAAAGCAAATGCCCGCCCGCTCGTGAATTTCCGGTCGGACCTGACCGAAAAGCTCCCGATAATCGGGTCGGTCATGCTTTTGTTGATGGCGACGATATGGAATTTCGATCGATCGGATGAGCTGGCCGAGGCATGGACGGAGCTGTTCTGATTGTCCGAGGAAACGGCGCGCGCGTTGATATCGCCGAATGCCGAGAAGTGCCCGTCATAATTCCGGTAGATCCTGTAGGCCGTCGAAATATAATCCCCCACGGTCCCCCAGTAATTGGACATATAGACGCCATATTTTCCGAAGATTCCCAGGACATCCGCAACGGCTATCCCGCCCGAGATATCGCTGTCGCCACCGTAATTATATTCCGTAAATGCCAGCTTTGTTCCGGGATAATATCTGGCGATCGATGCGCGCACGGCCGGGATCAGCGCAACGGGGCTGAAGTACTGGCCTATCCAGCTATCCTCCCTGAACGTGGAATCCCAGAGCGACCGCGGCGCCTGCATCCGCGCGCGCTGGACGCCCGGATCGGCCCCGTTCTTGTCGAAAACGATACGGACCAAGCTGCTGTCGTTTCCCTTGCCGCGCGCCTCGGGGTACCAGTGCAGATCCAGCACATCGAGCAGCCGCATGTTATAGGCCGCCTCCGCCTCCTTCATTTTCGCCAGATATGCGCCGAGGAAATTCCCGTAGCTGCTGTAGGCGCTCCAGTCCGGGGCATCCTGGCAGTTGAGAAATTCCGCGTAGCCATACGCCACGGGCCCGAACATCTCGGCACCGGCGTCCACTCCCTTGACCGCGCGCGCCAGAGCAACTCCCTTGTCGATCACCTCCTGAACCCGCGTCTTCGCCGGATGTATTCTGGGATGAGTTGTCGGCCAGAGCGCCGGCTCATTATCGATCGCATAGCCCCGAACGCCCCCGACGTTCGATTTGCCGAACATGTTCACCAGAGCATTCACCTCCTCATCGGCATAGACGATATTGTCGCCGGTATCCGGCGCAAGCAGAAACGGACTCCCCTTGGCCGGCTTCACCTCCGCCCATCGCACCGATGGGGCGGTCTGCTCCGGCGATACCACACCGGATTTATCCTTTGCCACATAGCCGGCCGCCGGCAACGTAATCAGCGAATAACTGGACGTGCTTATCGACTCCTGATGAAAGAGCCTGGGAACGATACCCGGCTTATTCTCAAGGGAGTCGGCAAGCGTATAGGTCATGTAATTATCGCTCTGATTATTGAAATCGGTGCCGGCGTGCGATGCGTTGTTCTCCCAGTTGTACCCGGTCCACCTGTTCCCCCCCGCCCTTCGCGCGGCGATATTCGCGGCGGGGTCATCCCCCTGGGCATTGGAACCGTAGACATACGGGCTGATGCGGAAGGTATCGAGGCCGGCATCGATCGAAAACCGGACATGGGTTGGCGACTGCGCCAGCGCGGCCGCGGGGAGCAGCATAACGGCGAGAAGTTGTAGAAGGGGCTTCATGGGTTGGACGGATTCTGGTTTGGACCTGAACTGTGATGGGAATATAGGGGTTTGCGATGATTTCGCACCAGAGGCCCCCGTGGATTCGATATACTTTGGATGGCTCCGATATGCCCGCGTTTACTATGTTTGCGCCCTGTCGCAAGCTCGACAACCATATTCTCCGCGTCTCATTCCCGCATTTCCCTTGAAGACCACGTATCATACCGGCGGCATCCCGGATATACCGCGCCACCGTGCTTGACGATCATTTTTCATTTGTCAACCGGGATACCATCGCCTTCCGTTATCAGAGCCGATTCGATGTGCCATATGGATTATGGATCGACAACAGCGACAATGTCATTCTTCCCGCCAGCCGCAGACGGAATACAATGTCGATATCCCGATATGATATGAATACCGGTCTGGTCATCAGACAGAGCTGTTTTCTGGGAAACCCGGACAGCACCGGCATCATCGATCTTTCGTCAACTCCGTAATCGCCGGCCGCATATAAAAGGAAACGCCCGCTCGCGCATCGGCACGAACGGGCGTTCCTGTATTATATCGACCACCGGGATTTATCCAAGCCCGCAACGCTCGAAGATATAATCAACGTTGCGGATCGATTTCTGAAGATCGCACAGCTCGTCGATCTCCGCGGGGGGAATGATCGCGGTTACATCGGCATCGCGTTTCAGAACATCGGCGAAGTTCTCGCGGGTGCGCCAGACCTCCATCGCATTCCGCTGCACCATGCTGTACGCATCTTCGCGGCTGACGCCTTTTTTGGCAAGGGCCAGAAGAATGGTCTGGGAGAAATGGAGCCCGCTGGTGATCTCCAGGTTCTTTTTCATATTCTCCGGATAGACCAGCAGCTTATCCACCAGCCCCGTCATCTTGTCGAGAATATAATCGAGCGCGATCGTGGAGTCGGGGCAGATCACCCGTTCCACGGAGGAGTGGCTGATATCCCGCTCGTGCCAGAGCGCCACATTCTCCATGGCGGCAATGGCGTTGACACGGATGATCCGCGCCATGCCGCAGACCCGCTCGGAGATGATCGGGTTCCGCTTGTGCGGCATCGCGGAGCTTCCCTTCTGCCCGGCGGAGAAATATTCCTCGGCCTCCAGCACTTCCGTCCGCTGGAGATGCCGGATCTCGGTGGCGAACTGCTCGAGCGTGGAGGCAACCACGCCAAGCGCCGCCATATACTCCGCGTGCCGGTCGCGCTGGATAACCTGCGTGGTTACCGGATCGGCCTTCAGCCCGAGATGCTCGCAGACATATTCCTCCACCTTCGGGCTGAGATGCTCGAACGTCCCGACAGCGCCGGAGATCTGCCCGTAGGAGATCACGTCGATCGCCCGCCGCATCCGCTCGATGTTCCGCTTCGTCTCCTCGTACCAGAGCGCCAGCTTCAACCCGAAGGTGATCGGCTCCGCGTGAATCCCGTGCGAGCGGCCGATCATCATCGTGTACTTGAACTCCACGGCCCGCCTTGCCAGCACATCGCGGAACGCCTCAAGATCCTTCAGCAGAATCTCCCCCGCCTGCTTCAACTGGACCGCCAGACAGGTATCCAGCACGTCCGATGATGTCATGCCGAGATGGATGTAGCGCGATGGCTCCCCCACATACTCCGCCACGTTCGTCAGAAACGCGATCACATCGTGCTTGGTGGTCTCCTCGATCTCCAGCACCCTCTTCACATCGAAGTTCCCACGCTCGCGAACGGCCCGCGCGGCCTCCGCCGGCACATCCCCCAGCTCCGCCTGCGCCTCCACCGCCAGCGTCTCGATCTCCAGCCAGATACGGTACTTGTTCTCATCCTGCCAGATCGCCCCCATCTCGGGGCGGGTATAACGTTCGATCATTGCGCGAAAACCCGGTTGTGTTTGACGTTCCCGGCGCATCGGCCTTCAGCCGGTCCGCCGGTGCCCATGCAGGGCGACATTAACTATCCGCACGCCTGTGACGCCCGTTCGACCAACAAATAGCGCCGATCGGAAGCGATTCAAGGGATCTTAATAAAATTCCGCGAGAGGGCTTGCGAACTTTGAATTCCTTCGTATGTTTGCCGTTGAACTTAATTATTCAAAGCCCTTGAGACTCTCTACCGATCTCGATTCGATCGACCTCCAGATCCTGAAGGCGCTTCAGGCCAACGGTCGCGCGCAGCTTGGGACAATCGCCGAGGCGGTTGCCCTCTCCGCGCCGGCGGTGGCCGAGCGGCTTCGGAAGCTGGAGGAGCGGGGGGTCATCCTGGGCTTTACCGCGCGTCTTGCCCCCGCGCCGCTCGCGCTTGATATCACCGCATTCATCATGGTGCGCGTCGATTCATCGACCCACTATCCGAAGTTTCTCGCGAAGGCGACCGCCCATGAAGAGGTTATGGAGTGCCACGCCATCACCGGCGATGCCTCTCATATTCTGAAGATCAGGACCCGCAACACGGGAACCCTGGAGACATTGCTCGGCGAGATTCAGCGCTGGCCGGGGGTGATCGGCACCAGGACCAACCTGGTCCTCTCCACGCACAAGGAATCGTTCGCGCTCCCCTGTTCGCACCTCGAAGAGATCATCGCCGGGGGAAGAATCGGAAAAAAGAAGGAATAATACGCTCGGCGCGCGCGTCGGCCGGCTGAAAACCGGCCGGGACCGACGAGATGGGCAAACATACCCATTAGCCGAGAGATAGATTTTTTCAAATCATCAATACACTCAAAGCAGGAGAAGTGGAATCGATGGCAATCACCAAGGATGATGTCCTGAGAATGGCTCAGGAGCAGAACGTACAGTTCGTGAACCTCCAGTTCACCGATATCGTCGGCACGCTGAAAGCGGTCACCATCCCGGTCTGGAAGCTGGAAGATGCGATCGAGCAGAATGTCTGGTTCGATGGCTCGTCGATCGAGGGCTTTACCCGGATCCATGAGAGCGACATGTTCCTGAAGCTCGATCTTGACACGTTCGCCGTGATCCCCTGGACCAAGGGGGCAAGCTCCGGAACGCGCGCCCGTATCATCTGCGATGTCTACATGCCCGATGGAACGCCGTTCGAGGGGGACCCGCGCGGCATCCTGAAGCGCCAGCTCGAGCGCGCCAAGGCGCTTGGCTATGTCTTCAACGTCGGGCCGGAGCTGGAGTTCTTCCTCTTCAAGCGGAACGCCGAGGGAAAGCTGGCGCCGCTTCCGCACGATGAGGCCGGCTACTTCGATCAGACCACCGATGCCGCCACCGAGATCCGCCAGGAGATGACCTTCGCCCTCCAGGCGTTCGGCATCGATGTCGAGGCGCTTCATCACGAGGTCGCGGTCGGGCAGCACGAGATCGACTTCCGCTACTGCGACGCCCTCACCGGCGCCGATGCATCGGTCACGCTCCGCTTCGCCCTCAAGTCGATCGCCGCGCAGCACGGCCTGCACGCCACCTTCATGCCGAAGCCGATCGCCGGCATCAACGGCTCCGGCATGCACGTCCATCAGTCGCTCTTCACCACCGACGGGAAGAACCTGATGTTCGACAAGGACGGCCTCTACTCCCTCAGCGATTTCGCCCAGCATTTCATCGGCGGGCAGCTGCACCATATCAAGGCGATGAACGCCATCCTCAACCCGACGATCAACAGCTACAAGCGGCTCGTTGTGGGCTACGAGGCGCCGGTGAACGTGGCGTGGGGACAGAAGAACCGCTCGGTGCTGATCCGCGTGCCGCGCTACACGCCGGGACGTGAGAAGGCGGTTCGCGTGGAGATCCGCTGCCCCGATCCTGCCGCCAACCCCTATCTCGCCTTCGCAGTCCTCCTGGCCGCCGGCCTGGACGGCGTCGAGAAGAAGATCAAGCCGCCGAAGCCGGTGGAGGACGATATCTTCGAGATGGGACCGGAGGAGATCAAGGAGCGCGGCATCGGCGCGGTGGCGGAGAATCTGAAGGAGGCGCTGGAGGAGCTGTCGATCAACACGGTCGTCCGCGAGGCCATCGGCGAGTTCACCTTCCGGAAGTTCTACGAGGCGAAGATGAACGAGTGGGACGAGTACCGGATCGCGGTTTCGCAGTGGGAGCTGGATCGCTACATGGAGATCCACTGATCGGGTAGATATCAATTCCCGTCGCAGATGAACGAAGCCCCCGCGAGCGATGATGTCTCACGGGGGCTTTGCGTTATCACGATGTTCAGGAGCGCGCTTCGCGATTTCCCGTTTGTCCCGATCACCACACGATGTTCCGGCCGGTCAATGCCGCACGATCACCCTGCCACTCGCGGTGGCGCTTCCCGCGGTCACCCGGTAGAGATAGATCCCCGCTGGAAGCCCGCCCCCACGCAGCACCACCTCCCCTCCGGCGCCGCTCCCCTCCATCACCATCCTTCCCGTCGCATCGTACAGCCGTGCATGGACAGCCTCTTCGCCCGCGCGATCGAATCGGATGATGATAGTTCCATCGGCAAAGCGCGCGTCCCTGATTGTTATGCCGCCGGCGGCAATACCGGCATCATCCACCCCGGCGATGTGCTGAACGATCACCGGAACGTCGCGGGAGAGAGTGCGGTTGCCGGCCGCATCCAACGCGACGGCGGTCAGATCGTGGAGTCCCGGAAAGGTCGCGCCTGGGTCCCATGTCAGATCGTACGGCGCCGCGTGCATCGGATCGCCAAGGTTTGCGCCGTCCAGCCTCACCTGCACGCTCGCGATCCCCACGTTATCGGTGGCGGCCACATGGATGATGATCGGCTTCGACACCTTCCCCCCGTAGGTCGGGCTGGTGATCTCCACGAGCGGCGGGATGGTGTCGCTGTTCGGCGCGATCAGTATCCGCACCGAATCGGAGAAGCTCCTGTTGCCCGCCTGATCTCTTGCAATCGCCCGCAGCGTATGCCATCCCTGCGTCAGGGAGGCGGCATCAGCGTTGACCGCATACGGCTGCCCCATCACCTCTCCGCCGATATCGACGCCATCGATCCTGAACTGCACGCCGGATATCGCCACGTTATCGGTGGCGGTCGCCTGAATCCTGAGGATGCTTCCGGTGATGGTCTCCCCATCCACAGGGGTTGTCATCGCAACGACCGGAGGGATCGTATCCCCCTGCCCGATCGGCGGATCGATGGCGCGGATCGTCATCACCCCCTTTCCCGGCATCATCGCCTCAAGCGTTCCCCCCTCCGGGATCGTCGTGTCCGGGGCATCCGCTCCAGCCGCGCCGGCGGTCGTATAGGAGATGCCGTAGTTCCCGCCGGGAAGCCCCGCCACCTGCAACGTTCCGGTTGTATCGGCCTTTACGACGACGACATCCCGTCGGTCGGCGTTGATGAACGCGACCGGATCGAACGCCGGGTTGGTGGTCTCCACATCGATACGCACCGCGCCCCGATGCACATACCTGAAGTATTGCCGGAGATATCGCGCCGCCTTGCCCATCACCACGTCCGGCCTCCCGGCCGGGGCAGCAAAGAAGTACGCGGTCCCGTCATCGGTCCCCACGCGGGCCAGCCTCCCCAGTTGCCATGCGGAACTCGACGCCAGCTTGAGATCCTTGTGAAGCTCCTCATAGCCGCCCCCCGCATGCTCCAGCATCGCCGGTTCCGCCGAGAAGCTCTCGGCGCGGGAGGCAATCGCCCGGAGTGTGCCGTCGAGCGTGGTCCCGTAGCGGTGATAGGAGAGCTCTCGAATGTGATCGCCTATCCCCCCGGCGGTTTCGATCATCCCGTTGATGTAATTGAGAGCCGCGGCGGCGTTCGAGGTGGATGGCGCGATAAAATCCCCCGGCTCGGCGAATCTCCGGGAGCAGGCGAGGATGGCATCGGCAAGCTGCGCCGGGCTCCAGCCGGCCAGATCGGGCTCCAGACAGACCTCGATGGCGTCGGGAAGAAGGCCATACCGATGCTGGATATGCGACGTGACGGCGGCCATGAACTCCGCGTACTCCTCAGGGTTGGCGGCATGACGGAAGGGGGACGCGGAGGAATCGGTGTAGGCCAGATTGATGGAAAGCTCCTCCCCCTCGCTCTTCAGGCGATCGCGCAGCGGCATCACCAGCCTGTCGAAGACATTATCGATCTCGGAGAACTGAAAGCGGGAGGAATCGATCATCGTGGGATCGTTGTTGTCGTTGACAACCTCGTAACGCTTTCTGCTCCATTCCGCAGCGGAGATCGCGCCGGATCGATAGAGCGACCAGTAGTCCACAGGGTTTTCGATGCCGCTCCGCGCTTCAACCCGGAGCCGGTTGATCCCCATGACGGCCGCGTCCTGGAACAGCTCCCCCGCATAGTCGAAGAACCGAAGCGTATCCTCCCCCGCGTGCGCGGTCGCCTCCCAGCCGTTGATCGTCTGGAACGTGCGGGCGGGGTTCAATGTGATCACCGCGCCGGCCGGGGTCTGCCCCGGCGATTGAACGCAGGAGACGGAGCCGAGGAGGAGAACAATCAGGAGATGGAGAGAAGATCGATTCATGGCACCTGGAATTGATGATCGTCGCCGTTTCCCAAGGAGGAAAGGGCGTTCGATAGTGGAGGAACGTAACCGTGCCGGAAACGGATGGTACGAAATCGAAGCATTGTGACAAGCGGAGCGCACTGGCAGGTAGTGGCTCAATTTGAATCCAGCCCTCGGGTTGACGGCGCAATGATCCATCGACAATCCTCTGATCACTCTTCAAGCTCCGTCAGGAGCGTGCCGGTTGTAGCAACGATATATCCGTTTCACACTCAAGCTCCAGAGGAGCGGACTATTCTGCCGGCATGCAAGGATGGTTCGCTCCTCTGGAGCCTGGATTATGGAAGGCGTGGTGATACTACAACCGGCACGCCCCGATGGGGCTGGCAGATGCCGTATATGACTCCGGGCATCATCCACAGCATCTCAACCTGAGTCACGACCCGACGGCAACAAAAAAGGCGCTCCGGTGAGGGAGCGCCCTGGTGATTACGATCACCGGAGGGGTCGCGCTTGTGATCGCTCAACCATGGGGGCCGACATCATTCATGTATCGCCGCTGAATCAGGCTCGGGGTTACCCCTGGAAGCCTCCCCGGTCACCGTCGATCCATCGATGCCGGCCGGAGATGGTGAGCTTGCGCGGAGAAACCCTGGGGGGTAGGGCTCCATCGGGGAGGCCACGAGCACAGATGATCCATCAGCGCTACAATCCATCAGTCGTTTCAGGGGGGCTGAACAAACGGCCTTGTATTCCTAACCAGCGCGCCCACCGAAACCTTACATCGCATCGCAACGCCCACAGCCCGCGCAACACAACGAACGAGGGGGCACCCGCATTCCGCGCGAGCGCCCCCTCCGAATAATCCCAATCGCCAAAGAATGAACCGACGCAAAACGATCAGTGAAGAATCGTCGCCGCGCCGCTCGTCACGGTCCCATCATCCAGATGGAGGCGCCATGTATAGCGTCCGGCCGGAAGCCCCGCGCTGGTAACGATAAACGATGACGGCCCAGCCGGAAGATTCCCCTCATGGATCAGCCGGACCGGAGCGCCAAGGATATCGAACAGCTCCAGCCTGCTCCGATGCTGCTCCGAGGAGAGGGTAAGATCGATCCGCGCGCTGCCGGAGAAGGGATTAGGCCGGAGAGCGGCATTCCGCAACGCGCCGGATGGACGCGCTGGGGAGATGTCGACCGATACAAGGGGAGCGCCGTCGCTGACGCTGAAATCATCCATGCCGGCCTCCACCAGGTTCTGCTCGAAGAGATCGGACGCCACAATGCAGAAAAGCGTCTGCCTGGATGGAGTCACATAATCCTTTACCCTGATCCCGACCGGGCGCCACGTGCGCGGCTCGGACTGGGCGATATGCCGCACCAGATGCCAGTTCTTGCCGTTATCATCCGAAAGAAGCAGATCGAGCGAATCGTTCGCCGGCACGCCGGGCCTGAGATCGTTCGAGTACCATATCCAGCAGTTGATATACGGATCGCCGTAGGTGCTCAGGTCCATCGCCGGAGATGTCAGCGAGGTCCTGCCGCTGTCCACATCGTTGGAGCCGGCATCGACGGAGTTGCTGATGCCGGTAATGAACGCCTGATCGCCCCATCCGGGAGTGTTGTCGGCCTTCGGCTGAATGTCCACCGATGCATCGTACGGGTTGGGCACTTCCACCGGAACGCCCCGCTCCCATGTCCCGCTGCTGGCATTGTCGGTCGGCGCGGCAAGCATCCATCCAAGATCCAGCTCGGCATCGTCGTAATAGCCGCGCGCAAGCTCGATCTTGTCGGTCTGGTTCTCCGCCTTCACGGTCACCAGTTTTGGGATATATCCCCATGCTCCCACGTAAATGCGATAGGTGCTGTCCTGCGAGAGCTTCAGAAGCTGCGGATTGCTGAACCCGCGAATCCCGCCATCCGCCTGATCGTCGATAACCCGGTAGGAGAATGTCTCCATCGACTCGCCGGTGATCGAATCGACGGGGTTCAGGAGAAAGGAGACCTTCGGGATGACGTTGACGTAGATATCGACCTCCGAATCGGTCGTCCCCACGATCAGCGAGCCGACCCCTGCCTTCTCGGGATCATAGACCCTGACCGAGTACGGCAGCGTGTCGGCCGCCCCCTCATAGCTGTAGCGTCCGGCGGAGTCGGCGGTGATCGTCTTGCCGACCTTTTCAAGGACGATCGGGGCAAACGGAACCGGCTCATGGGTGATGGCGTCGCGGACAACGCCATGCACCATGCCGCGCCTGGCGCCGTTGTAGGTAAAGACATACAGCCCGGTCTGCATATCGCTGGCGATGATCTTTCCGTCGGGGAAGTAGGGATAGGTTTCCCAGTTCCCCGAGTACTCGCTCCCCTGACGCGGGGACATGTCGAAGTAGCCCAGCTCCACGGGGTCGCGGGGATTGGAGATATCGACGATCCGCGTCCCGGCCGTATACCATGCGATATAGGCCAGGTTCCCCTTGATATGAACGTTGTGGATGATCTCCCCCGGCACCGGCGTCCAGTCCGCCACCTTGCTGACGCTGTTGATATCGCGCACATCCCAGACCTTCAGGGTCTTCGGGGTCGAGCCGATCTCATCGGTCGTCAGGGCGTAGCTGCCGTCGGTGGTGATATCCACATTGTGCGTGCCGCCGGTGTTGCCGGCCGGGCCAAAGACGGTAACCAGGTGCGGATGCGTCCTGTCCTTCCCCAGCGCCACCACATCCACCCTTCCCTTGTTGATCGCGGCCACCCAGAGCGTATCATTCCTGATATAGGCATCGTGCGCGTAATCGCCATCGAACTTCCCAACCATCACCGGCTTCGTGGGGTCGGGCTCCAGATCGAAGATGATCGTCCCCTGATTTGCTCCGGCGTCCACCTGGCTTCCGTTCACGTAGAGGTAGTGCCCTTCCTGATCGACCGTATGGGCCCGGCTGAAGACGCTGCTGTCCAGCCGCAGCTCGGCCGCGGAGGCGGGAAGATGGGAGAGATCGATGATCTGAAGCCCCCGCCCGTTTTCGCTCACCACATAGGCGTAGGTGCCGTAGGTTTTCATCTCCCGCCACTGGCTGTAGGGGGCCGGGATAAAGGCCACCTGCTTGACCGGCTGCTCGGTGATATCGATGATGTGCGTGCCGGTATATCCCCCCAGAAGCGCGTATTCACGGCCATCGGGGGCTGTATAGCCGGTGAGCGCCGAATACTTCCACTGGCCGGAAGCCGTGCCGGGATCGAGCTTGCCGAAGAACGTCGTGTTGTAGGCCTTCGGGGTCTGCCCCAAGGCCGTGACGACGGCCAGCAGAGCGCAGACTGCAAACGACGTAAAAATTCTGTGCATACGACGAAGTGAGTTAGAGGGAAGAATACCTGATGCTCCCGGTGGGCGCCGGAGCTGCGAACGGGCGGCGGCAATCATAGCGACTGGCCGCATCTCCTGCAAGGAACAGTCCGGCACGGCCGGAATGCGTTGTGAAGAATTCGTGACGTTGGGGGGACGACCGGGGCCGGTCGCTATTTTCGCGAGGCCCGGCATGGCCCCAACTTCCCCGGAGGTTGGGGCGCTCCACGGCCGGGGATGACGGCAACGATCGCCCGGAGCCATATCGGGTTATATTCCGATGACTGGCGCGGGCCAATGTATATGAACACCTATCGGCGGAAAATCTCTCATGACATCACGAGCGGCAACGCTTCAACGAATGCTCGACGCAAAGATCATCGCGGTGATCCGGTTCGATTCGGCCGACCAGGCGGCCGGGATTATCGAGATCATCGCCTCGGCCGGCATCACGACCGTGGAGATCACCCTGACCACCGATGGCGCGATCGGGCTGATAGAGCGCCTGGCCGGCCGGGATGATCTTCTGATCGGCGCGGGAACTGTTCTCAAGAAATCGCGGGCCAGGGGGGTGTTCGACGCGGGCGCTCTCTTCTATGCCAGCCCGGTCTTCGATCCCCGCCTCGTCGCCACGGCGCATCAGGCGGGATGCGTGGCGATGCCGGGGGCGCTTACCCCCACCGAGGTGATGGCGGCATGGCGCGGCGGCGCCGATATCGTCAAGCTCTTTCCGATGCCGGCCGAGGGAGCACGGTATCTCTCGGCGATTCGCGCTCCCCTCCCCGATATCCCGATCGCCCCGTCCGGCGGCGTCTCGCTGGAGACCGCCGAGGCTCTTCTCCGCGCCGGCGCCGCAGCCCTCAACGTGGGCACATGGCTGACGCACGAGAAGGATGGGACGATCAGCGATGAGAGGATCATCAGCAATCGCGCGGAATCGCTGGCGGCGCTTGTTAAAAAAGTGTCCGGGGAGATCGCAAGGCAGCAGATCCGCCCGACGACATGAAAAAGCCCGGCCGCGCGGGAGCGGACGGGCTTTTCGCATTCATCGGGACGGCGACGGAATCGGGGATCAGTTTTCCAGATTCGGCTGCGGCGTCAGGCGGAGATACGGGCGAACCACGCTGAACCCTTTCGGGAACTTGGCGGCCAGCTCCTCCGGGTCCTGAATCCCCGGAAGGATCACGCAATCATCCCCGTTCTTCCAGTTGGCCGGCGTCGCCACGCTGTGATGCTCGGTAAGCTGCAACGAGTCGATCACGCGGAGGATCTCGTCGAAGTTGCGGCCGGTCGATGCCGGATAGGTAAGCGTCAGACGGAGCTTCTTCTTTGGATCGATGATAAACACCGAGCGGACGGTGGCCGTGGCGCTTGCCTCCGGGTGGATCATGTCGTACAGCCCCGAGACCGAGCGGTCGGCATCGGCGAGGATCGGATAGTTGAGATTCACTCCCTGCGTCTCCTCGATATCGCCGACCCAGCGGTTGTGCGAGTCCACGTTATCCACGCTCAGGGCGATCGCCTTCACGTTCCGCCTGTCGAACTCCGATTTCAGGCGCGCCACGGTTCCAAGCTCGGTGGTGCAGACCGGCGTGAAGTCGGCGGGATGCGAGAAGAGAATCACCCAGCTGTCTCCCGCCCAGTCGTGGAAATTGATCTCTCCCTCGGTCGACTGCTGCGTGAAATTGGGAACGGTATCCCCGAGTCGAATTGCCATCGCTGATCCTCCTGATTGTATGGAACGAAATTGATTGATAGCGTCGCCGCCAGTATCTTCTTCTCTGATTATGGAGTCGGGCAAGGTAGCGCGGGGAGCCCCGTTCCCCAAGAAAAAAATCTGATAATTCCATGCAGGTTCTCCGGGCCGGGAACCAGCGCAACCGGAAACGATGGCCCGGTGAACGATCCAGCAACGGAGCGATAGCGCATCATGGCAAACAGAACCAGACGGCTTCCGGAGAACGTGGCGGGGGATTTCTTCGTCGATGATTCCTGCATCGATTGCGATGCATGCCGGCAGATAGCCCCGGAGACATTTCGCGATCACGGCGATCAGTCGAGCGTTCATCACCAGCCGGCGGCGCGGGATGAGGAGCTGCGCGCGCTGATGGCGCTTATTGCCTGCCCCACCGGATCGATCGGGACCACGAAGGAGCATGACGCCCGCGCCGGCATCGCGGCATTTCCGGCGCCGGTGGTCGAGAACATTTACTTCTGCGGCTTCACCGCCGAATCGAGCTTCGGCGCATGGAGCTACCTGATCGTCCGCCCGGAATCCGACGGCGGCAACGTCCTGATCGATTCCCCCCGCTACGCCCGTCCCCTCGCCGATCGCATCGCGGCGCTCGGCGGCATCCGCACCATCTTCCTCTCCCACCGCGACGACATCGCGGACCACGACCGCTACGCCGCGACATTCGGCGCCGAACGGATCATGCACGCCGCCGACGGCGCCGAACGGCTCGGCATCGAGCGGGTGGTTCAGGGGACCGGGGCATTTCGGGTGGACGATGACATCACCATCATCCCCGTGCCGGGCCACACGCGCGGCCAGATGGCCCTCCTCTACCGGGACGCCTACCTCTTCACCGGCGATCACCTCGCGTGGTCCCCGGCGCGGAACACGCTCACCGCCTTTCGCAGCGCCTGCTGGTACTCCTGGACCGAGCAGATCACCTCGATGGAGAAACTCCTGGACTACAGCTTCCGCTGGGTGCTCCCCGGCCACGGCCGCATCGGCAGCGACACCGCGGAGCGGATGCACGCTCATCTTGAGGGATGCATTGCCTGGATGAAGGAGCGGTAGGGTGATGGGCTGCCCATGCAGGAATCCGCCGATGCCGCCATGCGATTACAACCACGGGCAGAGGCGGCATATCATCCGAAATTGATCATGGCCGAACCGATTAAATGAGGGAACTTGTGCCATATCGAACAGATCGGAACACGATAATGGCGACGCCCCTCATCGCCTGAATCATCCTCGATCCCGGAAAATCATCAGTGAATGGAGGGGAGATCATGATTTCATCGTCCAGGCCAACGACCGCGCGCACGAGCGGCCGCCCATGACGCCCCCTACTCCGGGCGGAGCCGCGCCCGCCACGGGACGCGCCGGCGGATGGATTCTGGCGGCCACCATCCTGGGATCGAGCCTCTCGTTTATCGACGGCACGGTTGTGAACGTGGCGCTGCCGGCGTTGCAGGCGGGGTTGGGAGCCTCGGTTTCGCAGGTGCAGTGGGTGGTGGAGGCCTACGCGCTCTTCCTTGGCGCGCTGGTGCTGGTGGGCGGATCGCTCGGCGATCGTTACGGCCGGCGGCGGATATTCGCTCTGGGGATCGTGATCTTCACCCTGGCGTCGGTCTGGTGCGGGCTCTCCCCCACCATCATGCAGTTGATCATCGCCCGCGGCATCCAGGGGATCGGAAGCGCGCTTCTGGTGCCGGGAAGCCTTGCAATCATCACCGCATCGTTCGACGAGCATGAGCGTGGAAAGGCCATCGGCACGTGGTCCGGGTTTACCGCGATCACGGCGGCGATCGGACCGCTTCTCGGCGGCTGGCTGATCGAGCATGCCTCCTGGCACTGGATCTTCTTCATCAATGTCCCGCTGGCCGCCGTGGTCCTCCTGATCACCTTCTGGCGCGTCCCGGAAAGCCACGACGGGGACATCGAAGGGAGGCTGGACTGGGCAGGCGCGTCGCTGGTGACGATAAGCCTGGCGGGGCTGGTCTACGGGCTGGTGGAATCCTCAAATCTCGGGTTCGGCAACCCGAGGGTGATCGCCGCGCTGGCGGTTGGCGCCATCGCGCTGCCGGCGTTTCTCTACGTGGAATCCCACACCGCCACGCCGATGATGCCCCTCTCCCTCTTCCGCTCGCGTGCATTCAGCGGCACCAACCTCCTCACGTTTCTCCTCTACGCGGGGCTGGGGGGAATTCTCTTCTTTCTCCCCTTCAACCTGATTCAGGTGCAGGGATATTCCGCCACCCAGGCCGGCGCGGCAATGCTCCCGTTTATCGTCATCATGTTCCTCCTCTCCCGCTGGTCGGGAGGGCTGGTGGCGAAGTTCGGAGCGCGCCTGCCGCTTGCGGTGGGACCCGCGATAGCGGCGGTCGGCGGGGCGCTCTTCGCGCTGCCGGGGATCGGCGGGAGTTACTGGAGCACATGGTTTCCGGCGATGGCAGTGCTGGGAATCGGGATGGCGATCAGCGTGGCGCCGCTCACCACCACGGTGATGGGATCGGTGCCGGTTCACAACTCCGGCATCGCCTCCGGCATCAACAACGCGATATCCCGGATAGCGGGCCTCCTCTCGGTCGCGGTGCTGGGAATCGTGGTGCTGGCCGCGTTCAACAGCGCGCTGGATCAACGGCTTGCCACGTCCGGCATCCCGCCGGAGGCGCGGAAGATCGTGGAGGCGCAGAGGGCAAAGGCGGCTGCGGCGAAGATCCCGGAGGATGTGCCGCCGGAGCTTCGCGCGCGCCTCCAGGAGATCATCGGGACTTCCTTCGTGGCGGGATTCCGCTGGGCGATGCTGATCTCCGCCGGCCTGGCGCTGGCCGGAGCCGCCGGCACCCTTATCTTCATCGATCCGAAGAAGATCCCGGAACAGTCACCTGAGCCGGAGGCGGCAACCTTCTGAACATCGGCAACGGATCTGCCGTCCGGGACGGCTCAAAGCGGCTCGGTTCGGGGATCGAGCCCATCTCGCAATTTCATCCTTCATCGGGAGATTCAACATGGCGGATACCTGTACGCATCTCGATCAGATCAACGAAGACCTTACGCCGGAAACCCATGTCTGCCCGGAATGCGTGGCGCTCGGGGACCGGTGGGTCCACCTCCGGATGTGCCTCGTCTGCGGCCATACCGGCTGCTGCGATTCATCGAAGAACAAGCACGCCACAAAGCACTTCCACTCCACGGGACATCCGGTGATCCGCTCGATAGAGCCGGGCGAGGAGTGGGGATGGTGCTACGTTGACGAGACCTATCTCTGATGCCGGACAACTCCCCGACCGGCGCCGCAGGCAGGTACGGGAAAATCGCCCACGCGTGAACAAACCTAATCCCGCAATCATGAATACGCCCACAAGAATACTCCTTCAGACAACCATCCCGGCCACCGAGGATGACTGGAACATCGGCCGTTTCTCGCGGCTTCACGATCATCTCTCCTCGCTGGCCGATTCCTCCGGCGCCCCGCTGTTCGAGGTGACAGGACGCAACCTGGAACGCTCCGGCGACGGCGCCGATCCGGTGCTCAGCCGCCTCGACGTGTCCGATTTCGATCAGCTGTGGCTGTTTGCCGTGGATACCGGCGATGGGTTGAACAGCGACGAGTGCGGCGGCATCACCCGCTTCCGCCAGCGCGGCGGCGGGCTGCTGACCACGCGCGACCATCAGGATCTGGGCTCATCCCTCTGCACGCTCGGAGGGGTCGGCGCGGCCCATTTCTTCCACTCGAAGAATCAGGAGCCGGATGCGGCACGGCATATCATCGATGATCCGGACAACCCGGCCATCACCTGGCCCAACTACCACTCCGGCGCCAACGGCGACTTTCAGCGGGTGGAGCCGGCGGAACCGATCCACGAGATATTTCTCCATCCCGGCGCATCGCCGCGGCCGATCGAGATGATCCCCGCTCACCCGCACGAGGGGGCAGTGGGAGTGCCGGCCGGAGAGGGGCACGCCAGGGTGATCGCCACCGGACGGAGCAAGGTCACCGGCACGCCGTTCAACCTGATGATAGCGTTCGACGCCAGCCCCGATGAACACGGCAACATGCTCGGACGCGCCATCGCCGACTCCAGCTTCCATCACTTCGTGGACTACAACTGGGACCCATCGCTCGGCGCCCCCAGCTTCGTCACCGAGCCCCCCGGCGACGGGATGCGGCGCGAGCCGCGTGCCACGGCCGACACGCTTGCCTTTGCCCGGAACATCGCACTATGGCTGGCTCCGACGGCCGGAAGCGGAGCATGAGATGATAAAGCCGAGCGGCGGCGCGGCGCCGGGAGGGATGAGCCCGCACCGGATCGAGGCGCTGGGAGATGGCGTCTTCTCGATCGCCATGACGCTGCTGGTGCTGGAGATTCATGTGCCGCAGATGCCGGCCGGAGCATCCGAGGGGGAACTCCTCGGGGGCCTGCTCGCCCTCTGGCCGAAAGCGCTCAGCTATGTTGCCAGCTTCGTGGTGATCGGCATCTACTGGATCGGCCACCGGACGCAGTATCACTACATCCGGCGGGCCGATCGGACGTTTCTCTGGATCAACATCCTCTTTATGATGTTTATCGCATTCATACCGTTTTCCGCCGCGCTCCTCGGAAATTATTCGGGGTATCGAACGGCGGTGATCGTCTACGGGTGCAATCTGATCGCGGCGGGGCTTTCGCTCCAGCTTCACTGGTGGTACGCCACATCGGGACGGCGACTGGTGGATCACGATCTGGACGATGGATTTGTGCGGGTGGTGAACACCAGGATTCTGGTGGCGCCCTGCCTCTACCTGGGGGCGATCGCCCTCTCCTTTATCAGCACGCGGGTCAGCCTGGTGGTCTATACGCTCGTGCTGGTCTACTACATCCTCCCCGGACAGGTGGACCGTCATTTCCGGTTCCGTCCGTCGGGGGAAATCAAGCAACCACGGGACAAATAATGAACGGAAGCGCGGGGCGGGAATTCTACGACCGGCAGATAGGCTATCTGGAATCGGGGGATATCGACGGGCTGATGAGCCAGTATCACGATGACGCGATCCTCATCGGATTCGGCCTGACGGTCCGGGGAGCGGCGGCGCTGCGGACGCACATGGAGGGCTATCTGGCTCACCTGGGATCGCTCCGGCTGGTATCGACCGACAAGTTCACCGGGACCGAGGATTCGATCTTCTTCGAGGCGACTGTCGATACGGATCTGGGGCGCGCCCGCGTCTACGATGTCTTCATGCTCCGCGACGGACGGGCAACGCATCAGTTCACCGGCGTCCTCTCGGTAACGCCCGCCCCTCCCCGCTGATGGCGGAGAGGGGCCAGGGGTCAATGCACCTTGACCTTCACCGGAAGCGACTGGAAGGCCACGTAATCGCCGGTGGCCGCCGTGTTCTGCCGTATCTGGAAGACGATGGTCGTGGAATCGACCTTCTTGGGAAGGAGGTTGAAGTTCGAGGAGATCGATGGATCGGGGACGAAATCGGCAACTGAAGTGTCGGCGAGCTGGCCCACCAGGCTGATCCCGGCCTTGCCGAGCGTATCGAGCTCATTCCCGTTCGCGTCGAACAACTGGAACCGGAGCGGATGCGTTCCCGAGACGAACGACGGAGAGATCAGCCCGCCGATCACTGTCGAATCGGTCAGCGTCAGCACGCTCAGATTGAGCCCGGTGCCGCTGGTCAACGTCATCTTCACCACCTCCAGCCCCTCGGTCACAATGTGCGCGTTGATTGGAGCCGTGGTAAAAAGTGGCGCGTGGTTCCGCAGCAGGACGAACTTCACCGTCGCCTGTCCGGCTCCCTTGCCGAGAAATCTGAACTTGAATCGCTCCCCCGCTATCCTCTGAACTCCCAGGATATTCTGATTGGTGATCACGAAATCGAGGCTGTCATCCGCGTTGATCGTGAAGGCGGAGCCGTCGGTGTTGGTGAAGGTGATAACCATATCGCCGGAGGCGACCGGCTGACCGCCGCTGCCGATGGGCCGCTTGATCTCTACGCTGCCGGTTACCGAGCCATTTCCCTGGCTCGCCTTTTCCGTCCCATTCTCCTTCAGGACAAAGCCGGCCGGATAGGTGCCGGGGGTTACCGGGGTCTCGGTCTTCGTGCAGCCGGCAAACGCCAGAAGGGATGCGAATGCGACTATGGAGATGATCCGATGTGTCATACGTGGAAAGAAATCGCTCATGTATTCTACTCCGAGTGGAACTGTTTCGAGGAAGTTAAGAAAGAAGCCGGGAATCGGCAGCCGATATCGCACCCCGATAACCGGGGCCGCGGCGGGTTGGTTCCGGGATGCAAGACCATGATGACCCGGCGAGTGTTTCAGACGGCGCGCGGGGCGATGGCCCGCGCACCAGCTATTGCGCCCCTCCGGGGCTTGGGAGGGAGGACAACGCCGCGGATGATATTCTTCAGCGTAGCTCGATGCCACAGACTGTTCAAGGACGATCTCAACTGCAAGGCGGCCAAGCCTGAGCGAACCTGAGCGAATGAGCCGTCCTCCCGGACGCCGCAGTGAGCGACGGTGAAGGCCAACGCAGCAGATGACGTCCTTCAACAGTCTGGTAGGGCTACCAAGCCATCACTCCGGGATAATGCCTGCGGCGCAGTTCCTCGATGGTGACCGGATCGGCGCGGAAGGGATTCCCGGGCTCCCTCGGCGACCGTATCCGGTTGCTGGCGCCGAACGGGGTATCCTCGATCTTCATATTGTACGCCATCACCAGCAGCCGCTCAAGGTTTACGGTATCCTGGATGTTGTAGGCCAGGAGCGTCTCCAGCGCCATCGGGTTGGCATTGTTGCGGTATTCATGCCAGAGGAGCACGGCGAAATATCCGTCCACGCCATCCAGCTCCCCCCTGTCGATTCCAAGCTGACGCTCGCACCCCTTCAGGCCGCCGCCGTAGCCCAGGCTCCGCAGCAGATAACGGAGATCGATATGCGCCTGCGGGAGCGAGATCATGAAATAACGTTCGATGAACGGAAGATCGAAACACTTGCCGTTGTAGGTGACGAGGAGATCGAACCCGTTGATATCATCCTTGAAATCCCTCAGGTTCTCCCCGTTGACATAGTGCCTGATCTCCTCGCCGTCATACAGCGCAATCGTCGTGATGGCGGACCCCATGTCGACGCTCAGGCCGGTGGTTTCGATATCGAGGTAGGCCGTGCGACTCCTGAATTCCGGGAACAGCCGCCATTCCTCGCCGCCGGGGATCGATCCGGCGAAAAAGCCGATATCGAAATCCTCCAGCGCCTGCTGCGACCGATAGAGATGCTCGGTGATCTCCCGCCCTTTTTTTCCGGGGTTCAGGGCATCCCCCATCTCCAGGTAGTCATCCCATGTGCGTATTCCATCGTCCCAGAGCTTCTGCTCGCTTCTGGCGCCGATGCCGGGTATATGGCAGAACGTATTCGGTATCATTATTCGATGTGCAGATTATGCCGCGATTATGCTCCGACGGTAAAATACGGCCTGGCCGGAGCGATTCAATATTCGTCGGGACGATTCATGAATTGCCCCGCCCCCGGCGCAAAAAAAATCGTATCATCGGGAACCGAATTCCATCAACGCGCTCCAACGCGGTTGATTCGATCTCATCCCCATCGCAATTACCATTGGATCGTCGCGCGCTGACTATCCCCTTCCCTTCATGTTCCGCTATCCGGAGATATTGTTCATGCGAACTGGCAACGCCGTTACATGCCGAAAAACGCTCGGGAGCATTGCGAGCTGGCTTATGCCGATGCTCCTTCTGCTCGCCATCACCACCGGCGCCCGAGCCCAGGGAGGCGGGTTCCTCGTTATCACCCCCGCCGGAGGCGAGAACTTCGTGGTCGATTCCACGGTACAGATCCGGTGGCTGGCGCAGGGAGTTACCGGCCAGTTGAACATCGACTACTCGGTCGATAGCGGCGCGGTCTGGAAACGGATCGACAGCGTAACCGCAAGGACGGGGCTGGACTCGATGTCGTGGGTTGTCCCCAATGATACCTCCAGGCGCGCGCTGGTCCGGATCACCACGGCGGATGGCACCAAGACGGCCCGCTCGCGCAGGGTCTTCTCCATCACGCTGAAGCCGCTCCCGGCGCTTACGGTGATCTACCCGAACGGCGGCGAGCTGTTCGGCGCCGATTCCACCGTCAAGATCCGCTGGAACGCCACCAACATCACCGGCGATCTTCTGGTCGATTATTCGATCGACAGCGGCAGGACATGGAAACCGATCAAGAAGGTGGCGGCGCGCAGCGGCCCCGATACGCTGGCCTGGGTGATCCCGCATGATACCA
The DNA here is from genome assembly GCA_028287785.1 of Chlorobiota bacterium. GTDB lineage: Bacteria > Bacteroidota > Ignavibacteria > OLB7 > OLB7 > JAFDZV01. The sequence continues at coordinate 108,174 of JAQBOZ010000020.1, forward strand.
CCAGCCAGGCGTTCGTCCGCGTGATGGCGGTCGACAGCTCCATCAGGGACGCATCCAACCGGACGTTCACGATCCGCGCATCGGTAAATCCGAAGATCCAGCTGCTCTTCCCCAACGGCGGCGAAGCATTCCAGGCGGATTCCACGACAATGATTCGCTGGCAGGGGCAGGACCTGACCGGCGCACTCAACATCGAATTTTCGACCGATGGCGGAACAAGCTGGAAGCTCATCGGCAGCAAACAGCCACGGACGGGAAATGACTCGCTCCCCTGGAAGGTGCCGAATGATTCCACGACCAAAGCGCTGGTCAGGGTCAGCAGCGGCCCGCTCCGCGATACCTCGGACGCGGTCTTCACCATCAACCCGCGCCCGCCCATCTCCCTGAAACTCCTCTATCCGAATGGCGGCGAGAAGTTCGGCACCGATTCGACGATCGCCATCGTCTGGAACTCGAAGAACAACAAGGGAATGCTGGCGATGAACTTCTCATCCGACGGCGGTGCCACATGGACACTGATCGACAGCGTGATGCCGAAGCCGGGGAACGACTCGATGTTCTGGACCACCCCGAAAACCCTCAGCAAGAACGCCCGGCTGGCGATCACCACGGCCGATGGGCTGGTGAGCGATACCACCGATGCCCCCTTCTCGATCGTTTCGAACAACGTGGGGCCAGGCGATGGCGTCGATTATCAGTCGGGCGGTTCCGGGTCGCTTGCGGCGTATCCGAACCCGACGGCCGCCGAAACCGACCTGCGCTGGGAACAGCGGAGCGCCGGCGAGGCAAGCGTGGGCATCTACGACCGGAGCGGCCGACTTCTCATGACCGCCGCCGCCGGACATCGCGAGCCCGGAGAGCAGCATTATCGTCTGTCGACGACGGGGCTGCCGGCCGGCATCTATCTGGTCGAAATCCACTCTGGCATGAATCGTGCGAATTGCGTGGTCACGCTGGTGCGATAACCACGGTATCGCCGAACATTCTCATATGTTTGTCCCGATGGGCAGACAGGCCCGGTGCATGTGTGGGGGGATTTCTCGAAATCCCCCCACGCGGTTAATCGACAGTCGGATATTTCATGGCAGAAGCAACCAAACGCTCCGCGGCGCTCGCGTCGGTGGGATCGGGGCTGATCCTCACTATTCTGAAAGTGGTCGTCGGTTTCGCGACCGGAAGCCTTGCAATCGTATCGGAGGCGGCCCACTCCGGGCTTGACCTTCTGGCGGCCATGCTGACCTTTTTCGTGGTCTACATCGCCGAGCAGCCACCGGACGAGAATCATCCCTACGGACATGGAAAGGCGGAGAGCCTCGGGGCCCTTGCCGAGTCCGCCCTGCTGGTGGCGACGGCCATCTGGGTGCTGTGGCATGCGTACGAGCGGATCTTCGTTTCGCCGGCGATCCCGGAAATCACCGTCTGGTCCTTCGTGGTCATGATCATCTCAATGGTGGTGGACTTCACCCGGTCGCGGTCGCTGAAACGGGCCGCCGAACTTCACAAAAGCCAGGCGCTCGCCGCCGATGCCGCCCACTTCAGCAACGACCTGCTCGGCTCGGCGGTGGTCATCCTCTCGCTCGTTGTCCTGGAGATCGCGAAACGGACTGACGCCATCCCGCAGTGGCTTGTCCTGCGCGCCGATGCGCTGGGAGCCGTGGTGGTAGCATTGATCGCGCTGAAAGTCTCCTATCGTCTCGGTCGCGAGAGCGTCCATGCGCTGATGGAGGATGTGCCGGGCGATCTCGGCAGACGGCTGACCGCGAAGGTCCGCGCCGTTCCCCAGCTTGTCTCCGATTCCGTCCGCGTCCGCGTCCGGTTCGTGGGGGAACAGGCGTTTGTCGATGTGGCGTTGCAGGTGCCGCGCACGCTTACGCTGGAGGCCAGCTATCAGGTGAGCGAGGAGGTGCGGGGGGTGATCAGGAGCGAGCTTCCCTTCGCCGATATCGTGGTAAACGTGGAGCCGGCCCGGATCGAGGGGGAGGAATACGCGGCGGCGGTCTACGCGGCGGCAAATCGCCTCAGCCTTGCCATCCATCATCTCAGTCTTCTTCTGACAAGGGACGGCCTCCGCATCCTTCTCGATCTTGAGCTTCCCAGCCATATGTCGCTGCTCGACGCCCACTCGGTCTCCGAGCAGCTGCGCGACACCCTGGCCCGCGAGCTGCCGGAGGGCTCCGCGATCAGCATCCATCTGGAATCGCGCGATCTTCACGTCTGCCCGGCCGTGCGGAGCGAGCAGATCAACAACGATGTCCGCGCCGTGCTCGGCTCGATCGCCAACGGCGATCCGGTCACCGATGTCAACAGCTATCTGATCGAGAACGGGACGGTGATCTCCCTCTCCTGCGCCTACAGCGGCGATACCCCGCTCTCCACCGTTCATCAGCGGATGTCGGAGCTGGAGAGCGCCATTCGCGAGCGCGTCCCATCAGTCTCCCGCATCCATGTGGCTCCGGCGCCCTTCCCCGTTAATCCGCCTTCCCGAACTGATACGTCAGACGCGCAATGACCAGACGCCCCAGGGCCGGCGCCCCCACGAACTCCTGATGCCTGCGCGTGAAGATGCTCCCATCGGTGTCGGCGAAGGTCAGGAGGTTCTGCGCGCTGATCGTGAGCCCCATGCCGGGAATCCACGGAAGCTGATAGCCCAGATTGAGATCGATCACCGAATAGGGAATGACATCGCCGACGTAGACGCCGGAGTTGACGGGAAAGCCATCGACATGGCGGAGGCGGACGTCGCCGTTGAAGCCGATTGTCGCGTTCCGGTATTCCGCGCCGAGCGTGTACTTGAACTTCGGCGAGTTGAGCGATAGATCGGAGACGTTGTCGAGGTTGCGGAAGAAGTTCTTGTCGGTGTAGGAGAACGACCCGCTCAGCGTCAGCCCGTCGGCCACCGCCGCCTGCACGGAGATATCGCAACCGTAGAGCGTGATGCTCCCGTAGTTCCGCGACGAAAGAAGGATGGCCGCGGGATCGTTCGGGTTGCTTGCCTGATACGGGTTGCCTGCCACGTTCGGCGCCACCGTGCCGATGGGGATCTTCGTGATAAAGTCCGCCACCGATCCAAGCGCCTCGGAGATTTTCGAGGTGTCCGCCCCGCGAGCCTGAAGCTGCCGGAGCAGATACCCGTAGAGCGAATCCCGATTGAAGAACGCGTTGGGGGTGATCACCTGGAGCGGCCCGATGAAGTTGTCGTACTGCGATCGATAGAGATCGACGCTGACCGAGATTCTTTCGGCGATCAGCCCCTTGTAGCCAAGCTCGATGGTGGAGTTGATCGTGGGCTTCAACGATGCCACATTGAACGCCCCGCGCGATGGATCGAACCCCCTGGTCTGCTGATTGAGCTGCCGCAGCTCCACCACCGACGCTGGTGGCGGCGGCACGCTGTCCAGGCTTGCGCCGAATGCCTGGGAGAGCGGGCGGAGCGTATCCTGAAGCTTTCTCCAGATGGGGAGAAGGCTGTCCAGCGGGAAGGCGAGATTCGGGTCCTGCCCCAGCGCCGCGTAGGAACGGATATACGGCTGATTGCCCGGGCTGAGCGTGAAGGTGAACCCCTCCGGCGGAACGCCCGATGCGCGAACGTTGACCCCCTGGCTGGAGCCGCCGATGAAGTCGAGAAAAAGATCGTTGGTGGTCGGCGCGCTGTAGGCGCGGTTGAAGGTCGCGCGGATTGCCTGGTCCGGCGCGGGGGTGTAGACCAGCGCGGCGCGCGGCGAGAAGATAAGCCCATCGAGCTTGCTGTGATGATCCAGTCGCCCGGCCACCACCAGATCCAGAAGATCGCGCGCCAGCATCGCCTCCCCCTGGAGATATCCCCCGACCTCCACGATATCATCGCTGTTCTCGAACCGGCCGGTGATCGTCCCGTCGGTGACGGGGGTGGTATGGAGATAATCGACCCCGTACGCCAGCCGGCCAAGCCCCTCGAACGCCGTCGAGTGCTGTGCCTGCACCACGAAGAGCGTGGATCTATCGACCAGGGGCTGCCCGGTCCGGAGCGTATAGCTCTCCCGGGCATTGCTCTGGTTGAGAAATGCCTGCACGAAGAAATCCTTGTAGAGCCCCCGCACCTGATAATAGTTGTAGAGCCAGTCGCGCGCCTGCGCGCCTCCCACGCCGGTGATCTCGGGGTTCCGCAGCGCGGCATTCGTGCCAAGCTGGAAGATCAGCATCATGTTATCCACCGGGATATAATCCACGCGCAGCTCGCCACCGACCCGGCGGATAGTGCTGTCCCGAAGCCCGATCTTCAACGTATCGGGGTTGAGGCCGGTATGGAGCGAATCGGCGAGGAAGATCGCCCTGGCGCGCTCGGTCACCTCCACCGAATCGACATATCCCCAGTCCTCCCCCTGCATATACTGAGCGGAGACCTTGTAGCCCAGCCGGTCGCCGTAGGTGCCGGCAAATCGCCCCATCCCCTGCACCACTCCGCGCTCCCCCGCCGCCAGGGAAAACCACGCTCCGGTGGAGGCAAAGGGGGAACGGGTGATCATGTGGAGGACTCCGTTGGCGGTGTTCGGCCCGTAGAGCGCCGAGCCGGGACCGCGGATCACCTCGATCTGCTGGAGATCCTCGTTGACGAGCGGGATGAAGTTGTGGGCGTTGAACCGGAGCGACGGCACCGATGCGATCCGGTTGTCCACCAGCGTCATCAGCGTGCCGGAAAACGCGTTGTTGAAACCGCGCGCCACCACCATGTTCTGCGTCAGCCCCGACTGCACGATATCGAGCCCCGGAACCGAACGGAGGTGATCCACGCCGCTCAGCGCCGGCCGCTCCTCGATATGCCTGGGATCGACAACGGTGACCGAGGCCGGGGCGCGCGTGATCTTCTCGGGCCGCCGCGATGCCGAGACAACCACCTCGCTCTGATTCAGCGTCCCCTCCTTCAACGCCGCGTCCACGCGAAGCGTGGCCCCCTCCCGCAGATCCAGCGAATCGCTTTCGAACAGCCCGTAGCCAATGTAGCTCACCTGCACGCGATAGCGGCCGGGGGGAATTCCTCTCATCATGTAGTAACCGTCGCGTGCGGAGATTGCCCCCCCCTGCCGCGTCGTGGCGCTGCCGCCGATCAGCCGGATGGTGGCCCCCGCGAGCGGCCCGCCCGAACCGGCATCGGTAACGCGACCGGTCACGGTGCCGTTCTGTGCCACGGCCGGAATCGCCGCGGCGATCGACAGCAATGCAAAAAGAAGGGCGCGCGCGCCGGAAGAGAGAATCAAGCGAACCATGTATGCTCCATCAACGGTTGGAAGTTTCCCCTCGACGCTGACGAGGCGCGCCGGAGAGAGGATGCCTGGCGAAGCGGCGAACTTAAGAATTACTTCGGTGCCGGGGGCGGTGCCCAGGGTACCAGGGATTGCGCCCCTCCGGGGCCCAATACAGCGAGTTGCTCCACTGGCTACGAGGCATATGAAGGAATATACAGTGACATTCGCGGCGGATATTGTCGCAGGATATGCCAGGGGCCGTCAATCGTGATCGTGGTCTCTGGCGCGCGCGCGCCATTCCCCCGCCAGCAGCATATACATATCATGCCCCTCCCAGACGCCGTTGATCTGCACCATCGCCGGTGAATGGCCGATCAGCGTGAACCCGCATTTCTTCAGCACCCGCGCCGATGCCGCGTTGCGCGGCATCACGTTGGCCTCCAGCCGGTGCAGCCCAAGATCCTCGAACGCATACCGTATCAGCTTCCTAAGCCCGGCCGTCATCAGCCCGCGCCCCATATACTCCGCGTCGATCGAATAGCCGAATCGCCCGTTCTGAAACACCCCCCGCTCGATCGACGTGAGCGAGATGGTCCCGATAAGCTCCGCCGCCGATGTGAACATGCCGAAGCGTATCTCCCGCCCCTCATCCCTCAATATCGCTCCCCGCTCCAGACGCTCCCGCTGAACCTTCGTCGTGAAGAACTCGGCGGGGGCAAGCGGCGACCACTCGCGGTGCGCCTCCCGGTTCCGCCGGTAGTACGAGGCAAGCAATGGGGCATCCTCCTGCTCCAGCGGACGGATGAAATACGAAAGCGGAGGCTGAACCGATGGGCTCTTCTTCATGGGATCGTTTATGATACGATAACGGCGCGGGGGAATCCATTGAGCCGAAGTATACTGAACATGCGGCTGACACGGAACATCGGTGACGCGGGGCATCGCCCCGCGCACCGGGGATTGCGCCCCTCCGGGGCTTGAGAAGGCGGGCGGGCGTGGCGGATGAGATCCTTCAAGAGTCGGTTAGCACGAAGTTTGATGCGTGAGATGGCTTCCCCCCCGGGTGGCACCGATGATGGTGAACCGGACCGATCGGCTAACTTGAGCCGACAGCCTAATCGTGCCCCCGTCTCGTATATGGTCAATGGTGCGGATGGAGTCTCCGCGCCGCTACATTTATCAGCGATCCGATGCCAAACATTCTCGCGGTCGGCACCGTCTTGCCGGACAATATTCTCACGCAACGGGAGGTGCAGCAGTTCGCGCACAATATCTACGGCGAGGCATTTCACGATATCGACAGGCTGGTTTCGGTGTTCGACAACGCGGAGATCGAGCAGCGGCATTTCTGCGTTCCGCTGGACTGGTTCGGCAGCTCGAAAACGTTCGAGGAGAAGAACGATCTCTACATCAGCAACGCCATCTCCCTGTCGAGCGCGGCCATCGAGCTGGCGCTGACGAACGCGGGGCTGGCTCACGCCGATATCGACTACCTTATCTTCGTCTCCACAACCGGCATCTCCACGCCGAGCATCGACGCGCAACTGATCCAGCGGCTGCCGTTCCGCCGCAACATCAAGCGGCTGCCGATCTGGGGGCTTGGCTGCGCCGGCGGTGCCGCATCGCTCTCCCGCGCCATGGATATCGCCAGGGCAAACCGATCGGCGCGGGTCCTTGTGGTGATCACCGAGCTGTGCGGGCTTACCTTCCTCCGCAACGACCTCTCGAAGTCAGCATTGATCGCCACCTCCCTCTTCGCCGACGGATCGGCGGCGGTGGTGGTCGGCGGCGATGACGTGCCGGCCGGCCCGCGCGCGGCGGCGCTGATCTCATCGCGCACAACCACGATGGATGACTCGCTGGACGTGATGGGATGGGATATCGGCAACGATGGGTTCAAGGTGATGATCTCCCGCGATATCCCGGCGATCGTCAGGACCTTCATGCGCGATTCGATCGAGGCGTTTCTGGAGGAGGAGGGCCTCGCAATCGGCGATATCGATCATTTCATCGCCCATCCCGGCGGGGCCAAGGTGCTCCAGGCGTACATCGATTCGCTCGATCTGCCGCCGGAGAAGCTGGATCATACGCGGTCGGTCCTCCGCACATGCGGGAACATGTCGGCATGCTCGGTGATCTTCGTGCTCGAGAAGTTTCTGGAGGAGATCGCCTCACGCCGGGACCCCCAACCGGATACGGAGTACGGCCTGCTGGGGGCGCTCGGCCCCGGCTTCGCCTCCGAGCTGGTGCTCCTCCGCTGGCAATCACCGGCCGAATCAACCTGACGCGACATGCTGTTGACGGCGTATTCGATATTCCTCGCCAATTTCCTCTTCGGTGTCATGGTGAAATCGAGGGTGATCGACAGCGCCCGGTTCCGATGGTTCCATCACACGCTCTATTTACTGGTGATGGCGGGGATCGCCGGCGCGGTGATCGAGGCTATCATCGCCGGCTCGTGGCGTGGCCTGCTGCTGGCCGGGATGGGGGCGATGCTGCTGCTGATGCCCCGATTCCGTGGTCGCGGCAACGGCCACTGGATCTATGCCACCTGCTGCTGCGTCGCCTACTCGGCAATCGTCTTCTGGCCGTGACCGGACATCATTTTTTTACCCGACCGATGAAATTCGAACGACTCTCCCGCGAAGTGATCTACCGCAGCCCCTGGGTGAACCTCTTCGTCGACGCCGTCCGCTTCCCGAACGGGTCGATCATCGAGCGGCATCATCTCCTCGATTTCGAGCGCGCCGCCGTCACCGTGATCATCGATGACGGCGATGGCAATATCCTGCTGGTGAAGGTCCCCCGCTACACGACCGGGGAGGCGGACTGGGAGCTGCCGGCCGGCAACGTCGATCCCGGCGAATCGATGACGGAGGCGGCGGAACGTGAGGCGTTCGAGGAGACCGGCTACCGGACCGGGGGACACCGGGAGCTGCAATCGTTCTACCCGATGAACGGCATCGCCAACCGCACCTCCAGCGTGGTCCGCTGCGTTATCGACGGGGAGGCGGGGAGCTTCGATCAGGAGGAGATCGCCGACCGGCGATGGTTCTCCCGGAGGGAGATCGTGGAGATGCTCCGGCACGGGACGATCAGGGATGGATACTCGCTCGTGGCGCTCCTCTTCTATCTGAACGGCGAAGAGCTTGAACATCCATGACGAAATCCGCCGCGCCCACGATATCGATCAATCAAACCAACAACCGACGCACGTGGAACTACTCGACGCAATCCGCAACAGACGGACAACCAACTCGCGATTTCTCGAAAAGCCTCTCTCCGACGACCATATACGGACCATCATCGAGGCGGCGAGCTATGCCCCCAGCCACTTCAACTCGCAGCCCTGGCGGTTTGTGCTGATACGGAGCCGTGAGGGGCGCGACAGGCTGGGGAAGATCGCCGGGCGATCGATGCGGGCAGTGATGGAGAAAGGGGAGTTCTGGAAGCGCTATCTGAAGTATTTCCGATTCAGCAGAGAGGAGATCGACAAGAGCGGCGATGGGATTTATATCGATAACATGCCGGCGCCGCTGCGGCCGTTTATCCGCTATATCTTCTCGGAGAAGGGGGCCGAGGTGATGAACAAGCTCCGCGTCCCCTACATCCTGGCGATTGATTCCAAGCGGCTGATCACCACATCGCCATTGATCCTGGCCGTGCTGCTGACGAAGGAGGAGTACAGGAAGGGGGAGCTTTCCGGGATGTATTCCATGCTGGCGCTCGGCATGGCGATCGAGAACATCTGGCTGACCGCCAACTCCCTCGGCGTCGGCGTGCAGTTCATCTCCCTCCCGATGGAGGCCGGCGGCGAGCACTGGGCGGAATGCGTGGCGATGATCGATCCGCCGGAGAACTACGAGGTGATAGCCCTCTTCCGCCTTGGCTACGTGGACCCCGATGCCAAACGTCCGACGATCGACTGGTCCAGCAAGCAGCGGAAGGATATCTCGCAATTCTGTTTTGATGAGACATTCGGCAACGGATGGCGGTCGGGGCGGGTTTGAAACCCGCCCCGACGGCGCTTCGCTCCATATCATCCGCCATACGTAAACAGATTCTCCGGATGCTCCTCCACCCGGCCGGTGCTGATGATATGCCGCACCGTCACGCCGCGAGCCGCCAGCGCGTCGGCAACCCAGAAGCGATGGCAGTGGCTGGGGTCGGACTCCGCGCACATCAGCGCCACGCGCCGCTCCGATGCCAGACGAAGCGCCCGCTCCATCCCCCGCTTGAACGGCTCGGTCCCCATGTAGCCCGCAAACCCGCGCGAACGCTCGCTGCACGACTTCGCGCGGTCGATCACCGCCTGCGGTGGCTTCACCCCGCCCAGTTCCGTGCAATGCTCGTAGATAAGCCCATGACCGGGGATCATCGCCTCCATCTCCTCCCTGTTGAACTGCGGGTTGTACCGTGAGTATGGTATCCTCCTGATATCGAGCAGCAGCTCGATCCCGTTCTCCTTCAGCAGCTCCACCAGCTCATCCCGTGTCCGCGTTGAATGGCCTATCGTGAATATCTCAAGTTCCTGCCGGCTCATGCGCTTTGTATTGATTGAATTGATCGTTAGCGTCGGCGTCGGGGCGGGTTTAAAACCCGCCCCGACGTACACGACATCGACGTGCTGCTACTGACTCCACTATAACGAATGAAACGCCCGCAACGTCTGAAAAACGTTCCGGACGGATGAAAAATCGCGCTGGTTTCAACCTGTGCGGCGCTACCTTCCGTACAGGCTTCCGCCGTATATTCTTCGCCATAATAATTCATGGAACAATCGCGAGCGAACCCGATGGCTGAACTTCCCAAAGCGTACACCCCGGCCGATGCCGAGGCCCGATGGTATCCCTACTGGTATGAACATCACCTTTACGACGCGGAGGTCAACCGGGACCGCCCGCCCTATACCATCGTCATCCCCCCTCCCAATATCACCGGCATGCTGACGCTGGGGCATGTCCTCAACAACTCGATTCAGGATCTCTACATCCGCTGGCATCGGATGCGCGGGTTCGAGGCGTGCTGGATACCGGGCACCGATCATGCCGGCATCGCCACGCAGACCAAGGTGGTGAACGCGCTGGCGGACGAGGGAATCCATCACCGCGATCTGGGCCGCGAGAAGTTCGTGGAGCGGGTCTGGGAGTGGCGCGAAAAATACGGCGGCATCATCTTCAGCCAGCTCCGCGCCCTCGGCGTCTCGGTGGACTGGCGCCGCGAACGCTTCACTCTTGATGAAGAATTGAACCAGGCGGTGACCGAGGTCTTCGTCCGCCTGTACGACAAGGGGCTGATCTACAAGGGGAAGAAAATCGTCAACTGGTCCCCCAAGGCCCAGTCCACGCTGAGCGATGAAGAGGTAAAGCACAGGGATGTCACCGACCGGATGTATACGCTCCGCTATCATCTCACCGATGGAAGCGGCACCATCATGGTCTCCACCGCCCGGCCGGAGACGATCTTCGGCGATGTGGCAGTGGCGGTGAACCCCGCCGATGAACGCTATACCGCCATGCTCGGCAAAACCGTCACCGTCCCGGTCGCGGGACAGCAGGTGACGCTGATCGCCGACGAGCATGCCGATCCCGCGTTCGGCACCGGCGCGGTGAAGATCACCCCGGCGCACGACCCGAACGACTACGAGGTGGGCCTCCGCCATAACCTCCCGATGCCGAACACCATCAACCCGGACGGCACGATGAACGAGCTGGCCGGCCCGCTGGCCGGGATGGACCGCTTCGCGGCGCGCCGTGCCGCGGTGAAGATGCTGGAGGAGGCCGGGCTGATCGAGAAGAGCGAGGAGTACGTCCACTCCGTCGGCTTCTCGGAGCGGGGCGGCGAGCAGATCGAGCCCTATCTCTCCGATCAATGGTTCGTGGCGATGAAGCCGCTCGCGGAGCCGGCGCTGAAAGCGGTGCTGGATGGTGATATCAAATTCTATCCGGAGCACTGGACCAAGACCTACGAGCACTGGATGGCGAACATCCGCGACTGGCCGATCTCCCGCCAGCTCTGGTGGGGACATCGCATCCCCGTCTACTATCTGGAGGATGGCCGCCAGACCGCCGCGCGATCCGAGACGGAGGCATGCGCGAAGCTGGGCGTCCCGCAGGGAACTCCCCTGCAACGCGATGAGGATGTGCTGGATACCTGGTTCTCCTCATGGCTCTGGCCCTTCTCCGTCCACGGCTGGGGGAGCGATAAAAAGAACGATCGCGATCTCCAGTATTTCTATCCGACCGATCTTCTGGTGACCGGCCCCGATATCATCTTCTTCTGGGTGGCCCGGATGATCATGGCCGGGTTCGAGTTCATGCGCGATGAGCCGATGGCCGATGGCGCGCCGCGCACCTCGGTGGCCGAGCTGATCCCCTTCAAAACCGTCTACTTCACATCGCTGATCCGCGACAAGGAAGGGCGGAAGATGTCGAAGCAGCTCGGCAACTCCCCCGATCCGCTCGACGTGATCCGCGATTACGGCGCCGATGCCCTCCGCTTCACCATCCTCTACCTGGCACCCAGCGGCCAGGATGTCCGCTTCTCAGCGGAGATGTGCGAGCTTGGCCGGAACTTCGCCAACAAGATCTGGAACGCCGGGCGCTTCCTCCTGATGAAACGGGATGAGGCCGGCGCCGATCCGGTGGCCTATCCGCAGCGCCTGGATGAGCTTGAGCCGATCTCTTCATCGGATCGATGGATTCTCTCCCGGTTCCATTCGGTGCTCGGCAATGTGGAGTCCGCCCTGGGCGCCTACCGGATCAACGAGTACACAAAGCTCCTCTACGATTTCGTCTGGAGCGATTTCTGCGACTGGTACGTGGAGCTGCTGAAGACCGAGCTGGCGAACAGCGAGGACGCCGCCCGCTCCAGACAGATGATGAACTTCGCCATCGGCCTGTTCGATCAGGTGCTGAGAATGCTCCACCCAATCATCCCGTTCGTGACCGAGGAGTTGTGGCAGAATCTGGCCGGACGGACATCGGGGGATTCGATATCGATCGCGGCGTTCCCGGTCTCCGATCAATCGCTGGTTTCGACGGAGGTCGAGCGGGAGTTCGAGCTGCTCCGTGGCTGCTCCGAGGCGATCCGCAGGATGCGGAACGAGGCGAACGTGGCCCCGTCAAAGCTGGTCGATGTGACGATCAAGGCGGCCGATCCGGTCGGCTTCGCCATGCTCCGCCGCAGTTGCGAGCTGATGCGCCGGATGGCGAGAATCGATGCCCTCCTCATCTCCGACGATGCCGGGAAGCCGAAGCTCTCGGTCACCGAGGTGGTCCGCGGCAACGATATCCATGTCCATCTTGAAGGGCTGATCGATATCGAAAAGGAGAGGGCGAAGACGGAGAAGGAGATCGCGCGTCTGGAGGGACAGGCCCGCGCAACCGAGGGGAAGCTCTCCAACGAGCGGTTTACCGCCAACGCCCCGGCGGAGGTGGTGGAGACCGAGCGGGAGAAGCTCCGCAACTATCAGGACACGCTGGTCAGGCTTCGGCAGACGCTGGAGCAGTACGCGGTGATGTGATGTTCGGAAGCCGGTGGTGATAGTGCTTCGCGGCACGAAGGGACGTTCAACCGAGCGTCCCTTCGTTGCGTATGCGCCCCGCGGCGATCACTTGATCGGGATCAGGATATCCATTTCCGAATCCTCGGCGGTCGGGTTGAACCGCTCATCGTACAGCTCAAGATCCGGCCCCTCCGACATCTCGTACGGGGCGTTCGGCCGCCACGAGCCGTAGACGTAGTTCATCGTCTCCCCCAGCCGGTGCAGCGGCCCCTTGTGGGTGAACACCGCGTACCGCTGCTCCGGGATGGTGCGGGCGGTCATCCCCTCCGGGATCGCGTCCAGCGATTGCACCTCCGTGCAGGCCATGTAGTAGAACTCGTCCTCATGCGTGCGCTTCATCTCAGGGCTCAGCGCATCGCACAGGCCGTAGCGTGTATCCCCGGCGGGGTTCCGGATCTCGCCGATCCGGCCGTTGAACTCATCCCAGAGCATCGGCAGCACCTGCATGCTGTTCGCGTCGGGCGAGAGGATCGATATGAACTGCTTCCCCAGCCCCACCAGATTCATCTCCCCGACCACCTTGATCGTTGGCTCCATTGTGATTCCTCCAAAACGTTGTAGTAGATATTCCTCGGTAATCCGCGGCCTTCCGATACAACGGGCCGACTCGATGCCGCTCCGCCGGCACTCCCCCGGCGTTATCCCGAACCGCGCCTTGAACGCCCGCGTAAACGCCTCCTGCGACTCGAACCCGTGGTCCCACGCAACATCGCCGATCTTCTTCCCTGTCCCCGCAAGCTCCCGCGCGGCCAGCGTCAGACGCCGTCCCCGGACATACCCCCTCACCGACTCCCCCACCAGCGCCCCGAAAATCCGCTGGAAATGCCAGACGGAAAACGCGGCCTCCCTGGCTATCGATTCCAGGGGAAGATCGCCGAGAATGTTCTCCTCGATAAAATCAAGCGCGCGCTGTATCCGTTCGATATGATTCATGATTCCGTGTTGATTACCGGACGGCGAAACTACGGCCGGAGAGGGCCCAACTCTTTGACCGTTTGTGCGATCTCCCCTTCGCTCATTCTTTTTTTCCGTTCCCTCCCTCCGTTGCTTGAACTTGGCGATATTAAAGGCACTTATATACTTGACTCACCCGCTATATTTTCGTATATTTGTGCATGGAAAAGGAAAACTACACACCGCGCACCCTTCAGGAAGCAATCGTCCACTACTCCAACCCGGATAATGCACTCGCATTTATGATCCGTCTTCGGTGGCCGGACGGTATCACGTGCCCCCGTTGCGGATCGTGCGAGCATAGCTTTTTGACGACGCGCCGCGTGTGGAAGTGCAAGGGATGTAAGAAGCAGTTCTCCGTTAAGGTCGGCACCATCTTCGAGGATTCTCCGCTCGGTCTGAACACGTGGCTTGCCGCCGTGTGGCTCATCACGAACGCCAAGAACGGCGTAAGCTCATGCGAGATTGCGCGGGCACTTGGCATCACACAAAAGAGCGCGTGGTTCGTCTTGCATCGTATCCGCATCGCGATGGAAACGGGCACCATTGAGAAGCTGAAGGGCCAGGTTGAAGCCGATGAAACGTACATCGGCGGCAAGTACGGGAACATGCACAGGATCAAGCGCGCTCAAAAGGAGCAGGGACGCGGCGCTGTCGGGAAGGTTATCGTGATGGGGTTCTTGGAGCGTGACGGCGCGGTACGGGCAAAGGTCGTGAAGAGCATCAAGAAGACCATCTTGCACGCGGAAGTCCGGCTGAACGTCGAAGCTGGTACGGAGTTGCTTACCGACAACCTTGCGAGCTACGAGGGCTTGGAGCCGGAATACACGCACGAGAGCGTCAACCACGCCGCTGAACAGTATGTACGGGGCCATGTGCATACCAACGGCATAGAGAACTTCTGGAGCTTGCTCAAGCGGACGCTGAAGGGCACGTATGCGCAGGTTGAGTCCCATCACCTTCAGGCATATCTTGACGAACAGATATTGCGGTTCAATCTTCGCAAGGGAACGGATAAGAGCCGGTTCTTGCGCGTGGTTGGTGGAGTGTCGGGAAAGAGACTAACTTACAAGCAGTTGATTGGTCGGGGTGGTAACATCTAGGAGGTACGGCAATGGATAAGGAAGGTGATGATAAGAATCATCAATCAGAGGAATACACTCGCTTTGAACAGGCGATGCGAACGATTCTAGGGGCACCGAAGAAGAAGGTTGACGCGAAGATGGAGGAATTAAAGAAGAAGCGCAAAGGGATAAATAAAAAAGGCAGTACAGATAAGGATAGATAAAGGGTTCATATAGAGCATTCGCTCAATATGCGCACTTATTTCTTTGTGTTCAATGCACGAATTCGCTCTGTCAGTTTATATACCCCAGTTGATGGATTCCCGCCAATGGTGCTATGTCTCTCGTGCATCTTGTCTAATTCAGAGGCCCTTGTAACTGCAAGCTCATAGTTTGGCTGAATCTGATCAAGTGGAATGAGCTTTACATAACCCGGCAAGTGTGTTTTGCAATGGGATTGAACCACTCCTCTATCAATATAAGCTCGGTGATCGGCAAAATGCAGGTATACCCAAAGCTCAAAGCAAGGATTCGATATTGCTAGCTGTATGTTGTGCGCATTAGCCTGCTGACATGCATCTGCAATATTAGGATGCTCATCGACATCGAAGCAGCACCATACTTCATCATACTTTAGATTATTATCCTTTTCTCTTCTTGCTTCCTGTTCCGCTCTTTTCTTCTCAGCTACAGCTGCTTCAACTAGGGCTTTTGGTACCATACCACATTCGCCAATCTTGATCTCAACGAGCCGGTTACGTTCCATCCTGCAAAAAGCAATGAAATACTCACGTTCGGTAACAACTCCTTCGCAGAGAATTAGCAGTCTTTTTTGAACATCCCGAAATGGTCTTCGGCGAGCAAGGCTAGCTTTTCGCTTCACTCTCTCCCTCCACTATCTTACGGAACAATGAAGATGATCCAACAAATGGAATTGCACCATATCTACCTTGGAGGTATCCACGCCGCAAGTTCTCGTTTGGGCGAGTCTTAAAGTCTGACAGCGGATAGAGGTCGGTCGCGCCTGAAGCGTCCTTCTCCGTAAACCAAATTTGATCTCTCCGAAGTAAATCGGGATCAAGTAGCGTTGAATCGTGTGTACTGAAAATTAGTTGAGCGCCATTATCATTCTCATCAGCATTAACAAGTTCGATGATGTGCCGAGCTACAATAGGATGCAAACTTGCTTCGAGTTCATCAACAAGAAGAACGCCGCCATTTTCAATCTGGTTAATTAACGGCCCTAGAAGGGATAGGTAAGCTCGTGTCCCATCGGATTCATCTTCAAGAGGAAGCGATACTGAATCTCCACTTCCGGTAGAATGGCGTAACGTTGCAGAGGGGATCATTTGTCCCTTCATTGTAGTCGGTGGCGCGTGAATAATATCTGCCATCTGAAAATACGCCTTCATATGCTCTGCCATATCCCTATCGGCTGTATCCATCCCTACTATGCCAAGATCGGCCATTGTAAGTAGTTTGGCAATGATTTCACCATACTCTGGCTTCTTGCATCGATCCAATGTGTGCAATCTATGCAGCTCACGCGTCTCATTTCGAAGGAATAGAACTTGACGCTGAAACCAGTTATATACTGGAACAAGCTCCTCGTTGCCATTCTGTACAGCGGCCGACAGAAACAAGCTATTTGTCCGAGTGAGCTTTGTTAACGAAGCACGTCCGGCAATTCGGCGTTTGAATTCAAACTGATTACCAGGTGACCGTCTAAACCATTCCTGCCGCACCTTGTTAGGATAAGCATATAGCCACTCTGAAAGTATTGAGGTTGAATCCTGTTCGAATCCATACTTGTAGCGTACACCGCCTATGATAGCGTCAACTTCAAAGGCTGATGGGGCACCGTTGAATGCAGGGTCTAATTTGAACGGGAAGTATGGGATTGGCCCATCAACGCTCCAGTCTTTATGGGAGTGGACTACAGCTAGCCGCATATAGGATAAGGCCCGAAGCATATTGGTCTTGCCTGAAGCGTTAGGCCCGTAAATAGCGGCTGCTTTGACTAAGTTGACGCCAATACGCTCCTTGGTGGGAATAATCGACATGACCCCCCCTTGCAGAGGGCTAGCTACCAAGGTTAGTTCTTTCTCGTCTCGGATGGACCTATAGTTGCGGACGCGAAAGCTAATAAGCATAAGGTGACCTGAGATAGGATTAGACGATATTGCGGACTAGACGCAATTTAGGTAAGAAAGTTGCAATTATCCAATGTAGATCGCATTACTATGCAATGATGGATGCTATCGCCTCGTCCAAAGCAATCTGAACGAGGCGATACCCTCGCTACCCCCGCTCCAACTCCCCCGCGATACTCGCAAGCTCATCGCTCACATAGTCGCAAAGCCACGTCCGTTCCCCTAGCTCTGTAGAGTAGTCGCGGCCTGCCACATCGAACGAATCACGTAAACAGCCGACGAACGACCGGATACGGTGGAGGCGATCCACGGGATCAAGCGGGGGATCGGGAGATGATGGTGTGATTTCTGAATGGTCCATAGTGCATTTAGATGAAGATAATCCCGACTGTTATCTACGTCGCACTAACAACGCTCCGAGCCTCGCGGACATCGGAACAGTCGGGATAGAAGGAAGAATCAGAGGCGCGTCATTGCGCTGTCAGTGCTACGTGACGCGGCCAATGTAGACGACTGAAATATACCGGCAATGGATCGTATACAGTTGAATCTAACCTTTTTTTCGGTGGTGAGTCAAGTATATAAATGCCATATTAAACGCTACAATTGCGCGCTCACGATGGAGAGATGGCGACCGATTCCGACCGGAACGGCCCGGCTCAACCTTCCCCGCCAATGTGCATCGAACGAACAATGACCGGACAAACAGAACCCTTATCAGTGCCGAACAGAACCATGAGCCCATTCGCCTTTCAACTGTTCGCCCTTACGCTCCTCCTCCTTTCGGGCGGGCACGCGGCGGCGCAGCAGGATACATCGATCGTCCGCATCGACACGCTCAAACCGAATGTGGGGAGCGCATTCACCGTCGAGAAGATCGACGGCAGGGTCGATCCCCGCTTCCGCCACCTGATCAAGCGCCTGGCCGATGATGGCTGGCCGGAACAGTGGGTGGTGGCGCGCTTCACCGATAAACGCACCGTCTACATCCCGAAGATGGCGACGATCAAACCGCGGAAGGAGGGGGCGACAATCACCTCCGATCACTCCGCCTATGCGTGGGTGAACACCGAGGAATCGGCCCAGGCGTGCAGGACGTTTATCGCGAAGTACGAGCCGATCATGGCCGAGGCGGAGAAGCGCTACGGGGTGGACCGCGAGACGATCGCCGCGTTGATGCGCTGCGAAACCCGCCACGGCACCGTCACCGGCGATTACCATGTCTTCAGCGTCTACGCATCGATGGCGCTGATGGGAGAACAGAGCGTGGTTGATACGATGGTGGGACGCGCGAAGCAGCAGCTCACCGCGGAGAAGGCCAGCGCCAGGTGGATCGCGTCGGAGGCCGAGCGTATCCGCAACCGCGCGGACAACCGTTCCAGCTGGGCGTACAAGGAGCTGGTGAACATGCTGAAGATCGATCGGAGCGGCTCGGCCGATGCCCTCTCGATCTACGGCTCCTGGGCCGGCGCGTTCGGCTGGTCGCAGTTCCTCCCCTCCTCCTACCTCCGCAGCGCGGTCGATGGCAATGGCGATCACAAGATCGATCTGTTCAACCCGGCCGATGCCATCCACTCGGTGGCGAACTATCTGAGCAAGGCGGGGTTCAGGATCGACAACACCGCCAGCCAGGCAAAGGCGATCAGGAGCTACAACAACTCCGGCCCCTACGTGGAATCGATCATGGCGCTCGCCGCCCGCGTCCGGAAGCATGACTGAGCAGGCGACTCCTCCGGGCATCCGGCGGAGGGGGAGATGACCCCGGTCGATCTGCTGGCGGGCCTCCCCCCGATCGACCTTGAAAACTTCACTCTCCGGGGCATCCCGCTGGCCGACGTGCTCCGCGCGATCGAGATGATCGACAGGGAGGAGACGGCATCGGTCCTCTTCCGGGAGGCGCATTTCGGCGGCGGCATATCGCAGAGCCTTACCGGCGCCATCGAGGAATACGAGCGCCACCACCCGCCGCCGTGGGGCGCATACAGCCGCTCCGATGGGCTGCTGGCCGGCATCTGCTCCATCCTCGAATGGAATATCCGCCACTCGGCCGTGGAGATACTCCCCCTTCTTTTCCCCCGCTACAGAACCGCGACGAACGGCGTGGAGATCGTGCGCGGCATGGCCGATTTCGCCTTCCGGTGCATCGAGGCCAATCGCGTCTGGCTTCCGTGCGATCCCGCCGATGCATTCACATCCGCCGCCGCCGCCGGCGCGGGGCTCGGCCCGGAGGCACATCTCGAAGAATATCTCAGAATCGGCGACGGCTATCACGATATCACTATCTTTACCATGACGCGGGATGAATGGGCGCCATCCAGTGCGGAATGATCGTCCGGCCCGGCGTACACGGCGGTTTTTCGAACGTTGAGGAATAACACGGATGAGGATCGAGCATGTCTTCGGCGATCTCCCCCCCATCCCCACCGAACGCCTTCTCCTCAGGAAGCTCAGGCTGGAGGATGCCGCCGACGTTTTCGATTACGCGAGCGACCCTGAGGTCTCCCGGTATGTTGTGTGGGATACGCACAATTCCATCGAGGACTCGCGCGGTTTTCTGGCGGCGACGATCGAACAGTACCGGAACGGCCACGTTTCGAGCTGGGGAATCGAGCTGCGATCGACCGGGCGCGTGATCGGGACGATCGGCTTCGTCTACTGGAATATCGACCATGCGCGCACGGAGATCGGCTATGCGATGCACCGGCGGGACTGGGGAAAGGGGCTGATGACCGAGGCGGTCCGCGGGGTCATCGATTTCGGGTTCGCGACGATGGAGCTGAACCGGATCGAGGCGCGCTGCGAGGCCGTCAACACCGGCTCCTGGCGCGTGATGGAAAAGGCGGGGATGACATTCGAAGGCATCCTCCGCCAGCAGATGTACGTCAAGGGATCGTACCGCGATCTGAAAATGTACGCGATCCTCCGGCGGGACTGGCCGGAGGCCCGGCGCGATTGAACGCACGGCAGATGTTAACGCACGGATACCCGACCATGAATGCTCGTCATATACTGATCCTGGGGCTTCTCGCGATCTCCGTTTCGATCGCCAGAGCGCAGTTGCCTCACCCGGCCCTCTCCACGCCGATCTCCGGCCCGCTCGACTACACGCCGCAGGCGTTCGACGTGATCCATTACGACGCGCGGCTCGATCTGACGGCGGCGCCGCAGAAGACCATGAGCGGCGCATGCACCATCACGATCGTCTGGGTGAAGGACCCATCGTCCGGCCCGTTCTATTTCCATCTCCGCGATCTCCAGATCACCGCCGCCTATTACAACGCGGCGATGGCGACGCCGGTGGTGGAGGGGACGCCGGAATCGGCCACGTACCACTACAGAATCGATCCGCCGCCAACGGCAAGGGCCGGCGATACGGCCAGGATCACGATCGAGTACAACGGCACCATGACCGATGAACTCGGCGACGGCTACTGGGGTGGCGTCAGCTCATCGGACAGCGCGGTCTTCGCGATGGGCGTCGGCTTCTACAACAACTACGTCTCCTCCACGGAGCACTGGCTCCCCTGCTACGACCATCCCTCCGACAAGGCGACCTTCCGGGGCCGGTTCCGCGTGCGGAAGGGGTTTGCCGTGGCGTCGAACGGGCTGGTGACGGTTACGCCGGAGAGCGACAGCACGACCGTCTACGACTGGCGCACCGATATCCCGTGCGCCACCTATCTCCTCACCTTCGCCGCCGGCAGGTACGTGCCGCTGGATATCGCGGGGGCGCCGGTGCCGATGGTGGTCTACTCCCGCACCCGCGATACCGCCGCCACGCGCAAATCCTTCAGGCTCCTTCCAAGGATGGTGGATGCGTTCGCGCGCCGGTTCGGGCCGTATCCGTTCGAGAAGGTCGGCTATGTCAACACGACGCTCGGGGCGATGGAACATCAGACAATGGTCTCCTTCAACACCAGCCTCTCGCAGTCCGGCGATACCGTCAACTCCACCGGCGCGCACGAGCTTTCCCACCAGTGGTTCGGCGATCTGGTCTCCCCGCGCGATTTCCGGAACGCATGGCTGAACGAGAGCTTCGCGGTCTTCTGCGAAACGATCTGGGCGGAGGAGCTGAAGGGACACGCCGGCTATCTGGACGCGCAGGAGAAGGCGCGGAACCGCTATATCAGGACCGTCGCGAAGAGCGAGGGGATCATGCCGCTCTACGATTTCCCCCGCGCGAAGCCCTCCTCCAACTACCCCGAGACCATCTATCAGAAAGGGGGAGTTGTCGTCGGCATGCTCCGGTATGAGCTGGGGGATTCACTCTTCTTCGCCTCCATGCGGGACTACCTGCACCGCTTCAGCTACGGCGTCTCCACCACCGATTCTCTTCGGGCGGTGCTGGAGCAGGACGCCGGACGCTCGCTCGGATGGTTCTTCGATCAATGGGTCTATCAGAAGGGCTGGCCGGTCCTCAACCTGACATCGCGGTCGGGGCCGTCGGCAGGAGGGCTGAATCGCGTGAGCGTAAAACTACAGCAGGTGCAGACGGTCGGGCCGGCGGTATTTACGCGGCTTCCGGTGGAGCTTGGCTTTGTCGGCGCCGGAGGCGTCACCACCTACAGAATGGTCACGATGATGAACGGCGTGGAGGAGGCCACGTTCGATTCCATTCCCCCCTTCACCAGCATCACCGTCAACAAGGGGCCGTCCGTCAGGGCGCTGCTCGAGGCGGGAGCGGTGGCGGGAGTGGAGAGCGGTGCCCTGCATCCCGATTCGGCGGCGGTGGAGTTTATCGTGCGACCGAACCCGGTCAGGCGTGAAAACGCCCTCTCGGTGGAGGCGCATGGCGCGTCCGACTGCACCGGAATCGACTACGCGGTCTACGATTCCTCCGGCCGGAAGCTGGCGGTGGGCCACAGCGAAACCTGCCTCTTCACCATCCCGGTCGCGGGGCTGGCATCGGGGGCGCATGTGATCAGATTCACATTGAAGGGGCTATCCTACGATGTCCCGGCAATCATCACGCGATAACAGACTGTTGAAGGACGTCATCTGCTGCGTTGGCCTTCACCGTCGCTCATTGCGGCGTCCGGGAGGACGCCTCATTCGCTCAGGTTCGGCCGCCTTGCAGCTGATCGTCCTTGAACAGTCTGCGGCATCGAAAGTAGTTCAACAGCCTGATAAGACGGCCGCAGAATCTTAAACGGAATGATCCGATGACATCGAACGAGCTTGCCAGCCATATCGACCACACGGCCCTGAAGCCGGGGACGACCGATACGGAGATACGAACGCTCTGCGAGGAGGCGCACCTGTTCGGGTTCGCGACGGTCTGCGTGATGCCCTACTATATCCCGCTCGCCTGCGCGGTGCTGGAGGGTCTTGGCTCGCAGGTGGCGCTCTGCGCGCCGGTCGGCTTCCCGAACGGGCTTCATCAGACAGTGCTGAAGGTCGCCGAGACGAAGAAGGCGATGCACGACGGAGCGCGGGAGATCGATATGGTGATGAACGTCGGCGCGTTGAAATCGGGGCACGATCGGGTGGTGATGGCCGATATCCTCGCCGTGGTGATGGCCGCGCGCGAGGGGGGAGCCATCGTGAAGGTGATTCTGGAAACCGCCCTGCTGAACGATGAGGAGAAGCGGCTGGCGTGCGAGCTGGCGACCCGCGCCGGTGCGGATTTCGTCAAGACCTCCACGGGGTTCGGCGGCGGCGGCGCAACGCTCGATGATATCCGCCTGATGCGCCTCTGCTCCGGCCCCGGCGTCCGCGTGAAAGCCTCCGGCGGCATCCGGGATCGCGCCACGGCGATGGCGATGATCTCCGCCGGAGCCGCAAGAATCGGAACAAGCTCAGGCCTGGGGATCATGAAGGAACACGCCGGCATCCCGTAACCTGCCCCCTTCCGGGAGCATCCCTGCACAACTCTCCTCCCGCATGCATCGAACCGAACCTGTCGGCCAGCCCCCCGCGCGAAAGCTCCTGATCCTCGATCTGGATGAAACCATCATCTACGCGACGGGGAAAATCCTCGCGCAGCCGCACGACTTCTTCATCGGCGGCAAGCGCGCCTACAAGCGGCCCTATCTGGATCGATTTCTTGAATTCGCGTTCGAGCGGTTCGATCTGGCGATCTGGACGCAGTCACACGAGAAATACTCGGCGCCGGCCGTGGCTGGCATCTTCCCGGAGCCGGAGCGCCTGGCGTTCGTCTGGACGTACAGCCGTTGCACCTTCTGCGCCAACCGGGCGCTGCGGCAGTATTACTGGGTGAAGGATCTGCGGAAAGTGCGGCGGCGCGGCTACAGGCTGGAAAACGTGATCATGATCGATGACTCGGCGCGCAAGCTCGAACGAAACTGGGGAAATCTCCTCAGGATACGCCCATTCCACGGCGACCGCCACGACAGGGAGCTGGAGTACGCCGAACGATATCTCCGCATCCTCGACGCCGAGCCGAATGTCAGAACCATCGATAAACGCTACTGGCGCGAGGAGATGCTGGGCGAGGAGATACCGGCCTGACATCCATCAATTCCAATCCCCGTATCACCGATCAACAACATCATGTCCACAACCGCAACAGGCCCCGCCTACCGCATCCGCAGCGAGCGGCTGCTCCTCCGCTGCCCACGGCCGGAGGATGCGCCCCTTCTGAAAACCGCCGTCGATGAATCAGTGGAGCATCTCCGCCCCTGGATGCCGTGGGCCGAGCTGGAACCGCGGGAGTTGCAGGCGAAAATCGATCTGCTCAGGGTCTGGCGCGGCGAGTTTGATCTGGGGCGCGACTTCACCTATCTGATCTTCAGCGACGATGAATCCACGGTGCTCGGGGGGTGCGGGCTGCATACCCGCGCCGGTGCCGACGCGCGGGAGATCGGCTACTGGGTCCACGGCGGCCATGTCAACAGGGGGCTTGCCACGGAGCTTGCCGGCGCTCTGACGCGCGTGGCATTCCAGATCGACAGGGTGCGACGGGTCGATATCCGGTGCGATTCCGAGAACCTCCGAAGCGCGCGCGTGCCGGAGAAGCTCGGCTTTATCCATGAGGCAACGCTCCGCAGGCGGCTGTTCGATTCAGGCAACTCCCCCCGCAATACGATGGTCTGGACGATGTTCGAGGATGAGTTCCCCGGCTCCGCAGCGGCCGCGACGGCGATGGAGGCATACGATGCGATCGGCAGGAAATTTCCCTGACCGGGGGCATCTCCCGTTTCCGCTGATACGTGAGATACCCGGATGCCATCCGAAAGAGCGCGCATAGTTTCCGGCGAGGCCCTATCTTTCCAGGCTCTCCGTTCGACCACCATCGGTGGGAGCGGGGCACATCATTTCTCAGATCACGATAAAACCGACCTCGGCCGGCCGGCCCGACAGCAACGCCCATGCACTGGAAACAGAAAGCGCGCATACAGAATACCATCAGCAGACTTCCATCACCCGTCCGCGACGTGGCCTATTATTTCGTCCAGCGGAAGCTGGGAGGATTGAGCGATACCAACCC
The DNA here is from genome assembly GCA_028287785.1 of Chlorobiota bacterium. Lineage (GTDB taxonomy): Bacteria > Bacteroidota > Ignavibacteria > OLB7 > OLB7 > JAFDZV01. The sequence goes on from JAQBOZ010000020.1 coordinate 132,581, forward strand.
GACGATTCATCTTGAAGCGGCAATCGAGGCGGCAACGCATATCGAACGCCAGGGGCGAGCGGTGGAGGGAAAGACATTTCTGGAGATCGGCTCGGGAAGAAATCTGAAGGTGCCGGTGGGGCTCTGGCTCTGCGGCGCGGGAACCATCATCACGGTCGATCTCTATCGCTATCTGAAGGTCGAGCTGCTGAACGAGACCATCGCCTATATCCGCACGCACGGCGAGGAGATCGTGAAGCTGTACGGCGTGTTCGCTGAACGGCCGATCTTCCGCGAACGGATGGCAATGCTCGGCTCCGCTCCGACCGAGCTGGAACCGCTGCTCCGGTTTCTGGGCATGGAATATCACGCCCCCGCCGACGCGCGCGCGCTGAAGATGCCGGACGCCAGCATCGATTATCAGGTCTCGTACACCGTCTTCGAGCATATTCCCACCGATATCCTTGCGGCCATCCTCCGCGAGATGAATCGCGTCCTCCGTCCCGACGGGCTGCTGGTTGATCTCGTCGATTTCTCCGACCACTATTCCCACTCGGACGAATCGATCTCCCGCATCAATTTTCTTCAGTTCAGCGACAGCGAATGGGCACGGTATGGCGGCAACCGATACATGTATCACAACAGGATGCGTGTGGATGATTGCGTGGCGCTCTTCGAGCGGGCGGGGATGAAGGTGCTGGAGGTGGCGGCGAATATCGATCAGCGATCGCTGGATGAGCTGCGCGGCGGCTTCCAGCTCAATGAGAAATTCCGTGGGAAGGATGAGGTCACCATCGCGACCCGCAATGCCTGGATCGTCGCGGGGCCGGGGAAACATTGACCCCCGGCCCCTTTATCACCGTGCCCAGGCGTAAAAAAATAACGGAGGGATTGCCCGAGGCCCTACTCGTTAAAGGCAATCCCTCCGGACCGCAATGCGGAACATTGCGGTACATGTTCTGATAGTTCTCTACCACTCAATTACCCGGCCAAGATCGCATAATCGGAAACGCTTTGAAAGAGATGCGTGTCCCGACGAGCAGATACGACCGTGGGAGCTCATTGGATTGGGTCAGGATCCGGCGCGGAGCCAGATGCAGACCGAGCCTATCCATTGCGAGCCGGATCGGTCGCCGTTATAGTTCGGGAATGTGAACGGGTTGGCCTCGTCGGAGACGGAAGCGGTCACATCAGGATCGCGATACCGGGAATATCCCTGCTCGAACGATTCTCTGGATGGCGCGTGCCGGAGCGAGCGCAATGATTGCGGGAATGTCGTGCTGTTCATAGAGTGGGCCTCTTGAAGCGCGGAAGGACGATGGCCGATGAGCATCTGGACGGAAGCTCGCTGGACTTGTATCGGACCTGTCTGGATCAGCGCTTGTCAAATATCGCACAAAAGATTCGATTGCGCCAGTACATGGAAGGGTACTTTTTGTAGAAATCAGTGCGCGGGGCGCTGCCCCGCGCAGCAGGAGTTGCGCCCCTCCGGGGCTTGAGGAGATTGTTCAGCAAATGAAGAGGATGGGATGTTCAACCGGGCACAGGGCAGGCGGTTCACGAACGATCAGATGCAAGGCGGCCGAACCTGAGCGAATGAGGCGTCATCCCGGACGCCGCAATGAGCGAACGGTGAAGGCCAACGCCGCGGATGGCGCTGTTCAGCGTACTCCGAAGGCGCAGACGGTTCAAGGACGATCAGATGCAAGGCGGCCGAACCTGACGTAGTGACTCAGTTTGACTCTAGCCTCTGATCCACGGCGCGATCATCTCTCAACCCTCTCTTTCCCACGTTTCAAGCTCCGCAGGAGCGCGCCGGTTGTAGCAACAATGTTCCCTCTTCCCGCTCAAACTCCATCGGAGCGTACCCTCCCCGCATCCAGGCGGAACGGTACGCTCCGATGGAGTTTGAATCAACAGGCAACGTGGCATTGCTACAACCGGTTCGCCCCGATGGGGCTATGAAGACTGATGCTTCCCACGATGCTGAGGATCTTGACGCTTATCTCAACTTGAGCCACTACCGAGCCTGAGCAAGTGAGGCGTCCTCACGGACGCCTCATTGAGCGAACGGTGAAGGCCAACGCAGCGGATAACGTCCTTCAAGAGTCTGCTATAGCTCCTCATTCTGTCCGGCAAATACCCGTGGTGTGAAATATCTGGCGAAAAGCTCCGTGTAGGTGGCAACCCCCGCCTTCCGGTGGATCGACTTCACATACTTCCGCACCGAATCGATCCCCAGATGAAGCTGCGTGGCGATCCGCTGATAGGGATAGCCGAACAGATGCAGCGCCAGCACCTCCTCCTCCCTCCCGGTAAGCCCTATCTGCTCCGCGATCCCCTCCAGCGCCTGATGAAACGCCCTGTCCACCGGCCGCCGATAGCCATGACGGGCAACGATATCGGAGAGGAGAAAGATGAGGAACGGCTCCAGCTCCCGCATCGTCGCAAGCGATTCCGGCGATATCGGCGCGGCATCCCGGTTCCTCCAGAGCACGATGGTCCCCAGGTAGGCGCTTCCGCCGAAGAAATATTCGAAGATCGCCGGCGGGTGATACTCTCCCGTCGGAAAGCCGTTGGAACGGGCCTGGGCCAGCAGCCGCGCGGCGTGCGTGCCATCGGCCGAATCCAGCTCCACCGCCACATCCTCATCGCCCCCCGCGGAGACATGCTGCGTAAACGCCCGGAGCGGACGATAGCCAGCCGGATCGTCGAGATCGCAGAGATAGTTGACATCGACCATCACAAGATCGGCATCGCCCAGGAACGTGCCGAGCGAGTCACGGAAGGACTCCAGCCACGGGATGATCTCCCCTCCCGTCGGAAGCGCGTTGAGGAAGCTGAACATGGCGTCGCGGCCGGCTGAAACGCTGGTCATGAAGAACCTGTTTGTACGCGGAAATGTTCTTGTCGCCCCCGGAACCGGAGATTGCCGACCGGGACGCCGGGGATGGATCACTCCAGATAATCGAGATCCTTGCCGTAGGTCTCATCCAGATTGTAGAGCGCGATCAGGGCGATGATGATGACCGCCCCCCCGACGATGGCACCGCTCTGAAGGATGCCGACGCGATCGATCCCCCATCTGAAGAGGAGCGTCATCGGGACCACGGCGCCACGGACGAAGTTGGGAACCGTGGTTGTGACGGTTGCCCGGATGTTGGTGCCGAACTGCTCGGATGCCATCGTCACGAAGATCGCCCAGTAGCCGCCGGAGAGCCCCAGAATGACGCAGATCCCGTAGAACATGGGGAGCGATACCCCCCGCGCCGTAAAGTAGAGGGTTGCCGTGCAGACGCAGAAGAGGATAAAGATCAGCGCCACGCGCTTGCGCGATTTCAGATACTGGCTCAACAGCCCGCTCGCCAGATCGCCGACCGCGAGCCCCATGTAGCAGTACATGATCGCCTTGCCCGGCGATGGCGCCGGATGCACCCCCAGCGCCTCCCCAAGCTCCTTGCTCAGGCTTACCAGCACGCCGACGATATACCAGAGCGGAAGCCCGATCAGGATGCTGTTGACGTATTTCATCAGCAGCGTCCGGTTGGCGAAGAGCTGCGAGAAATCTCCACGCCGCACATGCAGACGCTCCTTCACCTCCTTGTACATCCCCGACTCGTAGGCGCCGATCCTCATGAAGAGGAGGAGAAGCCCCAGCACGCCCCCCACGATAAACGCCGTTCTCCACCCCGTCTCCGAGCCGACGAGCGATGCCGCGACCGCCCCGAGAATCCCGATCGACGCGACGATGGTGGTGCCGTATCCCCGCTTGTCCTTGTCCATCATCTCGCTCACCAGCGTGATCCCCGCCCCCAGCTCCCCCGCCAGCCCGATCCCCGCGATCACCCGCATCACCGCGTACGCCTCCACCGAACCGACGAACGCGTTGGCGATGTTGGCGATCGAGTAAAGGATGATGGAGCCGAAGAGCACGGAGACCCGACCCCGCTTATCTCCCAGGATTCCCCAGATGATGCCGCCGACCAGCATCCCCACCATCTGCATGTTGAGAAGGAAGATGCCGTAATCGCGGAGGGCATCGCCGGTAAGCCCAAGCTCCGTAAGGCTGGGAACGCGGACGATGGTGAAGAGGACCAGATCGTAGATATCGACGAAGTAGCCGAGCGCCGCCACGATCACGGCAACGCGCACCCCTTTCGTTATCGAGGAATCAGCAGATCCCATGAAGACGCACCTTCAAGCGATGATGGATAATGATGAGCAGCGGGACGCGGTCGCCGCGCGATAGAAGAGAACCATCGGCATGGATTCAGGGAACGCTATTCTCCGGCCGGAGCGTTCAGCCCGCGGCGGGAGCTCATATACGCCTCCACCTCATCGCCGATCATCTTCCAGAGGACGCCCAGAACCATCGCGTCATCGATATAGCCGATGCCGGGGATGAAATCGGGAATCACGTCGGTCGGCAGCACGAAGTAGAGGAGAGCCGCGGCGATAAGCGCCTTGTTCTTGACGGACATCTTGTACTCCCTGTCGCGCAGAAGGCCGTAGAGCGCCTTGACCCGATCGAGGAGCGTGCCTATCCATTCGGTTCCGGCGGCCAGGGATTTCAGCTCGAAGCTGGAGATCTTCTTCGGGATCTCCCGCTCCAGCTCGTCCATATCCTTGTCGGTCACCTTGTCGGCATCCCTCAGAAGGCGTTCCTTGAAGAAGCCCGAGTTGCCCCGGCCCCGGGGGTTTTCCGCATCGCCCGCCTGGCTCCCGTTGCTGTTGTCTTGCATGTCGATTTCCGATCTTCGATTGATGTTTGGTTCGGACCCGCCATCATCACCTTCTACCATTCACAGCCGCCGGCCCGGAAGCGGGCCACGTAGCTCTCGTAGTTCGGCGCTCCCTGCGCCACATGGCGACGCTCGTCGTCGGAGAGATCGCGGATCACCTTTGCCGGAACACCAGCAACCAGCGTGCCTTCGGGAACGGTAAAGCCCTCGCGCACCACGGCCCCCGCCGCGATCAGCGATTCGCGCTCCACCACGGCCCGGTCCAGCACCTTCGCCCCCATCCCGATCAGCACCCGCTCGTGGACCGTGCAGCCATGAAGCACGGCGCTGTGCCCCACCGTCACGTCATCGCCGATGATCAGCGCGTGGCGGCGATTGGTGACATGGCACATCGTCAGGTCCTGAATGTTGGTCCGCCGGCCGATCCTGATGTAATGCACATCCCCCCGGATCACCACGTTGAACCAGACCGACGATGCCTCGCCGATCTCCACATCGCCGATGATCCTGGCCCCCGGCGCGATAAAGACATCGGGATGGATCCGCGGCATCTTCCCCTCGAACGGGATGATCGTGATATCGCTGCGCGAACTCAATGCTTCCATGACTGCAAATCTACGATGTTGGCCTGCTCGGACGCTCTCCGGAACGGCTCCGGGATCATCTTAATTCTTCAGGATCTTATCAACCGTCTCCCTGTCCTCACCCGTGACCTGCATGCGGAGATCCTGGAGCATGGCGCGCATATCCCTGTCCAGATGCTTCCGCGCGGCGATCCCGGCCGACGAACGCACCACCGGCGAACGATCGGTAAGCCCGCGAATGATGGCGCTCCGCGCTCCCGGCGTGATCGTGTCCAGCCGGCTGAGCACCACCAGCGCCTGCGACCGCGTGCTGCCCGTATAATCCGGCGTGACGTACTCCACCACGTAATCGACAAGGGTGTTGTACTGCGCTATCGACTCGGCGTTCAGCCATGCATAGGCCAGCTTGTCGCGCCTCCCCCGCATCCCCTTGATGGAGCGGAGGACCGCCTCCAGACCGCTGGTGTCCACGGCCGCCAGCATCCCGAGCGCGGAGCTTACCACGGCATAGCTGCTGTCGGAAAGAAGCGGCCGGAGAAGCGGGGCAAGCACGCGCTTGTCGGAGATCATATAGGAATGTTCGACCGCGGTGTGGCGGACATCGTGCGAGGGATCGCGAAGCGCCTTCATCACGATCTCCATCCCGACGGTGGTATCGAGGATGCCGGTGGACTCCACGATCTCATCCCGGACATACCAGGATGGCTCCTTCAGAAAGGCATCGCGGATGGCGAGCGATTTCCGGCGGAGCCGCTCGCGGTCGCGCAGGGAGGAGTCGCGGGCGGTCAGCAGCTTCACCGCCTGAAAGCGGTCGATCATCCGGGACGCCTCGAGCTGTGCCACAAGCTCATCGTCGCTGCGACGGAAGCTCACGGTCTTCAGGATGGCGTCCCCCGCGTCGAAGATCGTGAACCGGGGACGCTCCTGCATCGGGAAGGAGAATGTCTCATCGGCCTGCGCCACCCAGATCGTGTCGCGCACCACGCCGCCGCGGAGGTGGAACTCGATCGGCACCGGCATCTGGAACAGCCCCGTCAGCGTATCGATCTGCTGTGTCTGACGGATTCTGAGCCTGAGCGTATCCTTCGCATAGCTCTCCTCCACCTTGTAGGCGGGATAGCCCGCCTTGTAGACCCACTCGTCGAAAAACCAGTCCAGGTTCAACCCGGTGGCGTCCTCGAAGGCGATCTTCAGATCGTTCGTCTCGGCGTTGCCGTATCCCATCCGCTGGAGATAGAGCCTGTTGGAGCGCCAGAACATATCCTCGCCGACAAGCGCGTTGAGCATGTGGAGCACGCGGGAGCCGCGCTGGTAGACGTTCGGCGTGATGCCGCGGCCGTTGGCGAGAGGATCGCGGCCGTTCTGTTCATCGGCGTTGACGCCGGAGAGCCCGTTGTCGTACATCTCCTTCAGGAAGGCATCATCCCCCTGGCGATAGCCGTTGTAGCGGGCGGCCAGATAGGTGGCGTAGCTCTCATGCAGCCAGAGATGACCCCAGCTCCTGTTGGTGACCAGATCGCCGTACCACATGTGGGCGGCCTCGTGCGCGACAAGCCCATCGGTGTTGTAATCGATCAGCCCACGCTCATCCACCAGCGCGTAATCGTTCAGCGTGGTGGCAGTGGTGTTCTCCATGCCGCCGTACATGAAGTTGGCGATGAAGATCTGCGAGTACTTGTTCCAGGGATACGCAACGCCGGTGATGCGGGAGATATAGCGGATGACATCGGGGGTGCGACCGAATGTGGGGGCCACGCGATCCGGCATGTCGGGATAGGTCCAGTATTCCAGCGGAACGCCATCGGCACTGTCGCGCGTGACCAGGTAATCGCCGGCGGCGAGCATGATCAGATAGCTTGCGTGGGGCTTCTCCATGGAGTAATGCCATGTCGATGTGCCGTCCGTGTTGGTGGTCGTGGAGACGAGGCGGCCGTTGGAGAGGACCTTCCATCCCCCCTGCACGGTGGCCGTCACCTCGCTGGTGGCGCGGTCGTTCGGGTAGTCGTAGATCGGCACCCAGTAATGATTATCCTCCGCCTCACCCTGCGTCCAGATCTGATGGCGGCGATGCGGGGCAAGGGAATCGGGCTGGATGAAGTAGAGACCCTTCAGCGGCTTCACGCGGTAGTCGATCGCGATGGTGAACGTATCGCCGTAGGCCCTCCGCTTCGGCAGCGATATCAGAAGAGTATCGCCGACATGCTCGTAATGCGCCGGGACGCCATCGACCATCATCCGGCTGAAGGTCATGTTCTCACCGGCATCCAGGCGCACCGCCGAGAGATCGGCGGAAAGCGAGCGGATGGTGTGATTCACCGTGCCGATCACCTCGCGCGCCGGATCGTCGAAATGGACATCGATGGCGATATGAAGGACATCGAACCGGTGCGATCTGGCCCCTTTGTAGGTCACACGATCAAAAAGCGATTGCGCCGTCGCGCTCCCGCAGATGGTCGCAAGGGCAAGAAGGATCAGCGAGGTACGAAACATGTCATCCAGCCGGAATAAGCACTCCCGACAAAACACCCCGGAAGGGGCTCGATTCAAGGGCCGGTGGCCCGTTTCGTCGGGAACATGAAGGGAAGGTTTGCCCGCGAAGCGGACGTAGCAGTATAAGTTGCTCCACGCGAGGAATCTATCAAAACAAAATCGCCGCCCTTCACGAAGAAGGGCGGCGATCGATGTATTCGGGCCACCACTCGGATTTGAACCGAGGACCTGCTCATTACGAATGAGCTGCTCTACCGCTGAGCTATGGTGGCGCTCGTTTGAAGGGCTACAAAACTACACGCGCACCATCCGCTTTGCAAGAAAGATTTCATTTGAAATGAAATTTTCACGAAGATGCCGGTCTATGAGCGATAGACCACCTCCCCGCCGACGATCGTCAGCAGGGCCGCCGCGCCCGGATCGTCGAACGGATTCCCGCTCAATACCACGATGTCCGCGTCGGCGCCGGGGAGTATCCGCCCGCGATGATGGTCTCCGGGGATGCCGAGCGGCGCCCACGCGGTGTAGGCGGCAACCGCGTCGGCGCGGGGAATGACCTCACCGGGATGCCACGCTTCGGCGCCCCCGGCCGGCCGGCGGAAGTGGAACGCGCGCAGCCCTTCCAGCGGATCGGGGCTCTCGATCGGAAAGTCGGAGCCGCCGAGGATCGGGACGCCGGAGCCGAGCATGGAGCGCCAGCCGTAGGCGTAGCCGCAGCGTTCGGGGCCGAGACGGGCCTCGGCCATCGCCGCGTCGCTGGTGCAATGGGTGGGCTGCATCGCCGGGATCACGCCGAACGCGGCAAAACGGGGGACATCCGCGGGATGGACTGTCTGGGCGTGCTCCATGCGGAGAAGCGACTCCGGGAAGCCCGCGCGAAGCTCCGCATAGGCGTCGAGGACGATACGATTTGCCCCGTCGCCGATGGCGTGCGTGGCAACGGCAAACCCGCGCCGGAGCGGCTCGGATGCCAGCCTGACGATCTCCCCGGCGTCCAGAAGCTGAAGGCCGCGCGTGCCGGGCGCGTCGCTGTAGGGCTCCAGCAGAAGCGCCCCGCGCGAGCCGAGCGCGCCATCGGCGAAATACTTCACCCCGACGATATGAAGGTTCGGCCCGAGCGTCACGGGCCTCGGAACGGCGGCCCACTCCTCATTCTGCGCGGCGAGGAAGACCTGGCAGCGAAGCCGCATCCCCCCGCGATCGGCGGCGCGGGTCATCGATTCCAGCCGCTCCGGCTCCACGTTCATATCGTGCACCTCGGTGATGCCGAGACGGAGGCATTCCCCGACGCTCTCCTCGATCCATCCCCGCTGGCGTTCAACCGTGGGAGGCGGGATGGCGCGGTCCACCAGCTTCATCGCGTTGTCGATCAGGATGCCGGTCGGCTCGCCACGCTCATCCAGCTCGATGCTCCCTCCATCGATCCGTTGCGGGGTGATGCCCGCCTCCAGAAGCGCGCGACCGTTCAGCCAGACCGCGTGGCTGTCTATCCTGTAGAGCGCCACCGGATGATCCGCGATCAGCCTGTCGAGGGTCGCCCGATCCGGCATCCTCCTCTCCGTCCACTCCTCCTGGTTCCACCCGAAGCCCACGATCCACTCCCCCGGCGCCGTTGCCCGCACCCGCTCGGCCACACGTTCGGCGCACTCCCCCGCCGAGGCCGCCCCCCGCAGCCCGACACGGCTCGCCATCAACCCGATGCCGATCAGATGGCAGTGCGTATCGACAAGGCCGGGAAGGATCATCGCCCCCGGCGGAAGCCCCATCTCCCGGCCGTCAAGAAACAGTCGGAACCGCTCCGACGGCTCAATGCCATCGATGATGCCGCCGGAACAGCGAACCGTTTTCGGGGAGAAGAAATCCGAATCCGAGGGGCGGGGAACGTTGATTGTGGACACGGGAAATTGGGTTGCTGGTTCAGAGATATGGGAATTGTTCGATGGAGCGGACGGCGTGGAGAGAGCCGTGACTCATTGCGACTGCGGTCCCGTGTTCAACACCCTGCGGAGCATCCATCTTCACAGCCCCATCGGGGCGATCCGGCTGTAGCACCGCCACCTCTGTGATGATTCCAAGCTCCGTGGGAGCGTACCATGCCCCCTGAACACCGGATGGTGCGCTCCTAACGGAGCTTGGAGACAAAAGGAGCATCCCTTCTACAACCGGTGCGCTCCGAACGGAGCTTGAAGAACGGGGAAACAATGGCTGATGACTATTCACGCTCCTGACCGGATACCGGATTCAACATGAGTCACTACCGCAGGGCGAGGGCCGATACGCGCGATACCACATGAACAGAGACAGATCGCGAGATCGATCGGCATGGACGCGCGAGTCGGGAACGAGGCCCCTTCCGGGAGAGGGTCGAGCGATTCGTGATTATTTCCGCAGCGTGAGCCACCGCGACTCGACGCCATCCCCCGTCTCGATGCGATAGATATAGACGCCGCTCGGATGCTCCGCGCCGTTCCAGCGCACCTCGTACTCGCCGCTCCCCTGATACTCGTCCACCACCTTCCCCATATCCTCGCCAAGCTGGTTGAAGACCCTGAGAAGGACGTGCGTGGGGCGGGCAACGGCATAGCGGATGGTTGTGGAACCGCTGAACGGGTTGGGATAGTTCTGATGGAGGAGAAGCCCCTGCGGGCCAAGCTCACCGGCATCGACCACGGACGCCGGGAGCCGCAGATAATCGCCGATGCCCCGGAGGATGGCGTAGCCGGTGGAGTCGTACATCCCGGCGGTCTCGCAGTTCATATCCTCGTAGGTCAGCGCCATCACATCGGCGCCATGATTGAACCACCACCAGCTCTCGGGGAAATGCGTCGGCGCCACGGAGTCCCACGTCCTGTTGAACGGCCACGGCTCGATCCCATCGGCGAAATAGGAATGCACGCCGGTGATGAACCGCTGTTCGCGCGCGGCGTAATCGGGGGATGTGCCGCTGGCCTCGTGGTAGACGAAGTAGCGTTTGCAGAGATAGGCGGAGTGCATGTTCAGGGCGATCTCGATCGGCGCGGGGGATGCCATCAGCTCGGCAAACCGCCGTTTCAGCGTCGCAACCTCCGGCTCCATCGGGACCTTGTCCCACCCGCGCTCCAGATCGACGCCGTGGGCGTTTTCGCGGGGGGCGTCCAGCTCCACGCCGTCCGGGTTGTACATCGGAACGATATAGAAGACCGTTCTATCCCGCAGCACCCGCGCGAAATCATTCTCGGATGTCAGAAAATCGATGATGGCGTCGGCCACGTGAAACGCCTGCACCTCCCCCGGATGCGTCCTTGCGTGGATGAACACCGTGCGCCGATATTTGATCTGCGGCAGGGGGGATGTTATCGTCAACTGCCAGATTCCCCTGTTCTGCACCGACGCCCCCAGCGAGTCGATCGTCACATACGGGCTCCTCCGCCAGCGGGAGATCCTGTTGAGGAGACTATCGTACCCGAACCCCCAGTGGGGGCCCAGGACGCCGAGCAGCCCGCGTATATGTTTCCCCCCCGAATCCCATCCCTCCTCGTCGAGATAGAAGACGTGGCGCGTCGTATCGACGGCGGTCTCCCCTTTCTGCGCGCGGGCCGCGGCCGGGATCAGCAGCAGGAGAAGGAGAATATATCGCAATGGATTTCCCGTACACGTCAGCATGGCATCCTCCGGTAATCGCCGGTCATGATCGATATCCACCGGCGTCGCGGGCAATGTAATGGATTTAGCGCAATGCCCTGCGCAGCGCAGCCCGAGCCGCGTGATAGCCGCACATGCCGTGCACGCCGCCGCCGGGCGGGGTGGAGGAGGAGCAGATGTAGATGCCTTCATCCGGCGTGGTGTAGGGGACGGCCCGCATCACCGGGCGGGTGAAAAGCTGACGGAGATCCTGCGCGCCGCCGTTGATGTCGCCGCCGATATAGTTCGGGTTGTAGCGCTCGAATGCCTCGGCGGTGATCGTCCTCCGCGCGATGATCCTTTCGCGAAACCCCGGCGCGAACCGCTCCACCTGCCGCTCTATCCGCTCGGTCATATCCACGGTCGATCCGTTCGGAACGTGGCAGTATCCCCAGAGCGTCTGCTTCCCCTCCGGCGCGCGCGTGGGATCGAACAGGCTCTGCTGCGCCAGCAGCACAAACGGTCGCTCCACATGCTCGCCGTTCCACATCCCCCGCTCCGATGCCGCGATCTCCCCCAGCGTCCCGCCGATATGCACGGTCCCCGCATCCCGGCATCCCTCCGCGACGAACGGCACAGGGCCGTCGAGCGCCCAGTCCACCTTGCAGACGCCGGGGCCGTACCGGTAACGCTCCAGCCGTTTCCGGTATCCGCCGGAAAGCCTGCTCCCCGCTATCGCCAGCATCTGCCGCGGCGTTACGTCGAAGAACACCGCCTTTGCCGGCGGAAGCTCATCGATCGATTCAATCCTCCTCCCCACCACGATCTCCCCATCCAGCGAGCGGAGATACTCCGCCAGCGCGCCGGCGATGCGGGCGGAGCCGCCTTTCGGAACCGGCCAGCCGACAGCGTGCCCGAGCATCCCCAGGACCAGCCCGAATGCCGCCGTGGAGAGCATCTCCAGCGGAAGAATGGAATGGGCCGACAGGCCGGCGAAGTAGCCGCGGGCCGCCTCGGTGCGGAACCGGGAAGTGGCGAGCGAGCTTGCCGAGCGGAGCGCCGGAAGGCCGAACCGGGCAAGGGCGAGCGGATGGCGCGGCACGCCGAACGGGCCGAGCAGATCGGGGAGGATCTTCTCCCATCGCTCCACCAGCGGTGTCATCAGACGACGGTAGGCATCGGCATCGGCGCCGAGAGTGGCGGCGGTGGCATCGATCGAGCGGGTCAGGAGGACGGCGGTTCCATCGTCGAGAGGATGGGCTATCGAGACCGGCGGGAAGATCCACTCGACGCCATGATCGGCAAGGGGAATGGTTCTGAAGAATGGCGAGCCGACGCCGAGCGGATGAATCGCCGAGCAGATATCGTGAAGATATCCCGGCAGCGTCAGCTCCTCGGTCCGCGTCCCGCCGCCGATCGTCTCCTTCGCCTCGAAGACGATCACCGAACGCCCCGCGCGGGCGATGGTGATGGCGGCGGCAAGCCCGTTCGGGCCGGAGCCGACGACAACGGCATCGTATGAGGTTCGGCGGGGAGTGGTCATCAGAACGCGTTGATATGGTGGCGGATCTCCGGCTTCCCTCCGATGCCGGTAACATAATCGACGGCGACGACATCGAAGCGGGCCTCGCTCTCCGCGACCCCGTTGATGTAGATGAACCCCTCCGCCACCTTCCTGATCCGGCGCCGCCTGGCGGGCGTGAGCGCCTCCTCCGGCAGACCGAACCCGCGCGAGCGCCGCCCCTTCACCTCGATGAAGATGTAGGCGGCGCCATCGCGCATGATCAGATCGATCTCCCCGGCCCTGCCGAAATGGAAGTTCCTTCCGACCAGCGTGTAGCCGAGCCCGAGCAGGTATTGCAGCGCGATCTCCTCATGGATGGCGCCGTCGGCACGGCGGTTGGTTTGTGGGTCCATTATTCCGGGAGGACGTTTATTCCGGGAGGACGTTTGAAACGTCCCCCGACGCGTTACGCGTTCGTCAGCCGGAGGAATCGTCTCTTGCCGACCTTGAGCACGGCATCGGCCGCGGGCTGGTAGACGAAGTTGACATCGTCCACCTTCACGCCATCGATCGAAACGCCTCCCCCCTGGATCAGCCGCTTCGCCTCCCCCTTCGATGCCGCCAGCCCTCCCTGCACCAGCAGATCGAGAATCACCATCGGCCCATCGACATGATGGGAATCGATCTGCTCCGGCACGTCCTTCTGGATAAAGACGCGGTCGAACTCCTCCTCCGCCTTCTGCGCGGTTCCCTCGCTGGTGTAGCGGGCAACGATCTCGCGGGCCAGACGGCGCTTCGCGTCGCGGGGATGGAGCTGCCCATCGGCCAGTTGCGCGGCGACGGCGTCGAGCTCGTCGGGGGGATAGAAGAGGGCATACTTGTAGTAGCCGGGCATCAGCTCATCGGGGATCGAGAGGATTTTTCCGTACATGTCGTTGGGGAAATCACCGAGCCCGACGTAGTTGTTGAGCGACTTCGACATCTTATCGTGCCCGTCGGTGCCGATCAGCAGCGGCGTCGTCACGATCGACTGCGGCTCCTGGCCGTAGGAGCGCTGGATTTCGCGCCCCACCAGCAGGTTGAAGGTCTGGTCGGTCCCGCCCAGCTCCACATCCGACTTGATGGCGACCGAGTCCATCGCCTGGGCGAGCGGGTAGAGGAACTCGTGAACGGAGATCGGCGTCTCGGACTCGAAGCGCCTGTGGAAATCATCCCGTTCCAGCATCTGCGACACCGTATACTGCGAGGCCAGCTTGATCACATCGTTGAAGGTCATCTTGCCGAGCCATTCGGAGTTATAGACCATCCTGATGCGCTTGGAGGAGAGCACCCTGGTGGCCTGTTCGAAGTAGCTCCGGCCGTTCTGCTGCGTCTCCTCCAGCGTCAGCGCCGGTCGGGTCTTGGAGCGGCCGGTCGGGTCGCCGATCATCGCCGTGAAATCCCCGACGATGAGAATGGCCTGATGCCCCAGGTCCTGGAAGTCGCGCATTTTCTGGAGGACGACGGCGTGTCCCAGATGGAGGTCGGGGGCCGACGGATCGGCGCCCAGCTTGACATTGAGCGGGGTGTCGCTTGCCATCGCCCTGACGATCTTCGCCGCCAGATCCTCTTCGTGTATGATGCTCACCGTCCCGCGACGGATCAGATCCATCTGCTCGTTGACGGAGGGAAATTGAATTCTGGTCATAGTTGGTAGTCTCTCATCAAAAATTCCAGGCGCTCGGGAGATGCGCCGTCACATACCCGCCGGGCCACATCGGGGTGAGCGGCCCGCAATCGTCGGTCAATCCTCGCTTCTGCGAAGGCTCCGTTCGTTCTCGCGCTTCTTGATGGTCTCGCGCTTGTCGTACAGTTTCTTGCCGCGGGCAACTCCCAGCTCGATCTTCAGGTTCGATCCCTTGAAGTACATCGAAAGCGGGACGAGCGTCAGCCCCTTCTCCGCGATCCGCTGGGTCAGCTTCCGGATCTCCTTTTTATGAAGCAGGAGCTTCCGCGGCCGGGTTGGCTCATGGTTGTTGATGTTCCCCTGCGAGTAGGGCTGGATGGTGCATCCCTCCAGCCACATCTCATCCCCCTGGGCCAGCGCATAGCTCTCCTGAAGGGAGATATGCCCCTCGCGGATCGATTTCACCTCGGTGCCGCGCAGGACGATTCCCGCCTCGATCTTCTCGAGGATCTCGAATTCGAACCGTGCCTTGCGGTTGCTTGCAACCGTCTTGATCGGAAGATTTCCGTCAGCCATCGTCCCCGTCCACAAATAAAAAGTCCGCGGGCCAGCGCCCCATGCCGTCAGTCAAGAGCTTCAGGAGCACGAAAGTACGAGTTCCCGAAGATGTATTCCGGCAAAGATACAAAGACAAACGGGGAAACTCTCCTGTATCATGGCAGGGTAGTGAGTCAGTTTGGGGCGAGGTTCAGGATGTCTGAAATCATGGAGAGCATCCGGTATCCGCCATTCCAGCCCCATCGGGGCGAACCGGTTGTAGCATCGTCACGCTTCCCATGATCTCAGGCTCCATCGGAGCGCACCGTGCTTCAGGAGGCGGGGATGGTTCGCTCCTCTGGAGCTTGATCGGGAAATGGGAACTTTGTTGCTACAACCGGCACGCTCCTACGGAGCTTGAAGAGTGATGAGCGTTCGTAGACCGGAGGATGGACGCAACCTGAGTCACTACGCATGGCACCGGTTGTCCCGTTGACTTCAACTCTCCCATTCCCTCGCTGTGTGGTCCCCTCTCCCCGACCGAACCACCATCCGATTCGTTCCCACCGCGATGATGGCCGCAGTCCGGGCAGAGACATCATTTACTCCATGACAGACGGCGCGCAATGGCGTCCGAAATCACATCACGGCACCATGAACAACCGCAACGGCAGCATACATCCCGGCCAGATCATCGTGGCATGCCTGCTCTTCGAGCGATCCGAAGGTCTATCCGAACCCGATCACCGGGGATCGCATGCTGGTGCTGGAGCACCGGCCGGCTCCGGGGGCCGCCATCGCGTTGACGATCAGCGACATGGCGGGAATGATCATCTCCACGCTCAACCGCCCGGCCGACGGTCATGCGGAGATCGACACGAAGGGATGGCCCGCCGGCAACTACATCGTGCAGGCGACCATCGGCGGCGAGACGACGAGCAGGCGGATCATGGTCATGGACAACTGATCGTCCATCGACCCGACAGGTTCTCCGGCCAGCGCCGGACAGCCTGATGCTGAACGGGGTCACGATCTCCCACACGGGAATTGCGACCTCCTCTTTTCCGATACGATCAGCCTCCGTCGATGCCCCGGAAACCATCATGACGCAATGGATTCGCCGTTCCGTGACATACGGAGCGCTGGTGTGTCATTCTACCCGCATCGAGTTTCGTATATATCCGTTTGAGATTCCGTGCCTCAGATGAGCACAATGCCGGGGCCGATCCGGCTTATGGCATCGATCTGGAGGGATGCCGATTTCCCTTTCACACTTCCACCCGGTTTCGTTGGTTCGCCCGTAACCAAAACTTCCCGTGGGTGTTTGATCAATAGGCATCCCTGCAACTTCCCGAGGATATGGCGATTCAACCGGCCACTTGCTGAAACAATCAGCGACCGGCGCCACATGCTCCCGAATTCTCGGAAGGCAGATTGAAAACCGGTCCGTTCATCGCGATACGGTCCGCATTTCATCCATCAATATCGAGTCATCATGAAACGCCAACTGCCACTTCCCCTCCTTCTCATGGTCTCCTCGCTGGCGCTTGCGGGCTGCGGCTCCTTCCAGGCCACCAGGAGCATGAACGTCACGTACGACATGGCGAACAACAATTTCTCCGTCTCTCCGGGGGGCGGAATGGCCGTCAACGAGGGGGATATGGTCTCGTTTCAACTGACCAATATCAACCCGTTCGTCTACGATGTCTCGATCAACAACAAGGCGATCATCTACAATACCACCCTTCCGCAGCCGGTTCGCCTCCCCTTCCACGGCGCCGATCTGGTGGATACGATCACCGAGACCACGGTCATCAACGTGAACGATGGCGGCCGGATCAATGTGGCCGCCGTTTCCCACTTTCGCGAGGATTATTCGGGCTTCAGGACGCAGTACACCAAGTTCTACGGCTTCCTCCTGTTCGATGACTATCTCTACTCCGCGCTGCGGCAGCCGTTCATCGATGAGAAACAGCTCAAGGATCAGATCCAGTCGCGACTGAGCGAGGTGACGGGGGGGGCGAAGATGTACGGACGGAACGATTTCATCATGAAGGGGGAGGAGATCTACGGCACCGTCTCCAAGGCCTATACCGGCCTCCTTTCCGAGTACCAGATCCTGGACACGGCAAGCAAGCGGGAGATGTCCGATATCATGAAGAACGCCACGCGCGCCTACAACGATCTGGCGAAAGGGGCGTGGATGACCAAGGTGGGGAACACCGCCGACATGTTCGATCAGGTGCAGAACACCTCCTTCAGCTTCAACTCATTCAAGGTCCAGGCCAGCGGCGATGTCGTAAACTTCGCCATCGACGGGCGCCGCAAGGCGGAGACGAACCTGCCGACCTACGATGTGAAGCCGTTCAATCTGGACTACAACGTCAAGGTCAATGGTGGCTGGAAAATCGACGCAAGCGCGGGGCTCTTCCTCAGCAGCCTTGTCAACGAATCGTTTACGACACGGCTGGAGAATGGCGAGCAGATCATCCTGAAGAAGAAGGGGGATGTCCTCAACTACGGCCCCGGCGCGCTGATGCACTTCTATTATCAGCCGTGGGGAATCGGCACCAACCTCGGCATCTTCACGAACACCTTCTCGAATATCCAGTTTCTCTTCGGCCCGAGCCTGCTCCTTGGCGATAACAAGTTCTGCATCAACGGCGGCGTGACGATGGGAAAGGTCACACGTCTGGCGGATGGCTATGCCGTGGGGGGAACGCTGGATACCAAGGGGAGCGTGGCGGTGGAGGTTCCGACATCGGATCGGCTCGATCTGGGATGGTTCGTCGGGTTCAGCTATAATTTCACCAATGGATTGCGGAAGTAATTCGAGAGATATCGTTATCGTATCGAAATCATATCGAAATCGCATTGAAACGCGTCGGGGCGGGTCTTAGACCCGCCCCGACAATAACGCGACAATAATGATGATGACGCTGCTGCTGACACTGCATCACTTCACTGAATCCTCCAGCCGGCCGATCTCGTCGCGCAGCTCGGCGGCGCGCTCATATTCCAGCTCCTTCGCGGCGCGCTTCATCTCGTCGCGAAGATGCTCGATCAGGTCCTTCTTCTGCTCGGTGGTCATGTACTTCAGCACCGGCTCCTCCACGGACATCGATTTCTTCTCGGCATCCTTCCTCTTCTGATCGCGATGCGCCTTCACGTCGGCGATCGCGGTTGAGCCCATGATCGACTCGCGCGATTTCCTCACGGTCGTCGGGACGATGCCGTGCTCGGTGTTGTAGACGATCTGCAGCTCGCGACGGCGACCGCTCTCATCGATCACCGAGCGCATCGAATCGGTGATCCTGTCGGCATACATGATCACCAGCCCCTCCTGATGGCGCGCCGTGCGCCCCGCCGTCTGCATCAGCGATCGCGCGCTCCTCAGGAAGCCCTCCTTGTCGGCATCCAGAATCGCGACGAGGGAGACCTCCGGCAGATCGAGTCCCTCGCGCAGCAGGTTGACGCCGATCAGCACGTCGTAGGCGCCCAGACGGAGATCGCGAAGGATCTCCACCCGCTCCAGCGCGTCGATCTCCGAATGGATGTAGCGCGTCCTGATGTTGAGCTCCATCAGATAATCGGTCAGATCCTCCGCCATCCGCTTCGTCAGCGTCGTCACCAGCACCCGCTCCTTCTCCTCCTTCCCGATACGTTCCTTGATCTCCGCAATCAGATCGTCGATCTGATTTCTCACCGGACGGACCTCGATAAGCGGGTCCAGCAGGCCGGTGGGACGGATGATCTGCTCAACGATCACCCCCCCGGACAACTCAAGCTCGGTATCGGTCGGCGTCGCCGAAACGAAGATCGTCTGCCCGATGCGCGACATGAACTCATCGATCTTCAGGGGACGATTGTCGAGCGCCGAGGGGAGCCGGAACCCATGTTCCACCAGCGTCATCTTCCGGGCGCGATCCCCGTTATACATCCCGCGCACCTGCGGCAGCGTCACATGGCTTTCGTCGATCACCAGCAGGAAGTCATCAGGAAAGTAGTCTATCAGCGTGGACGGCGGCTCACCGGCGGCACGCCCCGCGAGGATGCGGGAATAGTTCTCGATGCCGGAGCAGTAGCCCAGCTCCTTCATCATCTCAAGATCGAACAGGGTCCGCTGCTCCAGACGCTGCGCTTCCAGCAGCTTGTTGTCATCGCGCAGCTCCTTCAACCTGACGAACAGCTCATCCCTGATCTCGTTGATCGACCGGGAGAGCTCCGGCTTTGTCGTCACGAAATGCTTGGCCGGGTAGATCGTGGCCGCATCCACTTCGCGGATCATCCGGCCGGTGAGACGGTCGATATGGGAGATCCGCTCAACCTCGTCGCCGAACAGCTCGATCCTGATCCCGAGATCATCCTCATAGGCCGGGATCACCTCGACCACATCGCCGCGCACGCGGAAATTGCCTCGGAAGAAATCGACATCGTTGCGGGAATAATGGATATCGGCAAGCTGATAGAGAAGCTGGTTCCGCTCGATGCGGTCCCCCTTCCTGATCCGCACAAGCTGGCCGCCGTACGCCTCCTTCGATCCGATGCCGTAGATGCAGGAGACGGAGGCCACGATGATCACATCGGTCCTGCCGTCCAGCAGCGCGCTTGTCGCCTTCAGGCGGAGCCGGTCGATCTCATCGTTGATATTGAAGTCCTTCTCGATGAAGGTGTCGGTGCTGGGGATATATGCTTCCGGCTGATAGTAATCGTAGTAGCTGATGAAGAACTCCACGGCGTTGTGGGGAAAGAAGTTCTTGAACTCCCCGTACAACTGCGCCGCGAGCGTCTTGTTATGCGATATCACCAGCGTCGGCCGGCCGAGCTGCTGGATCGCATTGGAGACAGTATAGGTTTTTCCGCTTCCGGTCACCCCGAGAAGCGTCTGAAACCGGTCCCCCCGTTTCACCCCCTCGACAAGCTGACGGATGGCCTCCGGCTGATCTCCCGATGGGCTGTATTCGGATTCGAGTTGGAACTGCATGAATATCTCTGTCCGTGCTGAGTTTATTATACCACGCGAGGCTGAAAGCGGGGCATTGCCCATGGAATTTCGCGTGCAACGGGGTAAGGACGGAAATCAAGCTCGGTAGATTGTCGATGCGGTGCAACATCCGACGATGTTTTTTCGGCAATGGCCGGGATTGAAAAATTGTTGCGATGTCGCATCGGCCGGCCTATATTGAAGCAAGGTCCAGATGGAGACCGGATTCACTCGCTGATCTCGTAGACTATCACAGCAGCATTCACACGGAAGCGCTCCCCTTCCCAAACAACCCGACAATATTCCGCGCGTTATCGAACGCCGGACGAAATCGTTCACCGGATCGCGCACCCCCATTAACGGCGCAACCCGCCGCGATCCGCTCAACGCGAATTATTCAGAGGGAGGATCACCATGTTATGGAAGGAACTTGAATTCATCACCACGGCGATACGCCGCGCAACGCTCTCCCGATTTACCGGAATTTCCGCCGAGCAGATCAGCGATGCCGTGCATGACGCGCGCTCGATCTTCTTTGAGAAATTCTATACGAAGGGGGATATCGAGCTTCCGCTTGATCCCCCGGCCGCATATTCATGGATTGCGCTGACCGCCACGCGCGCGCTTCTCCGCGAACAGGGACGCCGCCGCCGGCTGATCCATATCCCGTTCGATTACGATCCGGATGCCGATTATCCCCGCGAAGCCAGCCGCGAGGCGCTCGATGCCGTTCGACGGTTCGGCCAGTCGCCGGAGGCGTCGTGGGATGCGGTCCTTACGCTGGAGGCCCTTATGGCACGGCTTTCCCCGATCATGGCGGAGGTGGTACGGGAACACGATATCCGGGGAGAAACGCTGCAGGGGGTCGCCGGCAGGATGGGCTGCACGCTCAGCGCCGCAAAGCAGCGCCACCGTCGCGCTCTGTTGAAAATGAGGGATGTTGAGCGATGAATGAATATTTCGCGGGAGTTACGAAAACGATGTAGATGCCGATGGGATTTCGCGCGCGATGCTGTTGATCCGGCTGGATATGCGTGCGCCGGGCGATGCCCGGCGCACCAGGGGTTGCGCCCCTCCGGGGCTTGGAAATATTCTATGGTTAATGAGATTATTCAACAATGTGCGAACAGCTTTTATCATTTAATATTCATCTCCGAGCCTGGCTGAACATGGTGATGGAATAAAAATCCGCGCCCCAACGATAATTGCAATAGACGCCACGATTCCGAACGGACCCCACCAAACAGCCCAAAGCGACTCCGACAATAGAAAAGCACAGGCAACACCAACTCTTCTTTTTTCGTCCTGGCATTATTCATGTGTCCGGGCAGAAAGAATAATCCGAGGGTGATTACCCTGCCCCCTCATTCCCATCACCCATATCTCCGGCGTCCAGATGAAATGTGAACATCACTGCATCCTCCTGTTCCGCGTTGGCGCCGATCGAGTTGTAGAGCCCCATTGCCGGCGCATTCGAGCGGTGGGTAAGCACCCATGCCTCACCGCATCCGCTCCTCCGGGCGATGTCGAGCATCGCCAGCATCATCCGGCGACCGATGCCACGCCGGTGATGGCCTGGAGCCACCCCCACCTCATCGATCCATAACTCCGGGCGCCCCCTGTCGGGATGGATATGAAGGGCGGCGGAGACCATCCCCACCACCACCCCGTCATCGATCGCCACCACCATCCGGTTTCGGGGATCGGCCAGGAAATCCCTTGCCGCGAATTCATCGATATCGTTGTCGAACACCTCACCGGGGGGAGCGGTCCCAAGAATTGCCGCATCTCCGGCACGCAGCTCGCGGATTTCCATCGGCATGATCGTTCCACCTCCCATCGCGTTTATCATCGTTGATCGAGCGGGCACTCCCGCGCCGTCCGGCCCGTGATGCTCACCGCATCGAACGCCGGATGCCGGACTCCATCACCCGTTTCTGCTCCACATCCTCCTCATCCTCCGGCAGGAGCTTCCAAAGACCGCGCACCGCCTCCCGCAGCCCCGATTCGTTGTTCTGTTCGAGCGCCTTCTGACCCGATTCAAGATGGCGCTGGGCGGCGGCGGGATCGAGGAAGCTCCGGTGCCGGAGATAGGCAAGCTGGTTTTTCCAGAACCAGCTCTGCATCACCACGATCCTCCAGCGGAGCTGGCGAAAATCCTCCGCCAGCCGCTCCAGGCCGCGCGCGTCCTCGCGACGGATCTGCTCGTCGGCATCCTTGCAGAGCCGCTCCCACTCGACCTTGTCGACGGGGTTGCCGTAGAGGCCGATCACCACCTCCGCCTCCCCCCTGATCTCCATCAGGCTGGTCATCGCAACCTGAAAGCGGTCGGTCGGCGAGATCTTCCGCTCAAGCTCGCTGATTTTCCCGGAGAGCGATTTGAACTTCTGGTAGATGCGGCGGGCATCATCGGGGTACTTCTCCCCCTGCCGGTATTCGTCGTACTCCACCCAGAGATCATCGGCCTCGACGCGGAGCGACTTCAGCTTCGCGAGCAGGTCGTAGCTGCTGTTCTGGCGGGCGGCACGGTCGAGAAGCTCGATCTTCTCACGGCGCTGCTCGATATCGTAATCGAGGTTCGCCACCTTCTCCAGCAGGTTCGGATCGTTCTCCTGCGCGACGTAGACGTTCTCCTGAAAGTGCGAGCCAAGGCTCGGGACAAACGCATGAACCTCCATCTGCCGGGATGTGTTGATCGTCACCGACAGCTCGATATCGGACCCCTCGTGGAGCGGCCTGCGGATATTGTTGGCGGCGATCTTCAACGCTCCCACGAAGGTGTTGGTGGCCGGATCGGAAAACTCCCCCTCCCACAGCTTGATGGCGATATGCTCGCCGGAGTCAGGCTTCAGCGTCTTGTTGGCCTTGTAGGTGATGATCCTGCTGGCCGGCAACGGCGTGGAGCGGGGGAAGATCACATCGAACTCCGAGATTCCATCCTGCCGCACGATCTCCGCGCCGATCGAATGGGGAAGCGGCGGCTCGGAGAGGAGAAGCCCATGACGGATGGAGAAGGAATCGGGGCGCGCCACCAGTTCCTCTCCCGGCGCGCCACGGAGGGAGATTTTGAAACGCTCGGTCTTCCCTTCAAGCAGGCTCACCACCGCATCGAACGCGCCGTTGCGGATCGGAAGCCAGCCGCTGTTCCACCGCCCGCTTTCGGTTTCGATGAAGATCTCGGTCGCCGATGCACCGGAGCCGTCGGCATCGATCTTCCCCATCACCAGCGATGTCGTCTCCGGCCATACCGGCTCGTAGGCCAGCGTCAGCGCCACCGTGCCGGCAACCGGCGCGGAGGCCGGCATCACCGTGCGGGGACATGTGGATGCGTAGATGGCCGCCCCCTGCGCCACCACCGTCATCGGGTCGATCGAGAAATCGAGCGGGGTGTTGAACGCGGAGGCCAGCGCCTCGCGCACAATCGGCATCTGCGTGGGGCCGCCGACCAGAACCACGGTGGAGAGATCACCGGCGCTGATTCTTCCGCCGTCGATCGCCTCGCGGCAGAGGTCGAGCGTCTGCTCGATCAGCGGCTCGGCGATCTGGTTCAGCTCCGAACGGGTCAGCGTGAACTCCATCTCCACCTCATGACCATCCGCATCGGTCCCGGCATCGAAGATCGAGACGATGGCGCTCGTCGCAAAGCTGAGATCGATCTTCACCTCCTCCGCCTTCTTCTGGAGCGTCTGAAGCAGGCGACGCTGATCGGCCCCGGCCCCCTCGCCGGTCGGGAGCGAGAAGGCTTCACGAAGCCTCGGCAGCAGCAGCTTCCGGACGATCAGCCGGTCGAAATCCTTTCCGCCGAGCATGTTGTTGCCGCGATGATCCAGCACCACAAGCTGCCCGTCGCGCGTGGAGATGACGGCGACATCGAACGTGCCGCCGCCCAGATCGTAGACAAGCAGGCGCTTGTCGCGCGCGTCGGATTTCATGCCGTAGGCGATGGCCGCGGCCACCGGCTCCTGAATGAGCGAAACCTCGGCAAGACCGGCCAGCCGCGCCGACCGCCCGGTGGCCTCACACTGAAGCTGACCGAACGCCGCCGGCACGGTGATTACCGCGGAATCGACGATCTCACCCGTCTGCCGCCGCGCATCCTCCAGAAGCGATTTCAGCACCTCGGCCGAAAGCTCCTCGGCGGAACAATCGCGACCGGCGGCATTAAAGCTCTTCCTGTCGCTCTGCCCCATCCACCGCTTGAACTCGCACGCCACATTGTCGGGATCGGTGAAGAGGGAATTGTAGGCCCGCCGTCCCACGATGACCCTCCCCGATTTATCCACCTGCACCACCGACGGCGTCACGTCCATCTGGTCGCGGTTCTTGAAGATCCTCATCTCCGCGCCGTCGTATCGGGCGATAGCCGAGTTGGTGGTTCCGAGATCAATTCCGAAATCGATTGTGCCGCTCATGTCCTCTATCAATCAAATGGGTTGTTGCGTTACCGGCCGCCGCTCCAGCACCACCTCCCCCCACGAGAGCAGTGCTCCGCGGAGAAGGATAATCGGGGCCACGGTTTCCTTGATCATCAGTTGCGTATCGCCGCTCTCATCGCCGTCGATATCGACCACATCCACGGCCATGCCGGCATGGTACTCACCGCCCGCGGCGTCGACGTAGGAAATGCCGATCTCCTCAAGCGCCGCCCGGATCTTCCGCAGTGAATACCGCAGGCCGACGCTGCCGGGGAGATCTTTTCCACGTTCCACCTCGCGCGCCGCGCGCCATGTCTCCAGCGCCAGCGTCGCAAGCGTATCGCGCCCGACTTCCAGTCCATCCGCCTGTTCGCTCATTGGTTCATCATGATTCGGGTTGACCGGGTCCACCCGCCCCTACCGCGACGAGGGCGCGCGGAGGATGGCGGTGGCGTGTTTGTGCAGGTTATAGGAATCAGCAAGCTCCTTATCGATCTCCATGAACTTGAACACGCTGGCCTCATCCGCTATCGACTTCCTGAGCGCCGCGATATTCCTGTTGGCCGCGGCCATCGTATCGCTATACTCCCTGTAGCGGCTCGAGAACTCGTTCCACTTGTCCCGATAATTTGTCAGCAGAGTCGCCAGCCACTTATCCTTCACGGCTGTCGAGCCGGATGTATCGGGGATATGAGCGATGTTGAATCGCCGCCCCCTGCCGCTGGTATCCGAGTGTTGGTCGACACTCCCCCGGTAGGCATCGAGAGTATCGACCATCGCATAGAGGGAATCGATCCGCTGGCTCAGAAAATAGTCCTGCCGCACCAGCTCGTGCACATAGGCACGATCCTCCTCCGTTCTGGCGGCGCGAAAGTAGGACGGCTCCATCAGGCCGGGGTCATTCGCATGAATTCTCTGATAGCGTTTCGACGGACCCGGATCGATTGACGGGTAATCGCTCGAAGGATACGTTGATCGATAACCATCCGGATAGTTCGTGGGGAAATTCGATGATGATCCCCCCGTATGCCCCAGAACGTAAATGATGATGAGCGCCCCCTTTACAAGCCAGTAAATCCTCCAGCCACCCGACGATCCCCGCGGGGAACGCGCCGGCCTGCCGGAGCTGTATGGCTTGACCTTGGTCGTGGTCTCGGTGATCCGGCGGGTGAACGTCCCGCTGGCGACGGCATTCGACTCGCGGGCCAGGTTCTGCGCGAACGTCGTGTTCCGTTGCGCCTGCGCCTCCGAAGCCAGTTCCATCAGCAGCTCGGCGGCGGTTTTGCAGACGTTGCGCGATGGCCCGAAGTCCGCCCCGGTCCCCTCCGACAGCTTGCTGACCAGTGGGTAGACCTCCCGCCGGTAGCGTTCATAGGCGGAATCCAGCGAGCTCTCCCGGTATTCGTGCATCCGGCTCCACTGCTTCAGATCGGCCAGAATCGCATCGCACATGGTGGCAACCTCGGACTCCACGCTGACGAAGGAATCGGTCTCCAGCACTGTGATGCTCCGCTGCGGCGCCCCCGCCTCCCGGAGCATCTCGAGATGATGGCGCGCGTTGGAAAAGCGCCGCCCCTTCACCAGCTCCGCCACCATGACGGCGGACGGGCCAAGCAGCAGTTCCCAGGCGTTATGCCGCAATTCCACGAAGTCATCCCCGGTGGCAATCGGCTCGAACCCGGCGCGCGACTCCTGGGCGGCCAGATGGTCCCAGAACTCCGTCATCCTGATAAGCGAGCCCCAGAGCCCCATTGCAGTCTTCCAGGCGCCGACGATCGTTTCCACCGTCTGGCCGGCGCCCGGCTGAAGAGCGGGAATATCTCTCACCATCGCCAGCATATGACGGATACGAGCGGCATTGGCGCGCGAGTCCACCGAAGGATCGGCCTCCCACCGTTTTGCCGCCTCCTCATATCGTCCCTCCCGCATCAGCCCGATTGCATCGCGATCGGCGGGGGTTTCATTGGAGAACCAGAGGAGCCGTTCGCGCAGCCGCTGCTTTACATTGTTCAGGGCGTTGTTGGCATCCCGCAGATCGCCCTCGGCAAACCTCCGGGCGTTCAACCGAAGGAGAGGATCGTCCGGGTTCGCCAGTTCCTCCACCCTCCGGCCCAGGCGGGCGCGGTGGAACGTGGACCACACATCCCCACGGGTCGCCCCGTTGAAAAGCCCCAGAACGCGATATCCGTTATCGAAATAAATCATGAGAATGCACGCACTCTGTTCGATGAAACCTCCGGCAGACTGTGGAACAGCCACCGATGCAGGGTGCGCGGGGCGATGCCCCGCGCACCAGGGATTGCGCCCCTCCGGGGCTTGAGGAGGCCCCGCCCCTCAGCCTCAGCGGGACGCCATAGCTCGTGCATGGGGAATCATCCCATGTACAGGGCATTGTTCAAAAGACCGGGCACCGGAAGTGATTCAGCCGCCGGATCACCGGCCCAGATCCCCCCGCGATTCGGGGCATGCCGGCCAATCTACTAAACGCGGGCCGGTGAAATAATGTGAAAAATATCACCCGTCGGGCTCCGGCCATTATTTCGCCGAGCCGCGAAACCGTAATTTCGGGGACGCGCCAACCCGTCCGGTTCGCAACCCAGTCTCCCGGCATCGCTTCGGGGCAACAGCAACACGCAATCGATCCGCCTCATGAACTATCTGAACTCCGTTGTCGACCTGATCGGCAACACCCCGATGATCAAGCTCCGCCATGTCGTCGATCAGGGCCAGGGGCTGGTCCTGGCAAAGCTGGAGAGCGCAAACCCCGGCGGTTCGGTCAAGGATCGGATCGGCATCAGGATGATCGATGCCGCGGAGCGCGAGGGGAAGATAAAGCCGGGCGGGCTGATCATCGAGCCGACGAGCGGCAACACCGGCATCGGGCTGGTGCTGGCCGCGATTCAGAAGGGATACCGTTCTCTCTTCGTGATGACCGACAAGGCATCGGTGGAACGGGTTCGGTATCTGAAGGCGATGGGGGCCGATGTGCTGATCGTCCCGTCGGCCGCCAAGCCAAGCTCGCCGGAGTATTACTACAACACGGCGCAGCGGCTGGCACGGGAGATCCCGAACGCCATCATGCTGAACCAGTACGACAACCCCGCAAACCCCGAAGCGCACTACTACGGCACCGGCCCGGAGATCTGGGAACAGACCGAGGGGAAGATCACCCACTTCGTCGCCGGGATCGGCACCGGCGGGACCATCAGCGGCTGCGGGCGGTTCCTGAAGGAGAAGAACCCGGATATAACGGTGATCGCCGCCGATCCCACCGGCTCATCGCTCAAGACCTACAAGGATACCGGGCGGCTCGTGGAGTCGCTCCCCTATCTGATCGAGGGGGTCGGGCAGGAACGGATTCCGGGCAATCTCCACTTCGAGTTCGTCGATGAGGTGATCAATGTGAACGACCGCGATGCGTTCGCGATGGCCCGGCGGATGGCGCGCGAGGAGGGGATCTTCTGCGGCGGCTCCACGGGAATGAACCTGGTGGTGGCGGCCCGCAAGGCGAAGGATCTGAAGGAAGGAGATGTGATGGTGGTGATCGTCTGCGACACCGGCGAGCGCTATCTGACCAAGCATCATTCCGATGAATGGCTTCAGGAGAAGGGCTTTCTGGAGAGCGAGAAGGTGACGCTCCAGGTGGTCCTCCAGTTGCGCGGACGCTCCGGGGGCGCCGCGCTGATAGCCGCAACCCCCGAGATGACGGTGCGCGAGGCGCTGGATCTGATGAACCAGAAGGGGTTCAGCCAGCTTCCGGTGATGGAGGATGGGAAATCGGTGGGATCGCTCCGCGACAACCGGGTGATGACCGCGGTGCTGAGCGACAGGAACCTGCTGGAAAGCCATGTGCGTGAGGTGATGGAGCCCAGCTTCCCCGTGGTGGCTCACACCACCGATGTCTCCAACGCGATCCGCTATCTGAAGGATGCCCGTGCGATCCTGATCGAGGACTACGGCATCATCACCGGCATCCTGACCCGGCACGATCTGGTGGAGTTCACCTAGGTCGGCTGCGCGGGGCAGCGCCCCGCGCAGCAGGAGTTGCGCCCCTCCGGGGCTTGAGGAGATAAAGCAGAATTTTCCCCGCATCCCAAGCCCCAACGGGGCGTCATGGCTCGTGCACGGGGTACAACCCCGTGCACAATGTCCTTCTATCCCTCATGCACCATGCCCTCCTATCCCTCGTGCTCGTTCCGGAAATCCTCGTAGACGCTGAAGAGCGTGCTCCCCGCTTCCAGATGCCGGATCATCAGCGGCTTCACATCATCCACCCAGCCCAGCTTCCCAAGCCCCGCGCCGATCTTCGGCAGCCCCACGCCGACGATATCGTGCCGCGCAGTATTTCGCCAGATTCCGGAGCCCCCTGTTCAGGAACGGAAGAGTTGCATGGTACATGTCGGGCTGCGTTGCGATGTAGATGACGCCGGGAGATCCGGCCGATGGCTTCACAACGAAGATATCGCCCCCCTCGAATCGCGTGTTCCGCGTATATCGTTTGAACGCGGCCTGGATATCCGGCCACTTCGTCGATATCTTCAGCGCCAGCCCGGTCCCTAGCCCCTCCTGTGAACCAACGGCGACCCCCTGCGCTATATACGCGGTATCGGCCTGGAGAAGATCGCCGGAGATAAAGGTGATCATGCGTTGATGCCGTGAATTGTCGTGATGGCGCCTACCGCGACGGGGGCCACGGAAGCTCCCCGGGAATGGTATGGATCACCCGTCTGACGACCCGGACCGGAAGCAGTGCCGGCGTGCCATCGCCCCCCACGTCGGTAGACACCGTCTGAGTGATCCAGTTCCCCCCCGGCTCATACTCGTACTGCATTTTCGCAAGCACCTTCCCGGAGGAATCGACAACCGTGCCTTCCCCCCCGTCGCCCTGAACAGTGCGCCGGCCCCCGAGGACAACCGCCCGCGGATCGTCGTCGCAAGCGCTGACCCGCTGCCCGTCGGGAAGATAGACCGTGGTGGTTGTGACGGGAACCGTATGGGCAAACCCGCCGCTCTGCGTTTCCGGAAGCGACTGAAAGAAGCGCTCGATAATGACGCCGGGAAAACCGTAGTCGTACGATCTGACCACTGCCGCAGGCCCGCTTCCGGTCATCGTCACTGCGATAACCCTTTGAAGTGAATCGTACAGATAATCGATCCTGAGCGCTGTGTCACCTCCCAGGGGGCGCGATTCATACTCGCGCAGCAGCCTGCTATCCTCCCCGTAGACAAACGTGGTATGAATCGAATCGCGCGTGCCGCCCCATCTCCACCCTTCCGTCCGGCGTCCCAGGCTGTCGTAGAGATAACGTATCCCCGAGTCCCGCCCCTTCGCACTGAGAAGATTTCCCAGCGAATCAAACTCCAGAAGGCTGGTCGATGATGACCCGTTCCGCGGCTCGCTCGACCACAGCTCCACCTTCCAGACCCTGCCGTGCAGATCGTACTCGCGAAGCGTCCCCCGCCATGGCTGCGCCGACGCGGGAACAGCCAGCGCAAGCATGAGCGCTATGGGGAAGATGGCGCGCATCGATGTTCTACAGTTCGCTCCAGACCACCGACCCATTGTTCGCGATCGCCACCGGCTTCCCCTTCAGCGTCCAGCCGTTGAACGGCGTGTTGAGCGACATCGTTTTGAACTTCGCCGTATCCACGGTCCACTCCTCATCCGGCGCGAAGATCGTCAGGTTGGCGGCGGCCCCCTCCTCGATCGCGGGAATCGGCTGCGAGAGGATCGCGCGCGGGTTGATCGCCATCAGCTCCACCAGGCGACCGAGCGAGACGACACCGGCATGCACCAGATGGGTGCAGCTCAGGCCGATGGATGTCTCCAGCCCGATGATCCCGTTCGGCGCGTTCTGAAACTCCACCTCCTTTTCAGCCAGCGCGTGCGGCGCGTGGTCGGTGGCGATCACGTCGATCGTTCCATCGCGAAATCCCTCCAGGATCGCCTCAACGTCGGCCGGGGTACGGAGCGGCGGGTTCATCTTCGCGTTGGTGTCGTAGGCCGCAACCGCCTCGTCGGTCAGCACGAAATGGTGCGGCGTCACCTCGCAGGTGATATTGGTCCGCCCCCCGGCCTTCGCGCGACGGACCAGATCAACGCCCCCTCCGGTGCTCATATGGGAGACGTGATAGGGTCGCCCGCCGCAGAAATTCGCGATCATGATATCGCGGGCGATGATAAGCTCCTCCGCCACGCTCGGGTAGCCGGCCAGGCCCAGCCTGGTGGATGTGGCCCCCTCGTTCATCGCGAAACCGCGCGTCATCGTGTGATCCTCGCAATGCTGGCTGATCACGGCGCCATCGAACATCGATGCGTACTCGAATGCGCGGCGCATCACCTCCGATGATTCCACGCAATCGCCGTCGTCGGTGAAGAGCCGGACGCCCGTCTCGTGCAGTTCCCCCATCGGGGCCAGCCCCTCCCCTTTCCGTCCCTTCGTGGTGGCGGCGGAGGGGAGCACATCCACCGGCAGCCCGCGCGACTTCCAGAGGATCGACTGGACCACTTCCACCGAATCGGTGGCCGGCGTGGTGTTCGGCATGGCGCAGACGCCGGTGAACCCGCCGTTGGCCGCCGAAGCGCAGCCGGTCCTGATGTTCTCCTTGTGCGTGGCACCCGGCTCACGCAGATGAACGTGCATATCAAAGAAGCCGGGAGCGGCCACCCATGCCGAGGCATCGCGAACCTCCGCCCCATCGGGGGGGGCAAGATCCTCGCCGATCGACCGTATGACACCGGAATCGATCAGAAGATCGGCGCGGCGGTCCAGGTTCTGCGCGGGATGGAGAAGGCGGATATTGCGGAAGAGAATCATTGATCTATAACGAGAATTGAGGAAGGGCTGAAGAATTATCGCGTGAGGGAGATCAGCCGCCGCCGCCGGATTTCCGTTCGGCCAGGCCGATCACAATCTCCACCTGCTCCTCGATCGAGAGGCCGGACGTATCGATCTCCACGGCATCCAGCGCCCTGGCAAGCGGGCTGACGGCGCGCGTGGAGTCCAGCCGGTCCCGCTCCGCCAGCTCGGAGGCCAGGCCATCGAGCGGAAGATCATCTCCCATCGTCTGAAACTCCGCCTGACGGCGTGATGCGCGCGCGTTCAGATCGGCGACCATGAAGACCTTGACATCGGCATCGGGAAAGACGACCGTGCCGATATCGCGGCCATCGATCACCACGCCCCCCTTCTCTCCAATCCGCTTCTGAAGCTCCACGAGCCGGCGCCGGACCCCCGCATGGGAACTTACCGCCGACACATGACGGGTCACCCCCGGTGATCGGATCTCACCCGAGACATCCCGGCTGTTCAGGTAGACGTGAAGGGCGCCATCCTCAAGGCGTTCCAGGTGGATGGCGAGATCATCGGCAAGACGCTCCACCGCGGTGGAATCATCCGGATCGATCCCGGCATCCAGCACCGCGAGCGTAACCGCGCGATACATGGCCCCGGTATCGATATAGGTATAGCCGAGACGCTGGGCTACCAGGCGTGCCGTGGTGCTTTTGCCGGAGGCGGCCGGCCCATCGATTGCGATAACGAGCTGTTTTCTTGACATAGCCGCCGAAAATAAGAATCTTTCTCCTGACGGGGGTGCCCCTCCCAGAAACCGTATGGATCGGGCTGCTCGCCGGAGGGGCTCAGGAAGCCCGTAACGGTCCGGGGTTCCCTGCGAACACGCCATCATAAACGGCCGGCGGTGTTGGGATGATCAGGGTCATGCGGCGATCCCGCCGAACCATCGTTCACCACAGGGGCAGCGGTCATGGGTTACTCATCACGCCCGGAACCGACACGCCGGAGTAGATGCCGATGGCACGCATTTCAGGAGCCCGTCATCCAGATCGACAATGATGGCGCAAGCGTCCATCGATGCGACACATCATCCCGCGACAATGCAATCGCATATCGAACATCGTAAAACCGGCGACATTTCTTTGTCATTTTTGACTATTCCGGATTATTTATCGTCATAATAGAATATTTATCCGGATATATCGAACAGCGTGTGATGAATTTCATTCCCCCGGCGTCATGACAGCGAGCCATCCGGCTTCCTTCCCGGCGCCCTCCATTTTCGTAAAAGCGCCGATAATTTCTCGCTTTTAACGATTTATGGATGGAATCCTCCAAAACGCCCAATCAGCCCAGGAGTTCGGCCATTCCCTGACCCCCTTGTTCCCACAATACCGAAGCATGGAAAAACATTATTCCTCAGATTGGATTTTATCACGATATTCGGTCATCGTCGTATCCGGAATAATTGCCTTTCCATGAACAACCTCGATCAGCTCCGTTGAATTTCGAGTAAACTGACAGTGCGGACTTCATCTCCCGGATTTTTCCGGGCTCAGCGCGATGATTTCCGATATCACCGGGACAGTTCATAATTACCTCCCGAAATCCCCTCCCTCGCGGGATTGCACCGCGTGCCCGATAATCTTCTTTCAGCCACACTTCCGCCATCGCCCATATCGCGATCGCCGGAATGGCCGTTCATTGAGAGAGCTTTGATGACCGGGCGTACCCGTTCATCGCCGGCTTGCTCGGGAATACTCCGCCTCATTGTTCCGCAAATTTTCTGTTGCGGAAATAATCTTACAGCAGGGTCAAAAAAACGTATGAAACAGATTCACATCCTACTCCTGGCCGCCATGATGGTGGCGATACCAGCGGCGCGCGGCTGGAGCCAGCCATTGCGCTATGAGATGACCGTCAGCTCCGGCTTCCCGATGGCGCCGGCCGGCACCATCGTGTTCCAGGGCGGGCCGGGCTCCCGGGGCGTCGGCTTCGATAACCAGGTAACGACGATACCGATCGGGTTTACCTTCAGATTCGACACCACCGATTACACAAGCCTCTGGCTGAACACCAACGGCCTTGTCGGCTTCGGGGCAACCCCATCGAACAGCGGCGCCAACGATTTTCAGGGGAGCCTTCCGGCCTCCTCCTATCCGATCATCACCGCATACTGGGATTCCCTCCACTTTTCGGGCGGGCAGGGAGTGCAGTGCGGGAACCAGTTCGTCTCCTACTCCCTGCTGGGAACCGCGCCAAACCGGGCGCTCGTGCTCCGCTGGAACGATCTCGAACTCTACAACCGCGGCCTCAACCTGAGCAAATGGGAGGTCCGCCTGTACGAGACATCGAATATCATCGAGTTCTTCTACGAGAACATGAGGAACTCCGACCCATGCAAGGGGAACGTTGTGGGATGCCAGTCGGCATCGACCGGCATTGCGACAAGCACTTCGCGATTCCTGAGCATCTCGCGCTCCACCGGCATACCGCTCGTCAGCTCGACATTCAATGAAACGAATATCAATATCGGCAAGGGATGCGGCGCGGTTACGATTCCGCTGGGAGAGCTGATCACGTTCGCCCCCTGTTCATTGCAGGCGAATGGCCTTACCGGGCCGGACAACGGCGCGCCGGGCTCGCAGATCTCCAACGGAACGCAACTGTTCAGCGGCCTTATGACGCAGATCGGCAACACGCGCGCGTATCGCCCCATTTCCCTGCGGATGTCGGGCGGCACCTGTTCCGATAGCTACACGATGGCTATCACAGGTGCCGCGGCGTCCGATTATACCTTCACATCGAACAACCAGCGGAGCATTTCCGGCGCGCTGGCGGCGGGCCGCATCGATACCATCGGCATCACTTTTACCCCCACGGCAACGGGCGTCCGCAACGCGACACTGACCATCACCAATCCAAACGGGTTCAGTCGTGTGTTGAACCTGGCGGCGGAGGCCCCGTTCGTCAACTACATCGGCAACCCTGCCCAGAGCGGAACGCCCCAGATGCTCACCGGCGATACGATCCTCAACCGCGTCCTTGTCAGGCGCTACGCAAGCCAGAGTTTCCAGCCATTCGCCCTTCAGAACATGAGCCCGACGCCGGCGCTCATCTCC
Source organism: Chlorobiota bacterium (assembly GCA_028287785.1). Lineage (GTDB taxonomy): Bacteria > Bacteroidota > Ignavibacteria > OLB7 > OLB7 > JAFDZV01. The sequence goes on from JAQBOZ010000020.1 coordinate 167,001, forward strand.
TACGCCATCACCGGCGGGGGCGGACAGTACGCGATCAACGCGCCGCCCGCCGGCGGCCTGCTCCCTGGGCAGTTCATTGCGCCAGCCATCACATTCAGCCCCGCGGGTGTCGGCCCGGTGCCGGCAACGCTGGCCGTGCCCGCAACATTGACGGTGACCGCCGCGGGCCAGTCCCGATCCTTCACGCTCTACGGCATCTCGGTGGCGCCGGGGGGCATCATCACGTATAACTCGGTCGTCCTCGACTCCAACACTCAGCTCTTCAACAATCAGTACAGTTGCGTTGGCGAGACGCCGTTCACCTATACGTTCGAGGTGACGAACGTCGGATTCGGCGACTTCGAGATCGGCGGGCTGGAGGCATATGAAAACGATACGAGCTATCGGCAGGGCGGGGGCTACAGGACGCTTCGCGATGCGGGCGGCAGGCTGATTCCGATGGCCGATTACTCCCTGACCGATGCCGCCACCGGAGGGCATCTGGGGTTGCCGGTCGTGGTCCCGCAGGGAGGAAATCAGCGTATCGCCATCACGTTCGTCGGCACGCGCTCGGGAAAACGGTTCGCCAGTGTCTACATCCGCACGAACGGTCAGAACTCCTCCGGCCTCGACACCAGCAACAGGGTGATCGAGGGGATCTTCGACTTTGTCGCGCTGGGGCGCGGAACCGGCAGCAGCCTGTCGGACAATATCATTGGAGGGGCGCCGCGCACGGTGGTCTTTCCGATGACGAAGGTCGGTGATACCAGCCGGATGACGATCACCATTGCCAACACCGGCGAGTGCCAGATGCGCCTCTCGCTCAATGCACTGCGGATCGCCACGGGGGATGCGCGTGAGTTCACAGTCGAGACGATGCCACGCGGTTCCATCGACCCGGCAACGAACGATCTGCTGATTGCTCCGCACACCGCCAACTCCACGATGGTCGTCGCCTTCTCGCCGCGCCGGACCGGCTCCCGCCGGGCAACCATGCGGCAGCGCACGAACGATTCATCGCTCCGCGCATCCGGCTATGCCGACCACGGTGTAAACTATCTCGACCTGTTCGGCTCAAGCCCGACCATCCTTTCGGCGAGCAGCCTCGACCTCGGCATCGCCCTGGCTGGCGGAACGGCCACCGATCGCGCGAGGGGAACAATCCACCTTGAGAACACTACCGACGCCCCGATCAGCATCGCGAAGATCGATATCGATGGAACGGACAGGGGTGATTTCATGGAAGATCCGGCGGCGAAATGGCCCGCGCTTCCACGAGAGATCCTGCCGGGCGAACGCCTCGATCTGGGGATCGTGTTCGGCCCGAACGGCACGGCGCCCGGTGGCCGCGCGGCGATATTGAAGCTGCATCTGGCGGATGGCGACAGCGTTCTGGCGACGCTGAGCGGCAGCGCCGGCACCCGGACGATCAGCCTGACGCCGAACACCATGAACTTCAACGCGGCGCTGAACGGCAGCAGGTTGAACCGGCAGACGATCGCAATCACCAACACCGGGACGATGCCACTGCATCTGAGCGGGCCGGTGTTGAGCGCTTCGCTGAAGGGCGCCATCACCATCGGCGCGCTGCCACGCCTTGTGCTCGATGCGGGCCAGACGGAGTATCTCGAACTGACCTGCAACGCCGATGGATCGGCCGTCGGCAACACACTTGCCGGCACATTATCGTTCTCCAGCGATGCCACGAACCTTCCCGTCGCAACGGTGACGATCAGCACGACGACAACAAAGACGCGCCGTAACGACGACGGGGCGGCGCCGACCGCGATCACCGGTCGCAGCGGCGCGCGGGCGAACATGGTCGCCGGCAGCCAGTCGGTCAGCGGAGCCGAAACAACAACCGAGGCGGATGGCGTGAAGCTCTGGCAGAGCGTCCCGAATCCGGGAACCGATCTCGTCGAAATCCGCTATCAGTTGAGCAACTCCGGTCGTGTGATGCTTGGTCTGTACGATGAGGCAGGACGGCTGATCCGCGTGCTGGACACCGGCATCCGTGACGCCGGCGAGCAGCGGATTCATGTCGATGTACGGAACCTGGCAAGCGGCATCTATCACTACGTGCTGACGGTCGGCACGCGGAGGCTCAACCATTCGCTCCAGGTGGTACACTAGCGCGGGCACGGCCCCCTCACGAAGCATGGCAGACAACGAAGGGGTGATTCGATGGCATCGAATCACCCCTTCACGTAATGGAACCCAGGCCACTTCCAGGGCATCCTCCTCCATCATTGCGGCGGGCGCCGGTGGAGAAGCGGCCCATGCCCGCTCCCCAGGCCGGGGGCATCGAAAATCGCATCGGCGACATAGAGCTTCGCGCGCTGGATCGACTGCACGAGAGGAAGGCCGTTGGCGAGATTGGCGGCAATCGCCGAGGAGAGTGCGCAGCCGGTTCCGTGCGTGCCGGAGCTCTCGATGAACTCCGCGCTGAACAGCTCGGGCTCGGCGCCATCGTCCAGGATATCCACGGAATGGCGAAGTCCGAACATCGTGTCGGGACGATCGCCTCCCGTCACCAGCACGGCGCGGGCTCCAAGATTCCTGATGCCGGCCGCCGCCGCCAGAACATCCTTCCCCGTTACGATATCGATCCCCGAGAGGAGCGTCGCCTCCCGCGCGTTCGGCGTGATCAACGTCGCCAGCGGAAGAAGCTCATCCCTGACCGCGGCGACGCCATCGGCATCCAGCAGGTGATGGCCGCTGGAGGAGACCATCACCGGATCGATGACAATCGGAATCTCACCGGCGCGCGGCCGGAGGAACGCGGCCACCGCGCGGACGATATCGCCATCGGCGAGCATGCCGATCTTCACCGCCGCCACTGTGAAGTCATCGAACACCGCCTCCATCTGATCCAGCACAACCCGCGCCGGCAGCGGATGAACTGAGCGCACCCCCAGCGTGTTCTGCGCCGTGATTGCGGTGATGGCCGTGGTCCCGAACACATCATGCGCCTCGAACGTCTTCAGATCCCCCTGCACTCCGGCGCCTCCACCGGAATCGGAGCCGGCAATCGAAAGGACAACGGGCATGCCGGTGCGCTGGGAGATATCGGGAAGGGGATGGAGTTTCGATGCGGCATCATCGAGAAATCCGTGGAGCTGGCCGCGCGCATCGCGCGAGAAGAACGAGATGGAGGCGATCCCATAAGCGCCGGCATCGATACAGGCCAGGGCCTTGCCACCGTCGATGCCGCCAAGCGCAAAGACCGGAAGCGCAACCGCCGATGCAATTGCGCGAAGGCCGTCGATGCCGATTCCGGGATGCCCCGGCTTCGATGCCGTTGGAAACACCGGGCTGGCGATGATATACGAGGCGCCTCGTCGCGCCGCCAGCAGCGCCTCCTCCACCGAGTGGACCGACGCGCCGAATGGACCGCCGGCACGGGCCAGCGGCATCAGCTCACGCATGCGGACGAGCTGTTCGGATGTGAGATGAAGCCATGCCACGCCATTCGGCCGGAAGCTGTTGCAGATCAGGGTAAGATTGGCGGGGATGGTCTTCCGTCGCGCGGCATCGGCAAGGGCCTGCACCGCGAGGGGGCGATGATCGGGATCGCGAAGCATCGCCCCGAAGCCGAGCGATGGGTGCCCGGCGGCAAGCTCGACGGCGTCATCGATACCCCGCTCATCCGAAACGATCATCATCAGCCGGAAGGGCGGCCATTCCCTCATGGGTTCTCCCGACCGATCATCCCCTCCGTCGGCGAAGAAGCCACGGCATAGAGTCGCGTGGGAATCCTCCCGGCGTGGTAGGCCAGGCGTCCGCCCTCGATCGCAAGGCGCATGCCGCGCGCCATCTGCACGGGATGGTGCGCCCCGGCCACGGCCGTATTGAGGAGAACGGCATCGGCCCCAAGCTCCATGGCGCGGGCGGCATCGGAGGCGGTGCCGATCCCCGCGTCGATGATCATCGGGATGGTGATGCGCTGGCGGATGATCTGAAGATTGTACGGGTTGCGGATGCCCATGCCTGAGCCGATCGGCGCGGCCAGCGGCATCACGGCGGCGCAGCCCATATCCTGGAGCTTGAGGCAGGTGATCAGATCATCGTTGCAGTACGGCAGCACCTGAAAGCCAGCCCGGACCAGTTCCTGGCATGCCTTCAGCAGCTCCTCGACATCCGGCAGAAGCGTATCCTCGTCCCCGATCACCTCGACCTTGATAAGCTCGGTCTCCAGCGCCTCGCGCGCCAGCTTCGCGGTCAGGACGGCCTCCTTCGCGGTATAGCAGCCGGCGGTGTTCGGCAGGAGATCGTAGTAGGAACGATCGATATAGCCGAGAATGGAGCCGGAGGATGTATCGGCGAGGTTCATCCGGCGGATGGAAACGGTGACGAGCTGCGCGCCGCTGGCCTCCATCGCGTCCACCATGATGCGGGGGCTCGGGTAGCGGCTGGTGCCCAGCAGGAGCCGCGATCGGTAGGCGCGTCCCGCCAGATTGAACGTATCGGAACCGATCTCCTCATCCTTTTCGACCTGTCCGGTGCCAGAATCACGTGTGCTCATAATGTTGTTCATGGTTAGCCTCCCTGCATCGCGGTAATCAGCTCGATATCATCCCGTTCGTTCAGACGATGCCCCTTCCACTCGCTCCGCGGGATCAGCTCGCCATTGACAGCCACGGCGATTCCCGGCTGTCCGGGATCGACGCCGCGATCGAGAAGGAGATCGTTGAGGGTTCCGGCGACGCTCTCAACAGGAGAGCCGTTCAGTTGAAGTTGCATGGAATCGCCCCGGAGAAAACGTTGTCAGCCATTCGGATTCATCACCGCGCAGAAGATACGCGGCCAGAATCTCCGCGGCATAGGGAGAGAAGAGAATGCCGTGCCGGTAATATCCGGTCGCCAGCGAGATGTTGTCGACGCCGGAGCCGCCCAGCATCGGCGCGTGATCGATCGTCGCGGGACGGAAGCCGACCCTGGTTTCGACGATCGGAAGCTCGTAGATGCCGGGGACGCACTCCCATGCCGCGCGGAGCAGCTCGAGAATTTCGCCGGCGGTTATGGAGGGATCGAACCCGCGATCCTCGCTGCTGGCCCCCAGCACCACTGTTCCATCGAGCTTCGGGACCAGGTACATCTCCGGGGATCGCACCACATGATCGAGCAGCGGCATGGATGATTGATCGAGGCGGATGATCTGCCCCTTGACCGGCCGGATCGCGCCGCCAAGCCCGAGGGGGCCGAGAAGCTCGCCATGCGCGCCCGTCGCAATAATCAGATGCCCCGCTTCCACGGTCAGCTCCCCCGCCACATACCCCGCGCCGGCGCCGGTCTCCACGATCGCCCCATCGCCGGCTCCCTCGATGATCGTCACATGATCGCGACGGTGAAGGGATATCCGGAGCGCCTCCAGCAGAAGCCTGTTGTCGATCTGATGATCGCGCGGGGAGAAGACCCCTCCGGGGATGCCGGGGGCCAGGCACGGCTCCATTTTTCTGCACTCGTAACCGCTGAGCCATTCCACCGGCAGGCCAAGCTCCTGATGTTCCTGGAACTGATGCCGGATCGCCTCCGTGTCATCCCTGTCCACGCCCACAATCAGCGTCCCCTCCGTCCGATAGCCGACCGTCATGCCGCTTTCCGCTTCGAGGTCGGCAACGAACTCCGGGTAATGGAGCAGCGCCCGATAGCCGAACCCGACCACCTCCCGCTCCTCCACTCGCGCCTCCACAAGGGGCGCCAGCATCCCGGCCGCGGCATATCCCGCCCCGCGACCGGCCACATCGCGCTCCACGATCGCGACCGTGCGACCGGAAGCGGAGAGCGAGCGTGCGAGCGTAAGCCCGGCAATCCCCCCGCCAAGGATACAGAAATCAGCTACGACGCGCATGAAACGCACTGCATGAGGAATGGGAATGGGCCCGATCGGAAGATGGATGGCACGGAAAGGGGTGGATTGCTCCATCCGTGTTCCCTCCGCCGGCATTACCCGGATCAGGTTCCAGAGTATCATCTCAGCCTCACCCGGAACACGGGCGGGCACCTCTAACGGATAGGCCCAATATAACCCTTCAAGGGATCATTGCGGCAAGTCGCCGGGAAACAGCAGCGACACTGGAATTGCCCCGATAAAGTAGACGAGGATCCGAGTGAACGACCAACCCGGCGACTGGTCAACGGACGCGAAGCGCCATTATGATTGCCAACCAGCGGTAGTGACTCAGGTTGAATCCACGCTTCCGTCTGCTGAACAATCATCGATCGGCGATCCCTTCTTCTCTCTTCAAGCTCCGTCAGGAGCGCGCCGGTTGTAGCAACAATGCTCCCATCTCCCGCTCAAGCTCCATCGGAGCGTACCATCCCCGCATCCGTGCCGAATGGTACGCTCCGATGGAGCTTGG
>JAQBOZ010000023.1 GCA_028287785.1 Chlorobiota bacterium
CCCCCCCCCGCCCCGACCCCGACATTGCAACTCAGTCGAACCACTCACATATCACTCCGCCGCCGACAACATCATCGCCATCATACAGCACAACCGATTGCCCCTTTGTGATGGCGCGGCGCGGCTCCTCAAACCTCACCTCAAGCGTTCCATCAGGAAGAGTGAGGACCAGCGCGGGGGCCCCCTCATCCTTGTAGCGGATCTTCGCGATCAGCCGCATCGGCTCGTCGATCGCGGCGTGCTTGATCAGGTTGACCCGCTCGGCGCGCAGGCCGCGGTGCATCAGCTCCTCCGCGCCGCCGACGTAGACGCGGTTCGTGCCGGAGTCGATGTCGATCACGTAGAGCGGTTCCGGCGAGGAGAGGCCGAGCCCCTTCCGCTGGCCGACAGTGTAGAAGGGGAAGCCTGAGTGTTTGCCGATCACCGCGCCATCCTTCACGATCTCCCCCCCCGCGACGCGTTCCTCCAGCCCGTCCACATTTTCCTTCAGGAACCGGTTGTAGTCGTTATCGGGGATAAAGCAGATCTCGTACGATTCCCGTTTTCCGGCAACCGCCAGCCGGCGGCGCAGCGCTTCCTGGCGCGATTCCGGCTTGGTCATCCCGGAGAGAGGAAAGATGGTCCGGGCAAGGGATTCCTGCGTAAGCCCCCAGAGCGCGTACGACTGGTCCTTGCTGGCGTCGTTGCCGCGGCTCAGGATGTGGCGGCCGTTCGGATCGCGTCGCACCTTCGCGTAATGTCCCGTGGCGATGTAATCCGCCCCAAGCGCGTCGGCGCGACGGATCATCTCCCCCCATTTGATCGTCCTGTTGCAGATCACGCACGGGTTCGGCGTTTCGCCGGCCAGATAGGAATCCACGAAGTTATCGATCACATCCTCGCCGAACCGCTCGGTGAAATCGTAGACATAGTGCGGGATGCCCAGCCCCATCGCCACGCGGCGGGCGTCGTTGATGCCGTCCAGCGAGCAGCAGCTTGTGTCGCTGCCGGCGTTGCCGCCGACATCCTCGTAGCGGTATGTCTTGATCGTGATGCCGATCACGTCGTAGCCCTGCTCCACCAGCAGCGCCGCCGCCACCGATGAATCCAGTCCGCCGGACATTCCGACAATCACACGTTTTCCGTTCATGCTGCTGCTCTGATTGTTGTCAGATATATCAGATATAGTTGTCGGGGCGGGTTTCAAACCCGCCCCGACAATCGATCGCTTCAGCTCCCATGCTCCCTCGGCGTGAGAATCGTCGTCGATGTCACCGCCGTGCCGGTTGGCGCGGTCCCCTGAAGCGAGAGATAGCCGTTTCGCATCCACAGGACGGTCTGGTTCTTATAGAATTGGTTCATCGGCTGGCCGCTGGCGCCGGTCGTGATCACGCTTCTGATAAACGCGGAGGTATCGGCGAAATCGATGATCTCCCGCATCGACGGCCCAAGGCGGACCTTGAACGGCTCGTTGAGATCCCACTCGCCGTTGTTGAGCGTCGTGTTGCTTCCGCCCACCTCGAACGGCCCGATGTTGACGATGCTGCGGAGCTTCTCGTTCTTCTGAAAGAGGTGGGGGAACGTGACAGTGTGCATGGCGCCATAGCGCCACTTGGCGATATCCCACACGCCGAACCGGGCGTGGAGCGAATCGAGCGCATGGCCGAGCGCCTTGCGGATGATGTCATCGCGCGTTTCCTGGCGGTTCGGCGTGGAGACGTCATCGAACCAGCGGCTGTCGATCATCATATGATAGCGAAGGGCCTTCAGCGGCAGGAGCGCGGTATGGACATAGTGCTCGTAGAGTGTCGGGCCAAGCTCATCGCGGTAGGTCATCTCGATCGTCGTCTGGAGCCACTGCGCCATGATCGCCGCCTCCGGCAGATCGACCATCATGGAGCCATCCCAGCCCCTGAGCCGGCGGAGCGATTCGCGGACGGCGGAGCCCTGTTTCAGGCTGTCCGGGAAGGCGCGGATCAGGAATTCCGCCATGTAGCGCATATGCGGCGAGGCCACATCCCCCTGCATCTGCACGAAGTCCATGATGCCGAAGTTGTTCCCCTCCTTCAACAACTCCTCCTCGCGGATCGAGCGGGATGGGTCCTCCCAGAGATCGCCGGTGGCGAAGGGGAGGCTGTTGGAAATCTTGTTGTTGGCGCTCGCCACGTAGCCGTCCGGCGGGTTGACGAGGGTGGGGAGCTTCTCCGGCGGGATGGTTCCCTTCCAGTTATAGCGGCTGTCCCAGCCGGGGTTCGGGAGGTTCATCTTCGTCAGCTCCCGCACGGGGATGCGGGCCACGGGGATCGACGCAATTGTCCCGCTCCTGTCGGCGTAGATAAAGCAGAGGGAGGGGACGCCGCCGAGTCGCGTTGCCGCGGTGAACTCCTGGAGATTGTGGGCGTTGTTCATCCCCTGCCACGCCGACAGCTCCTGCGATACATCATTGCCGCGCCAGCGCATCGCGATCGGGGAACGTTCCAGCACGGCGGTATCGGCCGGGGCCTTTCCGTTCTTCCGGGGAGGGGGGGCCGCAAACGGATGGACATCGGAGATGAGGGGACCGTGCCGGCCGATCCTGATCACGATCGGCACCGATGCGGAATCCTTCACCGTGATGGTATCGCGCAGCAGCGTCAGCTTCTCCCATTTATCATCGTAGAGCGCCGTATTCTTCTTCAGGCTGTCGAGCTTCTCGGTGAAGAAATCGGTTTCATCGGCCATGAGCGAGGTGATGCCCCACGCCACGTCGTTGTTCCGCCCGATCACCACGAACGGGGCGCCGGGAATGGTCACGCCGCCGACGCGGTTTCCGTTGTAGATCATCACCGTCTGGTACCATCGGCTTGGCGCGCTATGCGCCAGATGCGGATCGTTTGCCAGCATCGCGCGGCCTCCTGTGGTTCTGCTGCCGGCAATCGCCCATGCGTTGGAGCCGATATGCGAACCGTTGATGCCCAGTTGTTCGCGCATCTCCTGTTCCATGAAGATCACATCGGAGAGAGGCCCGGCGGAGGTATCGGGGCGGATGTGGGCGGAATCCTGCCTTGTGCTGTCGGGTTGCGGGGGGAGTGGGTTGCGGAGATGTTCCAGCATCGGCTCGGGTTTCTGCCCGCCGGGGATCAGCGTGGGGCCGTCGGATGGATAGTAGGGGAGGATTTCCGCGAACTTCAGCGAGTCCACCTTCCGCTGGATATCGGCGAACACCACATCGGTCCAGACCGACGTGTTCAGCTCCCAGGCCAGCAGGCGGGTGATCATCACGGAGTGCTCCGGTTTCCACGGCTCCGGGACATAGCCAAGCGCGTCGAACTCCATCGGGTAGCGCCCCTTGTGCGATTCGATATAGGCGTTCACCCCACGGCAGTAGGCATCGAGCGCGTCGCGCGTTTTCTTCGGCATCTCCTTCAGGATCTGCTGCGCCACCCGCTTGAACCCGATGGTCCTCAGGAACGCATCGTTGCCGATCGTGGCGGTGCCGAAGATCTCCGAGAGACGGCCCTCCCCGGCGCGCCGGATCACGTCCATCTGCCAGAGCCTGTCCTGCGCGTGAGCGTAGCCGATGGCGGCGTAGGCGTCGTTCTCGCTCTCGGCGGTGATATAGGGGACGCCGTACTGATCGCGGGTGATCGTGGCTTTCGCCGCGAGCCCTTCCACCTCATCCGTATGTTCGCCATTGCTCACAAACGACCTGCCGATCAGTTTCAGGCCGAGCCAGGAGAAGCCGACGAGAAGCGTCAGCGCGACGAGGATGGTACCGACAAACGAGAAGCGACGCATGCGAAGTGCGGGTTGCGGGAACTGGTTGATACGACCGGAAAGGAGTGGAACCGACGGGACCGGCGATCCCGCGGCGGTTCATTGCCATCACGCAATCTACGGATTGTATGACTCAGGAGGATTGCTCGATTGGTATTAGGTTGTGGAGAACCGAAATGTCCCATCGCGCCGCATGCCCATATCAACAAAACGCGCCACGGCCCGTGAAGTGGACAGTGGCGCGATACGATCATCGACTGAATCCGCCGATCAGCATCCCTTCTGAATCTCGTCGATCGCCTCGTGGAAGATCGCGAAGCCCTCATCCACCTGCTCGCGGGTAAGGTTGAGGGGGGGACGGAAGCGGATGGAGCGATCGCCCGCTCCCAGGATCATCAGCCCCTTGTCGTAGCATTTCTGCCGGAACAGATCGCGCTCCTGCGCCGTCGCGATGTCGATGGCGCACATCAGGCCACGGCCGCGCGGGTTGGAGATGAACTTCGGGCATTCGTCCGCAAGCGCCTGAAGCCGGTCAAGGAGGTAGGCGCCCACCTCGCGGGAGTTCGCCACCAGGTTCTCCTCCTCGATGATCTCCAGGAACCGCTGGAAGCGGACCATGTCGACCAGATTCCCCCCCCACGTGGAGTTGATCCGGCTCGACTTGTGGAAGACGTTGTTCGGGATATCGTCGATCCGGTTGGTGACCAGAATGCCGCAGACCTGGGTCTTCTTGCCGAAGGAGATGATATCCGGGATGACGCCGATTGCCTGGTGCGCCCACATCTCGCCGGTCAGCCCGATGCCGGTCTGCACCTCGTCGAAGATCAGCAGCGCCTCCTGCTGGTCGCAGATATCGCGGAGGCCCTGGAGGAATTCGGGCCGGAAATGGTTGTCGCCCCCTTCCCCCTGGATCGGCTCGATGATCACGCAGGCGATATCATCGGGGTTGTCGATAAACGCCTGGCGCACGGCCGCGAGCGATTCCTCCTCGGCGGCGATCGTCCGGCTCAGGTTTTCTCCGGTCAGGGGATAGGTCGCCGGCGCCGGCTCTATCCTGGGCCAGTTCGGGAACTTCGGGAAGTAGTTGGTCTTTGTCGGATCGGTGTTGGTCAGGCTGAGCGTATAGCCGCTGCGACCGTGGAACGCGTGGCGGAAATGGAGCACCAGATGCCCCCGTTCCTGCGTATATCCCTTGTGAAAATTCTTCTGCACCTTCCAGTCGAACGCCACCTTCAGCGCGTTCTCCACCGCAAGCGCTCCCCCCTCGATGAAAAAGCCGTACGTGAAGTGCGGCGGCACGGCTATCCGGAAGAACGTCTCCACGAACTCCGCCATCTCCACCGTATAGATATCGGAGCTGGAGGGCTTGTGAAGGGCGATATGGCCGATCCTGTTGATGAACTCCTGCGTTGCCACCTTCGGATGGTTCATCCCGATCGGGTTGGAGGCGAAGAAGGTGAAGTAGTCGAGATACCGCTTGCCGGTGATGGCATCGTAGAGATAGGCTCCCTGGCTTTTTTCGAGATCGAGGACGATATCGAAGCCATCGGCCAGAATATGTTTTCCAAGCGAGGCGTGAACCTGCTTCGCGGGGATATGCCCGCCGTCGGTTCCGTGGTTGCGCGGGCCATCGGCCGTGACCAGTTTCAGCTCGGGTGTTTCATGTATGGACATCTGTCTCTCCTGGGATGCTTCCGTGATCGTGGAACGTAGTTGATACGACGGGCGAAGATATTCGTCCATGATCGGCTGAACGTGCCGCCGAACATGGGCGTTACCGACACGTTACGTGCCGCAATGCCTGCATGGACGGAATCGAACATCGCGCGGGTGCGCTCTACGCTCGGGAAGGGAGTGTGCTGGTGGTATGGCTCCATCGCCGCATGCGGGCGGCAACAACCGATGCGGAGAGGAATGATCCTCCCCGGATGGTGCCGCTGGAAGCAAGCGAGATGTTGGTATGGAGCGTACGTATCCGCATAACGGGGACAATATACGCGGCTGCGGGGGAGGGAAACAAGGGTTGGGGCCACTTACAGATGCACCCCCAGCTTGAACACCAGGTTTCGCCGCTCCTCGAAGCTGGCGCCGCTGAAAAATGCCCCCTTGATGGGATGGGCGTGATCGAGGATGTTCGTCACGTAGAGCGATGGCTCCAGCGTCCGCCCGTCGCCGAGCTGGAATGTGTATCCGGCGCCGGCATCCAGAATCCAGCTTGGCGTGGTATGCGCTCCCTGGTTGAAATCGAACAGGCCGGTGGTAAACGCGTAGTCGTCGTTGCCGTTGGCAAGCCCGGAGCCATAGGTGGCGGTCAGATGCGCGAACCACGCGTCCGGCTGATAGTTCGCGCCGATCACCATCGACAGCCGCTGATCGTGATCCAGATCGAACGGCACGGTGGATGAATCGGCCCTGAGAAATCCGCCGGACACCGGGCCGATGCCGTATGCATGGATCAGCGCCGCGTTGAGGTATGCGGAGAACGGGGAGGAAGGGGGGGCATATGTCAGCGCCAGCTCCAGCCCGGTCACGTTCACTTCAGCGATGTTCACATTCACCTTGATCGTGCTCGATCCAAGCGTCTCGTCATCGACTCCGGGCGTCTGATGCTTGTAGAACGCTGCCAGCTTTCCGGCCAGCCCGAACTCCCAGTTCCGCACGTAGGCGGCCTCGTAGAGGTGCTCCCGCTGCGCCAGAGTGCCGGTTGCGGTATCCCCCACGATGCCGGCAATCGACTGAAGCCCCTCGATGTTTGTTGGCACGAACAGCCTTCCGTAGTAGAGATAGAAGGTGCTCGATTCATCGGGGAGGAAGCTGAGCTTTGCGCGCGGGCTGAGCTGCGTTTCGGTCGCCGCGCCGGGGGCCGCGTGCCGGTCGTAGCGGGCGCCGAGGTCGAGATGCATCCACTCGAGCGGGTGAATCTCCGCCTGCGCGAAGACGCCGATATCCGATCCCGAAAATGCATTAGCGCTCCGGAGCGCCGGAACATCGGTCGCCATGAAGTTGAACGACTCGTTGCCCACGGTGCTCTTCAGATCCAGCCCCACGGCATAGCCGAGCTGGTGCGAAAGCCGCGTATCGTACTTGGTTCTGAGGCCGAGCGTGGTAAACGACCGATCCTGCGCAACGACGTAGCCGGTGGTGGTGTCGTTGTGGAGGAACTGCTTCGGCTCATCCGCCAGATTCGGCGTGTAGGTAAGTCCCCCCTCGCGCGCATAGATCCCCGCGAAGAAATTGCTCTCGTGGTCGGCATCGTCGGAGACGTTGTGGAAGAAGGAGAGGGTCTGGAACCCGTTGTAGGTATGCTGGAGGTCGAGCGTGATCGCCTCCGATGAATCATACGGCACCTCGGTATGGGTGATGCCGTAGTTCAGGTTCAGCGCCAGGTAATCGTGCTCGTTCAGCACATAGTTCGCCTTGCCGTAGAGAAAATAGTCGAAGCCGTGATCGTGGAACAGTTGCGGAACCGGCTGGTCGATCCGCCTGTCGGTCTCCTGCCTGGAGCCGGAGAAGAAGAGGCCCAGGTTGCCGAGATGATCGCTCAGCGAAAGGCTCTGCCCGTTCGAGTTGAGGGCGCGGAGAGCCCCCACGCGATCGCCCAGCGCGTTGCCGGAGGTCAGATAGCTCCCGGCGTAGGTGGAGAGATCGGCATGCAGATGGCCCGATGGAACATGGGTCTGCACGTCCACCACCGAGGACATCTGACCGCCGTACTCCGCCGGAAACCCGCCGGTGAGGAAGGTGGCCCGGTCGATCACCTTTGGATCGACCACTTCGTTCAACCCGCCGAAGACGCCGAGCGGAATCGGAATGCCATCCACATAGTAGGTGAACTCCCCATGCTGTCCGCGCACATGTACTTCGCCGGTCGGCGCCCGCACGGCTCCGGCAACGTTCTGCTGCACGAGCTGCGTCATCCGCGCCGCCGGCGGAGCGTGATATGTCTCCCCCTCGAATATCTGATTGCCGCTGCGCGTATCGACGGAGGTGGCATGAAACTGCTTCCGCGCGGTGACGACGATCTGCTCCCGGCTGATCTCGGAGAGGTTGATGGTATCGCCGGCATGTGTGGAATCGATCAAAACCGAATCGCTTATCCCGTTGTAGCCCACCAGTCGCGTGGTAAGGAGATAGGTTCCCGGCTGGATATCGCGGAACACCCCCCGCCCGAGCGTGTTGCTGATGGCGGTCGCCACGGTCGAACCGCTCCGCTGTAATACGATCCGCGCCCGTTCCAGCGGCATGCGGGTATCATTATCGTACACTGTCACAACGAAGTTCACCGGCTGGGCGGGTGGGTCCTTTGGACCGGCCGAAGCCGTTGCGATCACCGAAAGGAGGAGGGAGAGGAAGAGGCCGATACGATGGATTGCGCGCACCGCGGCACCATCATGATTATGAATTGCGTTGCTCATCGGTATGAAGAGGAGAGAGAATATGGGACGATCGTCTCCGCCGCGTGACCATGCCGGGCGGATCGGATATATGAACGGATAGCGGTCAGCCGGACGCGCTGGCATTGCCATGCATCCGCCGAATGAGCGGGATAAACGCCGGGAATGGTGGGATCAGGCGAGAGCGGGAGGTGCGCGAAGCGAGATTACCGAGATGATCGGCCGGGATACGCGATGGCGTATGTGGATTGCCACGCGGGACGTGACGAAGACGCGAAGCGAGAAGATGATGGCGATCGCGAACGCCAGCAGAACGCTGGGGCCGAACGAGCAGAAGAAGCAGAAATCCCCCTTGCTCTCCCCTGGGAGCGTATGCCCCGAAGTGGCGGACGCCGGAGAGATACTCTGATGGTGCGCCGGCGCGGCCACGGAACGGCCCGCCTGCCGGCTCCCCATGTGCGACAGCTCATGCGTGGCACCGGCCATCGACATCAGCAGATACGCGATGGTGAGCACCATCGAGAGAACGCCGCGCCATCTGGATAAGAGGATATTCACCCGCGCAATCTACGCACGGGGCCTCCCCGCATCAAAGTTAAAATCGCAAATCATTTGCAATTCACGCCGACCCCGGCGTTGCCGGTTACAGTGTTTGTCACTCGATGTTATTTCCCCCATCTAGCCGTACATTACGGAGTTTTCCACGAACGCTTGAAGTGGCTCCAGGCCGAATCATCCCCTGCCGATATCACCCGAACATGTCGAGCACGGCCGAAGCCAGCCGGATGGAGGGGGCGCCCTGCCCCCTTGTACCTAACGCACAACATTAGCTGGACGGGACATTGAACAATAGATCGAAGAAATCTGCGAAGGGAACCGGAACCAAGGCAGTGGCGCCGGCCAGGGCCAAGGCCGCGCCGGGAACAAAGGCCAAGCCCGCCGGTGGCAAAAAGCGGTCGCTGAAGGTTGCCGCAGCGGAGACCGTGCAGGCGGTGCGGTCAACCTCATCGAAAACGGTGAACCCGCCGGGCCATCACCCGCACGCGGTAAACCAGGACCTGCCGAGGTCCGCCACCGTCGTTACGCCGCATCCCCGGAACACCCTCTCGATCCGGGGCGCATCGGTCCACAACCTGAAGCATATCTCGCTGGAGCTTCCGCGTAACCGGATGATCGTGGTGAGCGGCCTCTCCGGTTCCGGGAAATCGTCGCTGGCGTTCGATACCATCTATGCCGAGGGGCAGCGCCGGTATGTGGAATCGCTCTCCGCTTACGCCCGCCAGTTCCTGGCACGCATGGCAAAGCCGGATGTGGAGAGCATCACCGGGCTTGCGCCGGCCATCGCCATCGAGCAGAAGACCGTGACCAAGAACCCCCGTTCCACGGTCGGGACCACGGCGGAGGTGTACGATTATCTCCGGCTCCTGTTCGCCAGGATCGGCCGGACATTCTGCAAGGTCTGCAACCAGCCGGTCGCCAAGGACACGCCGCGCACCGTACAGGAATCGGTTCGCAATCTCCCCGACGGCACCCGTCTCTATGTCCTTTTTCCGATGCACCCGCATGAGCAGCGGACGCTGGCCGAGGAGTTCGCGAACCTTCGCGAGCAGGGATTTTTCAGGGTGGTGATCGGGGATTCCGGCGATGTCGTCGATCTGAACGAGGGATCGCCCGAGGGGGTCGCCAAGGAGGATATCTACGTGCTGGTCGATCGCCTTGTGGTACGGCCGGACCCCGAAACGCTGACCCGCATCGCCGATTCGGCCGAGACGGCGTTTCGCGAGGGGGAGGGGCGGGCGATCATCCATCTTCTGGAGACCGGCGAGCGGCGGAGGTTCTCCACGCGGTTCGAGTGCGCCAACTGCGGCATCAAGTACGAGGAGCCCCAGCCGAAGCTCTTCAGCTTCAACAACCCGTTCGGCGCCTGCCCGGAGTGTCAGGGGTTCGGCAAGGCGATCGGCATCGACATGGATCTGGTGATCCCGGACCGCTCCAAGACGCTGCGCGGCGGGGCGATCGCGGCCTTCTCCACGCCGAAACACGCCGAACATTACCGGATGATGGTGAGCATCGCCAGGGAGTCCGGCCTGAACCTGGACAAGCCGGTTGCGCATCTGACGCCGTTTGAATGGAACGTTGTGCAGCATGGCTACGGGAAGTACATCGGCATCGATGGCTTTTTCAAGCTGATCGAGGAGCAGACCTACAAGATGCACTATCGCGTCTTTCTCTCCCGGTTCCGCGGCTACACCACCTGCTCGCGCTGCCGCGGCTCCCGCCTGCGGACCTCCGCCATGCGGACCTTCGTTCACGGCATGTCGATCCCGGACCTTGTGCTGATGACCATCGAGGAGGTGTATGCGTGGTTTCAGGAGCTGAAGCTGAGCAGGTACGAGGAGGATATCGCCCGGCGGATTCTCGAGGAGATCACCAAGCGGCTGCGCTATCTGAACGATGTCGGCCTTGGCTATCTCCGGCTCGATCGCCTGAGCCACACGCTCTCCGGCGGTGAATCGCAGAGGATCAGCCTTGCCACGTCGATCGGCTCGGCGCTGGTCGGCGCCATGTACGTGCTGGATGAGCCGTCGATCGGCCTTCACCCGCGCGATACCGAGCGGCTGATCCGCATTCTGAAATCGCTCCGCGATCTGGGGAACACCGTGATCGTGGTGGAGCACGACCCTGACATCATCCGCAGCGCCGACGTGGTTGTGGACATGGGGCCGCGTGCCGGCGAGCAGGGGGGGGAGGTGATCTTCAACGGATCGGTGGCGGAGATGCTCCGCAGCCCCAACTCGATCACCGGACAGTATCTCTCCGGCAGGAAAACCATTCCGGTGCGGACGCAGCGCCGTCCGCCGACCATGAAGAACATCCGGCTCTCCGGCGTCTTCGAGCATAATCTGAAGGATATCGACGTAACGTTTCCGCTCGGCATGCTGACGGTGGTCACGGGCGTCTCCGGCTCCGGAAAGTCGACGCTGGTGCACGATGTCCTCTATCCCGCCGTGGCCCGCGCCAAGGGGGCGACGGTCGCCATCACCAAGAAGGTGCGGGAGATCGATGGCGTCGATAACGTCGGCGCGGTGGAGATGGTGGATCAGTCGCCGATCGGCCGATCGCCGCGATCCAACCCCGTCACCTACGTCAAGGCGTTCGACGCCATCCGCGAGCTGTTCGCGCTGACGCCCGTCGCCAAGATGAATGGCTGGAAGCCCGGCTACTTCTCCTTCAACGTCCCCGGAGGGCGCTGCGAGGCGTGTCAGGGGGAGGGAGTGGTAAAGGTGGAGATGCAGTTCCTTGCCGATATCGCCCTTACCTGCGAGGTCTGCAGGGGGAACCGTTTCAAGGCGGAGGCGCTCCAGGCGGTCTATCACGGCAAGAACGTTGTTCAGGTGCTGGAGATGACGGTCGATGAGGCCGTCACCTTCTTCGCGAAGGAGAAGAAGATCCTCGCCAAGCTGAAGGGGCTTCACGATGTCGGCCTTGGCTATATCCGCCTGGGGCAGCCGGCCACGACGCTCTCCGGTGGTGAGGCGCAGCGGGTGAAACTGGCGGCGCAGCTTGTGGCGCCGACCGACAATCACACCCTGTTCATCCTGGACGAGCCGACCACCGGGCTCCATTTCGGCGATATCGCCACGTTGCTGAAGGCGTTCAACGCGCTTGTGGACGCGGGGCACTCGCTGATCGTGATCGAGCATAATCTCGATGTGATCCGCAGCGCCGACTGGGTCATCGATCTGGGGCCCGAAGGGGGGGATCGAGGGGGGGAACTGGTCTGCGCCGGCACGCCCGAAGTGGTGGCCGAATGCGAGGAATCCTACACGGGGAGCTTCCTGCGCGAAGTTTTGTAGGCGTATCCGCGATAATCGTCGAAAAACGGGGAGTGGGGGGAACCGTAACGGTCCGTTTCGGGCCATGGGGCACTCCGCTCTCCCTTTATCCTATCCTCCTCACTTTCGTATGTTTGCTCGATGTCATTGATATACCGGGCTGCTACGGCCCAGTCTCTTCTCACATTGCTTCCCCTTCATGAACCTTCTCGATAGGATCAACGCCCGGCAGTTCAACGTTGCCGTGGTTGGTCTCGGCTATGTCGGCCTACCGCTGGCCGTCGAATTCGCGAAAGCGGGGATTACGACGCACGGCATCGATGTGGACCCCCGCAAGGTGGAATCGCTCGCCGCCGGAAAGAACTACATCCAGGATATCTCCGACGACCTTGTCGCCGATGTGATCGGGCGCGGGCTCCTCAGCGCCACCAGCGATTTCTCCGTCGTCGCCGATGCCGATGTCATCTACATCTGCGTTCCCACGCCGTTCACGCCGAACAAGGAGCCGGATATCTCCTATATCCTTCAGGCCGCGGAGTCCATCGCGAAGCATCTTCGCGGCGGACAGTGCATCATCCTGAAGAGCACAACGTTCCCGAACACGACCGAGGGCTACGTGCAGCCGATTCTGGAGCGCGATGGAAAGAAGGTCGGCATCGATTTCCATCTGGCGTTTTCGCCGGAGCGGATCGATCCGGGGAACAAGACGTGGCATACCACCAACACCCCGATCGTCGTGGGTGGCGTGACCAGGGAATGCACGGTGGTCGCGGCGGCGGCCAACCGGGTGATCATCGAAAAAGTGATCGAGGTGAGCGGGCCGAAGGTCGCGGAGATGGAGAAGCTGCTGGAGAATATCTTCCGCTCGGTGAACATCGCACTTGTCAATGAGCTGGCGCAGCTCTGCGATCGGATGGGAGGCGTCAATATCTGGGAGGTGGTGGAGGCGGCGGCCACCAAGCCGTTCGGCTTCATGCCCTTCTTCCCCGGCCCCGGCATCGGCGGGCACTGCATCCTGATCGACCCCTATTATCTGAGCTGGCTTGCGCGCGAGCACGACTTCGTCACCAACTTCATCACGCTGGCGGCCGAGGTGAACGAGTCGATGCCGTACTACGTGCAGCGGATGGTGCTTCAGCATATCGCCCATCTTCCGGTGGCGCTGAAGGACGCGAAGATCCTGGTCTTCGGCGTGGCGTTCAAGCGCGATGTGGATGATCTGAGGCACAGCCCGGCGCTGAAGGTGATGGAGCTGCTGACGCAGGATGGCGCCGGCAGAATCAACTACATCGACCCCTTTATCCCGAAGATCGAGATCTTCGGAAAGACCATGAACGCCCTTGACTACAGCGACGAGCTGGTTGCCGAGGCGGATCTGGTGCTGATCACGACCGATCACACGCTGTTCGATTACGAGCGGATCGTCGCCAACGCAAAGGTGGTGATCGATACGCGGAACGCCACCAGGAAGGTGGCGGCGGGACGTGAGAAGATTCATCTACTCGGGGACGGCCAGTGCATACGGTGATCTCGGTGGTGGGAGCCCGCCCGAACTTCATGAAGGCGGCGCCGGTCAAGCATGCGTTCGAGAACGTTCCGTCGGTGAGGCATCTGCTGGTCCATACCGGCCAGCACTACGATCCGAACATGTCGGAGGTCTTCTTTCGCGATCTCGGCATGGGGGCGCCCGATATCTTCCTCGGCGTCGGCTCCGGCTCCCACGCCACGCAGACCGCGAAGGTGATGGTGGAGTTCGAAAAAATCTGCCTTGCGGAATCCCCCTCGATGGTGATAGTCTATGGCGATGTCAACTCCACGGTGGCAGCCGCGCTGGTTGCCACCAAGCTGGGGATACCGCTGGCGCACGTGGAGGCGGGGCTCAGGAGTTTCGACCGGAGGATGCCGGAGGAGATCAACCGCATCGCCACCGATGCGATCACCGATCTGTTCTTTGTGACCGAGGAGAGCGGCCGCCGCAATCTTCTTCACGACGGCGTGCGTGCCGAGAAGATCAACCTGGTCGGCAACACGATGATCGACTCGCTGGCGCGCCTCTGCTCCACATTCCCGGCCGAACGCGTGGCCGGTGATTATCTGGTGCTGACGCTCCACCGCCCGAGCAATGTGGACGATCCGGCGATGCTGGTGAAGCTGCTGCGGGCGATCGAGGAGGGGGCCGGGGAGAGGGAAATCCGCTTCCCCGTTCATCCCCGGACGGAGGGGGCGCTGAAGGCTTCGGGGGAGTACGACCGGCTGATCGGCACCGGACGCTGGACGCTGCTGCCGCCGGCCGGCTACCGGGAATTTATCGGGCTGGTGCGCGGCTCGATCGGCGTGGTGACCGATTCCGGCGGCGTGCAGGAGGAGACCACATGGCTCGGCATCCCCTGCATCACGCTCCGGGAGACCACCGAACGGCCGTCGACCGTGGAGCAGGGGACCAATCATCTGATCGGCGTGGAGCCGTTGATGGTCCTCAACGCGGTTGCCCGCATCTGTCGCGGTGATGTCAGAGCCGGGGCAACGGTTCCTCCTCTCTGGGATGGGGATGCGGCAGGCCGCATCGTCCGCGCAATCGTCCAGTATCTACAGCAGGTGTCACATCCGTAGTTCTCACATGCCCATACCATCGATTCGCCGGCACCTGGTGCCGTGGCTGCTCCTGCTTCATCTCCTGGTGCTCATACCCTGGACTCTCGCGGCACAGACGACGGCCGGCGGAAAGGTGAAGGAGGACGAGGCAGTCTTCAAGAAGGGCGATGCGTCATCCTCCTCTTCGCTCGGCGCCAGTCTGCCGCCGGTGGAGCGGGCGATCAACCCGGAAACCTACTATCTGGGGCCGACCGATCAGCTTCTCCTCTCCATCCCGATCATCGAGCAGGGGGAGTTTCCCATCGCGGTCTCGATGGATAACACCATCCTGATCCCCCGCGGCCTGGGGCTGGTAAACGTCGAGGGCGTTACGCTGGCACGGTTCCGCCGCATCATCGATTCGCTCTTCCGCGCCCGCTCCGCCAACCTCAGGAATGTCGTTGTCTCCCTGGTCAAGCCACGCCTGATCTTCGTCACCGTCAGCGGCGAAGTGGCGGTTCCGCGCCGCTATGTGTTGAGCGCCGCCAACCGGGTCACGACCGCGATCGACGCCGCCAATACCGTGAGCGAGGATCTGCCGCTTACGCAGGCGGACGCGCTGGTGAAGCAGCAGAGGGTCGCCGCCGATGACCGCGCCGCCGCCGGTTCGCTCGGTGGGCTCTCCTCCAATCAGAGCCTTCAGCGGTTTGTGACGCTGCGGCACAACGACGGCTCGTCGCGGGAGATCGATCTGCTCCGCTACCGCGCGCTGGGACGGGATGAGGACAATCCGACGCTTCGCGAGGGGGATGAGGTGATCGTCCGTCGCGCCGATCCCGCCGATCCGATCGTGGCCGTTATCGGCGCCGTCAACGCCCCCACGGTGATGACCTATCGGAAGGGGGATAACGCACTGATGCTGACGCGGCTTGCCGGCGGGTTCCGGAACAACGCCAGCCCGAGCGAGGCATATATCAGCCGCTACGGCGGATCGGGACTGGTACAGATCCCGGTCGATTTCAGCGATTCCGCTTCGCTCGCTTCCGTCGAACTCGCCCCCGGCGATCAGATCTTCATCCCAGCGCTTTCGGCCGAATCACCGGTGACCGGTTCCTCCCGCAGCGGCGCGGTAACGGTGGTCGGCGAGGTGGGGAGGCCATCGACCTATCCGATCATCTCCGGCGTCACAAGGCTGAGCGAGCTGATTGGGACGGCCGGAGGGCTGAAGCAGGATGCCTCGCTCAACGGCGCCTATATCAACCGGGCAAGCGAGCCGGATTTCTACCACGCCACTCCCCGGACCGCGACGGTCGGCGCAATCCTCTCCACCAGCTCGCTCCCGATGGATGATACCGCCCGCTACGTTCTGGATGTACAGAACCAGAAGGGGCGCGTGTCGGCGGATTTCGTCGAGATCTTCGCGAAGGGGAATAAATCGAAGGATGTGGTGCTCCAGAGCGGCGATGAGATCGTGGTGCCGCCGGCGCCGCGCAACGTCTTCATCCGGGGCCGGGTGGAGCATCCGGGATGGGTGGCGTACACGCCCGGCACATCGCTGGAGTACTATCTCGATCAGGCGGGGGGCGTCACCTCGGCGGCGCAGATGAACCGGCTGGAAATCCTGAAATATGGAACCGGCATCTGGGAGAAGCCGGACAGGACGACGATCATGGCGGGCGATGAGATCTATGTGCCGGGAGAGCGGGATGTGCCGCCGAGGACATCGCTCGAGACCGCGAGCACGCTTATCTCGATCGTCTCCGGCATCGCCAGCATCGCGAATATCATCTTTTACGTTGTGCAGTCGCTGCGCACCAAGTGACCGAGGCATTTCGAATGACCCGATTCCACGCGCGTCGCGCAGCACTCTGCATCGGTCTGGCGCTGGTTTCCGGCGGGGCGGCGGCGCGGGCGCAGGTGGAGCTGCTGCCGGTGGATCATCCGGCCACGGCCGCGTTGATACGGCTCAACGAGTTCGGGCTGATTCCCGGCTTCCCCCGCGAGCATCTGCCGGTTACGCGGGGCGCCGCGCTTCGGTTTTTCGATGAGGCGCTCGCCGACCGGCGTATCACCGGTTCCCTGAAATCGCAGGCCGAGTATTACCGCGTGGAGCTGGCCGTCGACCGTGGTGAAGGCCCGGTCGGGGTCATCTTCCCCACTGGCGATTCCTCCCGTTCGATTCTGGATGATCCGTTCGCCGGCCATCCGTTCGCCATCGCCGATTATCGCGATGCCGCGACCGGCCTTCATGTGGCGCTGCTTCCGGTGCTCGATGGCGAGCTTCGCGTCGATCCCGAGGAATCGCGGAAGGCGATGGTGGCGCAGGGGGGGCTGGAACTTCGCGGGACGGTCCTGAATCATATCGGCTTCGCGGCGCGGATCACCAACGGCTCGATCGCCGGCGACAGCGTGCTGGCGTCCCGCGACCCGCGGATCAGGCGGAACGGCTCCTTCAGCGTCACCGCGTTCGGTCGCGATGTCGGGTTCGGGAGCGGGCATGTCAGGGCGGAGGTGAGCGATATCGCGATCGAGGCGGGGAAGGAGCGGATACAGCTTGGCGGCGGGCTGGAGAGGAGCCTTCTGCTCGGGGCGCCGCTTCCCTCGGAGTTCGATTATCTCCGTCTGACGGCGCGGATCGGTCGCTTCAGCTTTTCGCACATTCATGGCTCGCTCCTCTCGGAGCCGGTGACATCGCTTCAGAGCGGCCCCTTTGCCGATATCCCGGACAAGTATATCGCGGCGCATCTCCTCAGCTTCGGGCCGTTCGCGGGCTTGCGGGCATCGATTGGTGAGTCGGTGATCTATCACGGGCGGGGCATCCAGATCGGTTATCTGAACCCGTTCGTCTTTATGAAGGCGGAGGAGCAGTATCTCCGGGATCGCGATAACGCCAACATGTACCTGGCGTTGAGCTGGGCACCGGTCGATCGCCTGTTCCTGGAAGGCGAGCTGATGATCGATGATCTCAGGTTCTCGAAGATCGGCGATGGGTTTATCGGCAACAAGGTGGGATGGCGCCTGGCGGCGAAGGGGACCGGCCTGCCGGCCGATCCGGTCGATCTCGGGGTAACCGTTACGCATCTCGAGCCCTTCATCTTCACGCATTTCAACCAGCTGAACTCCTACACGCACGACAGCGCCCCGCTTGCGGCCGGCGGGCAGCAGCCGAACTCCTACCTTGTCGAGCCCCGTGTTGCCGTGCAGATCCTTCCTAACTTCCATGTCGGCATCACGCTTGGCCTTGGGCTTCACGGCGCGAACGTGACCGACTCCCTTGGAAGGATGGTCCGGAACGTTGGTGGTGATATCAACCGGAACCCCGACACAACCGTGACAACCGGCCCGATTCGTTTCCTTGACGGGACCGGGGAGCGACTGATGGATATGAAGCTGGAGGCCGAATACGAGCCGATCCGGAATATCTATCTTCGTCTGCTGGCGCAGAGAAATCAAACGAAGAGCGACCGAGAAACGTTCGTGGATACGCAGGTCTGGTTAGGGCTGAGGATCGGCGCTTTCTGAGCGTTCCCCTTCGGCCCGCGCACCGGCTTTCGGAACAACGAGCATATGATGATCCGATGCTACGATCCCATCTTCAAGAACAATGGACGAACAGCGAGCAATGATAGGTCAAGAACGGATAAAACGTGAGGAGATCACGATCGAGCGGCGCTTCGAGGGCCCGCCACTGGACGGACAGGTGATCCTGTTCGAGCAGTTCGGCCTGCTGCGGCGCTCATGGAAATGGATGCTGATTCTGGCGATTCTGGTGACGGCCGGCGTGGCGGCCTATGTCTACACCTCCATTCCGGTCGAGTACATGGCGACCGTGCGGGCGCTTCCGCCGAACAAATCGGGGACGCCGCTGGACAACCTTGTCGGCGGCATCGCCTCATCGCTGAAGGATTTCGGCATCGCCAAGCTGGTCGGGAGCAGGGGGGGGGACAACGGCTATTCGAAGTCGGTCTTCATCGGCAGCCAGCCGCTGTATGATTCGCTGATCGCCAGGTACGATCTCTACACGGTGTACGATATCCCCGCCGGGCGGCGCGATATCATCTACGGGAGGCTGGACGGGAACATCAAGACCGATATCTCCCCGGACGGCCCCATCTCCGTCGATGTCTACGACGTGAAGCCGGAGCGGGCCGCCGACATGGCGAACGACGTGATCCGCTACACCAACATCCTTGCGCGCGAGATGAACAGGAGGGAATCGGAGCCGATCACCCGGTACGTGGGCGATCGTTTCGATTCGGCGAAGGTGGAGCAGGATCGTCTTGGCGCAAAGCTGAAGGCGGTGATGCAGAGCACGAAGATCTACGATCCCGAAGGGCAGGCCAAGCTGATCGGCACCGCCCTTGTCGATGCCGAGGCCAATGTCTCCGTGCAGCGCGGTCTGCTGGCAACCTACACCAAGGCGCTCGGCGCGGATGATCCGCGGACCGAGCAGGCGAGGCTTCTGCTTCAGCAGGCGGAGGAGCAGAGCCGTCGCCTTTCGCTGGGGAACGCCGGGGTTCTCCAGGGCCCGGCGATCGAAAAGATGCCGGCGGCCACCATCGAGTTTCTCAAGGTGAAGCAGGATTACGAGGTAAACGGGAAGGTGATCGCGATCCTCCAGCCGCTCTACGAGCAGACGCAGTTCGAGGAGCTGCGCGATATCCCGGTGCTCAATGTGCTGGACAAGGCCTATCCGCCGCTCAAGAAGGCGCGTCCCAAGCGTAGCCTGATCCTGGCCTCCGCGTTCGTCGGAACGCTGATCATCGGGTATCTGGTGATGGCCGTGGTCGCCTATTTCCGGAATTTCCGCCGTCGCTACCGGCTCTACACAACCGCGACGATACCGCTGGCGATGACCAACGGGGACGGACGTGGCGGAGACCATTCATGATGGTTCCGGCGGCCGGTCCATACAGCCGGTTCGACGAGAGTCTGATCCCCGGCTGGAAGGGAAGGATCGTCCTTGGCGCGCTGGTGCTGGCGATCATGGCGTGCGCCGTCTACATCACCACCATGCTCCCGTTCGATCCGGGGATGGTGATGATCGGGCTGGCTGGAGCCGGGCTCAGCGCCTATATCTCCTGGCGGTATGAGCGGTTCTGGGTCTATTTCGCGCTGCTTGCCCATCTGGCAATGATGGTGGACAGCACGCCCGACTCGATCGGAAGCGGCGAGATCGCGTTTGCCGTGATCGTGCTTGCCGGGA
Organism: Chlorobiota bacterium; assembly: GCA_028287785.1. Lineage (GTDB taxonomy): Bacteria > Bacteroidota > Ignavibacteria > OLB7 > OLB7 > JAFDZV01. The sequence goes on from JAQBOZ010000023.1 coordinate 19,743, forward strand.
TGGGCGTCTGGTTCTTCAAGGAGGTTGTGGTTCACCGCCGTCCCATCATCAGAAGCGGCTTCGATCTTCTTTTATTCACCTTCATTCTCCTCAGCAGCATCGTCGCGCTGGTGGCGAACATCCTGAACGATGGCGATCTCCTCTCGTACCTGAAAGAGATGGGGATCATGCTCGACCTGATGTTCTATTTCCCCCTCAGGAAATTTCTCAACACGCGGGAGGATGTGGTGAAGGTGATCATCGCCTTCGCGCTCCTTGCCATGGTCAACGGCGGCGTTGCCTTTGCGGGCTACCGGCAGAGGATCGCCGAAGCGGTGTTTCAGTGGGAGATCGGGCATTCCCGGAGCAACCTGAACGAGTTCACGTCGATGGCGTTTCTGATCGCCATGGCTGCGGTCTTCGCCACGGCGCGCACGCTTCGGACCAGCATTATCGCGCTTGGCGGGGTGGCCGCCGGGGCGCTTTTCCTGGTGATCTCCTTTTCCCGAAGTCCGATCGTGGCGGGGTTTGTGGGGACGTTCACGATGATGGCGTGCATCCCGTTCCGGCAGAGCCGGCGCGTCTTCGTTGCCCTCGGCTTCTCGCTCGTGGTCGGCGCCGCCGTCGGGTTCCTCTTCTTTCCGCAGTACGTCTCGATGCTTGGCTCATCCATCTCCACACGGCTCCTCTCGGTGGCCGAGGCCAGCTCCGATCGATCGCTCAATTCCCGCATTGTCGAGTCGCAGGCGCTGCTGGAGGACCATATCGCGGTCTCCCCGGTCATCGGCGACGGCTACGGCGTGGCGTTCTCGTTCCTCGATCCGCTTACGTCGAAAACCTCGCGCGGCACGTTCTCCCACAACGGCTATATCTGGTCGATGTACAAGTTCGGCATCCCGATCGCGCTGCTGCTGCTCGGGCTGATGATCTATCCGCTTGCACGTCTGCTGATGATCGCCCCCCGCCGGCAGGATGGCTTCGAACGGACCGTGATGGCGGTCTGCGTCGGCTACATGGTCTGCGCGTTTATCGTCCATCTTACATCGAACCTGTTTACGCAGGTCTCCAGCGTCTTCAACTTCGCCCTCTGCTGGGCGCTTCTCGATTACGTTCTCCGCAACAGCAGGTTCAGGACCGTTCTGGTCCGGCGGAGGGTTGTTCACGAGCTTCCGGCCGGAACCAACCCGGCCGACGGGGCGGCATAAGATGCTCTCCAGGCGGGTGAAGATGCTCGGCGTCGGGGCCGATATCGGCGTTACCGTCGCGCTTCAGGTGCTTGGCTCGCTGGTGGCTTTTCTCTTCCAGATGCTGGTGCTCAGGGCGCTCAGCAAGGATGATTCCGGCATCTACTTCCTTGTGAACTCCTATGTGACGATCGCGAGCGGGCTTGGCGATTTCGGCCTGGCGGCGGTGCTGACGCCGCGGCTTTCGGTTGCGCGGGGGGAGGCCACGCCGGCCTTCAAGGTGGCCGTCCATATACGGATTGCCGCGCTGTTGCTGAGCTGGATTCTCCTGAATCTCTACCTGGTGATCATCGGGCAGGAGTCGCTGCTGCTCCTGACGAACGCGGCGTATATCTGGGTGCTGCTCAGCTCGCGGGCCACCGGCCTTCGCCAGCTTTACGAGATCCTCTGGCGGCTTCGCGGGCGCACCTACGTGATCACGGCGATCACCATGATCGATGCCACCATTGGGCTGGTTGGGCTGTACCTCGTCTATCGCTTCGGGCATGTGACCACGCTGGAGGCGCTCTTCATCTCGTCGATCTGCAACCTCCCGGGGTTTATCGTCGTGATGATCCCGATCATCAGCCGGCTCCGCGCATCCGGGGTGATGCGGGTCAGAATCCCCCGCAGATTCTACACGGGGATGGTCATGGCATCGCTTCCGGTGGGGTTGATGGGGTTTCTCGGGCAGGTTTCCGGGCAGCTTGAAACGCTGGTGATCGGGATGTCCCGGACGATGACTTCAAGCGATATCTCCGCGTTCAACGCGGCCACCAAGCCGCTGATCGCCACGCTCTTTATCGCCGTCGCGGTCAGCTACGGCGTGGTCCCGATCATCGCGCAGAGCATGAAAGGGGTGCGGAACGATCACTCGTTCGCCTTTATCGTCTCGCTGACGTTCAGGATTCTGGGGGTGATAGGGCTGGGGGGAGCGGTGGTCGCCATCCTCTTCGCACGGGAGATCATGTCGATCTTTGGCCCTCAGTTCATCGGGGATGCCTATATTTTGAAGATGTATTCGCTGGTCAGCGCGCTGGTCTATCTGGTGGTGATGTTCGACCAGTTCCTGCTGGCGATCGGCCGGCGGAAGCAGACGCTGTACGGCGCGATGCTCTATCTGGGGATCGCGCTGGTCACCGAGCTTTTTGCGGTTCGCTCGTGGGGAATAGCCGGGCTGATCTTCGCGAAGACCTTCGCGACCTTCTGCATGCTGGCGTTCCAGGCATCGCGGTTCGGCCCCGAGATCAGAATGGCGGTCCTCAAGGCGACCGTCCGGCTGCTTCCGTCGATCGGCGTGATGGCCGCCGCGCTCCTGCTGACGGGGGAGATGGGGCTGATACCGAGATCGCTGATCGTCATCCTTTCCACGACCGGCGCCGTGCTCCTCTCGCGGGCCGTCACCGTCGCGGAGCTTGTCACGTTGAAATCGATGCGTATTCGCTGAGGCGGCGCATCGTCTGTGCCGGCGGTGCCTGTGCTGTCGCGCCCATGATTATCAGCTTTTATGAACGGAACGCCGGAGATGGATTCGAATGAGGGACGGCCGATGATCGCCGATGGGGATATCCCCGCCTGCCGCGTCTGTGGCAACGTTCAGGGGAACGCGGTCCATGTGGCGCGGGAGATGATGTTTGGACTCCGCGACGAATTCCGCTACGTGGAGTGCGCGGGGTGCGGGCTGCTTCAGATTGCCGGGATCCCGAAGGATCTGGGGAGATATTACGCCGATGGCTACTACTCCTACGGTCAGGATGGGGAAGGGGGGTGGCTCAGGAACTTCATGAAGCGCCGCCGGTTTGCCCATGCGTCCGGCTCGTTCGACCCCATCGGCTGGGCTCTTACCCGGAAATATGGGGTGCCCGCCATGGCGGACTGGGCAAGGCGCGCGCGGATCGGCCGGAACGACGCGGTGCTCGATGTCGGCTGCGGCTCCGGCCTGCTGCTGCGCCAGATGCGCGATGCCGGCTTTACCAACCTCACCGGCGTCGATCCCTATATCGAGGCCGATATCGCGTATGATGATGGCGTGCGGGTCTATCGCAGGGCGATTGAAGACCTGGAAGGGCGGTTCGACGCGGTGATGTTCCATCATTCGTTCGAGCATATGGCCGATCCGCTCGCCATGCTCCGCCATGCGAGCCGTCTTCTGGCTCCGGGCCGGTTTGCCCTGATCCGCATTCCGGTGATGGGGTACGCATGGCGGACCTACGGCGTGGACTGGGTGCAGGTGGACGCGCCGCGCCATCTCTTTATTCACAGCGTCAGGAGCATGGAGATGCTGGCGCGCGATGCGGGCTTCACGATCACCGATATCGTCTACGATTCCGGGGCGTTCCAGTTTATTGGAAGCGAGCAGTATCGTCGCGATATCCCGTTCACCGACAGCCGCTCGTGGTTTATCAACCCGGATCAGTCGATCTTCTCACCGGCGGAGATCGCGGCGTTCGCGGCGAAGGCCGATGAGTTGAACAGGGCGGGCGATGGGGACGCGGCGGGCTTCTATCTCCGGAAGAACTAGATTCCCGGTCGACCGATTCCCCGTTTGTTCCGGGAACGGGGAGGATGAGAGGGATGGAAAAAGTTGGTGCCGGATATCATCGAGAAAAGTAGTTTTGATATTCTTTCGTTCCGAACCGTTCGATGCGGGGCGGAGCACGCAGCCTGAAGTATGACGCAGACTATGCAATCGGAAGCGGGAGCTCGGCCCCACGTCAGCGTCGTGATGGTGAGCTATAACACGCGGGAGCTTACGCTGGCCGCGATCGCATCAGTCTTCGATTCGATCGTGGAGCCGGGGTTTGGCGTGGAGGTGATCGTGGTGGACAACGCCAGCCACGATGGAAGTGCCGACGCCGTCGCGGCGCGCTTTCCGGGGATAACGCTGATCCGCTCGGCCGATAATATCGGCTTCGGGCGCGGGAACAACCTGGGGGCGAAGCATGCCACCGGGGATGCGCTGTTCCTCCTCAACACCGATACGATCGTCCGCGCCGGGGCCATCGAGACGCTGTATCGCACGCTCTTCGCCGACCCGGCCCTTGGCATCGTTGGGCCGTTTCTGGAGAACGCGGACGGCAGCTATCAATGTTCGATGACATCGTTCCCATCGGTATGGCGGACGTTCTGCCATTACTTCTGGCTGGACCGTCTCCTTCCGCGCTCCGCCTTCTTCGCCGACGGCAACATGGCGCAGGCCGACCCGCTGGCTCCGCAGGATGTCGATATCATCAATGGCGCGGCCCTTATGATCCGTCGCGATCTTTACGAGGCCATCAACGGCTTCGATCCGGATTTCTTCATGTACTTCGAGGAGCCCGATCTCTGCCGCAGGGTCAATCTCCGTGGCTTCCGCGCCCGCTACACGCCGTCGGCCAGGGTGATTCATCTTATCAGCCAGAGCTCCCGCTCGCGGATGTGGTGGACCCATAAAACGCTCCGCGGCTCCCGCATGGTGTATGCCCGGAAGCATATGTCGGCGGCGGAGCGGGTGGCGTTGTGGGGGATCGTGCATGTGGGGACGGCGATCAGAATCATTATCTATCCACTTATCGGCCTGGTGAAACCACGCTTCGGAATCATGGGGCTGGACATGCTCAAATCGTATTTCCCGGCTGGTTCGGGGCTCACATCCAGGAAGAACGCCAACGCATGAAGATCCTGGAAATCACCTCCAGATTACCCTATCCGCTGATCGACGGCGCCCGCATCGTCATGTATCAGCTCGTCTACGGCCTTGCCCGTCAGGGGCACGATGTTCACGTCGTCGCCGTGGATGAGGAGATGACCGATCCGGGGCCGCTGCGCGATTTCTCGACAGTCCATATCGTCCCGCTCAGAAACCCGTCGCAGGCAATCGGCGCGGCGATGACGCTCTTCAGCCGGAACCCCTACACGCAGTTGAAGCGGGACCGCCGGGAGGTCTACGATCTTCTGGACCGCCTCCACGCCGAACACCGGTTCGATGCCGTCTTTGCCGATCAGGCGCATATCGCGCAGTACGGCTCCTACATGAAGCAGAAGCATGGGTTGCCGTACGTGCTCCGCTGCCATAATATCGAGCATGAGATCTACCAGCGCCATATCAGCACGGTCGGCAACCCGCTGATGCGCGCCTATATCACGCTTCAGACGAAGCGATGGGCGCGGTTCGAGGAGGAGCAGATGCGTATGGCCGATGCGTGCGTCGGCATCACCAGGCGCGATGAGGAGGCGATAGCCCGGATGGCTCCCGGCGTCCCCGTCTCCACCGTCCCCGCCGCGGTCGATCTCGACGCGTTTCCCTACACCGATCCCTCGGATCGCGAACGGAACTCGATGATCTTCCTGGGGAACATGGGATGGCCGCCGAACCGGAATTCCGTCCTCTGGTTCACCGGGGAGATCCTCCCGCTGATCCTCGAAAAGCGCCCCGATGCCGTCTGCCATATCGTCGGCGACAACCCGCCGCTCGGCGAGCTTCCGCCGGCCTCGGACAATGTGAGCATCGAGGGGCGCGTGCCGTCGATAGCGCCGTACTACAACCGGGTCGCGGTCGGGCTGATACCGCTGAATGTGGGGGGGGGAATGCGGGTGAAGATGGTGGAGATGATGTCCTCCGGGATGCCGGTGGTGAGCACGCGGCAGGGGGCCGAGGGGAACGAGGCAGTCCCCGGAGAGCACTATCTGCTGGCCGACACGCCGCGCCAGTTCGCCGACGCCGTGCTTCGCCTGATGGCCGATGCCGGCGAGCGCGAACGTCTGGCCCGCGCCGCCCGCGCGTTTGTGGCCGATCGTTATTCGATCGACGGGGCGGGGAGGATGCTCGAGCGGATCATGCTTGATGTGATCGAGCGCCGCCAACAATCCCCGGTGAAGCGATGACCATCTTTTTCACGGCACTCTTCTGGTTCGCGGTTGCCTGGATCGGCTACGTCATGGTGGGCTATCCGGTGATGATCGCGCTGCTGGCCGCGATCCGCCCAAGGCTTCTGAAGCGATCGGAGAACTATCTGCCGACCGTGGCGTTCGTGATGGCGGTCTACAACGAGGAGCGGGCGATCGACCGGCGGCTGCGGAACTATCAGGAGATGGATTACCCGCGCGAGCTGCTCTCGTTCCATATCGGGAACGACGCATCGACCGATGCCACCGAGAGCATCATCGATCGCTACGCCGCCGGCGATCCATCGATTCACCTCAGCCGTTTCGTGCGCTCCGGCAAGACGAAGATCGTCTACGAGCTGGCCGAACAGGTGGACGCCGATATCATCGTCTTCACCGACGCCGATATCACCGTTGAGCCGAACGGCATCCGGGCCATCGTGAGCGCCATGTCCGATCCATCGGTGGGGGGGGTGATCGGGAGGATGGCCTATCAGGACCCCGGCGCAAACGCGGGGAACACGGGGCAGAAGAAATATCTCGAAATCGAGGATCGGGTGCGGGAGTTCGAGTCGCTGATCTGGACCACGGTGGGCCCGCGGGGGGAGTGCTTCGCGGTGCGGCGCGGCAGCTACAAACCGCTGAAGAACTACAAGCTCTCGGACGATCTGAACCTGGTGATCACGATTCCCGAGAACGGGCTGAGGGTCTGGTTCGAGCCCGATCTGATGATTCACGAGCTGGAGAAACGATCGCTCGGCAGCGAATACCGTCGCCGTCTCAGGATGGGGCAGCAGGCTGCGGTCACATATCTGGCGTACGACAGCACGCGGTATCCGTGGCGTTCGCTGGCCGGGTTCCAGATCTGGTCGCACAAGCTCCTGAGGAACCTGGCGGCGATACCGATGACGCTGGCGCTCGTCAGCGCGGTGGTCCTGGCGCCGGGATCGCATTTCTTCCTCTGGGTATCGCTTGCGGCGGCGGCCTGGGGGCTGGTGATGCTGGCGGGATACCTGTGTGACAGGCTTTCGCTGAAGGTGCCGGTCCTTCATTATCCTCTTTACTTCACCTCGATGCTCGCCAGCCTCTCGATCGGCACGATGCGTGCTGTCTTTTCCGGCGGCCTTGAGATGTGGAGCAGCCAGAGACTAGAATGAACACGACAGTCCAGACATCGATTCGGGGGGGCGCCATCCGCTACGCGCGCCGGGTGCTGGTTTCCGCGCTGGTGGGGCTTATCAAGTCCCCCAGGGGAATCCAGGGGCTGGTGGTGTTTGCCGATATCGTCGCGCTCTTCCTGTCGTTCGTTGCGTTCTACGGCATCCGTGTCAACAGCGGGCTGTTCAGCGTTCCGCCGGCGGTGCCCCTCCTTTTTTTCCTCCAGACCACGGCGCTGCTGCTGTTCTGCTGGCTGGCGCTCTTCTGGTTTGCCGGCGTCTACATCACGGTTCACAACCGCGCGCTGTTCGATGAATATCTGGCGGTATTGAAAGTGGTGATGGTGGGGTTTCTGGTGCTGCTGACCGCGGTCTATATCTCGGGGCTGGGGGCCAGGCCGGAGAACCTGACCACGGCGGAGCCGGCAAGCAATCGCTTTATCTCGCTGTTGATCTATTTCCTGCTGATGTCCGGCTCGATCGGCCTGGGGCGGTATCTGGTGCGGCGCGGGCTCCGGCGGCTTCGGAAGCTCGGGATCGGCCTGCGGCGGACGATCATCGTGGGGGATTCGCAGAAGAGCAGGCAGCTTGTGGAGATGTTCACCAGCCACCCGGAGCTTGGCTACGCGGTGGTGGGAACCGTGACCACCAGCGCCGATGCCACGCCGGAGTTCCTGCGGCGGCGGATAGGCTCGATCGAGGATATCAACACGATCATCACCTCGCGGCGCATCGAGGTGACGGTGCTGGGGATGGAACACCAGCGCGATCTGGTTCCGAAGCTGATCACCGAAACCGCCGTCGCGGACACCACGATCAAGGTGATCCCCGATCTCTATGACATCGTGAGCGGCCAGGCAAGGGCGCAGCATCTGTATGGCATTCCGCTGATCGAGATCAACCCCGGCATCATGCCGGTCTGGGAGCAGCATCTGAAGCGGGTTACCGATATCCTCTTCTCCGTCATGATGCTGCTGGGCGGCCTGCCGTTCTGGCTGCTGACCGCATTGTTCGTCAAGCTGGAGGATGGCGGCCCCATCTTTTATTCCCAGGAACGGGTCGGCATGGGCGGGCGCACGTTTATGATTCATAAATTCCGCTCGATGAGGATCGATGCCGAGAGCAAGGGGATAAGCTGGACCTCGGCGAACGATCCCCGCGTCACCCGGCTTGGACAGTTTATCCGCAAGACGCATTTCGACGAGATTCCACAGCTCTGGAATGTGTTGATAGGGGAGATGAGCTTCGTGGGGCCGCGACCGGAGCGGCCGTTCTACGTGGAGAAGTATTCGAAAATCCTCCCCTCCTATCCGCGTCGCCTCCGCGTGAAGCCGGGGCTGACCGGGTGGAATCAGGTGCAGATGGAGGAGATGGCGGAGAACGTGGAGTTCGTGCAGGAGCGCCTTCGTCACGACTTCTTCTACATCGAGAATATGTCGCTCCGGCTCGACATCGAAATTATTTTCCGAACAGTAATCCGTATCCTCCAGCGAAAAGGACAGGCATAGCGCGTGGCTGAGAAGTTCATCCCGAAAAGGGCGTTGGTTATCATACCAACATATAACGAGATCGACAATGTCCCGACATTGATCGGTGAAGTGCTTGCGATCGATCCCCGCATCGACGTCCTCTTCGTCGATGACGGATCGCCCGACGGCACCGGCGACTATATCGCGTCGGTGGGCGCCACCGAGCCGCGCGTGCAACTGCTCCGGCGTCCCAGGAAGATGGGGCTGGGGACGGCGTACTGTCGCGGCTTCGAGTTCGCGATCGCCAACGGTTACGATGTGGCGATGGAGATGGATGCCGATTTCTCCCACGATCCGAAGACCCTCGCCCGCTTCCTCGAGGATATCGAGGAGTGCGATCTGGTCATCGGCTCGCGCTACGTGCAGGGGGTCAACGTCGTCAACTGGCCGATGAGCCGCCTCCTTCTGAGCTACTTCGCCAACATGTACTCCCGCTTTGTTACCGGCATGCCGCTGCGCGACGGCACCGGCGGCTTCAAGTGCTTTCGCATCAGCCTTCTCAAGCGGCTCGATCTTACGCAGATCCGCTCCAACGGCTACTCCTTTCAGATCGAGCTGAACTTCCTGGCATGGAGCCTCGGCGTCCGGATCAAGGAGATCCCGATCATCTTCGTCGACCGGCGGAGCGGCGTCTCCAAGATGTCCCGCAATATCATCCGCGAGGCCACCATCATGGTCTGGAAGCTCCGGTTCGCCAAGATGTTCGGCGGGTTGAAGAGGCGATATCTGGCTCCCTGAGCGTTCCTCCGCCAAGACAGGGGGAGCGTCAAAGCGATTTCAGCCTCTCCGTCCGCGTGCGAAGCGGCGCGACCAGCCTGCTCCCACAGCGGGGGCGGCATGTCTGACAGGTCTCTATGCAAATCTCGATCGTCATCGTCAACTACAACGTCTGCGACCTGCTTCTGAACGCGGTCGCTTCGGTGTATGTGGCCCTCGAAGGGATCGAGGGGGAGATCATCGTGGTGGACAACGCCTCCACCGATGGGGCGATCGACATGCTCAACCGGATCTACCCGGATGTCATCACTGTCCCGCTCGATCGCAATCTGGGGTTTGGCGCAGCCAACAATATCGGCATCGAGATGGCCCGCGGGGAATATATCCTGCTGCTGAACCCCGACACGGTTGTGGAGGAGGGGACGCTCAGGACCATGCTCGACTTCATGGCGGAGTACCGGGATGCCGTCTTCGCGGGGTGCAAGATCATCCTTCCGAACGGGAGCCTGGACCCCGTCTCCAGGCGTGGATTTCCCTCGCCGTGGTCATCGTTCTGCCGGGTCTTCGGCCTGAGCCGGCTCTTCCCGAAATCGAAATTCTTCGGCGGCTACAACCTTACCTACATGGACGCCGAGCAGGTGGCCCGCATCGACGCGCTGGCCGGCTGCTTCATGTTCTGCCGCGCCCGCCAGCTCAAGGATCTGGGGGGCTTCGACACCGATTTCTTCATGTATGGCGAGGATCTGGACCTCTGCTACCGGGCCAAGAAGGCCGGCGGGGAGATCTACTACTGCCCCTCCACATCGATCATGCACTTCAAGGGGGAGAGCACGCGCCGCAGCTCCATCGACGCGCTGGCGGTGTTCTACGAGGCGATGGAGATCTTCGCCCGCAAGCATTTCCGCTCCAATCCTCCGCTGCTGCTGCTGATCCGGCTCGGCATCTGGGTGCGGCGCGCCGTTGCCCGCGTCGAGGAGCGATTTCCCGGCATCGGGATGTCGGTCGTGGATATCGCCGCGGCGCTCGTCGGCTTTATGATCGGCTCCACGATCAAGTTCGGCGGGCCGTTCGCGTATCCCTCCTACGCGCTGCTCACCGTCATTATTCTCCCGCCGCTGATCTTCGTCCTGACGCTTGCCATCATCGGCGGATATTCGATGGAGGACAGGACCCCCGGCCGGGCGCTGCTCGGCTATCTCTTCGGGTTCTTCGTCCTCAGCACGCTTCCGTATTTCTTCAAGGATTACGCGTTCAGCCGCGGCGTCGTGCTGCTGACCACCGGCTTCGGGGCATTCTTCGGCGTGCTGGGGCGGTTCCTGTGGCTTCTCTACCGGCGGACCTACGGGGCCGAGGCGATACGCCGGATAGCGTTTCTGAGCCGTCAGGAGATCGGCCCCGGCATCCGGCAGGGGGTGCGGCGGATGTTCTTCACCCGCCCCGTGGCGGTGGTCGGGTCGATTGCGCCGACATTCAGCGAGATCGCGACGATCGGCGAGGGGGCGCTGGGGACGGTGGAGAATATCGGGAAGATCGTCCGGGAGTTCCGGATCACCGATATCGTCGTGCTCGACGCAAATCTCAGCTACAGCGAAGTGCTCAGGGCGATGGCCTCCACCGCGTCGCTGCCGGTGCGCTATCATATCATTCACGGGGCTCTGGAGACCTCCGGGGAACTTGTCGGCGGGCCGGAGACGGCGTCGGCCCCGTCCGAGCGGAGCGGGGGAGCGCACGTGGCGCGATGGCTGCGCGACCGGGTTGTGGCGTTTGGCGGCCTCCTCTTCCTTATCCCCTTCGTATATTTGTCGACTCGGCGTCCGGGGTTCCATATCAGGCGACTCTGGGACGTGCTTCGCGGGAAGCGCGCTCTTGTCGGTTCCGGCGCGATGGCCGGGCCCGAGGATTCCGCGCCGATGTTCTCGATGGCCGCGATCTATCGCGAGGGGACGCTGACGCAGCGGGAACTGGCGCAGATCGATGCGTTCTACGGGCACAATCAATCGTTTCTTCTCGATTGCGAGATTCTGATAGCGATCATCCGTCAGCGCAATCTTCCGATCGGCGGCGAGCGCGGCGCGGACAGACAGTATGTCTGATTGTACGTACGTCGGGGCGGGTCGGGGCGGGTTTGTAACCCGCCCCGACCGCCCCGACAATAGATAAGA
>JAQBOZ010000027.1 GCA_028287785.1 Chlorobiota bacterium
CGTGGTTGCAACGAAGGCAAGGGCAAGGGAGAGGATCTTCTTCATGATATTGGTCCGAAAGAGGTTTGACGACTGAGTTTGTTATTGAGAACTGCAGGAGGGATGTATCAAGACCGTGCCATCGGACGAAAACGGCGAAATCAGGCTTGAAACGCGCATTGAAGGGGATGGGGAGTGACCGCCATTCGTACAGTGGGTCGCGGTTGTTCCGGTTTCCGTACAGGAATGCGGGTGAGTGCGGGTATAAAATTTCGGGGCATTCCAGGCATGGGAGCGGTTGTTCTGGCCCGGACATTGATTCTCTCCATCTCTTTATGAAGGAAGATCAACCCATACAGGCTCATGAGGCTTTGACCGGGGAGGAATCGCCGGTCGCGGCAACATCGTCCGATGAATCGCGGCTGAAGGGGATTGTCCGCGCGCTGCGCTATCCCAACTACAGGCTCTTTTTCGGCGGGCAGCTTATATCGCTCATCGGCACATGGATGCAGTCGGTGGCCGAGTCGTGGCTGATCTATCGTCTCACGGGATCGTCGGTGCTTCTTGGAATGGTGGGGTTTGCCGGACAGATTCCGGTGTTTCTTCTGGCGCCGATTGGAGGCATCGTGGCGGATCGGTTCAATCGCCGATCGATTATTATCGTGACCCAGATCTGTTCGATGATTCTCGCGCTCGCCTACGCGGCGATAACCCTTCTGGGTGTGGTGCAGGTGTGGCATATATTCGTGCTCGCGGCTCTGCTGGGCATTGTCAACGCGTTCGATATCCCCGCTCGCCAGTCGTTCGTTGTGGAGATGGTGGGGAAGGAGGATCTTATCAACGCCATCGCGCTTAATTCCTCGATGTTCAACGGTGCGCGTATCGTGGGGCCGGCGGTGGCCGGCATTCTGGTGGCGATGGTTGGGGAGGGGTGGTGTTTCCTGATCAACGGGACCAGCTACATCGCAGTGATCGCCGGGCTGCTGATGATGAAGTTCATCCCGCGCGAGCGTGCGCGCACCACGGCAACGCCGCTCGACAATATCATTGAAGGCTTCCGGTTCGTATGGCAGACCCGTCCCATCCGCGCTCTGATGATTCTTCTGGGCGCCACAAGCCTTGTCGCGATGCCATACGCTGTGCTGATGCCGGTCTATGTGGACAAGATTCTGAAGGGAGGGGCGAGCGATCTGGGCCTGCTGATGGGGGCTTCCGGGGTTGGGGCGCTGCTCGGCGCGCTGATGCTTGCGGCGCGGCGCGGCGTGAAGGGCCTTGGAAACTGGCTTGTCTATGGAACAGCGGTGTTCGGCATCAGCATCATCCTCTTCGCGATGTCGCGGGAATTCTGGGCCGCGGCCCTTTCCCTGGTCCCCGCGGGCTTTGCAATGATGGTGGCGATGGCCTCATCGAATACGCTGGTACAGGTGATGGTGCCCGATAATCTCCGGGGGCGCGTCATGGCTGTCTATTCGATGATGTTCATGGGAATGGCGCCACTCGGCGCGTTGCTTGCCGGCGTGCTGGCAAATCACCTTGGTGCTCCCGCGACGATTGCGATCGGCGGCACGGCGGCCGTTGTGGGGGCGTTGATCTTCAAGATTTACCTTCCGGGGCTGAGAGGAGAAGCGCGGCAGCTTATCGTTGCCCAGGGAATGGTAGGAGGAAATCCACCCGAGAAAATCGGTGGTCAGGAGGTGACCGCGCAGGTGTGATGATCATCATCACATCCCTGGAACTTGTACTATTGAAAAAGTGTTTCTCCGATGGAGAAATTGCGGATGATATCGATATCGGCAATCGATTCGTCGAAATTCGATGATCTTCGCGCGTTGAGCCGATTTCTATCCCCACAACTACTACTCGCTCCGCTCCACGCATAACCGAGCGAAATATTCATTGCCCGCGCATTATTGAGGTCGACGAAAAGTGCATATCGCAGTCGATTGACTCCTATCGTTGTATTTTTACCGTATGCCACCGTAATTTACTCCATTCCGCTACTCCCCGAATGATGTCATCGATGACCTGCTCCGAATGCATGGATAATATCTCGGGATGTTCATGTGAATATCATCCACCACGACAATCCCGATCATCAAAAATATTACGTGTGTTTTTTCTGTCCGCCATGTTAATGTCGCACGGGGCGGCACAAACCACTGGAAGCACATGGTTCGATATTAATCGGTTCGGCGATGTTCAGAATTATGGCAACCATGGCATACGAGCAACCGCATACGAATGTAGTTTGCTCGCCATATGGTGCTTATTAATGAACCTTATGCGTGAATAATTCCACCATCTCGTCACATTGCGGAAGCCCCTTTCGACAGACAATGATCTGTTGTGAACCGGTAAACGATCAATCGCTAATAAGATCGATTTTCACACACATGCCTGGAACGCTGCGAGACATGATAGCCCCTTTATTACTACCATAGTTATCGATAATGGACAAAATGACCTGTGAATATTAAATAAACGGGGTGATGTATTGTATGCAGTACACGGGTTGTAAAGTTGACCCAATACATTGGATTTATGGGACATAACAATGAGTCCCCGAAGCGACCACGAGACCGTTCTCCGGATATAGCCTTCGGGAAGTTGGTAAAGCGTTACAGGCGTGAACGGAGGTTGACGCAGGAGCAGTTATCGTGGGCAACGGGGATGAGCCGAGTATACATATCAGAGATCGAGCGTGGGCTACGCGAGCCAGGTCTCGGTACCATCCTGAAACTGTCTCGGTCGCTCGGAGTGCCGGCCGGGACATTCGTTAACGAGGTGGAGCACGAACTTCCTGATCCGATTCGCTGACCTGGGCGGCTGTACTCCCTTACAGCCCACGGCAGCCTCTTTGCCATCTTCAATCGACGTACCGGTCGACAAATAAGCATTGACCGCATTGTACGCGTAATCAGCCCACGCATGGTGGTTCGCTGGCCGCGCCGTTGGCGCGCGGTGGAAAAAGCGCGCCTTCTTCGCTGGAGGGGAATATCGCCGCCGGCCTGAATGTCTGATTTCATCGGTGTCATGCCGGGCCTGATCCACATGATGTTTCTCCTCTCCCTTGCCGGGAGGGAAAGAAGGGAGGGCTCCGCGGCGGGTTTCATCATGCTGAATAATTTCCACGGCATATCAAACCGGAACCGATTCGATGTCGTAGATTTATAGCCGGTATCGGAATCCCTCCTCCGATTCTCATCGTACTGCCAGTTTCCTTTCAATACCGTATGACGGATGGCCCGGCCATGCGTCATATCCGGCCGATCAAGATATTTCTGATCCCCGTATTGGCTCGACAAGTCAGTCAATGAAGTCTGTTCGATTCGGTTGCAATTATGCAAGAAGGTAGTGTGCGGTTAAGGTTGCTGTCGGAAGTAGCGACGGAGCTTCTGTTGAGTCCACGGCCACTCGATGTCCTTGATGGGGTAATCGAGCGGCTCTGTGCGGAGTTGAACCTCGACTTCCATATGAATCATATGATCGGCGGCCCCGAGGGGCTTCGGCTGAGAAGCTCGCGCGGGCTTCCGCCGGAGATCACCGGGCGTCTGGCGGCGATGAGGCTGGGGGAGGGGGTGTGCGGGACCGTGGCAAGGAACAACAGGCGGATGATCATTCCCGATGTGCAGGCAAACGATGATTCCCGGCTGGATCTGCTTCGGTCGGTCGGCGTGCGGGGATATGCCTGCTATCCGCTGCTGGCGGAGGGTCGCCTGCTGGGAACCCTTGGCATGGGATCGCGCGGCAGCGCCGGGTTCGATGAGGATGAGATCGAGCTGATGCAGATAGTCTGCGGGCAGATAGCGATGGCGCTCGAGCGGGCGCGGCTTACCACGGAGCTGCAACGGAGAACCGAGGAGCTGGAGGGGGCCGTGGCTACCTCCGAAGTCACGCTGCTTCAGCTTGAAGCCGTTGTCAAGAGCATTACCGAGGGGATCATCGTCACCGATCTTAAGGGGAATGTGCTGGCGATGAACCCCGCGGCGTTCGAGCTGCTCGGCTTCGATGATGTTGGTGACTGTAGCCGCCATTTCGATAATTATCTGGAGATCTTTCAGGCCCACTACCTCGATAGCGAGGTTGTGCCGGTCGAGGAATGGCCGGTGCAGCGGATATCGCGCGGCGAGAGCTTTATGAACGTGGAGGTGAACGTCAGGCGGCTGGACACGGGTAAATCATGGATCGGGAGCTTCAGTGGCGCGCCGGTCCGGAACAAATCGGGCGAGATCATGCTGGCGGCGATCACCATGCGCGATATCACCGAGCAGAAGGCGAACCAGCGGGAGCTGAAGGAGGCGAAGCGCGCCGCGGAATCGGCAAATCGCGCCAAGGATCAGTTCCTTGAGCTTCTCAGCCACGAGCTTCGCATCCCGCTTACTCCGGTCCTCACGCTGGCCCATATCCTGGAATCCGAGGATGGCCTCCCGGAACATCTCCGTCACTACGCCGAGACGATACGGCGGAATGTGGAAACCGAGGTGCTGCTGATCGATGACCTTGTCGATCTGACGCGGCTCGACAAGGGAAAGCTCCAGCTCGATCGTCAGGCCGTGAACCTTCACAGTCTGATTGCGCGCGTGCAGAGCTTCTGCCGCGCCGATGTCACCGCGCACCGCGTCGATCTGTCCGGGGAGCTGGCCGCCGCACATCCCTACATCACCGCCGATCCCATCCGGATTCAGCAGGCGTTCAGGGCGATCGTCAAGAGCCTTGTCCGGCTGGTTGGCGGTGAAGGACGGATGACCATCAGCTCCGCGAACAGGATGCCGGGCACAATTACGCTGAGCATCACCATCAGCGGAGATCGGGTCCATCCGGGGCTGATTCCCCATATCCTGGATGCGCTTACCGATGGAGATGCCGTGTCACAGCGATATGGCGGGCTTGGGCTGAGCCTGGCGATAGGCCGCGCGCTGATCGAGGCGCATGGCGGAACATTCGGCCCCGCCAGGTCCGCTGATAAAGGCGAAAGCGGGCTGGAGATTGTGCTTCAGACAGCGGAGCCGGCCGGGGCGGCAGCGGAGGATACCCCGGAAACAACGTCCACCACGGAGAATCTGTGCGTGCTGGTGGTGGAGGATCATGAGGATACAAGGCTTGTGCTTCAGAGCCTTCTGGAGCGGGATGGCTTCACCGTCTTTACGGCGAACAGCGTCGCCATGGCGCTCGACGTGGCGCGGGGAAATCCTCCCGATCTGCTGATCAGCGATATCGGCCTGCCTGATGGCTCGGGCTCCGACCTGATGCGCCTTCTCCGCAACCGGCATCCGCTGAAGGGAATTGCAATCAGCGGCTACGGCACCGACGCCGACATCCGCCGGAATATGGAATCGGGATTCTCCGAGCACCTTACCAAGCCGGTCAGCTACCTGCGGCTGCACGATGCTATAGAGCGGTTGATCTGACCGCGTTCTCCGATGGAACCACGTCGTGCGCCTCGGCAGCCTCGCTCACCGCGGCCTTCGCCTCGGCGGGGGTAAGATCATCGCGCATCCATCCATCGCTTCCATAGTGGAACCGCTCGCTCCGCGCCAGCTCGAATATCCCCGACTCCACCGCCCACGATATCCTGTCCACCGTAACGAACGGATGTTCGATCCTGATGACATTGAAGGAGTTCGGCTCGCCGCGTCCCCGGACCGAGGTCGCGGTTCCGGCCTGCACCACGAGCGCGGAGAACCCTGGAATGTGATAGCGCGTGGTGGTATCTCCCGTGTGGCTGATATGGTAGTGCCCCGCCATCAGGATATCGGCCCCGCATCGGGCCAGCGTCTTCATCGCCACCTGCGCGCCCCCCACCAGATCGTCATCGCTGAACTCCCTGGGAAGATCGAACGGATGATGCGTCACCAGGATTTTCGTGATGCGGTCATCCAGCGGGCAGAATTTCTCACCGATCCGCTTCACCTGTTCGCTGTTGATCCGTCCGTTCTTGAACGTCAGCGATCGAGCGGTGTTCACGCCGACGATGGCGATCTCCTCATCGCTGTAGCATGGCTCGGTGTCGCTGCTGATATAGCGTTTGTAGTTGTCGAGCGGGGTCAGGAACCGCGCCACGAAATTGTAGAACGGGACATCGTGATTTCCCGGCACCACGATCTGCGGTTTCGGCAGCGCGTCCAGAAATGCCCGCGCCTCCCTGAACTGGCCGCGACGGGCCCGCTGGGTCAGATCGCCGGAGATCACCATCACGTCCGGGGCAATCTGGCCGACTTTCGCAATCAGCGGCTGCACCGTGGCGTAGTCCACCCGGCCGAAATGAATATCCGAAAGATGTACGAGCGTCCGCATAAATCCTCTTCTCCATATTCGATGATTATCCGAGAGCGGCGACCTTCCCGACGGTGACGGCATGTTCGTGAGCGCCATCGGCCGGGGCCATCACCTTGAGTGCCTTCGGCCTGATCCTGTAGTCGAGAGGCGTATCCAGCGATATCACCTCGCCATCCACCGCCACATCCACCTTTCCGCGACCCGTTTCGATGCATGCCTCGGATACGGCTATCGCATCGAACTGATCGGCCTGGCGCAGCGTTCCCACCAGCCCCCGCAACGCCAGCCAGAAGAGCGTGGCGCGCCCGGCATCGTGCGGGACAAAGAGCGAGAGCATGCCGGAATCGAGCTCCGATCGCGTTCCGATATCGAATCCATCGATATCGTAGCGGTTGTTGCCGATAAAGACCAGCGGGGTTTCCCTCTCCATCTTCTCCCCGTCGGCGGTGATCCTGACGTTGAAGCGAGGGTAGCGGCCCAGCATCGTCATGGTGGCCCACGTCAGCGCCAGCCACTTGCTCCTTCCCAGCCTCTCCTGCTGCATCTCCCGATGTCTGACGATATTCGGGTAGAGCCCGATGCTCGAATTGTTGAGGAAGATGCGGCCGTTGACCTCTCCCACATCCACCAGTCGCGCGCTTCCGTTTGCCAGAACATCGACGGCCTGATCGAGATCGGGGGGGATGCCCAGGTCCTTCGCGAAATGATTCAGCGTGCCGAATGGAAGCACACCCAGCACCGTCTCCGTCCCCGCCACGAGCGAGGCCACCGCGTTGATGGTTCCATCGCCCCCTCCGGCCACGATCATCCCGCACCCTTCCGCAAGCGCGCGTTTTGCCAGCCTGGTGATCTCCTCGCCGCTTCCGGCCAGTTCGATGGTCGCCTTCAATCCGGCGGCATCCAGTCTGCCGGCCAGATCATCGACCGGGTCCCGCCCCTGCTCCGTGCCGGAGCCCTTATTGATGATGATGCTGATCGTTGATTTCATTCGGGTCGTTTGTTGAAAAACCGTTCAGGATGTGATTTAATCAAGAATCGAGCCGGATGTTTTGCCGTTGCTTCCAGCCATGAAAGCCTCACGAGACGCGGAAGAAAGATTTGCACGGTAGTTGCGTATTGTTGCGGGTATGGAAACTCTATCGAATCAGCAACAGGACAGGGCAATCGACCAGATTGAGCATATGCCCCCTTCCGGCAGGAAGCGCCTGCTGCAACGCATCGGCTCGTACTATGGGATATCGCTTCTGATCGCGATGATGGCGCTCTTCTTCTTTGCGTGGCTGGCGGAGGAGGTGCTGGAAAAGGAGTTCGTGGCGATGAACCGGAACATCCTTCTCTGGGTGCACTCGTTCGTCTCGCCCGGGCTTACCAGCGTCGCTCTCACGTTTACGTGGATAGGGTCGGTAGTGGGGGTGATGCTGAGCGCCGTGCTGTTCGGCATACTGCTGGCGCGGCAGCGGAAGTATATCGATATGATCACGCTCGGCATTCTGCTGGCGGGGGGGACATTGCTGGTCTTTTTCCTGAAGATGGCGTTCCATCAGATTCGCCCGCAGGTTTTTACGCCGCTCGTCATCGAGTCCAATTTCAGTTTCCCGAGCGGTCACTCGCTGATATCGTTCTGCTTCTGGGGGTTTGCGGCCGTGTGGCTGCTGCATCAGGGGCCATCGCAATTATGGCGATGGCTTGTGGCCGTTCCACTGCTCCTTATCCCCGCGATGGTCGCGCTCAGCCGGCTTTACCTCGGGGTTCACTGGCCCACCGATGTCCTTGCCGGCCTGCTGATCGCCACGTTCTGGATCGCCACCTGCTTTATCGGGCAGCGATGGTTTATCAGCCGTCAGGAGCGTATCGCGGCCGCATCGGCGGACGGGCGCGCGAAGTAGGCGCGGCATATATTCATGGTGGTCCCGTCGATGTTCCATGATCTCCGCGCGCCGATGAGACGAACAGATCGCTTCGTTGCCGCGTTATCGCTTCCATTGCATTCCCCGCCAGCCGTGCGTCTGTCACAAACGGTCGCCATCCGATCAATATAATGAAAGGGCGTTGCGGACGACCTGGAGTGATTATCTTCCACGGAGCATGAAATTCCGCAAGTCTGCGGAACGTCACTTTCTCTCGAGACCGGTATATGTTGAGTCCGTCAGGAATCTGAGATGCCGGCTCCTTACAATCGCTGGTCGTTCACCGGCCGGAATTCCCCCTTCGCTATCTTCAATGTCGGATACATCACGTCCTCGGGTTGTCAGCTATGTGGTCGCGTTGCTATCGGCGGCCATCGCGATTCTGTTGAAGACCTCGCTCAACTCGCTTGTCCCCAATTCCAGCCCCTATCTGCTCGGGCTGGCGCCGGTGATGGTCGCCGCATGGTACGGTGGCCTGGGGCCGGGCATCCTCGCCACTCTCATCGTTGCGTTTGCCGGCAATTATCTCTATGTGGATCACCAATGGTCATTCCTGCCGGGAACGCCGGGCGATGTCCTCCATTTCCTTCTCTTTCTCATCGAGGGGATTCTGATAAGCGCTCTGAGCGCCATGCTTCACCGTTCGCGGCGGAGTGCCGAGCGGAAGGCGGAGGAGGCGCGGATGCACGAGGAAACGCTTCGGCAGAGCGAGGAACGCTTCCGGATTGCGGCGGGATGCGCCAGCGATCTGACCTACGAGATCGATCTCCCCACCGGAGCCGTCGAATGGTTCGGCGATATCGACCGGCGCCTTGGCTACGCGCCGGGGAAGTTCCCGAGAACCGCCCGGGCGCGCCTGGAGATGATCCACCCCGATGACAGGCCGATGGTCCGCGAGGCTATGGATCGCCATCTCGCCGATCGCCGGCCCTTCGAGATGGAGTATCGCGTTATCCGCGCCGATGGGGCTCTGCTCCGCTGGACCGATCGGGCGCGGGCAACATGGGATGCCGACGGCGCTCCGATGAAATGGATCGGCGTGAACACCGATATCACCGAGCGGAAGCACGCGGAGGCATCGCTGATGGAGAGCGAATCCCGTTACCGCAACCTCGTGGAAACATCGCCGGATGCCGTTGTGCTGCTGGATGACCAGTTCGTTATCGCGATGGCGAACGAGCGAACCGCGCGGCTGCATGGCTATGCCACCGCCGACGAGATGATCGGCATGGAGGCCAGGGCGTTTGTTGCGGTGATACCGTGGGAACACGCGGTGGAGAAAATCGGGCAGGCGCTGGCGGAGCCGAGGGATCATGGGGAGGAGCTGTTTCTACAGCGGAAGGACGGCTCGAACTTTCCGGCGGAGATCCGCGCCTCCGCCATCAGGGGGAGCGATGGAGTCCCGCACGGATATATCGCCGTGGTTACCGATGTCACGGAGCGGCGGATCATCGAGAGGAGATTGCGCGAGCAGACGGAGGTGGTGGAGACCGTCAACAGGATCGGCCGTCTGCTCTCGGCGGAACTGGACCAGCAACGGCTGGTGCAGGCATTGACCGACGCGGCCACCGAGCTGACCGGGGCGCAATTCGGATCGTTCTTCTATAATGTTCAGGACGAGAGCGGCGAATGGTACATGATGTACTCGATCTCCGGCGTCGGCCCGGAGATGTTCGCCCACTTCCCGATGCCCAGGAACACCGATATCTTCGGCCCGACGTTCCGGGGGGAGGGGGTGCTGAGGCTCGATGACGTGCGGAAGGACCCCCGCTATGGACGGAACTCCCCGTATTATGGAATGCCTCCCGGTCATCTCCCGGTGGTGAGCTATCTGTCCGTGCCGGTGGTATCGCGCATGGGAGAAGTGTTCGGCGGTCTTTTCTTCGGGCATCCCGAGCCGGGGATGTTCACCGAGCGGCATGAGCGGATTATCACCGGGCTGGCGGCTCAGGCTGCGATCGCCATCGATAACGCGCGGCTCTTCGAGGAGGCTCGTCGCGAACGGTCCAACGCCGAGGCGAGCGAGCACCACTACAGAATTCTTACCGAGGCGATTCCATCGATCGTCTGGACCGCGCTTCCGAATGGAGAGGTCGATTACTTCAATCAGCAGTGGTCCGCATACGCCGGCCTCCCCCCGGAGATGACGCTGGGCTGGGGATGGACCGCGGCCCTCCATCCCGATGACGTTCAATACAGTCGCGATCTCTGGTCGCAGACCGTGGAATCCGGCGGGAGTTATGAGATAGAGTATCGATTCCGGAGAGCGTCGGATGGGGCCTATCGCTGGCATCTCGGCCGCGCGATTCCGGTGCGGGATGAGCATGGGGAAATCCTCCGGTGGTTCGGCACATGCACCGATATCGACGATCAGAAGAGGGCGCAGGAGACGTTGAAATTCCTGGCGGAGGCCAGCACCATCCTCGGCTCGGGGAACGAGAGCCATGATGCGCTCCGGCGGGTGGCCTCCATGGCCGTCCCGATCATCGCCGACTGGTGCGTGATCGATCTGGCCGATACGGACAGCGGGACGATCAGCAGAGTTGCCGTGGCGAACGCGGATGCGGCGGCAGTGGAGCTTGGATACCGGCTGTTTCGGGAGTTCCCTCCCGTGTTTGACGCTTCGGCCGGCGTGGCCTACGTTGTCCGAACCGGCGCGCCGGAATTCTACGGCGATATCACCGATGATGACCTCCGGGCGATGGCTGCCGGACCCGAGCATTACGAGATGCTGCGGCATCTGGGGCTCAGCAGCGGCATGTGCCTGCCGCTGCTGGCGCGCGGCCGGGTGATAGGCGCCATCGCGCTCTTCTATTCCGACTCCGGTCGCCGCTATTCGGATGAGGAGATCGTGCTGGCGCAGGATCTTGCCCGGCGGGTGGCGTTTTCGGTGGACAATGCGATGCTCCATCGGGCGGCGCAGGAGGAGATCGCGGAACGGCGCAGGGCGGAGGTCGAACTGCGCGTCGCGAAGGACGCCGCGGAGGAGGCGAATCGGGCAAAGGATCATTTCCTTGCCGTGCTCAGTCACGAGTTGCGAACCCCGCTCACCCCCGTGCTGGCATCGGTGCAGGCGCTGGAAGGGGAGGATGGGGTGCCGGAGGATCTGCGCCCGCTGATCCAGATCATTCATCGCAATGTGGAGCTGGAGGCAAGGCTGATCGATGACCTTCTGGATCTGACCCGTATCGAGCGTGGAAAGCTCCAGCTCAACCTGGAGACCGCCGATGCGAACGCGCTTATCGGCAATGTCCTCGATATCTGCTCCGCCGATATCGCCGCCAAGCGTCTCATGCTCTCGGTCGCGCTCGACGCGTCCCGCCATCATGTTTCCGGCGATACCGCGCGGCTCCAGCAGGTGTTCTGGAACCTTATCAAGAACGCCGTGAAGTTCACCCCGGACGGCGGTGATATCGCCGTGATGACGATGAACGATGAGGCGGGCGCATTTGTGCTTCGCGTGACCGACAGCGGGATCGGCATCGCGAGGGAGGTCCTCCCGAAGATCTTCAACGCGTTCGAGCAGGGGGAGCGGAACATCAATCATCGTTTCGGCGGCCTGGGGCTGGGGCTGGCGATCAGCCGGACGCTGGTCGATCTCCACTCCGGCCATATCGAGGCGGCAAGCGATGGCGAGGGGACCGGGGCAACGTTCACGGTGGTGTTGCCGACGATCTCACTCGAAGCTCCGGCGGTGGCCGATGCCGATGGTTCCGGCGATCCCCAGGCAATCCGCGTGCTGCTGGTGGAGGACCACCGGGATACGCGGGAGGTGATGCGGATGTTCCTGGAGCAGCGTGGCTATCAGGTCCGTGTCGCCGAAAACATGGAGGCCGCCATCAGGCAGGCGGCGATGCCGTTCGACCTTCTGATCAGCGATATCGGGCTTCCCGATGGAAGCGGGCTCGACCTTATCAGAACGCTGGGCTCGCGGGGGCCGGTCAGGGCGATTGCCGTGAGCGGTTACGGGATGGAGGAGGATATCCGGCGGAGTATCGAGGCCGGATTTGCCGAGCATCTGACCAAGCCTGTGAAGCCGGCGCGGCTGGAGGAGGCAATCAGGGCTCTGACCCGCTAGATGGTGATCCCCGCTTTATCGAAAAAAAATGTTCTCCGATGCGACACTTCCCGTAATGGGAGGTCTTTACCTCTGTTCAGGAGATGATTCGCCGCACACACCCCATGCGGCGATGATTTTTCCGACAACAGACATTCCCAGTATCAGTAGCGTCGAATCCCTCCCGATTCGGTGAAATTGCGAGGAATCCTTCCGGTCTGTTCGTTCATCGGGACGAACAGCCGGGGACGATTCCCGGGATTTCGACAGGAAAGGGCATTTGAAGCTGCGTAACCCACGAAGTGATGCCCAAAGAGGATACCTCCAACTCTCTTCAGGTGGCGCCGGAATCGCGCGATGAGCTCGACAGCCAGCTCTTTGCTCGCTTTGTTGAGGGCGATCAGGAGGCATTCAAGACCCTGTACGCTCTTTACGAGCGTCCCCTGATGCTTTACTGTCGTCACATGCTGACCACGACCCAGGAGACACAGGATGTCTTCCAGGAAGTGTGGCTTCGGATCATACGGATCAGGACACGGCGTGAGAAAGTGGATCGGTTTCGAGCAATGTTGTTCACGATTGCCAGAAATGCGTCGATCAACCATCTTCGCAACCGGCAGTACAACCGTCCCGTCTCGCTGTCGCAGATCGATCTTGAGAACAACCGTTCGCTCTCCACGAGCGAAGGGTTCGATGAGATGGAGGACCTTATCAACCGCGCCCTGAAACGGCTTCCCGATTCTCAGCGCGAGGCATTCGTCCTTCACGGAATGCTCGGCTATACCTTCCAGGAGATAGCCGATATGCAGGGAATAACGATGACCGGAGCGAAGACCCGTGCATTCAGAGCGCGTTGCTATCTTCGCACCCTCCTGTCGAACTGGCTAGGTTTGGCGGAGGAAGAGGCCGACGAGCATATCAATGCAAGGTCTTCGCAACAATCATCCCGATCTTATAAGCCAGAGGGAGAATGAAAACGGGTGACTTGATAACCTCATATCTCAGCAATGAGATGAACCCGGAGCAGGAGCGGCAGTTTCTGCTTTCGGTTGCGGCCAGCGACTCGTTGCGTCTCGCGCTGAAATCGCATGTGATGCTCGATCGCATCGTGACTCGGCAGACCCAGCAGGTTAATGTGCCGAGCGCTCTTCGGGAGAACATCTTCGCTCAGATGAGCGCTTCGATGGGAACCCCCGCGGGAGGCGCCGCCAGCGCGATAAAGAGCCCCGGCATCCTTTCACGGTTCAGCAGGGGCGCCATGATGGCCCTTCTGACGGTGAGCGGCTTCGCGGCCGGATATTTCATCCATCCGCAGGCGGCCTCCAATCAGTCTGCATCCGGCGCGGCCCGGCAGCCGGCGGTACGGCAGATGGATGGAGGAGGGCTTCCGTCCGACTCTCCCGCGCCGATTCAGGGGAGCGTAACCACGCAGTCTCCGTCGAAGTCCGCCGCCGAGCCGTCGACGCAGCCGGAAACGGCATCGCGGACAGCGTCGAGCCAGCAGATCGCCAGCGCGCCGGTGGAACGTTCCCATTCGGTGGGATCGGTGGGCGTTGCCAGGGCATCCCGTTCGGCCGTCAGCCTGGCCCCCGCGGTGCTTTCATCGTCGAAGCCCGCTACCGTGGCCCCGGCGCAGACCAGCGCGGCCAGCGAGCCGGACCCGCTCAATCCATCTCCCACGAAATCTTCGGTGGGCGCCGGCGACGGCAAGAACGGCAAGGTTTCGACGGATGGCGCCGATGGTTCGCCGAAGGCCGATGTGGAGCTGAAGGTCCTCAAGAGCGATGGTTCGCATCAGAAGATTCAGGGGGATCCTAAATGATATGAGGTTGTACTCCGTGCAAGGGGGGCGGCACCGGATCATTTACCTGAGCCGCTGCGTGCTTCTGCTCCTCGTCGGCTTCCTCCCTCTCACGCGTTTACAGGCGCAGCCGGTGCCGGCAACCTCGTTCTGGATGCCGGTTGGGGATTCCTCGTTTCGCCAGCTTCGCTTTGGCATCGACATCGGGCTTGGCCTGTATCGTCATGATGCCTCGTTCAGAGTCTACAGACCCGGCCCGGATACCTGCAATTGCGGGGTGTTCGGCCCGGGTTCTTCGTCTGGTATCACCGCCGGGCTTTCGTTCGAGCGCTCGATGAGCGCATCGCCATCCCTCTGGCTTATCTCCCGTCTCGGCTACGCGGACTTCTCCACGGTCCTCAGCTCCCGCGACACCAGCACCGAATCGATCGAGCCGGACGGCCAATCGGTCTACGTTGTCACCCGTCACGAATTCCACGCATCGCTTGCCGGGTTGAAGCTTGCCCTTGGCGGTGGGCTGGAGGTTATCCCCGGCGTGATCGTGGGGGTGGCGCCGACTTTGACGGTGATAATGCGGAAGGGGCAGAATCAGATCGAGCGGATCATCAGCCCGCAGGATACGCCGTTCAAGGAGACCGGCACCGAAACCCGTCCGGTGGCCGGTGGGACGCCGATTCTCTTCAAGCCCCTTCAATTCGGTGCCGATCTGATGATCGAGGCGAACATCCCGCTTGGCGGACGGCTTGCACTGCGGCCGGAAGTTCGCGGCAGCATCTTCTTCGGTTCGGTCGCCGATAACGCCGGCTGGAGCCGGAGCGGCCTTGCCGGGCTTATCGGTGTATCGTACGATTTCAGCCATCATCCCGATTCCGTTCCCCTCCTCGCTACGCATCCGGTCCAGCATCCCGATACCATCCATCTCCAGGACAGCACCCCGAGGCCGTATCTATCGGCAAAGATCAAGGTGTATGGCATCGATCAGGCCGGGCAGCGCTATTCCGATCCGGTGATCGAGATCGAGCAGGCGCCGTGGGTGGAGGGGGTGCCGATCATTCCCTATATCTTCTTCGACAGCGGTGCATCGCGCATCGCCGACCGCTATGTGCAGATTCGGAACCCCGAAGTGCGCGCTCATTTCGCCATCGATTCGCTGGTGGCGATCACTCCGCTGGACATGCACTGGCAATCGCTCAACGTGATCGGCGAGCGGCTTCGGGCGAATCCCGGCGTCAGGCTTACGATCAACGGCACGGCGTCGAGCGATGAGGCGGACGCGCAGACGCTCGGCGAGCAGCGGTCGCGGTCGGTGGCGCAGTATCTCATGGAGACATGGAAGATTGCGCCGGAGCGCATCACGGTCACATCACCTCCCCGATCGCTTGGAGGGACGCCGGAGGAGAGCCAGGAGGGACGGCAGGAAAATCGGAAGGCGGAGCTTATTCTGAGTGATGATATCATCCTGAAACCCGTCATCATACACAGGCTCGCGACGATTGCCTCTCCACCGGCGGTGCGGTTCTCGCCGGAAATCATCGCCGATACGACCGTGGCGGAGTGGTATATCACCGTCGAGCAGGGGGGGAAGGAGCTGCTCCATTTCAACGGGGGCAGCAGCGAGGCATCGCTACGGCAGCCGACACAATGGTCGCTGGTTGATATGCGGGTCAATCACGATCTCACCCCTGTCCGCTATCGCCTCTATGTTCGCGATGTGCTGGGGCAGGAGGCGACCGACGAGGGGACGTTCAAGGTGGCCGAGCGGACCGTGGTGAAGGAGGATGGGCTGCGGAAGGGGCGTGAGGTGATGCAGTACAACATCGTCGGCTTCAAGTACAACTCCGCCGATCTTTCACCGGCGCATATCGCCCAGCTTCAGGATGTCGCGGCCGCGATCGGGGGCCACGCGGGCGTTCAGGTGGTGGGCTATACCGATCGCGTGGGCGACCCGGAGCGGAACCGACAACTTTCGCTGACGCGGGCCAGGGCGGTGCAGGATGCCGTGAATCAGGCCAGAATACGGCTTGGCATGCCGCCGATCACCTGGGTTTCCGTCCTTGGGCTCGGCAATGAAAAGGAGATCTATTCCAATGATCTTCCTGAGGGAAGGCTCCTTTCCCGAATGGTTCGGATTCTGGTGGTTGGGGCTCCGGGGAAGTAAATCGTCACGCCCGTCTCCCGGCCATTGTCGTTTGATAAATGTTTGATAAACTTGTCGATTGATTGGCGATTCTCCGGCACATTGGATCGTCATCCAACGGCTTTTTCTCCTTATCGAGTACTGTTCCGATCGTTGCGTTACGCATGTACCGATATCGTCAGTCGTGAGTGTGGCCGGAGATTCCTTCGGTGCGTCATGCTCGCGTCCTTCTGCGTGCTGCTGTTTCACCTGGCTGGTGAGACCGTGCATGCACAGAATGGCTGGTGGGATCTACAGCGGGCGACCTCCGGCGGATACGACAAGAGCAGCCCCAGAATCGCGGTGGATCAGTGGGGGATAACCCATCTTGTATGGGCTTCCAATGATCCCAATCGCTCCGGCCTTCAGCTTTTCTACAGCACCGATGCCACCGGCCAGTTCAACTCCCCGATTCAGGTAACCGATACCGGCAACGTCTACGATTCGGCGACGGTGACGTTCAAACCGTGGACGTTCCGGCTGGACCGTTTCGGCGGAGCGCACGTCGGGTTTATCGCCAATTTCCGGAACCGCCTCCGCCTCTTCTATACATCGAACGCCAACCCGGAGCGCGCCTTCGGTCGCGCGCGGCAGCTTACCGATTCGGCCCTCCAGTACGGGATGGCCGTCGATTCGTTCGGCGTTGCCCATTTCGTCTGGGTGGAATACTATGGCGGCGCGGAGGCTCGCTTCGTCTACTGGAACAGCAGGGAGCCCGGAACCCGGAAGGTGATTGCGACCCGTGAGTGCGTGAGCGGTGTCGGCGGGTGTTATATCGGCCTTCCCGAGGTCGAGATCGGGCGTGATGGAATCGTGGTAGCCTATCGGTCCGATTCCGGTTCGGTCTATCTTATCAGGCAGATCGATGGGGTCTTCAGGCCGATCGTCCAGGCATCTCCGACCCCCGGCTACGATGCCGCGCTGACGAAATCCGGCAAGGCCGATCTCCGCATGCGGATGTCGATCGATACGGTCGGCGCCATCCATATTCTCGCATCCCATTTCGATTCCCTCAATCGCCATAGCCTTTTCCATCTCTCCGATGCCGGCGGGTCGTTCGGATATCAGTTCCTTGCCACCGCGCTCGATTCACTCCCGAGCGATTTCGATCTTGCCTACAACGGCGCCGATCGTCTCTCGGCCGTCTGGACCGCGTTTCGTCCCGTCCGGCCGTGGGATATCCCGCGCATCGGGTTCGCGGAGCTGCTGGATAATGGGCATGGCGTCTGGAAAAATTCAACGCGCATCAACGATCTCAACGACGAGATTCATGCCGACAGGACGATCTGGAAGACAGGATGCAGAATCGCCTCGGCGGGGGATCGGGTTGTCCTCTGCGGGATCGAGAAGATCGCAAGCGAGCGCGCCCAGCAGCAGATTTCGGTGATCGCGCGCATGTCGGTGCGTCCCGTTGTCCGGTATATCCTTCCGGATGCCGCCTCCGCCGGGATGAACGTCGTCGTGGAGACATACGCGCATCCCAGGGAGAAGGGCTCGTTCGGTGTCGATGGCATGCGTGGCGATGCCGCGCGCCTTGAGTGCGTGAACTCCGCCGATAACGATCGGCTGGTGATCGGCCCCTCGGTTGTGAGCTGGGAGGGGCGGCTGGTTTCCACCATGATATTCGTCAAGGCCGATGCGGCTTCCGGGCCGGTCCCGATGCGGCTTCATATAGGCGATGCGTTCAGCAATGCCGATACGTTCTTTATCGTTCAACCACAGCATATCGGTGGCGTTTCCGGCCATCTCTCCGGCGATGGCGCGCTCGGCTCCGGCGGCATCTACGGCCGTCGCTCGAAGCGCGGCGTCCTCGTCGTCGATTCGCTGATCCTGTCGAAGGGAACGTTTTCAGTCGATACCGCCGATACCGATCCACTTGCCCCCGGCAACCAGGGCTTCCTCCCGATAACGATACTCTCGCGCGGTCCCGTGCGGATCGATTCCGGCGCCACGCTCTCGGTGGCCGCCACGCACGATCTCTCCAGAGGAATCTATGGACAGGCCGGCCCCGGCGGTGGTGGCGGCGGGACGGGGGGAGAGCGCGGAATCGGATCGGGATATACGGGTGGGGCTTCCGCCGCGCGTATCGAGCAGGACTGGTTTATGGGCGTTTCAACCGGCTCCGGCGGAACGCACAGCGGGGAATGGAATGGCGGCGGTTCTCTCTCCGGGACTCCGGGCGGAGCGTCCTATACCAACGCCACGGGTGGCGGAGGGACGGGGCATCCGTTCGGCACATCGGGATCGTTCGGGGCGGTGACGCCGCGCGAGCCTGTGGAGGGGAATGCCGGTGGGTTCGGCGGTGGAACGGGGGGGGCGAAGGCTCCTTCGGTGACCGACTTCAGTTCGGGCGGCGGCGGCGGCGGTTTTGGGACGGTTGGTCGTCCCGGCGGCGCGTTCAAGGAGGATAACGGCGGCAGGCCGATCGGCACCATCGAGCTTGTCCCGATAGCGGGGGGCTCGGGCGGCGGCGGCGGCGGCTACAGCGCCAGCGGTTATGCCAGCGGCGGCGGCGGCGGCGGCGCGCTTGCCCTCTTCTCCTACAGCTCGATTCGCGTCGATGGACGCATCGATGCCAGCGGCGCGGACGGCATCAAGGCGCCATCGGCGACCAACGGGAGCGGCGGTGGCGCCGGTTCCGGTGGCGGGCTGCTGATTGGAGCTCAGGGGCCGATCGCATTTGGATCGCACGGCACGCTCCGCGCGCTTGGCGGCAACGGTGGTCAGGGCTATACAAAGGATAATTCAGGCGGACGGAACGGCGGCGATGGCGGCAACGGCCGCATCCGTATCGATGGTCATCGCATAACCGCGGGGACGCTTCAGTCCGCGCCGGCACCCGAATATATGGGGCCGGGCACCGACGGCAGCGGCGCGGTGGTTGCGCGACCCGGTTCCATCCTTACCGGATATGGAATGCCCGGTGGCAGGATCAGGATCTATACCCGCCCCGAGACGGGGAGCTGGTCGTACGCCGCCCCACACACGGTGACGGCGGATGCCAACGGCGTCTGGCGCGACACGCTCGGGCAGGACGCGGCCTCCGGTCGGCTCTATGTGGTTGCCATGCAGCAGATCGGGACAAAGCCTTCGGGGAACCAGTACGCGGTTGCGCCGGAATGGGTGATGTCCACCGCCTCCGGCAGCATGTTCGGTCGCCCGGCGATATCGCTTCCATCGGACAGCATCAACTTCTCCTGCATTCATTTCCAGAGCTGCGACAGCGCCTCGATCATCATCGGCAACCCCGGCTACGTGAGCGATCTTGTCCTCAGCGACATGAAGATCACCGGTCCGGGGGCAACTTCCTTCTCCCTTGCCGGCAACACATTGTATATACCGGCCGGCAGCAGCCGTCCGTTGACCGTCCGTTTCTGCCCGGTGGATACCGGCAGCTTTACGGCGGAGCTGGTGATGCGGACCAATCTCGGCGGCGATATGATGCGCGTGCATCTTTCGGGATGCGGCATCAGCGGCCTGCTGAGCTGCGCCACCGACCGGATCGATCTTGGTGAAACCTGCCTTGGCGAGTGGCATCAGGGGACCATCGCGATTCGCAACAACGGCGCCGCTCCCATGATGATCTCCCGTCTTGCGGGCCTCCCGGCCGATGTCACGATCGGTGCCGTCACCCCCGCGCTGCCGCTGATGATCGGCGCGGGAAGCGGGAAGGGGTTGTCCTTCAGCTTCCTTCCAAAGCGGCTCGACACCGCCGGCATCCCCATCAGGGTGATCAGCAATACCGTCGATTCCATCTTCACGATCAAGGTTCGTGGCGTCAACGCCGGGCCGGATATCCAGATCCCCGCGACGGTCGATTTCGGTGAAGTCGCGGCGATCGCCGGGGATTCGTGTCATATCGCGAGCATCGTCATCGGGAATCGCAACGCTAAAAGCAGTCTCAAACTTGGCGGCGTTCTGCTGCAATCCACGGATTTCACACTGCTCGATCCGCCACCGGCCGGCACGGAGATCGGGCCGGGGGGAAGCCTGACCCTGCATGTCCGGTACTGCGTGGGGGAGCCGGGGCCCGTGAGCGCGTCGGTGCGGCTGACCGGAAACGGCGGCGACTGCACTGTCGATACGGCGGTTGTCCTGAGGGCGACCGGGGTTCGGAGCAAGGGGTATATCGTGCTGCTTCATCCGAAGCCGGTCAGAATGATCACGCTCCATCCAGCGCTGGTCGGCATGCTGACCAATGAGGACTCGGTGGTGATTGCCAATGTCGGAGGCACATCGGTGCCGATGCAGATGCCGCGCATTGTCGCGACGATGCCCGGCGTCTTCTCCATGCGTGCGTCGGCCGGCTCGTTCCCGAAAGTCCTCGATCCGGGGGCATCGTACACGATCTATGTTTCGATGAAGCCCGATGGAATCGGCGTCCGCGAGGCCCGGCTCATGCTCGGGACCGGCGATGGCTCGTGGAGCCAGAGCCTGAAGATTCAGGGAGAAGGGGTGATGCCCGGTTTCGTGGTCAACACCTCGTCGCTGGAGTTCGGCAATACCCGCGTTCATCCTGACAGCTCCGAGGCGCGCGAGGTGATGATCTACAACGGTGGCGGCCTCCCGGTCACCATCGACAGCGTCGTCCTCCGGGGCTCGGCCGATTTCATCCTCAAGGATTCGACCTATTTCTTCCCCGACAGCCTGTTCGGCGGCACCGCAACGTGGCGGGCCAAGGATACGATGCGCCTCTACTATTTCTTCAAGCCCGGACATGAGGGGACACAGCGGGCCACGGTGACCATCTATAACTCGACCGGCTATCAGCCGGTGGTGTCGCTATCGGGTTGCGGCGTGCTCGAGCATCTGGTGGGAAATCTGTCGAGGGTGGATTTCAACTGTCTGCTCCCCGGCGAACAGAAGGATTCCGTCGGCATCGTGACCGTGACCAACACCGGCACCTATCCGATGGATCTCCATGCGATCCGGGTGGATCAGTCCAGCGGAGCATCGAACTTCAGGGTAACCGGGGGGAAGGTTCCCGATGTCATCAACGCCGGTGAGTCGCGCACATATTCCGTCCTCTATAAAGCTGGGGATGTTCCCGCCGCGGGGACCATCGTCTTCGAGACATCCGCCCCCGAGCCGTATGGAATCGGCGTCAGCGGCACGGTCTGTTCCATCGAGGAGCGGACCATCGACCTGACGATTTCCAACCGGAAGGAGCGGGTGGGCGCGTACGTGGAGGTGCCTATCCTGATCCGCCTGCCGATCGCCTCCTCCACGCCGATCGCCTACTCCTTCACGCTCGACTACGCCTACGATCTTCTGGCGCCTCTGCTGGCCTCACGCCCCGATGCCCGTCCGCTGAACATCACCAATGCCGTCAGCAGCCAGGCGACGATGACGCAGAAGACCCCCGGAACGCTCGTGATATCCGGGACGATCGCTCCGGGCCGCTCGGGGGATACGCTGCTCGCGATTCCCTTCAAGGTCCTGCTCGGCAGCACCTATCACACCGCGATCACGATGTCGAAGCCGATGGTGTCGCTTCCGTCGATGCGGGTAAGCCTCATCAACGGCATGTTCGATGCCGTCGATTGTGATACCAGCGGCAATGTAATCCTCCTCGGCAACTATGCCCTCGGACAGAACAGGCCCAACCCCTTCACAAAGTCGACGATGATACCGTACACGCTCGCGAAGGAGGACAACGTGCGGCTGGTGCTCTACAACGACAAGGGAGAGGCGGTGCGCCTGCTGCTGAATGAAGTGCAGTCCGCCGGGGAGCATCAGTATCTCCTGAACGATCCCGCGCTTCCGAGCGGCATCTACACCTACGAGATGGTCAGCGGCTACTTCCACAAGAGCCGCCAGATGATCGTCATCGAATAGCCGCGCGCTGCGGCCATTCACGGTTTCGCCTTCTCCTCTATTTCCCTCAGCAGATCCGCCGCCGCCCTCACGACATCCGCCGTATCGATATCCCGAAGCAGTTCCCCATGTTCCGCCTGCACAATCCTGTAAGGCACGCCCCGTGGAGCCCATCCTCCCGGATGTCCCATCCGCCAGTACATCACCACCGTCGGCACGCCGGCAGCGGATGCCACGTGTACCGTTCCCGTGTCGGGCGTTACCACCATTTTCGCGTGCGCCATGCCGGCGGCGGCGCTCAGGAGCGATGTGAACCGGAGTGGATATCCCCCGACTGCCGCTGCTATCCGTGCCACCAGTTCCCCTGCGACCGGGGCCCCGGTGATCCCGATCGGG
Source organism: Chlorobiota bacterium (assembly GCA_028287785.1). Taxonomy (GTDB): domain Bacteria; phylum Bacteroidota; class Ignavibacteria; order OLB7; family OLB7; genus JAFDZV01. The sequence goes on from JAQBOZ010000027.1 coordinate 22,410, forward strand.
TAGCCCAGCGCCGCCAGCCCGCGCGCCAGCTCGATATTCTGCTCCTCGGTCAACTCCCGTATCGAAGCGCTCGCGGAGATATTGAGAAGGATGAACGGTCGTGAGAGGAGATCGTGCCGCGCCAGCTCGGACTCCGCGCCGCGCCGGTCGGATTCCGGGATGTGGAGCGTGTAGGGATAGTCGGGAAGCGGGGCATCGAGGTGCAGCCCTTCCCGGAGGAGCGACAGCGTCCGATCGCTGAAATGCCCGTCGGCGGCGGACGGCGTGGCATGGTGCATCAGAAAGTCGTGGCCGGTGGTGCTCTTGCCGATGATCCTTCCCCGTGGCGCCAGCAGCCGCGCCAGCAGGGCCGGCAGCGTGGTGCGCCCAAGGATAAGCTGGAAGACCGCGTCGTAGTTCCGGCTGCGGCATTCACGGATCGCGCGGAGCCTTCCGGCGGCCGAGTTCTCCCAGACGATCACCCGATGAACGCGGGGATCGCGATCGACAAGGACCCTGTTGGCGGGGCTTGCAAGCAGATCGATCTCGACATCGGGCGCCAGATCCTTCAGCGCCGAGAGGAACGGCGTGGTGATCACCATATCGCCGAGACGATCGTAACGGATCAGGAGGACGCGACGGAGATTCTCCGGTCGGAGCTTCGGGAGACCCTGCTCCGGCCCGCCGATGCGGAGGAGCCGGAGCATTCCCCGGCGTACTGTTCGTTCCAGCGATGTTGCTATGCTCACGTGCGGATGAAGATCATCGGCGGGAGGGAAGGAGCCGGTCCCGCGCGGAGAATGGGTTGATGGGGCTCCGCGGGAAAATTACGATCCTTTCGGACGATCCTGCCGGTCAATTCTCCGGAATCGTCACGCATCTGCCCCCGCGCTTCGTTCCGGTCGCGCAATGGTGGTTTCATCTCGGCTTGCGCGTTGCACGTGCCGGACGTTTGGGGTATCTTGTGATGATCCCCTAGTAGTGGAAAGAAAGGCGTTGGCGCCTCCGCATACCTCGGCACGTTCATCTTCAGGCTCCTGCACGGTCTTTATGTCCTCCGATATCACGCTCGCATTTCTCGGCCATTCCGCCTGGCGCATTCTGCACGGCGATTACGACATCCTCATCGATCCGTTTATCACCGGCAACCCGGTGGCAACCGTCACGGCCGATCAGCTCGACCCGACCCATATCATCCTGACGCATGGTCATGGCGATCATCTCGGCGATGCCATCGGCATCGGGTCGCGGGGGAAGGCGCAGGTGATCTCCACGTTCGAGGTCGCCAATTATGTCCGCGGCAGGGGCTGCGCGGACGCCGTGGGGATGGGGATCGGCGGCGCGCACAATTTCAATTTCGGACGGGTGAAGTTCACGATCGCCCATCACAGCTCCTCGGCGCCGGACGGCACCTATCTGGGAAACCCGGCCGGTGTGGTGATCACCATCGGCGGCAGGTCCATCTATCACGCCGGCGACACGGCCCTCTTTCTGGACATGCAGTTGATCGGCTCGCGGGATCATCTCGATGTGGCCCTCCTCCCGATCGGCGATTACTTCACGATGGGGGTCAAGGATGCCGTCACGGCCGCCGAATTCCTGATGCCGGATCTGGTGATCCCGATGCACTACGATACCTTCCCGCCGATCAAGGTGGATGCCGAGGATTTTCGCAGCAGGCTTGAGGAGAAGGGAATTCGATGCGCGGTCCTCCGGCCGGGGGAATCGCACACCATTCCCGCCGGAGCGTAGGCCCAATCAATGGAATCTCCGTCCCTCTTTCTCTATCAGCTCGGCGGCTACGCGGTAAAGCTGGCGCACGTCTTTGGAGCGATCATCTGGCTGGGGGGCGTTCTCTTCATGGCCGGCGTGGCTACCCCGATCCTGAATTATTACCGGAAACCGGAAACCGCCGATCCCACGGTCGCCTCGGCGGTTGAAAAGCTGGAGGAGCGCCTTGTCGGCTTCAACTGGATGGGGCTCTGGACGGTGTTCATCAGCGGCTTCGTCCTCTCGCTCTACAGCGGCGGGTTCGTCTGGTTCAGGTTCGCGGGGCTTACCGACTGGGCGATTCACCTGAAGATATTTCTCTGGCTGCCGATCGCGATGGTGAACTTCCTGCTGAGCGCGTCCTTCAAGGAGCTGAAAACGGCGCGACGCGAGCCCGTGGATGGCGAGGATCTTACCCCGCGCGATGTGGTGGAGTGGCGGATTGTTTCCCTGAGACGGATCAATGTCTATCTCGCTTTCGGTATCATCATTTTGATTGCACTGCTATGAGCCAGCCTGACGGCGGGAAGGATGTTCGGAAATGGGAGACGCTCAGTGATGAGAAGATCGCCGACTGCCGTATCTTCACCGTCCGCGGGGCCAGACGCAGAATGCCGGATAGCCGGAAGGAAGGGGAGTTCTATTATATCGATTCCAGGGACTGGGTCAATGTTGTGGCGCTTACCGGAAACGATGAGATCGTCCTGATCCGGCAGTATCGCCATGGAACCGATGAGATAGAGCTTGAAATCCCCGGCGGCATCCTGGATGAAGGCGAATCGCCGGAGGATGCGGCGCGGCGCGAGCTTCGCGAGGAGACGGGCTACAATCCCGATCCGAAGAACGTAACGCTGATCGGTCGCGTCCGCCCGAACCCGGCGCTCCTCAACAACTGGGCCTACACGGTGCTGGTGACGGGGCTGGATGCGCGGGGGGAGGCGAGCTTCGATGAGCACGAGCATATCGAGATGGAGCTTCGGCCGGCATCGGAGATCGACGAGCTGCTGACGTCCGGAGCGGTGACGCACGCGCTGGTCGCGAACGCGTTTCAGTGGTATCGCCTCCATCGCGATGGGAGGAAATGGAGCGGGGGATGATGGAGCGGGGCGATCATCGGCAATTTTCAGACAGATCAACGAATCGGTTGAAGCGGTGCTGAACCGGGGGGTCTTTGGGAGGGGCGTGGATATATATCGAGGGCGAGCAATGGGAAAAGTTATCGCGGTAGCAAATCAGAAGGGAGGCGTTGGCAAAACGACCACGGCGGTGAACCTTGCCGCGTCGCTGGCCGCCGCCGAACAGCCTACCCTGCTGATCGACATAGATCCCCAGGCCAACGCGTCGAGCGGGCTTGGCATCAATTCGCAGAAGATGACCAGGACGATCTACGAGGTTATCGTCGACGGCATTTCGCCGACCGACGCGGCCCTGAAGACCGATCTGGCGTTTCTGGAGGTGATCCCGTCGCATATCAACCTGGTTGGAGCGGAGATCGAGATGATCGATGTGCCGCATCGCGAACGGGTGCTGACCAAGGCGCTTGAATCGATGCGGAAGAAATACACGTATATCATTATCGACTGCCCTCCGTCGCTCGGCCTGCTGACGCTTAACGCGCTCACCGCCGCCGATTCCATCCTGATCCCCGTGCAGTGCGAATATTACGCGCTGGAGGGGCTGGGCCAGCTTCTGAACACGATCTCCATCGTCAAGAAGCATCTCAACCAGACGCTCGATATCGAGGGCGTGCTGCTGACGATGTACGACAGCCGCCTCCGGTTGTCCAATCAGGTCTCCAGCGAGGTCCGGCGGTATTTCGGCGACAAGGTGTTCGAGACGGTGATCACGCGCAACGTCCGGCTGAGCGAGGCGCCCAGCCACGGCAAGCCGGTGCTGCTGTACGACGCGCTGTCGATCGGCACGAAGAACTATATCGATCTCGCCACGGAAATCCTCCGTCGCGACGGGAATATGACGGAGGCCCCGGCGAACGATCCTCCGGTCCCCGCAACGCAGGGTCGGGCCGCGTTTCCGGCCGGGCCGGTTGCCCCGCCTCCGGCGCCCGCCTCCGTTCCAACGACCGAAAACGGCGGGGTTGCCGGCGAGCCGACGGTGGACGCGCCACGGCATGATGTCTCGAACGATGTACCATCCGCCAAGCTGGGGCAGAACAGATGAGCAAGAACAAGACAGTGTTGGGAAGAGGGCTCGGCGCGCTTCTCTCCGGGGTGACCACGGAGCAGGAGGATCTGGAACGCCAGAACCTGCCGGGGGATGACGGACGGTCGGTCGGGACGATCTGCGCCATCGATATCGCCCGTGTCCGCCCGAACCCGTTCCAGCCCCGCGTCGATTTCGGCGCTCAGGCGCTGGATGAGTTGAAGCACTCGATTCTCGAGAACGGCGTGATCCAGCCGATCACCGTCCGCCGCGTGGATGGCGGCTTCGAGCTTATCTCCGGCGAGCGTCGCGTGCGCGCGTCGATCGCGGCCGGCCTTACCGATATCCCCGCCTACATCCTGAATGTGGAGTCGGATCGGGGGATGCTGGAGCTGGCGCTGATCGAGAACGTGCAGCGGGAGAACCTGAACCCGATCGAGGTCGCGCTCGGCTATCAGCGGCTTCTCCGGGAGTGCAGCCTGACGCAGGAGGAGGTTTCCCACAAGGTCGGGAAGGACCGCTCCACCGTCACCAATTTTCTCCGGCTGCTGAAGCTGCCGGCCCCCATCCAGTCGTCGCTCCGCAACAACGAGATCTCCATGGGGCATGCCCGCGCGCTTGTCACCATTCCCGAGGATGGGGACCGCCTGGAGGTATGGCGCAAGGTGCGCGATGAGGGGCTCTCCGTGCGACGGACCGAGGCGCTGGTCAAGCAGGTGATGCGCCAGGAGGCGGTAAAGGCGAAGGAGCGGGTGACCAGCGACAAGCCGCAGCGGCCGACCGATGTTCCCGCCCGCGCCACGATGGAAGTGATGTATACCGAGATCGCCAACAGGATGCAGCACGTCCTGGGGACGCAGGTGCGGATCAAGGGAAACCCCGCCGGCGACGGATCGCTGGTGATAGATTTCTACACGAGCGAGGATCTGGAACGGCTGCTCGATCTCTTTGCGATCATCGAGCGCCAGAACCGCTGATCTCCGGTATTGGTATATTGGCGCCGGCTTTGAAGGCTCCGGCACGTTGTTTTCGAACGTTGATCTGAATGGAACTGACCGATTACCTCGCAATACTTGGCTTGATCGCCGGCGGCGCCTATATCGTGCTGGCGGTGATCGCCTTTGGCCGATCGCGACGGCGCCATGCCGGGGAGGAGATCGAACGGGGTCGCGTGGTGCTGAACTTCGAGGAGAATGAGCTGCTCGAAGGGGAGCCCACCGATGACCGGATGCACAAGCTGGCGGCGATCTGCGCCTCGCTCGGCAAGCGCGTCTTCGCCGAGGATTTCGATTTCACCGTGGAGAGCATCGCCCGTCTGGACAGGGCAATCATGACCGGCTGGGGGGAGAGCGATGAGGAGATCAACCCTCAGGTCCTCTTCTCGTTCGGCGCCTACGTTGGCGAGGTGCTGGTGCGCCGCACCCGCGGGCGCTGGGTCAGCGGCATGACCGAGAACGATCCGGCAACCGTGCTGTTCCTTGGCCCGAACGACGACACCGTCAGCGTCTCCCCGTTTATGATGGTGCGCGAGAAGTTCGATAACATGTACAAGTTCGATCTCTCCATCGCGTTCACCGCGCTGGAGCAGAAGCTGAAAGAGCTGAAGGCCGCATGATACGCCGCGATACCACCATCCGCGTCCGCTACCGCGATACCGATCAGATGGGGGTTGTCTACCACGGCGTCTATCTGGAGTTCTTCGAAACCGGCCGCACCGAGCTTCTCCGTCAACTGGGGTTCCCCTACGCCTCGCTGGAGGAGTCCGGCGTGATGCTCCCGCTGATCGACGCCTACATCAAAATGCTCCGCCCCGCGCGCTACGATAACCTCCTTACTGTCACCGCAACCGTCGTCCGCCCGATCACCGCGCGCATGAGAATCGATTACGAAATCCATTATGCCGGCGCCCTGCTGGTCAGCGGCTACACGGTTCATGCGTTTACCACCGTGGATGGCATGCGCCCGGTCCGCCCGCCGAAATCGTTTCTGGAAATGCTGGATCGGGAAGAGGGAAATGAGACGGCCTGATGCCGTGTCGTGGATATCATCGCCAGCGTGCACAACCACCGCGTCAACGATCATCCCGCCGGAACAGGACGAAGTTCGTCGTCCGCAGCGCCTCCCGGTAATCCGCGCGGAGAAGTGAGTCGACGCCGGGAAGGGCAAGCAGCGCGCCGAGCGATGTCCCGTCGTTGCCGGTCAGTGTGCGGATGGTATCCCCCCGCTGCGCCACGATAAAGCGCGGCCGGCGGCTCAGGATATAGGCGCCGGTGGTGTCCCGCCACTGCCGTGGCGCGAAGTCCGCGATCAGAAACGCGGAGTGATAGATCTTGAATCGCGGCACCTCCCCGGCAAGTTGATAGACAAGCGCCCCAAGGCTCGATACCACGAACATCTCATCCCCCGGCTCCTTTCCCTCATGCACCATCGCGCCGATCCGCTTTATCTCATCGCGCGGGTAGAGATGGCCCATCTCATCATAGCATGCCTCCATCGACCACCCGCCGTGACCGATGGCGCGGATCACCGGCAGCGTCCGCCAGATGTAGCGCGGCAGCGGCCCAAGCGGCAGCATCGCGATTGCGGCGGCCCAGACCCCGACGCGGAACGCGACCGACCGGCGACCGGAAGCGCGAATCCGCGCGATGATCTCCCCAACCGCCGCCGTTGCAACGATGGCGCCGAACGCATAGAGCCTGCTGTAATGGTAGACATAGTGCCGTCCCTCGATCGAGATGGTGATGAAGAGGAGGATCACGGCGAGCGCGGAGAGGCGGAGAAGCGCGGTTGCTTCAGGGAGATCGGGCGCCATGATCCTTCGCCGGGAGAAGGCCAGCGCGCAGCCGATGATCGTGAGGAGCAGCAGCGCCACCGAGTAATGAAGGAGGAAATAACCGGAAGCCCAGGCGATGAAATTATGGACGATGACCGCCGCCGAGGAGGTTTCAATGCCGGCGTAGCCCGCCGTAAAGCGCATCATCAGCCCGAAATCGTCTGCGGCGCCGAACCCGATGATATAGGCCGCGAAGAGGATGATCACCGGCAGAAATCCGCAGAGCATCAGCCCGCAGTGGCGCGCGAGCGTTCGCCGGTCTGCCCGGAAGGCCAGAAGCTCGCCGAGCATCGCCACGCCGAGCATCGCCCCCAGCGTCAGCTTGAGCATCGCCAGCACCCCCGCCAGCAGGCCGACCGCGATAAATCCCGCCGCGTTTCTCCGGCGGATCAGAAGCCAGAGCATGGCGCAGCCGATCAACCCGCAGTAGCTCTCCGACTGCCCCTCGCAGCCGAACCGCTGGCCGCTGTAGAGGACCGCGTAGCAGAGCGCGGCCGCGATCGCGAGGAGATCGCTTCGCAACGCATGGCGGACCAGCGCGATGATCATCATGCAGGTGAGCGACTGGAGAATCAGATCGAACAGGTGGACGCCGAGATCGCTGGGGCCGAAGATCGCGATCGCCAGCGCGTAGGTATAGTAGATCAGCGGCGGCTTCACGTCCACGATATCGCGATAGTGAATCGACCCCTGGAGGATCTTTCGCCCGCTCTCGAAGAACATCGCCTCGTCGGGGCCGAGCGGCAGGAACAGGGGAGGGGCAAGAGCGATCAGCAGCAGGAGCGATGCGACGAGCCATCCCCACGGCGCAAGCCTCCGGCGTCCGTCGGGATCGCGCGGGAGAAGCCGGGCCGCCAGGCGGGATTGCCCCGGCGATGATGTGCGTTCGATGGGATCGATTGGGCTCATGCGATTTCGTTCGTGCGGGGGGCCGCGCGGCGGTGCGCGGCGGCATGTGTGATCATCGGCGCAGGTAGACTTCGAATATCGGAGTGATGAGGCCCGGATCGTAACGGGCGTTCAGCAGCGAATCGATGCCCGGCAATGCCCGTAACGCCTGGGCCGAGGAGAGCGGGGAGCCGGTGACGCCGGGGATGGAGTCGTTGCTCTGAAGCACCAGAAAGCGGGGAGGGGAAGCGAGGAGATCGGCCCTGATGGAGTCCTTCCATTCCCCCGGCGAAAACGGCGAGACGAACGCCGCGAAGAAGTAGAGCGGCCGCTCCGGCAGCGCGTGTGCCGCGTAATATACCAGCCCACAGGCGTTGGCCGCCACGAAGACCCCATCTCCCCGGGCTCGCGCGTTGAGGATAAATCGTCCCACCGCTTCCGCCTCGGCAACGTTCGCGATGTTCTCGCCGCGATGTTCCCTTGTGGCATCCCGCAGGTTTGCCATCTCCTGCCGTACGCTGATCCCGGCAAACCAGATATAGCGGGGGAGAGGGGAAAGCAAAAGGGTGAGGGGAACGATGATCGCCGCCGCCAGCCACGTGTAGACGCCGTGCTCCCGCCGCGTTCCCACCGAGCGGAGAATCGCCACAAGCCCGAAGCCGGCCAGCACCGCGGCGAACGCATGGATCCGGCTGAATTGATACGGCGCGAACTTTCCCTCGATCGCGATCGTGCCGATCATCCCGAGAAACCCGAGTGTCGCGCATTGCAGCAGTCGCGTTCCTCCTTCGCCGTCCGTCGCCGGAAACGCCGAGCGGTAGATGCCGATGCCGGTGGCGGCCATCATCAGGAGCGTGTAGAAATTGCCGAAGTAGTAGAGGAGCGCGATGGTCCCCGCCTTGAACAGCTCTCCCGGATGTTCCCACCCCAGCCGCGCATACCCCGAGGTAAAGCGTTGCACAAGCTGGAAGCTCCCATAGGTGCCGGAGAGTTTCAGGTAGAGAAAGAAGATCGCGATGATGGCCGCCGTGCCGCACGCCATCAGGATCGCGTCGCGGAGGGCGCGGCGCCACGGAGGGAGGAGCGTCGCGATCTCCGCAATCACCGCCACGGCGAGCAGCGCGCCGAAGGTCGCCTTCAAGAGCATCGCCACGCCGGCGAGGAGGCCGATCGCGACGGCCCGCGCCGCGGTTCCGCGCGCCAGCAGGAGATGGAGCATTCCCGCCGAGATCAGCGGGAGATAGCTCTCCGACTGGATCGTTCCGCTTCCCGCTCCCGATGCGTAGAGCACCGCGTAGCAGATTGATGCGATGGCTCCCCAGAGATCATCGGCGGCCGCGCGACGGATCAGGGTGAAGATCAGCGCGCAGGTCGCGCTCTGAAGGATCAGATCGAGCAGGCGGATCGATATCTGGTCATCGCCGAACAGCGCGATGGCCGCGGCGTAGATATAGTAGATCAGCGGCGGCTTCACATCCACCACGTCGCGGTAGTAGAGCCCTCCGTGCAGCAGCTTCCGGGCGCCGGTGAAGAAGAGGCTGATATCCGCGTCGAGCGAGTAGAAGAGCGTCGGCAGGAGAAGGATCACGCAGACCGCCAGGGTCGCGATCACCCCGCGCCGGCTGAAGCGCCGGGGGGCGAACCGTGACAACCGCGAAGATAGATCCGGCAAGGCTTCGGTGGCGATATGGTCGGTTGATGATTTCATGATGTAGCGGCGCGCCTACTGGTCCCCCCGCTGTTTGAACACGATAAATGTGGTATCACCCGACCTCAGGGAATCATAGCGGGCGCGCAGGAGTGAATCGACCCCCGGAAGCGCGCGGAGCGTTTCCAGCGACGAGGCGTTCGATCCCGTGACATCGGGGAGCCGGTCGCTCGTCTCGGCGACGATGTACCGCGGCTGCTCGCGGAGAATATAGGCCCGCGTGGAATCCTTCCATTCCCGTGGCGCGAACGGCGCGGTCACGAACGCGAAGTGATTGATGTTGAACTCCGGCACCACCCCGGCCTGCTGGTAGATCGTCCCGGCGGTGCTGGATGCAACGAAGACCTTTCCGGTATGACCCTGCTCTATCCACATCCGTATGAGGAGTCCCGTCTCTCGTGCCTGCCATCCCGTAACTCCCCCGGAATAATCGTCAGCTGCCATGTTCTCGGGGAACCCATCGTATCGCCACATCTGCCATGCGATCCCGGCACAGTTCACCGCGTATCGTGGAATCGGCGTGAAGAGGAGCAGCGCCGGAATCGCGATCGCGAACATCACGGGCCCCCGGACCCGCTCCGCGCCATGGTTCCTGAACAGCCGCGGGATCGCCGCGAGGCCGAAGGCCGTGAGAATCGCGCCGAACGGATAGAGCCTGTCGAAGTGATAGAACGCATATTTCCCCTCGATGACGATCGTGCCGAACAACAGGACAAAGGCGATGACGCAGAACCGGAGGAGCGATTCGCGGGTGATATCCCGTTCGCCGGGGCGACGGAGCGACAGCCCCACGCCGACGGCCAGGGCAAGGAGGAAGACGATGGAATAATGATCGCAGAGATGGAGCGCCGGGTGCTCCAGGAGATTGCGAAACCATTGCGCCGGCGATGCGAGGCTGATACGCGAATAGCCGGAGATAAACCGGTTGACCAGCATGAAATCGTGCCATGCCCCGAAGGCCGTCAGATAGATCGGCAGCAGCGATGCCACCGCGATAAACCCGCCGATCATCATCACCGCGTCCTTCACCGTGTTCCGCAGTGAGCCGGCGCGGAGCATCCAGCCCGCGAGGATTGCTATCGGAAGCATCATCCCGAATGTGAACTTGAAGAGGAAGAGCGCGCCGCAGATCGCGCCGATGCCGGGGAAGCGCCGGCGCGATTCGCCGAAGAGGATCATCCGCGCGATCAGCAACCCCCCCAGCCCCACGAAGCTCTCCGGCTGCGCCTGGCTGGCAAAATCCTGGGCGTAGTAGAGAAGGAGATAGCAGAGCGCGGCAAGCGCGGCGATCAGGTCGTTCGACGAGACGCGGCGGACAAGGCCGATCATCACCCGGCAGGTCAGCGCCTGGAGGAGAAGATCGAAGATCCGTATCGCGATGGCATGCCCGGTGAAGAGCGTGATCGCAAGCGCGTACATGTGATAGATCAGCGGCGGCTTTACATCGACGATATCGCGATAGTGAACCGCCCCCTGAAGAATCTTCTGTCCGCTGACGAAGAAGAGGGCCTGATCCGGCCCGAGCGGCAGCAGGAGCGATGGGAGCATCACCAGCAGCAGCACGGCTCCCACGGCGATCCATCCCCGCACGGAAAATTTCACGACGGCGTAACCGGCCCGCGTCATCGGCGGCTGATCGGGACTGAGGAAGTTCTCCGCAAACCGGCTCATGGCGATACCTCCGGTTGTGCCGTGATGCTGCCGGTTGTATCGGAGGAGCGCTCGTAGAGATCGAACACGGCGGTCTGCGTTCGGAGAACGTAGCGGGCACGGAGGATATCGCGCATCCCCGCCAGCCCCTGGAACAATTGATCGGAGCTTAGCATGAGCCCCGTCTGATCCTCCCGCGCGTCATCCCGCTGCGTCACGATAAACCGCGGCTGCCTCGTTCTGATATACGCTGTTGTCTCGTCGATCCAGGCTCGCGGCGCTGACCCCATCGCGACCGACGGGGAGAAGAGGACGGGGAGATCGGGGAGCTGCCCCGCGTGATAGTAGACCATGCCGGCCACATTGCCGGCCACGAAAAGCCTGTCGCCGGGGGCCGCGTGCCGGCGGACATATCCGCCGATCGTTTTCAGTTCGGTTCGCGACAGCCCATCGGCGAGCCTTCCGTAATAGCGGTCGAAGGCGGCTTCGCCTCCGGTGACCCGCATGGCAATCGGCACGCTCCACCAGCCATAGTGAAACAACGGGCCATAGAGGAGCGCGCCGGCGAGCGTCGCGAGCGCGATGAGGAGCGCATATGGGCTGCGAAGGTCCATCGTCCGGGCTTTCCGAGCCAGGGCCGCCAACCCGATGGCCGAGAGGATGGCGCCGAACGGATAGATCCTTCCGAAGTGATAGATATAAAATCGTCCCTCGATGCAGACCGACAGGAGCAGCACCAGCATCATCGACACGCAGATCCCGGTGAGGCGCCACATCTCCCGTTGGCCGGGTCGGGTCGGACGGAGCGTTACCCCCATGCCGGCCGCGGTGGCGATAAGAAGCAGGATCGAATAATGTTCGCTGACGGACTCCGGGATCTGCTTCAGGATGGTCTTCAGGAGCGCCGCGGGATGCGCCCATTGCAGCCGGGCGTATTCCGTGGTGAACCTCCGCATCACCATGAACTCCGGCCAGACATGGAAGGCGGCCGGGTAGATCACGGCGAATGACGCCACCGCCACAAAGCCGACCGCGCAGATCGAAAGCGAGCGGAGAAGCGCGCGCCACGATGTCCCGAACACCGCGAGTTCCGCCAGCAGCACCCCCGCCAGCACGATCCCGAGCGTGAATTTCAGAAGAAAGAGGAGGCCGCCGAGCGCGCCGATCAGCAGGTAGCCGGATGGGGTTCTGCGGTAGAGAAGGAGGTGGACCATTGCCAGGGAGATCAGCCCTGTAAAGCTCTCCGGCTGCGCGATATTCTGAAAATTCATCCCGACATAGAGGATGGCGTAGAGCGCCGCCGAGAGGATGGCGAGAAGATCGTTTCCCGAGACCTTTCTGACGAGCGCGATCATCAGCCAGCAGGTGGAGCCCTGGAGAAGAAGATCGAACAGGGCGATCGAGCTTTCCCGCTCGCCGAACAGAGCGATCGCGGCGGCGTAGATATAGTGGATCGCCGGCGGCTTTACATCGATGACATCGCGGTAGTAGATGGCGCCGCGGAGAATCCGCTGCGCGCTGATGAAGAAGGCGCTCTGGTCGGGGCCGATGGGGAAGCCGAGAAGTGGGACCAGCAGCAGGCCGATCGCGATCCCGGCGACGATCCATCCCGCGCGCGTCAGGCATGGCGGTGCGCCGGGAGGGGTCACGGGGAGGGTCAATCTCAGCATGCTGGAGGAGAGGAACGGTTAGTACGCGGCCGGGAAACCGACAATGTGGCACGGCGGGCCGAATATGGCAAGGCGCCCACGGATTGTTCCGGTGGGCGCCTTGCAAACACCACGATGCGCGTTCAGCGATCGGAGATCACCGCTGGGCGATCGGCTCGTACTTCTGATCGATCTTGCCGGTGTAATCGGACGCCGGGCGGATCAGGCGGTTGTCCGCCTGCTGCTCGATGACGTGGGCCGTCCAGCCGACCATGCGGCTCATGGCGAAGATCGGCGTGAAGAGATCGATCGGAATCCCCATCATGTAGTAGGCCGATGCCGAGTAGAAGTCCACGTTCGGGTAGAGCTTCTTCTGCTCCAGCACCACCTGCTCGATGGTCCGGGACATCTGATACCACTGGGTCTGGCCGGTTTCCTGGCCGAGCTGCTCCGACATCTTCCGGAGATGCGTGGCGCGCGGGTCCTCGGTCTTGTAGACGCGATGGCCGAAGCCCATGATCTTCTTCTTGCTGGCGAGGGCGTCGGTGATCCAGCTCTCGGCGACCGACGGGTCCTTGACCTCCAGAAGCATCTTCATCACCTGCTCGTTGGCGCCGCCGTGGAGCGGTCCCTTCAGCGCGCCGATGGCGCCGACGATCGCCGAATACATATCGGAGAGGGTGGCGGCGATGACGCGGGCGGTGAAGGTGGATGCGTTGAACTCGTGATCGGCGTGGAGGATGAGGGCCACATCCATCATCTTGACATGCTCCGGCGTGGCCTCGGCCCCAAGGAGCATCCAGAGGAAGTTCGCCGCGATCGAGAGGCCCGGCTTCGGCATGTAGATGTCGCCGCCGCTCCTGAGGCGATGGATCAGCGCGACGATGAGCGGGGTCTTCGCGATCAGGCGGATCGCCTTCCGATAATTCGCCTCGCGACCGTTATCGTTCTGGTCCGGATCGAAGAAGGAGAGGGAGCTGACGATGCCGCGGAGTGCCTCCATCGGGTTGCTCTCGGCCGGCAGGGCCATCATCTGGGCGATGATCTCGCGCGGGAGATGGGATTCCGCACGGAGCTGGCCGATGAACTCGTCGAGCTGCTCCTGCGTGGGGAGGTCTCCGTTCAGCAGGAGGTAGCTGACCTCCTCGAAGCTTCCCTGGACCAGATCGTGGATATCGTAGCCGCGATAGATGAGACGGCCCTCGATTCCATCGATGAAACTGATCGCCGATTCGCCGGCTATTATATCCTCAAGACCTTTTTTCTGCTGTAGTTCAGCCATGGAAGTGTACTGCTCCTAAGATTTCATTTGAGATGACGCTCATAAACAAGCAAAGATAGGAAATCGTAAGGGTTTGATGGAATTGATCGTCAATCCCGCTACAAAAGGTTAACATTGTATCTCCGCGCGATCATCCCTTCCATTGGAAATCTTCAGGGTTTCAGCGCCCGATACGCCGGTGCCGGCGCCTGGAGCTGGCCGCGGATTTTTTTTGCCCGTGGACCGGCGCGGTTCCCGGACGTTCCGTCAAACGCAATTCCCGAGTGGCTGAAGCCGTCCGTGGCCGTCCGCCCGGCCGGCTTCCCTGTCGATATCTATGCGCTTTCCCTCTCCGTTCTCATCCTATACGTTCCTGATTGCCCGGCGGTATCTGGCCCCCTCCCGCCGGAACCGCTTTATCAGCTTTATCACCGCCATCTCGGTGCTCGGGGTGATGTTCGGCGTTACGGCGCTGCTGGTATCGCTCGCCATTCTGGATGGGTTCGATCAGACGCTCCGCTCCAACATGGTGGCGTTCGTGGGGCATATCGAGGTGTCGTCGTTCGGGAACAGGCCGATACGGAACTACCAGAAGACCGTCGCCACGCTGCCGGAGAGGGTGCCGGAGGTGACCAGGATCAGCCCGTTTGTCTCCCGCGAGGCTATCATCCGCTCGGGCTCCGGTCTGGAGGGGGTGGTGCTGAAGGGGATCATCCCGGGCGTGGATGTCTCCTCCATCCGCGACCGGATGGTGGCGGGGAGCTTCTCGTTTCCCCGGCTCGACAGCGCGCAGCTTGGCCGGCTTCTCCTCGGGGAGCGGTTGACGCAGAAGCTGAAGGTGAAGATGGGGGATACGGTGGTGATCTTCGCCCCGAACGGCGTTCCCTCCCCCGACAACCCTCCAACGATCCAGCAGTTCGTGATCAGCGGGATCTACCGGACCGGGATGGCGGAGTATGATGATGTCTACACGTATACATCGCTGGACCAGGCGCAGCATCTGTTCGAATATCCGTCGGACCAGGTTTCCGGCTACGATATCCTGGTGAAGGATATCAACAAGGCCAACGAGGTGGCCCGCAAGCTCGATACCGCGCTCGGGTTTCCCCACTATCCCCGGACGCTGTTCGATATCTTCGAGCAGGTCTTTGCCTGGCTCGATCTCCAGCGCGAGCCCATTCCGATCGTCCTGGGGCTGATCATCATCGTCGCCGTCTTCAACATCGCCTCCACGCTGCTGATGGTGGTGCTGGAGAAGACCGAGTCGATCGGCGTCCTCTCGACGCTTGGGGCGCGGCCCACCGGCATCATGAAGATATTCGTGGGGCAGGGGTTGCTGATAGGGGGGGTGGGGACGATGCTGGGGGTGATTCTTTCGCTTGCATTCACGCTGATCCAGATGCACTACAAGCCGTTGAAGCTGGACGCCGATATCTATTTCATCGACGCGGTGCCGGTTGCTCTCACCTACTGGCACTATCTTCTGGTGATATCGATCTCCCTGATCCTGTCGGTGGTCTTTACGGTCATCCCGGCGCTGATCGCCGCGCTGGTCCGTCCGGTCAGGGCGCTCCGCTTCCGGTAGGCCGTGCATGAGGTTATACCCCATGCACCAGCTATGCCGTCCCTGTAGGGCTGTGAAAAAGATGTATAAAGCAGAGGCATTGCCTCAAGCCCCGGAGGGGCGCAATCCCTTCTGCGCGGGGCGATGCCCCGCGCATCAGTTATTATTGGTAAGGTTCCGTGGCCGCGATTCCAGAAGAGATAGTTGACCGGGTAAAGAACGAGGCGAACATCGTCGATGTGATCTCCGACTATGTCCGTCTCCGTCGTACCGGCAAGAACTGGCTGGGGCTCTGCCCGTTCCACGACGACAAGAAGCCATCCTTTCACGTCGAGCCTCAGCGGGGGATCTTCAAGTGCTTTGCCTGCGGAAAGGGGGGGAATGTCTTCACCTTTCTGATGGAGCTGAACGGCTGGACATTTCCGGAGACCGTCAGGAGCCTGGCGCAGGCTCTGGGGATCGAGATCCCGGAGGATACGAAGGACCGCCAGCAGTACAGCGACAACGAGCGTCTTGCCGCCGCCGTCCGTGATGCCGCCGATTTCTATCTTCAGACGCTCCGCTCGGATACCGGCCTTGCAGCGCAGGCATACTTCAGAAAGCGCGGCCTGACCGATGAAACCATCACCCGTTTCGGGCTGGGCTATTCGCCGGATGACTGGGAGCAACTGCTGAACCGGCTGACGCAGGGGGGGTATTCACCGCAGGAGCTGGAGCGGGCCGGGCTGGTGATCAAGCGCGAGGGGCGTTCCGGCTGGTACGACCGGTTCCGCGGCCGCGCGATGTTCCCGATCTTCACCACCACCGGGCGCGTTGTCGGCTTCGGCGCCCGGCGGATGAAGGAGGACCCCGATCAGCCGAAGTACATCAACTCCTCCGAATCGCCGATCTACCAGAAGAGCCGCGTTCTCTACGGGCTGTTCCAGGCCAAGGACGCGATCCGCAGGTCCGGCATGGCGCTCCTGGTGGAGGGGTATATCGATGTGATCTCGCTCCACCAGTCGGGGATCAACACCGCCATCGCCACCTGCGGCACCGCCATCGCGACGGAGCACGCGGATCTTATCAGCAGATACTGCACCCGCGTGGTGCTGGTGTTCGACAGCGATCTGGCCGGGCAGAACGCCACCGAGCGGGGGATCGATGTGCTGCTGCGGAAGGGGATCGATGTCTCCGTGCTCCGGTTGCCGGATGGGGAGGACCCCGACACGTTCGTGCAGAAGTTCGGGCAGAAGGAGTTCGAGCGGAGGATCGGCGAGAGCACGTCGTTTCTGGAGTTCCTGGCGCGCCGGATGAAGAACGCCGGCGATTTCGACGCGCCGGACAGGCAGACCGAGTCGATCAGGGCGATCGTCTCAACCATCTCCCTGATCCCCGATGCGCTGAAGCGGGAGCTGTATATCCAGAAGCTGGCAGCCGATTACCATCTGCCGGAAGCATTGATGGCGCAGGAGGTGGAACGCGCCCTTGGCGAAAAGGCCGGCCGTCGCCGTCGCGAGCTGCTGCCGAAGCCCGCCACGCCGCCGATTCCGGAGGAGGATGCGGTCGCCATCGCCGCCCCGGCCGAGCCCGCGCCGATGGGGGAACCGATCCCCCCCGCCAGAACCGCCAGGCCGGTCCCGCCGAAGCCGGTGACCAGAAGCGAGCTGCCGTCGGCGGAGATCGGCCTTCTCAACGTGTTGCTTCATGGCGATCCGCAGCTGCTGGAGCATGTCTTTGCCCGGATCGATCCCGATGATTTCGCCCACCCGTTGACGCGGGAACTGGTGGGGCTGGTGCTTGGGCATTACGTGAACCAACGCTCCTTCACGCTCGATGAGCTGGTGATGGAGGATCTGTCGCCGGAGCTCCGCGACCTGATCACCCTCCTGGCGATCGAACGGGAGTCGATCTCCGACCACTGGGTCCGAAGCGATCCGGAGATCACCGAGCCGAACCCCTGGAAGATCGCCCGCGACTGCCTTATCCGGATCGAGCAGGAGAGCATCGATCGTGAAAGCCGGTCGATTCAGGACACGCTGCTGAACCCCGAGCTGACCGATGAGAAGCGGATGGAGACGCTGAACCGGTTTATGGAGCTTCGGCGTCGCCATGAGGAGCTGGGGGTGCTGATCAGCGGATGAGCCGGTCATCGATGCCACATCTCCTCCGGCTGCATCGGGCCTGACGGCACGGCGGGCCGGGAGGCGATCAACGGAAGATTGATATTCCACCGGTGATTTCCCGTCATCCGCCGCCGTCCCTGAGATAGGTCACCGCGCGCGACGGCGGGGTGATCCCCAATGGGCTCGTATCGTTCACGGGCGTGCCCGGCTCCCTCCCCATTTCTCGCGCGAGATATCATGCGCCATCGTACACGCTGCCTCTGTCTGCTGCTTGTCATCGCCGCCGTCGGCTCCGCTCATGGTCAGAGGAGATCCGATTCGCTCCCCGAACCGCGCGCGACCGCGTTGAACTTTACCGAGAATCGGGGGCAGATCGTTGACTCCAGGGGAGCGCTCCGTCCTGATCTCCTCTATACCGCCGCTCTGGGCAACGTCCGCCTCTACTTCCGGCGCGACGGCCTCAGCTACGTCTTCAACCTCCATCACAACGATTCCGCGCGCGCGCATCGTCCACTGTCGTCATCGGAGCGCGCCGCGACAATCCCCGACACGGTTGAGCGCTACCGGATGGATATGACGCTTGTGGGCGCCAACCCCGTCGCGCGGATCGAGAGCGGCGAGCCCTCGGAGCTGACCAACAACTACTACCTCTCGCATTGTCCCGGCGGGATCACCGGCGTCCGGAATTTCCATCGCCTCACCTATCACGACATCTATCCGAACATCGATCTGGCCTTCTACACCCGCGATGGCGCGCTGAAGTATGATTTCATCGTCCGTCCCGGCGGCGATCCGGCGATGATCCATCTCCGGTACGATGGCGCGGAGGGCATGAAGAAGGCGGGGGAGAGGATCGTGGTGAGCACCCCGCTCGGCGCGGTGGAGGAGGGGGCGCCGCTGGCATACCAGTCGAACGGGAAGGATATGCCGATGAGCGATGGTACAGCGAGTGGCAACGTCGGCTGCCGGATGCTGCTCGACCGAAGCGATATCCGGTTCGCGGTGGATCGCTACGATGGCGCGCGGACGCTGGTGATCGACCCGAGGCTTCTGTGGGCGACGTACGTCGGGGGGAATGGGGAGGATATCGTCTCCAGCTATCTGAACGGTCGGCTCGCGGTGGACGGGCAGAAGAATATCTATATGAACGGCACCACCTCCAGCACGGATTTTCCGGTGGTGAGCGGCGTACAATCCACCCTGAACGGGCAATCGGATGAGTTCGTCATAAAATTCTCCCCCGGCGGAACGGAGATCTGGGGGACATACCTCGGCGGGTCGCTTAATGAGGAGCATGGCGCGATATCCGTCGATCTCAACGGCAATGTGGCGGTGACCGGAGCCACATTCAGCAGCGATTTCCCCCTGGCCGGCCCCACGTTTCAATCGCGATTGGTGGGCCCCTCCGATATCTTTATCGCGACGTTCACGCCGGGGGGGCTGCTGAAATGGTCCACCTACTATGGGGGGAGCGACTATGATTACGGGATAGGGGTACGGATCGATCCAACCGGAAACGTGATTGTCGCGGGGGCCGCGGAGAGCAGTGATTTTCCGCTGACAAGGCCCGGCCCCGGTGGGGTTGCCGTTATAAAGTTCAATGCCGGCGGCTCGCGCCTGTGGGCATATGGTTACGAGGCGGAGACCGTCTTCGCCGTGGCGACCGATGCGGTGGGAAATATCGTCCTGACGGGCACCATCAATACTGCCGGAACCTCGATAGTCACGGCGGGGGCCCAGCAGCCGACATACGCCGGTAATGGGGATGCCTATGTGCTGAAACTCGATCCTCTCGGAACGCCGATCTGGGGAACATATTTCGGCGGCGCTCAGAACGAGGTGGGGGGGGATATCGCCGTCGATCAGAGCAACGGAGGCATCGTCTTCACGGGCTATACCTCAAGCCCGGATTTCCCCGTCACCCCCGGAGCGGTGCAGTCGCGTCTGCATGGCATCGCCGACGCGTTTGTCGTCAGGCTGAGCAGCGCCGGCCTGCTTGTCTGGTCCACCTACCTTGGCGGCGCCACCCCCGTATCACTCGGTGCGATCAATTCCGGCGAGGCGGTTTGTCTTTCTCCCTGTGGCGATGTCTTCCTGACGGGCTATACCGCATGTTCCGATTTTCCCGTTACGACCGACGCCACGCAACCCAGGAACGGCGGCGGGGATGATGGGTTCCTGGTGAAGTTCGACCCACGCGGGAGGCTCGTCTGGGCCACATACTGCGGCGGTGAGGGAGCCGAACGCCCCCGTGGCATCGCGGTCGATTCCCTGGAGGGAACCTCCATTGCCGGGGGAACATTCAGCCGGCGCTTCCCGACAACGCCCGGCTCCTTCAGGCCGAACTACAATGGCGGCACCGACGATGCGTTTCTCGCGAAGTTCTTTCTCGAGTTCGAGGTGCGGATCGCCGCGGACGGCCCTCTGACGATCTGCGAGGGAAAGAGCGTCACGCTCTCGGCTCCGGCCGGCTATCTCCGCTACAACTGGTCCACCAACGAGCATACTCAGAGCATCAGGGCCAAGGCCGCCGGCACCTACTGGTTTAACGCGCTGGATCAGGATGGCTGCCCGGGATTATCGGATACCGTCACCGTGAAGATCAACAAACGGCCGGCGCTGACTATCAAAAGCAGCGGCCCGCTGGCCTTCTGCGCCGGCGACAGCGTCCTCCTCTCGATAGCCGCGGCCGGGATCGTCTCCTACCGCTGGCTCCCCCCGGCGGTCAGCACAAGTGCCCGCGTCTGGGTTGGCAGCACCGGTGATTACTCCGTTCAGGTGGTCGATGCCAATGGCTGTACCTGGGATGTGGGCCCCGTTCACGTGCAGGTCAACCCCGTTCCCCCCGTTCCCGTCTTCTCCTTCGGCGATACCCTCCGGGTCTGCGCCGACAGCAGCGCCGTGCTCGATGTCGGCACCGGAAACGGCTACAGGAAGTATCGATGGTTCGATGGTGGCGGCCGTCTGATCGACAGCGCCAGGATGATCCGCGTCACGCAGGGAGGCAACTACTCGGTCATCGTCTATGATGCGCTCGGCTGCTTCGTCGGCAGAGCTGTCACGGTGGCGTACTATCCGCCGGTGAAGCCCGTGCTTCAGGTCCACGGCCCCCTCTCGTTCTGCGAAGGGGACAGCGTGCTGCTGAATGTGGGAGGCGGGACGTTCGTCGATTATCGGTGGCCCGGTGCGCGGGTTACGGCCGGCATCACGGTACGCGCGTCCGGCCGTTATTTCGCCAGGGTGATCGATGCCAACGGCTGTCCCGGCGTCACCGATACGGTTGCCGTGACGGTCCATCCCGTCCCGGTCGCGACGATCGGCGGCGCGCTCTTCGTCTGCACCGACGCGGTGGCGCACTACAGCGTCCCGCATCGCGACAGCGCCCGCTATCACTGGACATGCGCCGGCAACGGCGCCATTGTGGGCGTCGAGGACAGCAGCGGCGTTACCGTCCACTGGGGGGGTGCAGGGCAGGGGATGCTCACGGTTTCGGTGATCGATACGCTCTCCGGCTGTTCGGCGACATCATCGGCCAGCATCAGCATCGGCACCACGCTGAAGCCGGATATCACCGGGCCGAGGAGCTTCTGCGCGGGGGATACGATCGAGCTGGACGCCGGCAGCGGCTATGAACGTTATCAGTGGATCGGGGGGGAGCAAACCCAGAAGATCCGCGTGCACAGCGCCGGGCGTTACGGGGTGATCGTGCGCGATATCGGCGGCTGCACCGGCGCCTCCGATACCATCACGATCATCGCGACGGCCCCGCGCGCGCCGCTGGTCAGCGGCCCGGCCAAGGTCTGCATCAACTCGACGGCGACCTATGCGGTGGCCGAGATCACGGGCGATCGCTATGAGTGGAGCGTGAGCGGCGGCGCGATCGTCAACGGCGCCGGCAGCCATCAGATCGATGTCCAGTGGGGGGGCGGCCCGGCCGGCCTGGTCAACCTTACCGAGCGTTCGGGGGAAGGGAGTTGCGCCGGGATTGCGCCGGCGCTGCCGGTAGCCATCGGCACGGCGCTGGAGCCGGTGATTACGGCCTCGGGACCGCTGGCGCTCTGTCCGGGGGATAGCGTGGACCTGGATGCCGGCGCCGGTTACGCCAGCTATGGGTGGTCGAGCGGGGAGTTGTCACGGGTGATTCGCGTGGGGGATAGCGGGACCTATCACGTCACCGTCAGCGACGCGGGCGGATGTTCCGGTTCGTCGGTGGATCTCCGTGTGGATCATCATCGGGCGCCCATCGTCTCCATCATGCCCGCCGGCCCGGTGGAGTTGATCGAAGGAGACAGCGTGGATCTGGACGCCGGTGCCGGCCACGCCCTGTACAACTGGGGCGGCGGCCGGACGGCGCGCCATCTCATCGTCAAAAACGGTGGGACGTACGCGGTGGCGGTGATCGACAGCGGGGGGTGTCGTGGGGGAGACTCGGTGCGGGTGGTGCTTGTTCCGCGTGGTGGGTATCAGGGGCATGCGCTGGTGGAGCTGGGGTCGGCCACGGCGGCGCCGGGGGAGAGAGTTCTGCTGCCGATCATCCTCGACTCGTCCGATCATCTGCCGGTGAGCGCGGCGATGCGGGCCTATCAGGCGCGCCTGCGGTTCAACGGGAGGCTGCTGCTGCCGGCCGGCGCCACGCCGATCGGCGTGATGGATGGAGCCGATCGCGTGCTTACCGTTGATGGGACGATCCCGGCCGGCTTCAGCGGCGGGCGGTTGAGGGATCTGGAATTTATCGCGGCGCTGGGGGATACGCTCGTCACGCCGTTGCGTCTGGAGCGGTTTACCATCGGCCGTGGGGACAGCCTTGTGGTGGCGCGGACGGTCGATGGGGTGTTTACGCTGCGGGGCGTGTGCATGTCGGGGGGGAATCGGCTGGTTGTCAGCGATGGCGCGCTGGTGCTGAAGCCGGTACGTCCGAACCCGGTGAGCGATATCGGCGAGCTGCAGTACGAGGTGGTGGAGGACGGGCGGACGCGGCTGTCGGTGAGCGATGCGCTGGGGCGTCAGGTGCTGACGCTGGTGGATGGGGATGTCGCGGCAGGGGCATACAGCGTGACGTTCGGGACAGCGGGGTTGTCGTCGGGGATCTATTTCGCGACGCTCGGCACGCGCACCGCGCGGCTCTGCGTTGCGTTCCAGATCACCCATTGACAGATTCCGATCCCTGAATTTTTCCCCTCGATTTCCATCGTTGGTTTTGTTTCGATCCGGTGGTCCGCGCGTCTACACTCCCATACGGCATCGGGAACGGCGGGTCCGGCTAATATCATGATCGCTCGATCGTCACCGTCCCGGTCCACCTGTTCCGGCATCAGCCCGTACCGGCTCAATCAATGTTCCCGAAGGATAGCCCTTGACGAACCGGCCCGGTACGGCTAACTTGACCCTCTATGAACCTTCGTCGCATTTCCTATTCCGGATTTCTCCTCCTCCTTGGGGGGCTTGGGCTGGCGGCCTGCCAGCCGACCCGCAATTTCACCACCTACTATAATCTCTTCTATAATATGGAGCGGATTATGGACGAGGTGGAGGATGAGGTGCTCTATATCCGCGAGCAGAAGCAGCCCGAGCCGGTCTTCTATATCCCGTACGATGATCTGGATCGCAGCGGCGCCAAGTACTACGCCCATCTCGAACGGCGGTCGATGACCAACGATGAGATGCGCGCCAACAAGGTGAAGCTGGACTCGATCCTCATCAAGGGATCGAAGCTGATGGCCCGCCATTCCAAGAGCGATTATTTCCCCGACGCTGTCTTTTATATCGGCAAGGCCTATTTCTACCTTCGGGAGTGGTTCCAGTCGCAGAAGAAGTGCGAGGAGATGATTACGGGATTTCCCGACAGCCGGTTCTACCCTGATGCCCATCTGGTGCTCTCGATGGACCTCATGGAGCAGGGGAAGATCGCCGAGGCGGAGCGGATGCTCTCGCGGACCATCGATATCGGCTGGGGGCGGAAGCGACGGGATATCCTCATCGAGGCGTTCCGGCTCAATGCCGATCTTCAGCTCGGCGAGGGGAATGTTGCGGAGGCGGTCAGGCCGTACGAGCGTGCGCTTATCCTCAGCTCCGACGATGAGGACAGGGCACGCTGGCGCTACGAGACCGGGATGATCTACTATCGCCAGGGGGATTTCAGGAAGGCGCTGGAGGAGTTCGCGAAGGTCGATGATCTCTCCCCCGATATCCTGACGCAGTTCCAGACCGGGATGCAGCGGGCGGCCGCGTATCGCGCCCTTGGTCGGAATGAGGACGCCACCAAACAGCTTGCCCAGTTGAGAAAGAACGGGAATTTCGAGGGATGGTACGGGATGGTGGATCTGGAAAGCCTGAACCTGGCGGCGGCGCAGTCCGGCGGCACCGAGGCGACCGACGAACAGCTCCAGCAGATCGATTCGATCTCCCCCGGAAAAGCGTATTCCGCCTATGCCATTTATGAACGTGCTGTCCGATCCTATCGGCAGGGTGACTACAATGCCGCCCTCGCCAGCTTCCAGAAAGTGCAGGCCGCCAATGTGCCGTTTCAGCGCCGCGCCGCGCGCTACTCCAACCTTCTCGCCAGGTACTTCGAGCAGACCGCCAAGGCGAGGGCGCTGACGAACGGGTATTCGCCTGAATCCTATCCGGATTCATCCAAGAGTGTTGTCTCGGACGCGTATTACAGCACGGCCCGCGTGTTCGTATCGCTCGATCTCCCCGATTCCGCACAGCATTACTACGATCTTTCGGGGCAGTGGTCCAGACGTGGGAGCGTGGAGGCGGCCCGATATTACTATGTGCAGGCGATGAGCGATCTGGATTCCGGCCGGAACGCGCAGTCGGATTCCCTCCTCCAGATCCTGGTGGATAACTACAGCCTCACCGATTACGGCGCGGATGCACGAAAGCGGCTTCACTATACCGAGTTCGCGAAGGTGGATACGGCGGAGGATCTCTATCTCTCCGGCAGGAGCTTTATGAACGTGGGGGATAATGACCGGGCGCTGACGCAGTTGCACAAGGTGATTGCCGATTATCCCGCCTCCCCGTACGCGCCGCAGGCCTACTATGCCATCGGCCTGATCTACGAGCAGAAGCTTGGCCGTCCCGACAGCGCCTTCAGCTATTACGCGCGCATCGTCGATCTCTATCCGAAAAGTGAGCAGGCCAGCACCGTCCGCCCGGTGATCGATGCCGTCAATATGGACAAGGTGCGGCGGGAAAGGGAGAAGGCCCCGGCGGATACGGGAACGGCAAAAGGGGCCGCGGCGTTCCCCGCCAACGTGCCGGTGAAGAAGCAGGAGGAGCTGGTGCCGCTTGGCGCGGGGGGCGGGGGGCTTCAGGGGCCCGTTGGAAACCCCTCACCGAGTGCCGGAAAGCCGGGGAGCCTGAACCCGTCCGGAGCGGGGAATGTGCGGCTTGGAACGCCACCCGCCGGATCGGTTCCGGCCGGCGGCGTCCCGCCGAAGAATGCTCAGGAGGGAAACGGGGGAGGCGACGTAAAGCCGCCCCAGGGAAATGCCCAGGCCGGGAGATCGCCGGAAACCGGCAGGACGCAGAACAATGCGCCGAAGGAGGGCTCGGCTCCGGGGAGCAAGCCGCAGGATTCGACATCATCGAATGCCAGGCCCTCCGGCGGAACGACGAAGGATGTCCCGCCGAAAAAGCCCGCGCCGAGCGGAACGCCCGCGGTGGCACCCAAGCCGAAAACCCCGCCCGGAAAGAAGAAATAGGACGGCGGAAGATCCTGGGCTCAAACAGCAATCGTGGCATGCCTCGCCGGAAACCCGGCGGGGCATCATCGCAATGGGCCATGTCGGGGGCGGAGGAACAAGAAATAACCAATAAGAGACTGATCGGCAACGGATGAATTCCTAAATTGGCGTCCACCATGTTCCAAGAGACCGTTACAATCCTCGAATCGCGGCAGGTTGCCGATAACGTCCACACGCTCGCGTTTGCTTCAGAGCGAATAGCACGAGCCACCCGGCCGGGTCAGTTCCTCAATATCAAGCCGAACAGCTCGCTCGATCCGCTTCTCCGAAGGGCGTACAGCGTCCACAGGATCGAAGGGGATCGCGTGGAGATCATTTATAATATCGTCGGGCAGGGCTCGGCGATCTTCGCATCGAAGCGTCCGGGCGATCCGCTGGACGTGCTTGGCCCGCTCGGCGTCCCCTTCCATTACGAGGGGGAGTATGCCACGGCGGTCCTTGTCAGCGGAGGAGTCGGGATAGCGCCGATGCCGGTGCTGGGTGCCGCGCTGGCCGCGCTGGGGAAACGGGTGATCAACATCCACGGCGCGCGGACGGCCGGGATGATCGCCAACGACGGCCGGCTGATCGACCCACGGTTTGCGACCGACGATGGTTCGCTCGGCTTCCGTGGGAACGTGGTGGGGGCGCTCGGACAATATCTGGAACAGGAGGGGGCCGCCGATCTTCGCGTCTTTGCCTGCGGGCCCAACCGGATGCTCTCCGCGCTCGGCGGGTTCTGCAATGCCCGTGGAATCGCCCTGGAGGTTTCGCTCGAATGCCAGATGGCGTGCGGGATCGGCATCTGCCAGGGGTGTCCGGTGGAGATGGGGACGGGCGACAGGAAGTACACGCTGGTCTGCACGCACGGCCCCAACTACGATTTCCGCGACATCATCCTCGATTCGCTTCCGTCGGTTCATTGAGCTTTCGGGGGATTGCCTCCTCCGGCGCTTCCGGCATCCCGTCGCTTATCGATGAACAATCCTGCAATCACATATCTCCGATCCTTCCGTGCCCTCTACTGAAATCACGATCCGCAACGTAACGTTCAAGAACCCGGTGCTTACCGCGTCGGGGACATTCGGCTACGGCCTGGAGTGCGAGGCGTTCCTTGACGTGTCCCGGCTTGGTGGCGTGGTGACCAAGAGCATCAGCCGCAAGCCGCGCGACGGCAACCCGCCGCAGCGGATCGCCGAGACCACGGCCGGCATGCTCAACTCGATCGGCCTGGCGAATGTCGGCGTCGATGTCTTCCTCCAGAGCAAGCTCCCGCTGCTCCGGGAGCGGGGCGCCACCACGATCGTCAACATCGCGGCCAGCTCCATCGAGGAATATTGCGAGGTGCTGGAGATGTGCGAGGAGCAGGAGGGGGTTTCCGGCTACGAGATCAACGTAAGCTGTCCGAACGTGAAGGACGGCGGCCTGAACTTCGGCACCCACTGCCCGTCGGTGGCGCAGATCACGCGGGAGCTGCGGCGGCGGACCGAAAAGATGCTGGCGATCAAGCTGACGCCGAACGTCACATCGATCGGGGAGTTCGCGCGGGCATGCGAGGCAGAGGGGGCCGATGCCGTTTCGTGCGTCAACACCTTCATCGGGATGGCCGTCGACGTTCGCACGCGGCGGCCGAAGATCGCCACGATCACCGGCGGCTATTCCGGCCCGGCGATCAAGCCGATCGCGCTGGCGAAAGTGTACGAGGCCCGCAAGGCGGTGAGCATTCCGATCATCGGCATCGGCGGGATCATGAGCGCGGAGGATGCCATCGAGTTTATGATCGTCGGGGCGTCGCTGGTGCAGGTGGGGACCGCGCTCTTCATCGATCCGGCGGCCGGGGTGAAGATCGCCGCGGGGATCGAGGGATATCTTGCCGAGCAGAAGATGGACTCGGTACGGGATCTGATCGGATCGCTCGATACATCGATGCAGCCGTCGCTGATTGCCGCCGGCTGGAGCTGAACATCCGGCTCTGAACGTTCATGGGGGCCATCGGGCCCGTTCAGGGAGGCCCTCCGGGGTTTCCCCGAAGCACTCTCCGGGAACAGGGATATCATCCCGCGCAACGTCATCCTTCACAGTCCTTCATCGCATCACATCCGTGGCAAAACTGACACTGAAACGCGCGGACAACGGCGCAACGCTCGACATCTTCTCCAACCAGCCCGATACGGCGCCGGCGGAGGAGAAGAATCGCGTGATCGATTTCATCCACGAGCTTAACCCGGTGCAGCGGGAGGCGGTGACCAATGTGGACGGGCCGACGCTGATCGTGGCGGGGGCCGGCTCCGGCAAGACGCGCGTGTTGATCTACAGGATAGCGTATCTGCTGGCGAACGGGGTGAAGCCGTGGAATATTCTGGCGCTGACCTTCACCAACAAGGCGGCCGGGGAGATGAAGGGGAGGATAGCGCAACTGGTTGGGGAGGAGCAGGCGCGGCCGCTCTGGATGGGAACGTTCCACTCGGTGTTCAGCCGCATCCTCCGTCGCGAGGCGGAGAAGATGAACTACACCTCCAGCTTCACCATCTACGACAGCGACGATTCCCTGGGGGTGGTGCGGACCGCGATGGCGGAGTTCGGCGTCTCCACGCAGGATTTCTCGCCGAAGATGATTCACAGCCGGATCTCCGCCGCCAAGAACGCGATGATCAATCCCTCGCTCTACCGCTCGCGCGCCGGCGATGCCCTGGAGCAGAAGATCGCGCTGGTGTATGAAAGTTACGAGCGGAAGCTGCGGGCGAACAACGCCATGGATTTCGATGATCTTCTGGTGAAAACCATCGAGCTGTTCGAGCGATTCCCGGAGGTGCTGAAGAGCTATCAGGAACGGCTGCGCTATATCCTGATCGACGAGTATCAGGATACCAACCGGGCGCAGTACGTGGTGGTGCAGATGCTTGCGTCGCTCCATCACAACATCTGCGTGGTGGGGGACGACGCGCAGTCGATCTACAAGTTCCGTGGCGCGGATATCCGGAACATCCTCGATTTCGAGCAGGACTATCCCGACTACAACGTCATCCGCCTGGAGCAGAATTACCGATCCACCAAGACCATCCTTGCCGCGGCCGATGATGTGATCAAGAACAACCGGCAGCGGATCGACAAGACGCTCTGGACGGAGAATCAGGAAGGGGAGAAGGTGCGGGTGATCACCCTGCGGGATGAGCGGGAGGAGGGGGAGGAGATCGTCAGGATGATCCAGAAGGAGGTCAGGACCGGCAAGACGCTGAACGATATCGCCGTGCTTTACCGGACCAACTCGCAGTCGCTTTCGATCGAGGACGCGATGCGGAGAAGCAACATCCCGTACGGGCTGGTGGGTGGCGTGGCGTTCTACCGTCGCAAGGAGGTAAAGGACGCGCTTGCCTATCTCCGGCTGGTGGTGAACGATCGCGATGATGAATCGTTCGGCAGGGCTGTCAACACGCCTGCGCGGGGGATCGGGGAGACCACGATGAAGCGGCTCCGCTACTTTTCGACGCAGCACGGCATGTCGCTGATGGCCGCGGCGCGCAATCCCGAGCGGGTGCCGGAGCTGACCCCGAGGGTGGGGAACATGCTCTCGAAGTTCGCCGGGATGATCGACCTGTATCGGAACCACGTGGGGGACATGCCGCCGGCGGAGCTGGCGCGGACGCTGCTGGCGGAGTCCGGGCTGCTTCAAAGCTTCAAGGATGAGGGGACGCCGGAGGCGATAGCCCGATGGGACAACGTGCAGCGGATTCTCTCGCACATCGCGGAGTATACCGAGGGAAACCGGGAAGTGACGCTGGATCAATATCTCCAGGAGATCTCCCTGCTTTCCGAGGCCGACACGTACGATTCATCCTCCGAGCGGGTGACGCTGATGACGATCCACTCGGCGAAGGGGCTGGAGTTCCGCGTGGTGATCGTGTCGGGGCTGGAGGAGGGGCTGTTTCCGGTGGGGAACTCCTCGCAGCAGCAGGAGGATCTGGAGGAGGAGCGCCGGCTGTTCTATGTTGCCGTGACGCGTGCCAAGGAAGTGCTCTATCTGACGAACTGCGAGCGCCGGTATCGGTTCGGGGAGTTGAGCTATCCCACGCCATCGCGATTCCTGAACGAGATCAGGGACGAACTGCTGGAGTTCAACGCAACGGCGCCTCCGCGTCCGGCGCAGGGGAGATACGGGTTCGAGGGGACGCTTCCATCCGCCGGAGGGGCGCGCCGTGGGCAGCCGAAGCCAAAGGAGCCGGAGCTGATCGATCACCAGGAGTTCCCCGACGATTTCTCGCAGACGCCGAAGACGCTCCAGGTCGGCTCCAACGTCTTTCACGCGGTATTTGGTCGCGGAAAAGTCGAGGCGATGGTGGGGAAGGGGGACAAGACCAAGCTGACGGTCCGGTTCGAGACGGCGGGGAGAAAGCAGTTGATGCTGAAGTTCGCCAACCTTCGGATCGTTTGAATCACATGGCGGGAAGTTTCGGGGGGCCACCCCATGGAATGGTCCCGAGGGGGCCGGCGGGGCATTCCGTTGAAATCCCCTGCCGGCGCGGGCCGTGGACATATGGCCCCACGGCCGATTTTTCGGGGTATTCGAGGGGCTGGCAATATTCCGAAAATCCATCGTCGTAATAATCACGGCAAGCAGTGTTTGACGATGTTGAGCGGTCTGTGATGGTGCACGTGAATGGTGGTGGAGCATTGGAAAGCGGTCTAATCATCGCCAAAGAGAAATTTTTCTTGATTTGTAGCTGGACCGCGCTGTATTATCGCTCTACGATGCGACCTCTATTTCCCAACGCGGCGTAATAATCCGTATATTTGCGACTCTTGATGAGCGCTTGCCTGGCCCATGCCGGGTCTGGGAGATTCGCAGACGGAACAGGCTGAGCGCTTTCACACTTCCCTTCATCGATGTTGTCGATGCGCTCTCAATCGTCGGCACGCTCGATTCTTCGACGCTCACATCGGAACTCTCCAGTCTTGTCGTTTACTGTATATCATCCCGGTTGAACTTCGCGACCGCATCTGTACTCACCCGTCTCTCCATGAGAAAGGAAAACGAATATGTCTAAAGGCGGAGCCGGCAAGGTCTACTTCGTTCTATACCTTGCGGTCATTCTCGAACTGTTGATCATCTTCATCGAGCGCGATGAGGCTGAGGAAGGGCTGCGCAAGCAGCAACAGCAGGCGATTCAGATCGTTCAGACGATCCTTTCGCAGTTGCAGACCGGCAGTGGCGTTCAGGCCATTACCGCAAGTCCGAAGGATAACATCGTTATCAACGATAAGGACCCGAGTGCCAACAAGCGGAACTACGATATCACCGTCGCCGTCGGCGATCCCAAGGTGATCTATCCGGTTCCCGGGCATCCGGGTGATTCCGTGCATGGCGACGACGTTGCCAAGCTGGAGTATATCGTCTCCCACACCCCGAACGACAAGCTGACGGAGGATGTTCTGGGGGATGACACCACCGACATCGTCAACGGCAACGTCCTGTTCAAGGCGGCCCTAGGAACAACACTGGACGGATATAAAACTCCTCGTCAGGAGTATGGAGGGGGCATCCCCGCCGATCCGGGCGAGCCATATTTCTCGCTGAACGAGGATAAGACCCGTCTCCAGGTCGAAAAGGGACGGCGCGTAAAGGTCTTCAGCGTCAACTTCAAGCCGAACCAGGGTCCGGGTTGGTATCGCCTCCGTTTCTACTCGGAGACGAACCGGATTCTTGGCGTCAACGGCGAGGTGAAGGATGACGATACGATCCGCATCGGCAATATCAAGCTGACGGTGAAGCAGCTCCATCAGGTGCAGAAGGTGCTTGCCAAGGAGAAGGGGAAACCCGGTGGAGCTAACAACGACCAGGTCGAGAAATATATCGAGACCCTCCTGTCGCCGGACGCATACAAGAACATGAAGGAGAACCAGAGCAGCACATCCTTCAACGTTCACGTGGTCCGTCCGGAGGCCCCGCCTCCCTCAAAGCCGTATGTGACGATCGCCGCGCGCGACACCGTCTACTGGTACGACGTTGCCCCGTTCTCGGTCCAGGTCAAAGCCGGCCCGAAGGAGGCTTCGAGGAATCTGGCCGGTGGAATCCTGAAGACGGTCGACGAAGCGCAGAACCTGTACAGCGCCGATATCGAGAAGCCGGAGGTGACCCCGACCGGCACGAAGATCTCCGTTACCGTGACAAATGCGGGGGCGGAGCCGGCCAAGGATGAGAAGATTCTGATGGTGGACAAGCCGACGCTTCGGGCGGCTGATCCCGGCGCCAGGGTCCCGACCAATGGGACCGCCAAGTGGCGGGGCCTTTCCGCCACCGTGGGGCAGGCGTATGACCCTTCGAGCGAGTGGTTGAACACCTACATCCCGTCGAACGATTATCAGACGAAGGTCTGGATTCGCGGCAAGGAAGTGCTCAACGTTTCGGGGGTGAAGATTGCCAAGAGCCCGAACCTGGTGATTCCGGACGGCACCAAGGCCGAGGATATCCTGACGAGAGTCTACTGGAAGCCGGGGGGGACATCCGATACCAACAAGTGGAAGCTCCTGCTGAGCAATCAGGAGAATCAGGGAGCTGTTATCCCGCTCGAAAAGCGGAAGATGGAAGTCGGTTTCCCCAAGCCGATCATGGATCCGGGGAGCCAGGGCTATGATGTCCAGTTCCAGATCAAGCCGACGCATCTCGTGTACGAGTCGGGCGATATCATGATCAGCCAGCCGATCGGCGCCCAGCAGTTCCCTGTTTCGGTGACTGCATCGTGCGAGGACTGCTCCAAGTACGGGCTTGATGTCAGCATCGAACAGGGCTCGGACGACAAGACCTGGAAGCTGTTCATGCGCGCCAAGAGCTGGGCTCAGGTCCAGAAGGCGATGAAGGAGCTGAACGGCAAGCGGTTCGATATCGGCCTCAACCTCCAGGGGAAGGGGAAGCCTTCCACCGAGGGGATGTCGATCACGACAACCGTCTCCGCTCGCTAACGCAGTCGAACTGTATATTCGCAACCCGCCCGGCGGATACGTCGGGCGGGGTTGTGTAAGGCCCATCAGGGATTATCAGAGCTTTTGATGGCCGCGGTCCGGCGCTTTGTGGGGCGATAACGGTATCCGATGCCCCTTCACGCCGGGAACTTTCCGGTCGGATCAGGGTCGGTATTGATAACTCGATCGAAAAGTTGATGCTCCTGCATCGTATATTCGCAGCCCCCCGCCAGCGTACTGTTCCGGCGGGTTGCAGATCCCACGCATGTAACAAAGCGCTTCGGCGGAACGGCGATCTTTCCTAAGTTGTTCCCCGTTTGCGCCTCGTTTGCTGAAGCATATCCTACACATATAATTCACGGAACAACCTCATGAGGATACCTATCGCCCGGCAGGTGACATATGCAGCGTTCGTCGCTCTCGCAGGCGTCGCGTTCATCGTCACCACACCCCTCCGTGCTCAGGAACGAGACACTGTTCAGAAGAAATTGCGGCTCAGCCGCTCTCTGGCCGCTCTCAGTCGTTCGCTCGACGATATCAAATGGTCGTCGGTTGGGATTTATCGCGTCGAGGAGGATCTGGGCAAGCGCCTGCTGGAGCCGCTGAAGCGCGGTTCCGCCAAGGACAGCGCCGATCTCAGCGTCGCCATGGCGCCGCTGATTCCCGAGGGATGGAGTGGTGATGCCTATAACGGCGTTCTCCGCATTGCCCGCAGCCCGCGGCCGGCGCGCGATCTCGCGAAGTTCAAGGAGGCTCTGGCCTCGCTCTTCGGCATTGCGGCTGATGACATGGAAGATCAGGAAGTCGAGCCGGTTCAGCAGATCGCCGTGCGGATCGTGAACCAGTTGAACAGCAACCCGAAGGTGTACTACCTCGTTGCCACCCGCGACAAGGCCAACCCCGGCCTGATTGCCCTGCTGGGCGGCGATGAAAAGGATGGCGACTTTATCCTGAAGGGACAGCCGCTGGCCGGCATCGATGTCTACAACTATCTTCAGACCGCGGACTCCACGCTGTATGGCGATCTCAAGACCGCCGTCTCGGACCGGAGCACCAGTCTTAATAACAGAATGAACGACCTCCGCAACCTGGCGGATATCGTTATCGTGCCAACATCGCGCGTTCGCGCCTCCTATCTCGACGAGGATCGGTTCCCGCATGTGCTGCTGAGCATCAGCAACGGCCGGCCGCTCCGCAGCCAGGATTCCGCCCGTCTCGAAGCTGCAAACATCCTTACTGGCGATCCCACGCTTCCGCAGCTGGGCTCCGCCACCCCGGCAAGCGTCGAGTATCCGTATGAGGTGACCGTCGGCACGGACATCCTTGCATCCTTCATGGCGTACAAGGTGACCAACGATACGCTGCCGGTTCCGGAGGCTGACTGGGGCGTTGAGCTTCGGAACAACTTCGACGAGATCAACTATCCCTCCATCTGGGGCGGTCGTCTGACGTTGAACGCCATTCTTGAGAACATCAAGGTTGGCGCGGTGCTTCCGCAGATTCGTTTTGGCGGGAACACCCTCGATTCCAGCGGCATCGGCTCCAACCGGCAGAAGATCATCGGCGGTTACGGCATTGCCCTGTCGGGCGATTTCGCGGCGCCGATCCTCAACAACTCCGGCCTGTTCAATTTCTACGGCAGCTACACCTTCAGCGAGGCGAACACCGAGAAGATCAAGCTGTACACGCCTCCCGCGGATGTGAACCTGAACGAGCAGGGATACCTTATCCGCTATGCCTTCCAGGGGTATTACTCCTTCGGATTCTATGCGGATGCCGATGCGAAGCATCTCTTCCGTCTGAAGATCGGCGGCACCGTCTACGGCGTGGATGCGTTCACCCGTCAGATCGACACCTCCGCCACGATCGATACCTCGGGGGGGGCCTCGGCTCCCACGCATCTGGTCAAGGGGGAGAACTTCAATCATGGTGGCGTCTCCGGCAAGATCGAGTATATGAAGACCGGTTCGACGATTCCGTGGGGCCTTGGAGTTCAGTACTTCGATCAGTCGATTCTCTCGAACGTCTGGATTCAGTTCGCTATCAACCGTCGGCTCGACCTGAAGATCGAAGGGAAGTACTTCGCTCCTCTGAGTCCGTCTGATCGCCTTCTCACGCATCCATGGGAGAATCCGAACCTGATCGTTCCATCGGTGAGCGTCAAATATCACTTCGGACCGCAGCCGTAAGGCCACGGCTACCGGGTTGTGCGAAAGCCCGGTATAGTGCGGCTTCCGCCGCGAGTTGCCCCACTACTACGCTGCCATGCGGCGGTGGGGCAATGAGAAATAAACGTTCATACCGATAGCAAACCCTATAGCAAGGACAGAAGTAGAATGAGCAAGTTCGTGCTGATCGCCCTCGCGGTCGTATTGGTCTCACTCGGCACTCATAGCACTCCGGCATCTGCCCAGGGTGGAGCACCCACGCTCCGTGAGATTCAAGCTATGATCGACAGCGCAAAGACGCTCGATCCGGAAATCGAACGCTATCTTCCCCGATGGCGGATTCAGGAGGCGGATCTCAAAATCAAGATCGCCGCGATTTTCAGCAGCGATGGCCTTCCGATCAAGGAAACCGATTCGATGATCGTGACGGCCACCTTTCCCCGTCCCAACGAAGCGCAGGAGCTTCTGACGCTTCGCGCGGGCGCCAGCGGCGTTGTCAGCGGGAAGGATGCCATCCGGCGGTATGTTGGAGAGGCCCTTTACCGGCAGATCCTGGCGCGTGCGTACGCGCATACCGTGATCGAGCCGGCATCGCCGCTGACCGAGTCGCAGAAGGATCGTATCGGCAGTGTCTTCTATCCGTCGGTTGCGCGGCAGTTCGTCGCAGTCTCGGCATTCCGCCAGGCGGTGCAGCTTGGAACCACGGGAGCGCGACTGGAGCATCTTATCGGCGACGATGAGATCGGGTATCACTTCTGGTCGTCGGGACAGGGGAAGGCCGCCATCAGCTATCCGATCATCCGGCTCGACAACCCCGATCTTCGGGCCAAGGGAGTTCCGGATATCCTTAGCATCATGCTTGGCGCGGCCTATCGTCTGAAGTTCGGAACGCCGAGCGACAACTTCCTGGGTGGGGTGATCACCCCAAGGCTGCTGAATGGGACCATCGGCGCCAAGGCTCTGACCCATGTTGAATATCGCCTGCCGCAGGTGAACGATATCGGCTTCTCGCTCCACGCGGAAGTTCCGTTCGGCAAGATGCAGCAGGGAGAAGAAGTGGATCTGAGTGAGGCTGGTGTTGTGAATGCGCCCGGCATCTATGCCTTTGTGAAGGATAAGCGCCCGACCGTCGATACTGTTCTGAGCGCCTATTTCCTTCGGACGGTGGCGCAGGGAACGGTCTTCTGGGAGACGTGGCTGAATGATTACGAGCACTTCTTCCGCATCAGCCTGGGAGCGTCGTATCAGGAGGTGGAATGGTCGGCTCTGGCGAAGTTGAGCGCAACCACCAACCAGTACGAGCATGTTCATCTCGGGAAGGATGGGGCGATTCTGGGGACCGATAACAAGGCTGCGATTCCCAACGGAGTGGAAAATCTCCGGCTCATCCATCCGACCGAGCTTCAGGACTGGATCTACGCCAAGGTGGAATATCTGAACCAGTCCGGTTTCCCGTTCGGCATGAGCGCGCAGCTCGCCAATCGTAATCTTCTGATCTCCGGCTTTATCCCGGTGATCCCGAACTGGCTCTTTCTTGAGGCAAAGTATTCCACGCCGATTCTGCGCGATCAGCCGGCTCCGTGGGAGTCGCGGTCGTTCTTTATGATCTCTCCGGTTCTCCGGATCAAGATCGACTAACCATGTGGCTGGGCCGGCGTTATATCATCGATATGAGCCGGCTCAACTGAAACATATCCCGAAGTTATGGGTCTCACTGTTTGTAGCCGGATCGTATCATTCCTCTGGCGCGGCATTGAGACCCTTTTGCGTGACACCATTTGTAGTGTGTCGATTGAACAGGAATGCTGATGTTCGCGCCGTAGTCTAGCGTCTTGAATTCGCAGTTGCCCCTGTTTTCGTTATCGAGCATCGTTTCATGATCGGTCCTTTTACCGTATTTCTTCGCCGAACGATCCCTTTCGTCGCGCTCATGGCAGCGCTTTGGATTGGTACGGCCTTGCTGTGCGGCGCGCAGCCGGTCGGCGGAACCAACCCGGCGCAGAATTCCGTCACATCGCTCTCCCTGAAGGACACCGCCCTTCACGTCTCCGTCCGCAACATCGACATCACCCGCTTTCCGGTGATCAGCATCGTCTTCGACGCGTTCGATTCGCAGGGGATGTCGGTTGTGGGGATCGACAAGAAGGATATCCTCATCTCGGAAAACGGCGTCCAGCAGAATATTCTCACGCTCTCCTCCATCACGCGATCCAACCGGGTTCCGATCGATTTTGTGTTCATCATCGATCAGACCGGCAGCATGGGGAGCAAGATCGAGGCGGTGAAGCAGAATATCGATGACTTCACGACACGGCTGGCGGCCAAGGGAATCGATTATCGTCTGGGGCTGGTGGTGTTCGACGACAACGTGGCGGAGCGTCACTGGCTGACGGAGGATCTGAATGAGTTCAAGGGATGGGTCGATGCGCTGGTCGCGCACGGCGGCGGCGATATCAAGGAGAACGCGCTGGAGGCGCTCCGGGCGGCCACCGGCATGAACTTCCGGATGAGCGCCAACCGCTACGC
This sequence comes from Chlorobiota bacterium, assembly GCA_028287785.1. GTDB lineage: Bacteria > Bacteroidota > Ignavibacteria > OLB7 > OLB7 > JAFDZV01. The sequence goes on from JAQBOZ010000027.1 coordinate 59,358, forward strand.
CATCCTTATCACCGATGCACCGTTTCATCAGTACGGCGAGCATGGATACGGTCGCACGATGTACACCACCAGGACCATGATCAACACCCTGGTCCATTACGATATCAGGACGTTCTGCATCACGGCGCCGGAGGTGCTGGGGTACAAGCAGATCGCCGATGGAACCGATGGACAGGTGTTCGATATCAACCAGCCGTTCGCGGAGATCCTCAACAAGTTCGTGACGACGGTAACATCGCTGTATACGGCCACCTACAAAACCGGCACCGATCTGATTCCCGACTCGATCAAGGTGGAGTTGAAGATCCCGGGGGCGAACATCGTGGTGAAGAAGAACTTCTCGGTGCTGGAGATCGGCAGGAAGCTGGTGGTGGATAATATCCAGTTCGGCACCAACCAGTATACGATCGAGCATGGCTCGCAGTCCAGCCTTGACTACCTCGTCCGCCTTCTCAAGGCGCGGACCAGCCTGAAGCTGAGAATCGAGGGATTTACCGATAACGTGGGGGATGCGTCGCGCAATATGAAGCTGTCGTTCGCCCGCGCCGACGCCGTGAAGGATTATATGGTCCAGCGGGGCATCCACCCGGATCGTCTCTTTACCATCGGCTACGGCGCCACGCGCCCGACAGCCACCAACGACAGCGATGAGGGACGGCGTCTGAACAGGCGGACCGAGTTCATCATCATGCAGAAGTAGTCGCCGCCGGTCGCGGTTGCCCGATTGCGTCGCCGCGTATCATCCCATCATTTCCCTTCCGTCAATCTCCGGCCTCAACATTGGTCTGATTTCTGCATTGTAGCAACATTCAGAAAAACAGGATGATCCGTTTCGCGTTCCGATCGGATCGTCATCCATATTCAAGGACAATTCACAGGATGCCGATAATGAAGTCAGCAACGCAGATTCTTATGACCGCCACCGTCGCCTGCGGGCTCTGCCTGATGGCGTGCGGCCCGAAAGAGGGGACGCAGACGCATATCGATGTTTCGACCCCAGGCAATTCCACCGATACGGTGGTGCAGCAGAACACGACGGTGGTGCAGCCGGTGCAGACCGATACGGTGGTACAGCAGAAGACGGTGGTGCAGCAGAAGACGGATACCGTGGTGCAGCACCGCGTGGATACCGTCGTGAAGAACCCGACCGCGCCAGTCAGCAGCGTGACGGCGCAGGAGAAGGCCCGCATCGACAGCTGGCTCAGCGCTCATGCGGATACCCTCAATCGCTACGGCGATTCCAAGGCGACCATGTACGCCGGCGGAACTCCGCTGTTCAACGAGGCGACCGGCAAGACGATGGATCGGTATGATTACATCGTGATGAAACATCCGGATCGTCCGTGGCTGGTGACGTCAGTGCCGAGACGGTAGAATGTGATGGCGCGGTGATGATCGTCGGGGGCATTGGTCGGGGGCATTTTTACAATGCCCCCGACACCGATTACGGCACATTCCGCCGCAATTCATCCAGCCAGACATCCGCTTCCGAATCGCTCGGCGCGCGCCAGTCGCCGCGTGGCGATAATGATCCGCCGGAGCCGACCTTCGGGCCGTTCGGGATGCAGGAGCGTTTGAACTGGCTGATCTTGAAGAACCGGTAGAGAAACACCCCCAGCCACTGCTTGATAATCGCCAGATCGTATTCCGTCTGCTTGTCCGCCGGCAGCCCCTCCGGCCACGATCCGCGCGTTCGGCTGCTCCACGCGTGCCGGCTGAGGAACGCCACCTTGCTCGGGCGGAAACCGTAGCGCGTGATATAGTAGAGATTGAAATCCTGAAGCTCGTACGGCCCGATCTTCTCCTCGGTGCTCTGTGCGGGCGCCTCCCCCCTGCCATCGCCCGGAACCAGCTCCGGCGAGATCTCCGTGTCCAGAATCGATTGAAGAAAGCCGCCGGTTTCCGCGTTGAACTGGCGCGTGGCGATCGTCCACCGGATCAGATGCTGGATCAGCGTCTTCGGCACCGAGGCGTTCACGTTGTAGTGCGACATATGATCCCCCACGCCGTATGTGGCCCAGCCAAGCGCCAGCTCCGAGAGATCCCCCGTTCCCAGGACTATCGCGTTCAGAAAGTTCGCCAGCCGGAAGAGATGGGATGTCCGCTCTCCCGCCTGTACGTTCTCGAACGTGACATCGTAGACCGCCTCTCCCGCGCCGGACGGATGCCCGATATCGGCCAGCATCTGCCGCGATGATGGTTTGATATCGATCTCCGAGGCGGTGGTGCCAAGCGCCTTCATCAGCCCCCACGCGTTGCCGTAGGTCCTGTCGCTCGTGGCGAAGCCGGGCATCGTGTAGGCGTGAATGTTCGTGCGCGGCAGGCCGAGCCGGTCCATCGCCTTTGCCGCCACAATCAGCGCCTGTGTGGAATCGAGACCTCCTGACACACCGATCACGATCTTCTCGATTCCCGTGGCGATCAGCCGCTTCATCAGCCCGTGAACCTGGATGTTGTACGCCTCGTAGCAGCGCTCGTCGCGGAGCCGCGGGTCGTTCGGCACATAGGGGAATCGCTCCACCTCGCGCATGAGCGATTGCGCCGTCTCCGGCAGGCCGAGCTGAAACTCGACGCGCCGGAGCTGGCGGAGCTTCTGGAGGTGATCCCCAACCGAATCGTTGAAGCTCGTCAGCCGCATCCGGTCCTGCGCCAGCCGCTCCAGGTCGATATCGGCCGCCACCAGTTGTTCATCGCCGGCGAAGCGTTCGGATTCACCAAGCAGCTCGTTGTTCTCGTAGATCATCGCGTGGCCGTCCCACGCCAGATCGGTGGTCGATTCTCCGGGGCCGGCCGCCGTGTAGAGATAGGCCGCCACGCATCGTCCCGACTGCGAGGCGCAGAGCGCGCGCCGGTACTCCGCCTTGCCGATCGTGATGTTGCTGGCGGAGAGATTGCAGAGGACCGTGGCCCCTGCCAGGGCGGCGTAGGTGCTTGGGGGAATCGGCACCCAGACATCCTCGCAGATCTCCGCGTGAAGGGAGAAGTTGGGGATGTCGGTCGCGTCGAAGATCAGGTCGTTGCCGAAGGGGACCGCCTGGCCGAGGAAGCGGACGGTGCGGGAGACGGCATCGCGGCCGGAGGTGAACTGCCGTTTCTCGTAGAACTCCCGGTAGTTCGGCAGATAGCTTTTCGGGATGATCCCGAGGATCGCGCCGCGATGAATCACCACCGCGCAGTTGAAGAGCTTCCCCTCGAACCGCAGCGGCGCTCCCACCATGATAACCGGCATCAGATCGCGGCTTGTGTCCAGCACGGCCGCCACCGCGCCGATCGTGGCGTCAAGAAGGGCATCCTGCTGAAACAGATCGTCGTTGGTGTAGGCGCTCAGCCCCAGCTCGGGGAAGATGGCGACGGCTGCCCCCATTTCGGAGGCGCGGCGGGCAAGCCCGATGGTCTGTTCCACGTTGAAGGCGGGCGCGGCCACCTTCACATGGGGGATGCAGACGGCGGCGCGGATGAACCCATGCCGGTAGATGGAATCGAACGGAATATCGTGCTGAATCATCCCGCAAAAGTATGAACTATCCGCACACCACGCGGCGTTTAACAAGCCGTAACCACTCCAGCCGCTCAATTGCCGTTACCTTCGCATTTCGTAAGTTGCGCGGTCAATCTTCATTCCCTATCTCCAATGCGAGCAATCATACCAGTGGCGGGTGTCGGCAGCAGGCTCCGCCCACATACATATACTCTTCCGAAAGTCCTTCTCAACGTTGCCGGAAAGCCTATCCTGGGTCATATCCTCGATAAACTTCTCGAGGAGGGGATCACCTCCGCCACGATCATCGTGGGCTACATGGGGGAGATGGTGGAGGAGTACGTCAGGTCCAACTACAGCTTCGATGTGGAGTTCGTGCAGCAGCCGGTGCGCGAGGGGCTGGGCCATTCCATCTATCTGGCGAAGCATATCCTTGGCGATGATCCCGTGCTGATCATTCTTGGCGATACGATCTTCGATGTCGATCTCCGCCCGGTTCTCAATGGCGATTACTCCTCGCTCGGCGTCCATCATGTGGAGGATGCGCGACGGTTCGGCGTGGTGGAGATGGAGGGAGATTTCGTGAGCCACCTTGTGGAGAAGCCCGATGTTCCGCCCACCAACCTGGCGATCGTCGGGCTTTACTTCATCAAGCATCCCGCCCTGCTGGGGGAATGCCTGACGGAGCTTGTGGATGGGGACCACCGCACCCGCGGGGAGTACCAGCTTACCGACGCGCTTCAGATGATGATCGATCGCGGCGAGAAGTTCACCACGTTCAACGTGGAGGGATGGTATGACTGCGGCAAGCCGGAGACCCTTCTGGAAACCAACCGCCATCTTCTCGATCGGGAGCTGGGCCAGCCGCCGGTGATCCCGGGCGTGGTGGTCAATCCTCCCGTTCATATCTCTCCCACCGCGCGGATCACCAACGCGATCATCGGCCCGTATGCCACGATCGCCGATGGCGCCGTTGTCTCCGACGCGGTGATCGCCGATTCGATCGTCGGCGCCAATGCATCGGTGCGGCAGACGATGCTGCGCGGGTCGATCATCGGGAACGACGCGATTGTGAGGGGGACATACAACCGCATCAATGCCGGCGCCAGCTCGGAGCTGGGGCTGGGCTGCTTTGCATCTGACGGCTGCTGAACATTCCGAGCCCCGGAAAAAGTTCAACAGCCTCCTGGATTCCTCTGCGCGGGGAGCGCAACCGACCGTTGGAACCAATCATTTCGTACACTTCATAAACTGTAGCACATGTCATATCTCTTCACGTCCGAGTCAGTCTCCGAAGGGCATCCCGATAAGGTGTCGGATCAAATTTCCGACGCGATCCTCGACTCCATCCTGGCAAAGGACCCGAACGCGCGCGTTGCATGCGAGACGTTCGTGACCACGGGCCTTGTGGTGATCGGCGGCGAGATCACGACGAAGACCTACGTGGATTTCGCCGAGGTTGCGCGCGAGACGATTCGGCAGATCGGTTATACCCGTCCGGAGCTTCGCTTCGACTGCGATTCGTGCGGCGTCCTCAATGCCGTCCACTCGCAGTCGCCCGATATCTCCCAGGGGGTGGATACGGGCGGCGCCGGCGATCAGGGGATGATGTTCGGCTACGCGTCCGATGAGACGCCGGAGTACATGCCGATGCCGCTCATGTTCGCGCATCGCCTGATGCAGCGGCTTGCGGAGGTGCGGAAGATGCCCAACTCCCCGATGCGCTATCTCCGTCCCGACTCGAAGAGCCAGGTGACGATCGAGTATGATGAGGATGGCCGCCCGCTCCGCGTGGATACGATCGTGGTCTCCACGCAGCATGATCCGTTCAAGGATTCGGATACGATGCAGAAGAAGATCAAGAAGGATCTGATGGAGCACGTGGTGAAGCAGGCGATCCCCGAGGAGATGCTCGGCAAGAATAATTTCACCTTCCATGTGAACCCGACCGGCGCGTTCGAGATTGGCGGACCGCACGGCGATACCGGCCTGACCGGCAGGAAGATCATCGTGGACACGTACGGCGGCAAGGCCCCGCACGGCGGCGGCGCGTTCTCCGGCAAGGACCCGTCCAAGGTGGATCGCTCGGCCGCGTATGCCACGCGCCATCTGGCGAAGAACGTTGTGGCCGCCGGCCTTGCGCGCGAGTGCACCATCCAGGTTGCCTACGCAATCGGCGTTGCCGAGCCCGTCTCGCTCCGCGTTGATACGCACGGCACCGGAAGCCTGCCGGACTACGAGCTGTCGACGATACTCCAGAAGGAGATCGACATGACCCCGAAGGGGATCATCACGCGCCTCAAGCTCCGCCGTCCGATCTACCAGAAAACCGCGGCCTACGGTCACTTCGGCCGCAGCGGCGAGGAGTTCTCGTGGGAGGCGCTGGACCTGGTGAAGAAGCTCCAGAAGATCGCGAAATAACATGTCGCGGAGTCCGCCGGGAAGATATCCCGGCTGGCTGACGGGAACGGAAAAATCGATACGACGATATCAAGAGTCAACTTTTCAATAAGACTGGGAACTGCAATGGATTTTAAGGAAGGACAGTACAAAGTCCGTAATCTGGGGCTTGCCGATGAAGGGCGCAAGCTGATGGATTGGGCCGAGAGCCGCATGCCGGTGATGATGAAGCTCCGCGACAAGTATCGCGAGACGCAGCCGTTGAAGGGCTACCGTATCGCGGGATGCCTCCACGTCACCAAGGAGACGGGCGTGCTGATCCGCGCTCTCCGCGATGCCGGCGCCGAGGTCTCGTGGTCGGGCTGCAACCCGCTCTCCACGCACGACGCGGTTGCCGCGGCTCTTGCGGCCGAGGGCGTTCTGATGTACGCATGGCACGGCCTGAACACCGAGGAGTTCTACTGGTGCATCGAGCAGACGCTGCTGATCAACCCGAACCTGACGCTGGATGATGGCGCGGATCTGATCTTCACGGTGCACAACAAGCACCCGGAGATGGTTCCGAACGTGATCGGCGGCACCGAGGAGACCACCACCGGCGTGCATCGCCTCCGCGCGATGGCGGCCGACGGCGCGCTTCAGTATCCGGTGATCGCGGTGAACGACGCCGAGACCAAGTGGGACTTCGATAACGTCTACGGCACGGGCCAGTCCACGCTGGACGGCATCATCCGGGCAACCTCCGTGATGCTCGCCGGAAAGAATTTCGTGGTGGCCGGCTACGGGCACTGCGGCAAGGGCGTTGCGCTCCGCGCCAAGGGAATGGGCGCCAATGTGATCGTCACGGAAGTGAAGCCGACGGCCGCTCTGAAGGCGACGCTTGAGGGAATGCGCGTGATGGAGATGGACGAGGCCGCGAAGGTCGGCGATATCTTCGTGACCGCGACCGGCATCAGGGACATCCTGGTGAAGGAGCACTTCGAGTCGATGAAGGATGGTGCGATCATCTGCAACACCGGCCATTACGATTGCGAGATCAACATCGGCGACCTCGATTCGCTTACGAACAACAAGCGGACGATCCGCGACAACAACGAGGAATACACCATGCCTGACGGACGCCGGATCTACCTGCTTGCGCAGGGACGTCTGGTGAACCTGGCCGCCGCCGAGGGACATCCCTCGGAGGTGATGGATATGTCCTTCGCCAACCAGTTCATGTCACAGCTTCGCCTTGCCGAGATGCACAAGAGCGGGAATCCATGGGATAACACGGTGTATGACATCCCGGCCGAGCAGGACCAGGAGATCGCCCGCGTGAAGCTCGAGACGATGGGAATCAACATCGACGAGCTGAGCCCCGAGCAGATCGAGTATGCCGATGATTACGCGGCTGGCACCTAGAGCCGGGCGACAGGCCATGCAATACTACAAACGGCGCGAGCTCTTGATTGAGCCCGCGCCGTTTTCTTTACAGGGATGTCCCGGCCGTCCAACCACGCTCAGGTAAGGCGCTTTCCGCTGCTGAGCATGTTGTTGAAGCCCTTGTAGAGGGCAAAGGCCACCACGCCGAAGATCAGGGCGCCGACAAGCACCCACATGGCGCTGAACACAAACCCGATCACCGCGAAGAGAATTTTCACCGCGACGAAGCCGAGCACGATCGCGATGATTATCGAGAGGATCTTTTTCCCGTTCATTGTATTCTCCAGATGGAAGTTGATTGAGCAATTACATCGATAGCATCCCGTGCTCCACCGCGCCACCGCCGTCGAATCATAACATAGTGATTCGGGAGGGATCATCACACGTTCCGTTTGCGGGACTGCGACCGATACGACGCATGGCGAAGAGTGTTGCGTATCTTCCCGTTTAGATGGACTGGCTTCGGAGTTATCGCGCCCGGAGAGCCCGGGCATGTATCACAGGCAACGCACGTATCGCGGACATCCATGAGCGTTTCATCGGAGATGATGGTGGCCCCCATCGATCGCCAGCCTCTCAGGAGGAAGGCGGCGCTGATCTCGTTCGGCGTCGGCATTCTGATGTTCGTGACGAAAACCGGCGCGTACTTCATCACCGATTCCGCGGCCATCCTCTCCGACGCGATGGAGTCGGTGGTGCATGTGATTGCCACCTGCGTGGCGCTCTACAGCATCATGCTCGCGGGGCGCCCGGCGGATCGGAAGCATCCGTACGGATATGGCAAGGTTGAATATTTTTCGGCGGGGCTGGAGGGGACGCTGATCTTCCTGGCGGCCATGGCGATATGCTATGCGGCGGTCGATGACATCATTAAGGGCAATCACCCGAAGTCGCTCGATATCGGGGCCTGGGCGGTGGGGATCGCCGGCGCGATCAACCTTGGGCTTGGCGCCTATCTGATCCGCACCGGCAGGCGGACGAACTCCCTTGTGCTGATCGCGGACGGGAAGCACGTGCTGACCGACAGCTACACCTCAATCGGCGTGCTTGTGGGGGTGCTGCTCGTCTATTTCACGAAGATCACGATACTCGATCCCATCTTTGCGATCGCCGTCGGGTTGAACATCATCTGGACCGGCTACCAGCTTATCAGCGAATCGATAAGGGGGCTGATGAACACGATCGATCCGCAGACCCTTCAGAAGACCGTGGACGTTGTCAACAGGCATCGCACGGCGGACATGATCGACATGCACCGGCTGCGGTCCTGGAGCGCGGGGGAGCGGAGGTTTATCGATTTCCATCTGACGCTGCCGTTCTACATGCAGCTTCAGAAAAGCCACGCCATTCAGGACGCCCTGCACGACGCAATAAGCCACGAGTTTTCCGATCAGGCGGAGGTAATGCTCCATCTGGACCCCTGCACGTTCACCTGCTGCGTGATATGCGGCAAGTCCGATTGTCCGGTACGAAGCGAGGAACAGCATACCAGCCACGAGTTCACGATGGCAACGGCCCAGGGGGATCCGGCTCATGTGCTTCTGGAGAGGGCGGGGTGAGGAGCTTTACACTCGGGCACAGAATTCGTTTGCACCGCTTCCCCCCAGAATTCTATATTTGCAATCCCTTTCACCGGCGGCATGGCCGTTCGGGAATCAGGGCGCTTAGCTCAGTTGGTTCAGAGCATCTCGTTTACACCGAGAGGGTCGGGGGTTCGAATCCCTCAGCGCCCACATGGGTCACCGAGCTGGCGAAGAGCCTTCGGGAGCCGGAACCATGGCGGAGTAGCTCAGTTGGTTAGAGCAATGGAATCATAATCCATGTGTCGGGGGTTCAAGTCCCTCCTCCGCTACCCTGCAATTCAGATCCTGGAGAGATGGCCGAGTGGCTGAAGGCAACGGTTTGCTAAACCGTCGTAGGGGTCAAACCCTACCGCGAGTTCGAATCTCGCTCTCTCCGCAGAAAACCCCGAAATTCACTGGAATTCGGGGTTTTTGGTTTTTGGGAAGGATGTTCGCCGCACCACGTTTTGTTTTCCATACCATCGCCCGATGATCACCGGAACCGTACTGTCTTCCCTGAACCTTAACTGGCGACGGCGGTATGGCGTCCGGTGGGAAGCCTGTGGATATCGATTGAGATCTCAACACCACTCTTCAGCAACTCGGTGATACGGAGCGCTTCCTTGCCGCCGGTGTCATAGAGCGTGATCGCCGCCGTTTCGTGTTCCGGTCTGGTGGTCTGCCAGCGGAGCAGGAGATGGTTGGTTGTCGATGTCGCGGATTATGGTGGAGTTCGGATTGCCGGCGGGGGAATCAATCAATCTAGAACGGTGCTTTCCCCGCGCTCATAACCCATACTCCCATCGATAGAAATTGGGTTGGCTGCCAGCCGAAACCGTAGTGAGCGGAATAAAGATTCGGAGTATAGTTGAATACCAGGTGAAAATAGTCGGAGAGCCGGAGCGATCCACTCAGTCGCGCTCCAATCACAATATCATTCCGCTCCGCTGCGATTTCCTCGACGCTGGGGTTTCCCACATACCCGAAGTGGGTGCGCGTCATCTGTATCCCATAGCTCAGCCAGCCATGCTGCCCGTCATGCCCGTACGCCACCGACGCAAACCAGATATCGGTGGTGGAAAAACTGGAATCGAAATGTTCGCCGAACCTGTCGGTCGCGGCACCGGCCGTAAAGGATAGGAATGAGTGGTTGCCGTGGAAATAATCGACCGATCCCATGGCCGATAGAATTCCCTCACTGGATATCGCCGATCTCCCGGTATCGATGCTGAAGTATGTGAATTGAAGCAGAGGCGGAATCAGAATCGACAGCACCGCGCCGAATCGCGCGTCTCCCCGCTTCGGCATCCCGGAACGCACGGTCGGATATCCCCTCGTCGTGTCGGTCAGATCGACATGAATATTATCATCATAGCGATATTTTCTGTCAGTCCCGATATCGAAGAGATAGCCTATTCCATCCGACAGCATATTCCCAAATAAATAAGCCCCGTCGAAATATGGCTCAACGACGATTTTCCTTTTAAGACTGTCATTTGCAACCGTGATGACAAGATCGCGATCGGATCGTGGGATATGAATGATTTCACGCGAATGGTATGTGGCGCTGTCTCCGCCGACTTCGACCGTTGCTCCGGGGGGGAAGCTGACGATGCGTATATCGGTGGTGTCGCCGTTCATTATGGTGGCGCAGCCGGAGATAATGATCGATAATGCAGTCGCCACAAGCGCAATTGCAATGCTCGTCTTCGCGCATGATGAAAAGTATGCAGACATGCCCAACTGACACAGCCACGATCACGTTGTAACGGATCTTCGCGAGCCGGCTCGCGAAGATGATTTCCTCCCATGTGCCGGCGATTTTTCCGCCGGATTATCAGGAGACTCGTCGAACGCTGTTGCAATCTCCTGCTCTTTTCGTTGCCTGGCGTTTCGTTTTACGATTTCCGCAAATTCCTTTCCTTCGATTCTGCTCTCCGCCCATATCATCGGATCGAATATCTGAAATGCTTCCTGCTCGAATGGTTCGTATCGCAGCGGACGCAGCTCCGACACGAGACGGCCAAGCTCACCATTCAAACGGCGGCGATCCGTCAGTTTCAGAATTCTCCGCATGCAGCGGAGAACTGCCTCCTCGGTGCGATAGCGGTTCTCCTTGCGGGCCAGGAATCTATAGTATGATTTCAGGAGATATTCCAGCAGCTCCTGATTACCCAGTTCGAAATGCAGAAGAAGCTGGAAAATTCTCGACATCGAATATATCAGGCCATGATTGAACGCCAGTTCCGCCGATCCGGTGTTGAGAATTCCCTCCAGCCACCGGAGCGCATTCTTGAAATCTCCCGCGCCGAAATATGCCGAGGCGATATTGAAGTGAAGGGTAATGGTCTGCTGCGGCTCGATATAACTGTCATATTTCTTTAAATGACGTAATATCTTCGGAATGGTCGTCACCGCCTTCTGAAAATCGCCGAGGCCGGAAAGAACAGTCAGGCGAAAGGAGTGATAATGGAGGGCAAGCGGCGCCTGAAGGGAGGGACGGGCATTGTATCGATCGCTGTAGACCGCCTTTTCCATCAGCGGAAGGATCTTTGCCGCCTCATCGAATTGTTCGCTATAGCAGAAATTCCAGAGAACATGATCGTAACCGCCCACGGTGTGGCTGCCGTTTTTCACCGCCGGCCCTTCCGGCCCGGTCACAAGATCAATAAATTCCCCGCTGTACCTGCGGTGCATGACAAGCTCGCGGTTCAATCGAAAATATGTGATCCGCGCATAGAGAAAATTGACCCTGGCGATATAGGATGCATTCGCGTTTATCTCGCCATTGATGATTATCTCCGGCATCATTTCCCGCACTTGCATCAGATCCGCCTGATTGTTGAATGGTGAAAGAGCCGCCATGATGCTGAACGCGTAACGCCCCATATGCACCATCTGATAATCATCGGTTATCCAGATCATCTCATCCTGAATGTCGCGGTATGCTCGAAGGAGCTGGTCGCGGCTTTTCGTAGCGGCCTTCCTGTTTACCAGCAGGTTCTGCCTCCACATGTTGATCTCGATCATGTGGTGATGGATGCTGTTCGATTTCGCGATCGCGGCCGCTTTGTTCAGCACCCGCTCGCACTGGTCGTAGAGCCCCTTGCTGAAGAGCAGTTCCATGTTCCTCAGCATCTCCTTTAACTCCGTGTTTACCGTGAGCGAGCTGTGATAGGAGCGGAGCGTCTTCAGAATCAGGCTGTACAGGTAGTTCTTTGCCACGCTGATCTGTTCGGTGAACCCCTTCTCCCGAAAGAGCTTCCGGAGCGCGGCCTCATCATACTCCTTCTGTTTGTCGATCGCCTGAAAGAGAAAAAGATGTCTGGCCTCCTTCCGGTGCGTGGATGCCTGAAGGGTGAAATAGCGCTTCTCGTTTTTCGAGAGCGATTTGACAAGCTGGAAGAGATCGTCGCGCATGATTGGATCGGTGTTGGATTCCAATGAAATTCTATCGATAAGATACATTGCAAGCCTTGATCCGCAAGCCTTTCAGCGGTTCAGCGGGTATCGGATGTCGCGTTGGAATACAAAGGAATCGCCTCACATTGGATTGATCTTTCCTCCGATTCTCGCGAAGTTGTGATTTCTCAGGGCGTTCCTCCGTACCGCTCCCCGCATGGCGCGCCATGAATCCTGAACCCGTTCAACATCCAGAGGATTTTTCATGTTCAGCCGGTATCGCAATCGATTGCTGCTGCTTCAGGCGGTGGGCATCATCTCCATCTTCCGCCGTTCGATTTCCGTTCGTCTTATGACGGCTTTCATTGGTATGGCCGCCGCGCTGCCTCTCCACGCGCAGATGCCCTGGACGCATTCCGGCCTGCCGGGAAGGGCCGCCATGATGCTGCGTGTTGATGCGCGCGGCGGGATACTGGCCGCTGGAGACTCCGGCATCTTCCGTTCAACTGATGACGGTCGCACCTGGAACGCCGGCGGCATAAGCAGGCATATCTACGATATCGCGATCAACGCGGACGGGCTGGGCCTGGCGCTCTTTACCCAGCCGACGGGATCGAACGACGGCCTTGCCCGATCGACGGACTGGGGGATGACCTGGACATCGATTCCATTCATCGGACGCGCCCACGGGATTGCGATGGATCACAACGGCGTTCCCATTCTGATCCGGTCATCGTCGCTCTCGCGATCATCGGATCAGGGGGCCACCTGGGTGGAGCTTGCCGGAGGCGGGTTTACGCAGGAGTTTTTCGATTTCTACCCGATCACGTTCGGGCCTGATAATGAATTCATGCTGGGGAACTGGGGGATTACCGGCGGCCTTGTCTTCGGCTCGGGAGATGAGGGGGCAAGCTGGTTTCAGGTATATGATGCGGGCGCGGATATGGCGGTGCTGGAATACTCGCCGGCCGGAACGTTGTTCGTTGCCTCTGCCGGCCAGTTCACTCGCTCGCTGGATGGAGGGAGCACATGGACCGTCGTGACGGGGATCGGGGGAAATGCGACGGCGATGGCGTTTCAGGGGGGCGATATCTATGTTCAGGCGCACGGCATCTATCGATCCACCGACGAGGGGGCTACCTGGAGCCTTGTTGGAAATCTCCCCGCGCTTCCCGGCAATCAGCGCCCGACGGCGTTTGCGGTTGCCGGGAATGGGGAGCTACTTCTTGGCACCAATGATGGCCTGCAGCGGCTGGGTTCCGCGGCATCGGTCGATGACCGGCGCAACGGCGACCCGCCTCTCTCGATATATCCCAACCCCGCGCGCGATCAGGTCTCCATCGCGCTGCCTTCCATGCCGATGGCGCGCTGCCGTGTCCGCGTGCTCGATCTGCTCGGAAATGAAGTGGCAACGATTGTCGATGGCGAGGAGCGGGGAGGACAAACCCTCCTGTGGAATGCTGGCGGAGCCGCGCCGGGCGCATATCTGATCAGCGTGGAAATGGGGAGCATCACGGAGACGCGCGTAATTACCGTGATGCGCTGATTGCATGGGGATAGCATCACGATAGTTGGTTCGTGGATTATCGCTCCTGTGCCGTCCGGATAATGTGAGTATCGACGGAAGCACGGGTTGTTTTCGAAGAATATCGGCGCGTAATCACTCTATCCCCCGATGGAAATAATAATTCTCATCGGGGATTTTTTTGCGTTTATATATCGGCGTCGGCAGCGCGTTCGGCATTGCGCCTGAGAATATCGGCGAGATTCTTTTTTTCGATTTTGCTCTCCGCCCATGCAAGCACAAACGGCACCGACATCCGGACCTCAAACGGGTCGCGATGAAGCTCTCTAAGCTCCCCGGCCAGCTCCTCCAGCACGTTCGGCAGATCGCGCTGGTCGCGCAGCCGGAGAACGCGGCGGAGAAACCGGAGAAATACCTGCTCGATGCGGAACGGCTGTTTGCAGTTCGCGAGAAATCGATAGTAGGATTTGAGCAGATATTCCAGCAGATCCTCATCGCCAAGCTCGTAATGGATCAGCAACTGGGTGATGCGGACCAGCGAATAACTCCATTCCCAATGCGAGGATCGATCGCCGGAACCAAAGCTGAGGAGTGGTTCCATCCATGCAAGAGCTTTACGGAATTCCCCCGCGCTGAAATACGTTATTCCGATATGATAGCGCAGTCCAAGGAACTGCGGTTCAATGAGAATGCCCTTGAGACGTTCCATTTCGGCCATGAATTCAGGAATTCGCCGCACCGCGGTCGCGGTTTCACCGATTCCCGCGTCGATTTCCAGACGCTGTTCCATGTAGCGGACGATAACCTGTGCCTGGAGCGACGGATCGGTGCGAAGCGCATCGGAAAATGCGACAGTTCGAAATTCCTCCAGCACTTCGTTTGCTTCCGCATACCGGCTGCGCAGCAGAAGATTTTCCAGAAGCGCGTTCAGCCCAAGCGTCAGATGATTTGTGGACCTGGGATCGAGCCAGGGAGAATTCCGTACGAACGAAAGAAATTCCTGGCAGCAGCGATAATGTTCCCGTAATTCGTAGATCGTCGATAGATAATTTATCCGTGTATACAGCAGATTGGCAACCGCGATATACGATGCGCCGGGTGGAATTTCACCGCTTACAATTCTTTCCGGCATTTTCCTCTCCAGCTCATCGGCTTCCTGTCTGCTGTGCAGGGGAGGGACTATCGCAAGCAGATCGAATGCGCGGCGGGAGCTGTTCACCAGTTCCATCTCGTTGATAATCCATTTCGCCTCGCGATACAGTTCCTCGTACCGACGGTCGAGTTCCTCCGAGGAACGGTCGATCGTGGAGGAGGAATGGAGGAGGTCACGCCTCCAGTGATTGACCTGCATCATATGGTTGTGGAGATGGTTTGTCTCCGCGATCACCGCCGCTCTGTTCAGAGCCTTTTCAGCCTGATCGAGCAATCCCTTCGATTTGAGAATCTCAACGTCCCGCAGCAGTTCAGCCACCTTGATATTCTGCGACATCTCGCTGTGATACGATCGGAGCACCTTCATGATCAGCCGGTGGAGATAGCTCTTCGCCACGCTGAAATGTTCGGAATATCCCTTCTCCCTCAGCAGCTCGCGGAGCGGCTTTTCATCGTACACCTTCTGCTTTTCAATCGCCCGGAACAGGAGCAGATGCTGCGCCTCCTTCCGGTGGGTGGAGGCGTGAAGCGTGATATGCCGCTTCTCGCTTCTGGTAAGCGATTTCACGAGTTGGAAGAGATCGTCCTGCATATGCCGGTAGTTATTTGGAAACCATAGAATATCGACCGTCAATCTATAAAATTTCCCGATGATGTAAAGGCTGCAACGTCATTCAACACAATGTGGAAGCTGTTTGAAACCTTCGAAATTGATCTTCCCGGCTTGAATCATTGCAGGGATTGGGACGATGTTGAGGCTGACCTTGATCCCCCTCCTTTATCCCGTGTGGAGGCCGTCTATCATTTCCTCCTCATATCTCATGAATCACTTTATGCGTTTACGTGGGATCGTCCCCGGCGCGATCCGTTCCATCGCCTCCAGCGTTCGATATCGCTTCGCCGCGATGATCGCCATTCCGGCAATGCTCGCCATCCCGGCCGCCGATGATCTTCATGCACAGGGCCAGTGGACCGCATCGGGGTTCGCGGGGGAAAACGTTGCGGCGATTGCCGCCGACACGAGCGGCCTGATGCTTGCGTACAGCGCATCCGGCCTCTTCAGATCCACCGACAACGGCGGAACCTGGAGCGGACCCACGCTCGGCAACATCCCGTGGGGCCTGGCGATGGGGGGGAATGGCGTCGTCTACGCGATGAATATCGATGCGTCCACGTTCAGTGAGCATTTCGCGCATTCGAGCGATGGAGGGATTACCTGGGAGAGCCACGAGATAAAGGGATTTTCCCACGGGCTCACCATCGATCGCGGCGGCCTGCCGATCATCATCGAGCCCGACTCGCTGATCAGATCGACCGATGGCGGCAGAAGCTGGAAGCCGCTGGGGATGACCGGGTTCACCGGGGATTTCTTCGATCTTGGCGGCATGGCCTTCGGGCCGAACAACGAGCTTGTGATCACCAACCGCGGGATCACCGGCGGGCTTGTCTACATCTCGACGAATGATGGAACCTCATGGAAGAGGATCTACAGCGCCAGGGCCGATCTGTCCGCGGTTCAGTACACGCCGGCCGGAACGCTGTTCCTTGCCTACGATGGGCATTTCATCCGTTCGGTCAGCAATGGGAAGACGTGGACCACAATTGCCGGAGTCGATGGGAATGTGCGCGCCGTGGTCGTTCACGGGAATGAGATCTACGCGATGGCCGATGGCCTCTACCGATCCACCGACGAGGGGGCAAGCTGGGGTTCCGTCACCAGGCAGTCGCTCCCGGAGAACTCCTTCCTGACCTCGCTGATCGTGTCCGCCAGCGGCGATCTGTTCGCCGCCACCAGCAGCGGCCTTTACCGTTTCAGTCCATCCGCATCGGTTGAGGTTGCCGGTGTTCCCTCCGTGACTCTTTCCCTGCGCCCCAACCCGGCGCGCGATCTGGTCACCATCCTGCTTCCGCCGACGGCCTGGTCGTCCTGCCGCCTGGAGGCGTTCGATATGCTCGGGCGGTGCGCCGGCGTGATTGCCGAGGGCATCCCGCCCGGCACCGGATCGATGACATGGAACGCGCGCGGGATTCCACCGGGGATATATATGGTGCGGATGGAGATGGATGGCGCGGTACGAACCGCCGGCATTATCCTGACCCGTTGAGCGGACTCTGGTTCCGCATAAGGCTGATCCGGGCGGATGAACGGGAGATCGTATGCGCGATCTCCCGTTCTGCGTTGACGACATTCATACGGCCGGGCAGGGAGGAGTCGGGACAACCGGCTGAACAATGAGTATGTTGATTCGCGAATGGTTGTCGAAAAGCAATCGGGGAGAAGTAAGGGACCATCGCTTCATCTATTATCCCCGGAGCCTGGCCGTTTGCTCATATCCAATGAACGCAACCGCTCCATCACGATAATCGTCACATGCCGATATCCCCTCTCCGGGGATGATCGGGAGATGCGGATGACGCGGGGAGCGCCGGGCAATTCATGAATCGATCAACACGGTGTGCCCCGATCGTGGGGAACACCATCAGCGATAGATTATGCATCGTCTCCTTCTTCGTTTTGCGGTTGATCATCCGAAGCTCGTCCTCGGCGTGGCGGCGCTTCTGACGATTGCCGCATTCCTTGCCGTCCCGAACATCCGTCTCCGCCTCGATGGCCGATCGCTGATTCCGGCCGGCGAGGAGAGCCTCCGGGCCAGCGACGGAGCGTCCGCCACATTCAAGCTGAAGGATGTCGTCGTCCTCTCGCTGGTCGCGAGGGCGCAGGGGGTGATCAACCGGGAGGGGCTGGAGAGGATCGGGAGGATGAGCGCGGAGTTGCAGCGGACCGGCGGGATCATCGAGCATTCGGTGACCAGCATCGCCACGCTGCCGCTGCTGGCCGCCCGCGACGGCGTGATCGATCCCGAGCCGCCACTTGCCGGCTCCGTGATCGATTCGGCGCGGGTGAGCACCGTGCGGCGGGAAATCGCCTCCCTCGGCCTGGACAACGGGATACTTCTCTCGAAGGGGGGGACATCGGCCGCCATCTACGCATTTGTCCGCTCCGATGCCGACCGCGACCAGTTGCTGGAACGGGTGGAGGGGATTGCCGAGAGATATCGCGGAGGGGATTTCGAGGTCTATATCGGCGGAACCGCGCTGGCGCAGGCGGAACTTGGTCGTTCCGTGGCAAGCGATCTCTTCAAGCTGGTCCCCTGCCTCCTTATCCTCCTGATGATCCTGATGTCCGTGGTGTTCCGTAACGCCAGCGTCTCCATCATCTCACTCGCGGAAATCGGCCTCAGCCTGGCCTGGACAGTGGGGTTGATGGGGCTTCTCGGGCAGTCGATCTTCATCACCACGCTCGCGCTTCCGGTGGTGCTTATCGCAATCGGCGTCACCGATGATATCTATGCCATCAATCGTTATATCGGCCAGCGGCGGAAATTTCCCGATCAGGACAACCGCGACGTGATCGTGGAGGCGTTTCATTCGCTCGGCAAGCCGATCATCCTGACGGCGCTTACATCGATGTCCGGCCTGGCCTCGCTTGCCTTCGCGAGCCTGGAACCGCTGAGGGTCTTCGGCCTGTTCGGTGCCTTCTCCATCGGCCTCTCCACCGTCTTTACATTTACCATCGTTCCGGCCATCCTTGCGCTCCGTCCCCCGGCGCTCAGGGAGGGGAGCGTGCGCGCCAACAGGCGTCTCGCCAAGTTCGCCATCAGCCTTCTCACGCTTGTGGAGAAGGTGGGGCGCAGGCGGATGGTTGCGCTGGTGCTGGTGCTGAGCATCGGCGCCGTGGCCGTGGCAGTGCATCTCAGGATCGATGACAGCTGGGTGAAGAATCTGGCGCCGGGGAGCCAGGTTGCGCTGGGGGATCGGGTGATCAACCAGTATATGGCCGGTTCAACGACGATGGATTTCTCGATCGGCTCCAAAACCCCCGATGGGTTCCTCGAACCGGCCACATTCAGGCACCTCGCCGCCATGGAGGAGGCTCTGTCGCGCGTTCCCAGGGTTGGCGCCGTGCAGAGCACATTTACCGATGTCCTCAGGATCATGGCGACGTTGCGTGGCGTGGCGTATCCCGAGTTCAGACGCGGGATACTCAACAATTCCATCCCCCTGACCCGTGAGGATATCGAGTCCGCGCTGCTGGTGGATGAAACCCTGGACCGCCCGCACATGGGAGTCTACATGACCGACGGACGGAGCAACGCCAGAATGACGGTCTTCGTTCATGAGGCCGATTACGAGCATCTCCGCCCCGTGCTGGAAACCGCCGCGAGGGAATCCGCCAGGGGATCGCTTTCCGCGACCCCCTTCGGCGACGGCTGGATCAGCTATATCACGGTGAAGCTGCTGGTGGAGGGGCAGATCGTCTCGATCCTCTTCGCCGCCCTCGCCGATCTTCTGTTCGTGGCGCTGATGCTCCGGTCGATCCGTACCGCCTGCGTCGCGGTGCTGCCGGTCCTTCTCGGTGTGCTCTTCACCTTTGCCGCCCTGACCCTGTTCGATTCCCCGCTCGGAATTGCCAGCTCGATGTTCGCATCGATCGCCCTCGGCATCGGCGTCGACTACTCGATTCATCTGGCGGTGGAGAGCAGGGAGGCATGCAGGCATTCGCCGAATTTTCATGTGGCGCTGCGGCGCGCGTTCGCCGAAACCGCGCCATCGATCATCATCAGCGGAAGCACGATCACCACGGGGTTCGCGGTGCTCCTCCTCTCGTCGGTCGTCCCGAACAGGATGTTCGGGCTGCTGGTCTGCGTCAGCCTCAGCATCTGCGCCGTGATGACCCTGATCGTGGTTCCCGGGCTTGCCGAGATGTTCGGCCTCTGGTCCACCGTCAAGCGCGTCGATCGGCACGCGTCCGTGGTTTCCGCGCGTCCGCGGGGCATCCGTGCCATCGGCAGGGCGATATTCGGGCATTCGGGAGAGAATGCGTGATGCGGAATAGTCAGTGGCGGCGTTTATGATATTGCCGGAGAAGATCACGCTTGCCGGCGATATCATGATGCGGATGATGATTATTCGATCGTAATACCGCGTCGTGCGGCTCATGAATCGCGTCGCGAAATTTTTTTCATCGTAGGATTTCGGGGATGGCAGTTCGGGTCGATTTTATGCATATCTTACGCCATGCCGTGCAATCAGATCCAATGCACAATTCGGCATTTATCGATTTCGCCTCCCCCAATCCGCGATTCGCTACATAACTACAATCTTATAAAAAGATAGGCGCAACCTCTGCTTTACATGTGCAGAAATCGTTGCTCATATCATCTTAACCAGTAGGGCCATTTGTCTGGTCTACGGTATGCACCAGCGCATGCCGTGGGGATCCCATGATGATATGGCTCGCCAGCCGATTTCATTCCCTCCACCACTATGCTCTGCCGTCCTCAGACAGTGAGCACTGCCGCGCCCGTGGCCTGGAGTGAAATGTCAAGTGGAGGGGAATGCGATGTCCGCACAATCGATGGACAATGGCGCACCGGTTCCACCGCACGAACGGCGTTCAAGGAAGAACCATGAGAAGATTACGAACTCGCCTTTTCGGTCTATCCCCTGATGAGGCCACATTCGAACGACGTGGATTTCCCGCCTGTGGCGAGCATCAGCGCCGTCGCCTCGAAACCATTGGCCGCACGTTCCTCACCGGCTATCATGCCGCGCTCGACGCCCGCGATTCCACCGATCTTCGCCGCCGACTGGATGGCGTCGAGCTGGAATTGCGCGGCTTTGCGTTCGAGGGGGCCGGCATGGCGCTTGGGATGATGGATATGCTGCTTCCCTGGCGGCGCGATCGCTGGCGCTCGTTTGCCGAATCCGAGGGGCAGGCACATATCTACATGCTGTACGTTGGCCTGGGATGGGCTCTTGCGCGCATGCGCCGCCGGGTGGAAGCCCCGCTGGCGGCCCGCGATCCACTGATCCGCTGGCTTGCTCTCGATGGATACGGATTCCACGAGGGCTATTTCCATTGGCGTGAGGTGGCGGAAGAGCATGCTGTTCCCGCCCGGCTGAAGGGCTATGCACGTCGCGCGTTCGATCAGGGGGTTGGGCGTAGCCTCTGGTTTATCTACGGTGCCGATGTCGTGCGTATCGCCTCGTGTATCGGCGGTTTCCCGGAAAGCCGGCGCGCTGATCTCTGGAGCGGCGTGGGGCTTGCCTCCGCATATGCCGGCGGAGTGGAAAAAGGGGTGCTCGATCATCTGGTCGGCCTCTCGGGCCTGCATTTTCCCGCCCTGGCGCAGGGAGTTCTCTTTGCCACCGAAACACGATTGAACGCCGGAAATCTCCTTCCTCACACAACGCTTGCCTGCCGGACGATCTGCAATATCTCCGTGGAGCAGGCATCGGCGATGGTGAATATCGACCGGCGGGAGCTGCGATACGACGCGGCGGAGCCGGCCTACGAGATATGGCGATCGCGGCTTCAGTCACATTTTTCTCCACAAGCGGAGTTCCCCATGGTCTCTTCTCCGCTTGTGCGGCCGATTGCCTACCACGATACAAGGAGCCTGGAATCATGAGCCATCCCACATTCGTCCAGCGCACGGGCCGTCGCTTTGCCGCCCTTGCCGCGGTAACCGGGATCTATTTCGCCGCGCAGCAGCCCACGATCCCGCCGTCGGAGATGGCCGCGCTGGCGAATCAGTTCCATTTCACCAGCTACCCGCTTCCCGAGGTTCCGGGGTGCGTTCACAAGATGGTGCGCGCCGTTCATCCCAGCCTGAACCATATCCGCTCATGGATCTCATCAGTGGGGGCCGGTGTCGCGCTCAATGATATCGATGGCGACGGGCTGGCAAACGATGTCTGCTACGTCGATCCCCGCACCGATAATGTCACGGTGGCCCCGGTCCCCGGAACGCCCGCGCGCTACCAGCCGTTCCTGCTGAACCCCGCGCCGCTTCCCTACGATCCATCCACCATGGCGCCGATGGGCGCGCTTCCCGGTGATTTCAACGAGGATGGGCTGACCGATATCATGGTATACTATTGGGGACGCAGCCCGGTGCTCTTCCTGCGGAACGATGATCGGTCCACCATCCCGACCGCCGCGGCGTATACGCCGTCGGAGCTGGTGACGACCAACGAGCGATGGTTTACCAACTGCGCGACAACTGCTGATCTTGATGGCGATGGTCATCTCGACATCATCATTGGAAACTACTTCCCCGATGGCGCCGCGATCCTCGATGCAAAGGGCGCCGGGATTCAGACGATGCAGCATTCGATGTCGCGGGCGTTCAACGGCGGCACGAAACATCTTCTCCTCTGGGCCGGCGTGACGCGGAACGCCAGCCCCTCCGTACGTTATAACGATGCCGCAGGCGTCCTCGCGGCCGATATATCCCATGCCTGGACGCTTGCGCTTGGCGCCGCCGATCTGGATGGCGACATGCTGCCGGAAATCTATTTCTCGAATGACTTCGGCCCCGATCATCTTCTCCATAATTCATCGACGCCCGGACACCTGAAGTTCGAGATCCTGGAGGGTGAGCGCGGTCTTACCACGCCCCGTTCCAAGGTGATGGGACACGACTCGTTCAAGGGGATGGGGTGCGATTTCGCCGATGTAAATGGTGATGGCTTGCTCGATATCTTCGTCAGCAACATCGCCGGCGAATACAGTCTGGAGGAGAGCCATTTCCTCTGGATCAACACCGGCGATCAATCGAAGATCCGCGCGGGAATCGCTCCGTTCGTCGACCGCGGCGAGGAGCTTGGGCTCTCGCGGAGCAGTTGGGGCTGGGATACCCGCTTCGGCGATTTCAACAACGACGGCGTGCCGGAGGCGCTTCAGGCTACCGGTTTCGTCAAGGGGACCAAGAACCGGTGGCCGGAGCTTCATGAGCTTGCGACCTCCAACGATCAGCTCCTCTCCGATCCCCACTGCTGGCTGGAGCTGAAGCCGGGGGATGATCTCAGTGGCGATCAGATCAACCCGTTCTACGCGTATCATTCCAGCGGCCGATATTATAACGTGGCCGCCGCCATCGGCCTGGACCGCCGGTCGGTATCGCGCGGTATCGCCACGGCTGATGTCGATGGCGACGGTCGGCTGGATTTCGCCGTTGCCAACCAGTGGGACACATCCTTCTTCTATCACAACGACGCGCCATCCGTCGGGGCCTTTCTGGGGCTTCATCTTGTGCTTCCGCTCTCCGGGACGCAGGAGTTTGCGGCGTATCCCGGACATCCGACCGGCGCGCTTCGCGGTCGCCGGGCCATTGGCGCGCAGGCGCTTATCCATATGCCGGATGGACGGAAGCTGGTGGCGCAGGTGGATGGCGGCAATGGTCACTCGGGAAAGCGAAGCCCCGATCTCCAGTTCGGGCTCGGCAATCTTCCGGCCGGAACGCCGGTGGTGGCCGATATCACATGGCGCGATGGGAACGGACAACTCCATAAACAATCTCTGAATCTCCTGCCGGGATGGCACACGGTTATGCTCGGATCGGCGCAAAACGGAAGGGTGGCATCATGAAGACTTCTATCTGGGATCGGACGGACAGGCTGGCGGGGCTGAGACGGTTCGCTGTGGCGATCACGGTTCTCAATATTCTCGGGCACTTCGTCCTGGGCTTTGAACAGTCATGGGCACAGCCGCTGGTGGCGCTTGCCACCGGCTATGGGCTGGAAATCCTGCTGGAGCTGATCGACGCGCGGCTCAATGGTCGCCCGTCCCGGTTCACCGGTGGGCTGCGTGCCCGGATCGATTTTCTCCTGTCGGCGCATATCACGTCGCTGGCGTGCAGCATGCTCATTTACTCCAACAGCAGGCTTGGGCCGGTTGTCTTTGCCACCGCCGCGGCGATAGCCTCCAAGGCGATCATCCGCATGAGGATCAACGGCAATGTCCGGCACGTCTTCAATCCATCGAACATCGGCATCACGATCACGCTTCTCCTCTTCCCATGGGTCGGCGTGGCGCAGCCGTATCAGTTCACCGAAAATCTCGACGGGCTGCTGGACTGGGCGCTGCCGGTTGTGCTGATCATTGCCGGCACGTTCCTCAATTCCCGCTTCACCAAGCGGATGCCGCTGATCGTCGCGTGGCTTGCAACATTCATCCTGCAGGGTGTGGTCCGCAGCCTCATATTCGGCACGCCGATTCTTCCGACGCTTACCCCGATCACCGGCGTTGCGTTCCTTCTCTACACATTCTACATGGTCACCGATCCGGCCACCACCCCCAGCAGCACGCGCGGGCAGATCCTGTTCGGGGCCGGCGTGGCGCTGGCATACAGCGCGCTTGTGATCTTCCATGTGGTGTTCGGGCTCTTCTTCGCGCTCACCATCGTCTGCACGATACGCTACGCATGGCTTCTCGTCTACGGGCTCTATGCCCGCCCGGCCGCGGCAGCCGCTGCGGCTGCCGCAACGGCGGTTGCTGAACCCAAGGCCAAGCCGGAGGTAAAGGAGATGATTCCGCAGAGCACGGTTATGCTGGCAAGGGAGGAGGCATGAGCATGTCAGTTGCCATAGTCGGGATGGCCTGCCAGTATCCTGATGCGGGCTCTCCGGCGGAGCTCTGGCGCAATGTGCTCGCGGGTCGCCGCGCGTTCCGGCGGATGCCGTCGGTAAGGATGAACCCGGCCGATTACCTCTCCGACGACCGCACCACCCCGGACACCAGTTACGTCCTGGAGGCGGCCGTGATCGAGGGATACGAGTTCGATCGCGTGCGATTCCGCGTTGCGGGGGGAACCTACCGTTCGGCCGATCTGGCCCACTGGCTTGCGCTCGATATCGCGTCGCGCGCCCTTGCCGATGCCGGTTTCCCGGATGGCGACGGGCTTCCGAAGGAGGGGACCGGGGTGCTTCTGGGGAACACGCTCACCGGCGAGTTCTCACGCGCCAACCTTATGCGTCTTCGCTGGCCCTATGTCCGTCGCGTGCTGGAGAGGGAGTTGATCGAGGCCGGCTGGCCGGCGGCGCGGCGCGCGCGGTTTCTGGAGCGGATGGAAGCGCGCTACAAGGAGCCGTTTCCGCCGATCGGCGAGGAATCGCTGGCGGGAGGTCTTTCCAACACGATTGCCGGGCGCATCTGCAACTACTTCGATCTGAAGGGGGGCGGCTATACCGTCGATGGCGCCTGCGCCTCATCGCTTCTCGCCGTTGCGAATGCCTGTTCCGCGCTTGCCGCGGGGGATCTGGAGATGGCGCTTGCCGGTGGCGTCGATCTGAGCCTCGATCCGTTCGAGCTGATCGGCTTCGCCAAGACCGGGGCTCTGGCTCCGGAGAAGATGCGCATCTACGACGCACGTTCCGCCGGCTTCTGGCCGGGAGAGGGATGCGGGTTTGTCGTGCTGATGCGGACGGAGGATGCCGTTGCCCAGGGGAGAAGGATCTACGCCGAAATCCGTGGCTGGGGGATCTCCTCCGACGGCAACGGCGGCATTACCCGTCCCGAGGTGGAAGGGCAGCTCCTTGCGCTCAAGCGCGCCTACCGGCGCGCCGGCTTCGGTGTCGATTCGGTGAGCTACTTCGAAGGGCACGGCACCGGCACCAACGTCGGCGATGGCACGGAGCTGCAGACGCTTTCGCGGGCCAGGCGGGAGGCCGGATCGGTGGTTCCCGCCGTCATCGGCTCGGTCAAGGCCATCATCGGCCATACCAAGGCGGCGGCCGGCGTTGCGGGGCTGATCAAGGCAACGCTCGCGCTTCATCACCAGATTCTTCCACCGACCACCGGCTGCGAAACTCCGCACGCCGAGATGTCGGGGGAGGCACCGGCGCTTCGCGCGCTGGGCGCCGGGATGATCTGGCCGGAGGAGCAGCCTCTGCGCGCCGGTGTAAGCGCCATGGGCTTCGGCGGCATCAATGCTCACGTCGTGCTTGAGAGCACCGTTCAGGAACGGCGCGCGCTCAACCCGCGCGAGGAAACGCTGCTGCGGTCGGCACAGGACACCGAACTCTTTCTGTTTGGGGCTGATGGCGCGGCCGGGCTTCGTACCTCCGTTGAGCGCCTTGTTGCCCTCACCCCTTCCCTCTCCCGCGCGGAGATCACCGACCTTTCCGAGCAGATGGCGCACGACCTCAGCGCCACCCGTGTTCGCGCGGCGATCATCGCGGCCACCCCGGCTGAACTGACCGAACGGCTTGTTCTGCTGCTGGGATGGTTGGACGAGGGGGTCACCCGGAGAGTCGATCTCTCCAGGAACATCTTCCTCGGCGGGGAGGGAAGGGAACCTCGTATCGGCTTCCTCTTTCCGGGACAGGGCTCGCCCGCTCATCTCGATGGCGGCATCATGGGCCGCCGGTTCCCCGTTGCGCGCGATCGTTACCGGCTTTCGGAGCTTCCCACCTCAGGCGACGGCATCTCCACCGATATCGCGCAGCCTGCGATCGTCACGGCATCGATGGCCGCGCTCCGCCTTCTGGAGCGGTTCGGCGTGGAGGGAGCTGTGGGGCTGGGACACAGCCTGGGCGAGCTGACGGCGCTTCACTGGGGAGGCGCGTTCGATGAGGAAACGCTTCTGGGGATCGCGCGCGTTCGCGGCAGGGCGATGGCCGATCTCGGCGCGCCGACCGGTGCGATGGCGGGCATCGCGGCGGGAGGTGAGGAGGTCTCCGACCTGATTGGCGGTGACCCGGTGGTGATCGCCGGGTTCAATTCCCCGCGCCAGACCGTGATCTCCGGTGATGCGATCGCCGTCGAGCGGGTGATCGAAAGGGCACGCGCCGGCGGGCTTCACGCCACCAGGCTGCCGGTTTCGCATGCCTTCCACTCTCCCCTTGTGGCCGCGGCCGCGCTTCCTCTTGCCGAAGCGTTGAGCGGCTGGCGGATCGTTCCGCTGCGGCGACAGGTCTACTCAACAGTTTCCGGCGGGCTCCTTCCGTCGAACGCCGATCTGCGCGATCTTCTGTTCCGGCAGATAACCCATCCGGTCCGTTTCAGCGACGCGCTGGAAGAGGCCGCCAGGAATCTCGACCTTCTCATCGAGGTTGGTCCGGGGAATGTCCTCAGCGGGCTTGCGGGGAGCTTTGTCGATCTGCCGGTGATCCCGACCGATGCCGGCGGGCCTTCGCTCAGGGGGATGTTCCAGGCGCTTGGCGCCGTCTTTGCCCTCGGCGGTGATCTCGATCATCGCGCGATCTTCGCCGATCGTTTCGTTCGGCCGATCGATCTGGATCGCCCGCGCAGGTTCTTTGAAAATCCCTGCGAGCTTGCCCCGGATATCGACCGGTCATTCGAGCCCGAGCATCCGGTCGATGATGGTGAAGGGGAATGGAATGGGGCATCGTACACGACCGCGTTGCGGGATCGGAACGGTGCAACGCTCAATGGTTCGGCGCTCAATGGTGCAACGCTCAACGGCACATCCGGCACCAGCATATCGCCGAACGGCACCGTCACGGTTGGGCTTGTGCCGGGAGATATGGCGCCGGCGACCGAATCGGTGCTTGAGCTTGTGCGTGGCCTTGTCGCCGGGCATGCCGAGCTTCCCGTCAACGCCGTGAGCGATGACGATCGATTGCTTGGCGATCTCCATCTCAACTCCATCACCATCAGCCAGATCGTCGTGGAGGCGGCAAGGCATATCGGCCTTCCCTCTCCCGCGGCTCCAACGGAGTTCGCCAACTCCACGGTGATCGAGATGGCGCGTGCGCTTGAGGAGCTTCGAAACACCGGCGGCGGCGGCGAGAAGCCGAAGGAGAAATGGCCCGCCGGAATCGAGCCGTGGGTGCGCGCGTTTGTCGATCGATATGTGGCATTGCCGGCGCTTCCGGCGCCGAGAACAGGCACGGGGAGCTGGCGTGTGCTGGCGGTGCCGGGCGATCCGCTCGCCGAATCGCTGACGGCGCGGCTTGCCGCCGTTGAGGGAACCGGGGTTGTGGTCATCGCGCCGGAGCCGTTCGGTCGCGAGAGTGTGGAACTCCTTCTGGCCGGAGCGCGTGCGGTGGGGCATGGGTCGGGGGCGTTCGTGCTGGTGGCTCGGGATGGATCCGCCGGTTTTGCCCGGACGCTTCATCTCGAACGGCCATCGGTGGCGGTCAGCGTCGTGGAGCTTCCCCCCGATCATCCGAACGCCGTGGAATGGATTGCGCGGGAGGCTGCAAACGCCGGAGGATATACCGAGGTGCGGTACGATGCCGCCGGGGAGAGGCAATCGCCCGAGCTTGCGATGATTCCGCTGGAAACCGGCGGACCGATTCCCCTGACCGGCGACGATCTGCTGCTGGTTACCGGAGGAGGAAAGGGGATCGCCGCCGAGTCGGGGCTGGCGCTGGCGCGCGAGACCGGAGCCTGGCTGCTGCTGCTGGGCCGTTCCGAGCCCGAACACGATGCCGAGCTTTCCGAGAACCTTGCGCGCATGGCCGATGCCGGGATTCGTCACCTCTATCTCCGCGCCGATGTGACCGATGCCGCCACTGTGGAGCGCTCGATTCGTTACGGCGAGGAGGCGCTTGGACGGAAGGTGAACGCGTTTCTGCATGGCGCCGGCGCCAACATCCCGCAGCTTATCGATGGGCTTGACCAGGCCGCGTTCGACCGCACGCTCGCCCCGAAACTCGACGGGGCACGCAATGTCCTTGCGGCGATCGATCCCGACCGGCTCAAACTCTTCATCTCCTTCAGCTCGATCATCGGGCGGACCGGGCTTCGCGGCGAGGCGGACTACGCGCTGGCGAACGAGGAGCTTTCGCGCCTGACCGATGGATGGGGGATCGAGCATCCGGCCTGCCGCTGTCTATCGATCGAATGGTCCATCTGGTCCGGCGTCGGCATGGGCGAACGGCTCGGCCGCGTGGAGGCGCTCCTCCGCGACGGCATCACGCCGATCACGCCGGAGATCGGGCTTGCCACGCTCCGGAATCTTCTGGCTACATCGCTGCCGGCCACGTCGGTGGTTGTTTCCGGTCGCTTCGGCGAGCTTCCCACCGCGAAGCTCGCCGAAGCCGAACTCCCGTTTCTTCGGTTCCTGGAGGAGCCGAGGGTGCATTATCCGGGGCTGGAGCTGGTTGCCGAGGCAACGCTTTCGGCCGATACAGATCCCTATCTGAACGATCACACGTTCCGGGGCCAGCGTCTCTTCCCGGCCGTCATGGGGCTGGAGGCCTTTGCACAGGCGGCCGTCGCGCTCAGGGGCGGGGCGGAGAATGGCATCGTCTTCGAGAATCTCCGATTCGACCGGCCGATCATCGTGCCGGATGGGGAGAGCACACGGATACGGATCGTCGCGCTGCGGCGTGAGGATGGCGCCATTGACGTGGCGTTGCGAAGCGAGGAGACAGGCTTCCAGGCCGATCATTTCCGCGCGCGCTGCATGCCGGGCATCGATGCCCCGGCCTCCCCTGTGCTTCCCCCCGGCGAGCGTCTGCCACTCGATCCCGGAACGGAGATGTATGGAGATATCCTGTTCCAGCGAGGCAGATTCAAACGCGTGGAGGGGTATAGAAGCCTGAGCGCCTATCAATGCGTTGCCGAGGTACGCGTGGAGCCCGAGCGCGGATGGTTCAGCCAGTATCTGCCTGGGACTCTTCATCTCGGCGATCCCGGCGCGCGTGATGCGTCCATCCATGCAATTCAGGGGTGCATTCCCCATATGACTCTGATTCCCGTGGCAGTGGAGCGGCTGGCGGTGTTCGGGCGTCCGGCGCCGGGAAGCGTCTTCGTTCATGCCCGCGAGCGGAGCCACGAGGGGAACAGCTATCTCTACGATATCGAGGTGCGCGACGAGAAGGGGGAACTCTACGAACGATGGGAAGGGCTTCTCCTCCAGGCCGTGGAACGGAACAGGAGAAAGGGCTCCTGGGGCCCCGTGCTGCTGGCTCCCTACATGGAGCGGCGGATGGGTGAGCTGCTTCCGGAGAAGAGGCTTGCCGTGGTCGTGGAGAATAATGCCCTGGGAGGAGGAAAGCGGCGGGGGAAGAGCAATGGCGCGTTACGGCAGGTCGCCGGCGCCGATGCCACGATCCGCCGCCGGAGCGACGGACGCCCGGAGGCGAATGGAAAGCAGGTGATATCGGCCTCGCATGCCGGCGATGTGACAATGGCGATCGCGGGGGAAGGGCCGGTCGGCTGCGATCTTGAGACGGTTGTGGAGCGTCCACTGCCCCTCTGGAAGGAACTGCTTGGCGAGGAGCGAGCGGTGCTGGCCGATCTGATAGCGCTGCAGACCGGCGATGGATATGATGTGGCCGCCACAAGAGTCTGGGGGGCGGTGGAATCCCTGAGGAAAGTAGGCTCGATGTTCGATATGCCCATCGTGCTGGAATCCTCCGATTCCGATGGCTGGGTGATTCTCTCCGCCGGATCGGCGACGATTGCGACATACGCGGATCGTTCGACCGATGCAGTGGGGGGGATTGTGGCGACGATGATCGCGAATGGAGACGTAGCCTGACCTGTTCGAATGGCCGGGCTGGCCGGCAACTCAATTCAATCCTCTCATGAAGATCTATCGGTGGTTCCTCCCATCCAGCCTGATGGTTCTGCTGGCAATCGCGGGATGCGTGACGCGGGGCGGAGAGCGCCCGGAAACGCCTCCAAAGAGCGCTCCACGGTCGGGGCCCGGAGATACGGTGGTAGCCGTGGCCGATGTTCATCCGGCCGAGGGGGGGGTGACAGCCTCTCCGGCATCGCCGGGGGGGCCAACCGACACGGCAGGTGCGGTTGTGGCGCCGGTTCCGGTGGCTCCGCGTTCGGCGGACACTGTCGTGCCGGTGATGTCGGCTCCGATGTCGTTCAATGTCAGGGCAAAGGCGCTTGGAAAGGAAGTCAACCTGGTCTCCGAGGGGATCTCCGATCTGGCGGGGATTGCATGCACGGAGGAAGGCGGAAAAGGGACATCCGGCGATGTTCTGAACGTGCTCCGTTTTGCTCATTACGGCCGGAGCGATTCCCCGTTTATCATGAACTGGGTGCTCTTCATCCCTCCGGGAGCGGGGACGATGAGCGCCGTGAAAAATCCGGGGAAGGCGGGCAGCGGATATCGGGTTACGCTCAAGGGCGATCTCCGCTTTACCACACTGCTGAAAGGCGCAACCGTGCCGATCAGGCTTACGGCGAGGACCCTTACCCCGGAGTTCGTGGGAATATCGCGGTCGTGGCCCCCGCATGATGTCACGCTCTCGCTCTCCAACGGGCCGATTCCGTTCTTCGCCGACTCGGCCCACGCTCCGCTGCTGACGGTACTGGATGCGAATTTTATTCTGGGGAGAAACGCGACGAAATATTTCGCTGAAAGCCCGCGGATTATTCGCGCCGAGCCGGTCGGCGGAAAAAAGGGGGGGCCTGGCGGGGGGGTGCGCCTGGAATGGCAGGGGACCGGGAGCATCGTAAAGCCGATCGAGATATCCGGCTACAACATTTATCGGAGCCCCACTCCCGGAAATTCCGCGAGCTGGCGGAAGATAGGCACCGTGGCGGCCGGCGTGACAAGCTTTACCGACAATGAATACGACGGTCGGAAGCGCGTTGCCTATGCCGTGACGCATCGTGCCGAATATTCGGCCGGATATCAATATGAGGGGGTAATCGAGCGGCCATATATCATGGAACCGAAATAGGGTTCCGGAACCTCGGCGCGGATCACCGGATATTCCGCCGGGCGCATGACTATCATATTTCACGGATATAGTGTCTCATGGAGATATTGACGGAACCTCCCACGAGCGTGGCGGCGGCAGAACCGAAACCTCATCCAGTCAGGAATTCTCACGGCGGTGGAATGCGATCGTACGAATATCGGCACATGGTAAGCTTCGAGGAGACGAACCTCGTCGGCAACGTTTATTACGTCAATCATCTCCGCTGGCAGGGGAGATGCAGAGAAATGTTTCTCTACGATCATGGCGTGGATGTGTTGAAGGATTTCGATGAAGGGCTTGCAATCGTCACGCTTCGTGTCAACTGTGAATATCTCTCGGAACTTGTCGCGTTCGACCGTTTGATTATCAGAATGACGCTCGGCGGCATCGTGCAGAACCGGATAGCGCTCCGGTTCGAGTACTGGCGGATTTCGCCGGCTGATGAGAGCGAGCATCTGATCGCGAGGGGAGAGCAGCATGTGGCGTGCATGCGGCGCGGCGCGGGGGGCCTGGAACCGACGGCCATTCCCGAGAAGTTGAAGGACGCGCTCAGGCTTTACGCCGAGTAAGGGAACCGGGCGGGCCGGGAGTTTTACGTATCACCTATTTCGACAACGTCATGGCTATTGATTTCCGTCACTTATCCCGCGATGCCGCCAAGCAGATTCAGGAGCGGCAACCAGGTTGGAGCATGCCGGTCAAGAGCGAGACGGAGGCCGGCGAAAGCACCCTTGAATGGCGCCGGCGGGCCGTGGAGCGGGTAATTGTCTCCATGAGCCAGCGTCTCGATGACCCGTTGAATCTGGATGAGATGGCGGAGATAGCACATCTCAGCCGTTTTCATTTCAATCGGGTGTTTGGTGAGATAACCGGAGTATCGCCAAGAAAATTTCTCGCCACGCTCCGCATCGACAGGGCCAAGCGGCTTCTGCTGACCACCGATCTGAGCATCACTGAAGTCTGCTTCGAGATCGGCTGCAACAGCCTTGGAACCTTCACCACTCATTTCACCACGCTGGTGGGGGTAAGCCCCAGCGCGTGGCGACGGCTTCCGGTGGATCTTAATCTTTCCATCGATACGGTTACATCGTTGATAGGGTCCGCGCGTGCGCGAAACGCCTCAAGCGACGGCACGATCACCGGGCACGCGGGAATGCCGGAGGGCTTTCAGGGGCTGGTTTTCGTGGGGCTGTTCCAGACGCAGATCCCCCAGTCGGTGCCGATCGCCGGGGATCTCCTGTTCGGTAACAACAACTATCAGATCCCCTCGGTGCCCGATGGGAAATACTACGTTCTGGCGGTGGCGCTTCCGTGGCCGCTCGATCTTCTCGATTTTTTTATTCCGGATACGATGTTACGGGACAGGAGCGGGGCGCTTGTCATCAGTGGGGGGAGCGTAACTGGCAATGCCGACCTTAATCTGCGCGAACCGCATCTGACCGACCCACCGATTCTTATCGCACTTCCGTTTCTTTTCGCGGAATATCTGAAGATCAGCGGTGTGGGCCCGTTATAGCTCATGTTTCCCCGATTGTCCAGTTGGGGAAACCCCAAACCACCCGAACGCCCGGATATCAGTAGATCAATCCCGTGACAGAGCGTTGTCATCCGTAGTCAATTCTGCGATTTGACGCCCTGGACGGAGGTCGCTCTCAACGTCTTATCGATATCCATTCATGTTATAGTGAGGTAATGAACAATGAACATGAAAAGAGTTCTTTCGGCTCTGGCCCTGCTGGTCGCGATCGTCCAGCCGGGATTGAACAAATGCGCAGCGCAATATCAGAACACGCATGTCGGGGTGGTTTCGACCTGTGATTATACCGGCAGTGTCACGCTCATCGGCACGATATTTCCTAACGGGAGGGAAACGATAAATCTGACCGGCGTGGTGAGTTTTCAGACAATAGCCACCTCCGGCTCGGCCGATGGGGTGGCATGGGAAAATCTTGCTCCGGTGGGGTTTTCCGGCTCGGGAGCAAGTCTCACGCTCGGCCAGATCGGCTTTCAGCTCGATGGATGGAGGACCGCGCCCCTTTCATCGATTGTCGCCAGTCAGCCCAATGCTTCGCTTCCGGCGACCGGCACTCTTTCGTTTTATCTCACGGTGACGATCGCCGCCCAGCCCGGCGTTGTCTACGAAAGCATGCAGCCGGTGACGGAATCCGGGCTGATTCAGGTGTGGCCCCATTCCGGCGCACCCTATAATCAGACCAATAATGTCGATTTTCAGGATCGCGCTCGTCCCGGCATTACAGTCTTCTCGATTATCTCCGGTGGCGCGCCGGTGAGCGTGACCGCGCGGAACTGACGGAACTCGGGCCACCCTGCATATCTGAGCATTCAATGGTTACGACAATACCGTTTCAAGCCGGAAGGCTCGGAGCGGTATTTGCATATTATGAGGGGACGATAATCAATCGGCCCGTGGGACGTAATGGATGAATCGCCGTGATCCGCGGCGGTTGGGGAAATCGTTAAGGGTGCGATTGTATTGCATGTCGTACGATGATTGAGGTCCGGTTTTCGTAATCATCGATTTCATGCGATTAACTGATGATTGATCGAAATGCAGAGCCGCCATGTTCGATGTTAATTGAGCAATAATCAAGAAAGTATTTCACCGTAGGAGCGGTATATTTGCCCATCCTCCCACGGGTATCGACGAACCGCTCCCATCAATCTATTTCTCCCATCGAGATTGCGTTTATTATCGGCTGCCGCCGATGGTTCTGCAGTCTTCCCATTGTGGCAATCCGCCGGCAATAATGCGGAGGTTGATGCGATACGCACAACCACCTGCCTGAATATTGCCCGAAATACTATTGCTTATGCGTGACGCCTGTTTAATCTCGTTCTTCATGATGTCTTTTCGATATCGCAAGTAGAGCCTGCGATGGTTGGATGGACTTCATGGACGGCTCTAGCGAGAGGAGACGTTGATCCCGATCCATCATTCATTTTGGAGGTTTCAGCATCATGAACCGATCATCCGTTTTCTCGCTCCGGGCGATGATTGCCATCGCCATCCTCGCACTTGTTTCGTTGATGGCACACGGCTCGGCCTTCGCCCAGCCCGGTACTCCGTACGACGTAGCGGTCAGCTCCGGTGGGCAGGGAGCCGCCGG
The DNA here is from genome assembly GCA_028287785.1 of Chlorobiota bacterium. Lineage (GTDB taxonomy): Bacteria > Bacteroidota > Ignavibacteria > OLB7 > OLB7 > JAFDZV01. Next base: position 93,921 of record JAQBOZ010000027.1, read on the forward strand.
TGAGTTCGGCATGGCCTACAGCATCAATTTCAACGGGGTGGCGGGTCCGGTACCACCGCAGAACCTGGTACTCAACAATCTCGGGATAACCCCATTCACGCTTCCCGCGAATGCGGCCAGCATCGCTTCGATCACGGTGAACGGCGTAATCTACCAGTTGGGGGGCGCTGCTCCGATAGCCATTCCCTGGGCGGGCGGCTGCTGGCGTCTCTGCATCCGCTGGGTATGGCCGCAGCGGTGGCCGTGGTGGCCGCGGTACATTATCATATGGTACTGGGACCCCTGCTGCTAGGGGCAACCGGTTCAGGATATGATAATGCGTTGACAATGTCGGAGGGCACCCCAGGGTGCTCTCCTTCTGTTTATGCCTGGGACGATGCGATGGGCTGATTTTTTTATGAATGTTGTTCTGATTGGCGGGGAATGGTGAATTGCAATCGTGATGATGATTGTAAAGTATGCAGTGAGATGATTCGAAGAGCGCTTTGAAATTCCTCAATTCCATGCCGTTAATCGATATTTAATCGTCATGTATTATCTGTATATGATGTGTTAATTGAGCAATTATCGAGAAATCGTTTTATCCTGATATTGATATATTTGCCCATTCTCCCACGGATACCGACGAACATCCCCCGTCAACTGATTTCTCCATCGAATTCATCATCGATCGGTGATGATTCTCCGATATTCACATCGCAATAATCCGCTGCCAACAGGCGCAACGGACGACGGGAAATGCGTGTTCACAAACGTGGCGAATGCACCGGAATTCCACATCCATATATGATCCCAGTTTAATCTCGCTCTTCATGATTTTTCTTCGGCATCGCAAGTAGAGCCTGCGATGATCGGGCGAACGTCGTGAACGGCTCTAGCGGGAGGAGACGTTGATCCTAATCCATGATCCCAATCCATCAATCATCGTGAGAGGTTTCAGTATCATGAACCGTTTATCCATTTTCTCGCTTCGCGCGATAATCGCCATCGCGGTTCTCGCACTTGTTTCGCTGATGTCGCATGGCTCCGCCTTCGCGCAGGACAATCAGTTCGATGTGAAGGTCATGACCCCCGCCGAAGGGACCGCCGGGGAGTTCGGTCTGAACTACACCATCCATTTCGATGGGGTTGCTCTTGATGGTGCCTCTGCATCGCAGGATATGAGCCTGTCCTCCGAGGGAAGGACGACCTATGATCTTCCGGCTGGTGCAACCGGCATCTCCACGGTTACGGTCAACGGCGTGGACTACAAGCCGGGGCCCGATAATTTCATCGCCATTCCGTGGGCCGGCGGTTGCTGGCGTTTCTGCTTCCGCTGGGTGTGGGGACAGTACTGGCCGTGGTGGCCACGCTACTACATCTTCTGGTACTGGGATCCCTGCTGCTAGGAGGGCCGGTATCGGAGATGGCAGAGTATTGCCAGTTCGGAAGGGGAGAGTGCCGGTTGGCGCTCTCCCCTCCCTTTATGCCGTTTCGCCGGATGCGGCCCCCGATCACGCTGCCTGCCTTACGGACCTCATCAGCGATGATCCTCATCATAAATCATCGGGACATCGCGTTGATAATGTGCACATCCCGCCACTCCTGTCATCTTAACCAGTAATAACATGCGCTTTACTCTTTCCCGCGCCGCGTGGCTGTGGCGGCGGCGCATGACCAGAGGGGGCGCATCTCCGACCACGCTGAGCTCATGACAGAAACAAAACGCACATCAGGGGAACGGGTTCTTCCGGTGGCCGTGGTAATCGGCTCCCTGCTTCTCTGGTGGGGGCTTGCCGCCGCGCATGTTTTCCCCGAATCGCTCTTTCCCGACCCTCTGGCGGTGGGGAAGGGAGTGGTTGAGGAGGTTATCACCGGTCGCCTGTTCAATGATCTGGTGGCCTCACTGTTTCGCGTGACGGCGGGATTCCTCCTTGCCGTCGTGCTCGGCATCCCGCTTGGGCTGGTGCTTGGCTCGTATGGTCGCGCCAGGGCCGCCCTCCTTCCGGCCGTCAATTTCTTCAGGAACCTTTCGCCGCTGGCGTGGATTCCATTTGCCATCCTCTGGTTCGGCATCGGTGATTCCCCCGCGGTCTTTCTGATATTCATGGCCTCGTTCTTCCCGATCGTCCTTGCGACGGTGGCCGCGGTGGCGACCATTCCTATGGTCTATTTCCGCGTGGCGCACGATTACGGGCTCACCGGCGGGGAGATGCTGATGCGGGTGACACTCCCCGCGATAGCGCCCCAGGTGATTACGGTCCTCCGGGTGACCGCCGGGCTTGCCTGGGTGGTGGTGGTGGCCGCCGAGATGATCGCCGGGCGGGATGGGCTTGGCTTCGCGATATGGGACGCCCGCAATGGCCTGCGGATCGATCTTCTCGTCTCGGGAATGATCGTGATCGGGCTGATCGGCGTTGTGATCGATAGACTTCTTTTCAGGTTGACCAGAATTCCAAGCGTCCGGTGGGGATATGAACGATAAACTCCTTTGTCTCGATGACATCTCCCACTCCTTCGGCGGCGTGGAGGTTATTCGCCGCTTCTCGCTCGATATCGAGCCGGGGGAGTTCGTTGCCATTGTCGGCCCGTCGGGGTGCGGCAAAACCACCATCCTGAACATCCTTTCCGGGTTTGTGCGGCCGGCCTCCGGTCGCGTCGGCTGCGAGGGACGCGCCCGCATGGTCTACCAGCACGACGGGCTTTTCCCCTGGCTGACGGTGGCCGAGAATATCGCGCTGGGGCTTCGCCATATCGGCGACCCGGCGGAGCGGGATCGGCAGGCGGCCGATCTGCTTGAGTTGATACGGCTGCGGGGATTCGAGGGGCATTATCCGCATCAGCTTTCCGGCGGCATGCGGCAGCGGGTGGAGCTGGCCCGCGCCCTGGCGGGTGATACCGATATCCTGTTGATGGATGAGCCCTTTTCCGCGCTCGACTACCTGACGCGCCTGCGGATGCGACGGGAACTGGCGCTGATGCTGGAGGAGCGACCCCGGACCGTGGTTCTTGTCACGCACGATATCGAGGAGGCGGCCCAGCTTGCCGATCGCGTTATCGTCCTGTCGGATCGGCCGGCGCGCATCCGGTGTGAGCTTCGGCTCGATCTTGCGCGGCCCCGCGATCTCACGCACCCGGAGGTTGTCGATGGGATTCATCGGCTCCTCTTCGAGCTTGGCCTGGAGGAGGATAGGAGCGATGTTCGGGGTGATGTCTTTGTCGACGCCTGATAACCGGAGTCTATCACGATGATTCGATCGTCCATGGCCCGCTGGATCGTGGGGGCGTTCGGGCTGCTCCTCGTTCTCGGGCTGCTCCGGTTCAAGCCGTGGCAGGAGGAGGTCGTGCGGCCACGCCAGCAGCTTACCGTCGGCTTTCTGCCGGTCACATGCCATCTCACCTGTCCCGTCACCGATTTCGCCACAAAGACCAGCACATCCACGCGGTTTCAGTCGCAGCGCTTTACCGATTTCCCGACGGTGGTGGAGGCAATCAAGGGGGGGCGCCTGGAGGCGAGCTTTATGATTGCGCCGCTGGCGATGAAGATGCGGGAGCAGGGGCTGCCGATCAAGATCGTCTATCTGGGGCATCGCGATGGGTCCACCGTGATCGTACGGAAGGATATTCCCGCACGGAGCCTTGTGGACCTGCGGGGGAAGACATTCGCCATTCCGAGCATCTACAGCAATCAATACCTGGTGATCCGCAAGCTGATGGAGGATCAGGGGGTGGGGGCCGATGAGATCAAGTTCGTGCAGATGGCGCCCCCGGACATGCCGGCCGCGCTGGCGGCGAAGGCGATCGATGCCTATTTCGTGGGGGAGCCGCACGCAGCCAAGGCGGAGCTGGACGGATCGGGGCGGGTGCTCTATTATGCCAAGGATATCTGGCCCCACTTCATCTCCTGCGTGCTCGTGGTTCATGAAAAGCTGATCAAGGAGCATCCCGACGTGGTGCGCGATCTTGTCCGCGGCATCGCCGAAAGCGGGGAGTGGGCGGAAACCCACCGGCTTGCCGCCGCGAAGGTCGCATCGCCGTATTTCCGGCAGGATGAGAAGGTCGTCCGCTATGTCCTTACCCAGCCGAAGGATCGCGTTAGCTATCGCATGCTCACCCCAACCGATGAGGATATGCTCGTCATTCGCGATATGGCGATAAAGGTCGGCATCCTGAAGACGCCGATCGCCATGAGCGACCTGATCGATCGCGAGTTTATCCCGAAGGATATCCGCCCGGCGGATATCGACATGGCCGGCGCCGGAAAGTGATCCGGCGCGATCGCTCTTTCGGATAACGTCCGCAGCCACCCTCCCTTCCAGCAACAAACCGTTGCGATCCGTCCGCCATCCACCCGAACCGACATCTCCGGCTCCGTCGTATCTTGGCGGGTCCCCCTTTCCCTTCCCGCGAATGCTTCCAGGCCGGTAACACAATGGGCAGTTTGTCCGTCGCCGGTCAAGGCCCTTCCAGGGAGCAGCCCTTTCGGGCTTCCTGTTATGAACCCTCAGGAGAATCTTTCCCATGCAGATCAAAGCGCTGAAACCTGTCAGCAGCACAAGGGCCGTGACCTGGATCCTGACCATCAGTTTGCTGGTGTTCGCCTTCCTGCTCTGGCTGGTCTATTTCAAGCAGCGGATCGGTTATTCGAACGATCTTATCGCCAGCCTTCCCGCGTTCAACGCCTTGTTCAACGGGGTCAGCACGGTGCTGCTGATCCTCGGGTTCCGCGCCATCAAGGGGAAGCGGCAGCGTGTTCACCAGCGGTTCATGGTTGGCGCCCTGATAAGCTCCACCCTTTTCCTGATCAGCTATATCACCTATCACTCCTTCCACGGCGATAGTCATTTTCAGGGTGCCGGCATCATCAGGCCCATCTATTTCTTTATCCTGATCACCCATATCAGCCTTTCGGCGGTGGTGGTGCCGCTGATCCTCTCCAGTTTCTTCTTCGGGCTGTCGGGGAAATTTCCATCGCACCGCAGGATCTCCCGCTGGACCTATCCGATCTGGCTGTATGTGTCGGTGACCGGGGTGCTGATCTTCTTCCTGCTGAAGCTTTATTCGTAGTATGTGGCGGGCGTGCGATAGTACCGCATGGTGATGGAGGGCTATCTCGAGGGTTTCTTCGGGGAGCATGATTCATCAAATCAAGGATCGCTATGACGACGCTCATTATCGCAATCGGGCTCGTGGTTCTTGGGGTGATTCTTCGTATCGCAAAAGTATCGCAGAGCGGCAAGGGGCTGGTGGTTTCCAAGACGGGCGCGACCCTGCATCCGGGACGGGTGTTCGGATTTGGCGCGATTGTCGCGTTCGCGATGGCGGTGGTGGTGCTTGCGCTGGGATCGTTCGTGACGGTCGATCCGGGGTCGCTTGGGGTGAAAGTCTTCTTCGGCGAGGTGGAGCCGGATGTGCTTCTGAGCGGGTTTCACGTGGTCAACCCGCTGACCGAGATCGTCAGGATGGATGCCCGCACGCAGGTGTACACGATGTCCGGCAAGACCAGTGAGGGGCAGGTAAGCGGGGATGACGCCATCGATGTGCTCAGCAAGGACGGGCTGACGCTCAAGCTGGAGGTGACGGTACAGTACCATCTGACGGCCGCCAGCGCGCCGAAGGTCTACTCCACGCTCGGCAACGATTACGTCGAGCGGGTGGTGCGCCCGGAAACACGCTCCGCTCTCCGCGATGCCGCAGTTTCCTTTGCCGCCACGGGGCTCTATTCCACCCAGCGGGCGGATTTCGTCAAGCTGGTGCAGGACAAGCTGATCAGGTCGTTCAACAGCCGCGGAATCGCGATGGAGAATATGCTGCTGCGCGATATCCAGCTCCCCGAAAAGGTCCGCGCGGCGATCGACGAGAAGATATCCTCCGAACAGGAGGCGCAGAAGATGGAATATGTTCTTCAGCGCGAGAAGCAGGAGGCGGAGCGGAAACGGGTGGAGGCGGCCGGTATCTCCGACGCGCAGAGGATTATCGCCGGATCGCTCACCAATCAATATCTCCAGTACAACTATATTTCCACGCTGAAGGAGCTGGTAAACTCGAAGAATTCCACCTTCGTGATCACCCCGTTCGATCAGAAGCTGACCCCGATGCTGAACATGAAATAATCGGCGCGGACTGTCCGATGTGCCGGTCGAAGGCCTATCGCGAAACCGATGGACAACCAACATAATGGAGAGAAGCATGGAAGAACAGATGGAACCACAGAGCGAGATCGTTCCGATTGTGCAGGTGCGGAACATGGGGATTATCGCGATCCATGTGAGCGATATATCCCGATCCGCCCGATTCTACAAGGAAATGCTCGGCTTCAGGGAGGGTGAGCAGATGCTGACCCCCGGCCTGTCTCTGGAAGCGAATGATATTTCGATCTATCTCTGCAACGGTCGCGCCCCGCGCCGGAAGGAGCAGATGAAGTACGCCGAGATCAGCCTCTGCTTTGTGGTAAAAGGGGTGAAGGATGCCTTCGACAGGCTCACCGCCGCCGGGGTCGATGTGGTGGAGCCGTACGAGGCGGGCTCGGAATATTTCGCGACCTGCGCCATCGCCGATCCCGATGGAAATGTGATCGAGATCTGGGGAAACCCATAACGGGGCGTTGGACATTCCGGAGCCACGGACCGTTCAACGGGCCGCCGTGCCCCCTCAAGCTATCCGATCCGCGGTTCCGTCAGCCGGTTCCGCGGGTCTTCCATGTCAACCGTACAGGATTATCAGTCCGATGTTGCCGACATATACAGCCGTCAGATATATCACGCCGCTCCGTGAGGGGGGATCGCTCCCGGCGATCGTCGAAACGGAGGAGGGGGGGATGTTCGCCACCAAGTTCCGGGGCGCCGGTCAGGGGGCCAGGGCGCTGATCGCGGAGCTGATCGTGGGGGGGATTGCCACCGCGCTCGGGTTCGATATCCCCGATGTTGCGCTGATCGATCTGGACGAGGCGTTCGGGCGGAGCGAGCGCGATCCCGAGATCCAGGAGCTTCTCCGGGCAAGCCACGGCACCAACGTCGGGCTCCGCTATCTCCCCGGCTCGCTCAATTACGATCCGGTCGCCCTTCCCGATATCAATCCGTCGCTGGCCGCCGATATCATCTGGCTGGATGCGCTGACCACCAATATCGACCGGACGCCGCGCAACCCCAACATGATGGTCTGGGAGGGGAAGCTCTGGCTGATCGATCATGGCGCGGCACTCTATTTCCATCATAACTGGACCGGGCTGGATGATGCCAGGATCATGGCGCCGTTTCCCCAGATCAAGGATCATGTGCTGCTGCCGGCCGCCGGCGATATCCTGGAAAGCGATGCGCGCCTGAGCCCCCTGGTCAGCGATGAGCTGATGCTGTCGATCCTCGACGCGATTCCGGATCAGCTTCTGATGGATTGCCCTGCCGGAACCGAGCCCGCGTTTCCAACCGCCGGGGAAAACAGAGCGGCCTATCGCGATTATTTTGCGCGGCGGCTTGCCGGACCGCGCCAGTTCGCGGCGGAGGCGGCCGGCGCCGCCGAGCTTCGACGGAGCCAGCCGCAGGAACGGCAGAGCTACAGGAGATAATGTATCGCCGAGGGCCGGCAACCGGATGCCTGGGAAATGCCCCGGCCGGGGTCGGCTCCGTTATCGGATTTCAGGAACCTGAAGACAAAGCATGGACTGGATTGATTACGATTACGCGATTGTCCGCCTGGTGCCGCAGGTGCATATCGGTGCGTTCCTGAATATCGGCGTGGTGCTGCAATCGCGCCGCGCCCGGTTTCTCGACGCCCGGTTTCACCTGGATGGCGAGCGGATACTGGCGGCGGCGCCGTCGATCGATCTGGAGCTGCTGGAGCGATACGTGGATGCGTTCGCGCGCGTCTGCCGCGGTGGCGGGGAGGGAGGGCCGATAGGTCATCTTCCCATCTCCGAGCGATTCCACTGGCTTACCTCTCCCCGTTCCGCGATTCTCCAGACATCCCCGGTCCATCCGGGGCGCTGCCACAACCTGGAGGAAGCCCTGAACCGGATATTCCTGGAAAATGTCCCGATGCCGGTGGAGAGAAAATGAATCCAGCCCGTAATCCCTCCGTTATTTCCGATTTTATTTCGATCCGCTGACGAGATATGATTTCCCAACCGACATGGCATCTCCCGATCGGCCGGTTATTCCGCGCGATAATCGGATCGAAATTCGTTCCGACGACGATTATTGCCATCGCGCTTTCCGGCTGCGCTTCAACGCTGAACATACCGAAACCCGATACCGGGGCATTTCATCCGCTTCCAAACCTGGAGGCTTCCACGGTGAGCGTGCCGGTTTCAATCGATCTTACATCGATATTCAGGGATATTGAAAAAGCTGTCCCCGCCGGCGATAAAGCCTCGGCCGCATATAGGGTGGTGGAAAAAAACACGCTTGGCGATGTCGGTTTGCGGTACGAAATATGGAGGAATCCGCTGCAATTCTCAGCGCGGGGAAATACGCTGAACGTTGGTGGCCGGGTGTTCTACTGGTTCGAGCTGGCGCAGAACGTGACAAAGCCGATCATCGGCGGATCGTTCTGGCAGCCGGTTGGATCGTGCGGCAAGGGGGAGCCGCCGCGGGAGGCGCTTGTCGGCCTGGAGACCAGAGTGAGCTGGAGGGATGACTGGCGTCTGCAATCGAAGACATCGGTACTTCCAACCCAGTTCCCGAATAAATGCACGATAACATTTCTGAATATCGACGTCACGAAAAAAGTGAGCGAGGCATTCAGCGATGGGTTGATAAAGGGGGCGGCGCTCGCGGACAGCAGGCTGGCGCAGTTCGCCAATGTCCGCGGCTTCGGCGAGACCGGATGGAAATATCTTCTTGAGCCCATCATGCTCGATTCCGGGATCTGGCTTGTGACAAACCCCTCCGGGGCATTTGCCGGGCCTGTCCGCGGCTCCGGACAGACGGTGAGCGCAACCGTCGGCTTCACGGCATTTCCTGAAATTGTGTTCGGCGACCGGCCCGAGGTGGAACCATCCCCGCTTCCTCCGCTTCGGACCAGCGCTCCCGCCGAGGGATTTCACATTACGATCCAGGGGGAGCTGACATACGATGATGCAACGCGGCAGCTTGCCAGGACGCTGGTGGGAGAGCATTACACGATTGCCGGTCATCATATCGAGATTGTCGATATCAAGGTGTACGGTGGCGAGGATATGATGGTGGTGGAAGCGAACCTGAAGGGGGATGTGGTGGGAACCGTCTACTGCGTGGGCCGGCCTGATTTTGATGCCGGCACGAACAGGCTTATCGTGCGGGATCTGGACTACAGCGTCGATACGAAAAATGTGCTGGTGAATGTGGCGGACTGGCTGAGCCATGATGATCTGCGAAATACCATCGCGGAAAAGGCGGAATGGTATCTTTCGGATCAGATTGCGTCGATCAGGGAGACGATTGCAAAGGGACTGAACAGAAAATTCGCTCCAAATATCGCAATGAGCGGCTCGGTTACGGCAATTCGTCCCGCCGGGCTTTTCACGACGCCCACATCGTTCGTGGCGCGCGTCGTGGCGGACGGCGCGGTCCGGCTCGATATCAAATAATCGGCATTAAAAAAATCATGAATAATCAGGATTTAACGGACGAGGATCGTGAAGAGATTCTCCGGCTGATACTCTCGGAGGCCGATGGCATCGACGTAAAGGCGGAACTTGGGAAGTATCCGCAGCCATCGCGCAACCTTTTCCGTCGCGTTGTTCGCGAGGGCGGCCTTGTCACCTCGGGCGATCTCTCCAGCGATGCCTCGGGTGAATCGCGGTTCGTGGCTCCGGTAAAGCTCACGCCGCGTGGGCGCAGACGCCTGCAGGAGCTGAACACGCCGCGCGAGGGGACGGAATAGAGGGGACTGACTCAATTTGAATCCAGCCCTCCGGTTGACAGCGCGATGATCCATCGATGATCCTCTTATCACTCCTCAAGCTCCGTCAGGAGCGTGCCGGTTGTAGCATCGATACCTCTGTTTCTCACCCAAGCTCCATCGGAGCGAACCATTCCCCCGGCACGCGAGGATGGTATGCTCCGATGGAGCCTGGAATTATGGAAGGCGTGGCGATGCTGCAACCGGCACGCCCCGATGGGGCTGGGAATCCAGATGCCGTATATGACTCCGGGCATCATCCACACCATCTCAAACTGAGTCACGACCGAATAGAGCGATCTCGATCTCGTCGATGGCTTATCATTCAACAATATTATCGGGAATATCGAGCATGAAATATACTCACCTCGGCAGGACGGGGCTTCAGGTCAGCAGGCTCTGTCTGGGGACGATGAATTTCGGACCGCAGACATCGGAGCCGGACAGCTTCGCGATCATGGACAAGGCGCTGGAACAGGGGATCAATTTCTTCGATACGGCAAATGTCTATGGCTTCGAGCTTGGACAGGGGATAACCGAGGGAATTATCGGCAGATGGCTGGCGCAGGGAAATGGTCGCCGCGAGGGAATTGTGCTGGCAACGAAGCTCTATGGAAAGATGGGGACGGGAGTCAACGACGCGAAGCTCTCCGCCTATCATATACGGCGTGCGTGCGAGGAGAGCCTGCGGCGCCTCCAGACCGACCACATCGATCTCTATCAGATGCACCATATCGACCGGGAGACGCCGTGGGAGGAGATCTGGCAGGCGATGGAGCAACTGGTGCGTGAGGGGAAGGTGCTGTATGTGGGGAGCAGCAATTTTGCCGCATGGAATATCGCCCAGGCAAATGGCATTGCTCAGTCGCGGCATTTCATGGGGCTGGTTTCGGAGCAGAGCATTTACTCGCTTCGCAACCGACATATCGAGCTTGAGGTAATCCCCGCATGCAGGGCATTGGGGGTTGGCGTGCTTCCCTGGAGCCCGCTCGGCGGCGGAATTCTTGCGGGCGTGCTGGATAAGCCGGCCACCGGACGCCGGGCCAGCGAGCGGATGCAGGAATCCATCGAAAAGCTCCGCCCGCAGATCGAGCAGTACGAAAAATTCTGTCAGGAACTCGGCCACGCTCCGGCCGATGTGGCGCTTGCGTGGACGCTGCATAATCCGGTAATTACCGCGCCGATCATCGGCCCGCGCACGATGGAACAGCTTGAACAGAATATCGCATCGCTCGATATCGAGCTCTCGCCCGATGCATTGAAGCGTCTCGATGAGATCTGGCCCGGCCCTGGAAATCAGGCGCCGGAAGCATATGCCTGGTAATCTTGCCCAGCGATAAAGCGGTTTCCGGCACATTTTTTCGATCAGAAATAATCGACTGGTGCGGGAATCGCGGGAAGATCGGCAATGTCATGCAAGAGCCCTTCGTTGATAGCAACGGAGGGCTTTTTGCGATATTACTATTGACAGTCTCCGGTCTCTCGCCCGAGGTGCGTCCTGACTGCCGGCGATCGATGCGCGCTCAGACGATCTCAAAGTGATGGAGAGGTTCGGCGGTGAGGTCTGGGGGCATCGGAGCAACACCCGTGCACACGGATAACGATGCTGATTTCGTACTTTGATCGAGCGCGAAAGTCGCCCGGAACTTCGGCAGGTTCGTATGGAGTTCGGCTTCAACCGCAACGGGTTATCCACCCATACCAATGAAGGACAGCACTCTGAATTTTCACACATTAAAGGAGCACGACATGGAACTCGGCAACTTTTCAATCAGCCTGGCAGTCAAGGATCTGGAGGCTTCGAGAGAGTTTTATGAGAAATTCGGTTTCACGGTCTTCGGCGGAGAGCCGTCGCAGAACTGGCTGATCCTGAAGAACGGCGATCACGTCATCGGCCTGTTTCAAGGCATGTTCGAAAAGAATATTCTCACCTTCAATCCCGGCTGGGACAACAACGTCCAACAACTGGCGACGTTCACGGACATACGCGAACTCCAGCGCCAGCTCAAGGCGCAGGGCGTGTCGTTGACCAGTGAGGCGGACGAGAGCACGACGGGCCCCGCGAGCTTTATCGCGGTTGACCCTGATGGGAACCCTGTTTTCGTCGATCAGCATGTCTGATTTGGGGAAATCAGTGTCACCGGCCCTGTCAGGTATCGGCTGAATGTGCTCCGGCGCATGGACGAATTGCTTCCGGCTGAGAGTGGTTGGATGTCATGGCACAACATTACCCAATGAGATTACCTGTCAATACTATGCCCGTTACAGGAGAATCCTGCAGGGCATCGTAAAACATTCCAACGGCTACAGCCCGGCAATCCACTCTCCCCATTTCGCGGCATCGAACCCATAATCACGTCCGCTTATGGCGGCTAAAAAATCGTGTGCCACTTCGCGTTCGAATTGATGGTGTGCCTGGAGATATCCAAGAACAAGATCGGCATTGCCATGAAGAAGTGGCGATGCAAGCGTTGGTGATATTCCGGTCTTTGTCAACATCACCAGCGTCGGTGTCAGGGCGAAGAGATTTGTGCCGGCAAGGATATGCCTCAAGGCGGGAACGGCCGGCATCCAGTGGATGGTACGCGGCTTATCGTCAACCAGGTTTCCGAGTGATGTGCGCGCCGCCTCACGCACGTTTGAGCTCGAATCGCGCTCGGCATCCACCAGGATATGCCATGTGGAATCATTATCGGCAAAATTGAGCAGCATGGATGCCGCAAGGGTTCGTCGTGCTTCACTGCTGTCGGTTGCAAGCACGCGCATGGCAAGCGTCCGGTCCTGCCCGGTGCGATGATCGCCGAGGAATTTCCAGAGTGATTTCACGAGAGCCATGTCAATGGTTATGCTGGAATTATGCTCCCGTATCGACTTCGTTTCAGCCACGACCTCGTTAACCGCGTCGGCCTGTTTTTCGGCGAGAATATGGTGATATGTCTGAACGGCGATATTGATCGACAACGCCTTTGATTGCGGAATCGTCAACAGCGGATTCCAGTCGGAAGGGATGGCGACACTGCCGGTCTGAGCCGGAAGATATTGAACCCTGTCCCGGAATTCCTTCTCCACGACGGTGACAACCCAGTAGATGGAATCGTTCTCCATATAGGCGTTGACCGCCGCATCAGGAAACTCGAAGTCGCTTTTCAATACAGCAGCGCATGCATGGGCTCCCGAGCCTGGCGATGATGCATAAATCGCATTCCAGAGTTGCTGGGGATTCCAGGATCGGAGGCCGATAAACTCCAGCGGGCCGGATGGCGTTGCGATTGTCTGGGCCTGAAGTTCAGCGATGCCAGCAAAGGTCGCCATCAGGATAAACGCAAAACAATGTCTGATCATAATGTTTTTGATACTACAGGTTTTCTGGAGGTTATTAATATCCTCCGCTTGCCACTCCCAGATCAATCACGGGCAGATAACCGATCAACGAAAGCTCGTGCCTTCCCACTCCCCGAAGCGTGGGAAGAAGATTATATCCGTACACCAAACGGACCCCCATTGCGCCAAGTCCGATTTCAGGGCGTAGAACGATCTCGCTATGAGTAAAGTCCGAATAGTATCCCATATTCATTCCAAATGCCAGCAGAGCATCGGCCCAGTACCCCACCTCGACGCCCACCGAACGTGCGTGGGATGCCTCGACGACTCCGGTAAGCTTCCACCCTCCATACCCCCATTTGTAGTGGGCACCGGCGTCCTTTGCATAGGTGACGCCGGCTTCCACTCTTGTCCAGTATCCGCAATGGATTCCTCCCATCGGCCCAAAGCTGTTATGGGGCTGGGCATGCGCTCTGTGCGATAAACATGCAAGCGCGCTGATGATCGCAAGGGCTGCAATTCGACCTTTCCGCATATCGATTTCTCCCGTTCCGACATGAACATTGCCTCGTCATGGCCCACGAACCGCCATACCGAGTGATAACGATCTGATTGCCCGATAATAGTCACGCAGGGCTGTACAATCAATGCGGATGCGTAGATTGGCGCAACCGGCTGATCCCGATCAGTCGCCATATCGGGTTTTCCGCTGCCGGCGGTGGGGGCCGCTGATTGCCGCATCAAGGTTTATCTCTCCGGCTCAATCTTCATTCAATCGAGGTCCACGCGATGAGAATGTTTCTCCTGCTTGCCACGCTGTTGCTTCTGAACTCTCTTTCCGCGCATGCCACAACATGGGTGGTTGGTCCAACTCGCTCCTACACGGCGCCGAGCAAGGTCTCCGGGCTTGTTCAGAGTGGTGATACGGTGGCAATCGATGCGGGCGTGTATAGCCTGGATGTCACCCGCTGGGCCGCCAATAATCTTGTGCTGATGGGAATGGGTGGCTACGCCCATTTGAATGCGGGTAAAACCAGCTTCGGCGGCAAGGCGATCTGGGTGATATCGGGAAATAATACGACGGTGGAGTCGGTGGAATTTTCGGATTGTGCGTGCCCTGACCATAATGGTGCGGGCATTCGGCAGGAGGGAAATAATCTGACGGTGCGTCACTGCTATTTCCATGACAACGAGGATGGAATTCTGGGCGGCGGCGATGCCACAAGCGCTCTTGTGGTCGAACATTCGGAGTTCAGCCATAATGGATTTGGCGATGGATATTCGCATAATCTTTATATCGGCAATATCTACAGCCTGACATTTCAGTTCAATTACTCCCACGGCGCCGTGATCGGCCATGAATTGAAAAGTCGCGCATATCGAAATTATATCCTGTATAACCGTATCTCCAACGAGGCAACGGGAACGGCAAGCCGTGAAATCGATCTTCCGAATGGAGGGACCGCGATTCTTATCGGCAATGAGATTCAGCAGGGGCCGCAGGGGACGAATTCCGGGATTATAGGATACGGACTGGAAGGGCTGAGCAATCCCACACCCCACCGGCTGGTGCTTGTCCACAATACGATCGTGAATGAGAAGGGAAGCGGAACATTTATCGCCGTTCAGGCCGGCACGGAGTTCTTCAAGGCGCGGGGAAATGTTTTCGCGGGGCCGGGAAACCTCTTTTCCGGATCGGCGATGACGATCGATACCATGAACAATATGGAACTGAGCGCTTCGGTCGCGGGATTCGTCGCCTTATCCAATTATGATTATCATCTCGTCTCTTCTTCTCCGCTCATCGATAAGGGGGCCGATCCTGGCTTCGATGGGACATATGCGCTTGTGCCGACCGCTGAATATCTTCATCCGGCGTCGGGGGAGAGCAGGGTTTCAAGCGGGCAGATGGATATCGGCGCCCATGAATATCATGGGCCCGCCGGGGTTGCCGTCCATGCGGCCGATGCAGTGGTTATCGGCATCAGGCCCAACCCGTTTTCCTCATACGCCATTATGGACTATGCCGGCCTGCCGAAACATTCGCTGCTGATTATTTCCGATGCGATGGGAAATGATGTCAGGCGGGTTTCGCTGGAGGGGACCGGGGAGGCGATTTCCCGTGAAGGATTGCCCGCCGGCATCTATTTCGGAAGAATTATCGGGAGTGACGGGAATATTGCAGGCGTGGCGCGGTTCGTGATTGAATAGGTTGAAATGCCGTACCCGGCCGTATCCCGTGGCCGGGTATTCCGATACGCGCGGTCCGTGGCTTATCGTATAAATCTTTTTCCTACTGCACGATTAATCGATCCGACACCTGTTCTTCACGATCCGACCGGACCACCACCACGTACGCTCCCGGCGTCACGCCGCCAAGTTCCACGTTGACCATATGAGTTCCGGGGACGGCCGTCGTTGCGGCCATCAGTTCGCGGACAAACTCCCCGCGGATGCCGTACAACGCCGCCCTGATCGTCCTCTGATTTTCCACTGTATAGCGCATCGTCATGGAGCCGTGCGCGGGATTCGGGGAAACACTCAGGCCGCTCAACGCCCCGGAAATCCTCTTGCAGTAGTTGGAGAGCAGCGGCACCCCCGTCATCCGGCTGCATGCCTCACCGGGGGGGAGGTTGCACTCCACCACATCGGCAATGACTGTCAATTCCTTCTGAAGCGAGATACGATAGCGTGCCGGAAGGGCCGCGACGAACTCCGGCGTGGGATAGTACCAGAGGATGACATCGGCTCCGCGAGTGCTCCCGCTTCCACCGATCTGCCTCTCTCCAAGCCGTATGTGCACCGGCACCAGGATGCGCGCGGGGCTGGCCTGATCCCCGTCATCCATCGCGCCGCCATTGTCGTGCGTGAACGTCCGTTCCAGCGCGTTGACCATGGAGCTGATGGATCGCTTTGCCGAATCCATGATCGGCGATCGATTGAATGAGCTCAGCGCGACCGTGTTGCTGTGCTCCCCCTTCACATAGGAGTTCAGCACGATGATCGGTGCTATGCGCGAGTAATCGTTTACCCTGGTCCACCCGTCCTTCCTGGTAATCACGCCGGACGTGTCGATGGCAAGGCGCATTCTGACGATCCCCGTCCGCTGCGTGGTATCCATTCCCATCGTCGCGAATGTCGCGCGATCCTGTGCCGTCGCGATGGTATAGTACTCTTCACCGGCCGTCTGTATCCCGCCGCCGGCGAATGTGACGCCGAGAGGCTTCAGCTCATCATTGCTCAGTTCCAGCATGGGAAGCGTTGAAATCGCCGGGTGCCGTGGGGCGATATCCATCATTCCATCCGGCTTCTCCCGCATCGCCCCCGCCGGTCGCGGCTGCCGCGTGTGGACAATGGGATTCGAGCTGCCCCGCATGGCGATGGGCTCTTCGCGTCGAGCAGGAACGTTCCCCGCTTCCGGGCCATCGGTTATTCCGATAGCCCGTGTCGATGCCTTCATATCGGGATGCGTCGCGGGTTGTGGAATGCCGGCCCTGCTGGCCGCGGGAGCCGTGGTCGCGTCACCGTGGGAAGCAATCGGGGTGATGGCTCGATCCGGCCCGGCGACCGGCAGCAGCCAGAAGCCGGTGAGCGCGATGGCAACCGCGGCGCCGCCGACCCCGATCCATCGAACCGCGCGCCTCGATGCGGGCCCATGCGGCACCGATGCCGGCTCCGCCGGTGGGCGCTCGATCAGCGATTGTATCTCCTCCGTTGTGAACGATGCCGCCGGCGTCTCCCGGAGAAGCTCGAACAACTGGCTGTAGGTCCGTTCCGATCCGTTCATCGATGTATCCCGATTTCTGTGCCTAGTTCGGTTGGAATCGCCGCCAGGGCGGGGGCTTCCGTATGGTCGATTGTCCCGCCGCGCGCAACGGTGGCGGGCGCCGGGGCATCCACCCCCATCAGCTTCGCCAGCCGCTTTCTTCCGCGGGCTATCCGCACGCGCACGGCCACCAGCGTCCCCCCCTGAATATCCCGCACTTCGGCGGTCGAGAAGCCGGCCAGCTCGAAGAGGAGCACCGCTTCCCGCTGCTTTTCCGGCAGTCGTTGCAGGGCATCGTGCAGCCTGCCGATATCCACCGCCACATCAGCCGGAATTCCGGGGTCGGGAAGTCGCTCCGCTTCAAGGGTGTCGATGTCGATCGTCCTGCCGGTGTGCATCCGGCCGCGGGCCACTCTGGTCGCGATCGTGAAGAGGAAGCTGAGGAATGCCTCGTCGTGGCGAAGGGTTTCGAGACGTTGGAAAGCGATAAGGATGGTTTCGCCGATGATATCCTTTGCGCGCTCGGCATCGCGCGTCATGGCGGACACGAACCTCTGCAACCGTGGCTGGGCCGGCTGGAACAGGGTCATGAAGCGTTGCTGCTTCTCGGTCTGCGCTTTCGCCATGGATACAGTCTCTCTCTCATTTCAGCGGGAGGGCATGGGGCCCGACCCGTGCATATGCGCGATCCTCACGCGGGATCATTGAGGCACCGGCTACCCCGATACGCGGGGAGATTCCGGCCGTTCGACCGGAATCTCCCTCAATGCGTTCCATGTGCCGGTCTGCCCGCTAGTGGGCTCCAACGGAGGTGGACACCTGCGGCGTAACCGACGATTTTCCGGTCGTGGAGAGCCCGGCCATCGTGCCATTGATCGGGATATCGATCGATGGCATTTCGCTGGTGGAGGTCTTCATCGTAATGGTGCCGTTCAGGCCGTTCGCGTCCTTCGGGGTCACAAAGGCCTTCACCACGAACTCCTCTCCCGGCTTCAGCTCCCTGGTTCCCTTCATATCGAATCGAACGGCGATGTTTGCTCCATCGACGAGCTTCGGTGGTTCGATGGTGAACGGCTTGTCCCCCGTGTTCTTGATCGTCACCGGCGATGCGACCGATTCCACTCCCAGCTTCCCATCATTCACCAGCATGTACTGCATCGGCGCGATGGTGACCGCGCGATGGACATCGGCCTTCAGGTAGAGCATGCGCGATGTGGCCGCGGGGGAGGATGAATCGTTGGATGTGATGGTCACAACCTTCTCCACGGGGCCGGTCTTGCTGGCGACATCGAGCGAGATGTTGATGTTTGCGGTCTCCCCCGGCTTCAGCAGGTTCTTATCGATCGGCGCCACCGTGCATCCGCATCCGGGGCGCACGTCGCTGATCTTCAGATCGGCGTTGCCGGAGTTTTTCACCTGCACCACCGTGGTCAGCTTGCCGGGGGAGACCTTCCCCCAGTCGTGGGTATCCCCGCCGATGATCTCCAGTTTCGGCTGTGCACAGGCCGTCGCGCCCGCGACACATGCCATGGCGAAGGCCGTTGTTGCCATGCGAATCAGTGAGCTACGATGCATGATATCTCCGTATGATTTGAACGATGTTTGTCTGCATGTCTGGTTGCGCCCCTGGAAGTAAGTGGGGGAACAAAGGGAAACGTTACATCGGGAGTAATGTTTTTTCCGCTGATCCGGCTCGCCACATAACGAAGCACGGGGAAGATGATGACGAGGGCGTCGGGATGCTCCTGAAAATGATGAAAAAACTCGAACGTGGCACTCTCCGGCCGGGATGATCGCCTCGGCATACCCGTTCCGTCATGGCGCGCCGGGATCAATGGTCGCGATCCCGGAGGCAGGCATCCACTCCCTGACGGGCGTGGCGATGAGCTCCGGGCCATTGTCCGATTGAACATCCCTGGGAGCGCCATGCACGTTTATCACATCGTGTGCGGCAGTCCCGACCAATCCCTCTATTGTCCTATCCCGCCCGTCGCCGGCCTCCGTACCTTTCAGCACAATCTCTTCTGATCGATCACTCGGAACAATGCAGGATCATCTTATGAAATCCCTCCTTACGTTCATGTTGCTTCTCTGCTGCACCGTCGCCGGCGCGCAGGAGATCGTCTGGGAAAAAAACTTCAGGCCGCAGGCAAGCGGCGCGTCGCTGGGCGTGGATGTCATGCGGACTTCGGATGGTGGTTTCCTCGCGGTCGGCGAGTCGAACAACGGCGCGGGACCGCAGGCAACGGTCTATCTGGTACGCACCGACAGCAACGGTGCAGCTCTCTGGAACAAGCTGCTTGCCGGACATGACTCCACGTTTGCCACCGCCCTTTATCCGGCGGCTGATGATGGGTTCTATATCGTCGGATCGACGCAGAAGGGAAATATGGCAGGTGATTCGACACTGCACCCGTGGATCGCGAAGCTCGATGCTGGGGGCGCAATCCTCTGGGAGAAAACCCGTGGCAACGGTCGCGTTAATGGAGCTACACGAACTGGCGATGGCGGGTTCGTTCTCACCGGCATGAGCGATGCGGAGGTGCTGCTGATGAAGCTGGACAGTGCTGGCGGGCTTGTCTGGAAGCACAGCTTCCATCGTAGTGCGTGGGCAACGGGAGCCTCGGTCCGGGAAACATCCGACGGCGGCTACATTATCGTCGGCAGCACGGTCAGCATGCCAACGCCCGATGCGAACGTATTGCTTATCCGCACAAACAGCGCCGGCGATTCTCTCTGGGCTGGAGCGTACATGGAGAAGTTCGTCTCGTGGGATGAGGGCTATTGCGTGGAGGAGGTGGCGGGTGGCTTTGTGTTCGCGGGCGTTGAGCGAGGCAACGGGGCCACCGATCGATTCGATCAGTTGTTCATGGCCGGCATCGGCGCGCAGGGGGAGGTACGGTGGTATCGGAGTCTGCCGCTCTATGTGCGGGGAACCGATTCGCTCGGCATCAACGATCCCCATATGAGCATGAGGATCGACGGGGGACATGTCGCCATTTCCGGGGCCAGCGGGCCGGACAATACGATGCCGTTCCTCATGAGCGTTGGCAGCGATGGCGCAATCGACTGGCAGAAGATGCTCGGCGGCCTGATCTTCAGCCAGAGCGTGGCGTCATCATTCAAGCCGCTGTCCGATGGCGGGTTCATCGTCACGGGAACAACGATGGGACAACTGCTGCTGATACGGCTGTCGCGGCCGACAACGACAAGCGCGGTCGGGGAGGAGGAATCATTACCTGAGAAGATGAATCTGAGCAGGATCGATCCTCCAACGCGGAATCAATAACGCATCTTCAGGCGGAGAGTGCGGCTTTTTCGTCGTCATCAGATTCAATATTGTGCCTGCCTCCTGGTCATGGGAGCGATATCAAACTCGTGCCCTCTCCATAAGAGGGCAGGGCCATGGGTCTTACCGCTACCTGAACGGCGTAATGAAAACGTTTTAGATAGCCCCAGAATAAAAAAGCCGCGATTTCATAAAGAAATCGCGGCTTTTGCGTCTATCATGTGGAGATGGCGGGAATCGAACCCGCGTCCGAAATGCAACCCCTGAAGCTTCTACACTGCGTAGTCAGTCTTTAAATCTCACCTGCGATATCCCGACTAACAGGGTCATCCACAGGCCAGTGAGCTGAAGTTTCGCGACGTCCGCCACTCACGGAGCAGAATCGCTATCCTATCAAAGTCGTCACCCTAAATCCAGAGCCGATAGGCGAGCCCTGGCAGAATGCTCGCCAGCTAAGTTACTACTTAGGCAGCGAGGCGATACTCGTTGGAGTTCGCATATACAATTACCCATTTGGAGATAACGCGCATCATAGGCAAAGCGCGGCAGCGCAACCTCAAGTAATCCACACCCCGTCGAAACCATTACATCCCCATTGAGAAAGAACTTCCGCTCCGATTGCTCTTTGCGGCCCCCTCGGAGACGAAACCCGGATGGCAATCGTGCCGCCCGGTTTCCGCCCCATGCCGCATCCCCCGGAGGGGCTTCACGGCTGAAGAGAGAGCTAACATACGGCCGGCCGGCCGGGAAGTCAAGGCGGATGCCACGGAATAATGGTTACGGCCTATGAAGGACGCCCCGATTTCTTGGCCGCATACCCGCCTTTCAGTACATTTAGCCCAATACGTTCGATTCCCAGAATAGATCCCCGAGATGCCGAACAAGAAGATCATCGAGTCGTGGTTGAAATCGATCACGCCCCATAGCTATACCCCCGTCGAGCTTACGGAGCTTCTGATGCGCCGCGGCATCGAAGTGGAGTCGATCGACGACCGTTTCAGCAACCTTGCCGGCTTCGTTGTCGGCCAGGTGCTTACGTGCGAAAAGCACCCCGATGCCGATAAACTCTCGGTGACGACGGTCACAACCGGCGGCGAACCCTCCACCGTGGTCTGCGGCGCGCCCAATGTCCGGGCCGGGCAGAAGATCGCGTTTGCGCCGGTCGGGCTTCATATCGCAACGGCCGGGTTCACCATCGGCAAACGGAAGATCAGGGGGATAGAATCCTCGGGGATGATCTGCTCGGAATCGGAGCTGGGGCTCAGCGACGATCACGACGGCATCCTGGTGCTCCCGCCTGATACGCCGGTGGGCGTTCCGCTGGCCGATATCCTCGGCGATGTGATCTACGAAATCGATGTCACGCCGAACCGCGCCGATTGCCTGAGCCATCTCGGCATCGCGCGGGAGGTGGCGGCGCTGACCGGTGGTGAGATATTCCTTCCCCCCACCGAGTTCTTCGAGTCGGGAGAGCGGACGGAGGATGCTGTGACGATCACGATCGATGATCCCGCGCTCTGCCCGCGCTACGTGGCGCGGATGATCCGCGGCGTGAAGATCGGCCCGTCGCCCGCTTGGCTTCAGGAGACGCTTCGGAAGCTGGGGCTGCGGCCCCGGAACAACGTGGTCGATATCACCAGCTATGTCCTCTTCGAGTGCGGGCACCCGCTTCATGCGTTCGATTTCGACAGGCTGGCCGGCGGGCGCGTTGAGGTGAAGGCGGTCGGCGCCGGCGGGAAGTTCGTGACGCTGGACGGAAAGGAGCACGAGCTGCCGGATGGCGCGCTGATGATCTGCGACGCCGAGAAGCCGGTGGCGATCGCCGGGGTGATGGGGGGGGAGAACTCCGAGATCACCGATGATACCGTCAACGTCCTGCTGGAATCCGCGTTCTTCAACCCGTCGTCCGTCCGGCGTACCGCCAAGCGCCTGGGGCTCTCGACCGATGCCAGCTTCCGGTTCGAGCGCGGGGCCGATATCGACAGCACGATCTACGCGGTCAATCGCGCCGCCCAGCTTATCTCACAGCTTGCCGGTGGCGAGGTGCTGGCCGGACCTCTCGATATCTATCCCGATCCATCCCCCAGGACGGTGATCGAGCTTCGCTTCGAGCGGGCCGATGAGATCCTCGGCATTACCATCGCGGATGATCTCCAGATGGAGTATCTCCGGCGGATCGGGTTCGGCGTGGAGCCGCGCGACGGGCGACGGGCAATGGTGGCGGTGCCGAGCTTCAGGGTGGATATCTTCGGGGAGATCGATCTGATCGAGGAGATCGTCCGCATCCACGGCTACGATAATCTTCCGGCCGAACCCCGCGCCAGCGTCACATTCGATCTGGCGACCGATCGCCTCCAGAAGCTGATCGCGACATCGCGGCATTTTCTGATCGACAGCGGGTTCAACGAGACGGTGGCGCTCTATCTTACCGACCCGGAGACGGCCGCGGCCTACGGCAGCCCCGTCGAGTTGCGGAACGGGCTGGGACGCGATTTCTCGATGCTCCGCACCAGCGTGGTTCCCAGCATGGCAAAGGTGATAGGGTTCAACCAGCGCTACTCGCGGAACGATCTTCGCCTCTTCGAAACGGGGACCGCCTTTCGCGCCACCGGGCCGGATCGAGGTGTGATCCCCGGCGTCGTGGAGATGACCGAGCTGTCGATCGCCATGAGCGGTGCCGCGGAGCCTCAGGGATGGGATGTGCCGGCGCGCAACTCCGATCTCTCCGACCTGCGCGGCATGCTCGATCGCTATTTCGATCGGGTCGGGGTCGGCAATGTCACGTATCGCGCCGCCGATGACGCCAAATGGGGCTTCGATGCACCCGCGCTCTCCATCCACGCCGGTAACGCGGAGATCGGTCGCGCCGGCCGGTTCGATCCTGAGTTGATGGAGCGGCATGATATCGCCGGCGCGCCGGTGATCGCCGTGATCGACCTTGAACGCCTTGCGGAGCACGCCTTCACGCCGACCCGGTACAAGGCTCCCTCGAAGTTCCCCGTGGTTCTCCGCGATATCTCGATCGTGGTGGACGCGGAGCGGACGAACGCGGAGCTGGAGAAGACGATCCTCGGCGCCGGAGGGGCGCTGCTCTCCAACGTCCGGCTCTTCGATCTTTATCAGGGGAAGGGGATGGAGCCGGGGAAGAAATCGGTGGCCTACTCGCTCTCCTTTACCTCGTACGAGCGGACTCTTGAGGATGGGGAGATCGAGAAGGTTGTCGGAAAGATCGTGAGAAAGCTGGATCAGGAGCACGGCGCGAAACTGCGTGGTGCGTAAGCTGACAGGTGCATGAACGGCAAGGTTCCGTTGATGCGGGGAGATGCCACGGCGTGGGATGGTGATATGGTGGGGCGGCGGTGTCGGCGGCATCCCGTGGTCGATCGCCCCGGAATGAACATCAATTGCGGCTCCCGGCGTGATGGCCCGAATCGGCCTTCGGCATATGGCACGATTCGCCGGGAACCAGCAGCGTAATCTTCGAGCGCTCCGGTCGGAGCCGGCGCGCGGAAACGGACACTTTAGGTGGGACGACCAATGAGATCCAACGAGACGGCGGATATTCGCAAGTCGATCGACAAGCTTCAGCAGTCGCTCGAAATCCTCGGGGACCGATATCGCGATCTCCGGCGGGAGCGGAAGCAGCTTCGCGAGAGGATCGATGAGCTGACGCAGGAACGGGAGTCCACCGATGCCGCCACATCGGCGCAGCTTGAAATGGCGGCCAGGGACCGGAAGCGCGTGCTGGAATTGGAGTCGCGGGTCGGCGATGCCGAGCGGCGACATGAGGAGAGCTTCAACAGGCTTGCGGAGCTTGAGAGCACCATCAGGGATCGCGAGGGGCTGATCGCCGAACAGGAGGATACGCTCGCGGAGCTGCGGAAAGAGCTTGCCGCGCGCCGCGAAGCCGAGGAAAAGAACTGGTCGCAGGAGGAACAGACGCACAGGGAAGTGCTGGCGCTCCGGCATGAGCTGGCCTCGGCGAAGGCGGAAAACGAACGGCTGCTCGGAGAGATATCGAGGATCGAGCCGAGGGATGAGGGGGAGCTGAGCTCGATGGGGGCTGAGATGGAGCGCCTGCGCGGGGAGAGCCACGCATTGCAGCAGGCGGTGGCGCGGCTTCAGGGGGACCGTGCCACGCTGGAGGGGAAACATCTTCAGGCAATCGGGAAGCTGGATGCCGCCACGCGCGCCGAGGCGATGGCCCGGACGGAGGTGGCCGCGCTCGTCAACGAAAAACTTCGCATGGAGGACGTCCTCGCCGATCTCGATCAGAACCGCGTCCGGCTTGAGGAACAGCTCCGCGACGGCGAGAGCGTCAGGACGAAAAGCGTCGAGCAGGAGGGGCTGGTGGAGTCCCTGCGCGACGAGCTGGCGCGGCTTCAGGAGGAGCATCGCCGGACCACTGACGATCTGGACGGCGTGCGCGCCGCGCTGGTGCCGGCCCGCGAGCGGATCGAGATGCGGGAGGGGGAGCTGGACCGGCTCCACGCCGCCATCCGCCAGCTCGACGCCGAGCATGCCGTGGAGCTGGCCGGGATGAAGGAGCGCCTGGACACGGCGGAACTGGAGCGGGAGAAGGTGGATCGCCGGCTGGCGGAGCTTCAGCATGAACGGGAGGAATCGCGCGCGACGATCGACGGGCTGCGCGAGCAGATCAGGCAGGCCGGCGCGAGCGATGACGATCGGGTGAAGGCGGGTCAGGCGCGGATCGATGCCCTGGGGAACGATCTGGCCGAAGCGCTCGACATGGCCGCCCGGAAGGAGATGGAGGCGGTGGATGCCGAGCGCGAGCTGGAGCGGCTCCGGATGAGAGTGGGAGAGATGAGCGATGAGCTTGAACGGCTCAGGGAGGCGGGAGTGGCGACCGTGAACGGCGCGGCGGAGGGGCATTCCATGCTGAGTGAGGAGGAGCGCCGGAACATGGCGGAACAGATCGACAGCGCCATCCGCCTGATCGACAGGCATCTTGAAGGAAAGGAATAGATCGATTATCGAGGCTTCAACAATGCCATACAGTGTAGTCATTATCACCGTGAGCGATCGCTCGGCATCCGGCGCCAGGAAGGATCTTTCCGGCCCGGCGGTGGCCGCCGCGCTCGATCGCGCGATGTTCGATCCACGCGATCACCTGCTGGTCGCGGACGAGAAGGAGGATATCGCCAGAGCCCTTGAGGGGGCCATCTCGAACGATATCGCCCTTGCCATCACCACCGGCGGCACCGGCTTCGCCCCGCGCGACGTTACGCCGGAAGCCACGCTGATGGTGATCGAACGCCGCGCCGACGGCCTTGCGGAGATGATGCGCGCCGCCTCGTTCGGCAAAACCCCCTACGCCGCGCTCTCCCGCGCGGTCTGCGGCATCGCGGGAAGGACATTGATCATCAATCTTCCCGGCTCTCCGAAAGGGGCGCGTGAGTGTCTGGAGGCCATCCTCCCGATCCTCCCCCATGCCCTCAGCCTGTTGCGCGCCGAAAGCGTCATGGACGCCGAACACGACGCCGCCGACAGAGGTTGAACCCCCGATGATCCGGCCAACGCCGGGGCGATACAATCATTGAACCGAACAATTACCCGACGCCATGTCTCTTCGCATCTTCAATACCCTCTCCCGTACCAAGGAGGAGTTCGTACCGATCGATCCGAATCTGGTAAGGATGTACCGCTGCGGCCCAACGGTCTACAGCCATCCTCATATCGGCCATGCGAAGAGCTTCGTCTCGTTCGATGTTATCCGCCGCTACCTGATGCACTGCTACGGCAAGGACCATCTCCTCTACGTGATGAACGTCACCGATGTGGGGCATCTGGCCGGGGATGCCGATGAGGGGGAGGACAAGGTGGAGGAGCAGGCGCGCCTGGAGCATCGCTCGCCATTCGAGATCGCGCTGGAGTACGAGGAGAGCTTCTGGGAGGATATGGACCGGCTGAACATGCTCCGCCCGGATCGCACGCCGCATGCCACCGATTTTATCAGGCAGCAGATCGAGGCAATCGAAACGCTGATCGGGAAAGGGCTGGCCTACGAGGTGAACGGGTCGGTATACTTTGATATCACCGAGTACGAGAGCCGGCCCCTCGAGGATGGCTTTGTCCCCTACGGCGGCCTCTCCAACCGGACCACCGATGAGCAGGAGCATGGCGGCCGGGTGGCGGTGAAGAGCGAGAAGCGCGGGCCGTTCGATTTTGCGCTCTGGAAGAAGGCAGATGATAAACATTTCATGCAGTGGCTCTCCCCGTGGGGATGGGGATTTCCCGGCTGGCATATCGAGTGCTCGGTGATGGCGAAGTTCTACCTGGGCGCCACGTTCGATATCCACGGCGGGGGGCTGGACAACCAGTTTCCGCATCATGAGTGCGAGATAGCACAGAGCCAGGGGGCCAACGGCAAGCCGTTCGTCCGTTACTGGATGCACAACAACCTGGTGACGACCGCCGGCAGGAAGATGGGGAAATCGCTCGGCAACGCCACCAACATGAAGGTGCTGTTCGGCAAGTACGATCCGATGGCGATCCGCTTCTTCATCCTCCAGAGTCATTATCGTTCCACGCTGGAGTTCAACGAGGAGGCGATCGTTGCGGCCGCGACCGGCCTGGAGAAGCTCCGCAAGACGATTGCGCGGCTCATCGGAGAGGTGGCGAAGGGAGGGGGCAACGGCGCGCCGGCCGGGGGAAATCTCCCCTTCATGGATGCGTTCCTTGCCGCGATGGATGATGATTTCAACACCCCCGTGGCGATCGGGGCGCTCTTCGAGGGGATCGGGGAAGTGAACAAGCTGCTGGCGGCCGGCGCTCCGGACGCGCATCTGCTGCATCGTCATGTCGAGAGCTTTACCCTGGCCTTCGATACGATTCTCGGCCTCAACCTCTTTGCCGGGGATGGAGGGGGGGATGGCGCCATCGCCGGCGATCTTATCGAACTGCTGATCGAGCTTCGGAAGGAGGCGCGCGGCCGGAAGGATTTTGCCATGTCCGATGTGATTCGCGACCGGCTGAAGGGGCTGGGCGTTGCGCTGGAGGATACCAAGGAGGGGACGCGCTGGAGCCTGGAGGGGTGATCTCCCCGACCCGTTTCGGTATATGGCAGGAAAATTGATCCTTCCTAATCGATTGAATAACCGATGGAGGATATCATGGATAACGAACAGCACGATCCCGCCGGGAAGCAGAGCGCGCCCGATTCGGAGCCGGCCAACCCCGGCATCAACGGCAAGGCGGAGCGCCCCGATCCCGATGTAACCGATCCCGCGACGCTCCCAACCGATACCGAGGAAGTCGGACTTCCACTGGAGGACTCACGCTTCAGCGGCGAGCACACGATCAGCACCCACCACGCGGAGCCGACCGATGTGACGGGCACCAGCAACGACAACTATATCGAGGGGGAGTATATCGACGTGGGTGGCGGTGACTAGCGCGCCTGGGGTTGGTCCGTTGGAGCTTATGGATAGTCCTTCCTTCCTTCAAGCCCCGGAGGGGCGCAATAGCTGGTGCGCGGGGCATGGCCCTGTGCACGCAGCCAGCGTTCAGCCACCTTCCGTGGATCGCGATGCTCCATGCTTACTTCCGCGTTCAGCGTTCTGATGACGGCGGGGGTGATGTAGGCGTTCAGCCGTTCCAGCACCGCGCGCACGCGTGGCTGTTCCAGCAGAAGATCCTTTCTGACGACCGCCGCCGGGTTGTACGCCGGGAAGAACGCGCGGTCATCGCGAAGCTGCGACAGGTTGAACGCCTGAATCTGCCCGTCGGTGGAGTAGCCCATCCCCACATCGATGCTTCCTTCGGTGAGCGCCCTGTAGATCAGCCCCGCGTCCAGCTTTACGATGTTCTTCTCCGGGAAACCGTAGTGCCGCACCAGCGCCTTCAGCCCGTCCGGCCGTTCGTAGAACTCGCCATCGACGGCGATGCGGAGGTTGGAGCCCCTGGTGATGGCGCCGGCCAGATCGGAGATCGTATGAATGCCCTCGCGATCGGCCCGGTCATGCTTCATCATCAGCGCATAGGTATCATCGAAGGGGATCGGGGTCAGCCAGATCAGGCCATGCCTGCTGCTGTCGAACGTCCGCACGGCGTTGTAGACGCGCGCCGAATCGGTCATCACGCTCTTGTCGGTTCCCTTGGCGTAGACGGTATAGGCGGTGCCCGTGTACTCGTAGTACAGATCCACCTGCCCGGTTTCCAGCGCGCTCCTCATGGCGGCCGTCGCCAGCCCGAACTGCTCCTCCACATCGAAACCCGCATCCCGCAGCGCAAGCACGGCCATATGTCCGAGAAGATATCCCTCGGTAAACGCCTTCGCCCCCACGACGATGGTCCCCCGCTTCGCGCAGGAGAGTGTCATCATGGGAAGAAGGATGATCGCCGTCAGGCGGATTATCGTGAAGCGCCACATAGTGCCGTCAAAATATGATTGTTCGCCGACCGATCATCATCGATTCTCACTTGCCCGCCATCCGGGCGCGTGGCTATGTTCATCCCCCGCCGGTTGAACCCGGATGATCTTCCTCCAGATAAAACGATATCACACATGACCCGGAAACGGATTCGACGCATCATCGGCGGCATCGGCATTGCCGGTGCGCTCTTCGTGGCGGCGTCGTGGGGTTTTGCCATGCGCTTTACCTCCGCGAGGCACGTCCATATCGATCCGCCTCCCGCCGATGCTCCTGCCGCGTTCATACCCGTCTCCTTTCGCACGACCGACTCGCTGACGCTCCGCGGATGGTACGCGACTCCCGCCGAGGGGAGGCCGACGGTGATCCTGCTTCACGGGTACACCGGCAACCGCACCCACATGATTCCAAGGGCGCGGTGGCTCCTTGAACTGGGATACGGCGTTCTTCTCTACGACGCGCGGGCATGCGGCGAGAGCGATGGCGACATGATATCGATGGGCTATTACGAGCGGCATGATCTGACCGCCGCGATCGCTTTCCTCCGGGGACGGGGCGTGCGCGATATCGGCTGCATCGGCGTATCACAGGGGGGCGCCACCATCGCTCTGGCGGCGCCGGAGCTTGACTCGATCCGCTTCGCGATCCTCGAAAGCACCTACGATACGATGGAGCATGCCATCGATCATCGTTTCCGGCATTATCTCCTCCTGCCCGCCTCGATCGCCGGTGCCCTGATGGTCCCGATCGCCGAGCGGACGCTGGGGGTGCGCGTGGCGGACATCTCGCCGCTCGCGGCGATGCGAAGGCTTCGCTGTCCGGTAATGCTGGTCGGCGGCACGGACGATCCGCTGGCGCCGCAACCGGAGATCCTGGGGATGCTCAAGGCCGCCAACGATGGCAGGGCAATTGATGCCCATAAAATCTTTATCACGATCCGGGGGGCCGGTCATGAGGATCTGATGGCGGTTCCATCGCGCAACGATCCGCAGCCCGGTTACAGGGATGCCGTCTCCGGCTTCCTCGCGGTGAATATGCCGGTCGCGCGGCCCGTCCGCTGACATATACGCCGAGCCCTGGAACGGCACATGCTGTTACCCCCCTGCGGGAACTTCATGCAATCGCGTACGAGTTTGGTTCTTCTTCCGTCCAATGTTCCCCGGCCCTCGCGGGCCCTCTCCCATCCCCTTTATCGTATCGATTGTTTCGATCATCGCAATCTGCACTGGCGGGGTGATGGGTAGATTATCATGAAGCCGTTACCGATAACAATGGAGGGCGGAGCCCTGCCTCATCGTGCCGGCATCGGTGTGCCGGGCGCATGGCGGCCCGTCGCGGGTCGATGCGTTCGGACGGAATAATGATGGCGATGTGCTTGTTTGAAATCGAAGGCTTTTCAATGCTCTCTGAACCAGGATAAATGATCGTACTGCTATGAATAGTTCGGCCCCAGATAGAAAGGCGGACCAGGACTTTCTCTCCGGCGGAGGGGAGATGGGGGCGCGCATGAGGGCGTTCGACTGGTCGCTCACGCCGCTAGGCCCGGCGGCGGAATGGCCGCAGAGCCTGAAGACCGCGGTGCGGATCGTGCTGACATCCCGCCAGGCGATGTTCGTATGGTGGGGGAAGGATCTGATCAACATCTACAACGATCCCTACAAGGCGATCGTTGGAGGGAAGCACCCGGAGGCGCTTGGACAGCCTGCCTCGCAGGTCTGGCGGGAGATCTGGGACCAGGTTGGCCCGCGCGTGGAATCGGCGATCAGGAACGACGAGGGGACGTACGATGAGGCGCTGCTGCTGATCATGGAACGCAACGGCTATCCCGAGGAGACATACTACACCTTCTCCTACAGCCCGGTCCCCAATGACGGTGGCGGAATCGGCGGGATCATCTGCGCCAATACCGACGACACGCAGAAGATCATCGGGGAGCGGCAGCTTGCGCTTCTGCGGGATCTGGCGGCAGCCACCGCCGACGCGCGAACGTTCGATGACGCATGCTCGCGGAGCGCCGGCTGTCTCACCGGCAACCCGTTCGATCTCCCCTTCGCGATGATCTATCTGACCGATCCGGGCCGGGAGCGTCTCTTCCTTGCCGGCACGTCGGGGGTGGAGCCGGGGCATCCGGCCGTGCCCGACTCGGTTCCGTTTGGAGAGGATCGCATCTGGCCGTTTGCCGAGGTGCTGCGGAGCCACTCCCTGCGTCATATCTCCCTGCCGGATGATCTGGCGGCCACGCTCCCCAGAGGCCCCTGGGAATATCCGCCGAGACAGGCGGTGGCAGTTCCGATCGCGCCTTCCGGACAGACCGGCCGGGCGGGTGTGCTGATCGTCGGGCTGAACCCGGTCCGGCTGTTCGACGACAACTATCGGGGGTTTATCGATCTGGTCGCCGCGCAGATCGCCGCCAGCATCGCCAACGCGCAGGCCTATGAGGAGGAGCGGAAACGGACCCAGGCGCTCGCGGAGCTGGATCGCGCCAAGACAACATTCTTCTCCAACGTCAGCCATGAGTTCCGCACCCCGCTTACGCTCATGCTCGGGCCGATCGATGACATCCTCGCCAAACCCGCGGATCAGGTTACGCCCGATAACCGCGAGCTGCTGACGATCGTCCACCGGAACGGCCGGCGGCTGCTGAAGCTCGTCAACTCCCTTCTCGATTTCTCCCGCATCGAGGCGGGGCGCGTGCGGGCGGTGTTCCAGCCGGTCGATCTGGCCGCGTTCACGGCGGAGCTTGCAAGCGTCTTCCGCGCCGCGACGGAGAACGCGGGGCTGCGCCTGGTTATCGATTGTCCCCCGCTGCCGGAGTCCGCCTATGTCGATCGGGACATGTGGGAGAAGATCGTTCTCAACCTGGTCTCCAACGCGTTCAAATACACGCTCGCCGGCCGGATCACCGTATCGCTGCGCGCCGATGAAACGGCGGGGCATCGCTCCGTGCTCCTCTCGGTGGAGGATACGGGGATCGGGATACCGGAAGACGAGCTTCCAAGGATCTTCGATCGCTTCCATCGCGTGGAGGGGGCCAGGGGGAGGACCCAGGAGGGAACCGGAATAGGACTGGCGCTGGCGATGGAGCTGGTGAAGCTCCATGGGGGCGTTCTCGGCGTGGAGAGCGTGGCTGGCCGGGGGAGCACATTTCGCGTGCGTCTTCCTCTCGGGAAGGACCATCTGCCGGCCGATCGTATCGATGGCGGCAAGACGCTTGCCTCCACCGCGATCGGCGCCGATGCATTCGTCGAGGAGGCGCTCCGGTGGCTTCCGGACGCGGGTTCCGTTCCGGCGCAACCCCTGCCGTCGCCAACGGCTGAAGAGGAAACCGCGCGGCTCCCCGATGTCATGGATCATGGCCGGCCCACGGTGGTTCTTGCCGACGATAACATGGACATGCGGGAATATGTGTACAGGCTGCTCTCCGCGGATTACAACGTGATCGCCGTTGCCGACGGCAGGCAGGCATTGCGCGCCGTGCTGGAACGCCCCCCCGATCTGGTGCTTACCGATGTGATGATGCCGAACCTGGACGGGTTCGGCCTGCTGGGCGCGATGCGCGCCGATCCGCGGGTCGCGTCGATACCGGTCATCCTCCTCTCCGCCCGCGCGGGGGAGGAGGCCCGCGTGGAGGGCCTTCAGGCGGGTGCTGACGATTATCTGATCAAACCGTTCAGCGCCAGGGAATTGCTTGCGCGTGTCGCCGGAACGCTGGCGCTTGCCAGGCTTCGCCGGCTTGCCTTCCAGCGCGAGGAGGAGCTGAAGGCGGAGACCAGCAACATCCTCGAAAGCATCACCGAGGGCTTTATCGAGCTGGATGGCGGCTACAATTTCACCTACGTGAATTCCGCCGCGCGGAACATCTTCAGGATGGGATGGGATGATCTTGTCGGCAGTGACTTCCGGCTGCTGTTTCCGGAAGCGGTGGGGACGGATCTGGAATCAGGACTGGGGCGGGCGATGGAGCAGCGCGTTCCCACCAACCTCGTATATCATCATATGGCCTCGGATCGCTGGTACGAGATCAACGCCTATCCGGCAAAGCATGGCGGGCTTGCGGTGTACTTCCGCGATATCACCGAACGCCGGCGCTCGGATGAGGTGCAGGCCGGCTATGCCCGTATCGCGACGCTCCGGTTCGACATGGCGATGGCGCTTGCCAGCGGCGATGGCCTGGCAGCCGTGCTTCAGCGGAGCGCCACGCTCCTCGTGGAACATCTCGACATGGCATTCGCCCGCATATGGCTGATCGACAGGGAGCCCGCGATGCTGGAACTGCGCGCGAGTGCCGGAATATATACCGATCTCGATGGCGCGCACGGTCGCGTGCCGGTGGGCAGGTTCAAGATCGGGCGCATCGCGGAGAGCCGTCTGCCACACCTGACCAACGACATGGGGAATGATCCCGAAATCGGCGATCCGGAATGGGCCGCGCGCGAGGGGATGGTGGGCTTTGCCGGCTACCCTCTGGTCGTGGATGGGCATGTCGTTGGCGTGATCGCGATGTTCTCGCGCCAGCCGATCGCCGATGCCGTGTTCAGCGAGCTGGCTCCCCTGTCGGACGGGCTGGCGCAGTATATCGAGCGGAAGCGGGCGGAGGAAGGGTTGCGCGATACGCAGCGGAGGCTGGATGCCGCGCTCGCGGCCGGGGCAATCGGCACGTTCCGCTGGGATATGGTGGGGAATGGCCTTGAATGGGATGAGAACCTCGACCGGGTGTTCGGCCTGCCGCCGGGAGAAACCGCGCGCAGCCTTGAGGAGTTTATCGCGCTCGTTCATCCGGCCGACCGGCCGGAGGTGCTCGCGCAGTGCGAGCGGTGCATGAGGGACGGGGCGGACTTCGATATGTATTTCCGCATCGTCTGGCCGGATGGCACCGAACGCTGGATCGCCGACCGGGGAAAGACCGTGCTGGATGACGCCGGAAGGCCATCGTTCATGGCCGGCGCATGTATCGATATCACCGAGCGGAAACGCGCGGAGGAGGCGCTCACGGAGGCCGACCGTCGCAAGGATGAGTTCCTGGCAACGCTCGCCCATGAGCTTCGCAACCCGCTGGCTCCCCTCCGCAGCGGCCTGGAGGTGATGAACCTTATGGGGAGCGACGATCCCACGGTCGAGGAGGTGCGCCAGATGATGGAACGGCAGCTTGGGCAGATGGTCCGCCTTATCGATGACCTCATGGACATGAGCCGCATCAGCAGGAACCGGATCGAACTTCGCAGGGGCCCGGTGGATATTGCCGGTATCGTCCACGACGCGGTGGAGACCAGCAGGCCGCTGATAGAGGGGGCGGCGCATACGCTGCGGCTTGAACTGCCGGCCGGGCCGGTGATGGTGGATGCCGACGCCACGCGGCTTTCGCAGGTGTTCAGCAATCTGCTCAACAACGCAGCGAAGTATACCGAGCCGGGAGGGCATATCAGCCTGAGCGTGGGGCCGGACGGAGATACCGTGGTTGTGGCGGTGGAGGATGACGGCGTGGGAATTCCAGGGGAGATGCTCCCCGGCATCTTCGAGATGTTCACGCAGGTGGATCAATCGCTGGAGAAGGCGCGCGGGGGACTCGGGATCGGGCTGACGATCGTCAGGCGGCTGGTGGAGATGCACGGCGGGACGGTGGAAGCGCGGAGCGCCGGCGTGGGCCACGGAAGCCGGTTCATGGTGCGGCTGCCGATGCTTGCGCTCCACGCCGGGGATGCGCCGGCCGGGACGGATGGGGATAGCGTCACCGCCACGCGCCATCGTAGAATTCTGGTCGTGGATGATAACCGGGATTCCGCCCTCAGCATGACGATGCTGCTGGGGATGATGAACAATGAAGTACGTTCCGCCCACGACGGACGGGAGGCGCTGAGGCTTGGCGCCGCGTTTCTTCCGGATATGGTTCTGCTGGATATCGGCATGCCGGGGATGAACGGCTACGAGGTGGCCCGCCGGATTCGCGAGGAGTCGTGGGGACGGAATGTGGTGCTTGTGGCGGTGACGGGATGGGGCCAGCCGGAGGACAGGCGCCGGTCGCGGGAGGCGGGCTTCGATCATCACCTCCTGAAGCCGGTGGAGCCGGCCATGCTCACAAAGCTGCTGACGGAGGTGTCGGCGGATTTGTGATGGATGATGAATCGCGCGGTGACGATCGTCGGCGATGGCCGGATGATGGAATATCGATCCATCATCCGGCCATCGTATTATCCGGCAACGGTGAACGTTCTCGATTCCACCTTCATTCCCGTCCGGAGCAGATAGCGATAGATCCCCGCCGGAAGCCCCGCGGCATCGAACCTGACGTGGTGATTCCCCGCGCGGAGCCGGCCGTCGATAAGCGTGCCGACCACCCGGCCGGTTGCGTCGATGATCCAGAGGGAGGTCCGCTCATCCGCCGGAAGCTCGAAGGAGATCGTCGTTGCGGTGCTGAACGAAGTGGGGGAGAGCCCGTTGGAAAGATGTTCCGCCGGGGGGCAGCTCGCCGGTTTCTCCACCAGTTCCTTCAGGGCGCCCGCCGGTTTCCACGCGGCGCTCTGCGACCACGCGGTGCCGGCAAGAAGGATCTGAAGAACGATGACGGCGGACGGAAGGTATGGAACTGACCGCATGACATGGCTCCGCGCGAATGAATGAAACCACCGGAGGATGATCGGATGGAGGATGCCATCGCCCGATCGTTACGCACTCGGTTTCCGGTCGTTCATATTCGATCACCAACGGATATGCCAGCGATGATTTTCGGTCGAATGGTGGATGTTTCCGGGAGCCTGTGGTGAAACGGGGTCACTATCCGTGCGTTTCGGTCACGATATCGATGGGGCGTGCCGATGCCGCTCCACGCCCCGTTCACCGTCGCCAGCGTTCCAGCCGTTTCTCCAGCAGCGACAGCCCGAAATCGGCCCCGAGCGCCAGCAGCGCCGTCGGTATGGCGCCGGCCAGCATCTCCTCGGGCCTGTAGAGGCTGATCCCGGCAAAGATGAAATCCCCCAGCCCTCCCGCGCCGATCAGCGATGCCAGGGCGCCCGCCGATATCGCGACCACCGTGGCGGTCCTGATCCCGGCGATGATGTAGGCGCCGGCCAGCGGAAGCTGGACCGAGCGAAGGATCTGCAACTGTGTCATACCCAGCCCGCGCGCCGCGTCCACGGCGGCGTCGGGGACCGACTGAATGCCGGTGTAGCAGTTGCGCGCGATCGGCAGAATCGAATAGAGGAGCAGGGCGATCACGGCCGGCACCACGCCGATGCCGAGCAGGCCGACCGCCAGCGCGAGGAGGGCGAGCGACGGGATGGTCTGCCCCAGCCCCAGAAGGTAGAACACCGGGCCGCGTATCCTCCGCGCCCATCCCCGCGACAGGGCGATGCCGATGCCCATGCCGAGCGGAATCGCCAGCAGCAGCGCCACGCCGACGGTGCGGACATGCTCCCCAAGCCGCAGCCCGATATCCTTCAGGTGGTCAGCGAAGAAGGGGAACAGCTCGTTCATCGTCCTCCCCCGCGAACCCGCAACCCTTTCGGCGTCAGCATTCTCTGGACGATTCCCAGCGCGATCTCCACCACCAGCGTCAGCAGGGCTATGCCGACAGCTCCCGCGATCGTCATCATATCCCACGTCGTCTGAATCCCCCGCACGATGAATATCCCCAGCCCCCCCGCGCCGATGTAGGCCGCCACCGCCGCCACGCCTATGCTCATCGTCGCGGCGATTCTGATGCCGGCAACGATGCCGGGGGCGGCCAGCGGAAGCGCGACGCGGAGGAATATCTGCCGTTCGGTCATCCCCAGCCCGCGCGCCGCGTCCAGCGTGGCCGGAGGAATTGCCCGCAGGGCGACCCTTGTGTTCCGGATCACCGGCAGTTGCGCGTAAAGGATCAGGGCGATGACGGCGGGGAGAAATCCTATCCCGTGGTTGACCATGGCGAGGATCGGGATCATCAGGCCGAACAGCGCGATGCTCGGGATGGTCTGGATGATGTTGGCGGCAAGCAGCACCGGGCCGGCGCGATGTTCCCCACGAGCAATCCATGCGCCCGTGGGCACGCCGGCCGCCACCGCTATCAGCAGGGCTATCCCCACAAGCCGGAGGTGTTCGCCCAGCGCTATCAGCAGGCTCTGATCGTACTCATGAAGAAAATCGAGGAGGCTCATCGGCGTGGTTCTCCATCGGCCCGCATTGCCAGCGCCATGTGCCGCTGAATGTCACCGAGCGTGATCTCCCCGAGCATGCCGCCGTTCCCGTCGTGGATGCCGAGATGCTCGCCGTCGCCGCTCATCAGCGCCAGCAATGCCTCCCTGAGCGTGCTCTCCGCCGCGATCGCCGCGCGCGGGTTGCCGGGGCCGGCCGGGGGGATCGTCATCTCCGCCACGCGGGTCGTCTCCAGCAGCAGCATCCGCCGGTCGCCTCCAAAGAACCGCTTCACGAACTCAGTTGCCGGGGAGGCGATCAGCTCCGGCGGCGCTCCGACCTGCTCGATGTTCCCGCTCCGCATCAACGCTATCCGGTCGGCAAGGAAAAGGGCCTCGGGGATATCGTGCGAGACGAAGATGATGGTTTTGCGGAGCCGCCGCTGGAGCGCAAGAAATTCCTCGCGGATCTCCGCGCGATTGATCGGGTCGATCGCCCCGAACGGCTCGTCCATCAGCAGCAGGGGAGGATCGGCCGCCAGCGCGCGCGCCACCCCCACACGCTGTGCCTCCCCACCGGAAAGCTGCGATGGATAGCGATCGCGGTAGCGCGCCGGTTCAAGGTTCATCATCGAGAGCAGCTCGTCGGTTCGCGCGGCGATCTTCCCGGCCGCCATCCCCATCAGCTCCGGCGTGGTCGCGATGTTCTGCGCCACCGTCCTGTGCGGAAACAGCCCCACGCTCTGAATCGCGTAGCCGATCCGCCTGCGAAGCTCCACGGGGCTGGAGCACATGATATCCTCCCCGTCGATCATGATCGTCCCGGACGTGGGCTCCACCAGCCGGTTCGCCATGCGGAGAAGCGTGGTCTTGCCGCAGCCGCTCGGGCCAAGGAGCACGCACAGCTCCCCGGTCTCGACCCGGAGCGATACCCCATTCACGGCGATCTCCCCGCCATATGTTTTCCGGACATCGATGAATTCGATCATAGTGCGTTCTCCAGTGGGCGCCCAAGATAGGAAAAGTTGCCGTCGGGGTTGCCGGGCGTGTCGCGTCGGCATCGTCCTGGAGCCGGGGGGGTGCTCCGAAACGAGGAGGAGTCATCGCCGCGAGGCAGACAGTCGCCTGCCTCGGAGGCGATCGATCCGTGGGCCGAATGCCGGCCATGCCCGGCGTCTTTAGCAACATCCGACAGTTACGCTCCCGAAACCCCGGTGTCAGTGGCGGAGCGCCCGGATAAGACTATTCCGTGGCGCCGGGCGCGGCATGACGACAGAACAACAAGGAATAATCGATGAAGCTGATTTCTACTCTGATCCTTCTCCTGATGATTCGCGTGGCCGCATTCGCGCAGTGCGATTGCGGCCCGGTCGGGGATCTCCTCAACGGGACGAGGGATACCGTCGGTTCGGTCGATGGGCTGCGCGCGGCGATCGCCGGCGCGAACGGGCCGACGGCGATCTACCTCCGCGACGGAGAGTATGCGCTTACCGGCGCTGTTACCATCAGCAGGCCGGGGATCATCATACGCTCGCTCTCGGGAAACCGGGGGGGCGTCGTTATCACCGGCATTGCTCTCTCGCCGGACTCCGCGGCCTTCCGCGTGACGGAGGGGAATTTCACGCTCGCCGATCTCACTGTTCGCGGCATGGCGTCGAGCGCGGTGGTTATCGATCCGGGCCATCCCATCAGCAACCTGCTGCTTCACAATGTGGACTTCCAGGATGCCGGGACAACGCTGGTGCGTGCGGATGGAACGGCGCTGGCGGACGCCGGCAACGGCATCGTGGAGTGTTGCCGGTTCGGCTACTCCGCATCGAAAAGCCGCAATCAGCCGGTCTATGGGATTCGCGTGAACGGGGGGACGAACTGGTCGATCACCAACTCGGTGTTCGAGGATATCGCGTCAGCCTCGGAGCCCGTGCCGGTCAGCACGGCTATTGTGGTGACGGGCGGGGCGGGCAATATCCAGATCTCCCGGAACCGGATCACCGGCTGCGATCTCGGGATGTTTGTCGGGGATTCCACCAGCTTTACCACGTTCGTGGAGAATGTCATCGTCGGGAACAATTTCATCACCGGCGGTTTCGGCGATGGCGGCGGAATGCTCTTCGCGGCGGCGCAGGGGGTCACGATTCAGCACAACTCCGTCTACCGTCCCGGCACGCCGAAAACCGGCGCGATCACCATCCGCTATCCGCAGAGCTTCGGGGTCAGCCTGTATGACAATCTCACCGACAACCCGACCGTGCTGATCGATGTGATCGGCGTTCTCTCCAGCGGAAACTACGATCATATCACCGCCACCAGCTTCGTTGATGTGACGAAGGGGGATCTCCATCTGAGGGCCGGCTCTCCCGCTATCGACATCGGCTCGCAGCAGGCAAGCAGCGATATCGACTGCGCGCCGGTAACGGACGGCCGCCCGGATGTCGGCGCCGATGAATTTGTCAAACCCGCGTCGGTCGATGGCGATGAGGATGCCTCGCCGCTTCAATGCTCCTACTCCGGCGCCGAACGGCTGATCCGGGTTCACGCGCGTGGAGGCGTGGAGGTCACGGCGGAGATGATCGACATCACCGGGCGGATCGTCTTTCACGGAGCCTGCCGGGGCGATGCCGTGCTTCCGGTGCCGGGGATCGCGCCGGGCGCCTATATTCTGGTCGTTCGTGGCGCGCGCGGAGAGATGGCAGGCAGAAAGATCATCGTCGGGCGTTGACCGCGACCCCACGAGAAATGAGATTCGCGCGCAGGCGATCCCGATCGAATCGGGATCGCCTGCGCGTTTTCATCCCCGTGCATTCCGCTTCCCGGAATTTTTGATATACTGGGCCGCTGGCCCGCCGGTCGAGGCCCTTCCATGTTTTCCGTTATCAGATCTTATCCGCGCCTCACGTCCGATTGCGCGATTCGATAATCCTGTAGCTCTGCTGGAACGATGATCTATCATATCACGCTTATCCCGGACTGGGAGGCCGCCCGAGGCGGTGACGAGTATACGGCCGCGTCGCTCGGCACGGAGGGCTTCATTCATTGCTCCGAGCGGGAGCAGGTGGAGCGGAGCCTCAATCGTTTTTATCACGATCGCCCGATCGTGCTTCTTCTCGGCATCGATCCCGCGCTGCTGGCGAACGAGCTGAAATATGAGGCGGCGCACGGCGAGATATTTCCGCATATCTACGGCCCGCTCAACATCAACGCCGTCCGGACGGTGGAGACGATGGTCCGTGAAGATGGGGTGTACCGGTATTCGGGATAGAAATGCATGACGGGAAGCAGGGATATTTTCAGGAACATTCGACAGCCAATGAGTTCGAAACGAATACGCGTCGCGGTGCTGTATGGCGGCCGTTCCGGCGAGCATGAGGTATCCCTGCAATCGGCCGCTTCGGTGATCCGCAACTTGGACCCGGAGCGCTTTACGATCATCCCGATCGGCATCGACAGGGATGGGGGCTGGCATCTGAACGATTTGGCGATGATGGCCGACGGCGCCGCGAAGTCGCTTCCGGTGTTCAGGGACGCTCCCCCCGTCATGCTCCCCCCGTTCTCCGGCGATGGTGAGCGTTCGCTCCTCAGGCTTGGACCCGGCGGGGAGGCCCAGGGGATCGATGTCGTCTTTCCGGTGATGCACGGCCCTCTCTGCGAGGATGGAGCGATTCAGGGGCTCTGCGAGCTGGCCGATGTCCCCTACGTCGGCCCCGGCGTCCTTGCCTCCGCGGTCGGCATGGACAAGGACGTAGCCAAGCGGCTTGTGGCCGCCGACGGGTTGCCGATCGTGCCGTATCTCTCGCTGAAGCGCGACCGGTGGGATCGCGAGCGGGGGGCCGATGCGGGGGCGGGGCTTGCGGGATGGGTGGCGGAGAACCTGGGCTACCCGGCGTTCGTGAAGCCGGCGAACATGGGATCGAGCGTCGGCATCCACAAGGTTTCATCGGCGGCGGAGCTTGGCCGGGCGCTGGACGATGCGTTCCGGTACGATGTAAAGGTGCTGATAGAGCGGGGAGTGGATGCCAGGGAGATCGAGCTTGCGGTGCTTGAGAATATCGCGTCGAGCGATGAGCCGCTGGTGAGCATTCCAGGGGAGATCGCCCCATCGCACGAGTTCTATTCGTACGAGGCGAAATATCTGGACGAGCATGGTGCCGCGCTGATGATCCCGGCGGCGCTCGATCCCGCTGAAACGGAGCGGGCGCAATCGATGGCGCGGAGGATCTTCTCGGCGCTTGAATGCGAGGGGATGGCGCGCGTCGATCTCTTTCTGGACCGGAAGAGCGGTGAGTTCTATTTCAACGAGATCAACACCATCCCCGGCTTCACCACCATCAGCATGTACCCGAAGCTCTGGGAGGCGTCCGGGATCGGTTACCGGGAGCTTCTCTCCCGCCTGATCGATCTTGCCCTGGCGCGCCATGAGAGGAAGCGCGGGCTGAGCCGGGAGTGGCTGGCGGAATAATCAGGCAGTGGCTCAGGTTGGTAGTGACTCAATGTGAATCCAGCCCTCCGGTTGACAACACCATGATCCATCGACGATCCTCCGATCACTCTTCAAGCTCCGTCAGGAGCGTGCCGGTTGTAGCAACGATATCTCCGTTCCCCGCGCAAGCTCCATCGGAGCGTACCATTCCGCCGGCATGCGAGGGATGGTACGCTCCCACGGATCTTGACATCATCAGAGGCGTGGCAGTGCTGCCACCGGTTCGCACCGATGGGGCTGGAATGACAGACGCCATCTGCTCTCCATGATTTCGATCATCATCAACCCCATATCAAACTGAGTCACTACCTCCGTTGCCGCCTCTTATGAAAATTTAATACATTGCCGATCTGTTTCTGACAGTGCCGCTCCCTACGGCCTGATCGTCCGCGTCAACTGCTCCTCCCGCGCAACATTGCGTGGCCGGAGAATCTCTCGAAGCATCCCGCCGGGATATGCCTGCGGCGGGCTTTCCGGGGATCGACGCGGACGAAACCGGAGCAGCGGTGCTCAGGCCATCGACCATGGTCACCAACCATAGCCCCTTCACATCATCCGAATTCGCGAGCGGAATCAGATCCGCGCGGGCAGTTCAGAAATCGTCGAAAAACTCCCATCTCGTTTTTCTTTTTCACCATTGAAACAGTGAAGACTGTATGACAGCATCCACCAATCTCATTCGCGCGCGTCATCTGGCGCTGGCCCTGCTGGCCGTTGCCGCGATATTCCACCATGCCACCGGGGTTGCCCAGCCGCGGGGACGGCGACAGAGGGATTCCACCGCGATCGACAGCACGATCAGGGTAACCGGCGCGCCGCTTGTCGTGACCGCTCCGCGAACGCCCACGCTTCAGGCTCTGCCGGACGTGCAGGGGACATCGCTCTTCAGCGGGAAGAAGAGCGAGCAGATATCGGTGGCGCAGGTCGACGGCAATCTGGCGGTGAACAACACGCGGCAGGTGTTTTCGCATACGGCGGGGATTCAGATCTGGGAGTTCGATGGATCGGGAATCCAGGCGAACGTGGCGGCGCGAGGGTTGAACCCGCATCGTTCGTCGGAGTTCAACGTGCGGATGAACGGCTACGATATCGCCTCCGATCCGTACGG
Source organism: Chlorobiota bacterium (assembly GCA_028287785.1). Classification (GTDB taxonomy): domain Bacteria; phylum Bacteroidota; class Ignavibacteria; order OLB7; family OLB7; genus JAFDZV01. Next base: position 136,235 of record JAQBOZ010000027.1, read on the forward strand.
TTATCCGGAGGTGCATTTTACCCCGCCGTTTGAATCGCTGGAGCGGATCGAGGTGGTTCGCGGGGCGGCGGCGCTGCAATACGGCTCGCAGTTCGGCGGGCTGCTGAACTATATCACCAAAGCGCCGCCGCCGGACAGGCCCCTGGCGCTGGAGGCATCGCAGTCGGGGGGGAGCTACGGGCTCTATTCAACGTATACATCGCTGCGGGGGACGGTGGATCAATTCAGTTACGACGGCTATCTGGATTTTCGCCGGAGCGATGGATGGCGGGAGTCGGGAAGCTACTGGTTTGTCACGGGGAACGGCCGGGTCACCTACGATATCTCCCCGGATGCCCGGCTTGGCGTCGAGCTGACGGCGATGCAGTTCAAGGAGCATATGCCCAACGGGCTTACCGAGAAGCAGTACGCGGAGAACCCGCGGGCCTCGTATCGTCCGCGCGACTGGTTCGGCGCGCCGAGGATCATGCCGGCGCTTACGTACGATCAGAGGATCTCCGACCAGACGCGGCTTTCGGTGAAGGCCGCGGGGCTGGCGGCCGAGCGGAACAGCATCACGCTGGTCACCAGCACCGCCATCGCCGATACCGGGACCAATCGCCGCCGCGTCAACCGGGATATCTTCCGCGATGCCAGCCTGGAGGCGCGTCTGCTGACGCAGTTCGGGCTGTTCAATGACAACCGCGCCACGCTCGCCACCGGCTTCCGCGCCGCGCGGACGAACACGAACAGATCCCAGGGGCTCGGGATGGATGGGAGCGATTTCAACCTGGAGTACAGGGGGACCAAAACGCTCGATCTCGATTTCGTCTCCTACAACGTCGCCGCGTTCGGCGAGTTGAAGATCCCGCTGGCCGATGGGCTGGCGGTTACTCCCGGAATTCGGATCGAGCATCTGAATACCGGCGCAACCGGCACATACGCAAAGGAGAAGCCCGCCACATCGCTCTTCGCGTTCGATACGCTTGGCCCGATCAGGCCGATCGACAGAACGTATCAGGAGACATTCCCGCTGTTCGGGCTTGGCCTCTCCGCAGTGCTTTCGGAGAACGTCAATCTCTACGGCAACATCAGCCAGGCGTACCGGCCGCTTCTGTATGCCCAGGAATTTCCATACGATCAGATCCCCGTGGACAGCGCGGTCACATCATCGAAGGGATACTCGTCGGATCTGGGGGTGCGTGGCCGGATCGGGGAAATCGGGAGCTTCGATGTCAACGGGTTTTTCCTTCAGTACAACGATCGCATCGGCATCATCTTCCCGGATTCCGCGCGCTATCCCGGCGGTTTGCGGACGAACGTGGGGGCCAGCCGGCATTACGGCATCGAGTCGTTCGGGGAGCTGGATCTGCTGGGGCTTGTGGGTGGCGTGAATGAGGACCGGGAGAGCTCCCTGACGCTCTTCACGTCGATCGGCTATACCTCCGCGATGTATATGAAAGGGCCGGCGGACGGAAAGAAGGTGGAGAACAGCCCCGACTGGATCGTCCGTTCGGGGCTCACCTACCGGCTGGGTCGCCGGATCTCCACCACATTGCAGGGGAGCTACGTAAGCTCCGCTTTTTCCGACGCGGCGAACACGGCCTTCCGGGCGGACGGCCAGCAGGGGATCATCCCTGAATACAGCGTGTTCGATTTCTCCGTGGAGGCGCGGGTGCTGCGGTCGATCCGCCTGGAGGCAAGCGTCAACAACCTTCTGGACCGGAAGTATTTCACGGCGCGCGCCACGGCCTATCCCGGCCCCGGAATCCTTCCCGGCGATGGCAGGACGTTCATGGCCGGGGTGCGGGTCGCGTTGTGACGGGTTCCGCCGGGCGATCGGAATATCGATCCGCCTCATCGCTTTTCGGAACGCTGCGCGATCTGCCGCGTGGAAGTTGTAATTTCATGGGATTGATCGGCTCCCGCATGCATCAGCGTGCCGGGCCGGTTGCTCCCACGGACATTCTCCGGCGCGCGATGCGGTCGGGAGATACGCCGGTTACTTCTCCCCGAATTGAAGCGGAATATCATGAACGCGGAAACGACAAGAGCCAGTGATAATGGAATCCAGATCGGCGGGCGCACGGCGCGATCGCTGGTCGAGGAATTCGGCAGCCCCCTGTATGTCTACGATGCCGCGGTGATCCGTCGCCAGCATCAACGGCTCATCTCCGCCTTCGACGGCGTAAAGCTCCGGCTTCTGTATGCGTGCAAGGCGAACAGCAACGCGTCGGTGATCCGCTTCATTCACGATCTCGGCATCGGGGTCGACGCCGTGTCGTCGTACGAGGTGGAGCTGGCGGTCCGTTGCGGCGTTCCGATCTCCGACATCCTCTACACGCCGAACTGCGTTTCCTTCGCGGAGATCGAGGCGGCGGTGGAACGGGGAGTGCTGGTGAACATCGACAACATCTCGGTGCTCGAGCGGTTCGGCCAGCGGTTCGGCGACAGGCCGTGCGCCATCAGGATCAACCCCCATATTCTGGCGGGCGGCAACGCCCATATTCAGACGGGACATATCGATTCCAAGTTCGGAATCTCGATCCATCAGATGCGCCATATCCTCCGCATCGTCCGCGGCTACAACATGCGGATCACCGGCCTCCACATGCACACCGGCTCCGATATCCTGGACGCCGAGACGTTTATCACCGGGGCGGAAATCCTTTTCGAACACGCCGCCGATTTTCCTCATCTGGAGTTCATCGATTTCGGCAGCGGCTTCAAGGTCCCCTACAAGCCGGACGACGTGGCGACGGATGTGGAGGCGCTCGGCAAGCGGCTCTCGGGGCGGTTCCGCGCCTTCTGCGCCGACTACGGCCGCGATCTGGAGCTCTGGTTCGAGCCGGGGAAATTTCTCGTCAGCGAGTCCGGCTGGCTCCTGACCACCGCCACGGTGCTGAAGCAGACGCCATCCTGCGTCTTCATCGGGACCGACTCCGGCCTGCATCATCTTATCCGTCCGATGCTCTACGATGCCTATCACAGCATCGTCAATGCGGACAGGACGGAGGGGACCGAGCGGATCTACACGGTGGTGGGATGTATCTGCGAGACCGACACATTCGGCGTGGACAGGAAGCTGACCGAAACGTCCGAGGGGGATATTCTCGCCATCAGGAACGCCGGGGCCTACGGCTTTGCGATGTCCAGCAACTACAATTCCCGTCCTCGTCCCGCCGAGGTGATGATGGTGGACGGCGATGCCCATCTTATCCGCCGGCGCGAGACGCTGGACGATATGATGGCGACCCTTGTCGATCCGAAGCTGGAGTCGCAGGCCGCAAGGGGCTAGCCTCCGTCGCGCCGAACGTTTTCGAGAATATTCCCGCGACTCCGGCAAACGCGGAGCCGCGGGAATATCGCCGTCGCCGGGGCTGCCTTCCGCAGCATCATTCATCTGTTTCATTAATCCTCCTGACGCCGTGAACCTGGAATCTCTCTCCACCGATGAGTGTCTTGCGCGGCTCGATGAATCGCGCCGCGAACTTCTGACCATTGCCGCCGGCCTCCCCGATGCCCAGTTCGGCCTCCGCCCGGATGCCGAGTCCTGGAGCCCCGGGATGGTGCTGGAGCATGTGGCGATGGTGGAGGGCTCGGTGGCGCGCGTGCTTCGCGCACTTCGCCTTGCAACGCTTGCGGGAAAACCTGTCCCGCCGCGCAACCGGGACGGACGATGGCATCCCGACGGCCGCCGTATCGCTCCCGACGGGGTCACGCCGGGTGGTAACGCTCATCGCGAGGAGATTATGCAGAGCCTCGCCGATACGCGGCAGTCCCTGCTGGGGCAGGCCGCCGAGAGCAGCGCCATGCTGGAGAACTCCATGGTGATGGCTCATCCGTTCTTTGGCGATCTGAACGGCCTTGGCTGGCTTCGGATGGCGGCGGCGCATGAGCTGAATCATATCGATCAGTTGCGGCGGATCATGGCGACGGCATAGAGGCCGTAAGCGGTCAGCCCGCGATCGATGGCGAAGGATGAATCAACAGAACATCTCTCAACATCTTCTATAGACATGGAAACAGCAACAGCGGGGACGGGGGATAACGTCGCCGCACAACCGGCCGGGGCCAGGCGTCGCGTCTTCAGCGGCATGCAGCCTTCCGGCGAGTTTCATCTGGGGAATTATATCGGCGCGTTGAAGCGCTGGGTGCTTGGGCAGGAGGAGAAGGAGAATTTCTTCTGCGTGGTCGATCTTCACAGCCTGACCGTTCCGCAGGACCCGGCGGAGCTGAGGATGCGGACGCGGCAGCTTACCGCGATCTACCTTGCGGCGGGAATCCACCCTGACAAGAGCACGCTCTTCGTGCAGAGCCACGTGACGGCCCATGCCGAGGGATGCTGGCTTCTGAACTGCGTCACGCCGCTCGGCTGGTTGAACAAGATGACGCAGTACAAGGACAAGTCCGCGAAGCAGGAGAGCGTCCTGACCGGCCTTCTGGATTACCCCGTGCTGATGGCCGCCGATATCCTTCTGTACGACGCGCAGGAGGTGCCGACGGGGGAGGATCAGAAGCAGCATATCGAGCTTGCGCGGAATATCGCGGAGCGGTTCAACCATCTGTACGGGGAGACGTTCGTGGTGCCGGAGCCGGTGATCGCGAAGGTCGGGGCACGGATCATGGGGCTGGACAATCCGCTCGTCAAGATGTCCAAAAGCTCCTCCGGCGTGCGGGGGCATTCGGTGGGACCGCTGGATGATCCGGCGGAGATCGAGCGCTCCTTCAAGCGGGCGGTGACCGATCCGGGAAACGAGATCCGCTTCTCGGACGATCCGGCGAAGGCCGGCGTCAACAACCTGCTGAGCATCTATCAGGTGATCACGGGCAGGAGCGGCGAGGAAGTGGAGAATGATTTCGCGAACGCGAGGGGCTATGGAGATCTGAAGAAACGGGTGGCCGAGGTGGTGATCGAGGAGTTCCGCCCGGTTCGCGAGGGGGCCGCGCGCCTGATGGCGGACGCGGCGGAGCTGGACCGGCTGCTGGCGCGTGGCGCGGAGCAGGCGGCGGCAGTGGCTATGCCGAAGCTCCGCGAGATGAAGGAGAAGATGGGGCTGATTGTGCCGTAGGCATACTTGGATCTTCTCCGGCCGATATCCCGACAACGAAAACGCCACCACTCGAACTATCGGGTGGTGGCGTTCTGCTATCCATGATCGCGCGGGTATTACCGCATTGTCAGCCGCGCGATTTTCGATGCCTCCGGGAAGAGCGTCAGCGCCTTCTCGAACTGCTTGTCATCCTGAAGGGCAACCTGATAGAACTCGTTGTTGCCGAAGAGGCTCCTTGCCAGGCGGGATTTCAGGCGGATCGCGATATGCTTCCGGTCGGCCGCGATCTGCTCGGGCTTCCCTTCCACGCCCTTCTTCTTGGCGAAGGCGAGGAACTCATTCCACATCGCGTCGTTGATCTGGAACTGCCGGTTGAACTCGGGGAACTTGCCGGAGAACTGCGTCCGCAGGCTCTGCGCGTGCTCCTCGAAATACTGCTCCATGTAATCGAACAGGACGTTCTTGCGGATGAGATCGACCGAGAACGGGGTCAGCGTATCGTACTTCACCACGTAATCCGGGGTGATGCCGCCGCCGCCGAGAACCTTGCGACCCCCCGCTGTCTTGAAGACCGGGCGGGTGGAGTCGGCCACATCGTTCTGGTGATCGAGGTTGTCCCCCTCGGCATCCTCCTTCCGGTTCGCCATCTTGTAATACTCTTCCTTCCCCTTGTCATAGGAGCGCTGGATAAGGCGGCCGGACGGGGTATAGTAGCGGGCGATGGTCAGGCGGAATGCCGAGCCATCGGCCAGGCTGAACTGGCGCTGAACAAGCCCCTTGCCGAACGTGGTTTCGCCGACGATCAGGCCGCGGTCGAGATCCTGAATGGCGCCGGAGACGATCTCCGATGCGGAGGCGGAGCCGGCATTGACCAGAACGATCAGCGGGAGCTTCTCGTAGCGCTGGCCGTCCTCGGAAGTATAGACCTCCTCCTCCGTGCTGCGCGTGCTCTTGGTATAGACGATCCGCTTTCCTCCCGGCACGAACTCATCAACGATCCTGATCGCCTTTTCCATATAGCCGCCGGGGTTGCCGCGAAGGTCCAGCACCAGGCGCTTCATCCCCTCGCCGGACATCCGGTCCAGGTTCTTCATCATCTCATCGTAGGTCGGCTCGGCGAACCGGTTGATGGTCAGATATCCCGTGCCGTTCTCATCGACAAACGCGGCATCCACCGTATAGAGGGGGATATCATCGCGGGTGATATCGAACTGCATCGGCCCCTTGGCGCCCTGGCGGACGATCGAGACCACCACGTGGGTTCCTTTCGGGCCACGCAACTGCTTCGGCACATCCTCGCGCGACATGCCGACGGCGTTCTTATCGTCGATCTTGACGATCTTGTCGCCGGCCTGGATGCCGAGCGCTTCGGAAGGACCGCCGGTGATGGCCGAGACAATAGTTATCGTATCCTTCACCACATCGAACTCCACGCCGATTCCCTGGAAGCTTCCACGGAAGTCCTCCTCCACGCGCTTCTGCTGCTCGGCGGGGATATAGACGGAGTGGGGATCGAGCTCACCCAGCATGCCGACGATCGCCGCTTCGACGAGCTTCGGGGTCTGGACTTCATCCACATAATTCTTCTGGACGGTGTTGAGGACCTCGCTGAACTTTCTCATCTGTTCGTAGAGGCTGTCACCGGACACCAGCGGCTGAATGTAGATGCCAATCAGGATGCCGGCCGCGAGGCCGAAGACCGTAAACCACATTTTTTTTCTTCGTGTCATCGACGGTTCTATGATTAGAGTGCTGTAACTGTTGCTTCGGAATCGGAGGTTGGACGGTTCAGGGCCACCCGTTCACCATAGGACAAGGGCGATTAAGCCCTGGTTATCGTGTATCGGAAGCGGGGGAACCCGGCTTTCCGCGGAACGGGACAAATCAATAAGCTAATCTAGCCCTCCACCTCCGTAGAAGCAATGCCCTCGACACGGGCCGGCAAATAATACTCATTCAGACGGACTGACCTGATGGCTGTTCCGCCCCCGAGGTCAGCCGATCGTACGCCTCGCGGTATTTCTCCGCGGTTCCCTCTATCACCGGCCCCGGCAGGTCCGGAGCGGGAGGGGTCTTGTGCCAGTCGGTGGAGTCCAGATAGTCACGGAGGAACTGCTTGTCGAAGTTCTGCTGTTCGCTTCCGGGCATATATGTCGCAGCCAGCCAGAACCGGGATGAATCGGGGGTCAGCGCCTCATCGATCAGGATCAGACGCCCCGAGGGATCGTGCCCGAATTCGAATTTCGTATCAGCAATGATGATGCCGCGTTCCAGCGCGATCCGGCTTGCGCGGGTGTACAGCTCCAGCGTCAGCCGGCGCGCCTCCTCGGCTGTATCCCGTCCGACGATTTCCGCCGCCTCCTCGAACCCGATGTTCATATCGTGGCCCTCCTCCGCCTTCGTGGCCGGGGTGAAGATCGGCTCAGGCAGCCTGTCCGATTCCACCAGCCCATCCGGCAGCGGAATCCCGCAGACGGTTCCGGCCGCCATGTACTCGCGCCAGCCGGAGCCGGCCAGGTATCCACGGGCGACGCATTCGATTGCCAGAGGTTTCGTTTTCCTGACGAGCATGGAGCGTCCGCGTAACTCCTCCCGGTAGGGGGCGCATTCGGCGGGGTAGGCGTCCACGTCGGCGGTGATCAGATGGTTCGGGACGATATCGGCAAGCCGTTCGAACCAGAAGAGGGACATCGCCGTGAGGATCTTTCCCTTGCCGGGGATCGGCTGGTTCATGATCACATCGTAGGCGCTCATCCGGTCGCTGGCGACGAAGAGGAGGGCATCGCCAAGATCATAGACATCGCGCACCTTTCCCCGTCGCCAGAGGTTCAGAGTGGGGAAATCGGTGGAGTAGACTGCAGCTTCAGGCATATCGATTGATTCGGTTATTCGTATGGAGGAGCGCCGCCGGGAGGTTGGCGGTTGCAATCGGCCCGATGGCATCGGCCGGTGATCCATACTTTTTGTGACGCAATATTGGTAATCGCGGTGAATTATCTTAAACTTGCCTCACGAAGCCGTTGCCGAGCCGCAATGGCTTTTGATGTTATTAGCCCTCTTACCTCAATAGATCTACCGACTCATGTCCGACGTTGTGTACCTGACGCGCGAGCGCATGCGTGAACTCGAAGAAGAGATTCATTATCTGAAAACGGCGGCGCGCAAGGACATCGCCGACAAGATCGCGGAGGCCCGTTCCTACGGCGATCTGTCCGAGAATGCCGAGTATGATGCCGCCAAGGAAGCCCAGGGGCTTCTGGAAGGGAAGATCTACAAGCTGGAGCAGACCCTTTCGCGCGCCCGCGTGATCGACGGCTCCGGCCTGCCGAACGACAAGGTCTATATCCTCTCCATCGTGACCGTGCTGAACAAGGCCAGCAAGACGAAGATAGAGTACACCATGGTCTCCGCCGAGGAGGCGGATGTCGAGACGCGGAAGCTCGCGGTCTCCTCGCCGATCGGCAAGGCTCTGATGGGGAAGAAAGTGGGTGATGTTATCTCCGTGAAGGTCCCCGCCGGGGATATCACGCTGGAGATCCTCGACATCCGCCGCTGATGCCGCCTGGTTCCCACCCGGAATTCCGATTCATGCAGATCGCTTCGCCCTCTTTCCCGCTCGTTGTTACGCCCGTCGTATCGCCGGGTCAACGATCCGGGGGAAATCCATTCGGGAGATGATCCGCTGATCGGACGGCCCGGCTGGTGATTCCGGCATGGGGAATAGTTTTTCATGAACCTCTTAAACGCAGTCGTCGCTGTCAGGTCGGAGTGGGCATGTACACGCCAGCTTTAACACTTGCAGCGGCGCCAACTCGAGGCGCCATGGTCGAGCTCGATGACAAGCAGCTTCTCGAACTGTACCGTTCGGGGCAGGTGGACAAGATGTTCAACGAGATGGTCCGCCGGTTCCATTCTCGTATATACTGGGCTGCGCGTCGCATGGTGAAGAGCCATGAGGATGCCGATGATATCGCGCAGGAAGTATTTGTGCGGGCCTATCAGGCGATCGGCAATTTCCGTGGGGAGTCCGGGATCTATACCTGGCTCTACAGGATTGCCATCAACCTGTCGATCAACCATCTCAGAAAACAGAAGGTCCGCAAGCTGCTGGATATCAGCGATTACATCCCGTTCCTCGGCAAGGATGCCGATCAGGACAAGGGGATGATCCACGATGAAAACGTGTCGCTGATCGAAAAGGCGATCGAGACGCTGCCGGAGAAACAGCGCGCCGTGTTCATCATGCGCTATTACGATGAGATGCCCTATGAGCAGATCTCCGCGATTCTCGGCACATCGGTCGGTGGCCTGAAGGCGAATTTCCATCATGCCGTCAAGAAAGTGGCGGCCTACGTGAAAAAAAATCACGGTCAGCTCAACCTTTCGAAGATCGAGGATGTCAATATGCTCGATGACGATGCCGAGGCGGAAACCACAGGATGGTGAACGCCGATACCATGATCTGATCGACAGCAGATAACCATGATCACCGCCGTTCCAACGGCGGAAATGAGGAGGATGAAAAAACCAATGAACATCAATCCGGGGCGCGCCAACCATAGCGACCCCATAGATGCCGAGATCGAGCGTGACCTGGCCGAGCTTCGCGGACTCCTGGCGGGGGTCGAAGGACCGAAAGAGCCCCATCCCGCCTACTGGCAGAACTTTGTCGTTCGCGTCAGAGGTCGCCTTGATGAGGAGGGTTTTCGTAAGCGGAGGAAGTTTTCCACCGCGTGGGTTTCCGTAGGCGCCGCCGCGGTGATCGCCGCGGTTGCGATCACCAGCGTGCTGAACACGGGCGGCACTGTTCCCGGTGGCCCGATCGCGCGCACGAAGGTCGTTGACCAGCCGGCCGAGGCCGCCAGCGCCAGCATGGCGGATGCCTATGCCCAGACCGGAACCAAGAGCCTTGTCCTGAGCGAATCCGATGTGCAGATGGTGAACGCGATCGTCTCCAATAACGATGATGCGATCTTCGAGGCGATGGTCTCCTCGGATCAGTTATAGGAGCGTCCGGCGAACGATTCTACTGATTATTTCCGCGTCTGTGTCCGTTCAATAGTGGGGGCGATCCTGTTTCAGGACCGCCCCGCGCTTTTTATCCCCTGCCGCTCCCGCCCGCTCGATCCCTACATCGATACGCCGATGGCCCACCGATAGGCGAAGCCGTTCTGAGTCAGCAGGTCGGACCTGGCGTAAAGGGGGACCGTGAAGCTGAGACGGAGCGGTGTGGGGGCGTCCAGCGCGGCGGTGACCACATCGGGAAGGAATGTCCGCAGAAGATCCACCGAGGCCGTGATCCCTCCCTCGTAATTGAAATCGGAGAAGCCCTTCCAGGTGAGCGCGTCGCCAAAGATCCATCCGCCGGCGGCGTAGAGCTTCAGATCGATCTTCCCCGCGAACGGGATGGTGAAGTGGGCGAACGGGTTGATGTTTCCCATCGTCACGCGGGCCGTCATAAGGTTGCCGGTGAGCCGTGCCGCGGGATCGAGCGATGCCAGCGAGAACAGATAGCCCTGCGTGGGAAGCACCAGATGGTTGCGCGAGGCGAATCCCGGGTTGATGTTCATCATCAACCTGTTCGTCTCGTTCAGGTGCATCTCGCGGGATGTGGCGCCGGCCGGGTTGAAGAGCCGTTGCGCCGGAGGATCGCCAAGCGAAGCCCCCAGAAACATCTCCCCTCCGAATGTGAATGTCCCGGGAGTCCACGAGGTTCCCGCCGCCAGCCGCCACTGCGTGAACTCCGACGCGCTCGCGAAGCTGGCGTCGAAATCAAACGATCCCCGCGCCGTGATGTTCGATTCCCTGAAATTGCCGGCGAAGGAATATCCCAGATTCACCGTATTGAAGCCGCCGCCGGTCCACGGCGCAATCGCGTTCGGATAGGCGGGGCCAACCAGGGCCTCCCGCTCCGCCCCGATCGTCACCGTGTGGTTCTGCTGCGTGCTGTAATAGAACGGGCGGATGCGCTTGGAAACCGATGCCCTCCAGCGCTGCACGCCGTCGGCATTGGTGGCGAGAAGAGAGTATGAGGCATCGCGGCCGAGGATATCGAGCGTGGAGCCGTAGCGGAGGTCGTAGTCCACGCGCTTCGAGAGGAAGTTGTAGTAGACGCCGGCCTTGGCGTTGTAGCGGTCGAACGCGTAGCCGCCGTCGGCGACAAATCCGAGCTGCGCGCCATCCTTCCGGCCGTACCAGAGGGTGGGGCGGAGGCGGATGGAGTAGAAATCGAGCGGGCGATGAAGATCCCAGCGACGATAGAACGCGGCCTGGCTCGGCGGCAGCAGGTTCGCCAGAAAGCCGGTGCCGTGGCTGTTGTTGGTGCGGTCGATATCGAACAGGATCACCGATGTATCGATGGTGGCCCGTACCACCTGCCGTGGTGTGGCGAATGTTGCGCGGTAGGTCCGGCTGGTCCACTTCCACCGTGGCAGGTTGAAATCCATCTCCGGCTTCCTCCAGTTCTCCACCGGGATGTTCGCGATCGCGGTGGAGCCGTCGTCGTACGTCAGCGTCAGGTCCAGCGGCATGATCGCCTCGTTCCGGTTCGAGAGGTCGATCGTGGTGGCGTAGCCGGAATCGGACCGCTCGGATCGCAGATCATCGACGGCGTAATCGCAGAGCTTGCGGGAGCCGATCCATTCGTTGAAGAACCAGTCCATCCGCATGCCGCCGGCCTCCTCCATCGATCGCTCGAAATCGCGCGCGTCGGGATGATGGAACTTCCATCTGTCGTAGTAATGGCGCATCGCGGCGTCGAACAGGGAATCGCCGAACATGTACTGAACCATCCTCAGCATCGCCTCCCCCTTCGAGTAGACAAGCCCCGACGTTGCATCCTCCCGGAAGCGATCGTGATAGGTGTTGAGCGGCTCGTCGAAGCCCTCCGCCGCCTGCCGGTACGCCTCCTCCACGTTCGCCCATCGTCCCGGAGTCCAGGGGTAGACCATCCTGTTCAGCCCCGTGTAGGGATTGCCTCCCCCCTGAATACGCAGCAGGTTCCGCGATGCCTCATCGGTCAGGTACTGCGTGAATCCCTCGTCCATCCACGCTTCCTGCGTCTCGTTGTTGCCGATCATCCCGTAGTACCATTGATGCCCCAGCTCGTGGGCTATCACCCCGGCCAGCGATCCGGGCGTTCTGTTGCCGGTGATCATGATCAACTGCGGATATTCCATCCCTCCGTCGCCGGCCATTGCCACGGTGAACTGCGGCCAGGCGTAGCGACCGAACCGGGCGCTGTAGTAATCCATGATGGCGGCGGTCCAGAGGTCGCTGCTTTTCCAGAGCGAGGCCAGATACCGGCTGGCGAGGACGTGAATCGTCACATTCTGCCATCGGGTGATCTTGTGGAAGTAGTCCGGGTCCGCCACCCATGCGAAATCGTGGACGTTCTCCGCGTGAAATCTCCACGTCTTGGTCCCCGATCCCGATGCGGGCGACAGTATGGTGGTATCCACCGCGCCAAGCTCGTAGCCGCAGCCGACCTCGCGCGGGTTGGTTACCACCCCCGTTGCCCCGACCACATATTTCGCCGGGAGGGAGATGGAGACATCGAACGTTCCGTACACCCCGTAGAACTCGCGGCGGACATACTCGTCATCGTGCCAGCCGTTCCTGTCGTACTCCACCATCTTCGGATACCACTGCGACATCGAGTACTCGATCCCCTCGCGGCTCATCCATCCCCCGCGGCGCATCAGGCGCGGGATGCGGGTGTGCCAGGCCATCTCCAGCAGAGTGGAATCCCCCGGCGGCAGCGGGCGGGCCAGCGTCACGTGGAGGATCGTCTCATCCAGGCTCCATCTCAGCGGCGTTCCATTCTGCGTGAGTGCCCCCACCTTTACCTCCCCCTGCTCCTCGGGGGGGAGCTGCCCGATGCCGAGGCCACCGTTGGGGATGCTGTTGTCGCGCACGTCCATCATGCTCCCCGGCTTGAACGCCTCGTAATAGAGATGATAATACACCTCGCGCAGCGTATCGGGGGAGTTGTTGGTGTAGACCAGCCGCTGCGTTCCATCGTACGAGTGATGTTCCGCATCCAGCCTGATATCCATGGTATAATGGACTTCCTGCTGCCAGGCCTGGGCGATGGTGGGGATAAGCACGAACACGAACAGAATCCACCGGGGGAGGCGAGAGAATAAGTGCATACAGAGGAGTTGATAGTTCGGCGGCCGGCCAGCGATCCCGGCGGAACAATTTGAATCACCTATCTTTGAGGTTCCAGGTGATTCGCCCGTAGTTTTGTGACTATGAATATCTTCAATCCCGATCCTGAACAATATCTCGCCGCCCATGCCGGAACGGTGTTCGTCCGCCTGAACCGCGGCGTGATCCGCGGCACCGGCGCGGACCGGCTGGACCTGCTCCATCGCCTCTCCACCAACGCCACCAGGGAGCTTGCCCCCGGCGACGAGACCACGACGATCCTCACCTCGGACAAGGGGCGCATCGTCGAGGTGCTGCGCGTTGTCGCGGCGGAAGATCACATCCTGATGATTACCTCGGGGAGCGATACGGAGCCGGTTCGGACATGGCTGGACAAATATACCATCATGGATGACTTCGCGACGGCCGATGCCACGCCGGAACATGCGGCGATCGGCGTCTACGGCGATCACGCGAAGAGCCTGCTGGCGGACGCGGTCGGCATGGAGATCGCCAACGCCGGCAAGGTGGCCCGCGGGACGATCGACGGAGCGGAGATACTGGTCCTGCGGGATGTCCGGCTCACCGGCGCTGGGGCGTTCCTCGTGATCGCGGCCCATGATGCCGTCGGCGGGATGATCGGGCGGCTTGTCGCGGCGGGCGCGGAGGAGATCGATGGGGCGACGTATGAGACGCTCCGCATCGAGGCGGGGGTGCCGGAGATCGGCCGCGAGCTGACCGAATCGTACAACCCGCTGGAGGCGGGGTTGACGCAGCATATCTCCTTCACGAAAGGCTGCTATATCGGCCAGGAGGTGATAGCCCGCCTCGATACCTACGACAAGGTCCAGCGCCACATGGTGGGGCTGACGTTCGCCGGTGGCGCGACCGGGTTCGATGGCGATGAGATCGAGCTGACGGACGCGGAGGAGGGGAAGAAGGTTGGGGCCGTTACGTCGATCGCATACTCGCCACGGCTGGAGCGGATGATCGGGCTGGCCTACGTCCGGACTGTTTACTCGGTTCCCGGCGGCAGACTGCGCGCCGGCGACGCGGCGGGAACCGCCGTGATCACCAGACTCCCCTTTGATTGATGGCGAACACCGTGTTTATCACCGGCGCCGCCCGGCGTATCGGGCGGGGGCTGGCGCTCCGCTTTGCCGCGCGCGGCTGGAATATCGGGCTCCATTACGGCAGCTCGGAGGAGCGCGCGGAGGAGACACGGCGGGAGATCGAGGCGCTTGGGGCCGATGTCTGCATGGTGCGGGCCGACGTTCGGAACCGCGAGGAGATCAGGCGGGCCTTCTTCGAGGCGCGCGATCACTTCGGCTCGATCGACCTGCTGGTCAACAACGCCGGCGTCTATCCGGCGCCGGCGCCGATCGAGGATGTGACCGAGGAGATGTGGCGATGGGTGATCGAGACGAACCTGTATGGCGAGTTCTTCGCGGCCCAGGCCGCGGCGGAGGCGATGATGGAGCAGGAGGAAGGGGGGCGCATCGTCAATATCTCATCGCTCGGCGCCTGTCAGATCTGGAAGAATCGCATCCCCTACAATGTCTCGAAGGCCGGCGTTATCCAGCTTACGCGCGCGCTGGCGCGAGCCCTTGCCCCGAAGATCGCCGTCAACTCCGTCGCCCCCGGAACCATCGAGCTTCCCGATGATCCCGCCCCCGGCAAGCTCCTGCCGGCCGATCGCATTCCGATGAAACGGTATGGCACCGTGGACGATATCTTCAGCGCCGTCTGGTTTCTGGGGGTGGATGCCGGCTATATCACCGGGCAGACGCTGATCGTGGATGGCGGTCTGAACATCGCTCAGGAAGCGTCGCAGATGTAGTGTAGTACCAGCGTCGGGGCCGGTTTGAAACCGGCCCGTCCCCCCCTGCAAGCGCGAAACGTCGGGGGCGGTTTCAAACCGCCCCCGACATCGCCAATCGATAGATGCTTTTCCGTCGGCAGGCATGATCGTATCGACGGGATCGGAATCTTCCGGTATATTTCGCACTCTTTATCCGACACTTGTCACGAATACATGCCGACACCATATACGCAAGGCCCCGATCAGCCGCTGCTGAAGTCCTACAACAACCCGGAGTTCGTCAACAGCCCGGAGGCCCGCATTCTCAGGATCATGGCCGAGTATCTCGAGCCGGAATCCCGGTTTGAGCGGCATAACGTCCGCGGCGCCATCGTCTTCTTCGGGTCGGCGCGGATCATCCCGCCGGAGAAGGCCGATGAGGAGATCGCGGCGATCGAGCGGCAGATCGCCCAGTCCGATGGTGAACGGCGGGAGCTGCTGCTGCTGACGCTGGAATCGCTCAGAAACAAGCGTCAGACCAGCCGTTACTACAGCGACGCCACGGAGCTGGCGCGGATGATGACCGAGTGGGCGAAGCGCCATACGCCGGAGGGCTCGCAGAAGCGGTTTCTGGTCTGCACCGGCGGCGGGCCGGGGATCATGGAGGCGGCCAACCTTGGGGCTCATCTGGCCGGCGGCGAATCGGTGGGGCTGAATATCTCTCTTCCGTTCGAGCAGATGCCGAACCAGTATATCTCGGCCACGCTGAACTTCGAGTTCCATTACTTCTTCATGCGGAAGCTCTTCTTCATGTCGCTCGCCAACGCGCTGGTGGTCTTCCCCGGCGGCTTCGGCACGCTTGATGAGTTCATGGAGGCGCTGACGCTGGTGCAGACCCGGAAGGTGCAGAAGCATCTGCCGATTGTCCTGTACGGCAGCGATTTCTGGGATGAGGTGATCAACATGCCACGGATGGTGGAGCTGGGGGTGATCTCCCCGGAGGATCTCAATCTCTTCCATCGCTCCAACGATGTGCAGGATGCCTTCGATTACCTGACGACGCAGCTCACCAAGTTCCACGGCCTGGAGCCGTGAAGTCCCCCATATCGATCCGGCGCGATCATCCCCTCTCCCCCGAAGCCGGAGCAACGCAACCCTTTCCTGTCATGTAATGCAAACGCTTATCGTCGATATCGACCAGCCCACGGTCCCCTCCTCGCAGATGGACGCGATCCTCTCCCTGCTCGATGATCCCGATCCCATTGTTCAGCGTTCGATTCGCGCGCGCCTGATGGAGCTTGGCGATCTTGCCGCTCCCGCGCTCCGCCATATGAGCTCCACCGCCGACGATGATGTTGCGCGGAGGAACGCGGAGGAGAGCCTGCGGGAGATCGGCCGGAGGAAGTTTCGCGTGGAGATGGGGCGCCTGGCCGTGGCGCGCGATAACGAGGATGATATCGATCTGGAGCATGGCGCCTTCGCGCTGGCGCTGCTCCGCTATCCCGAGCTGAAACTCTCCGACTATACCCAGCAGCTTGACACGATGGCCTCGATGCTCGATGACCGGCTGCGCGGCTGCGACAACGGCTATATGGCCGTCCGCGAGATCAACCGCTACCTTGTCGATCAGCTCGGATTTCGCGGCTGCCGGCGCGATGATCAGAGCTTCTACGATCCCGAGAACTCCTTTATGAACCGCGTGCTGGAGCGGCGGACCGGCATTCCGGTGACGCTGTCGGTGGTGTATATTCTTATCGGGCAGCGCCTCCAGGTCCCCCTCTTCGGCGTCGGCATTCCAACCAACTACATGGTGAAGTATCGCTCGTCGCACGAGGAGTTCTACATCAACCCGTTCAACGGCGGGGCCATCCTGAACTACAGCGATTGCCGGCGCTATCTCCGCGATGTGAATATCGAGTTCCGGCAGGAGTATTTCGAGCCGGTCAGCAACCGGAAGACGGTGGCGAGGATGATGCGGAACCTGGCGGAGATCTACAGGAAGAGCGAGCGGGAAACCACGATCGAGCTGGAGCGGAGCATCGTGGAGCTGCTCGGCGGGGAATCCGCGGGAAGCTAGGAACGCCGGCGACGGAGGAGGGCGCGGATGATGATGATCGCCACGAATATGACCAGCCCGATGGTGACGATCATGCCATATCGCATGATGATCCTTTCTCCCATCCGCCAGTTCCTCCCGAGGATGGAGCCGAACCAGATGATCAGGCCGTTCCAGACCAGTGCCGACGCGGCGCAGAGGAGCGTCGTGGTCCTGAGATCCAGCTGCGACATCCCCGCGAAGAAGCTGATGACGCCGCGTGTTCCCGCCAGAAACCTGTTCGCCACAATCACCCAGTAGCCGTATTTCCCGAACCAGCGGTCCACCTTCGTCAGCGATCCCTCGTTGATGAACGGGAGCTTTTTCATCTCCACCAGCCTCCGCCCGTAGCGCCGGCCGATCATGAACGCCGTGAGAAAGCCCATGACGCTCCCCGCCGTGGCAACGCCGATCGCCGGCAGAAACCCGATGGTGCCGACGCCGATCAGCGTGGCGATAAAGAGCATGATCGCATCGCTCGGCGATGGCGGGAAGATGTTCTCCACATACGTCGCTCCCCAGAGTGCCAGGTAGATCCCCGCCGGGGGAAGATCGCCGAGCCAAATGATTATCGATTCGAAATCGGGCATCGCTGTTACTGTTGAATAACGTCGGCCATCCGGCCCACGGGATGCGCGCAACCGCCGGGCCATCGCCGTGGCCGGCATGACAGGCGGGGGATGGAACGAAAACGTCCGACCCCTCGTGAGAGGAGCCGGACGCCGGATCGGGCCGGAAAGGCCGTCGGAAGCTTACTTGCCGCGGTTCAGATCGGCGATCATCGCGCGATATCCCTTCTTGTCGAGGGTCTTGAGCGCCTTCGCCGTGGCCTTTATCTTGATCCAGCGCTTCTCATCCTCAAGCCAGATGCGCTTGGTCTGGATGTTCGGCATGAACCGGCGATTGGTTACGTTGTGAGCATGGGAAATGCTGCCGCCGTATGTGGGCCCCAGCCCTGTAAGATCGCACCTGCGAGCCATGTCTCTTCTCTCCTGATATGATATCTGAGTGTTTTAGTTCTTTTCAAGAACCGCTAATCTAGAAAAAACCGATCGGTCCACAAAGCGTAAAGTGGTCACGGACCATTACAGCGAATCCCATGCAATCGATGGGGCTCATACCGTATATTCCCGGAACATTACATCCCGATGACGACTCTGATATTCGACGCGACCTCCCCCGCATCAATCGATGACGCCGTGGATGGTGCTGCCCGCCTGCTCCGGCGCGGGGAAGTGGTGGCGTTTCCGACCGAAACCGTTTACGGCCTTGGTGCCGACGCGCTCGATCCCGAGGCGATTCGCAGGGTTTTTGCGGCGAAGGGGCGCCCTTCCGATAACCCGCTGATCGTTCATCTGGCCGCCGCCGCCGATATGAACAGGTGCGCGATCCCGGATGAACGGGCGGCCCTGCTGGCCGATGCGTTCATGCCCGGCCCTCTGACGCTGGTGCTCCGGTCGCTTCCGGTGATCCCGGATATCGCGCGGGCGGGGCTTCCCACCGTGGCTCTCCGGGTTCC
The DNA here is from genome assembly GCA_028287785.1 of Chlorobiota bacterium. Lineage (GTDB taxonomy): Bacteria > Bacteroidota > Ignavibacteria > OLB7 > OLB7 > JAFDZV01. The sequence continues at coordinate 154,834 of JAQBOZ010000027.1, forward strand.
TGCCCATCCGGTTGCGGCGGCCCTGCTGGCGCGCTCCGGGCCCCTGGTGGCGCCGTCGGCCAACATTTCCGGCCGTCCCAGCCCCACGCTGGCACGGCACGTCATCGACGATCTGGCGGGGCGGATCGCGGCGGTGATCGATGGGGGAGCGTGCGGCGTCGGCATAGAATCGACGGTGGTGGACCTGAGCGGTGCCGATGTCCTGCTGCTTCGTCCGGGGATGATCACGGCGGCGGAGATCGAACTGCTGCTTGGCCTGCCGGTCATCACGGCAACCGGCGCCACGGGCGCCCCCCGCGCTCCGGGGATGAAATACCGTCACTACGCCCCCGGCACGCCGGTGCGGCTGGTGATCGCCGATACGCCCCCGCCGGTCGATCCGGCGCGGCGGATGGTCCTGACCGCTCCACGCCATTACGGGGACTTTCCCGGCATCGATGTCCGCGATCTGAGCGCGCCGACTCTCTACGCGGCGTTCCGTGATGCCGACCTGCTCGGCCTGGTGGAAATCGTTATCTATGCCGCTCCGGGTGAACTGGATGCGGGATTGCTCGACAGAATTCGAAAGGCGGCGGCGGGATGATCCCTCGCACAGCCTTTATCTTCCTTATCTGCATATATCGTATGAACTGTTTGTTTGGATCTCTTCGTCCGCTTTCCCTCGCTCTGCTGATGCTGATTGCTCCCGCTCTCCTGAGAGCGCAGGGGGGGCTGGAACAGGCGAAAGCCGATGTGGCCTACCTCACATCGCCGGAGCTTGGAGGGCGCGGGTATTCCGACGGGGGGGATCTGAAGGCTGCCTCCTATATCCGCGATCAGTTTACGAAGCTCGGTCTGGAGGGCCTTTCGGAAGGCTATTTCCAGAACTTCGAGGTGCAGATGAATGCCCTGGTCGGCCCTCCGATGCTGAAGGTGAACGGAAAGGCTCTGGTGCTGGGAAAGGATTATCTGCCGGACGAGGGCTCGGGCACCGGCGATATCGACGGGACCCTGAAGGTGGTCACAGTCGGGAGCGGGCTGGTGGTGCCGGAGAAGGGGATCGATGATTACAAGGGGAAGACGGTGAAGGATGCCGTCGTGCTGCTCGACCTGCGCGTCCCGGACAAGGTGCAGAAGGATAAATCGATCGATCCGGTGCTGTGGGGCCACGATAACCGGATCGCCATCGCCGCATCGCGTGGGGCCAGGATGGTGATCACCCTGGTCGATCAGCTTTCCTACGGCGAGTATGGCCGGGTGACGGTGATCCCCGTCTTCAAGGTGTTCCGCAAGACGTTCCCGAAGAACGTCAAGACCATATCGGCCTATATCGCCACATCCATCCGGCCGTTTATCACGCAGAACGTGGTGGCGAAGCTGCGCGGAACCAGCTATCCCGACTCGATGATCATCCTGACCGCGCACTACGATCACCTTGGCTCGCTTGGCGATAATGTCTATTTCCCCGGCGCAAACGATAACGCCAGCGGCGTGGCGATGCTCCTTGGCATGGCCCGCTACTTCAAGGCGCATCCGCTCAAATACTCCATCGTCTTCATCGCCTTTTCCGGCGAGGAGATGGGGCTGCTGGGCTCCCACTATTTCGTCGGCGATCCGCTGGTCGATCTGGGGAAGGCGCGGTTCCTTCTCAATATGGATATGACGGCGTCCGGCAAGGAAGGGGTGATGGCGGTTGGCGGTGTCGATTTCCCGTCGGAGTTCGCGCTTCTCAAGGCCGTCACCGATTCGCTCGGCGTCAAGGATCTCCGGAAGCGCGAGAATGCCCCGAACAGCGACCAGTTCTACTTTATCCGCAACGGGATGCGCGGCTTCTACATCTATCCCTTTACGGGGCTCCAGCCGTATCACCGCGTGGAGGATCGGCCGGCAACGCTCCAGTGGGATGTCTACACGCGCCTCGACGCGATCTTCCGGGGCTTCCTGGAAAAGCTGTGACGTGGCGGGAATGATGGTGGGCTGGTGATAATGATATCGCGAAGCGTGGAGACAACGGGTCCCCACGCTTCGTTCGTTTCAAGGGGCGCCGGCCTACTCGCGGCTCAGCATCTTCATCTCCTCATCGCTCAATTCCAGCTCCGCCGCCCTCATATTCTCGGCGACATGCTCCACCTTCGTGGTTCCCGGAATCGGGATGATGGCGGGGGAGAGGCCCAGGAGCCAGGCCAGCGCCACGGTATGCGGCGCCACCTTGTGCGCCTGGGCGATATCCTCGAGCGGGCCGGACTCGCTGCCGAGATCGGCGGCCTTGCCACGTCCCCCCACCGGATTCCACGGCAGATAGGTGATGCCGCTCCGCTCGCAGAACTCCAGCAGCTCCCGGTCCTCCCGCTGGTTGACCACCGAAAACTGATTCTGGATGGAGACGATCTCCGCCTCCCGCATCACCCGTTCCAACTGCGCCAGCGAGAAGTTCGAGACGCCGATATGGCGGATCTTTCCCTCGCGCTGCATATCCGCCAGCGCGCCCACGCTCTCCTCGACCGGGACGTTGGGATCGGGGGCGTGGAGCTGATAGAGTTCTATCCGCTCGGTCTCCAGCGCGCGAAGGCTGGCTTCGCACGCGGCGCGCAGATGTTCCGGCCGGCCGTTCCGCTCCCAGCGTCCCTCGGGACGGACGCTCCCCCCCTTGGTTGCCACCGTGACTCGCCCTCGCCGCTCCCCCTTCAACGCCTTCGCGATCAGGCGTTCGTTGTGTCCCGTCTCGCCGTCGTTGGCGCAGTAGGCATCGGCGGTATCGATGAAATCCAGCCCCAGCTCATCCACCGCCCGCTGAATCAGGGCGATGGCGTCGGCCTCGGCCGGCCGTTTGAGCGGATCGATCGAGAGGTGCATCGCGCCGTAGCCGATGGGGTTGACGAAGATTCCGGTGGTTCCGATTTGTCGTGTGCTCATGGTACTTGAAGTTGATCGGTAAGATTGTCTGGAAATCCGTTCCGTGCGGATTACGTGACGTATCGCGTCGGGGTCGGTTTTAAACCGACCCCGACAGACAGCCGGTCCGCACATGGCTGCTATACATTTTTCATCATCCAGTCCCTTCCCCGAACCGCGGCGCTGCCGATGACGGCGAAGACGAGATAGCTGATCGCGATAGCGGCAAACACCCCCGTCTCCCGAAGCTCCGTGAACCGGCTCAAACCGTAGGCCAGAGGTATCTGTACCACCAGGAGCATCGCCGCCACGATCCACATCGAACGGGCGGCATGCCCGGCCCCGGAGAGCGAGCGGGTGGCGGTCTGCCCCACGATGAAGAAGAGATAGCCGAACACCGCGATATGAAGATAACGCACCGTCAGCTCCGCGACGCCGGGATCGGCCGTGAAGGTCTCCGCCAGCGGTCGCGCGAACAGGAAGATGGCGACTCCCGCGAGCGCCGTCCCCGTCCCCAGATGCAGGATCGCCGTTCGCCGGAACTGCGCCACCCGCTCCAGCCGCCCCGCGCCGATATTCTGGCTTGTCAGCGTCTCGAGAGCTATGCCGGTCGCGAAGATCGGCATGAAGACCAGCACGTCCACCCGCATGCCGATCGTATAGGCGGCCGTGGCCGCCGTGCCGAAGATGTTGATGATCGAGATGATGACCACGCGCGTCATGCTGACCGCCAGCGTCTGCATGGACGAGGGGACGCCGATGGCAAAGATGCCGGCGATGATCCCGCGATCGAACCTGATGGTTGGGCGATAGAGCCGGAGATTGAGCCGGCCCGCGTAGAGCGCGTAGATGGCGATCAGCGCCCCGGCCCACTCCGCGATCGATGTCGATATCGCCGCGCCCTGCACGCCGAGCCTGGGGCCACCGAATTTCCCGAGGATGAGAAACGGGTCGAGGATCAGGTTCAACACGGCGGTGATGATCAGCACGGTCATCGGGAAGATGGTGTTGCCGGTGGAGCGGACGGAGGAGTTCGCCTGGAAGAGGATCAGGTTCGCCGGGAAGCCGATCATCAGCGTGGACATGTAGACCGTCGTGTACTGGAGCACTGCCCCCTTCAGGCCGAGCAGCGGAAGCGCCAGCGGCAGGACGAAGTAGAGGATAATTGCCGCCAGCGTTGAGTAGAGCGCCATAAAGCTGAACGCCTGCGTTGCGATCACCGACGCCTCCCGCATTCTGTGCTGCCCCACGCGCCGCGCTATCACGATCCCCGTGCCGATGCAGAAACCGCTGCCGATTGTGAAGATCACGAAGTTGATCTGATCGCTGAACCCGAGCGCGGCCAGCGCGTCATCCCCCAGGCGGGAGACGAAGTACATGTTGGTCCATGAGTAGACGGCGTTGATCACGAAGCCGAGCGCCAGGGGCATCGCCAGCTTCCAGAGGGTCCGGGCGATCGGCCCATCGGTCAGCGAGATGCCGTCGGCGCTGTGAACAGGGTGTGCGGCGCGCGCGCGATTGCCGGCAACCGTGGCGGGCGCCTCCCGGTCATCGGGGATGATCTTCTCGATATCGAACCCACCGGTCGGTTCTTCCTTCATACGTTCCAATCCTTCATGCAGCACCATACGGATCGATCGCCGGGAGATGCGTTTTGTCAGGGGGCGATACGTTTCGATGCATACAGGCCGGTTCCCACGCCCTGCCCATCATGCCGTTACCCTTCCGCGTTTCATTCCGGTAAATGATGGGATCGTCCCGGTCGGCACATTCTTTCGATCTACGGACCGTTGCCCGGCGGCGGGGGAATTTCTATGTTAGCCGCCATGAAAACCGACACGAAAACGTACACGATCGAGATCGACGGGGTGAAACTTCGGGCCGTTGCCGACGAACATGGCATTCGCATTGAGGATGGCTCGATGCCCGTTCCGATCCGGGAGCGGAGCCGGCTCAGGAGCTTCACCGGGACGCTGCCGGACGGGGGCGAGCTCCCCGTCTATGTTGAGGAGGGGGAGGGGGAACATGAGTATATCGTGTATCTTCGCGGCCGCTCCGCGCGGCTCCATCTGGTGACCGGGCGGGATGAGCGGCTCCGCGCGCTTCGCAAGAACACGGCGGCGGAAACCTCCTCCATGCAGATCCTGAAGGCGCCGATGCCGGGGCTTCTCAAGGCGATTCTGGTAGAGGAGGGGGCGGTGGTTCAGAAGGGGGAATCGCTCTGCATTCTGGAGGCGATGAAGATGGAGAACGAGATCAAATCGCCGGACAGGTTGCTGGTGAGCAGGCTGATCGCGAAGGGAGGAAACGCCGTCGAGAAGGGGGCTCCGCTGATGGAGTTGAAGCCCGCTCCCGCGGCATGAACGCCGGGGACGGCCGCACGATACGGAACATCGATACATACCTTTGGCTATTCACAAATAGGGGTACAGCACAATGAGCATTTTCGGGCGCATGAGCGACATCTTCAAGGCCAACATCAATGATCTGCTCGACCGGGCCGAAGATCCGGAGAAGATGATCAAACAGATGGTTATTGAGATGGAGGAGGCGGTGAACAAGGCGACGATCGCGGTCGGATCGGCCATCGCCAACGAGAAATCGCTCGAGCGGCAGTATACGAAGCAGCTCGCGCAGGTGAACGACTGGCAGCAGAAGGCGGTTCAGGCCGTCGGCGCGGGACGCGACGATCTGGCGAAGCAGGCGCTCGAGCGGAAGAACACCATCCAGCGGAACGTCACCGATCTGGAGCGGATGTACGGCGAGGCGAAGACCTCCGCGACACAGCTTCGCGGTCAGCTCGATCAGTTGAAGTCGAAGCTGGACGAGGCGCGGATGCGCCAGAACACGCTGATTGCCCGCTCGCAGGCGGCGAAGGCGAAGAAGCAGATCGCCCAGTCGTTCTCCGGCATCGGCAGCGATGCGTTCTCGAAGTTCGATAAACTGGAGCAGCGGGTGGAGAAGACCGAGGCGGAGGCCGATGCATTTGCACAGCTCGCCGGCGAGAACACATCGCTGGATGACCAGTTCCGCCAGCTTGGCACAAGCAGCGCGGCGGATGATGAGCTGGCGGCGCTGAAGGCACAGCTTGGAGCCGGATCATCCAGCGCCGGATCGCTTCCGGCCGGCAACCCCTGACAGGGCGTTTCGTGGCATGGCGCGGCGGTTCCCGGCCCGCAAAGGCCCCGCCGCCGATGCCGGCATCCGATGGCCGTTCAATTACGATAAATCAGCAAGGAGCCATTCCTAATGGAAGACAATCAGAACATGATAGATTCGACCAATGAGAAGGTCCGCGGATACCTTCAGGAGATCTACCCGGATTTCGTCGAGTTCGCCGATGGTTCGTTCACGCTTCAGGAGGGCTCGGCCACGGTCAGCGTGATCGTCCGTCCGTGGCATGAAGGGGATAGCGCGGTGGAGTTCACCAGCCAGCTTGTCAGCGGCGCCACCATGACGCAGGATGTGATGCGGTGGCTTCTCCAGAAGAACGTGGCGCTCCACTTCGGCGCGCTCGGCCTTCTGTTCGACGATACCGTGGTCTTTTCCCAGACCCTCCCCGGCTGCGATCTGAGCCGCCAGGAGTTCGAATCCACCATCCGCACGGTCGCCACGATCGCCGATCATTACGACGATGAAATCGTCGCGATGGCGGGGGGACGGCTCGGCAGCCAGACGGCGGATGAGGTTGCCAACGAGATGGCGCAGAATCCGTAACACCGCGTTCCAGCGCGATAATCGAAAGCTCCGGCGGAGAGATTCCGCCGGAGCTTTTTTTGTGCGTTGAGACGCATGTCGGGGCGGGTTTCAAACCCGCCCCGACGCGCCCCGACATGCGTTGACAACTGTTTCAGCAGTAGAAAATTAGAAGATTCATGACGCGTAAAATCGTATCTTTGTGGCTGTTCGCGCCTGTTTTTCGCCGCCGGCGGGGAGCCGGGGAAACGGCCGGAAAACAGTACCTGTCGTTACGGTTTGCGTCCCGGATTCCGGTTCGTGAAACGTCATGAATGATGGCCGGCCCGGTGCCGGAACATGATCGCGCGGGAAGCCCGTGGCGGCCGGCCGGCGGCCCGAAATGCAATCACTTTTCTACTCATAGATTCAGAATAGTTCATGGCAACAAATTCAGAACGGCTCATACCGGTCACGCTCGAGGAGGAGATGCGCTCGTCGTATCTCGACTATTCGATGTCGGTGATCGTGTCGCGAGCCCTCCCGGATGTGCGCGACGGCCTGAAGCCGGTGCACCGCCGCGTTCTCTACGCGATGTCGGAGCTTGGACTGGCTCCGAACAGGGCGTACAAGAAATCCGCCCGTATCGTCGGCGAGACGATGGGCAAATACCATCCTCACGGCGATTCCTCCATCTACGATACGCTGGTCCGGATGGCGCAGCCCTTCTCGATGCGCCATATGCTGGTGGACGGGCAGGGCAATTTCGGCTCGGTGGATGGCGACCCGCCGGCCGCGATGCGGTATACCGAGGCCCGCATGACCTCGATCGCGGCGGAGATGCTGCGGGATATCGACAGGAACACCGTCGACTTCGTCCCGAACTTCGATGACTCCCTCCAGCAGCCATCGGTGCTGCCGTGCAACTTCCCGAACCTGCTGGTCAACGGAAGTTCCGGTATCGCCGTCGGCATGGCCACCAACATCCCGCCGCACAACCTGGGGGAAGTGGTCGATGCGCTGGTGGCGATGACCCGCATCCCGGATATCACCAACGAGCAGTTGATGCAGTTCGTGAAGGCACCTGATTTCCCGACCGGCGGCATCATCTATGGCTACGATGGCGTGGCGGAGGCATATCGCACCGGCCGTGGCCGCGTGGTGATGCGCGCCCGCGTGGCGACCGAGGTGATGAAGTCCGGCAAGGAACAGCTTGTGGTGACGGAGCTGCCGTTTCAGGTGAACAAGGCGACGCTGATCGAGAAGATCGCCGATCTGACGCGCGAGAAGAAGCTGGAGGATATCTCCAATATCCGCGACGAGTCGGACCGCGAAGGGCTGCGGATCGTGATCGAGTTGAAGCGCGACGCGACGCCGGAAGTGGTGATGAACAACCTGTTCAAGCATACATCGCTTCAGCAGACGTTCGGCGTGATCATGCTGGCGCTGGTGGAGGGTCGCCCCAGGGTGCTGACGCTCCGCGATATGATGGAGCAGTTCCTGAAGCACCGGAACGAGGTGGTAGTCCGCCGGACGCAGTTCGATCTGGAGGCCGCCGAGCGGAGGGCGCATATCCTGGAAGGATATATCATCGCGCTGGACAACATCGACGAGGTGATCGAGGTGATCAAGAAGTCGCGCGATGTGGAGAACGCCAGACGGCAGTTGATGGCCCGGTTCAGCCTCTCGGAGATGCAGGCCAAGGCGATCCTCGACATGCGTCTCCAGCGCCTGACGGGGCTGGAACGGAAGAAGATTCAGGACGAGTATCGCGAGACGCTTCAGTTGATCGAGCGGCTCCGCGCCATCCTTGCATCCGCCGAGCTTCAGCTTCATATCATCCGCGAGGAGTTGCTGGAGCTGAAGACCAAGTACGCCGATCCGCGCCGTACCGATATCATCTATGACTATCGGGACTTCACGATCGAGGAGCTGATAGCGCAGGAGGACATGGTGGTGACGATCTCCCACAATGGCTTCATCAAGCGCTTCCCGGTCTCCGGCTACCGCCGCCAGCATCGTGGCGGAAAGGGGGTCAACGGCATGCAGACGCGTGAGGACGACTTCATCGAGCATGTCTTCGTCGGCTCCACACACCATTATCTCATCTTCTTCACCGATCGGGGCCGCTGCTTCCGGATGAAGATCTACGAGATCCCGGAGGCCGGCCGCGCCGCGAAGGGACGTTCGCTCGCCAACCTCCTGCCGAAGGAGAAGGATGAGAACATCTCGGTGATCCTGGCCGTGAAGGATTTCACCGCCGAGGGGTCGATCATCATGGTGACCAACAAGGGGACCGTGAAGAAGACATCGCTCAGGAACTTCGCGAACATCCGTTCCAACGGGATTATCGCCATCCATCTCAAGGATGGGGAGAGCCTGGTGGAGACCCGTCTGACCGACGGCGATAACGATATCGTCCTGGGAACGAAGAAGGGCATGGCGATCCGCTTCCGCGAGTCCGATGTCCGCGATATGGGGCGTAACGCCACCGGCGTTCATGGCGCGCGGTTCTCCGAGGATGACGTCGTGATCGACATGGTCGCGGTGAAGCGGGCCGATTCCAATCTCCTCATGGTGAGCGAGAACGGCTACGGCAAGCGGAGCGAGGTCGGCGATTTCCGCCTGACGCGACGTGGCGGCAAGGGGGTTATCGGCATGAACGTGACCGAGAAGATCGGAAAGCTCGTGGCGATGAAGGAAGTGGTGGATGGCGATGATATCGTGGTGATGACCGAGGGGGGCATGGTGATCCGCCAGCATGTTGCCGATATCCGCATTCTGGGCCGGAATACCCAGGGAGTGCGCCTGATCCGCCTGAACGATGGGGACCGCATCACCGGCGTTGCCGTGGTGCCGGCCGACGCGGTTGTCGTCGAGGGGGGCGTGGAGGATGAGGTCGATGGTGCGGTGGCAACTGAGGACGGCGGAGCCGAGTAGCCGGCTTCCCGGACCAACCTGAAGAAACGAACAACGCCCGGCCGGATCATTCATCCGCGCCGGGCGTCTCGTTCCCGATGCTTTTCGTGCGGAAACGGGAACCCCATTACTTGCATAGTTTCCCGCCATCGAGTATCATTGCGGCCCGATAATGTATGGCGCCGACGTGTGGCGCCATAAAGCGCAGGAGTGGCGGAATTGGCAGACGCGCTGGACTCAAAATCCAGTGGGCTCAACACCCGTGCGGGTTCAACCCCCGCCTCCTGTACATCGCGCAAGGGCGGTCCGGCAGCGGATCGCCCTTGTCGTATCCGGCGCTGTCAGTCCTGATTCATCTTCAGCACCCCGCTCTCGGTCGTCACCTGAATCAGTTTATACCACTTGTTGTCGAACTCGAACTCCAGCTTGTTCTCATTCACGCGGAACTGCACCTCCTCTATCGGTTTGCCGAAGGTCTGCTTCAGCTCGAACAGGTTTTTCTTCCAGAAGTCGAAATGCTTCTGGGCGTAGGCATCGCCCATGGCCTGGCGTTCGGCGGAAAGCTGAGATTTCCACTGCCGTATCTCCCCATGCTCGATGATCGCGAAGAGGTTCCGGGCGAACTCCGTCGGGTTGGCGGTGTCCATGACCGGGGCGACCGTTTTACATGATGCCAGCAGGAAGGCGATTCCCAGGCAGATTGCGGCTGCGCGCCGCGGGCTTCCCACATTTGATGAATGATGCATGGCTGCATGAATTGAATTGAACCGCACTACTGTCTCAGAGGGCTCATCAGTATTGATGAGCTTATCAGAACTCCGGCAGATTCATGCCAAATAACGCGCACGGCGGGCCGTCCATGAAATGCAGCGTGTTATCGGGTCGATAAATATATTCGATTGCGGGTATGAAAATGTGACAAAGGGGGGATGGATTGCCGAAGGCTTGTAAGGATGGGCCAAATCGCATATCTTTGCCTTTCTTCAGAGCCCGAAACGGTATCGACGCCCCCTCCAGGGCATCCCGTTTCAAGGCTCTCCAGGGCTCTTCCTCCGGGAAGTGACCCCGATTCGGAACAACTCGTAGATGCCGCCTTTGCGCGGACGACCGAAAGAAGGCGATCCAGCCCGGCCGGTCGCCTTTTTTGTTGTCCGAAATTCCGGCCGGCAGGCCTGGTATCAATCATCAACTGAAATCTCGATTGCACTATGGCAAAAACGCAAACGTTCCAGGATAAGAGCAAGAAGAAGGGGCTCACCGACCTGATCTCCGTCAAGGTTGTCGTGATGAACCAGTCGGAAAAGGGAACCTACAAATTTAACGAGCGCTTCATCAAGGTGAAGGATCTCGCGGAAGTCGAGAAGGCCGTCAGAGGCTGATTCCCGGCGCAATAGCCTCCGCTGCATACAGCGCATTCCAAGCAAGCGGCTGCGCATCGGTGGTACGTAGACGTAGTGCCTCCAGTACTTATATCACATTCAGCCATGAAAGAAGGCATCCATCCCAAGTATGTCCCGGCGCGCGTAACCTGCGTCTGCGGGGCGAGCTTCATCACGAAGTCGACAGTTGGGGATATCAAGCTCGAAATCTGCTCCGAGTGCCATCCATTCTTCACCGGACGCCAGAAGGTTCTCGATACCGCAGGGCGTATCGATCGCTTCAACCAGCGCTTCCAGAAGTCGAAGGGCATCAAGGCCGCCAAGGGACAGGCTCAGCCGACCGAGGCCGAGCCGACCGGCGAGACCGGCGAGCAGGCCTGAGGCTCAGGGAATATCGCAGCAGTTAAATAGATTTATCCAGCAAACTTCGGAACAGATATCTGATGAGACGTAGCAATCCTTACGATCGGAACAACAGGAACGGGCAGGACGGACAGATGCGCCAGAAGCGCAATGATCCTCCACGCCGCAAGCGGAATCCGCTGAAGGGGATCGAGTATGTCGATTACACGAACACGAAGCTCCTCCAGCGGTTCATCAACGATCAGGGAAAAATCCTCCCGAAGCGTATTACCGGCGTGACGGCCAAGCAGCAGCGTGCGGTGACCCGCGCGGTGAAGTATGCTCGTCATCTGGCGCTCCTGCCGTTCGTCACGGACGACGCGCGCTAGGAGACTGCTGACCAACGTCATCTGCGGACAAACAGGCCCCGGAGGGGCGCAATTCCTGGTGTGTGGGGTATATCGCCCCACGCAGCGGTTTATGGAATCGGATGATGGGGGCGTGGTTTCGGCCATGCCCCCATCGTCGTTCAGTCGCGTATCGTCATGCGGCGCACCGCTCCCGCATCGCGCGGAGCGTCGCCACCGGATCGGGAGTGCCGAACACCCCTGAGCCGCTGACCACCACGTCCACCCCGGCATCGTATACCTCCCTGATATTCTCCAGCTTGATCCCCCCGTCGGCCTCGATCAGGCAGCCGGTGGAACCGCACGCCTCCAGCATCTTCCGCACCTGTCTCGCCCGGCGGTAGAGCGATGGGATGAACGATTGTCCCCCGAAGCCCGGCTCCACCGACATCAGCAGCACCATGTCCACATCGGGCAGAATCTCCTCGATCGCCGAAAGCGATGTGGCCGGGTTGAGCGTTACCCCCGCCCGGCAGCCGAGCTTCCGTATCTGCTGAACCGTCCGGTGGAGATGCACCGCTGCCTCCACATGCACCGTGATATAGGTGGCCCCCGCGTGGGCGAAATCCTCCAGATAGCGATCGGGATCGGCGATCATCAGATGGCAGTCGAGCGGGAGATCGGTAACCTTGCGGATCGCCTCCACCACCGGCGGGCCGATGGTGATGTTCGGCACGAAATGGCCGTCCATCACATCGACATGGAGGAAGTCCGCCCCTCCCTCTTCCAGAAGCCGTATCTGATCCGCGAGCCGGACGAAATCGGCGGAGAGGATGGAGGGGGAGATATGGAGGGGGCCGCGCGGTTGAACAGTGGTCATCATGACGGGAAAGTATTGAAGGAACGAATTGAGGAGCTAAATTACTGCCCGCTGACGCACTCTCCATACATTTCCGCCTGCCGCGAATGAAACGTCTTACTCTCCGGTTCTCCCTTGTCCCGATGTTCCTGCTTCTTGCCGCGCTTTCCGGCGGTTGCGCGAAGCGGGAGCTTACGATCAACGCCACGCAACGCGAAATCTTCCCGGATTCCTCAAGGCTCGTCGATGTCTATACGGCGATGGGGAGCGATACGCTCGATTTCGGCACCAGCCGGTTCGTTGAGAATAATCTTTCGTATGCCGGCAGAGGCGGCGAAAACCTGAAGCTGAGAGTCTGGTATCCCGCCGGACGCCCGGTCGATACATCAAGAGTGATCCTGCTGATCCCGGGATACGGCGGAGGAACCGTCGAGCTTTTTCCGCTGGCGACCGAGTTTGCGCGGCGTGGGTTCGTCACGGCGATGCTCTCGCCGCGCGGCACGGACCTTAACGCGGGGCTGAAGGAGGATTATGGATTGAATGAGCCGCACGATGCCACCGATGCCATCAACGCCTACGCGCGCCGTCACAATCTGACGAAGCCGATCGTCGGGGTGTTCGGGGCGTCGCTGGGAGGGGCGATCGCGCTGAATATGGCGCTGGAGGATAAGCGCGTGGCCGCAATCGCGGTGGAGGGGCTGCCGCTCGATCTTGAGACAACCGCGAAACGTCTCCTCTCCGCGGAGGAGCTTGACGCGCTGAAAAGCCGGTACGCCGGGCACGAAGCGGAATTCCGCGAGCGATCCCCCGAGATGGTGCTGAAGAAACCCCTCCCCCCGATCTACGCCATCTGGGGCGACAAGGACAAGCTGGTGACCGCCGAGGAGCGCGCCACGCTGCGGCGCATGATCGAAATCAGCACGTCGGCATCGGCAAAGGAGATACGGGGAGGAGGGCACAGCATGCGCTACGGCTTTCCCCTTACGCTCTCCGAGGCACAGGCGGTGAACACGGGCATCGCCGATTTCCTGCAATCATCCATCCGGTACTGAGCTTCGATCGGATGATGATGATCGGGACAATATGATTCAGCTTATCTCGCTTTCCCCTTCGTCATCGCCGCCTTCGGCCTGCCCGTTGCGGCTTGTGTCCTCGCCGACCGTCTCGGTGCGGACCATGTTCGGCATGCCGTCGGAGAGCATCGAGAAGGTCTGCTTCAGCGCGTTCGCCAGCTCCGCGAGCCGCCGCTCAACCAGGGAGTTGATGGTCCCCTCGGGGTAGGCGTCCTGTTCATCGCGCCGCCCGGCCGCCACGCCGGTCAGGATCTCGATTCCCTGGTCGATGGATGAGACGGGGTAGATATGGAACTTCCCATCGGCCACGGCCTCCACCACTTCATTGTTCAGCATCAGATCGGGGATATTCTGAATCGGGATCATCACCCCCTGCGTGCCGGTGAGCCCGCGCATGCGGCATATCTCGAAGAAGCCCTCGATCTTCTCCTTCACCCCGCCGATCGGCTGAATCTCCCCCCACTGGTTTACCGAGCCGGTTACGGCCAGATCCTGCCGGATCGGAACGCGGCTCAGCGCGGAGAGAAGGGCATAGACCTCGGTCGATGATGCCGAGTCCCCATCGACGCCGCCGTACGACTGCTCGAAGACGATCGACGCGGCAAGCGAAAGAGGGCGTTTCTGCGCGAACCTGTAGCGGAAGAACCCGAAGAGGATCATCGCCCCCTTGTTGTAGATGCTGCCGCTGAGCCGCGCCTCCCGGTCGATGTTGACGATTCCCTGCGCCCCCACCGCCACGGTCGCCGTGATCCGCGTCGGCTTGCCGAAGCTGGTCTGGCCGTAGCTGTAGACCGCCAGGCCGTTGATCTGCCCGACCCGCCGTCCCTCGGTCGCGATCATCAGCGATCCCTCGATGATCCGCTCCAGCGTCTTCTCCTTCCACATCGCGTTCCGGTCCACCATCATCGCATATGCCTTCTCCACGTGATAGCGGCTTACCACCTCGGCGGAATCGCGCTGCGCCCAGAAGCTCGCCTCGCGGAGAAGATCGGCGATGTCGCTGAATCGGAGGGAGATCTTGGAGGAATTCCCCGCCTTCTCCACGGCATATTCGATGATGGTTGCAACGCTCTCCCTATCGAAATGGAGGAGCTGCTCCTCATCCGACATCTTCCTGATGAAGCGGGCATATTCCATCAGGATAGGGTCGGTGCGGTTGATCTCGTAATCGAACTGCGCGTTGATCTTGAAGATCTTCCTGAAGTCCTCCTCCACGTCGAACAGCCCCTGATAGAGTCGCGAGTCGCCGATCATGATCACCTTCACATTCAGATCGATCGCCTGCGGCTTCATCGCGGATGCGGCCGGCGTCGATGTCTGGAAGAAGCTCTCGATCGACTGTATCTCCAGCTTTCTGTGGAGCAGCACCCGCTTGAGCGCCTTCCAGACGCCCGGCTCCGAGAGCGCGTCGGCGGCGTTGATGATCAGATAGCCGCCATCGGCCCGGAGAAGCGCCCCACCCTTGATCCGCGTGAAGTCGGTGGTCCAGTATCCTCCGCGCTGATCGAACACCCGCTCCAGCGTGCCGAACAGGTTTACGAACGTCGGCGTGGTTTCGATGATGACAGGGCATCCCTCGGTCTTCGTGTTGTCCAGGATCACATTCACTTCGTAGAGCCGGAATGTCTCGTTGGCCTTGCCCGGATCGCCGTTCTCCTCATCATTCTCCTGCTTGAAGCTCTCAAGGTGATCGAGGATATGATCGCGCACCGAATCGAGATAGCTTCGGACCTCATCGAACGGGAATTTCGCGCGGACCTCCTCCAGCGTGGACTCCACGTTCATCTGGGCCGACTCGTGTTCGTACTTCTCGATGGCCTTCTGGAAATCCTGCGAGAGCTTCATCCCGCGCTTCGCGATGACGTACAGGCCGTTCTTGAGCTGGTTGTACTGCTGGCGGATTTCGGTGGCCTGTTCCGCCGTGAGCGCCTCCTCCTTCACCAGATTCTCCATCGCCTCGATCGGATACGATTTTTCGTTGATGACCGGCATGATCTCCGGCTGCACCATGTCGCCGTTCTTCCGCTGCCCCAGCTTGAACCCCTTCGGCTTCAGCGTCTCCTCGAACTCATCGAGCATCGCCCGCTCGCGGCCCTGATAATCCTCCACGATCCGGGTTCTGCCGCCACGGAAATTCTCCTCATCGAACATCCTGGCGATCCGCTCGCGGAGGAAACGGACCGCCTCCTTCATCGCGTCATGGAAGGGGAGCACCCTTCCCTTGGGAAATGTGAGAAGCCGCGGGCAATCGGGGTCGCTGAAATTGTAGACGTAGGCGTAGTCGTGCGGCACGGCGCAGTCCGGGGTGATCCCCTCAAGGATGTTCTTGATGGTGCTGAGCCGTCCGGTGCCGGCAAGCCCGCTGACGAAGATGTTGTAGCCGGGAGAGAAAATCTCCGCCCCCAGTTTGAGCGCATCCAGCGCCCGCCGCTGGCCGATGATTCCCTGAAGCGGTTCGATAAAGGCGGTGGAGGGAAAATCGAACATCGTCGGATCGGCGTACCAGCGGAGCTGGCTGGTGGGAAGCTCGGGATGCTGCGATGCGGGGACCAGATTGGTTGGGGTATCGGACATGTGGAAATTCCAGTATCGTTAGCCGAAAATTCGCGTGCGCGCGACCGACCGCGCCTGTCGGCGTTGCCGAATCGAATAATACTACTCCTCGATATCCCCAACAAACAATGTGCTCGAATCGGTCGTGACTCAGTTTAAATCCAGTCCTCCGGTTGATAGCACCATGATCCATCGACGATCTTCTCTTCAAGCTCCGTCAGGAGCGCGCCGGTTGTAGCAACGATGCCTCCGTTTCCCACGCAAGCTCCATCGGAGCGTACCATTCTGCCGGCATGCGAGGATGATACGCTCCGATGGAGCTTGAAATCATGAAGCGTGGCGATGCTGCAACCGGCACGCCCCGATGCGGCTGGGAAGCCGAATGCCGAATATGACTCCGGGCATCATCCACAGCATCTCAACCTGAGTCACTACGCTCGAATCCTCCCCCGGCGCTGCCTGTTTTGAGCGCGGTAGCAGATCGTAATGAAGTGGATGCATCATCCGATGTAAATTCGCCGATTCTTGAACGGTCAACTCCCAATTATCAACCCCATGCCGATCAGAAACGACTGGACCATCGAGGAGATCGCTGATCTCTACCGAACCCCATTGCTCACGCTCGTCTCCCGTGCATCCGCCGTTCATGCGGCCATGCATACCTACGAGGAGATCCAGTGCTGCACGCTCCTCTCGATCAAAACCGGGGGCTGTCCCGAGGATTGCTCCTACTGCCCGCAGGCAGCCCGCTACGATACCGGGCTGGGAGCGGAGAAGCTGATGGATGCCGATCTGGTGATCGATGCGGCCCGCAATGCCCGCGATGCGGGGGCCACAAGGTTCTGCATGGGGGCCGCCTGGCGCGAGGTCCGCGACAACTCCGATTTCGATCGCGTGCTGGAGATGGTCCGCGGCGTCGGCGGGCTGGGGCTGGAAGTCTGCTGCACGCTCGGGATGCTCACCGCCGCTCAGGCGGAGCGGCTTGCCGATGCCGGGCTCCACGCCTACAATCACAACCTCGATACCTCCCGATCCTTCTACGAGAAAGTGATCTCGACCCGCGAGTACGATGACCGGCTTGCCACCATCGACAATGTGCGGAAGGCGGGGATCACCGTATGCAGCGGCGGCATCATAGGCATGGGGGAGAGCGAGATGGACAGGATCGCGTTTCTTCATACGCTCGCCACGCTCCGTCCCCACCCGGAAAGCGTCCCGATCAACGCGCTGGTGCCGGTCCCCGGAACCCCGCTGGGCGAACAACCGCCGATCGATCCGTTCGAGCTTGTGCGGATGATCGCCTGCGCCCGCATCCTGATGCCGGAGGCCAGGGTCCGTCTCAGCGCCGGCCGCCTCTCCCTCAGCAACGAGGCGCAGGCGCTGGCGTTCCTGGCGGGCGCCAATTCCATCTTCACCGGCGAGCGTCTGCTCACCACGCCCAATCCATCGGAGAATGCCGATGAGGGGCTGCTGCGAACGCTGGGGGTGAAGCCGATGCCGCCGCACGGCGTGGAGTTCTCGATCACCGAACCGATCGCCGGGGAACGATGAGCGGGCTTCTCGAACGGCTGAGGAGCGATCTGGAGACGCTGGATGCCGGTCATCGCCGGCGCGGGCTCCGGCGTCCAGGGGGAATCGACTGCTCGTCGAACGATTATCTGGGGATCGGCGGCCATCCGGCTGTTCGCGCCGCGATTGTCGCGGCCGCGGCGGCGGGCGTGCCGGCGGGATCGGGAGGGTCGCGCCTTCTCTCCGGCAATCACGAAGAGCACGAGCGGGCGGAGTCGCTGTTCGCGGGTTACGTTGGGCGTGAGCGGTCGCTGCTCTTCGGCTCAGGCTATGCCGCAAATCTTGCGCTCCTGTCGGCGCTTCCCGGCCGGCACGATCTTATCCTGCTCGATGCTGGCGCTCACGCATCGTTGAAGGAGGGAGCCCGCGCATCGCTGGCCGCGAAGCGAACCTTCCGTCACAACGATGCCGCCGATCTGGAAACGATGCTTCGCGATCGTCAGGCATTCCGGGATGTCTTCGTGGTGGCGGAGGGTGTGTACAGCATGGATGGCGATCGCGCTCCGCTCGGCGCGCTGGCCCGGATCGCCGCGGAGCGGAACGCGCATCTTGTCGTCGATGAGGCGCATGCCACCGGCCTGTATGGAGCGCGGCTCCGGGGCGTTCATGAGCTGGAGGGGATTACGCCGCTTGCCACCGTGCATCCGTGCGGCAAGGCGCTGGGATCGTCCGGCGCGTTCATCGCCGCCGACGCTCCGGTCATCGATTATCTGATCAACCACGCCCGGCCGTTTCTCTTCAGCACCGCCCCGCCGCCGATTCAGGTTGCCGGCCTTATCGCCGCGCTGGAGCTTCTTGCGTCGATGGCCGATCGCGCCGCTGAACTTCTGGGGCTTGCCGCCCGGTTCCGCGCGCGTCTGGAGGATCTTTCCCGATGGCGGATCATCCCATCGGACAGCCCCATCATCCCGATCATCACCGGCTCCGACCAGAGCGCCGTCCGCGCCGCCGCGATGATTCAGGAGGATGGCTTCGACCTCCGTCCGATACGGCCGCCGACCGTTCCCGCCGGAACATCACGCCTCCGCGTTTCGCTCACCGTCGGCATGAGCCCCGGTGATTGCGATCGTCTTGCCGCGGTCATTCTCGACGCGGAACGGAAGCTGGAGGATATCGCGTGAGCGCGATCCGGGGTTCCCGCGGCATTATCGTAACCGGCACCGATACGGGAGTCGGGAAGACCGTGCTGTCGGCGATGCTGGCGCTTGCGCTGGATGGATGGTACTGGAAGCCGGTGCAGTCAGGGCTGGAGGAGGAAACCGACACCGACGCGGTGATCCGCATGACCGGGCTCCCCGCCTCCCGCGCTCTGCCGGAGGCCTATCGTCTCACCCGCCCTCTGTCGCCCGATCAGTCGGCGGCGCACGATGGCGTGGCGATCGACCCCGAGCGCCTGAACCCGCCGCGCGCCGGTGGGGCTCTTGTGATCGAGGGGGCCGGCGGGCTGATGGTGCCTCTCAACGACAGCCTGCTTCAGATCGATCTGTTCGCGTCGTGGGGATTTCCGGTGGTGCTGGCGGCGCGATCCGGGCTGGGGACGTTGAATCATACGCTCCTCTCGGTGGAGGCGCTTCGGCTGCGCGGCGTGGCGACCTGCGGCATCGTGATGATCGGCCCGGAGAACGTGGGGAACAGAAGCTCGCTCGAACGGCTGGCCGGCGTGCCGGTGCTTGGGGCGATTCCGCCGCTGCCGCGGATCGATCGCGAAACGCTGATTGCCGCCTACCACAACGGCATCCTTCCGGTGGAACAATGGAGATGCATGGCATGATGGATGAAACGAGCATCGGCGGCGCGCCCGGCGGATGGGTGGAGATGGATCGGCGGCATGTCTGGCATCCCTACACGCAGATGCTCGCCGCGCCCGCGCCCGTGCCGATCGCGCGCGGCGAGGGGGCCTATCTGATCACCGGCGACGGCAGGCGGATTCTGGACGCGATCTCCTCCTGGTGGGTGACGCTTCACGGGCATTGCCATCCGCATATCGTCTCGGCGATCGCGCGGCAGGCGGCGGAGCTGGAGCAGGTGATCTTCGCCGGCTTCACGCACCAGCCGGCGGCGCGTCTGGCATCGGAGCTGGCGGGAATCCTCCCCGGCGATATCGACAGAGTCTTCTACAGCGACGATGGCTCCACGGCGGTGGAGATCGCCCTGAAGATGTGCATCGGCCTCTGGGCGAACCGCGGCGAGCGGCGCGGCAGGTTTCTGGCCCTGGAGGATGCCTATCATGGCGATACCTTCGGGGCGATGGCCGTCAGCGAGCGCTCGGTCTTTACGCGACAGTTCAGCGCGCTCCTGTTCGACGTGACGCGCCTTCCGTTTCCCGCCGATGGCGAGCCGGAGGAGCGATTTCTCACGGCGGCGGCGGATGAGCTTCGGAAGGGGGATGTGGCCGGCGTGATCGTGGAGCCGCTGATCCTCGGAGCCGGGGGGATGCGCCCCTGGAGCCCCGGCGCGCTGGCGCGTCTGGCAGCGCTCTGCCGGGCAAACGGTGTTCCCCTGATCGCCGACGAGGTGATGACCGGGTTCGGGCGCACCGGGACGATGTTCGCGGTGGAACGGGCGGAAATCGTCCCCGACATCATCTGTCTTTCCAAGGGGCTGAGCGGGGGCTTTCTGCCGTTCGCCGTTACCGCCTGCCGGCCGTGGATCTACGAGGCCTTTCTCAGCGATGATCGCTCCAGGGCGCTGTTTCACGGCCACTCCTTTACCGCCAACCCGCTCGGCTGCGCGGCGGCTCTGGCAAGCCTTGAGCTGTTCCGAACCGAGCCGGTGATGGAGCGGATCGCGTCGATCGAGGCGGTGCATCGCGAGCGGATGGCGGCGCTTGCGGCGTCCGGCGCCGTTGCCGATGCCCGGGTGCTGGGGACGATCGCGGCGTTCAACCTCCGATCCGACACCACCGGATATCTCAGCAACGCGGCCGCGCGCATCGTACGCCGGGGATTCGAGCGGGGATTTCTTCTCCGCCCGCTCGGCGATGTGGTTTATATCATGCCTCCATACTGTACATCTTCCCATGATCTCCATCGACTCCATGACTTCCTTGCCGATGAGCTTTCAGACTGAACCCGATGCCGACGAGCTGACGCTGCGGGGGGCGTTCGAGGCGTGGCTGCGGGAGGCGGTGCGCGTTCCCCTGCTGCATCTCAGGCTGGCGAACACCCTTTCGATGCTCGAGCATATCGGCTCGGTGAAGATCGCGCGGACGCAGGCCGGGAACCGCATCACTGCCCGGACGCTCCGGCATCTGGCCGAGGAGACGCGGCACGCGCAGGTGTTGAAGCGGATTGTTCACGGCATCGACCCCGGTGCCGCGCCTGATTATGACGATCGGTGGCTGCTTGCCGGTCCAACGGCTCGCGGGTATTTCGCGCGACTGGATGCCTCCGTCCGTGGCGTTACGCGGGGAATGGCGGGGGATGGGGGGGAGGCCGCATACCTGCTGGTGACATGGCTGGTGGAACTGCGCGCGGCGTGGCTCTACCCGGTCTATCAGTCGGCGATGGATGATGCGGGCGTCCGGTTCTCGGTGCGCGGGATCATCGGCGAGGAGGACCGGCATCTGGAGGAGGTGGAGGAGGCGATGAAGCGGCTTGGCCTTGCCGGGGATATCTCGTTGCCGGGGTTGCTTCATGAGGAGCGGTCATGGTTCCGGAGGCTGGCAACGGCGATGATGAACGATGCGGGCCGGGATCTTCCCGATGCATCAGCCGGCGATCGATCGGCCCTCGGGGCATTCCGCTGAACATTGGTTCGTGATGGCCTTTTACGCTACTTTTGCCCTTCGTGTCGCTTCGGCCGCTGGATGGAGGGGGGAAGCATCCCCCGTCCGATCTCCCCGATTTCATCGCGGAGCCGGCCGCCGATCGTGAACTTACCAACAACCGAACAGCAATGGCTCTTTCACTCGATACTATCGTTTCGCTCGCCAAGAGGCGCGGTTTCATCTTCCAGTCATCCGAGATCTACGGGGGGCTGAACGGCTGCTGGGATTACGGCCCTCTCGGCGTCGAGCTTCTCAGGAACATCAAGGAATCATGGTGGCGCGAGATGACCTATCGCGATGACATCGAGGGGCTCGACGCGTCGATCCTGATGCACCCGCGCGTCTGGGAGGCATCGGGTCATGTGCAGAGCTTCTCCGATCCGATGATCGACAACAAGACCAGCAAGGTCCGCCATCGCGCTGATCATCTGATCGAGGGGGAGATCGAGAAGCTGCGGAAGAAGGGGCGGACCGACAGGGCGGATGAGCTGCAGGCCAAGCTGGATGCGGCCGGGGACCCCGCCGCGCTCTTCCAGTTGATTCTGGATAACGAGATCAAGGACCCGGTGAGCGGCACATCGGACTGGACCGAGGTGCGCCAGTTCAACCTGATGTTCAAGACGCATATCGGCCCGCTGGAGGAGACCGCATCGGTTGTGTATCTGCGGCCGGAGACGGCGCAGGGGATCTTCGTGAACTTCAACAATGTGCTCCAGTCCTCGCGGCAGAAGATCCCGTTCGGGATCGGGCAGATCGGCAAATCCTTCCGCAACGAGATCAACACCAAGAACTTCCTCTTCCGCACGCGGGAGTTCGAGCAGATGGAGATGCAGTTTTTCGTGAAGCCGGGGGAGGATGAGAAGTGGTACGAATACTGGCGCGAGCAGCGCTGGAACTGGTTTCGTGATCTCGGGATGACGATGGAGAAGCTCCGGATGAAGCCGCACGCAAAGCTGGCGCATTACGCAAAGGCCGCGGTCGATATCGAGTACGAGTTTCCGTTTGGCTGGGGAGAGCTGGAGGGAATCCATAACCGGAGCGATTTCGACCTGAGCCGCCACACTGAGTATTCCGGCAAGAAGCTGGAGTACTACGAGGAGGCCACCAAGGAGCGCTTCGTCCCGTACGTGATCGAAACCGCCGTCGGCGCATCGCGCTCCACGATGGCGTTCCTGACCGATGCCTATCGGGAGGAGGAGGTCAACGGGGAGACGCGGACGGTGCTTCGCTTCCATCCGAAGCTGGCGCCCTATAAGCTGGCCGTGCTGCCGCTGATAAACAGGGACGGCATGCCGGAGTTTGCAACGAAGCTCTACCACGATGTACAGCGGAAGTTCAAGACCTTCTATGATACATCGGGCGCCGTCGGCCGCCGTTACAGACGTCAGGATGAGGCGGGAACCCCCTTCTGCACCACGATCGACGGGCAGACGCTGGAGGATGGAACCGTCACCGTGCGCGATCGCGATTCGATGGAGCAGATCCGCATCCCGGCTGATGGAATCATGGGATATATCCAGGAGAAAATCGGCGGATAGCCGGCGATAATCCTGAGAAACATTGACCTGGATTAATGAAGGGGAGCGTCTTTGGGCGCTCCCCTTTTTATGTATCGGATTGCAGTGCCCCAATCCATGCCGTTCGCGATGGGATGTAGATGATATCGGCGCCTGTTTCCGAATATTACGCAATGGCATTTATCTGCACTTTTTCAGGATCACCGTGCATCGCCGGATTTCCGGCGTGCCGGGAAATCCCCGGAATCAAGCGTTTCATGTCAATTTCATGTAGAGATGGTATCATATGAATTGTCGTCGATGATTTTATGGGCATTTGTTTGAATATGGCTGTTACATCGCATTGAAGCGATATTCGATCCGCGTGCGTTGATTCGATCAACGGGATATTCGGAGCCGTGGCGATGATATATGGGATAAAATGGCGGTTTCTTCGCTATATCGTCAACATGGGATTGTTCGTCCGGCATGTGATATTCAGGTGCTGCCTGGTGAATTGATGCCGGCCGTTCCTCGGAATTAATCGTGAAATATTCTGAAAGGGTGGCGATCGGCCAATTTATCGGTGAGCTTGAAAAAGCAGTAATCGACTTGAAGCATTTATCAGGGTTGCAGCCAATACCCTTGCCATGTCATCCTGAACCGGCGGCGAAGGCCCGAAGGGCTGCTCAGGATGACAGGCCGGGCAGGTCCGTTGATACGAGGATTATTGATGCGGTCAATTATTGCGGGTCCGGTTCCCCGCTCGCCGGCCTTCGGATCGCGGGAATGATAAATCGAGGTTGTGCCGGTCGAGGATTTTTCATATCGCCATGCGATGAATCCAGCGTGAGCCACTGCCCGGATTCTGTCGGGATATATACTTCGTCGCGTTAATATCGACCGGATGCCGGCTCTTTCCGTTCGGCTCGGCCGCGGCCTGGCGGCATTGGGGATGCCGTGCGCGCCGTTCATTGAGCGATGTCTGAATGTACAGGCCTTCATGGAAAACGCCACTCAGCAACGCTGAATCGTCCTCGTTTACCTGTCGTGCTGTATATTGAATGCAACGGCCATAGTTCCTCCCGACCGGACCATCGTCGCCATTTGCCATTCATACACAATTATTCAAAGATTCTCGACGGTTCGATAACTTACCGTTACCGTAGTTGAGGGGGTATTAACCAAGGAGACGCCATGCCACGCAAACGCGACGTTGCTGTCAGTGAGAGTCTGAAGGAGCTTCTGCGACTCGAGGCCCGGTACAAGGGAAAACCCGAAGCCGCGCGTATTCTGATGTTGAAGCTGCTGAAGGAATCTCCCGAACGCGAGTTCGAGGACGTGGTCCCGCTGGTGAACTATTCGCGCACCACCGTAAAACGCTGGTGGCGACTATATCGGGGTGGCGGCATTGATGCCCTGCTGAACCTGAGCACCAGGGTGAGGGAGCGCCAGCCGGGACAGCCACTGCATGCGTTGAAAAAGAAGCTGGACGCCGGGGAATTTACCAGTATCGATGACGTTCAGACCTGGATTGATCTGATCAGAGCGAAGAGCAACGGCAGCGTGGAAAAGGGGCGTATCGGTGTTTCGGAGAACCTGAACGGCGCGTACAACCGGCATGTGCCGGCTATTCCACAGTCATTGCCGCAGGGGGGAGCAAGCGAATCGGACAGACTGTTTCGATTTCTCGAGGATCTTCCCGTTACTCATAATCTTGATGAATGGGTCGGCGCGTTCAAGGCGGCACTCCGGGAATTATTGCAGGATGTTGATCGAATTACGGTCAGTCTCAACGCGCAATGCGATCTTATCAACCCCGATAAGTACGAGCCGAATGTGTTCGTGGCGCAGAGCGTAACCACGGGACAGAAAACCGTCGATCCGGGATCGATGGAATCCGGTGAGGATTCGCGCGATCCGTTCAAACGGTTGCTCGATTATCTGCATCGCGTAAAATTTCCGTTCGAGGATTATCACACTCCACACAGCCAGATATTCTATTTCGGGCGGCAGGCCTATCTGGGGACAATCCTTCTCTGGCGCGATCGTGGAAATCCCCCGATATCTCAGGAAACCGTCCACCTTATGGAGCGCCTGCACGGTTTTCTGATCCTCATCCTCTCCGATTTCGTTGCCCGGCATCGCGTGGCGAGGCCGCTGGAGCATGTATTCAACGCGGCATTCAGCGAGCTGGCCCGGGAAACCGGCCTGACGATGCAGGAACGCCGCATTTTTATATTGCTGCTGATTGGATTATCCTACGAGGAAGTGGCGAAAACCTTGAATATATCGGTTAATACAGTTCGGTATCACCTGAGATCGCTGTATAATAAGACCGGAACCCACGGCCAGACGGAGCTGTTCGCGAAGTACTTCACACCCCGCTATGACCCACCCGCGTCCCAGAAATAAGGTCCATCGATAAGGTCCGTTTGAGTGCAGAACTACATCTACATGCGGGTGACTTCACCATGCCGGATGTTGCATCTTTGTGCGGCGCTGAAACCAGGTGTTGCTCAGGCTCCCAACTTCCATGAGCAACATCCCATCGCGTTAGTCTTCACTTGCCAGATTCAAGGAATGCCCATGAAAGGAGCTCTACTCGCGTTCGCTCTTCTGTTGATCTGTGTTATCTCTGCTCACTCACAGCAGATCCCATGTATTGATGCCGGCTCGACGATCGAGGATACGGTATATCAATCACTTACGATCCCGGGCGGCATCTTCGGCTTCAGCAGATCCGGTATCACTCCCCTCAGTTCCGGCGGTTTGATCCTCTCCTGGGAGTTCATCTCCGAACGCACTTCGAGCGGCCAGCATAACTATGTTATCAGCATCCCCTCCATCTCCTTCAGCGGAGATTGCAGTGGGGTGGACGGGATGACCGCCTCGCAGATCCTCGATCTGATAGCAAAGGCGACGGTGTCTCGTGGCGTTGCTCTTGGATACACCCCCTGTCCGGCCTCGTGTTCGGCCCCGACGCTGACGAAAGTATCGCAGCCGGCGTGCGTCAAACGCACTGGAAGCGGTTGCGCGACCCATTTCTCCGCATGCGTACCGATCGAATGCTGTGTGCGATTCTACAGCGTTTGCTGCCCGAACGGAACGACATCACCTCAAGTCACCCTCCTCGGCGCTTCGAGCGGCGGGTGCTCAGGCCTGGAAGGATGCGAGCCCACCTGCCCATGACCTGAATTGCAATCGAACTATTCGCGGTAGCCATAAACTGAAAAGGTACAATCATGATGAACGGAAAAAATCTACGAATGGTCGTCGCCGGGATCGCTCTCGGGTTGGTCGCGGCCACAGGCACGATGCGCGCACAGATATCCGACCACCGCGAGAACCAGTCGGCGTCCCATTCCAACGTCCAGGTGATGGTGGTGGCAATGGAGCACGGTCGCTATCTCATCACGCAGAATGGGGGATCGAGCTGGGGAATCGTTGAGGCGAAGGATATCACCTCGTTGCCGGGGAATATTCTACAGCTTATCAAGCGAACCAGCGCCGAAAATCCCTCCACGGCGGTTACCGCCATGCCCAACCCCGCGCGGGAACGGGTCACCCTCCGCTATGCGCTGCCAGAGCCGGGCAACGTATCGGTCGCGCTGTTCGATATGACGGGCCAGCAGGTGCTCAGCAGGAGCCAGCAGATGTTCCAGACCGGCGAGCATGCCGATGTTATCGATATTTCGAGCCTGCCCGGCGGAGCCTACTACTACCGAATCATTGTTGATGGGGGGGCCATCGGTAATGGTGTAGTCACGGTTGTCCGCTGACGCAAATCGGACGGCATTGCAATCACAGTAACCACCCGGCCTGCATCACGCAGAAATGCAGGCTCAAACAAGTGTGCAATGCCGTCCGGGCTCGTAATTTTTTCACCGCCTCATTGTAGAGGCAGTTTCAATGGCCGGTCGCAGTCTTGCGACCGGCCTGTTTTATTTCAGGGGATAGCCCAGGCGAATGTCCGGCCGGTCCCCCGATGTGACCAAATCCTTGTCGAATCGTAAACGGAGCCGCCCTTCCGGAATTCATCAGGATGTCGGTCTCGCAAAAAGCGCTAACTTCGGCGCGATATGCCAAATCGTGAGACCATATCGAAGGAGGAGCGGCAGCTCAGAAGCCGCCAGGAGGATTACGACCTGGTGGCGCGCGCGCTTCAGGGTGATCAATCCGCCTATGCCCGCCTCCGCAACAAGTACTGGCGTTCGATCGAGGCGATGCTCAGCCGGATGATCCGCGATAAGAACGACGCTGAGGATCTGACGCAGGAGGCCTTCATCAAGGCGTTCAACTCGCTTCAGAGCTTCAACACGGAGTATGCCTTCTCCACCTGGCTCTATAAGATCGCCTCGAACAACTGTATCGATTATCTCAGAAAGCGTCGGCTGAAGACCGTTTCGATCGATGCCCCCGTGCAGACCCACGACGGTGAGGTGCATATGGAGATCGCCGATCCCAGCGCCGTCCGTCCCGATGTGCCCCTTACCTCCGCCGAGCGGACAGCCGTGCTTCAGGATGCCATCAGGAACCTGCCGGAGAAGTACCGCATCGTCATCGAGCTGCGGCATACGCAGGAGATGGAGTACGCCGATATCGCCCGGAAACTGGAACTCCCGCTCGGCACCGTCAAAGCCCACCTCTTCCGCGCCCGCGCGCTCCTCCTGAAGCGTCTTCAGGGGAAGCTGGTTCACTTCGAGGAGGATTGATACCCCCGCCATGCCGGCTTCGGCTCTATCCCAGCTTCCAGCTCCGCATCACCTCGTACGCCGATCCGGCCCCCGAAAGCCTGCTCCGCATCAGCACCATCTCCCCCACGTGACTGCACGGAGAAAGGCACTCCCTCCCGATGATATCGTCCACCAGTTCGCGCAGACCGTCCAGCGGCCGGGAAATCCTTCCCAGGGTGATATGCGGCCGGTAACGCCGCCCCTCCGGTTGCAGCCCCATCTCCCGCGCGTGCCTCTCCGTCCGTTCCTGCAGGTGGAGAAGCCGATCGCTGTCCGCGCCGGTCTCTCCGGCCACACCGGCCCAGAATACTTTCGGCGCCCGGAGCATCGGAAAGGCGCCCAGGCCGCTGGCGCGGATGGAGAATCCGTGAAACGCATCGGCGGGGATATCGATCTCGCCTGCCATGCGAAGCTGATCGGTGGTGATCTCGCCGAGAAATCGAAGCGTTATATGGATGTTCCTCTCCGGAACCCAGCGGACGTGGGTCGGGTGACGGCTCAACAGGCCGATCATCTCCGCCAGATAGGCATTTGCCTCCGGCGCCAGCCGGATGGCGTAGAAACAGCGATGCAGCCCCGCGCCGGTTGCGGTAACGTGTTGTGAACTGGTTTGATGATTCATGGCGGCGGTTGATCTTTATGGAGATAGGGCATGCCGCCGGACGCTTCGCTCGTCGCCGTCCGGTGCCTGCCACGGATCGATAATGGAATGGGAATGAGCCGGAAGATACCGTTGAAAAAGATACTGAAGCCGCGGGAATTTGCGATGCCGACGGAGATGGTTCGCGCGCCGGTGGATGATGCATCATTGCCGGATGCCCCGCCATGCCCGCTCTGCGAGGAGGGGGAGCCCGTCCCGGACCCGTCGGAGCTTGTCGGCATCTTCGATTACGAGACCGATCAGCGCGATCTCCTGATCAGTTTTCTCCGTCTTACCCATCCGGGGCTCGATCCGGCTCAACCATTGCACCGTGGCTGTCTGGAAAGGAGCGAGCGGGAGCTGCAACGCGCGCAGCTTCGGATGGAGGACGGGCAGGCGCACTATATCGATCTATCGCTTGGCCTTACGCCCATCCTGACCACGCCGATCCGGATGAACGCCGATCTCCGCTTCACCGGCCGTGGCGTCACCATCGCCTTCGTCGACAGCGGCTTCTATCCCCATCCCGATCTGATTCTTCCCCGGAACCGCATCGTGGCGATGTACGATGCCGTCCGCAACCGCGAGGTTCGCGACATCTCCCGCGCCGGCCTTGCCGATCCGCGCATCCCGGCGTGGCACGGAACCATGGCCGCTTCCTCCGCCGCCGGCAACGGATATCTATCGCACGGCCGCTACCGCGGCATCGCCAGCGATGCCCGGCTGGTGCTGATCAGGGCGATGACGCCGAACTACCGGATCAGGACTCCGCAGGTGGTGCGGGCGCTTCAGTGGATCAGGGAGAACCGCCGGCGATACGATATCAGGATCGTCAACCTCTCCCTCGGCGTCGATGAGATAGCGGGGTCGATGGACCATCCGGTGATAGCGCTGGTGGAGGAGCTGTCGGCCAGCGGCGTGGTGATCGTGGCGGCATCCGGCAACAACCCATCGCTGCCGATCAAGCCCCCCGGCTCCGCCCCGTCCGCCATTACGGTCGGGGGCTACAACGATCATAACTCCACCGAGTGGATGCTTCGCGAGCTATGGCACAGCTCCTATGGCTCCTTGCCCGGCAACGGGATCAAGCCGGAGCTGCTGGCCCCCGCGATCTGGGTCGCCGCCCCGATTCTTCCCCGGACCGCCGTCAAGCTGGAGGCGGAGGCGCTCTTCAGCATGGCGGTCGCAGACGATCGCGAGCTCAGGCGTCTGATTCCCGTGCTGGCCCCGCTCACGCCGGTCGGCGACAGGCTCCGAACGGCGCGCGCGCGGCCGGTGCTGGCCCGTTCCATCGTGTTGAGCCGTATCGCCGCCGAGAAGCTGATCACCCCCGATTACAAGCATGTGGACGGAACGTCGTTCGCGGCGCCGATCGTCAGCTCGATTGTCGCGCAGATGCTGGAAGCCCGTCCAAACCTGAACCCCGCGGAGGTGAAGGAGATCCTGTCGACCACCGCCATGCTTCTGACCGATGTCCCCTCGGAGGTTCAGGGGCACGGCATTGTCAACCCCGGAGGGGCGATCGAGATGACGTTGAACTCCGTGCGCGATCCCTGGGAGGGGGAGCACCGGCCGGGGACGGGGTAGACCTTCGCGACGCGCGGCTGCGCGATGGGAATGGAGTAACTTCTTCTCTCTATCGAGGTTGTTGCGGCGGGCGCGGGAGAGCGCCGCGGGATATCCTTTCGTATACTGAACGCATTCGGGAAGAGCAATGGACGGTGGCATTCTCACCAGCATGTTTCATGTCGAGCTACCGGTGATCGAGAAGATCATCAGGCCCATCATCGTCTATATCGCCCTGGTCGTCGGGCTCAGGCTGGCCGGCAAGCGCGAGCTGGCGCAGTTGAACACATTTGATCTGGTGGTGCTTCTCACGCTTTCAAATACGGTGCAGAACGCGATCATCGGCTCCGATAACTCGGTGAGCGGCGGGCTGATCGGCATGGTGACGCTGCTGATCCTCAACTATGCGATCGTACGTTTCATGACCGGGCATAGCAGGATCGAAAAACTTGTCGAGGGGAACTCCGAGTATCTGATCCGGGATGGAAAGATCCAGACGAAGCGGCTTCGCCAGGAGATGATATCGCTGCACGAGCTTGAGATGGCGGCGCGGAAGCAGGGATTTATCTCGCTCAAGGATATCGAGGAAGCCGTCCTCGACCCCAGCGGCGCCCTCTGCTTTATCCCGAAAAAGCCCGAGCCGGAGGTGATGCGTTTCAAGGAGCTTGCCGGACGGCTGGAACGGATCGAGGCGCTGCTTCTGGCCCGCGACAGGCCCGAACAGGAGAACACGTAACCCGCCGCCCGAGGGAATCAGCTTCGCGGCACGGCCGTCTCGATCAGATCGGTATCCATCACCTCGCCTTCCAGAATCAGAAGCGTGCGTACCTCATGCGGCGCCAGCGTTCCCCGCCACGCCGCCCGGATGCTGGGGATGGAAAGGCTCGCGGCGGTTTCCACACCCCCCGATTCATACAGCCGCGCAATCCATCCGCGATCATCCTCGCTCCGTTTCAGCACCGTCATCATCACATTCCCCGGCTCAACGGCGATTCCCCCGAACGTCCGGTTCGCCATGCCCTCCGCGCCGCCATGCGCCGACTCGAACTGGACGGCAAGCGGAGCGTTGAGGAGCGCCGCGTCATGGGACAGCTCCTCCCGCCAGCCGGCGGTGAGGATCGGGGAGATGATGTAGTGAAATCGCTGCATCCCCTGATCGAGAACGTCAGGCTCCTCATCAGGGTGAAAGGGGTGGGGATCGTGCGTGGCATAGCCTGGGGATCGGAGAAGGGTGATGGCGAGCATGGAGCCATCGGCGCTGAAGCCATGCTTTGCGTCGTCGATGATGCCGATGCCGGATGCCCCGCTCCGCTCGTGAACAGCGCACCACGAGCCCCTGGGCCGCTCGATGCCGTTGCACGGCTTCGTGGTGGTGGAGTAGGCGCTCTCGCAGGAGGCCATCGGCTCGCCGACGGCGGCCGGGAACCGGAGCTTCAGCATCGTCCCGGTCTCCCCCCAGAAGATTCTGACGGTCGCGTGGATCTTCACCGAATCCCGGTAGAGCCTGAAATCCTGCCGCATCCACGAGCCGCGCCACCGGCTCACCACCCGCACCGTGGCGTGCGTCGGGCCGTTCTCCACCAGCCGCACTTCAGCCTCGCCGAATGTTCCGATGATATCATCGAACCGCTTCACGCCGTGACCCCACGTATCGGTCGGGTCGTTGATCGCCACCGGCTCGGCGGCCGGCCCGCTCAGTAACTCGCGGGAGTCGGGTTTGTGAAGAATACGGGTGATGGCGCCGCTCGCGGCCGAGATCTCCACGCGTACAAGACCGTTCTCCAGCACCGCCGTGCCGCCGTTTTCAGCGGGGGGGATGAAGTCGCATGCGTTCCCCGTTTCCGCGCGCGATGGCTCGCCGTAGAAGACCCTGTAGCAGCGCCATCCCAGCGCCGGGGCGTTTGCCGGGAACGTCACGGCAATCCTGTCCTTCCCGATCTTCCCCGATGTAAAGCCGGGCTGCACCGGGAGATCGTTTCCCTCATCATCGGTTACGCGGATCACCACCGGCAGGGGCCAGAGCCTCTTGTCGATATCGTGCCACAGCTCGAATGTGACGTGCGTGGTGATCTCCCTCGCATGCGGGTTGAAGACGATCAGCGTTCTCCCATCGCCGGTTGTATCGATCGACCGGGCCAGCCGCTGAAGCGCGTACCGGCTGCTCTTCCGGGCCACCGTAAGCGCCTCGCCGTACATTCCGATGGCATCATCGAGCGCCTCGCGGATCGCCACGCCGCAGAGGATATCGTGGAAGTGGTTGAAGCAGACATTCTCCCATGCGCGTTTCAGATCGGCCGCCGGATACGGGGCGCCGGCCAGCATCGACGCAAGCGCGGAGAGCCGTTCCGCCGCCATCAGCGAATGCTCGGCAAGCCGGTTGAGACGCTTGATCTCCGAGTGAGCGGAGTAGCAGCCGGGGGCGTTCAACTGCAGATCGCCGCGCCACTCCGGCACCGTCCGCCCGGCGCTCCGCGATTCCACGGCGCGGAAGAACCGGTCGGGATCGCTGAAGAGAAGGGCCGGGGCCGATGGGTCGATATCGATGGAGATGATTTGCGCGATATGTTTACGTGTAGGGCCGCCGCCGTGATTCCCAACACCGTAGAAAAGCATCCACTCCGAACCAAACCGGCGCAGCGTTCCTCCGTCCGCCACCAGCGTGGAACCGTTGTCCAGGGCATCTTCCAGGTCCGTCACCTTCTTCGGAACCGAGGTCTCGTACATGTTGTAGTGGAAGGGAACGCGGTAGCCGAGCACGCTCGATCCATCCGCGCCGATCCAGCGGAAAAGAGGAGAGGGGAGCGCCAGCTCCGTCGGGTCGGGCCGGCAGAAGATATAGCCGGTCATGCCGGCGCGCGCCAGAAGCTGCGGGAGCCCGCCATCGTGCCCGAACGCATCGGGGCTGTAGCCGGTGAGCGCCGCGCGACCGAACTTCTCCAGGAAATATCGCTGCCCCAGCAGCGCCTGCCGCGCAAACCCCTCACCCGACGGAAGGTTGCAGTCGGCCTGCGTCCACCACCCGCCAACGACGATCCAGCGCCCCTCCAGCACGCGGCGTCGTATCGCGTCGAACAGCTCGGGCTCCACCTCCTCCACCCATCGGTAGTGGGCAGCGGAGCTGCATGTGAAGATGAACTCCGGGGTTTCCTCCATCCGGTCGAGCGCGGAACGGCATGTGGCGATAAACGCCTCCATCCCCTCGCCCCAGCTCCACATCCAGGCCGGATCGAGATGGGCGTTGCCGATCATGTGGATAATGGTTCCGCGCGATTCGTTCATGCTGTTTCCGGTCGGTTGCATATCGAACATGCCGGCGAACATGGCCGGAGGGTTTGAATGGTGATCACTGAACGGCTGCCGGCATCGCGCATCCTCATGCGATCGGCTCCGGATGATAGGCCGGGTCGATTGCCCCGCGCACCCCCAGCACGTGCCGCGCAACCCGCTGCCCCACGCGGCAGCATTCGGCGATATCCCTTCCGCGGAGCATGGCCGCCAGAAATCCCCCGTTAAAGGCATCGCCGGCCCCGGTCGTGTCGAGCGGCGTCAACGGCTCGGGCGGAACCGCATGGAGGGCTCCATCGCGATAATAGGAGCATCCCCTTTCCCCCTGCTTCATGGCGATGGCCGAGACGCCCATCCCGGTGAAGCGGGCGCAGAGATCATCGACGGGAACGCCGGGATATATGGCGGCGAGATCTGATTCGGTGGGGAGGAGGATATCGATGGAGGGAAGGATCGCCTCGAATCGCCGCGCGCAGGCGGAGGGGGATTCCCAGAGTCGTGCGCGGTAGTTGGTGTCGAAGACGATGGGCGTGCGGCCGTGAACGTCGCGCAACAGCTTATCCAGTTCCCGCTCGCCGCGCAGCACCGCCAGGCCGACACCGGTGAGGAGGAACGCGCCGGCACCGGAGATATATCGCGCAAGCCCGCCGATATCCGAACGGAGAAGCGTCTCGGTCGCCGCCGATCCGGCCCGCCAGAAATGGAACGTATACTCGCCGCCGGCATCGAGCTGGATGAAGTAGAGGCCGTTGCGAAGCCCTTCCGGGCGGAGCAGGTGGGATGTGTCGATCCCCTCGCGTTCGATCCCGTCGACGATCATCGGGGTGAACAGATCGTCGCCGACCGAGGAGATAAAGCCGGTGCTGAGGCCCAGTCGACCGGCATAGAAAAGGGCATTGAAGGCATCGCCGGCAAAGGCCTGCGTGAGCGATCCATCCTCCCTTCGATTGAACTCCACGAGGCATTCGCCAAGGGAGATGAGGTCGAGCGTTCTGGGCGCCGGGTCCGGTGTTGCCATGCCTGCCGTGGACGATTGTGAGCTGATCCGGGTTCGGTTGGTCCGATTGTTGAGTTACCGAGTGCAAGATATCGATGAGTCTGGATGTACAATACAATGTCAAGTCCCGTGCGTTCAATCGCATGGAAGGGAGAGATCATGAAAGGAGGAAGGTTCCTTATCGCGATAGTTGTGGCGGTGATGTCGATCATCGGATACTTTACATCGAGCGTGTTCAACCCTGTCACGCAGGAGAAGCAGCACGTTGGCGGGGTGACGCCGGAGCAGGAGATAGCGCTTGGTGTGCAGGCGGCGCCGCAGATGGCGCAGCAGTATGGCGGCGAGGACCCCGACACGAAGGCGCAGGCTCTGGTCGATAAAGTGGGCGGGACGATCGTATCGCACACCGACGCAGGAAAGACGCCGTACAGTTTCGATTTTCATGTGCTGGCCGATGATCAGACGATCAACGCGTTCGCGCTGCCGGGGGGACAGGTGTTTATCACCGACGGGCTGCTGAAGAGGCTTCACACGGAGGGAGAGCTGGCGGGGGTGCTGGGGCATGAAATAGGCCACGTGGTGGCGCGGCATGGCGCCGAGCATATGGCAAAGGCCCAGTTGACGCAGGGGCTTACCGGTGCCGCGGTGCTGGCGACATACGACCCCAACAACCCATCCACGCAGCGCACGGCGGCGGTCGCGGCGCTGATAGGCCAGATGGTCGATATGAAGTTCGGTCGCGCCGATGAGCTGGAGGCGGACAAGCTCGGCGTCCGGCTGATGGCGGACGCGGGCTACGATCCCCGCGCCATGATCGGCGTGATGAAGACATTGCAGGAGGCGGGGGGAGGCTCCAAGCAGCCGGAATTCTTCAGCACCCATCCCAACCCTGACCACCGGATCGAGCAGATTCAGAGCGCGATCAGCCAGCGGTATCCGCAGGGAGTTCCCGAGGGGATGAACAAATAAAACGCCGGACATCCGGCTGATGGTGGCGGGGGAGCGCTTCAACGCATCGTGCGGTAAGGCGCTCCCCCGAACTGTTTCCAGGTGCCGGATCTGTCAGCGCGTCACGATGATCGATCGGGTTTCGCTGATGCCATCGCCGGTGAGCCGGAGCAGATAAAGACCCGCCGGCAGCCCGGCGACGTTGGTGGATATCCTTCGGGTTCCCTGCTCCATCACTCCATCGAATGCCACGTTCATCTCCACGCCGAGGGTGTTGTAGAGCGCCAGGCGCACAGCCGAGCGCGATTGCGCGTTCATTGTCACGGAGACCATGGTGCGCGCGGGGTTGGGGATCGCCTCGGAAAGCCGGCGGGAACCGGGTTGCGCGGTGGTTGCCGTTCCGGCGTCGAACACATATGGTTTCTACCGCCCCATTGTTCCCGCGTAGGTGTTCGTGGCCTTGACCAGCTCCGCCGATGCCAGCAGATATGCGCCGGTTCCCCACCACCATTCGCCGCGGGCCAGCCCTTTATAGTATTCGATGGTTCCCGGCCATGTCCCCTCGGAGCAGCCGGTGAACCGGTCATCGTCATCGATGTATTCCCTCAGCCCCAGCTCGCACCGTGATATCGGGTTGTCGTATCCCTTCGGTCGCCAGCCGGCGGGCCATGTGCGCGCCATCGCGAAGAGGTACATCGCCGCGGCCGAGGTTTCCTCGTACGATGTCGGATCGGTGATGATCGTCCGCCAGAGCCCCTCGCCGGTCTGATGGGGGAGGAGCGCCGCGGCCAGATTCTCCAGAACGCTCTCGACCTCCCTGCACTCGGCGGAACCCCGTTTCAGATAGGGGATAAGCTCCGCGCAGGTCATCGCCACCCAGCCGTTTCCCCGTCCCCACGCCCCTTCGGAGCGGAGCCCCGAAAGATTCTCCTCGCAATGGATGGAGAACCCGGTCGCGGGATCGCGGAGGATCTCCAGGTGCGATCTGAGCTGGTGGAGCGTATCGTCGCGCCAGTCATCGCGGCCAACGACGGAGCCGAGCTTCGCCAGGATCGGGGCCGAGTAGTAGATTGTGTCGATGTAGACATGCGGCAGATCGACGTTGTGGAGGATCACCCGGCGGCCGTTGCGGATCGCCTTTTCCAGGATAAACGTATAGATCTTCTCCGCCAGCGCTCGGAGTTGATGCTCGAATTCCGGGAACAGATCGATAACATCGGGAAACAGCAGGCCGATGCTCCACGAGCCAACGAAGTAGGTCACATGGACGCCGGTACCCAGATGATAGGTGAGCCATCGGCGGAGATATTCCCGCGCGTGCATGTTGCCGTTGGTCTTCACGGTCGCCAGCAGGCCGTACGCCAGCAACGATTGTCCCCAATCGGTGTTCATCGATTCAGGACGGTATCGGCGGCACCAGGAGTCCGCGACGCGGTTCATCAGCTCGTCGGTGTATACGGGAATGGAAGGCATGCGGCAATCGTTTTTCCGCGAAGATAGGAAATGGGGCGTAGCCGGTGCTGCCGTGACGCCGGATAATCGACTTCGCGGTGTCGCCGTGCCGCGGCTCCTCATCCCCTTTCACCTTGTGGAGCTTCGGCCGAATCAGTAAGATTCGGAGAATCCATGCTTGTCCCCCGCCACGGGAGTATCCATCCCCGTGATGTCTCAACAAACGAATGAATGATGATGATTCGATATAGATACGCACTTCTGATCCCGGCTCTTTTCTTCCTCGTTTCCATCACCTCGCCTCTCCATGCCCAGGTCTGGCAGTGGGTGCGGAGGGTCGGCAGCGGGATCATCTTCGACGAATCGAACGCCATTTCCATCGATGATGCCGGCAACAGCTATGTGGCCGGGCGATTCACCGGCGAGATCACATTGGGATCGAAGACGTTCTCCACCTCCGCGTCGGCCGGCGTGTATCTGGCGAAGTTCACCGCCGGCGGCAATCTCCAGTGGGGGGTGGGCGTGGTGGGGGGTGATGTCGATGTCCCATCGGTCTGCACCGACGCGGCCGGGAACATCTTTCTGGCGGGCGGGTTCAGCCAGACGGTGTTGATCGGCTCCGGCTCCAGGGCGCTGACCAGCCTTGGCGGGAAGGATATCTTCATCGCCAAGTTCAACCCCGGAGGAACGCTCCTCTGGGCGAAACGGGCCGGAGGAAGCGAGAGCGATTATGCCACGGGAGTCGCCGCCGACAGCGCCGGGAACTGCTTTATCACCGGGAGTTTCACCGGCTCCGCGTCCTTCGATACCACCGAGCTTTCAAGTCGCGGGCAGGGTGATGTCTTCATCGCCAGGTACGCCCCGACCGGCGGGCTTCTCTGGGCCGCCGGAAACGGGGGGGGCGGGAATGATGTGGCGCGGGGGATCTCCACCGACGGGAACGGCAATGCGTATATCGTGGGGGATTTCAGCGGCTCCGCTGTGTTCGGGGCCTCCACGGTCATCTCCACGGGTCCGGCGCGCGATGTCTTCGCGGCGCGATATACCCCGGCCGGCATCCCGCTCTGGGCCGCATCCGGCGGCGGTCTCTCCGATGACAGCGCCGGGGCAATCACCACCGATCGTTTCGGCAACTCCTACATCACCGGCGTCTTCCATGATTCCCTCGCGTTCGGCGGGGGAAGGTTGGCGGCGGCGGGATCTCATATGTTCCTGATCAAGCTCGACGCAACCGGCGGGTATCGCTGGAGCGCCGGCGGCACCTCGGGCGGGAGCGATATCGGCAACGCCGCCGCCGCCGATGGCCTGGGGGGAAGCTGGCTGGCTGGGACCTATCACGACTCCGTGACGCTGGGCGGCAGGACATTTCCCGATCCGGGTGGAAAGGGGAATCTCTTCGTCGCCCATTTCGCCAACGACGGGGCGGTCACCTACGCCACGTCCGGCGGCGGGCTTGGAGCGGATGCGGGGAGGGGGATCGCGATCGACAGAAACGGCGATCCGCGGGTGGTGGGGTCGTTCGCCGGCTCCGGGCAGTTCGGGCCGTACACGCTTACCGGCCAGGGGCAGTCCGATGGGTTCATTGCCGCGATCGGCGCGCAGTCGACGCTCCGTACCGGCGCAATCTCCGGCAGCGGTTTCTGTCCCGGCACGCCGATCAGCGTCCCCTTTGCAACCACCGGGATCTTTGCCCCCGGCAACATCTTTACCGCGCAGCTCTCCGATATTCACGGTCTGTTCGATGCCCCCGTGAAGATCGGGACGGTGGCCGGCACCGGCACCGGGGTGATCGCCGCAAGGCTCCCCGAGCCGCTCGCGGCCGGGAACTACCGCATCCGCGTGGTCGCCGGCGATCCCGTGATCGTCGGCTCCGACAACGGCAGCGATGTCGTTGTCCTGCCGGTCCCCGCGCCGGTGATCAACGCGAGCGATTCCACGACGCTCTGCCAGGGGGGGATTCTGACGCTCGACGCAGGGGCCGGATATTCATCGTATGCGTGGTCCACCAACGCCACCAGCCGCACCATCACCATAGCCGACGCCGGCATTTATTCGGTGGTCGTCACCAACGATGGGGGCTGCTCCGGCATGGCGAGGATCGTGGTTTCGGTCAACCCCGCCCCGTTGAAGCCGGTGATAACGCGGATCGGGGTGATCCTGGAGTCGAGCCCGGCCGACGGCTACCAGTGGTATCTGGGGAGCACCGTGATTGCGGGCGCCACCGACAGGCGGTATTACCCGGCGACATCCGGTGAATACAGAGTGAAGATCCTGAACCCGGAGGGCTGTTCCGCCCTCTCCGACGCCTTCCCGATGACCGTCTCCGGCGTCGATGATCCCGCGGTCGGCGATGACCTCCGGATTGCGCCGACTCCGGGGGATGGGCGCCTGAGGATCGAGCTGCTGCGCGGCGCGCCGGGAGCGATCAGGATATCGGTATCCGACATGCTCGGCCGCGAACTGCGCTTCTGGGATGACCGCGGGGAACCCGTCACGCTCCGGCGGGAGATCGACATCAGCGACCTTCCGAGAGGAGCCTATCTCCTCAGAATCGAGGGCGCGGGGCGTAGCTGGGGTCGGCGGATCATCCTTCAGTAAAAGCAGCCGGGTCGGCGGCCCGCGGGTTCGGCTGTCGCCGAGGGTACCGGACCATCCGGCTTCGTGATCGGGCATGGCGGGTTGCCGCGAGTGAGATTGCCTTCCGCCTACGCGGGGTTCGATGTTTTCCGTATGTTGCCCCTCTTTCCAGAGTTCCGGTATCGGGTCGAGAGAAGATGTGTGTGTGATGTTCTCACCCTGGGGAGTGTCATGGCAGGAATGGGTGATGCGAGGCCATCACCCGGACGCGATCTTCCCGCGGTGGGCTTCCGCGCGGAGCCGCCGCTGCGATTTCCCGCTGATCTCCGCGCTGTTCTCTCCGGAATCGCGTTGGTCCCGGAGGGTTCGGGGGAGGATATCCTCATCCCCCGGCCGCGAGTCATTATCCCGCTTTGATAGGGCGGGTTTCACACACATTCAGCAAACACGTTCAACATATATATAACGAGATAGGAATATCGCCATGTCGCTTCGTTGTCGGTTTTACCTTGTAATCGCCGTGCTTCTCCTTGCGGGATCGGCCCTGGTTCCATCGCTGCATGCCCAGAGCTGGCATTGGGCGCGTGGAGCGGGCGGATCAGGGACGGATGTGGTCGGCGGCATCGCCGTGGATTCCCTGGGGAACACGTTCGTGGTGGGGACGTTCGATGGGAACATCGCCTTCGGCAATATCATCTTCACCAACGGTTCAAATGCCGGCCTGTTCCTTGTCAAGTACAACGCCGATGGAACGTTGCTCTGGGCCAGGCAGGTAGGGGGAACCGGCAGCATTCAGAACCCTTCGATCTCGGCCACGAAATCGGGTGATGTCTTTATCTGCGGGAGCTTCGTCGGGCAGATCAGCTTTGGCACCGCCAGGGGGGACACGCTGAACAGCGTCGGGAAATCCGATATCTTCCTCGCCAACTACAACACGTCCGGGACCAAGCAGTGGATTCATCGCGATGGCGGCGGCGCCGACGAGTATGTCCGGGGAATTGCCGTGAACAGCTCGCTGGATATCTTCGTCACCGGATATTTCCGCGACAGCCTCCGGTATGATACCAACAACATCAAGAGCCGTGGCGGGACCGATGCCTACGTGGCGAAGTACAACGGCTTCGGCGTGCTCCGCTGGGTAACGCGCCTTGGTGACAAGTACAATGAAGAGAGCTACGCGATTTCGCTCGACAACCTCGGCACCCCCTTTATCGTCGGGCAGTTCTCCGATACCACGGTCTTCGGCATCGACTCCCTTATCAGCAAGGGTGGGACCGACGGTTTCATCTCGAAGATCAGCTCCACCGGCGGCCTGAACTGGACAAAGCGGGTGGGAGGAAAATTGAATGATGTCCTCCTGGGCGTCAACGGCGATCGCGGTGGCAACGCCGTGGTGACCGGGTCGATCAGCGATACCGTGGCTGTCGGCGCCGACACATTGATGGGGACCGGCAACACCGATATCGTCGTTGCCAAGTTCGACGGCCAGGGCGGGGTCCGCTGGGCGCGTCGCGCGGGGGGAAAGCGGCAGGATGTCGGCCTTGCGGTTACCTCCGATCAGCTCGGGGATATCTACGTCACGGGCCGTTATGCCGATACCGTGGCGTTTGATACGCTCCGCCTGATCGACACCGCCAAGAGCGGCAACATCTTCGTGACGAAGTATCTGTCGGGCGGGCAGGTCGGCTGGGTGCGTCAGGCCGGCGGACCTCTCTTCGATGAGGGGCGTGTAATCGACGTGGACGCCAGTGGCGAGCTGCGGGTGGCTGGAGGCTTCTCCGGCCAGGCTCTGTTCGGCACAACCAAGCTGACATCCACCGGCCAGGTGGATCTGTTCGTTGCGCGTATCGGCCCTGATCCTTCCATTACGACCGGATCGATCATCGAGGCGCCGTTCTGTCCGGGGGCTCAGTTCAACGTCCCGTTCAGCTTCACGAGCGTCTTCAATACCGGGAACGTCTTCACCGCGCAGCTCTCCGATTCCAGCGGTTCGTTTGCCTTGCCGGTTGCCATCGGCAAGCTCTTTGGCGCCGCCGGCTCCACGATTGTCGGAAAGATCCCCGACACTACCCATGCCGGAACGCACTATCGCATTCGCGTGGTTTCCTCCGATCCGCCGATCACCGGAATCCCGAACGGCGCCGATATCACCATCTATCCGGCGCCGGTCGCCGTGATCTCACCGGCCGGGCCCGTTACCATCTGCCGGGGCGATAGCGTCACCCTGGATGCCGGTGCCGGCCCGTATACCTATCAGTGGATCACCACGGCGACCACGCGGAAGATCGTGGTGAAGAGCAGCGGCGAGTACTCCGTCACCATCCGCAACGATGGCGGCTGCACAAGCACCTCCGCGATCGTCAAGGTCATGGTGGTGACCGCCGCCGCGCCGAGCATCGCGCTGAATGGCAACACGCTTGAGGCAACCCCGGCGGCGGGCTACGCCTGGAGCGTCGATGGCAGCTCGATAGCGGGCGCCACCGGCCGGACCTATGCTCCCACGAAGTCCGGGAGTTACGTCGTGACGATCACCGATTCGTCAGGCTGCACGGCGGCATCACTTCCGTTCGCCTACACCTTCTCGGGTGTCGATTATGAGGCGGATGCGAAGGTCCTCTCCGTCTATCCGCATCCCACCACGGGGCTCTTCACGGTCCGGTTTACCCCGGAGCATGAAGGGATGGTGGCCGTGACGATCACGGGCGCCAGCGGCGAGCGGGTTGCGAACTTCCTGGAGCATGCCGATGGTGGCGAGTATCGCAAGTCGATCGACATCCGCTCGTTCCCCGCCGGCGTCTACTTCGTTCGGGTGGAGCAGGGGAGCCGGACATGGGTTCGCAAGGTAGTGAAGGAATAACAGCCACGCGTTGAACAATTCGAAGGCGCGGGGCAGCAACGCTCCGCGCCTTCGTTATTACCGGGAACGATGAAGACGCATCCGAAGCTGCAACCGGAATATCTTGAACATTTCGCCATCCACGCCGGATCGATCCGCCGGCGCCTGGAGGAGTTCTCGGCCGTCCCGCAATCGGAATATCTTCACGAGCTGCTCTTCTGCCTGCTGACGCCGCAGTCAAGGGCGGCGCATGCCGAGCAGGTGATTGCCGAGCTTCGCCGGGATGGCTTTCCCGAACGATTATTCGATCCCACCCCCTATCTCCGCGATCCCGCCCATTATATCCGCTTCCACAACCAGAAGGGGCGGCGTCTGCTTTCGGTGGCGGAGCGGAGCGGGGAGATCATCGGCGTGCTGGCCGATCCGGCGCTCGATTCCCGCGCCCGGCGCGAGTGGCTTGTGGCGAACGTGAACGGGCTTGGCTGGAAGGAGGCATCGCATTTCCTCAGGAATATCGGCGCGCTCGATCTTGCGATCATCGATCGGCATATCCTGAAGCATATGGTGAGGAACGGCGCCATCGACGCCATTCCGAAATCGATCG
Organism: Chlorobiota bacterium; assembly: GCA_028287785.1. GTDB lineage: Bacteria > Bacteroidota > Ignavibacteria > OLB7 > OLB7 > JAFDZV01. Next base: position 197,327 of record JAQBOZ010000027.1, read on the forward strand.
GGACGCGGCGCGCGTATCTGGAGCTGGAGGAGCGGTTTGCCGCGCTGGCGGACGCGGTCGGGCTTCCGTTGCAGGAACTCGACCTTCTGTTCTGGAGTTTCGAGGAGGGGAGCGTCCGCAAATAGGAGATGGTCGGAACGGCGATCGTGGTCGGCGGCGGGCGGCACAAGCCCGGCGGGACGCGGCGCCGTACTCTTCCCCTTGCTACTTTCCTCGTATATTCGTCGCGATTCCTGCAGCTAGCAGCAGAATGGGTCGCTGGCCCGTTAACCGACGCCCTTGCAGGGCACATTGTTCTTCGTGATGGACTGTCTCAAACAATACTGTTCATGCGCCATGCCGTAAGGCGAGCCGAATAGCCGGCAACGGCCCGAAGGTTCCCCGCGCCATCAACCGCGTTTCCGTCGCGGCCTGGCAGGCGTCATCCGCGGGTTTGCCTCCGGTGATGGAAGCCACATCAGCCGGGAGGGGGCCGGGAGCGCATGATCCATAAACATTTATCAAACATGCACACGAACCACGTCGATTTGAACGCACGATTTCCAGAGCTCAGCAGCCCGCACGATACCCTCTCCCGCATCGCGGAGTCGTTTGTCGCGCCGGAGTATGCCAGGGCGGCCTTTGCGATGATGCGCCACCTGATCAAGGAGGCCGGCAACGATGCCGCATTTGGCCTCTCCACGGTGATCACCGCCCCCCACGATTACAGCAATCTGATCATGACGGTCAGCCAGTGGTGGTTTCTGAACTTCCATATCGCCGAGTCGGAATCGCTGGAGGAGGGGGATGATGTGGAGGAGATCACGCCGATCGACTATGAGAACGTGATGGAGCAGGAGCACCAGGAGTCCATTGCCGGAGAGGAACTGGAGGGGGAGGATGACGACGAGGATGATGACGACGACGAGGATGACGATGAGCTGATGGAGGCCACCTTCTATCAGGTGGGAACATTCCTGATCGACAGCACGATCATCCCGCACGATACCATCTTCGATAATGAGACTCTGGACTGCTACGCGTACGATTATCCGGAAGAGCGGATCTCCGCCGAGCGCTTCTACTGGGCCCGCCTGGTCTGGGAGCCGGAGGATCTGAGCAACGGCGATCTGATGGTCGCCCTCTCCTCCACGCTCAATTATCTGCTGGAGCATCATCATGGCGATACCCCGTTCGCGGAGCATCATAACGGTGATTTCGCCCAGCTTATCCTCGACGAGGCGCTCTGCGAGCGCGCGATCGGCGCCACCGATTTCGGCGATGTGATCGTGATCGAAGGGGACGGCGGCGAGTAAGCCATTGCAGCCCAGCGTTTATGCCGGCGCCCCCTCCTGGATCATGCAGGATGGGGCGCTTTCGTTTCCGTTCATTTCATCATGCACGCTCAATCATTCTCATGCTCATCATGCCAAACCTTACCATCTATCAGAAGCCGACCTGTTCCACCTGTCGCGATGCCATGCGCCGCCTGGCGGAGGCCGGCGTGGATTACGACGCCATCAACTATATCATCGAACCTCCCTCCCGTGAAAAGCTCGCCGAGCTTGCGCGCAAGATGGAGCTGAGCCCGCGCGATCTCATCAGGACCAGGGAGCCGGAGTATCAGGAGCTGGGGCTTGCGGACACTGCCCTGAGCGACGAGCAGCTCCTGGATGCGATGGCGGAACATCCATCACTCATTCAGCGGCCGATCATCGAATACGGCGATCACGCCGTGCTTGCCCGTCCCGCCGATCGCGTCACCGAGGCGATGCGGGCGTGGGGCATCGGGAGATAGAGAGCTGTAAAGCCCCGGGGTTTCAATTCGCGTTGTGAACGGCTTAGTTGTCGTGCAATGTGGCCTGGCATGGCAAGTGCAAGAGTCCATAATGAAACGATAACTCAATCAGGAGCGAGGCGATGTCGGCACTGAGCGTGGTCATATTACTGGTGATAGCGGCGATCTGCGGAAGCCTGGGGCAGTCGCTGGTCGGGTACTCCGTCGGCGGCTGTCTGACCTCGATGGTGGTCGGGTTGATCGGCGCATATCTCGGCCTCTGGGTGGCCGGGCGATTTCATCTGCCGGAGATATTCGCGATCGATGTCGGCGGCGAGCGATTCCCGATCATCTGGTCGATCATCGGCTCCGCGATCTTCGCGGCGATCCTGGGGCTGATCAACCGGGGGATACGCGGGCCGAGGTATGTGGAATAGCCGGTTATGACGATCGATTCAGCGGGAGGCCGTTGCATGGAGTTGAAGGATAAGGTGGTGATGGCGCTCGATGAAGGGCGCATCCTGGTGCTTGGGGCGCAGATCCTCCTCGGGTTTGAATACAACGCGGTGTTCATGCCGGGGTTCGATCGGCTTCCGCCGGAGTCGCGGGTGGTCAAGATGGTTGGGCTTTGCCTGCTTCTGCTCGCGCTTCTTCTCCTGCTGCTTCCGGTGCCGGTGCATCACATGGTGGAGAGCGGGTACGACAGCGGCCGGTTCCACAGGTTCACGACCAGGGTGATGACGATGGCGCTGCTCCCATTCGCCATCGGGCTGGGGCTCGACTGCTTTGCGGTCTTCCACCGGTACGGCGGCGTGATAGCCTCGACGCTCGGCGCGCTGGCGATGTTCGGAACGGCCCTCTACTTCTGGTATATCCTGGAGATGACACGGCGGCGGCATGGAGAGGGGCATCCCGTCCCGGCGGAGCGGGAGCTGAATAAACGGGAGAAGCTGATGTTGAAGGAGAAGATTCAGCATGCGCTGACCGAGGCGCGGGTGGTGCTTCCGGGGGCGCAGGCGATGCTGGGATTTCAGTTTATCGCGGTCCTTTCCGACGCGTTCGAGCGGCTGCCGGCATCATCCCAGTACGTCCATGTCGGGGGCCTGGTGATGACCGCGATCACGATCATCCTGCTGATGGCTCCGGCCGCGTATCACAGGATCGTGGAGCGGGGGGAGTTGAGCGAACCCTTTCACGCGTTTGCGGGACGGATGGTCTGCGCGGCGCTGATTCCACTGGCGGTCGGCCTCTGCGGCGATCTCTACGTGGTGGTTCGCAAGGTGTTTGATTCATATGAAGGAGGTCTTGTTGTGAGCATGGTGATGCTTGTTTCATTCTACGCCGCCTGGTTCGGTTATCCGATCTACAGGCGGTATCAGGGAAAAAGACGGATGGCGATTGAGGTGCCAGGGACTCGTGGGGGGTAAAGCGGGGAGGTCTGAGTCGTGTGGAGGATTGCCGTCGGTATTAACCGATCGATTGTAGCACGATAGAGGACATTTGATTGTATGGATGAAAAGGAAATCAGAAAGCGATGGAACGAACGGGGATACAAGTGCGATGTCTGGATCGACCCTCCGGGGCAGATCTGGCACGATTTCGTTCACGATGTTGACGAGCTTTTTACCGTGTTGGATGGGCGCGTGGAGCTGGTGATGGCCGGGCTGACGCTGCTTCCCGAAATCGGGGAGGAGATAGCAATCCCGGCCAATACGATCCACACGGTACGAAATGTGGGGGATGGTGAGTCGCGGTGGCTCTACGGATATCGCGAAAAATGAGACGGTAGTCGGGGTCTTCTTCTCTAACTTTGCGCCGTCGCGGATCGGTTTTCCGCGATGGAACTCACAAACGGGGCGATCCCCTCCAGCAAAGGCATGATGACAGACCTCGAATCACTCCGGACACAGGATCCGGCAGATATGTATTCGGCAATTCTCAACTTCCCTCGCTATGCCCGCGAGGGGGTTGAGCTGGGCCGGAATTCACCTCTTCTCTCGAAGTCCAAGGCAAAGCGCATCGTCATTCTCGGCATGGGGGGCTCCGCCATCGGCGGCGATCTTCTTCGAAGCTATATCCAGAGCTTTCCCGGCACCGGCGGCGTGGATATCCACGTCTCGCGAAGCTATACACCGCCGTATGTCGATGCAAAAACCACGGTGATCGCCAGTTCCTACAGCGGAAATACCGAGGAGACACTTGCCGCCTACCAGTCCGTTCGCGACGTGGCCGGGCAGACGCTCGTGATCACCACGGGAGGGACGCTGGGTGGCTGGGCCGATGCCGCCGGGACAAGGAAGATCGTTCCACCGGGGGGACTTCAGCCGCGCGCGGCGCTGCCGTACAGTTTCTTTCCCCTTCTCTACAGCCTTGCCGTGAAATCGGAGCTGTTCGGCGCCGAGGTGCGGGAGGCAACCGAGCGTGGAATCGATGAGGCGATCGCGCTGCTCGACAAGCTCACCAAAAAATATTCCTCCGGGCCGAAGAAGGGGAACACGGCGTTCGCGCTGGCTGAGAAGATCAACGGAAGTATCCCCGTGATCTATTCCGCGTCCGACCGGCTTGACACGGTAAACCTCCGGTGGCGCGGGCAGATCCAGGAGAACGCGAAGTATCTGGCGTTCGGCAATCTGCTGCCGGAGATGAACCACAATGAGATCAGCGGCTGGGGACATCCGCGCGAGCTGGTGGGGAAGTTCGTGGCGATCTTCCTGCGCGACCGGGATGATCACGAGAGGGTGGCCCGCCGGATCGATATCACCCGCAGGACCATCGCCAGGGCGGCCGGTGCGTCGCACGAGATCCGTTCCGAGGGGGAATCGCTCCTGGCGAGGATGTTCTCGCTGATCTGCCTCGGGGACTGGACCAGCTATTATCTGGCGGTGCTCAACGGCGCCGATCCATCTCCGGTGCCGCTGATCGAGAATCTGAAGAAGCAACTGGCGAAGGATTAGCCCTCCCCGCCGGAACCGCGTAGCACTCTTTCACCGATTGCCGGACAACATTCGCTTGCACACTCCTCACCGAATAACGACCTTTGCACTCGGTTGAAACGGGGAGTAGCGTAGCCCGGTATCGCGTCTGCTTTGGGAGCAGAAGGTCGTCGGTTCGAATCCGGCCTCCCCGACTTGTATTGAGCGCCCCGACAGGAACTTTCGTGTCGGGGCGTTTCTGTTTGGTGCATCCCAAGAAATGCACCGGCAATGCCCAACCGGAACGGGGCAACTCTCCAACGGAAACGGGGATACCACGAACCCCCCCGATAACCCGATCACTACTCCTCGGACACGAACGACTATGGACCGCAGCAGATCCGCGCACAGATCCTCCATGTTCATCTCCATCATCGCCGTCGCGGTGCTTTCGCTGCTGGTGGCGGCGTGCGGGAGGAAGAAGGAGGAAGTGCATCCGCAGGTGGAAGGGCAGGGGGGAAAGAAGTACGGGGGGGCATACCGGATGAATATTCTCCGCGGAAGCCCGAAGGGGCTGGACCCCGTGCTGATCAACTCCAAGCATGCTGACGATATCGCGTCGCAGGTTTTCGATCGCCTGATCGATCTGAACGATACGCTTGGCCTGGTGCCGGAGCTTGCGCGATCCCTGCCGAAGATCAACGCCAACGGGACCGTCTTCACATTCGATCTTCGCACCGATGTCTACTTCCAGGATGACTCCTGCTTCCCCGGCGGGAAGGGACGGAAGATGACCGCGGAGGATGTCCGCTACTCCCTCACCCGTTGCTGCGATCCACGCACGCAGTCGGTTGCCTACTCCTTCTTCAAGGGGAAGGTCAAGGGGGCCACCGAGTATTACGACGCGATCTTCGATTCGACCAAGAACGGGCGCGGGAAAACTCTGGCGGATATCCCGGGGCTGCGGGCGCTGAATGATTCCACCTTCGAGATCGAGCTGACGGAGCCGTACGCGCCGTTCCTCTACTATCTGGTCAACTCCCTTGGCGATGTCATCCCGCATGAAGGGGTGGCGATGTATCGCGAGAACTTCTTCCGCCATCCGGTCGGCACCGGGCCGTTCAGCTTCGTGAGCTGGACGCCGGATCAGGAGCTGGTGTTGAAGCGGAACCCGAAGTACTGGGGAAAGGATCAGCAGGGAAACCGGCTTCCGTTCCTGGACGAGATCCATTTCAAGTTTATTCAGGATGACAAGATCCAGCTCAACGAGTTTCTGAGCGGGCATCTTGACGAGTCATTCGGGATACCGACCGAGCACTACACGGAGGTGGTCGATTCCCTGCAGAAGCCGAAGGGCTCCTACGCGAAATACCAGCTTCAGTCCGCCCCGGCGATGCTCACATGGTTCTTCGATTTCAACAATCAGAAGGCCCCCTTCAACAACGCCAGCGTGCGGAAGGCGTTCAATTACGCCATCGATCGGGAGAAGATCGTCCGATTCGCGTTGCAGAACGCCCCCTATGCTCCAGCTATTCACGGTCTGGTGCCGCCGGTCTTTCCGAACTATCCCACCAACGATGTGAAGGGATACGGCTATGATCCCGATCAGGCCAAGCGGCTGCTGGCGCAGGCGGGCTTCCCCGATGGAAAGGGCTTCCCGACCGTCACCCTCCATATCTACACCGATCCCCGTCTCGGGCAGGTGGCGCAGGCCGTGCAGGCGATGCTCCGCGAGGTGCTCAACGTGAACATCGAGATCCAGCGGCTGGAGACGCCGCAGTTGCTGGATCAGGCGGAGAGCGGAAAGCTCCTCTTCTGGGGAACGCGCTGGTATGGCGACTATCCCGACCCGGAAACCTATCTGATCCTTCTGAACGGCGAGCTGGTTCCGAGCGATGACGCGCAGCCGAGCTATCCCAACAGCTCCCGCTACAACAACCCGGAATTCGTGGCGAACTTCAAGAAGGGGGTTGCCACGATCGATCATCTGGCCCAGATGAAGCATTATGCCGATGCCGAGAATATCGCCATGGCCGATGCCCCCATCATGCCACTCTTCTACGAGCGCCATTATCGCCTTCTCCAGCCCTATGTCCGCGACTGTCCGCTGGACGCGATGGCCCGATATGATCTCAAGTACACGTGGCTGGATAACGCGAAGCGATAGCGGCGATATGCGGTGGAGATGATGCGATGCCGGCACGGTGTGGGACGCCCGTCGGGGCGATTCTAAGAATCGCCCTTACGCCATAAGGTCGGTTTACAGATTGACGTTACGTTGTATATTCCTCCCCGAATGGCGAATCCCGCACCTTCCGTATCCGCGATCACGCCGTTCTTCCTCTAACGCAACTCAGCAGGAGAAGATATCCGTATGAAGCTACGAACGCTCCACCGTTCGCTTTCCGTCACATGCCTACTGCTGGCTCTACCCATGTCTGGCGCGTATGCCCAGGGAAGCACGCCCGATCCTTCTGCGTCCCGCTATTTCGACCGCCGGTCGACGGCGGACCTTACGATTGGTGCCGGCTACGCTCTTGGTGGCTCCACGTTCCTCGATCCGGCCGAGAACTGGAAGATCACGCCGGTCACCTCCTACAAGTTCGGCGTGGATATCACCTATCCGCTCGCCCCGATCGCCAGTGCCGCGCTCAGCCTCGGGCTCGACAGCCGTGGGGGGAAATCGACCTGGTATCAGACAAGCGAGATCTGGGATACGCGCCGTGTCAGCTACTTCTCCATCAATCCCGGGATCATCCTCAGCGGGTTCTATATCGGCATCAATTTCGGTGTGCCCCTTGGCGGGACCCGGACGTGGCACAATGGGGCGGAGGACAGGACCTACGCGCAGGATATCGATGCGGGCTACAACAAGCTGCTGACGATGGTGGAGCCTCGCATCGGTGCGGTGCTCCCACTCACCGATCAGGATATCGGATGGCTGGGGCTGACCCTCATGGCCGGCTACAATCTGAACGACATATCGGAGAACCGGAGCTTCCTGCCGGGAGAGGACCCGAAGAAGACATACAGCACGCAGACGGTCGCCGCCCAGATCGGGCTTACATGGCAGTTCAGCATTCCGGGAACCAGCCGGAAATAGCCCGCTCCACACCGGTATCCGTTCACCAATCAGAAATGATCCATATCATGTCATATACAGGATTCCGGCGGGGTTGCGCCCTGCTTCTTCTTGCCGCCGCGGTCATCGCGGGATGCGGCGATTCCACATCCCCCAGCGACAGCTCCATAGCGCCGCCGACCGGGGCCAGGCTGATGACCTATAATTATACGCTCGACGGATTTCGCCGCCTTGGTCAGGGGGACTCCTCCTCGGTCTCGGTGAAGCACGATAGCGCGAACGTCGTCACGTTCTCCTCCCGCACCCGCGTTCCGATGTCGATAGATTATCTCCCCAACGGCGATCTCTCCGTCCGCCAGCCCGCGTTCAGGCTGGGCGCCATCAGCATCCGCGAGCACTGGCTGCAACTGCCGTTCGGCACCAAGGTTCCGCTGAACGTCACGCTGCTCGATACCGCCTATAATTCGGGCGGCGGGGTCGATTCGCTCCGCGTGACATGGGCCACGAACTTCACGGGGCCTGATGTCACGGTGCTTGGCCCCCAGAATTTTCTGGTGATCGGCAGCGAGACGTTCAACGCCATCCGCACGGTTGCCACGCAGTCCATCCGGCTGAAGCATTCCGGCACCGGCGTGCCGGCCGACCAGACGACCATCACCGAGATTACCGACTGGTACGCGCCGTCGATCGGCGCCATCGTACAGGAGGAAACCTACTTCTACATCGACAAGGGGCAGGGGCGTGTCTCGTCCGCTCTCGCAAAGGGATGGGTGGCTACCTCCTATGCTCCGAACTGATACGAGTGCGCCCCGGAGCCGACCAGATAAGGCAATGGGGCGCTTCCCATACGACCGGCAGGCCCATATCAACAGCGAACGTGCTCTCCGTTACCCCGTTCGCGCGACGATTGATTGCGTCGTACAACCATTCATCAGATCAACGAGATTATGAAGCATCTTACTCGCGCGGCCGTTATCCTCGGGATGGCGGCAATCCTCGGGGTTCTCCCCGCGCCACGACTCAGCGCACAGTCCACCTTCAGTGGCAGGAGTGCCAGCGCCGGCCTTACGGTTGGAGCCTCATTCGAGGGGGGCGCATCGATGATCATCCAGCCGCCGGATGGGTACAAGGTAGGCCCGATCTTCGCGTTCCGTTTCGGAGCCGATGCCACCTACGCGTTGACGCCGGTGGTCTCCGCCGGGCTGGAGCTTGGCCTGGACAGCCGCGGCACCAAGCTGCGGGGGCTCAACAACTCGGATTTCAACAATGTGCAGCATCTCAGCTATTTCTCCATCTACCCCAGCTTCGGTTTCGGCGCGTTCCGGGTCGGCGTCAACATGGGCGTCCCGCTCGGGGGATCGACCGTGGTGAACACGCCGAGCAGCAGCACAACGACTGATCTGACCAGCGATGAGTTCAGCAAGGTGGAGTTCCTGCTGGAGCCGAGAATCGGCGCGGTGATCCCTCTGCTCGACGATGATACCGGCGTCCTCTCACTTTCGGTCATGGGGGGCTTCAGCCTCAACGAGATGTCGGATCGTGGCAATGTCTCCGGCGCCAGCGATATCGTGGGGGACTTTCATATGGTGGCCGGGCATATCGGCATCAGCTACCAGCTTGGAATCGAGGGAACGCGAAAGAAGTAGTCGGCCCCTGGTCGGTTTCGGCCGAGGTCCCGGCGGCAGTGCTCCGTCGGGACCTTTTGCATTCAGCGCGCTGGTGATCGCTCCCGGAGATGCGGAGCATGCCGATTGCTTTCCGGTTTTTGTTAGGTTTGTGCGCCCCATACCTGGGGGATTTCGTCTTCCGCGCGGGATTTGAGGCCGTATTGGTCCGGTCGCCGAAATGCTGGTATGAGAATTTCATGCGTATGTACAAGCAGAGAGGAAGGTGGGAGAGGTGCGGAATTCTAAACCGAATGAAGCCTGTATGAAACAAGCAATCGTGAGTAAGCATCTTGCCGGCCTTCTGTTCGCAATCGCGATGATCGTCAGTGCCGGGGGGATATGCCATGCGCAGGATGACGACATCCCCACCGAGAAGCTCCCCTATTTCGGCGTGGGCGCCGGATATGTACGGATCATAGGGCTGATCGATTTCGATGGGATGAACAATACCAGTCGCAGTTTCGGCCTTGGGGAGTTCAGCGGGCCGTTCAGCATGAACATGGGGGGATTGATGTTCACGCCGGGGTTTATCAAGAATCTCCGCGCGGGCTTCTTCGCGGGGGCCGGTTCCAAGGAGAACAGCCGGTCCGTGACGGTGGGGGGGGCCGAGTATACCCGGACGATCTACTTTACCGATGTGGTGGTGACATCGCAGGTGGATTATGCCGTGCCGCTCAGCTCATCGTTCGCGATGTTCTTCGGCTCGTTTCTGGGGGGCGGGCGCTATACGTTCGGGGTTTCCCAGACGCAGTCCACCGGCGTGAAATTCGACTCCGTCTTCGCCAGCGGCGTCTTCGGCGGCGATCCCAACGTAACCAACTTCAATCGCTTTGCCCGCGAGATCAGCTATCACGTCTTCTTCACCCCGTCGGTGAACTTCGAGTACACCCTGACCCCGAACATCATGTTCAGGGTTGGAGCCGGCTACAACCTGAGCTTCAAGATCAGCGATTGGGCGGATGAGGGGGGGGTGACGATCGCGAACTCGCCGGCGATCGGAGCGAACGGCATCGCATTGCAGGTCGGGGTTTTCGGCGGGCTGTTCCAACATTAATCGTTTGGCATATCATATCAGATGAGAGCACTCTACGCAATGAGATCAACCAGTCGGACTCCGGCGCTGTTCCGGGCATTCATCCTTGCAGGATATTTCGCGGCGCTTCTGGCGCTTGGCGTTGCGTCGAGCGGCAGGCTGCTGGCCCAGGGAGGGGAGGATTACGATTTCTCCAATATCCCGATCGGCTCCACGGCGCATACCTACATCGCCTTCGGTGGCGGGTATCTGGGCATGGTGCCGTTGATGAAGTACGATGCCCTCAACCATATCGCCAGCGATTCGCTCGGGCTTGCATCCTTCCAGGGCCCGCTGATCCTGAACGGTGGCGGCGCGTTTATCTCGATCTTCATCGTTCCCAACGTCCGCATGGGCGCCTATGGAATGTCCGGCTCCAAGATGGTCGAGAAGACCATAACGATTCCCAGCGATAACGCGGCCTACAAGCGGACCTTCCGTTTTTCAAATTCGGTGACCGCGGTGCAGCTCGATTACGTCTTTCGCGTTCTGGGGAACCTGATCGTTGCTCCGGGAGCGATGATCGGCGGGGTTTCCAACACGCTGGAGGAGACGCAGACAAAGACCCAGGACGCGCAGTTCGGCGGGCTGCTGGTGGGCAGCCAGACGCAGCAGAACCATTATGCGAAGATCACCAACAGCTCGCTCTTCTACTACCCGGCCGTGAACGTCGAGTACTCCTTCACCAAGTTCGTGATGCTCCGCGCGGGGTTCGGCTACGCCGGAAGCGCGTCGATCGGCACCTGGACCGATGGCGCCGATGTCGATATCCAGAACGTGCCGGCGATCCGCTCGGATGGATTTGCCGTGCAGTTCGGCGTGATGGTGGGGGTGTTTCAGAACTTCTGACGCGCGACCGCCGGGTCGCGCGCAATGCGGGACAACCTGATGGCAGGCAAAAGGGGGATGATCACCGCGATCATCCCCCTTCTCAATTATTCCCGGCGCCGTGGAGTGCCGTGCCAGCCTACAGCCCGGCCTCCTTTGCAAGCTCCTCGTTCTGAAGCGCCGCGTGAAAAAGATGAAGCATGGGGATGGTCATTCCCATGGAGCTGTAGCCGCCATCGTGATACAGGTTCTGCATGGTGACTTTTCTGGTGAGATCGCTCAGGAGCGTCACCACGTAATCGCCGCATTCCTCGGCGCTGGCATTGCCGAGCGGCGAGACGCGATCGGCATAATCGTACATCTTGTCGAAGTTCTCGATGCCGCTGCCCGCCCGTGTGTAGGTGGGGCTCTGCGAAACCGTGTTGATCCTGATCCCCCGCTCCGCCAGCCGCGTGCCGTAGCTCCGGGCGATCGATTCGAGGAGCGATTTCGCATCCCCCATGTCGGAGTAGGAGGAATAGTTCCGCTGCGCCGCGATGTAGGTCATCGCCACCACGCTTCCGCCGTTCTTGATGGCATCGTTCTTCAGCGCCGAGGTCAGAATCCGATGGAGGGAGACGGCGGAGACATCGAGCGTCCTGAGATACCAGTCGTAGTTGAGCGCCTCGTAGGGGAGTGATTTGCGGATGTTCTGCGACATGCCGATCGAGTGGATGATGAAATCCACGGGGCCGAACTCCTCCTTCAACTGCTTGAATGCCGCGTCGATCTCCTCGTTGTTGGTCGCGTCGCAGGCGATCACCGGGGCATCGCCGCAGAGCTTCGCCAGTTCCATCACCTTGCCGACCCGCAGCGCGATCTGAACGTTCGAAATAGCGAGCGTGGCTCCCTCGCCGTACGCCGACAGCGCAATCTGCCAGCCGATGCTGCTTTCATCGAGAGGCCCGAAGACGATCCCGCGTTTCCCTTTCAGCAAGCCGTACGATTTCTTCTCCGACATGGCAATGAGGTTAGATGACTGATGCAAAAGATGCGTTCGCTCCCCGCGGGCAGGTGCCGTAGCGATCAAAATACGGAGGAATAGTGGATTGCGTTCTCCCGGCGATGGAGTATCTCGGAATGCCGGACAGAAAGGGGCATCGCCGGAACCGTCACGCTCCGGTGATGCCTGATACCGGATCGGCAGGATCATCGAAGACGATCCTGCCGATGTGCCGGAAATCCCACCGGATGGCTCCTCCTTTCGCAAGAGCGCTCCGTTACTGAATCATGAACTCCTTGGATTTCGCCGGCTTGCCGTCCAGCGATACGTCAATCTTGTATGAGCCGGCCGGCCAGTCCTGCGGAAGCGTGTAGGTCAGCGTGACGGTGTTCTCCAGGCCGCCAACGGCATAGTCCTGCGTAAGAACCTGAATGTTCTTCCCCTCCGGAGTGTCCACGGCGATCAGATCGGCCTTCAGCTTGGCATCCACTCCCTTGTCGAGCTTGACAACCGCGAAGAATTTCTTGTCCGATGGCTTCAGGGACTCGACGGTTTCTCCAGCCTTGCCGCTGCCATCATCCTTGGCCAGTGAAATGCTTTCAACCGTGGTCGGTCCGTTATGGCTGCACGATACGATCGATAGTGCGACCATCGCAATCATAAGAAGTATGGGCAGGCGCCTCATTCATCCTCCAGAGTTCGAATGTGAAAATTGTTAGTGCCTTTTCCTGTACGCCAGCCGGGGCGGACGTACCACGATGGCGGGGCAAATATAGAGCTATCCTACGAACGAGCGCAGGAGCGGAGAGCCGAAAAGATAATAGCGTGGCGCGATGAATTCACGATCGGACGCGATATGCCCCTGCTGCGGCGTGGCATACGGGAGGATATGAATCACCTTGCCGGATATCTCCAGTGTTGCGCCGACCGCGGCGACGGCGTTCGCGAAATCACGATAGGGCATCGGAGCCCCCGGTCTCCCCACCGAATCGGAGCGTATCGGGAAGCTCGTTGAGATCATCCGGCGCGATCTCGAATCCCCGTTCCTTCAGCAGCCGTCCGCATTCCCCGATCGCCTCGATCAGCCCATCGGCTCCCCGTCGCGATCTGATGCCGGCAACGATCTTATCGACGATCCCATTCCATTCCTCCGGAGCGATAACGGCATTGATCCCCGAATCCCCCAGCACGATCACCCGCCGTTCCAGGAGGCTGAGGAAGATCAGGATGCCGCTGCGGTCGCGCGTGGCAAACACCTCCTCCGCGATAAACGCCTCGGCCGCCCGCTGAGCCACCCTGTGCCGCACAGCCATTCTCCCCGCGATCAGCGGTTGGAGCGCCGGGGCCAGCGTCACAATCAGCCCCAGGAGAATTCCCGCGCCGATCGCGATCACGGCGGTCATCGCCGCGCCGAAGGGGAGCCAGAGGGATGTCACCAATGGAAGCGTCCCCAGGATCAGGAGGCTTATCGTGATGCCGATCGCGGCGGCGCGCCAGATCGATTCCGGGTAGCGATCGCTCCGGGGGACGACGTACGGGACAATCTCGCCACGGGTATTCTTCTCGGCGCGCCGGACGGCCTCGGCAATCCGGTCCAGCGCATCGCGCGGGAAGAGTTGTTCAAGCTCGGAAGGCATTATCTGTTTCCCCGCTCCGCCGGGCAGGATGGAATGTGATGTCGCGCACATCCATCGCGATCCCTGGGAGCATAGTGTGGTCAACCCCGCATTGTATCCGCGGAAGAGATCATTCCCGCGGCTGTTTTTCCTCGACGAGCATATCCAGCGCAATCGACTGGATATTGAAGCGCGCGCCCATCTCCGCCGCGAAGAGATCGGCGCGCGGGCCGTGGACCGGCCAGAGTCGTTTCGGCGCCACGCGCTCTATCACGTCGATCAGCTCGTAGTAATCGGCATGATCGCTGATCGGGGCCATCAGGGAGGCCCGATAGCTCTCCCGCCGCGATTCCATCAGCGCCCATCCGCTCACATAGCATATCCGCGCCCGCGTAACCCGGTCGGTCATGTTGGCGCGCACATGCGGCGGTATCACCCACGCCCGTTTCTCACCCCGGCTCACGATGCTGTAGCGGACCGCCTGGCCGAACGAGTAGCCCCATCGTTTATACACCTCCGTGACATGCCACATCGAGCTATGGACCAGCATCGGGATGCCGGCCTCGGCCAGGATGCTCATGATCTCCTGTCCCTTCCCGAGCGAATAGCCGAGGAAGACGGGAATCAGCCCGTCGGCGATGCAGGTCCGCGCCCACTCCACCATCGTCGCCGCCACCTCCTCTTCGGGAGGAAAGCGGAAGATCGGCATGCCGAACGTGCATTCGGTGAGCAGATCATCGGCCGGCTCGAACTCCGCCATCTCGCAGGTCCGGCCGCGCCGGGTTTTCATATCGCCGGTATAGAGGAGGCGAAGGCCGTCCGCCCGCTCCACCAGCACCTGCGCGCTTCCCAGGATATGTCCCGCCGGGAGGAGCTTCAGGCGCCATCCGTCAAAATTTCTCCACTGGCCGAACTCCAGTTTCTCGATATCGCCGACATGCCCTCGCGCCCTGAGCAGATCGGCGGTCGGCGGGGAGGCGAAGACCGGCTTCTTTGGGTTCTCCGCCACATGATCGGCATGCGCGTGGCTGATGATCGCCGGGCCGCGACCGTTCACCGTATCGAACTGCACTTCGGGGGTCGCTACCTGAAACCCGCGCGCCAGCGATCGGATTCCGAATGGGTTTTCCATGCTCTCCTGTCGATAAAAGCTCCGCGCCTGAAGTCGCGCGAAGACCGTGCCAGTACCGTGAATCGCCCGCGCCGGATTGCGGGTTGCGATCTCATGGCTATTTTATTTCGTGCCGCCGGCATTCCGCCGGCCCACGACTTCACCCCCGCATCCGGGGGGACTCTATCCGTAACAGCTATGCCCGCTTCATTACCTCTTATTCCGCTGCTCGCCATCGCGGGGACGCTTGCCTGGATTTTCTTCATTCACCGTCAGGAACGGATCGCGCGGGAGCGTCTTGGCTCATCCATTCCCGAGTTCAGGATTCACCGGCGCTGGATGTTGATCTCCGTGACCGCGCTGGCGCTGCTCCTCCTCTCGATTCCCATCATGGAGATCATCAGCGGGACCATCCGGCATCTGCCGCTGGGGGGATATCTTCAGGATCTCCTCCGCGTCATCTGGATAGGGGGCATGCTCTACAGAAATCGTCGCAACTCCATCTTCATGGTCGGCGATGCCGGGTTCACGCGGGGAGGAAAACCATCGACATCCTGGAGTGATGTCCAGAGTATCGACTGGGATCGTGATATCGGCCAGCGGCAGTGGGGCGTCACCATCGCGGTTCGTCGCGGGGCCGATATCGAACGCCGGCGATTCTATTTCCGTCGCGAGATGAAGGATGATGTCGAGCTGACGATGGCGCGTCTCCGTGCCGCCGGACATTCGGGCGGGCTTGATCTTCCGGCCGGCGTGGCGCGCGCCTGAGGGAGCATCAGCACGCATCCTTCTTCACGAACGCCTTCACCACCTTCGCGGGGATGCTCCCCTCGTTGATCAGCCTGTAGCCGCCTGCCGCCGCCGGCACCACGAACGTCTCGGCGAAGTTGAACCGCGCGCGCATTCCCCCGTCGGTCTCCAGCACGATCGATTCCCCCTCCACGAGATTCATCACATGACAGCCGCCATCGGTGGCGATCTCGATCCGGCTCGCGAATTCCAGCCGATGCACATCGTAGAAATGCCCGGCGTGCGTGGGAAGATGAACGATCCTCCAGTCATCCCCCTCCGCGATCACCTCCGGTCGCGAGATGAACTCCGCGCCGATCCTGGCTCCCTTCCGGTCGAAATAAAGGTTCTCCCATGCGCGGGCGATGTTGAGCGGGCGAAGATTCCCCTCAAGGTCGCGGCGCACCCAGTCGTACATCTTGAAGGTGAAGATATAGGGCGTTGCGCTGATCTCCAGCACCAGGTTGCCGATGCCGGAGCAGTGAACGGTCCCGTTCGGGATCAGGAAAAGATCGCCGCGATGCGCCGGCTCGCTGTTGATATAGCCGTCGATATCGACCGGCGTCCCATCGCGCCCGCTCCGCTCCAGCTCCTCACGGAAGCGGGCGGAATCGATATCCTCCCTGAAACCGAGATAGACCCTGGCTTCCGGGGCGCAGTCGAGAATGTAGTAGGTCTCATCCTGCGTAAAGCTCTCGCCGAAATGTTCCCTGATATACTCGGGGCGCGGATGGCACTGGACCGAGAGGTTGCCGCCGGAGAACGTGTCGAGAAAATCGAACCGGATGGGGAACTCGGCGCCGAAGCGGTCGGCACAATCGCCCAGAACGTCGCGACCGTGGGAGAACATCAGGAGATCGAACGAAACCTCCAGCAGTCGCCCGCCGCTCCGGAAGGCGAGCCCGTTTTCCGGGACGATCAGCTCGAACGACCACGCGTAGTTCGGCACATCGCCGGGGAGGCTCGGGATATGCTCCCGTATCCAATGCCCGCCCCACGGGCCCGGCTCGAACCAGGGCCGGACACGAAAATAATTCCGGCTCATCGCTGCAAGCGCATCGCGAAGATCATCGCCGCTCATCCACGCTGGCTCCTCCGCCCGCTGCTCGTCGGCGATGGTATCGATCCGCCCGAGCAGCCGCGCCTTGTGCGCGTTCAGCGCCGGCCAGTCCACGAAATAGAAGCGCTTGTACATCTCCTTCGGCGGCGCCGGAAGCCGTGCCCCCAGATTCCTGACGGAGCCCGCGCGCGCGCGGAACTGAATCTCATTCTTCGGGATATCGAGATAGAGCAGATGCCCATCCCAGCCGGCGAGCGCGGCGCCGTGGCCGTGGATGATGTTCAGTCGCGACGCGGGATCGGGGCGAAGGGCTGCCAGATGATCCGTGTCGAAGAAGTCCGCCAGATCGCCGGTGAACCGGGTTCCCCAGAGAGGATCATCGCCGCCGAGGAACGGGGCGATGATCGCGTCGATCTCCCGCTCCGGCAGCAGCGCGGAGTTCACGCCGGTCCATGCCGCCTCCACGCCGATATCGCGCAGCGCGACATCCAGCCGTTCGCGGAAGTATTCCCATGCAACGCCAACGTAGCCATCCACCGTCAGGCATCCCGCATCGGCGACGCGGCGCGCGAGCGATTCGAAGCCGAGCCCGATGCGCCCTTCACCGATCGGGAAGGCAGGGTAGATATCGTAGACGCCGGGGGGCGTCGCGGCATGCGTGGCGGGGGCCGGGAGCTGCGTTGTCTTCCGAATCGGGGTCGTGGGCACGTTACTCTCCCTGCTCGGGGCGGTTGTAGTCGTCGGCATAGCGGGTGATATCCTCCTGCTGCCAGTTACCGAACGCGATTTCCAGCACGCGGACGCGGACGCCGCCGCTGCTCAGCCGGTGTCTGCTCCCCGCGGGAATCCATAGCTCATCCCCCGCCTTCGGGTGGTGAACCTGATCGTCGATCTCCACCACGGCGCCATCATCGATCGCGATCCACAGCTCGGCGCGGCCGGTGTGCGATTGCAGGCTCAGGCGCTGTCCCGGCTCCACCGTCATCAGCGTGATGGTGCTCTCCCCGTTGTTCACGTATTGCGCGAAGCTCCCCCAGGGGCGTTCCACATGATTCACATCCGGCTTGCCGTCGGGGATTGGTCGTGTAGCGTAGTTGGTCATGTTCATCGGTCGTAGAGTTGAGTCCCGTCCTCCTGAATGCCCGGCGGAACTGATGAGGGGATAATATCGTGATCGCCCGCGAATCACGAAAACGAACCGCCGGATGATACCGCCTCGCGCGACTTTCGTAGGTTGCCGCGAACAGGAACATCTCCCTTGCCGGCAATGGATCAGAGCATAGAAGAGCTTCAGGAGCGGCTTGCCGCCTGCGACGATGCATACGAACGGATTCCCATTCTCAATGAGCTGGGCTTCCGGCTGCATTACACCGATCCGCGTCGTGCCATCGAGCTGGCGCGCGAGGCGCTTGCGTCGGCGGAGCGATATGAGGAGCCACGATGGCGTGGGGAAAGCCATCGCGTTCTGGGGATCTGCAACGAGGTCATCTCCGAGTTCACCATCGCGCTCGAACATCTTTCACGCGCTCTGACGGTCTTTCGGAACCTGAAGGACAGGTCCGCCGTGGCCGCCACGCTGAATAATATCGGCGCCACGCATTACAGGATGGGGGATATCGGCGGGGCGTTGAAGTGGTACACGCAGAGCCTTGCGCTCTGCGAGGAGCTGGGGGATGGCGCGGGGATCGGCAGGGCGTTGAGCAATCTGGGGACGATCTACGTGGACGCGGGGGAGCTTGTAAAGGCGCAGGATGCCTATCTGCGCGCGCTGGAGATCTACAGGGAGCTGGGAGAGGAGAGGATAGCGGCGATGATCGTCGGCAATCTGGGGACGGTTTTTCTTCAACTGCGCGACTTCGACAGATCGATCGAGTTCTTCGGGAAATCGCTCGATCTGGCCCGTGCCGCCGGGGACGCCGTGGGGGAGGCGAACGCGCTGGCGAACATGGGGGTGCTGCTGACGACGATGGGGAGGACCGATGAGGCGCTGGAGTATGCCGGCCGGGCGCTGGAGATTCATGAGCGATTCGGCGATCGATCGCGCGTGGCGATCGCGCTCGATTCCATCGGCCGGACGCATCTGCTCCGTGGCGATCTGGACGCCGCGTTCACCTATTTCAACCGCTCGCTCGCGATGGCGACCGAGGCAAATGATCCACGGAGCCAGGCATGGGCCCTGGCGCGGATCGGGGATATCCAGAATACCAGGGGTCTGCACTCCGAAGCACTGCTTCTGCTGGACCGCGCGCTGCCGCTTGCCCGCGACATCGGCGAGCGAACGCTGGAGCTTGGCATCCACGCTTCGCTGACGATGGTGCATGAAGGGCTTGGCGATCTTGCGGCGGCGCTTGCCAGTTACCGGATCTACAACAGGATACGGGAGGATGTGCGCGGCGAGGAACGGCAGCGGGAGGTGGCGGAGATGCGGATCAGGTTCGATGTGGAGCGGGCGGAGAAGGAGCGGGAGATCTATCGTCTCCAGAACGAGCAGCTTCAGCTTCGGATGGAACAGAAGGAGAAGGAGTTGACCGCGCTTGCGTTGCAGCTTGTGCAGAAGAACAAGTTTCTGGATACGCTGAAAAAACGTCTGGTCGCGCTCGAAGCGGGAAAATCGGGGGGGGAGGTGGTTGAGCGGATACGGCATGAGATCGACGCCAATATCGGGGCGGTGGGGGAGTGGGAGACCTTCGAGCGGCAGTTCGAGCAGGTGCATCCCGATTTCGTCAGATCGCTCTCCGAGCGATACTCCCTGCTGACGCCGACGGAGCTGAAGCTCTGCTCGCTGATGAAAATCAGCCTTTCGACAAAGGAGATGGCAAACCTTCTCTGCCTTTCGGTCAGGAACATTGAGAACCATCGCTATCGTATCAGGAAGAAGCTGGGGCTTGGGCCGGACGCCAATCTGGGGACCTTCCTGGCATCGCTTGGGTGAGGATGTGCTTGGGGCGTTGCCCCAAGCACAAGGGATTGCGCCCCTCCGGGGCTTGAAGATGATTTACCTCAAGCTCCGGAGGGGGCCATATCTCGTGCTCGGGGCATCGTATGCCTGGTGTGCCTGGGGCGCTGCCCCAAGCACAAGGAATAGCGCCCCTCCGGGGCTTGAAGAAGGATAAGATGGGATATCAAGCCCCGGGAATTGTGGGCTACCCCTCCGGTGCTCGAAGACGATTCACCTCAAGCCCCGGAGGGGCGCAATCCCTGGTGCGCGGGGCAGCGCCCCGCGCACCCTTAGAGTAGTAATAGAGTAGCGCCGGCGGGCCTTCCCTCCGGTACGTTGCGTCCGCTCCGGAATCGCGGTGCCGCGCGAGCGGCGGGGCGATCCGGAGGGATGCCGGATGGAAGTTTGGGGATGGAGGGCCGAGGAGGCTCGTATTCTTACGGCCCTCCTCCTCCTTCCGACGGCTGAGCCCGCGCGGGGAGTTCGATAAGCGATTTGCGAACACAGGCCGCACCGGCCGATCGGCACGAGGTTTGGACCACCTTTCTTGTATATTCGTGGCGTGGGAAATCGAGGAGCCGGTTTGCGCTGATCCGCACATCTCAGTCGGGTAACATCATATCATGCGTTCCATTCAGATAGCATTTATCGTTCTTCTGGCGCTGGTCGCCGGCGTGGTGCGCTCTTCCGCGCAGTCGCAGGATACCAGCGTTATCATCATTACGCTGGACGGCAAGTCGTATCCGGCCACCGCGGTGGCATACGCGATCAATGGCAAGCTCTTCATCAACGGCATCTGGGTGGCCGATTCCACCAGGAAACTGGGCCCGTCCGCCATCGCCTCCGCCTACAGCCTCCGGGTCGATGATCGCGTGGGACAGTTCGCGGTTTCACAGGATGACAAGCTTGGCCCGCTCTTCTCCGCAGTCTATTCAGCCCCCGCCGGACGAAAGGTCTACACGATCTATCGCGCCGACGAGCGTGGGGGAACGGGGACCGTGACGATCACCGCGATCACCGATCGAAGCATCAAGGGGACATTCAGCTTTACCGCGATGAACACCGATCTGGTGTCCGATCAGAAAACGATCGCCGGCAATTTCGATGTTGCCTTCCGTCGTCTCGACACCGGGAATCCTTGATTGACGCGGCCTGCGGGGCGATCACTCGGGTGATCGCTCCCGGATCATCTTGATAAACCGCTCCCGCTCGATCGCCTCGGCGCCTGCTTCAGAAGCGGCAACCACCATCCGAAAATTTCTCTCCGCGATAGCCCCGTAATCATGTCCCGCGCGTGCCGGAAAGATGCCGATGTACGTCAGCGGCTCGCTTCCCGTGTTGATCGTCCTGTGGGCGGTCCGTCCCGGCACGTAGACAATTCCGTTCGGCTCAAGCGGCAGCAGGGCGCTCTCGCCCGTGGCTTCATCCTCCATCATCATCGTCCCGCTTCCGCTCAACCCGATATACACCTCAGCCGCCGGCCGCCATGCGTGCAGGTGTCCCTTCGTCATGTAGAACTCGTCGCCGATCCTCCCCGGCATTATTCTGCCGATGCCGTAATGAAGATCCCCATCCCCATCCCCCGGCTCCATGCTCTCCACCGTATACACCACCGGGTCACCACCGGCAAGCGCCCGCCGATACGCCTCCTCATCGGCGAAGATCCCGCGCAGGTCGCTGAGGCGGCGCGTGACAAGGGCTCCGCCGTGGAGCGTTCCGGCTGTCGGATCGAAACGGGAGATGATGTTTTGAAACATGACTGCTGGATCTGGGTTGTGAAATTCGATGGATGAATGATGTCACGATGCGGGAAGCGCGTTCCGCTTGCCCCCGGCGAGAATCGGCACCGCGGCACGCATCCGTTCGATGATCTCCGGGGTGACGGGGATATCCGCAAGCTGCATTGCGAGGAGCGCAGCGCCAAGCACGGGCGGGAGTATCGGCGGGGCGGCGATAGCTTCAGGCAGCCGACGGGCGATTGCGCCGGCGACCATCCTCGCATAGATCCGGTCGGAGAAGAGCCCGCCGATCAGCGCGATGCGAACCGCGCCCACCATCCCAAGCCTCGTTGCCACGGCATGGACCATGATCGCCAGCTCCCCGGCGCCCCGCTCCAGAATGTCGCTCGCGGGCGCATCGCCATCGCCGGCGGCTTCCAGCACAAGCGGGGCCAGCGCGGCGATATCGGCGCGGGAGAGGCCGTCGTGGCCGACAAGTCGCGAGAGATCGTCGATACGTTCCAGCCCGAGCGCATTGGTGAGATGGGGGGTAAGGGATGTTCCGATGGAGCGGCCGTCGGCTGCACGGGCAATGGCGATCATCCCCTGAAGGCCAAGCCAGTAGCCGCTTCCAAGGTCATCGAGCAGATGGCCCCAGCCTCCGGCGCGCCATGATTCCCCCGCGATGTTTCTGCCGTAGCAGGATGAGCCTGTCCCGGCTATCAGCGCAATTCCCGGCTCGCCGGCAAGCCCGCCGGCCAGAGCGATTCTGATATCGTGATCCGCGTCGATCGTCCGGGCGATCTCCAGTTTAGTGGCGAGCGAGAGGATCGTCTCGCGATCGCGTTCGGAAACCACGCCGGCCATTCCGAGGAACGCGGCGGCGGGAGGAGCCGCAGGGTCGGGATCTGCTATCGCCAGGGCGCGGGCCTCCGCGATATTTCTCCGTGCCATCTCGACGCCGACCGCCTGGAAGTTGGAGCCGCCGCTTGTGCCGTGGCCGAGCAGCTCCCCGCGCGCGGAAAGGAGCGCCGCCCTCGTGCTGGTCCCTCCGCCATCGAAGCCGATGATTGTCTGCTGATCGTCCTGCGTGAGCATTCGGTCGTGCCGTTGATGGATGTTAGCGGCGTGCGAGTATCGAGATATGCCGCGCGGTGGCCTGCACCGGATACGACTCTCGAACCGGGCCGGTGAAGGACGCCTCCACGCTGTCCCCCTCGCGGAAATCGGCGAAGGCGCCCTCGGCGTGTCTTCCGTCGACCGCCAGCGTGATAACCGTAGAGTCGGTGACGGTAACGGCCGCCTTGTCGTATCCCGTCGTGGAATCCCTCCGTCCCTCGATTCTGATGAACCCCGTGATCTTCCGGCTTTCCATTCCCGGAGCCGGGACGATGCCGGTGATACGCCCCCGGATATCGGGCTGATCGGCGGCACGGGGCGGGGCTGAATGGCAGGCGGCCAGGAGAAGCCCGAGGAGGAAATATCTGATCATCTGCTGTTGTTGACTTTTCCGAAAGGTACGTCCGGTGGCCGAAATGACATAGCAGACTGTTGAACAACGATCATCTGCGGCGTTGTCCTTCACCATTCACTCATTGCGGCGTCCGGGAGGACGCCTCGCTCGCTCAGGCTCGGCCGCCTTGCATCTGATCATTGTTGAACAGTCTGGGGGTCATCGAAATACATTGAACAACGATCATCTACCGCGTTGGCGAAACAATGTCCTCCAAGGCCCGGAGGGGCGCAATCCCTGGTGTGCGGGGCATGGCCCCGCGCACATTACATGCTTCTGAAAAGATCGAGTGCAAGCACCCGCTGCGTCCCATGATCGACGATGGGTGCGGGATAGTCACGGCCGATCACGCAGCCGGCGGCCAGCTGTTCGCGTGGCGTGGTCAGGGCCGGCTCGTGGATCTGCCTGCCGGAGAACCCGGCCAGCTCGGGGCAGATGTTTCGGATGAACGTTCCATCGGCATCGAATTTTCGCGACTGCGAGGTGGGATTGAAGATGCGGAAATAGGGCTGGGCATCGCAGCCGGTGGAGGCGGCCCACTGCCAGTTGCCGTTGTTGGAAGCCAGATCGAAATCGAGGAGATAGCGGGCAAAATATTCCTCGCCGCGACGATAGTCGACCAGAAGATCCTTCGTGAGAAACGACGCCACGATCATCCGCAATCGATTGTGCATCCAGCCGGTCGCGTTGAAATGCCGCATCGCCGCGTCGACGATCGGATAGCCGGTACGCCCATCGCGCCATGCCGCGAGATGTTCATCGCTTCCCGGCCAGACGATCCCGGCGTATTCCTCCCTGAATGCGCCGGTGATGACGCGCGGAAAGGAGGCCAGCAGCATCTGACAGAATTCCCGCCAGATAAGCTCCCCAAGCCAGACCACTGCTCCTCCCGAGCCATCGGCGAGGGTACGGCGCACCAGATCGCGAATGGAGATGGTGCCGAACCTGAGATGGACCGAAAGGCCGGATGTGCCATCAAGCGCGGGATAGTCGCGGAGCGATGCGTACTCGGCAACGCGCGGCATGAACCCATCCAGGCGGCGACGGGCGGCATCCTCCCCCGGCTCCAGCCAGAGGCGGCTTTCACGGAAGCCGATGCGCTTCAGATCCCATGCCCAATGGAACGGGGCAAGCGGTTCCGCGCGCGCGAGGCGGGAAAGATCGGGAGCATGATCGATAAGCGGATGGATCGGGTCGTCGCCGGATTCCAGGCGGCGCATCCATGCGTTACGGAAGGGGGTGTAGACTCTGTATGGCGTTCCTCCGCCGGTGAGGATCTCCCCGGCCTGGTAGATCACCTGATCGCGGCACGAGTGGAAATCGCATCCAATCTCCTCAAGCCGTTCCGACACCTCGGCATCCCGCTCGATTGCGGCCGGCTCGTAATCGCTGTTGGCGAAGAGGGCTTCAGCGGCCAGCTCCGAGGCGAGGCGGGGAACCTCGACGCGGGGATCGCCATGACGGACGATCAGCGCCGAACCGCGCGCATGCAGCTTCCGTTCGAGTTCCGCCAGCGAGCGTGCGATGAACGTGACACGGCGGTCATCCCGGTTATCGAGCCGTTCGAGGATGGTGGTATCGAAGATGAAGATGACGACAACTTCGCGGGAGGAGGCGCATGCGGCAGCGAGGGCGGCGTGATCGCCAAGCCGGAGATCGCGACGGAGCCAGCAGATGGAGCGTTGATAGTGCATAGGAAATTCCGGGCGCGTATGGACGCCGGAAACGGATAACAGCGGCGGTGGCTGGAGGGTTCCCGGGGAACGGGGGGCTCAGCGAAATCCAAACGCGCAGTATCCGCATATCAGCCCGAAAATGCCGAACATGATCAATATCCCGACCGCGAAATAGTGCCACCTCATTTTAAAATGAAGCAGGAGCATTCCGCCCGTTAATGCGCTGGTGATCAAAAACGGCCAGCCCACATATCCACTACCGGCGGCAATGCCCAGGAAAATGAGGATCAATACTCCGGTCGCGCAACCCAGCAGCGACTGGCATCCGCTGCCGAGGGGATTGCTGAGTTTTTCCTTTGGAAGAAGATCATCCTCTTCGTCATCATCACGTTGAATGCTCCCGGCCGGCGGCTGGCTCGGGATATTCAGCCGTTGCTGGTCCTCGTCTTCCCGCGTTTTTTTCGGTTCCATTGGTCATCCGGGCAGATTGCAGTAGCATTTGTTCATGATGGAAAAGCCTGGGAAAGCCCGGCACACATGCCCAGCAGCAGCAGGCAGATCCCAATTGCGATGGCGAGGACAAGCAGGCATCCATTCCATCCCTGTCCCTTTGCGATCCTGACGCCGAGGCCGATCAACGTCCCCACCAGCAGCAGCCCGAATGTCAGAATTACGATCCCCCAGGAGGTCGATATTCCGGCCCGGCTCGCCGCGGCAATGGTGAGGTACAGGATGCAGGGGGCCGCAATGCCGAGAATTCCGACCGCGACATATGCTCCCCATTTCGGAAATGGCTTCTCTTCCGTTCCGTCTGAATTATCCTCGGAGATCATTCACGTACGTTGTTGTCGTGCGTTACGGCTATCATGGAAATCGAATTATCTATCGCCGCGATTATCGGGATATATACTCGGAAACGCCGATACACATCCCGAATAACAGGAGGCCGACGCCCAGGGCAATCGCGACGTAGAGCAGGCATCCATTCCAGGTGCGGCTGCGGGCCGTCATGACGCAGCAGTAGATGAATGCACACGCTATCAATATTCCGAACACGTATGTAACGGAACTACCCTTCCCGCCTCCTTCTCCCGCCAGGCCTCCTCCCACGAGCGTAAGGAAACCAATAAAGAGCGCTCCACATCCCAGAAGCACTGTTCCAAGATAGGCGCCCCACCACGGCATCGGATTCGGTGCGGCTTTTTCCGGCTCGGTAGAATTATCGTCGCTCATTATTCACATATCATTATTCGGTATTATCGATGCTCGCGGATCGGCGTTCGACACCGGCGGGCGCTCAAAAAATCCCGTGAAAATATCAGCCGATATTCCACCGGAACAACCATCGCCCTACAGTTCCATCATCACCGGATCGTGCATCGCCTGGAGTTTTTTCAAATACTCCTCTTTTTCGTCGCGATAGAAAATGTTGTACGTATCGAACGGGATAATCCGGCCGTCGGGATGGACGATATGCACGCAGGAGCGCTTGACGGAGCGGACATCGAAATTATGCGGATCAAGGAACTGCATGATGATAATGCGGAAGAGATTGTCGTAGCCGATCTCCGCCGGGGCGCTGATAAAGGGGATGCAGCAGAGGAGCTGCTTCAGCGTCATGGCCGATGAGATGGGGGAGTGCGATGTGGAGAAGAGCTTGAAGAGATGATCGCGCAGCTCCGGGTGCTGCTCGTAGACGATGGTGCTTCCCTCGGACTGGAGAAGGATTGCCGGGTCGATCAGGCCGGTCAGCGGAATCACCTTGCCTCCCATCTTCAGCGCGTAGCCCATCGCCAGGCAGTCGGGATGGCAGGGGACCGGGATGATATCCTCCGGCTTGAAGACATCGCTCTGCGAGAGGATTCCCTGGCGGACCTCGGCGAGCGTCAGACGATCGACCGCGGGATCGAAATCCTCCAGTCGCCCGGCAACCTGCACCGGCTGGAATGTGACGCCGCGGACGCATCGCTGCTTCAGTGCGAAATCGATGATGCTGCCGATCTCGTGATCGTTCAATCCCTTCTTCAGCGTCACCACCAGGTTGGTGGAGATGTTATACTTGTTCAGGTTCTCCAGCGCCCGCACGCGGATATCCGAAAGGTCGGCGCCGCGGAGCACCTTCAGCGGCTCCACCTCAAGCGAATCGAACTGAAGATAGATCTCGAAGCCGGGCATATAGCTCGCGAGCCGTTTGGCGAACTCCCGATCCTGCGCGATCCTGATGCCGTTGGTGTTCACCATCACATGCTTGATCGGCCGGGCCTTCGCCATATCCAGAATCGCGAAGAAATCCGGGTGGAGCGTTGGCTCGCCGCCGCTGATCTGCACGATATCCGGCTCCTCCTCATTCCGCACGATGCGATCCAGCATAAACTCGATCTGCTCCAGCGACCGGTGTTTCATCCGTTGCGGCGATGACTCCGCGTAGCAGATCGGGCAGGTCAGGTTGCATCCGTCGGTGATCTCGATAAGCGTCAGGCAGCTATGCTGCTCGTGATCGGGGCAGAGCCCGCAGTCGTACGGGCAACCGTAGCGGACCGGCGTGTTGAAATGCTTCGGGAGCTGGCCGGGCTTCATGAAACGGCGCGTGAGCTGGTAGTAATCGGCATCGGTGGAGATCAGCACCCGCTGGTGCTTGTGTTCCGGGCAGTACTTCAGGAGGTAGACGCACCCGTCTTCAATCACCACTTTCGCCTCCACCTTCCGCAGACAGGTTGAGCAGATGCTGTTGGTCAGTTCATAGAACAGGTATGGACGATCAGACATAGGATGATCTCTCGTTCACTGGAAGGTTGTAGGGATTGTCCCGGAGAAATATTCGGGCGCAGTAGATGGCGCCGGCAAGCGACGCGATCTGAATGGCGCTCAGGCCGAGCGGATGATATCTCGGTTTGATGAACTCCACGAGAAACCGGAAGAGAAAATAGGTGAACATGTAGAACCGGAACAGCCAGCCGTTCACGTACGGCCGCCGGATGCGGAACAGAAGATAGACCCCGACCGCGAGGACCGTAACGATCTCGTACAGCTGCGCCGGGTGCCGCGGTATCCCGTCGCCGAAATCGATTCCCCAGGGGAGCGAGGTGGGAACGCCGTAGGTCTGGTCCTGAAGGCCGGAGAGGAAGCAGCCGATGCGACCGATAGCCGTGCCGATGATCAGCGGGAAGACGTAGGCATCGCCGGTTGCATAGGTGATGCCCAGTTTCTTTTTGACGATCTCCACGCCAAGCCATCCGCCGATGTATCCCCCCACGATCGTCTTTCCCTCCAGCCAGTACGCGATATCCCCCCGGTGCGCCCAGTAATCGAGCGGCATCTCCAGCATGTTCAGCATCTTCGACCCGATCAGCGCGCCGAAGATGCAGCCGACGATAAGCCACAGGTTCTGCTGCTGCGGGACAGCCTGATGCTTCCAGAATTTTCTGGTCCGCAGAAATGTCTGAAAACCGACCGTGTAGGCGAGCGATTCAAAGAGAAGGTGAGGATGGATCTGATATCCGAACAGGGAGATATACGCCGGAAAGGTCACGCGGTATCCGTGGTTTAACGTTACAATCCGCTCCCGTCGGGGACGGTTTCAAACCGTCCCTGTAAGAACCAGCGACAGAAGCCCGGCGCCGATCATGCCGGCATCGTTCGAGAAACGGGCCACGCGGAGCTCGACATCGAGCGATATCGATTTGATGGCGCGGAGCTGCAATGACCGGCGGGCCGGCCCCAGCAGGTATTTCTCGGCATGCGAAAGCCCGCCACCGACAATCACCAGATGCATATCGGTCATGTTCACCATGGAGGCCAGGGCCGCGCCCAGCAGCGTTCCCATCTCCGCCAGGAACTCCCGCGCGAACATGTCGCCGGCAACCGCGGCCTCATCCACGAGCTTCGGGTCCAGCTCCTTGCCGGCGGCGATCATCGCATGCAGAAGGGAATCGGGATCGCGCTCCAGGCGGCGCGCCGCTTCGGTTGCCATATAGCGGTGGCCGATATAGGCCTCGATGCAGCCGCGCGCTCCGCAGTTGCAGAGAGGCCCGTTGATATCGATCGAGACATGCCCCACTTCCCCCGCTCCGCCGGTTGCGCCCCGCCAGATGTTCCCGCCCGAGATGATGCAGCCGCCGACGCCGGTGCCGAGCGTGATAAAGAGAAAATCCTGATCGCTGCTTCCGGTGCCGGCCCGCGCCTCGGCGTAGGCTGCGACATTGGCATCGTTCTCCACCACGATGGGAAGCTGTGCCGGCAGATGAGGCCGTAGCCGCTCGGCGACATTGACAACGCCCCAGCCGGGGAAGTTCGGGGGATAGGAGATTTCGCCGCGGTTGTTGACCACGCCCGGAACGCCAAGACCGATCGAGGCGACCGGCTCGCCGCCGTCGAGGAGGGAGCGGATCGCCTCGGCTATCCGTTCGATCACCGCATCCGGCCCCTGCGCGGCACGCGTATCGAAAGCGGCATGGCGGATCAGCGTGCCATCCCTTCGCACCAGCCCGGCCTTGATCGTCGTTCCCCCCACATCGAGACCGATGGCGATGGTTTCCTCCATCACTCGTTCACCCGGTAGATGGTCTCTCCGGCGCGGACCATGCCGTAGCGTTCGCGGGCAAGCTGTTCCACCGCGGAGGAGTCCCGCTGGATTCTTGTGATCTCGGCTTTCAGTGAATCACCCGCCGCGCGATCGCGATACAGATCGCGGTGGAGCTGATCCAGATGACGCTGAAGCTCGATGCGATTGAGCAGCCCATGGTTGCCGAACGTGAAGATCGCCAGCAGCGGAACCGCCACCAGAGCCGCGTATAATCCCTTCCGCCGCGTCGTAAGGGGACGCGGCCGGAAGCGCCGACTGAAACGTTTCATGCGTGATTCCTAGGTATCGTCATTCTTCTCTTCCATATCCACGACGCCGGAGCTTGCGTCATCGAACTCCCCCAGCCGCTCCATCTCGTCGAAAATCTCCCCGATCCCGCTCTCGGCCGGATCTTCCTCGGTCGGGAGATCCCATATCGTATGCTCTCCGTCATCATCGTCGATGGTCGGCTCCAGATGCCCCTCCTCCGCGACGATCGTAATCGGATAGTGCGTCTCCTCGCCGAAGGTGATATAGTAATCATCTCCGGCAGCGATCCGTTCGGCCAGCTCAGTGACCGATAGCCGCTCCTCATCCTCGGCGACCAGATGGGTGATTGTCCCGTGGTCATCGGTGAGGAGCCTGATAAGTTCCGGCATGATATCCTCCTGATAATCTTTATTCGAAACGTGTACGACACACGATCGAATCGGCAAATGTCGCGCCACCGGGAAGAAGAACGGCCGGGTCACATGATCTTCACGGAACGATCGTCACTCCCCCGGTCACCGGACGATGGTTTAGAATCAAGCCCGC
The DNA here is from genome assembly GCA_028287785.1 of Chlorobiota bacterium. Taxonomy (GTDB): domain Bacteria; phylum Bacteroidota; class Ignavibacteria; order OLB7; family OLB7; genus JAFDZV01. Next base: position 227,424 of record JAQBOZ010000027.1, read on the forward strand.
AATTGGCGATATTGGCATCACCCTTTCCGGCTCATCGGCATGGGGTGGGTTCGGGGCCGCGATCGCGCAACGCCATGCATGCAGCGATGGAGGGGAACATTGGAACATCCGGGAAACTCATTCAAACATAAGGAGAAATCATGGTGAAATCATTGATGACGGGTGCTGTGGTGGCGCTTGCCCTGGCGTTTGGCGCCTGTCAGAAGAGCGGGCCGCCGGAGACCCCCAAGCCGGCCATGCAGATGGCAGCGGACAAGGCGGGGAACGGAAAGAGCGCATCGCTTGCCACATCGAACGATCCGAACGTGATCAAGGTCTCCGTGCCGACGATGCAGTGCGAGACCTGCGCCAAGGCGATCAAGGGGGGCATCCACAGCGCGATGCCCGATGCTCAGACCGATGTGGATGTCGACACGAAGACCGTGTTCGTGAAGGTCGCCAACAATACTCCCGCGACCCAGAAGCAGATTGAGGATGCGATCTCCAAAACCGGTTATTCGACGACCACTGTAAAGCGGAACGATGCCGCCTACAAGGAGCTTCCGGACTGCTGCAAGGATGGCGGAGCGCATAAGGACTGACGCCTGCCGGGAGGAATTTCCAGTGACAGATTTCAGAAGGGAGATCGGTGTTTGTCGATCTCCCTTTTAACAGAAACCCAGCCAGGAAGGAGCCATGACCGGCATCCCGGACATCGTTATTCGTCCCCTGAGCCCGGAACTGCTTGATGACTACCTTGCGTTCTTCGATACCGACGCGTTTGCCGACAACCCTCGCTGGGCGTCCTGTTACTGCAACTGGCTCCATGCCGATCATGAAGCGGGGGAGCGGAATGACCGCACGGCGGCCGAGAACCGTTCGGCCGTGATTCCGTTGATCTGCGAGCGGAGGATGCGTGGATATCTTGCGTACAGCGGCGGCCGTCCCGTCGGGTGGCTCAGCGCCGCGCCACGAACGCTGATCCCGAACATCGACGGCGTGCCCGGCGCGGAGGGGGAGATGATTGGCTTGATTGCCTGTTTCGTGGTGGCGAAACCGTATCGCGGGCAGGGGGTTGCGCGGATGCTTCTCTCCGCCGCGTGCGATGGGTTCCACGACCAGGGCTGTGCAATCGCCGAGGCCTATCCGCTCAGGAATGCCGAGGGGGAGGCGCTCAATCATTTCGGCCCGCTGGCGATGTATCTGACAGCCGGATTCCAGATCGTCAGGGAAGATGAAGGCGGGAGGGTGATCGTCAGGAAGATCCTGACCGAGCGTTGATCTGATTGCCGGCACGCCGACACCGTAAAAAATTGTCCGTCGTTTGCGAGATACCGCCGGATGACCGTATTTTGGCGTCCTTCCTCAGAAAATGAGGGGTCGATGCTCCCATCGACTAGTGGTTAGGTCGCCACCCTTTCACGGTGGTAGCACGGGTTCGAATCCCGTTGGGAGTACTTGTAAGGGCAGCTAACGATATCTCCGTTAGCTGCCCTTTTTCGTTCTGTCCTTGTTTTAAGGGCATTGTAAGGCGATTTGAGAGATGCCACCCTGATCCTGCCGCATGATCCCATACGGCGAAATATCCATTTTATCGTCCCCCATCTCGTCCCCCCGTATTATATTGCCGCCGTCGGATTCTTCTCCTTGTATCAACCGATGAAGCAGCATGAAATACCAGGCTAAGTTCTATCTGAAAGATGCCAAGAGCGAACAGGAAACCCCGATCAACGTTCACTTCTGGCACAACTGGAAGCGTTTCAAGGTCGCAACCGGCTTGAAGATTCACCCCAAGCATTGGGATTCAGTGAAGTATCGAGCCAGGCGTGGGGCAACCTACTATGCCATCATCAACGATCGCCTGGAAGAGATGGAGCTGCTGATAGCGAACCTTTACGAAGAGCTTCGGCGTAGTGGTCGGGAAATTACCCCCGCTACGTTGAGGGAGCTATTCGACCGAGATACGAAGAAATCAGCGCCAGCAGAGGAGACTCTCTTCCTTCTCAATCGTTATCAGGAGTTTATCAACGATTCTCATGATCGGCTTCAGCCGGGGACGATCAAGGGGCATACGACGTCGCTTCATCATCTTCAGGGCTTTGAGGCGATGACGGGGATGCGATACTCCTATGAGAACGTCACGATGCAGTTCTTCAATGCTCTGGTCAGTTATCTGGCCGGCAAGGCCAGGTTGAGCAACGACTCGGCATGGAGAGTCATCAAAGACTTCAGGGCATTTCTCCAGCATTCTATCGAGCAGGGGCATACGGCAAATGCGGAGTTCAAGGGGTTCACAAAGAAACGAATGCCGCAAGGGGAGAAGACCGATCAGGTATATCTGACATCGGAAGAGTTGGATGCCGTGATGACCCAAGACTTCTCGAATGATAGCAGACTCGATCGATCCCGTGACCTGTTCATCTTTCAGGCTCATGTGGGGTTACGATACGGCGATCTTGCGCTTCTCAGCGAAGTTCATTTTCAGAAGGATCGCATTCGCCTTGTCACGCAGAAAAATCGTAAGTCCGTCTCTATTCCCGTTCTGCCGCCGGTTCGGACCATCTGGGAGAAGTATGGAGGCAAGCTGCCCGTTATCACCAATCAGAAGCAGAACGAATATCTGAAGGAGGTGATGAAGGAGGCAGGAATTACAACTCCCGTGTTGACGGTGAACTACCGAGGCGCGCAACGTATTGAGAACATCCAGAAGAAGTATGAATTGATCGGCACTCATACGGCCAAGAGGACGTTTGTCACTATCCTGCGGCGGCGAGGAGTATCGATCGAGGCGATCATGAAGATTACCGGAAATACCAGGAAGACAATTGAAACCTATATCCTGACCACAGAGGATGACGCCGCGCGTGAAATTGAGGCTGCATGGGAGTAATTCGCTTGCTTATTCAGCTACATATATGGAACATTTGAGCCATGATAGTAATCCCCCATATTCTCAAGAACGGCCAGACTGTATATGATATCGATTTCGGTAATGGAAAGATGAAACGGGTTTCTGCAACGTTGCCGGAGGAATTTCATATCTATCAATCACGAGCCTTTACCTCTATTTCCGTTGCTGCGTCCGAACACTTCTTTCGTATCCGGACCGCGCTCAATGTGAAATTCGATTGCCTGGAAGATTATCGAAACGTTATCGACTCCCAAGCTCTTCAGTCGATACGGACGTCTGTAGAGCGGTGGGGCATCTTTGCACTATACACACTGAAGCGGATCGATAAGCTGTTTGCAGTAATGCAGGATAATGATGAAGGTCCAATTGATAGTAATCTGTTCGATTCGATTTCCAAGCTCGTAGCCTTCTGCTCAGATAAGCTTACCCGTTACTGGATCAGCGGCGTGGGGCTTGATTTCCCGATGTATGATGTGCAGGGGATTCAATCAAAGATTTCAACCCTCGAAACCATCGAGGATCGGGTAAGGTTCCTGGATAATCTGCTTCTTGAATTGAGGATACCTGTAAGCTGTGAATTATCTAGAGCGCGAAACAGCTTATACGATGCACAGGGATTGCCACGCTATCCAGGGATTTATGTGAAATGGCGCCATGCGATAACCGAATCTGATTATAAAAGACTCTACGTGATGGCAAAAGAATTGCACAGGCGTCTTGATAGTGAATATAGAGATCTACTCCTTCAACCTCCATTTCATGAAGAACAGGGCAGGAGTTCCAGCGAGAAGATAAAGGCGGAGAGGCTAAAGTGGAGGAGCACGCAGGCAGATCTTGTGTATATCATGGATCGCTTGATCGAAGCCGGGCTGCTTGAGGCAACCTCAGCCGAGATCACCGGGCATTTCGATTATGGCAGTATCTCCAAGGACCCACCGAAGACCTATCGGGATATGCGGAAGAAGCTGAAAGATGGTTTGACGTATCCATCAAAGGAGAGGATTCTCCGGCTGATTGAGGCACTGAATCGCGATCTGCGATAAGTGGTACGACAATACGCTATCCACCAATGCTCACGCTGCTGCTATGAAACCGAAACTCTGGAGCCTGTAAAACACTATGATCTGTTTCGGTGCTAAAAATTCGCCAGCCGTCGATTTTGAGTTAATTTCGACGGCCGAAGCTTATAACAGGCTCGAGGGGCTACTTCAATCCTCTGCTGAAGACGGGACAACATATTTATTAAGCTTCGATACAAAATCCCGTTCGAACTTAGCAATCATAACACGCCTTTCATGTGCAGACAAATCATCATCGGTTTTCAGTCGTTGATGATAAGCACCTGCATATGCAATGAAAAATTCTGATTCTCCTGGATGCGTATCCCAGTAATACTTATCCTCATAATATCGCATGACGTACACAACAGAATCCCCATCAATAATAGATAGATATTGGAAATAAGGGTCCCTTGCTGCTCCATAAAAAGAACTAGTGTCTATCAACGAATTACATTGATTCCCGACCAAAATCGAATCAACATAGCCTTGCAGCTGATGCTTTGAAATATCGAACCGATAATATTTTATATGCCCATGCGTTCCAGCTGTTGCGCAAAAAGCTAACCCTGCGAAGACTACAATAAATGAATGCAAGAATCTGTTTCGCGTTTGCAATCTAGGCCTGAAAGTTAACTCATAGAGAAAGCTAACAGGCAACATGATAAGCGCAAGGTAATCGCTGTAGTCTACAGTCCGTCCGATTTGAAAAGGTAGCAGACTATTAACGACATTTATAATCACACAGAACAACGGCAGTTTCCAAGCGATAAAACCAATAGCCGTTACAGCATAGACGACATTTTTTTTTCCAGGAAGAAAAGAAGTGACAAATAAAGGAAACGCAAAGAGACCCGCAATATCGCTTAGCTTCCCAGTTATCAAGCCCGGATATGCGGATTTCAGATAGAAATCATTTAATATGAGGATAGCAATAGCTCCAATGAAGGGTAGTGTGACTATTGACGACCTCCCGCTGCATTTTGTCATATTTTCTTTCATACAATGGCGACTAATTATTTCACGTGGCAACTTTGCAAAATCTGCTGCTTTATGGCAGAAGGTTAGGAGATCATCCCCTAAAGTTCATAGCATCCTCTAGACCGATCCCTGCAGGCATAAACGGCAGCCGAAGCTGTTCGAAACGGATTATGCACACGCCACCGACTGCTACATCATCATAGAGTTTTGGCCGGAACGGTACTAGGAGCACGCGACGCAAAACCTGCGGATCAATCCGATAATTTAATAGGATCCGTCTGTCGATAATGCCATGAATCGTATCGAGTAGCATACCGATTACTGCTTGGTGTTTGAAGTGCCTAGTTGACAGGACTGTGATTTCAACTCTACCGTGAGTAACGAACAATGCATAGCAGACTATACATTCTGGTAGGCTCCCCCCTGGCGCCGACCACAACACTACTGCATTTGCCTTCTGGGTTCCTGAAGTTGCGGCTGTTGTGGATATGATCATGTGCTGAACTGACTACGATAAGCCAAGGATATAAGTCGTATGGAATCCATTCACATTCTCTTGATCACAGCAACCGAGCTGCAACAGCTCATCGTCTCCGCCATCAATGAGGCCCTTGACGCGAAACTGACGTCCCTCATTCCAACTCCTCCAGCTATCGAGAACGGTCTCGAATATCTTACGCGACACGAGACGGCTGCACTCCTGCATGTGACCGTCCTCACGCTTCGGAAGTGGGAGAAGCGGGGCATCCTTCGGCCGCAACGCATCTCCCGGCGTGTCCTTTATCCGAAGGTGGATGTGCTCGCCGTCCTCAATCAATCCCGATTGCAGCGCCGGGCACATTAGCATTGTACGGCCGGTATGTTCGCTGCCGCCATTCATTCAGAGCGTTATACTGCTATGTGAGCATGATATAGCTGTTGCCTGAAAACAGTGGTATTTCCTCCTCCCAATGGAGGGTATACAACAGCCGCGATTTCACTACAGAATCGCGGCTGTTCATATTTGAGGAAAGGTTTTGAGCCTTTCGCGCGATCACCTCACTCTGCCGAATCACCAAATGCCTTCCTTTCAAGCTCCAGGATCTCGTCCTCCGTGAACTCAACAAGCATGCGACCGTAGGTTCGAGCCCCGTAAACAATTGCGAGAAGTGCGAGAATCGATCGCACATGTTCCTGATCGGGCGTATTCGACAGCTCTGCAAGGCCCATATGGGCGAGATCGCGCAATCCTTCATCGTAAGATTCGCGTGCCCAGGCTGGTACATCGGGATTGCCATTTACGCCTCGCGCCAACTCAATAGTCGCGGCGATTGCAAACGTATGCCAGTCCGATCGCCTCTGCTCTCTACGAATACGCACGAGATGCGGAAGTGCGATGAATGCAGCCTCCCCGACATTCCCCTGATGGTATAACTCCTGCCACAGCTCGTCCCAGGCAGCCTCGTCGGCCGCCAACTTGCGGAGCAACGGCCGCAGGTCAATCGGCATTCGATACGCTCCTTTCAGGTTCTCCCACCGTATGTCATCGAAATTCAGCATCAGGTATTTATCCTTGAGGAAAGAAACCATCCCGGATTCTATCAAGTGATTTGACATTGATGCTTCCGAGCATATTATTCTCTATTGAGCGTTATGCGCACGAATTGATTGGCCAAAGTAGCGTATGGCTCCAACTCCTAGATATCCGATGCCACAGTCATGTTGCGTAGCCGGATCGCATCCCGCATGGGAGAGATGCCGAAGTGCCGCTTGTATTCCCTGCTGAAGTGGGAGGGATCGACATATCCTACGCGGTATCCCGCACTTGCCGCATCGAACTCCTCGCTGAGCATAAGGCGGCGTGCCTCCTGCAACCGTAATTGCTTCTGGAATTGCATCGGGCTCAATGCCGTGATCGATTTGAAATGATGATGGAACGCTGAAGGGCTCATGCCGAGCTCACTGGCAAGGCTTTCGATGCGTAGTGGCTGATCGAAGTCTTTCCGAAGCCGCTCCAGAGCAATGGTGATACGGTTGGTGCTGCTGCCGAGTGCCGCGATCTGTCGGAGCCGACCCCCTTGTTCACCCAGGAGAAGCCGGAAAACGATTTCACGGATGATGAGTGGAGCCACTACTCGTGCTTCCTTCGGAGTGTCGAGAAGCCGTAGCAGACGTACCGATGCATCGAGTAGGTCGGCGTCGAGCGGGCTGACGTTGAACGCACGTTCGTCACTGCCTGCTGTCGGGAACAGAGCTGACTCGATCAGCACTGAACCGACAACTTCGGGGGGAAGCTGGAGTCGCATCCCCAGGTATGGCAGCTTCTTCGACCCCTCGACCTGACCGACCACCGGAAGTTCGGCTGCCGTGAGCAGGTAATGAGCCGGGTCGTAACGATATCGGCTCTCCCCAAGAAGCACCTCCTTGCTCCCCTGTGCAACCACGCAGAAAGCGGGATCGGACATGCCATGGATATCCCCGACCGGAGATGAAATTCGATAGAGGTGCAGTCCCTTCAGAGGTTCGATCGTTCCATCGTTTCGCACTGCATCGGCAATCCGTTTGGCCAGTTCGGTCCGGTTGGCCTCGGTACGCCGAGCCTGGTGATCCGCCATCCCCTCCATCATCGATTTCATATGCCTATCTCCTTTACCACCATCATTAATTCAATTCAACGTTTGCAGGATTGTGCAAGAATCCTGGAGTATCATCCTATCCAGAGGGATGCGGAAGCGCCTAATTTGCTTAATAGCAATGCAGGTCGTTCAGATCACAAAGCTCCTTCTGGAGTTTTATACAATATACTCTGAACGGCCAAGCCCCGGACCGATTCGGATAATCGGCGCAAAAAAGTACTTCCAAATGATTGAGGAGATGCAATGACTACGAAAAAGGTCTGGTTTATTACGGGCGCCGGCCGTGGCATGGGAGTCGACTTTGTCAGAGCCGCCCTTGCGGCCGGTTACGCCGTCGTCGCCACCGGTCGCGACACCGCGGCGATTTCCAACGCACTGGGGGAGTCGGACGATCTGCTCGTCGTCAAGCTTGACGTTACCCGCGCCGACGATGCAGTCGCAGCGGCTCAGGCAGCCGTTGACCGGTTCGGTCACATCGACGTACTGGTTAATAATGCCGCCAATTTTTATGCTGGAAACTTCGAGGAACTGACGCCTGATCAGATGGAGCGGCAGATAGCGACGAGCCTCATCGGTCCGATGAACGTCACCCGCGCAATCCTGCCGATCATGCGGGGGCAACGCTCGGGGCATATCATCTCGATCTCATCGACGGCGGGACTCGTCGGGTTCGAGTTCGGCACGGCCTACGCGGCGTCAAAGTTTGGGCTGGAGGGGTGGATGGAATCACTACGATCGGAGGTCAAGCCATTCGGTATCAATACGACAGTGGTCAACCCAGGGTTCTTCCGCACCGAGCTGCTGACAGAGGAGTCGACGAGATACGCAGATTCATCCATCGAGGAGTATGCTGATCGTACAGCGGTGATGGAGGCATGGTGGAACTCCCAGAATGGCCAGCAATCAGGCGACCCTGCAAAGCTCGCACAGGCTCTGATCACGATCGCAGGCGAAGCGAACCCACCGAGCCGTTTCATCGCCGGCACCGATGCGATTGCTGTTGTCGAACAGAAGGTGGCGGAACTCCAGGCGCAGATCGAAGCTTACCGCGACTTGTCGACATCGCTCGCGTTCGACGAGATCGAGAGCGGTAATACAGGAAGGTAGAGAGTCATGCCCGCCGCTGAAAAATGTTGTGGATGAAGTGAGGAAATCAGAAAAACGAGCGACCCGCTGTCATGAACATTCAAAGGGTTTTTATGAAAAAGCAGAAGCAGTCAACGGGATCTATTTCGCAGGATCGCCGCGACCTCAGTCGTCGTGATTTTCTCACCAATACTGCCCGTATGGGGGCCATAGTGGCCGTCGCACCATTAGTGTGGGTCGGGTGCACGGATCAGCAGAAGGAGATCAGCAACCGGAGTGACAAAGGGCTCGATAGCGGGGTAAGTAATAAGCTCAACCAGGGAGGAGTAAACAGAATGAAAATGCGAAAGCTCGGAAAACTGCTGGTCTCGGAACTGGGAGCCGGGTGCATGAGCATCAGCGCCAACTACGGACCTCCCGCAGAGAGAAACCAGGGCATTCAAGTCATACGCACTGCTTATGAACGAGGAGTCACATTCTTTGATACAGCTGAGGTGTACGGTCCATACACCAACGAAGAGCTTGTGGGAGAAGCGCTTGCGCCGTTCCGGGACAACGTGGTGATTGCAAGCAAGTTCGGGTTCAGGATCGATGGTACGATAGGTCTCGACAGCCGACCCGAGCAGATTAAAAAGGTGGTTGAAGCTTCGCTGAAGCGACTGAGAACCGATCGCATCGATCTCTATTATCAGCACCGGGTCGATCCCCAAGTGCCGATCGAAGAGGTCGCCGGTGCGATTAAGGATCTCATTGCGGAGGGAAAGATTTTGCACTTTGGTCTCTCGGAGGCGAGTGAAAAAACAATTCGCCGGGCGCATGCCGTCCAACCAGTTACTGCCGTTCAGAGCGAATACTCATTAATGACGAGAGACCCGGAAAGAAACGGTGTGCTGAAAACCTGTGAGGAGTTGGGAATTGGATTCGTCTCATGGGGTCCGGTTGGAATGGGTTACCTGACTGGGAGGATCAATGCCAACACAAAGCTCGATTCCACAACGGATCTTCGCGCCGGGTTCGAACGTTTCACCCCCGCGAACCTTGAAGCGAATATGCCGATCGTCGATGCCTTGAAACGCTTTGCAGAGAGGAAGAACGCAACACCCGCACAGATAGCCCTTGCATGGCTTCTGGCGCAGAAGCCGTTTATCGTTCCAATCCCCGGCACACGCAACCTGAATCACCTGACCGAGAACCATGGAGCACTCAGTGTTGAGTTGACCTCTGTTGATCTTAAGGAGATCGAAACTGTATTGTCAGGAATCACGCTGCATGGTGGCCGAATGAACGCAATACAGAGGCAGCAGATTGATACGACGGCATGACCCGTCGTTTGGAAGAAGAGCAGAGGTGCGTGAAGTCATCAAAACGCTCTTCCCGAGTTGTGGGGTTGGTTCGGGCGCTGCTGGTCGTCGTAGACCATCAGCGCCCATCGCGCAGCTTGAGCTTACATCGCAAACCGTCCTTCCTCCACTTCCCGAACCTGACCCAATTCCGCGAGCGTCTCCAGCAATTCCGCCACACGTTTCTTTTGCGCCCCCTTGAAGCCAGTCGCCAGCTCGTCAGCAGTGGCCGCCGATTCAAAACCAGCTAGGGCGGTGCGCACTGCCTGTGCCTGTTCCTTCAAGGTTGATGGCCATGGAACCTTGGCAGTGGAGGAGGACTTCGGAGCTTTTGCTCCCTTCTTCGGCACTTTCGGTTGTGATGTAAGGCCCTCGATCTGCGGCTCGATGCCCGGGCTCCCCTTTGCTGCCTGAAACTCCGGACGAAGCCACCGGATGTTGCCAGCCTTTTCCTCACGGGCGCGTTCGGCGTTCAGCACTACCAGCCGTTCCAGGATTTCTTCATCGGTGAGAGAAGTGGGCCAGCCGTAGGCTGCAAAGACAGCGGTATCAAGTTCGTCGTGGATCTGCTTCAGGATAGTGACAAGGCCCTTCTCGTGGATCTTCTTCTCCTTCTCCGTAAGCGATTCGCCGGAGCGGAGCTTCTCCAGGACGTTGTACATCTCGGTGATCGTCAAGTCGGGATGCTCCGCCTGCTGGCGCTTGCGATGAGCATCGAGTTGCTCGCCGAGATCGCGGATATGTTGCTTCTGGTCTGCGGTAGGGTCGGGGAATGGGAATGGATCGAAGCATGTCGATTTGCTGTACACGGGGTCATTGCCAACGCCGAGCCAGCCTCCTGCAGTTATAGCCCACGCAACATGTATCCGGCTCGACAGCACTCCGAGAAAGTACGCGTCATCGAGGGCAATGTTGACAAGTTTATTGTCAGGCAGAATTTCGGAATCGAGAAACATGAAGAAGCGATGCTTTGATGTTTCGACGGTAGCGATGTAGCGTTTTAAGTCTGTCAGCATTCGTCGAAGTTCAGGACGGGGTTTACCGAACAGCCACCATAATTTTGCATATGCTTCCGAATCTTTCGAACGATCTGCTTTAGCATCCCGTTCGGGCTTGACGCGATCGTATACCCATGGTAGATAGACGGATATTTAATGCGTGCTTCGTCTTCTTTTAACCCGTATAGGTCGATGACAAAGACATCTCTTGGTTGTGCTGTTAGATCACGTCCATTACGGTATAGACGGATTATGCTGCCGCTTGTAGCTTTGTACCCCAGATGTCTTCACTAGGTGAGACAATAAAACCCGAACTGATTAACTGCATCCCTCGACTTGAAATCCCTGAATTCGCGAGCAGTGACTGTGCTTTATCTATGCTGATACCGAGCGACAGACTTGCGCTAATTGTGCCATAATCCCCTTTATATATTGGAGTGTCTACTGTGGATTCCAGCCCGATTTTATCGGAGATGATTTCAAGGAACCCATCTTTTTGTCCTGCAGTTGCGACAGTTATTGAAATTCGAACATCCGCCCCATCGGTGGATTCTATCCATGGATGATCTGGAACCGTATATATGAGCGAAATCGGAGTTGTACTCTGAAGATGACGACTTAAAACTCGACGGTTATAAGTTTGTCGAAGGCTATTTGTAGAAATGAAGCCGAACTGAATGATTGAGCGTATCGCTGTCTGCTGAGCAGCGTGATCCCACCAATACATCACATAGTCGATGCTATCCGGCAAGTCTTTGTATATCCGTCTTAGTGTTTCGACATATCCCTCACCCAGGATGGAACGCATTACCGAGCCCCCAATAAACGGCGGATTCCCCACGATATAATCTGCCTCCGGCCATTCCGCTTTTCTTGGGTTGACGTAGTTGTACACTGGCACCCGCGCCGCATCATCGGGCACTTCCTTTCCAGTCACCGGATGAACTTTCATCGTATGCCCGTCCCACCGCGTCACCGGCCTGCCGTCTGCATCCAGCACCGGTTCAACGCTATCGTATGCAAGCACGGCATCACGGCATTCGATGTTCCTGAATTTCTTCAGCACCGGCTCCCGTGGCATCACCTGGCCGCGCGTGCGGAAGTGCCATTGCAGGTAACCGATCCAGATCACGAGATCGGCGATTGCTGCGGCGCGTGGGTTCAGCTCGATGCCGAGCAACTGATGGGGATCGACGGTGTATCGTTCCTGGTCGAACTCAAGCACCTCACGACTCAAACCGGCGAGCGCTTCCAGGACTTCACCTTCCAGGCGTTTGAGGTGTTCGAGCGTCACGTAGAGAAAATTGCCGCTGCCGCAGGCGGGATCGAGCACGCGGATGGTGCAGAGCTTTCGATGAAACGCGAAAACCTCCTCGGCTGCTTCGTTTGGCTTCTTCGCGCCTTCAAGAGCGGTAGCGGCCACCTTCACTGCATCCCACTCCTCTCGCAGCGGCTCAATAATCGTCGGCAGCACCAGACGTTCAACATAGCTGCGTGGCGTAAAGTGGGCGCCCAGCTTGTGTCGTTCGCGCGGATCGAGCGCGCGTTCGAGGAGGGTGCCAAAGATTGCTGGCTCCACATCATGCCAGTCGGCGCGGGCGGCTTCGATGAGGAGGTCAAGTTGCTGCCCGGTAAGATTAAGAGCGGTCGCGCTTTCAAAGAGACCGCCGTTGAAGCGGAGGACATTACGACGAATGATCTGTGAGAACCCTCCGGCGGCCATGGTCGCCCAGAGCCCGCTCACCATCGGGGCGAAGTTGGGGAGTTCGGGGCCACGGAGCGACTCCAGAAGTTCGAGGAAGCCGCGATCGGGGAGGAGGCCGATATCCTCGGCGAACATGGTGAAGATGGAGCGCATCAGGAAGGATGCGACATCGGCCGGCGCGTGTCCGCTCTGCTCAAGCGATTTTGCGAGGAGCGCGAGGCGATTTGCCACATCGCGGGTGACAGCGGCGCTGCGACGTGCCGGGTCGAGCGACATGGGATCGGCCCACACTGCGCGGAGCCATTCCTGTTTTGCGGGATCTGCCAGCTCGTCGAGCATGATCCGGTTGGAGCGGGCATCGGGGAAGGGGACGTAATTCTTGCCGGAGCGGGAGAAATCGGAGTAGAGATCGAAGCTGTGGCCTACGTCGGTAACGATAATGAAGGGAGGATTACCCTCCTCCGGGGGAAGTGCGCGCACATAGCGTTCGGCTTGGGCGCGTGCGGCGAAGATTGCGGTATCCCATCCGCGCGTGCCGCGTCGGGCGGTGCCATGGCGGCGTTTGGCAGGTTTAGCGCCGAGGGATTTCGCTTCGATCGCATCAGGTCCGTCCTCTTCGTGGCTTCCCTGTTTAGCCACCAGCACGAAGCCGCCGCGCTTATACAGATCGATGTAGTTCGTGGTCGCCTGTCCTGTGGACTCGGTAAAGGTGATCGTCCGATCGATGACATAGGCATCACGTGCCGGAATGCCGCTCGCGGGATCGGGTCGTGCAACGCCAAGCTGATCACAGAGTTCGGAAAGGAAGAGCGCGTAGTTGGAACGTTCGGAAGCGCTTGAGCCTTTCCAGCGGGCGATGAAGTCGTCGATGGAGAGGACAGAGGGCGGTGTGGGATCAGGCATGGTCTGAGTGTATAGAGTACCGATTATGCTGCCGAAGATACGGTAAGGGGATGAGGTATGGCAATATGGCTGTAGGGCAGAAGATCGTTTCAGAAATCCATGATGGAACTCTCTATCACATCATGATTTGAAGCCCCATCTCTGCGGTTCAAAAAATGTGTGAGACTCCTGAGATTGCGCCAAGGTTTGTGTAAGGACTGCGCTGCGTTTCGTGTCATAGGGGGGACCACGTTTCGTGTAAGCCATGCTCGATAAATGCACTGACCACGCGACCTCCGGCGGCAGCTTCAGATCCTCGATGCCCTGACGCTCGTTCTTGCCTCGTTTGAGTCATCTCTCTTCCGAGTCCGAAACCACGGGACCGCCAATGTTCTTCTCCCCGGTATCATCCAGGAGGAACCTGTTCCATAACCATTGTACGCATTTACGCAGCTCATGGCGCTGAACAAACTACACGCATACGTTCTTTCCTTGGCACTATTGATGGGGAGCGTCGTTACCCATGCACAACCGGAGAGCCTAATCACGAAGAATCCCAATGGTCAGCTCCTGCACAGGATCTGGACATACTTTGGGTTAACTCCCGAGCAGCATAATGTGCGCGATGGCCGCGGCATAGGACGGACCGTTGCCTCTCTCGGCGATCTTGACGGAGATGGGCTCGGAGACTTTGCATTGTATCAGTCCGACGGCTGGCTTATCTACTTTGGCAATGCAGGCACGATTGACACGATCCCTACTCAGACATGTGCGCCATTCGATTATCGACAGAAGCCGGTGGTCGGGAAGTTCTGGGGGGGTGCGAACAAGGGAATTGTGTTCAGTCAAGCCTTCCGAAACGATTCCGGATTTACGATGCAGCTGTATCATAGTACCGCCCGACGAATCGATACTGTACCGGCCGCTACGCTTAACACACGCACTACAACCCCTGGAATTATCGTACAGCCAACCGATATTCTTGCCGTCGATCTTGATGGTGATGGAGCTGATGAACTTCTTCTCCGATGCCCAAGCGTCCAGCGCGAGGGAAAAGGCTATGAGCATGCGGAGATATGGATTTACAAGGGAGGCCCCACGTTCACGCTCGATACGCCTACGGTCGTTCTCCACGATGCCGATAGTGCTGGAAGATGGTACGGTGAACAAATGGTCGTCGGCAATTTTGATAACGATGGCCGGCCCGACATCATTGTGCACGAGGATCCCGACTATCCCGACGGAACTGACCTGGATACTCCCTCATTGAACTTCTGGTTCAGCAAACCCGGTTCTCCGTGGACATGGGGTACTCCAGACCGGACCGTGCCAATACGATCGACCGGCAAAAGGCATCTGGAAGCATTGGATGTTGATGGAGATGGTCTACTGGATCTCGCCATGCCGTCTACCCTTCACAACGACGGGGTGATGATGTTCACGACATCAGGAGGAAAAAGCTATCGTACCCGCCTGCTTGATACAAGCGATGTCGAGGCTTCCTACATATGCGCTGTCACGCATAATCGGTCGGACGGGACCGAGTCAGAAATTCGCCACTTTGGATATCTGAATGACCAAACGCGGCGCTATGCCATGCTTGGGCTTGCCTGGGGAGGTTCAGGTGGGTGGGAGATTACACTCTTTGGGCTTGGCGGAGGCCCGCATGGCCCCGATTCCCTCTACGAATGCTACTATCGAGCACGATATGATTCAATGTTTACAGGTTCGGGTATATCGACGTATGAGGCTATAGGAGGGACTGCCGCGATTGGTGATGTCAACGGGGATGGCTGGGATGATCTCCTGTGCGGTGATGGGGCGTATCACACAAATTGGGGGGGATCAGGTATTGCCTATATCCTCGCTGGCGGGCCGGATATTCCGTCGGCGGGTGTGAATGTGATTGCTGGAGAAGGATACGCTTCCGCGATCAGTGTGTGGCCGAATCCCGCTCGGGAGGCTCTCCATGTCGCATGGCGGGGAGACCTGAAACGGATGCCGGAGCGGTTTACCGTTTATGATGTCGATGGGCATAAGGTTGCGTCGGGCGCCGTCGAGTCGTGGAGGGGAGAAGCTGTATGGCAATGTGCGGGGATTGCGAATGCCACGTATCTGGTAACCATCCATGACCATGACGGTAATGTGATCGCAACGGCAAAGGTTCTCAAGCAGCAATAGAACTTTGCCCATCTTGGTTAGCCTGGAGCACCTGAGATGGGATTATTCAGACACACGGCGCAGCACGACGGCATGCGGTGGGGCTGCGCCGACGCATATTGAACGACCTGAAGGTTTAGTTAGTGGACCCTGTCGGCGAATGAATGCATGCTCCTGGCGGTGGAGGCAATCGGCGCACTCTCCTTCCATGCTGTCGAGCGAACGCTCGACGGCCCAGGCCACGATCCTGCTTCTCCTTCCTGGCACATGCCGATCCCGTACTGCAACCACGGTTCGGGAGGAGGATTCAAGTATGGCAGGAAGAGACGCGAGGGCAGAACACATTTTCCGATTCGGTGCCTTTCTACCGCCGCCACGACCGCATCGGACTACCGTTGCACGGTCGTACTGGTCGTCCGGAATCATTGCCGCGCATGGGGACGAATATCGTCGAGCGAACGCTGGATTGCAGTGATCTGGATTGCTAACATTGCTCCAGTTCGTGTGTTAGCGCATTGTCGGAAGACTTCGTTCACTCTCCGTTCGGCATCCGATTCACAAACCGAGATTCTCATGCACATGGTCCAGCGCCAATGCAGCTTCACCCACACGTTCCTCATTACTCTTCTTGCCATTCTCCTCAGTCCGTACTTGTCGGCGCAGGTCATCCGATTGTCCTCCGATCCGATGCAACGCATTCTCCCCGATGATGTTCAGCTTCAGGCGGCTGCCCGATGTGGTAACATTACACTTGTGGTCTGGGGAAGTACGGTTACCGGCGACGCTGGCGAGCCGGTCAACGCGCTCTACATGCAGCTTGTCCGTGATACAACACCACTGGAAAAGCCGATGGTTCTGACATCGGGCAGTGCTCATCCATTCGGCATGCTGACCGTGCGGAACATGGGCTCCCGCTTTCTGGTCTGCTGGAATGATCGGCGCTCGGACTCCGGGGTGTACTACCGCATTGTCGATACGATCGGAACGAGCAGCCCGGAACGGATGCTGACGGCAACATGGATGCAGGGGATCGGCATCGTTCCCATCAGGGCTGATGCTAATGCTATGCTCTTGTGGAGTGACAGCGCCGGAACGACATCATGCGTGGTGGATAGTCTGGGGATGATCCTGGAAGCTCCGCATCGATACTCCACCTGGAATATTTACGGCTACCTCTACCCGAACGGCTATCCGGGATATACGGTGCTCGATATCGGCAGGGCGGGACCTTTTGTCTTTGGCCCGAATGGCCGTGAGTATCGTCTGGCAACCTCATCGTACGCGAAGTTCTACATCCCGTACTTCCTGGCAAACGATGGCACTGTCGCAACGATCATCAACGATATGATAAGGGAGTATCGCTCCGTATTCGATAGCGTTCCCTACCGAACGGTCATCGCTACCGTTCCCGAGGAACTCGTTAAACGGAGTGAACTGGTCTTTCGTGACAGTAGCGGTGCGCTGTACATAACGGCAAATGATGCTTGTACACCGAACTATATCTTCAACGAGACGGAGTTCAATTTGTATGTCCACTCAATCAGAGAGACATCGCCAGGTATATTCGGCAAGGCACAGCCCTTTTATTCTCTGATGTTCTTCTTTACCGCACGAGGATGTTGTCAGCCGAAGCTCGTATGCGACAGGATGCAGCTTAAGCGAGGGATCGGTAATTCCTATCGTGCAACGGTTTACCTCACGGGGCGAGTTAACTGCACATGCCAGGGCTCTGGAGAGTTCCCCTATCAGGATACAATCGAGTACTCTATTGTATCCAAAGCAAAAGGACCTGTCATGGATACTCAGCCATCGACATATCAGACTCAGGTAATTACGAGCGATCTTCCTGTACGCCGCCTCTTCAGCAAGTCCGGGAGTATAGTCGATCTGGCCATTAATGAATATCACATCATCCTGACCGCTCCCGCAGCCCGTAGTGGAGTGAATGTCCCGGAGACGGCGCCGGCAATGATGACTATCGGTGGGACCGTCGTGGTGGGATGGATGTCATGGGGATTGGATTCAACGGTTGCCCTTGGCCGTTGGCGGAATGGAGCGGACATCCCTGTTCAGCCGCTTCCACCACTTCCAATGAATGCCGCCGATAATCCGAGTCCCAGCCGCCAGACCTATGCACTGGAATGCAGTAACAACACCGCCACCCTTAGCGCGCTGTCACCTCGGGCTGATTCGGCAAAGCACACGTGGCAGCAATACACATTCTGGTCACCCACAATCGACGGATGGAAGGAATCGATATCGGTAGTGGAAACCAATCCGGCCCTGGCGCTGCAACGCATCTCATCCGCCCGCGTGCCGCATGGAAGCCATACGATGGTAACCGTCGGCTCCAAACGCGCTGATGGTGGCTATCCCCGCATTCATCGCGCAATAATTGATTCAACGGGAACACTCATCAACATTATACACAGCTCCCCTGTCCCGGCCGGATACACGGTGTTCCTTCCCACAAGCGATGATGAATATCTGACGATTGATTCACACGGCATCAATCATTTTAACCGAGATTCCCTGGTGTCGTATGCCGGCGCCGGATATCCGAATTATTACCCTCCGGTCTATATAGGGCTTCCAGGAACGGAATTCCTGATGGCCTATTTCGAGAAGAACAGACTCCGTCTTGCCCGGTTCTCGTCGCTAAACGATACTCTCAATTCCTACCAATCGAATCTGATCTATCCAACGTCCACTGCCATCGTTGCCCTTGAGAACCCTCTGGATTCCGGCATCGTCGTGCTCTACACGGATCGTTCCGGTGTCCGCCTGAGTGCATTTGACAGGTTCCTGAACCCTCTTCAGGAGGATGTTCTGGTGTCCGGGGATCACACCAGCGTCGCCCATCCGGTCGCCTCCTTCAATGGCGATTCCATCTATATAGCATGGGAAGACAACCAGACCGGGAGCCCCGACATCTACGGTCGTGTGATGTACTTGCGAACCAAGAGTCCCGCAAGCGCAGTGGAGGCTCCCGACGGGCGTGCGGAGGAGTCGGGCATTGTTTCGATTGCTCCAAACCCCGCGTCATCGTCCATCACGGTAACCCTCTCCCCACGTCATGAGGAGCAGGCAACCGTAGAACTTTTGGACGTATGCGGCAGAGTGCGGCTACGCCGATCAATATCGGCCGAAGATCGGACGGTTGTCCTGAATACCTCAGCGCTTCCAAGCGGAATCTATCTCGCTCGATTGAGATCACAGGTTGCAGTACGTACTTGGGCTGTTCGTATCGTAAAGTAGCGGTAGCAAGCTTGCCGTACCGATCACGCGTACAATGTCCCGCTCTTCCCCGCACTTGTCGCGCTGGAGCGCTTGAGTTGGGATTACCAGATCCACGGCGCGGCACGACGGCATCCAATCGGGCTCATACCGCGCGTACGGATACGGTGGCGCAACCGGGAGCATGTCATCGAGCGAATCGTAGATTGCTGGATATGGCAGGCGGAGTGGTGGGAAAATTCGAGAAGCGGTACTACATGCGGGTGCTCACCGATCACGGGATGCTGGAGATATTCGGCTGTGACGGGGAATGGGTACTCTCACAGCAGGGGGATTAATCGTTTCATCCGGCCGCGCACCCCCGTGTATTTCCAATAATTCCGTGGATGCGCGTAATTAATCACGAAACATCGGTAAGATGAAGGGAAAAACCCCAAAAATAAATCAAAAATGAATTTCTCGTATGAGGCGCGATTTATCAATGTCGGCAAATAACGGCAGATGCAGGATAAAATAACGGTAGATGCGGGGTAAAATAACGGCGGATGCAACGAAACATAGCGATGGATGCACGAGAGTTTTCGGGAGTGCAACAAGCTTTATGTAACTCCAAGAGAAGGGAGGAACAACTATTTCAGAGTACTCCATCGTTCCGGCAGGACGTGACCAACGTGCCGGTAAAGTTCGACAATTCATGTACCTGAATCTCTATACCCGGAGCTGGTTCTCCTTCCTGCACGGCAGATCCATACCGGCGAACATCCCCCGTGCTGCTGGCGCAATCAGCCGATGGCTATGGGAATCTTTGCCGCATCGTGTCGGCCGCACAGGGGCATCGCGCGAGGAGCCGTCAACCGCGATCGAGACTCTTGCCGCCGATCTTATCTGCCTGACCAGTGGCGGGAACGACGCTGTTGTGCTGATGCCGATGCGTGGCTCTCCTCGTACTCATGAAAGGTGCCCCGCGACAAAACATCTAGATAACAGACTCTAGCGCTGCACAACAAACGCGACGGACCGGGCCTGGTTCTCCCATTGCAGCCGGCAGAAATAGACACCGCCGGCCAGATCGCCGACGTCAAACCGGATCGACTGGCCATCCGATCCCGACAGAGATTGAACCCAGCCACGAATGGTCATTCCTGCAACATCGACAATCGAACATCGAACGCTTCCCAATGGATGCCCCGCCATTGGGATGCTCGCCCATGTTCGAACGGGGTTCGGGACCACGCTCAGCGTGGCGATGCCGGGATCGATGGCCGGAGCCGCCGCGACGGGACGGTGCAATCCCAGCGTCACGATCGGAGCCTTCAACTGAATACCGGGGGTGTATAATGTCACATACTCGCCGCTGGGGTCGATTATCATGTTCGGAGTAAGCAGGAAGGCGCTGTCGATAATGGCAACCGTGTCAATAAACGCTCCATTATCCGGCCTCCATCGTTGAAGGATCACGCGAGACTGATTGCGACCGAGTGTCAGAATCCATTCTCCACGAGGATCATACAGGGTCTGATACGCAGCCTGCCCCAGGCTAATATCGCCGAAGGAAAAAAGGTTGAAGGAAAAAAGGGTGTCGAGGGTCCTTGCGTTGTAGACCATCACAGTTGCGCTATCCCAGCCGCACACGATTCGCTGATCATCGGGACTGAAGCCTCCGGGGAACGTTCCGTGACCGTAGCCCGACAAATATTCGTGAGTTCGCGGATCGAAGTTTTCCAGGTAGTTATAGGGAAACGAATACCCAAGGAACTGGGTGCCGGCGTGATTGAACCAAGAGAGGTGCGACATCAGCACCCCTTCGAAGGGGCTCTTCAAGAACTCTCCGGTGGCAATCGACCAGAATTCAAGCCGGTACTTTGGCGCGTAGACCCAGATGGCGAGTGTGGAACCATCCTCCAGGACTCTGGCGTAGAATACGGGACGATGGATCGGCACGTTGCGTAGCAGCATTCCCATGCGCCAGTCCCATACCTGGAACGTACTGTCAAATGCATCATAGGTGAGCACGGTGGAATCGCCCGGCAGGAAGGCGGCCATGATGACATCGTGTTGTGGGCGATCATCGCGCTGTGGGCGATCGTCGTGATGTATGCGATTCAGCGCCCCCACCTGCACTCCGGTTTCCGTATTCCAGATACGGGTCAGAGAATCGGAGCCCACGGTGACCACGTATCTGCCATCGTGCGACATGTCGATGTACTTCAGGCCGTCGACGGAAAACTTTGCCAGCAGTTCCGCTCGCTGCGCATGTGCCTGAGAGCAGAGCGCGAGCGCAAGCACCGCGACGGCACATTGAAGATGGAGTTTTAGCAGCATGGGATGTCGTTCAACTGGTTGCGCGATGTTGAGAATTGCCTGCCCTTCCCGGCCAATCCGACGGATGACCGTTCCTCCGCTAAGAGAAAATTCACCGAAGCCGCACCGGAGCCAACCAGGGGACTTCACGCGAAGCAGTGACGATGGGAGGGATCGTTCCGGAGGTTGTTCAGCAAGAAGAACCCACGACGGGAAGATAGTTCTCACATCCCCTTCTCCGATCGGGCGGAATAATCCTCAAGCTCCCCTCAAGCTCGGGATAGCGATCGTATCTCCGGCCATTGGCAGTACACGGTGCCGAACGGATAGCGAAAACATGAACGGTCACCATAGAAGGATGGAGGAGGGCAATGGAAAGTGCGGCGGCGCACGAAGCGGAGATGTCAGGCTCAAAGGCCGCCGTTGACTACTGCGTTTCCACGGAATGCGACATAGCGTTCGGGCTGTGTGGGGGAAATTTCACTTTTGGGCAACGAGGACAGATGGACGTGGTGCTCACGTAAGAAAGCGATTTTCGAGAAATGGCCGAATTATCGGCCGCACTATCTTTACCGCCCGATGGCTCCCGATCACTGGCTTTCTTTCTGCTCTTAATTCCTGATTGGGCACCACATCGGAACCTGCCAATAAAAATGCGACACCAGTTGCGATCAATTGAGACTCTCAGCGCCAGCCGCCACGACGATCGCAGACGGCTTGTTGATCCACACCGCTGACGGTACCATGCCCGCCTTCGGCACCCCCTTCACAAATCGCTCTGGATAGCGCCGGTATGCCTCGGCAAGAACCTCGTTCCGACGACCCAGCATCTCCTCAGCATGCCCGTGATGCACCGATGACGGCGGCAACATCGCGATCCCGCTGTGACGATGCTCACCGTTGTACCAGCCGAAGAACACCCCACCGAACAAACGAGCATCCTGGAGACTGCCGAAGCGCGATGGATACTCCGGCGAGTACTTCAACGTCCTGAACTGGCTCTCGGAGTACGGGTTGTCGTTCGAGCAATACGGTCGCGAATGACTCTTGCGCACCCCGAGCGCCGCCAGCAGCTCGGCCACATCCGTTGATCGCATCGCGTTGCCACGGTCGGCATGGATCGTCAACTCGCCCGGCCGGATCCCCTGACGATCGCAGGTGACATCAATGAGCCGACGTGCCAGGGTCTTGCTTTCGCGATCGAAGACCGCCCAGCCGACGACGTAGCGGCTGTACAGATCGAGGATCACATACAGGTGATACCACGTCCCGGCGACCGGTCCCTTCAGCTTTGTTATGTCCCACGACCAGACCTGATTCGGTCGTGTGGCCAGCAACTCCGGTGCGCCATAGACCGGGTGCCGTCGCTGCTGGCGTCGCTCGCGGAGGGGGCGATCAGCCCCCAACACGCGGTAGAACGTGCGTTCGCTGGCCAGATAGACCCCATCGTCGAGCAGGGGGGCGATCGCGTGCGCTGGCGATCGGTCGATGAACCGATTACTGCTCATCGTCACGATGATCTCGGCGCTCAACGCCCAGTGATGTCGTGCGCCACGGCGTACCCCGCGGATCGACTGAGCATCATCGCCGCTGACGGCAGCCGAGGCGCCACCGCACGATAGAACCACGCGCGCGGCACCTGCACGGCGCGACAGGCCGAGGCAACCCCGCTGCTCTTGGCCAATCCCCGGATCGCTACGACGAGCCGGTCTCTGCGATCTCGTCGTCGGAGAGGCTTATCAGCCGCGATATTTTTTTTGTACTGCGATGATCAGCTCTGCCTGCTCCAGCTTCCGCAGCAGCCACTGGTTCTCCCGCTTGAGGCGCTCGACCTCCTTCTTCATCGGTGTCAGTGGCGACGGCTTCACCCCCGGCTGCCTGGCCGCTCCTCCCGATGCTGCCTGCGATCGCCAGTTGCGGATCATCGACATGTAGATCCCTTCACGTCGCAGGATCGCCCCGACGCCTCCGTGAGGAGCTGCATCGATCTCTGCCAGGATGCCCCGTTTATACTCCGCGTTATAGACTTGGCGTCCGGCCGGCTCTCGAACTTCGATTGCCGCAGGCGCATCAATCGCGGCCCCGCGCGGTGTCTTTTCCTTGCTCATACATTCCTCTCTGGTGATGCCCTCGGTAGCTTCAATTCCACTCATCGATCTGTCGTAGATAAGATAGGCAGAGAGGGAGGCTGGTTAACTCGCATACTTTATAGATTACTTTTTGAGGGACAAGACAACATCAGGATCTTATCCCGGCAACATTGAGGCTTGAGAAAATATATTTCCGTCGGATCCGGTAATAGCTTGATATTATCGTATGCAGGACTTATGATTGCCACCGTTCCCAACAGAACTCCTGTCTCGTTTTTTTTCATTTAATCTATTATCTATTATGGGCTGCTCATGTAATGCTCCCGACACCATAACAAGCTGGATCGACTGGTCAAACACTGAACCGCAGAATCCGCTTGATCTGATTGCTAATGCCACACTCAATGGAACCCAGGGTGTGTTTGCGCGAAGCTCTAACTTCTGGAATCCATCGTCATGGTATTCCGGTGGAAATCCATTCACACTTGCAAGTGTGCCGTTCTGCGTTGCTCTCGGCACTGATAGTCAGCAGAAAATTGCGGACGCTGCCCAATGGAACATGCAGCACACGACTGCAAACCTTACCGTTGCACCGCCACTACGAAAGGTGATTTTTCTTCGTGGCGGTTTGGATTGGGAAATGCACATTCCATTGAGTTTTGGAGCATCGACATATATAACAGCCGAACTCAGCTTTCGGGATAATGCCGGTACACGAGGAGACAACCAGGGGACAGTGCCGGTTATTTCTTTTTCTTCAGCAAGTTATACGGGGAATAACTCATTAAACGTAACGTTGAAGAATATCGGTCATACAGTCATGGGGCTTGTGGTGAAGGACAATTCAGGAAACTGGAGTATGTACGAGTCAGAATGGATTATTGTTCCGTAAGGTGCGCTAGAGCGAAGTATGAAATATTTAGATCAAAAATCGCCACAAAGGTCTTTTGTGGTAAGGCTAATATATCGCTATGGATCATTACGCGCATCTCGCAACTCGAGATAGTCAATTCTGATTCAATCTCAACGATTGAAGTTTATAACACGCTCTAGAGCGTGTTATAAACTGTTTCGCTCAAAGACGACTGTGAAAGACGCGATTCGAATCTATACTGATAAACATTCTTGCTACTCGGACGAGCCGAAACAGGTGAGTGTTGCAAAGAATGGAAATTCATTTTTAACAGTACGAGAGGCTATTGCCTCTTGTACTGCCAAATGCAAACTCTTATATCAACTGGGATGATATATGAATTATAATAATATTAGCAAATTTAATTTTGGAGATGTCCGTTTCGGAATCGTCACGACATCAAGAAATTCTGTGCAAAACTTAAGTGCCATGATGAATACAGCACAGGTGTTGGGTAACAACTCATTCCCTTCAGTTGGCTCTCAAAATGTAAATGATGGTGCTTTGAGATGGAAGAGCCCCCCTGTACTGGGAACAATTGCTTCCAATTCAATCGGAGATAATGTTAAGCGGCAGTTGAAGGATGCTGCTATATCGAAGGGTGTGATAAATTGGATTGAGAATGTGGACCTCGCAAGTAACGAGGGGGATTTGAGGAATATGCTCAACAATGACAACATACACTTCGGTAAAGTGGGATATGAAGTATGGATAGATATTGGCAGTACAAGGAAATCCACCTCTTCTCCAACTACTCCAGTAATTGTAAATAACAGTGAGGCTGCGTCTATTAGATTCGAATACTCAAATGGTATAGTTGAGTCGGTAACCAGCGTTGTCGAAGATGATGGTGGTGTTAGAGTCGTTATATCCGATTTGACAAGAAATAGGGATTGGGTTAATGTCCGCTATAGAAAATCTATGAGAAATTCGGGTTGGGAGTTGGAGGTCAATCAGGAATTTTCTGATGACGTAGTACCGTCAAGTACGACGTTGACTGAGTTCTGTATTGCAACTTGGTCATCATACTATGTACAACGAGCGCGCGCTGCGCAGTTGATAGCTGAATCGGAATTTAGAGATGATGCTAAAGATGGTAAAAAAAATGAGGGTCGTAGTTTGCAGGCTTCCCAAGGCTGCTCTTGCTGTATCGCACATGATATGGTCTGTACGGATCCATTTCATTCGGGCGCGCTTGTGGTTAAAGTGCAAATCCCAGGGCGAGGCTGGCGAGTGGTCGATTTAAAAAGTTGTTGTGTCCGGCATGATTCGGGCTACTTTTGCGCAGAGGAACTCGTTTCAAAATTGACGGTAGATTTGGCGCTTTCATTGTGTGTAATGGCCAAGGTCATGCAGCTGTTTGTAAATGAAACGCCATGGTATTTTGGTGGAGTAGTTACTGGCGCGATTCTAGGTGCCGCATGGGGAGCTCTCATAGCAGCATTTTTTCTTACAGCCGTAACTTTCGCTCTTTCTTTTAGGACTTCTATCTTCGGTTGGTTCGGAGCAAATCGTAAGTGTTGTGCATGTGGAGGAAAGCAGCCTACATTCAGAAGTAACTGTAGAAGCGATACTCCAGAAGAGAGAGAGCAAACCAGACTAGATGAAGCAAATAAAACAAATTATATATGTGGAGTTCCGTGTAGGTAATTCCGGCTATCATTGTTCATGTTTTGAATGGCATTGTTGTATGAAGGATAGGCTCATTCCGCTCAAGTTCGACGATCTCACCATCGGAGGAGGCTGGAAGGTCCAAATCCGAGGCCCTTGGGCTTAGAAAGCCCATAAAGATGCTTTAGAGTGCGTCTTAAAAGGTTCGGTCGGCATCGGTAACTTGCGGTATGAGCTGCCAATTCCACCCAAGCGACTGATCCGACTGAGAACGGGATAAACTTAAAGGTGCATCACCCACTCAATTGGGTGATGCACCATAATTGCTTTTAAGACTTCCTTTTAAATCACGCCTTATTCATGTAATAAGGCTATTTTGAATGGGCGCAACTTAGAACGAAGAGCTGAACGTTTAGCTTTTTGATTCGTATTGCTGATTGCAAGTTAGGAGATTATATGCCTAGGTCGTTTTGCCTAGTTAAACTATTGCTCGGTATTCTGTTAACGTATCTTCCAGCTAGCTCTCAAGATTCTGCTCGACACAGGGGAGTGTTTAGTGTGAACGGGTCGGTGGGCCAGCTTGAGGCCCAGCTGGGAGCAATGAATGGTGGGATGTATGCATTTGAAGAAGATATTGTAGGAAGAGGTTGGCTGAGGACATACCCTTTTAATATTTTTGAATATGTGGGCGTCGGCGCTCAGATTGGCTATCGCCTTATGGATAGCAGGTTCGGTCTGCTACTGAGCTATACATGGAGCCAGCATTCTGATTTTCTGGATAAGGATACAGTCTTTCTGACCTTCGAGACATTTACCCTGGGAGGGGATTACTGTATTGGAGATCAGCGCGACCATTGGAATCTATTCCTGAAAGCTGGAGGAAATATTAGTGTATTCAATGGCAGAACCAAGTCTCAGCTGTTTCCGGATACGTTGTATCGCGTCATGAATCCGGCTGTTCGTGTTGGATTGGAGACGGAAGTAGGTGGGAGGTATAATTTTATAGGGATTCCTCTTGCGATTGAGATAGGATTCAATTACACAAATGCAAATATCATCGGGAGTCGTTTTGAACGGACATCAATAGGGCTCATCGGAAGCGAACTGAATGATGGGCCTAATCCTGATGATCCGAGTGATAGGAAACGAGTAATCGCAACCCTAATTTTTAAATCTGGTATTCGCATCTGGATCTAGATATCGAATGTGCTGTCTTCCTGAAGTCCTTCTGTGCTGAGCCATTGTCGATCGACCGAAAGGGAGAGGAGAGCATTCTGATTTCGCATCCGGCGATGTGGATAGCACTATCGGCCTCGTTGCGCCAATGGATACCGAACACGGAGAATGGTCTGTTCTTACGCATGGCGTTCTGACCAGCCCCCGAAATATATACCAAAAGTTATGCGAGAGATGTTGAGTTGATCTTGGCCGCCACCTGCTGCGCGAACACCGCCGGCGGCAGGTTCTTCAGCGCACTGTGCGGCCGATGATGATTGTACTGCCGCCGGTATTCTTCCACCAAAACGATCGCTTCGGCCAGACTGTCAAACATCTTCATCGATAAGAGCTCGTCGCGCAGCTTGCCATTGAAGCTCTCGATAAATCCATTTTGCCACGGCGAGCCGGAATCGATATATAGCGTCTGGATCCCGCACGCCTTCATCCATTGCTTGACGGCTCCGGCGATGAACTCCGGACCATTGTCCGATCGAACATGCTTCGGAGCACCACGTTCGTTGACCACCATTGCCAGCGCGTCGATCACATCGCGCGCCGTCATGCTTCGGCGTACCACGATCGCCAGCGACTCTCTGGTATACTCGTCGATCATCGTCAACAACCGCAGCTGCCGCTCGTCGCTGGTGCGGTCGGCAACGAAGTCATAGCTCCAGACATCATTGGCATGTGCTGCCGGCCGACGATCAGACACCGTGCTGGCGCCCGCTCCGGCGATCCGCGATCGCTTCTGTCGTCTGGCCGGCACCCGCAGAGCCTCCTGGCGCCATAATCGTGCGATCGCCTTGCGGTTGACCGCCCAGCCCTCCACTCGCAGCATCGCATGCGCTCGACGATACCCCCAGCGCGGATGACGCACCGCGAACTCCCGCAGCCACTGCCGCAGCTTCTGTTCGCGATCGGTCGTCCGAGGACGATAGCGCTGCGTTGCACGGGCTTGTTCCAGCACCCGACAGGCTCGGCGTTGGCTCACTCCGATCTGCTGCTGGACCTGTTCAACGGCCCGTCGCCGTGCTGACGGACCTACCATGTTCCCTGCGCTACTTCCTTCAGGATGCTGTTGTCGATCGTCAACTCGGCGACGATCTTCTTTAAACGCTGATTCTCCTTCTCCAGCTCCCTGGTTCGATGTGCCTCCGATGGCTGCATGCCCCCATACTTCCGCTTCCAGCGATAGTAGCTCTGCGATCCGAAGCCAAGCTGCCGGCAGGCTTCGTCGACCGTGGCACCGCCAGTGAGCATCCGCTCAATCGAGCGCAGATGCGTGATAATCTCTTCGGTTGTATGACGCTTCTTCATGCGAATCTCCTTCCCCAATTGGGTATTGTTGACTCGTATAACTTATGGATTACTTTTCGGGGGGCAGGTCAAACAGCAATGCCAGGAGCAGCCCGTCGAATCTCCTTGCAATAGTGTATGGGGTTTTTGAGGTAAGCAATGTCATAATCTTCATCAGATTCCTTGAATGCGTTAACTATCCCAGCTGTTAGCTGGGTGGAATTACTGACTGCGTATTCCGATCAAAGGTGACCACCTATCCCGATCGAAGCTGACTGATCCGCCACTGCCCGGCATCGCCCGTTCCTGACCAATTATCATCTGCCTTCTGACACTGCGATGATCCGGTGACGCGGACCAGTCCAGTATCGGTCCAACAGGCGTCCAGCTTCGGTCCCGTACCTGACCCGGCACCGTCGCCCAGCCTCGGCGCTTGTGGCGCGTTCCATCAGCCGATGGCCTGGTTCCGACGCGAACGTGACATTATCGGGCGCCACGAACGCGACGGAAGTTGCGAGGGAACCTTGACCGAAGTTGCGAGGGAATCTTGTCCTATGGTGCGAGGGAACCTTGTCTCGATTCTGTCCAGTACCCGACCCGTCACCTTTCCCGCGTCGTCAACTTCGATTGTGCGCCCCTTCGATCAAAAAATCGTTTTCGATTTATTTTAAGGCTTTTTCATGTTTTTCGTCCTGCATCTTGTCGCTGATTCGCGAATAATCACCTGCATCCAGGGAATTATTGAGCGTGCACGGCAGTGTTTTACCCGATGAACCGATTAATCGCCCTGTCGTGAGAGGACACATTCACCGGCGGGGCGGAATATCTCCAGCATCCCGTGATCGGTGAGTACGCGTACGTAATACCGCTTCTCGAATGTCCCCACCACTCCGCCTGCCATATCCAATAATCCACGGTCGGCCGGGACGCTTCGGCGGTTCAATCGGGAATGCTTCCAAAGTATAGCGGCGTTCAGGCAGAAAGGCTGCAGGATCAGTGATGATGGCTCGCATCACCCGACCGAGGAAATGCTC
The DNA here is from genome assembly GCA_028287785.1 of Chlorobiota bacterium. Classification (GTDB taxonomy): domain Bacteria; phylum Bacteroidota; class Ignavibacteria; order OLB7; family OLB7; genus JAFDZV01. The sequence continues at coordinate 256,839 of JAQBOZ010000027.1, forward strand.
ATAGAGGCTCCGCACCGCAACTACATCGGGCCGAGATGTTATCATCTACTTGGCGGGCCAGAGCGGTTCGTAGTGCAGCCCGACGTGAAGCACCGCGCGCACGTTGGTGCTCTCCTTGTTGAGTTGTCCGAAGACCCCCGCCTGCTTGATGGTGCCGTCGTTGTTGAGCGTGAAGGCCTGGACATAGAGATTGCGATCCTTCACCATCTCATCGAAATTCTCCAGCTCGACCATCTCCCCCTGCTTGAACTTGTACTTCTCGCGGATCGCGTTGTAATCGTCCGGCTCCTCTCCTTCTTGCGTCATGTCATTCTGACCGAACTGGTGCATCACATGGAGCGAGCAGTTGTTGCCGACGGATGTCGCCGCCCCTTCGCGGAGCTTGTTCTTGGTGAGCCATTCCCGGAAGGTCTTGACCGCCGCCTCCTTGCCGATGCCCTCGATAAGGAACTTCTCTGCGATCGGTTGCGGTCCCTTCGGTTTCAGGCTGTCTATGTCGATCTCCAGGGTATCGAGCTTCGCGCCTGTTCCTCCCCACTTGGGACGAATCTTGGAGAATTTGTTGACCAGACCGAACTCGATTGCCAGGTTGAGCGCGCGATTCTCGCCGGTTGCAGTATCCGTATCCAACTCCCTTTTGATCTCCTTCTCGACTTCGCCCAGAGCGTAATTCAGTGCATTCTCCTGTTGCTCCTTGATCTGCGTTCCCATGTATTGGAGTGCTTCCGGATTGCTCTTCTCGTAGTAATCCTTGTTCAGCAGCGCGATGGCGATCAGCTTCATCAACGTCGGCCCGTTGAACCGCGTCTTCAGATCTTCGCTGAGTTTGAAATAGGGATCATCCTCCAGAAAGGACTTGTAATAGCGCACCACCAAATAGACGAAGGCGGGTAAGGTTTTCGGCAGCACTTGCTGGACGTTGGCCTTCCGCATCTCGAGACTCCTGACCCACATCCGCGCGGCGAACCGCACGCGACGGATGAAGAAGCAGTCGTACTCCTCCTTATCGAAATGTATGATCTGCCGTTTGTTGACCTTCTCGTCATACTGCATCAACTCGACGGCAAGCAGGACGATGTCGACGGGGGAGAGTTCCTTGTTGAACATCGACTCCCACCACTGCTGCAGCGATTTGTTTTTCATCCCCGGATCGAGTGTTCGGATGAGGTTGACCTGCAACTGTACCCATGTCGCCTCGCTCCGTTCGGTTCCCTTGCGCAGCAGCGGACGCGCGGTGGCATGGTTGACGTCGACGTTCAATCGCAGGTATTGCACGTGGGGCTCGTCGATATTCGGCCGCTTGATCGGATCGTCCGGCAGGGCGTGGACCGTGCCATCCTCCGGCAGCTTTGCCTGCTTCACCGATTTCGTATCGGGGGTGCCGACAAACGCCCGGGCGCAGGCGATACGCACCAGACGGCGGATATCCTTGTCGATCTTCACCTTCACCGGATGCTTCTGGTTGTTGATATCCTTCAACGCCTGCGCGAAGAAGTGCGCGGCATGCGTCTGCACCGCCTGCGACGAAACCTGGCATCCGGAGCAGGCGGCGCGCGTGGTGAAGATATCGACCGAGATCGCGCAGACCCTGATCGGCGCGTTGATGACGAACTTGTTGTACGTCTCGACGAGCGGTTGCAGGATCTGGTCGATCGCATCGGAGACGGCGTTCGGGTAATCGTACAGGAGCTTGAAGAACGCCTGCTCGCTGTGATGATACTGCTGCGCGTTCTTCGCGCCGTTCACTAGCATGCGATAGTCCAGCTCGTGATGGGTCGCATAGTTCTGTGGCGTCATCAGTCGGGGTTCGTCGCTGGCCGATTCATCCTGTACGAAGAAACTCAACGCGCCGGTATGCACGAACGTTTCGTTCGCTTCGTAGCCATCGTTGGTCAGCTTTGCCGTCACGTCATGTGTGCGGAGCTTGTCGGGGCCTCCTTCCTTGTCGGCGATCAGCACATGTCCGGCGGTGCTGCGGAAGAGGAGGTGGCGCTTGTTCATATCGGTGAAGCGAAGTGCGATCTGCACTGCACGGCAGGCCTTGTTCGCCAGCATGATCCTGATTTCCCCGAGCGCGTTGTTCGGACCCTCCACCGTTTCCTTCCCGGCGATCACCCCCGATTCCTCCCGCAGAAAACTCTCCCGCTCGGCCATCTCGGCGAAGGAATGGCCGAGGAGCGCCGTCTGGTTGTCGCAGATCGTCACCGGGACCACCAGATCGTCGGTCGTCGGCTCCCAGACGATCGGCACGTGCTTCTTCATCTGGCAGGGGAGTACCTTCGTGGTGGTGGAAGAGAGCCCCTTCTGTGAGCTGAGCTGCTGCGAGTGGCTGTTGGAGATCGATTGAACGATGGAGCCGATGTCTAGGATGCTGCTGCTCTGCAGTTGCGAGGAGATGCCGAGGATATAGTGTGCGGCCATGTTGTCCCGCGATACGGCGTCCTTGTCGTCCTTGTGCGCCGGCTCGTCCTGGTTGTCGAGAAGCTGGAGCGCCGAGGAAAAGTCACCAGACTGGACGAATGCCGTATAGTCCGAGTGCCCCCCGGCGTAACGGTCACGCCGCTGCACGCGGACCTGCAAGCCGTTGTTGGCGACCAGCACGACGACGACTTCGTCGTTCTTCGAAAGGCCCCCCTTGTCGGTCAGAAGCTTGTAGACCCTCACGCCCGTGCTCTCCCGGGATGCTCTTCGATCTCCGTCGGTTCGTTCTCGATCATGGCTGCGGCACGCCACTCGGCCGGCGGCACCTGCTCGATCAGCGTGCCGATGCGGATCTCCACCGGGATGTCCGGATCGGCGAGGATGGCGTTGATCGGAGGATGGGTGTCGAAGCGGGGGCCGATGAGGAGATGGAAGTCGACGTACGAGGAGATATCGGCGTAACGATCGAGTCCATAGCTCCGCGCGCGCGCGATCCCTTCACGCGCGGCGGCGATCAGCGCCTTGTCCACGAGGCCCCTCTCCGGATAGCGCCCGGCGAAGCTGGCCGCGAGATCGACCGCGAGCGCGTCATCCTTCCCATCCTGTAGTGCATTGAACTGGCTGTTGCGAATGATCAGCATTGGGTAATGATGAGATGGATTTCGACAATACGGATCGCTCCGTGGAGGGGTCGCGAGCGCCGATGCAGCGATGGCACAGCGACGATAATCGCTTTATAAAGTAGGAAATTATCCACTATTCAAACTGAGTCACTCCTCCGCCCCGGCTGGCCCGGAGAAGTTTGCTATATGCTTTTCAACCGGGATCCGATTCGACGATAGCGGGCGATCATCGCGACCCGTGACAACCTTGACGAGGTGAATAACCTCATTGAGAGTGAGAAGTGGGAAGTATACTCGGGATGAAATGGTTTGCGAAGATCATGGGATGTGTAAACTGCATGTCAACAGGCGTTCGAGTTCTGAATCAGCCGCTGGTTCTCCCGCTTGAGATGCTCATTCTCCTTCTTCACCAGCATCAGTGGCGATGGCTTCACCCCTGGCCGATCCTCTCGATGCCATCTACGATCGCCAGTTGCGGATCATCGACATATAGATCCCTTCACGCCGCAGGATCGCGCCGACGCCTCCGTGAGGGGCTGCATGGATCTCCGCCAGGATCCCCCGTTTATACTCCGCGCTATGGACCCGGCGTCCGGTCAGCTCTCGAGCTTCGGTGGCGACCGACGCATCAATCACGGCTTCGCGCGGCGCTTTTTCTGTGCTCATCCATTCCTCTCTGATGATGCCCTCGGCAGCTTCAATTCCACTCTTCGATCTGTCGCATCCAAGACAGGCAGAGAGGGCTGCCGACGCACAATGAGGGCTCAGGATGCAGTTGTTGTGGTAGGGGCCTACTCGAACCCGGAACGTCGATATTTTCCTTATAGTGTGGTTAATTACGAGTCAATCGACAGATCGACTATCCGGTAACAGAGCAGGTTCGACACCATCTATTTATATTCGGACATCTGCGTCTCAAGCCTGATTCCTTAGCCGGAATGCCGGGCACTATTCGTTTATCAAACTCCCAGGCCAGCCATAATGATCCATCGTTACCACGTTCTCATCTTCCTCCTTGCGCTGACCATCGCTGCATGCAAGTCATCGTCACCGAGCGATCCCGGGACCGGACCAAGCCCCGTGGTTCCTTCAAAGTTCTATGTTGGGCTGATGTACCCGCGTAGCGGCCCGATGGGAACAACGATTGCCTTGCGCGGACATGGCTTTGGGACGTTGACAGATAGCTGCACGGTCACGATGGGGAACACCACACTGCCAATTCTTTCCATCCAGGATGACGAGATCCTGGCCCAGATTCCGAAAGGTGCTGTCAACGGCTCGGTGATTCTTACACGAGGCGTCAAGAGTGATAACGCCGGACTGTTCACCGTTACCAAGTCGCACCGTCCCGGAGATGACACGATCTGCTGCATCTATCCTGATTCCGCGCGGCCAGGAGATATTGTCACCATTTATGGAGATAAAATGACTGGCCAAACTGCTGCCTACTATGTCTTTTTCGATTCAAGCAGAGCGCAGATTATCGATAGCCTCTCGGATTGGATGTTCCGTGTGGTCGTGCCGCAGGTTAATGGTCCGTACGATCACGCCGTAACCATGCAGCTTCGGGGGGCATTGAAAACGGCGCATCTCTTCTCCTTTCCATTTACGATGCTTTCGCATACGCCTCCTCTTTCTCTCGATGCCGTGAAATTCAATTCCATCAAACTCGATTTTGGTGGTATAGAGTCGGGCGTTAGTATTGTGACATCGTACGATACGACGGTAACTACCATTGGCACCTCCACATATGCGTTTGGGGTTACCGCGTTCGCTCCTCAACTCGTCAGTAGAGGAAGTGGAGCAAACGGTATCGATACGCTCGCATTCTCCTCAGCCCGATCATACGCCCCGCACGATGTCGAGACCAGATCAATTCATATGATTGTGGATAAGCGAGGTAGCCGCATCCTCAGCATGACGTATTGGCGTGAGAGGATTGGTCATTCGGAAAGCCTGACCGCTGACGGAAAGTATCGTTCCGAATGGGCAAACGGAGACAGCATTACCTTTTCCAATCTCCCGTGCATCAGCACACTCGATAAAGGGCTGGAATGTTCGTTGTTCAGCTTGGACCTTGGCCCATATACTACTGCTGGCACTGCTTACGGAACCCAGCGCGACGCCGATACCGCCTCCGGGCCGACACGCTACATCGTTACGACCTTCGATAGGATGGCTCCGCCAACAGAGGAGGGGTACCTTCATGTGAAGCTGTATTAAATCCGCTCGTTTATCAGCACGACGAGCTGTTGTCGATGGATGTGTTTGACAGCCTGGCTGAAGCGATCGTTTTGGTGGAAGAATACCGGCGGAGTTATAATCAATATCGGCCGCACAGTGCGCTGAAGAACCTGCCGCCGGCGGTGTTTGCGCAGCAGATGTCGGCCGAGATCAGCTCAACATCTCTTGCCTAACTTCTGGTACATAGGTTGGGGGCTGGTCAATAACCATTTCATAGTATGTTTCACTTAATGTTCCAACTGATGACAACGCTACGTCAATTTGTTCTGCTTACCCTCGTTACTGTTGCTGCAACTGGATGTGCATCGAAGAGCAATCCAACAGCCACTGTTCCAACTGATACCACAAAATTGCAGACGATACTGCCGTATGATGGACTGTGTGGTTTCCGTATGAGCCGGGCGCGATTATTCACCACTGATACGGCTGTCGCCTCACGGTGGGCATCCGACGTCAGATTTAGCAGTCAAACTGCAAGCTTGGTGGCAATGTATCTGAAGGGCAACGGGGTTGACAGAACAGAGATCCAGGTGCCAATCAACGGTGTCTCGGCCGATGGGCGTCACAATTTTCAAGGCAGCCTCCAACTTTGGATGCCGGGGAACGTTGCCGGGGTCTATCCCTGGAAGGCATCCAATCAATCGAAACTGATAATTATAACCAGCGATGGCAAGAACAGCTTTGAGTATAGTTCACTTTCAGGGAATACGACAATTCGCTCCATTCATTTTGGAAATGGTGTAAATACCCCTTTTAATTATACAGATACCCTCAAAGCGCATTTCAGTGGGGTTATTGGTATTGGTTTTCCTGCCGATTCGGTGACTATCGATGGCGAGCTTGGAGGATGCATCTGATCAGTTGCAGCAGCAGGCGAGATGATCATGATTTCGTAATAGCTGTGAAGGATTCTTTGCAAAGGATAAAAGCGAACTGGACCTGCCCCGATATACCATAGTGCAACGAGAGTATCTTTCCCGAGGTGAAGCGGTCTCTGTTCTCTTCATCGAGCATTACGATTGGATCGGAGACCTTCAAGAAGAAACCTAATGTCCCAGGGCTTGCTGGGTCTTCGTGATGCAGTAAGCAACGGGGCATCGGCGTTCATTGCCGATGCCCTGTTGCTCGTCATCAGCGTATTATTGTGCTGTAATCACTCCAGTTCCACGCAAGACTTCGTTCAAGCTCATTTCGCTTTCTGTTCGAGTGTCTGGAAGAGTTGATTCCGTATGCACTTTATCTCCAGCAGGCTCCGGTTGGCGAACGCGGTAGACAACAGTACTACCATCACGAACAACGTTCGGCACGATATCACTGTGGCCTGTCGCAATCGATGCAGCGGGATCACGACCATTGAGCAATTCCCGTTCAAGTTCGCCGATCTCGATTACCGCCTCTTCAAGCAGCGACTTTACATGGGCCGGGATTGCCGCTCTTGCGGCGATGTCATCAGCGGGATCATCGGCTAACATCCGGAAAGAGTCGCCGATCGCATCAAGGAAGGGCATGGCTTCCCAGAGAAGATGGAGAATCCGTTGGGTGGATGTCTGCGGGGTGTCTTCTGTCGTGGATGCAGCGATCGCCGCATCAGACAGTCGTGGAGAGTTGTTCATAATCCATACAAAAAAGCATCCGGATGTACCACAACTGAAGGTTGCCGGGGCGTCACCGCTACCCGCATCCGGATGACTTATTAGCATAGATAGAGCCGTAGCTAACCCTTCAGAGCTAGAGATAGCTCAGGGCTAGATACGACAATCCCGCGTTGACCCTGCGGGACGGGCTTCAGTTTGGTAAACGCAATATATTGAAGTGTCTTTAGATAGTTCAATCGAAACTTCGTTTCCAGAAGTGGCGGCTGCATGGGCTTCCCTTGTCAGCAAAGGTCAGTTTTCGATCAAATGTCGGTAGGTGGGTAACTGAGCGTAATGCCCGTTCGTTTCCCGTTGAGGTGGGGAGGGGAAAATGTCAGATTCTTGAAAAATTTTGCAGGTTCCCGATCGAATTGAATCGTGGTGTGACCCCAACAAGACCACAACTTGGCATTCCTGCTCGATTCCTGCCAAGCTTCGGCGTTATTCGTTATCGACCAGAAGCATCTATAGGTTACTGGGGATCTTACAATCATTAAATTGATCCAAGGCTCCGCCTATATTCAGATGCGGGCACCGGTTATTGTGATCTCACATCTTGGTGATAGGGTAACTGTGAGATAGTTCGTCCCCGATCTCGTCCCCCATTTGCCAAAAATATCGAAATTTTGACGGATTCGCGGGAATTCGGAATCCCGTTGGGAGTACAGATAAGGGCAGCTAACGATATCTCCGTTAGCTGCCCTTTCTCTTTTTCGTCAGGTTGTACGGGCTTTGCAGGCCGATTTGTGGTTCGCCGCCGCATCCTGAGATTTCCCCGGATATCGTTGGGTAAAGTCGGATATCCGCTACAACGGTGTAACCCCATGACAAGGGGACGCCGAAAAGCCGTTGTGTTCTGTCGGACGCTTCCACGGATACAGGAGTCGGTCGAGCAACGTTGGGGAGCATGGTGCTCAACGGGATGGCGATCAGCACGATGACGGCATCCCGGGCTGAGTGTGCAACGGCCGCAGCAGAAAGCTCGAAGGAAGGAGAACGCATTGGCTGAGGCATGGCCGCACGGTGATTGGGAGACGATACAAAAAACGTCTCGACGTGGCATCAGCAATATATCCGGTCGCCGGGAACAATATCGAAAGGGCTTCCATCACGATGGAAGCCCTTCGTTCGTTTCGCGCGGCGAAATTCGCAGTCATCGGACATGGTCGCGATGCCGGATTGATTATCCGGTCAGAACCAGAGGATGCACGGTCGGTCACACGGCGGTTTCCCCAACTGTATGGTCCAGGTGTTAACCAGATTGTGGGGCGTCTTTACGCGGAATGTGGCCGTCATCATATTCTGGCCCACTCTGATGCGCCCTGTCCGATTGATCTTCGCCTTTGCCTTCCGTTTGTTGATGTTGACGGTCGTGTCGCCGGCATGGCCTGGCTCGCAGAAACATCCGTTGGAGCCGAGAGTGTTGACGGTGCCGGCAAACTCCGCGCTGATCTCATTCATCTTTTTATGCCCCCGGGCTTTGATCTTTGCGATGATCCTGTGGGTGAATGGGAACTGGATCACCTTGAACTTTATCCTGAAATCATATCCGTCGAAGCTCACGTCTTGGGACTCGCGCACGTTTCTGTTGTAACATATCACCGAGTCGAGATGGAATTCCCGTGTCTTGGAGCATCTGTTATGAGCCCATGACCGGGCAAAGAGCGTAACGTTGTAGACACCGGGATGCTCGTAGTATCGCCAGTATGTCTGGCCGCAATAGCCGCTCGTGGCTGTCTGGAGGCCGCAGACACGGCCGCTCAGATGTGGACGTATGAATTTGCATGTGGAGGCGTTGCACAGGTTCATATCTCCCGGCGTCTCCCATTTCCCTGCTAGGGCACTGGTGCAGAACACGACGCGGCCATCACAGCATGTCATCACCGAAAAATCAGGCCCGTCCACGACAACCGAGACAGCTCGCGAAGTGATATTCCTGCATGTATCGGTGGTGGCGTCCGGGTTGGTCAGCACAACAATGATCGTCAACGAAACACTGAACGATTGCGCGGGTGATGCGCACGCATAGGTATGCACCGGTGCCTCGTTCACCGAATCGATCGGGGAATTGTCGCCGAAATCCCAGTAGTATTTTACCGTTGTGCTCGTGGTCGGCAGGAATGTCGAGATATTCGAAAACGTCACCGGAACATTATCCGTTCCCCGTTGATCCTGACACCACGAATATTCAAACGTGAAATCCGGTGTGCAGGAAAATGTGGCGGTCCTGGTGATCTGATACTGGTTCCTACATCCCTTGTCGTCAGTCATATCCAGGAGGATGGTGTAGGTTTTGGTGGCATTTAATCCCGAGAATACCGGATTCTCCAGCGTGCTTGTGCCGACGGTGGCGCCGTTTGCCGAATCGATAACGGTCCAGTCGTACATGGGGCCCGAACCATCCGAGAGATTTTCGGGCATCAGATCGAGTACGAATCCACTACCGGATGCTCTCGTGTGCGCCGTCAGATCAAAATGCGCCGTCGGCAGGTTGTAGTCGATTTCAAACGCATCCTCGTCCTCATCGCCGCCATTCCTCTCCCCGCCGCCGCAACTGACTTCCAGCGTTCCATAGTAGGAGCCGTGCGTGGGAAGGGTAAAGGATACGCTCGGGCTTCCGTTGAGGACGAGCACGGCATTTCCGTCGACGTCGTAGATCGTCCATCTGATGATCGACGGCATTCCTTCGATATGCGCGAGAAGGTTGATCGAGTCGCAATGAATGCCCACATCGATTGAATCGATATCGACATCGCATCCATCCAGATCGTAAATAACGGAATCGCATTTGTCGATCGTGATGCTGTCGATCGCTGAAAGCTGGATCTTCTGATTGATCGTTTTGTCGGCGCTGTGAATCGAGAGTGTCTGCGCGTGCGTTTGCATCGCGAACGCAATCAGCACGCCGAGAAATGTATAAAGTATTTTCATGTTCTCTGAGTAATTGGTGAATGGGTGCTGTTATTTCGTCACGTTCACGTACTCCGTGGATTCGCGGCCGGGAGTGGTTACGCGCACGACGTAGGTGCCGGAGGAAACCATAATTCCGGCGCTGGTTGCCCCGGACCAGGTAATGCGTGTCGTGCCGGCCGGGATATCGATCGGTTCGCGCGTCCAGATGGGATTGCCGGAGAGATCGTAAATGGCGATCGACGCGCGATCGCTCTGGTCACTGGTGATCTCGATTACCAGCGATGATGATGTCGGATTAGGATGGAGCGCAACCAGAAGGCCGGATGGGGAAGGAGTTGCTCCGGGGAGAAGAGCGGGAACCGGCCTGGGTTTTCCCCCCGGCCCATTGCTCTGCTCGCAGGGAACGAATTTCAGTGCGCCGTATGTCGTCGGATCGATATGCTGTTCCGGTCCATTATTATATCGCACAATAATATCGTTGCAGGGATCGAACCGTATGCTTCCGATATCGTGTATCGGAATTGTGATTGTGTTGTCGTCTCCACCGGAGCGATCATGAACCGTCATCACCGCGCCGTCATTATCCTGGCCGCGCGCCGTGCCGGTTAATCCGGCGAAGCAGAGCGCGGCAATACACATGGCATCGAAATATATTCGAGTCATGGAGCCTCCTGTAATAATGAAATTGAACAAAAAGGCGACCTGACGAACGACATTGTGACGTTCGTCGGATTTGCAGCGTCCGGCATGGATTAATGCCGGGCGCACACGATCAGGGAGCTTTTCGTGAGGGCAGCGATAACCAGTGGGGGATAGGAATCATCGGGCGCACAATACGGAACGCCTCAGGCTGACGTGCGGTATCGGCGATATATGTTCGGTCCGCATGACCGCGAATTATCCGGCGATGCTTATCTGATCGGAATTTCTGTTTCCGGAAGCCATGTCCATACTATAGCAACGGATAATGGTAATGGAATGTCACGCGCGTACGGCGATGCGGAATTTTCAGCCGTCATTAAAAAAATGACGACGATGGATTTGATCTGAAGCTTTCTCATAAATAGTCAGGTTGTCATTCTGAAGGAGCGGAGCGACTGAAGAATCTCGACGAAGCCCGCTTTCACGAGATTCGCTACGCAGACCTTCGGGCCTTCGCTGTGTCCAGGATGACATCACGAACCTTCTCAATCAGACTGAGACATCAGTCGTTTTTCGTTCCGTCCCCCGGTGATTTCTTTTCCGGCAACGATATCGACGCTCTTCTTCGAAATTCCATCTGCCAGGATAACCAGCAACCGATATTCCCGCCGTTGGCATCACGTGTCCGGCCCTGCAGGGTACACAAACATGTACTCCCGCCGGCGCCGGCCATACGGACGGTACGGGAACCTATTATCCCGGCGATATCCTCGTGATCAAGACCGACGGCTATGGAAATGTTGCGTGGCGGAAGCAGTACGGCAACAGCGCCTGCCGGGAACAGGCCTATTCAATCACGCAGACCACCGACAACGGATATATGGTGGCGGGATATGTCGAATGCCCTCCCCCCGCCGTTCCGATGGGAGTTGGCGATCTCCTTCTCCTCAAGCTCACGTCGGACGGATATATCGCAACGGGAAACCCGGGCGGCGATATCTACGTGGTGAGGGTGTTATCCAACGACAACCTGGTCTGGGCGAAATCCTACGCCGGAACCACTGGAGTGCTCGATATGGGATACGACGTACAACGTACCGGCGCAAATTATCTGGTGGCGGGCGTCACGAATAATTCCAAGGCGTTTCTCATGCGCCTGAGAAGCGACGGCACTATCGATTTTTCGAAGGCATACGCACCGCCGGGAGCCACGAGCGTGGCGCGGTCGGTTGTTCTCACCGACCGGGGATATGCCATCAGCGGCGATGTCAGCAGCGGCAATTCCGACCTCTATCTGGTCAAGACCGACGGCAACGGCGACAGCTTCTGCAATACCGAAAACCTGACGCTGCTCGTCACCCCGCAGGCGGGCGGAGCCTCGATCCATATGGAAACTCCCGCGCACACGCTCTCGAGCTCCGACGACGCCACCCCCGACTCGCTGGGACTGAATCAGGCGCAGCTCTGCTATAAAGAGGAATATCCGGTTATCAAGGACATTTCGTTGAGCGATATCGGATATGCACACGTTTATCCCGGCGGCGTGGTTGTTGGTGATGACGGCCATGTCAACGATCCAATCCAGGGGTAATGAGTCAGTCTGAATGCGGTATCCGGTCAGTGGCGATGAGTATTCATCGGCCATTGCTTCCCCGCTCCCCAAGCTCCGTAGGAGCGCGCCGGTTGCAGGAGGGATGCTCCTTTCTTCTCCAAGCTCCATCGGAGCATACCCTCCTGTATTCGGGGGGAATGGTACGCTCCCACGGAGCTTGAAATCATCAGAGGCGTGGCGATGCTGCAACCGGTTCGCACCGATGGGGCTGGAATGACAGACGCCGTCTGCTCTCCATGATTCCGATCATCATCAACCCCATATCAAACTGAGTCACTACCCATCCTTTTCCGCTCTTTCAAATAGAACCCCGTATATTCTGGTGGGAGACAGCATATGGATTCACGATTGCGAACGCCGCGTTCAGGACGATCTCCCCGGAATAAGTAGATTGCGGCCTTATGCCATGCCGCCGGGAATGCTAAACGATATCGTGGACCGGCAGGAGAGGGTTGCAACATACCAGTCCATGATACCCATTATTTATCGCGAGCCGATAGGTTACTCGAAATCATAATCGAGCGTATACAACGCCTTCTCGTGGTCGGCATTCATCGTTCCCCTGCCGCTTATCCCACGGAATTCCCCCGTTGCCGATCCCGGAATTATGGATGATTCGTTCTTCGCGACGCCATCGACATAGGTGCCGGTGTGCCGGAGAATGAAACTTCCCGATTTTCCGCCCATGCGGCCTGCAACCCGTTCCATTCCGGAATATTCAACGCCCTTCTCTCCATAGATCATCAGATACGCAAGCGTTCCCTCACCCTCGATATCCCCACTGTACGTATTGATCCCCTCCACATGGGTCAGCTTCGGCCCTCCCTCGATCTCGCTATATGGCTTCTCCTCCCAGTGTTTCACGCTGAGGGAGCCTGTCGCATGTGTGCTCATCGTTCATGCCTCCGGATACTGTGAATGTCAGGTTCGGGGATAACGCGGTTCGCAAACTTTCGGTATCGCCCATTATATTGTCGATCATTTCGTAGCCAGGAAATTTATGCCAATCCCAGAGTTCGACATCGATCCCGATATCAGTCGCGCCTCGACGCCCCCGGCGGAGATCTATCGCCGGCCTGATGTGCTGGAACATCAGAAGGATCGGATATTCGCGCGGAGCTGGCAGATGATACCGGGAGGAGAACGGGTAAAGGCCCCCGGACATCTCCTGCCATTCAAACTGCTCGACGGTTGCCTGGGCGAGCCGCTGGTTCTTGCCTGCGGCGAAGACGGGGTTGTGCGATGTTTTTCGAATGTCTGCACCCACCGGGGAACGCTTGTGGTGGAGGGGGAGGGGCATGCGCGGGGATTGCGATGCCGCTATCATGGCCGTCGATTCGGGCTCGATGGGGGCTTTCAATCCATGCCTGAATTCGAATGCGCCGAGAATTTTCCATCGTCCGCCGATAATCTGCCGCCGCTGCAACTGGAGCGCTGGGGGCCATTGCTCTTCTGTGCTTCCGATCCGGCATTTTCCTTCGATGCATGGATGGCGCCGGTTCGCGATCGCGTTGGGTTCCTGCCGCTCGATCGAAGCCTGTTCGATCCCGTCTCCTCGCGTGATTATCTGGTTCGTGCCAACTGGGCGCTGTATTGCGATAATTATCTGGAGGAGTTCCATATCCCCTACGTCCATCGTGTCAGCCTTGCCGATACGCTGGACTATGGAACATATCGGACGGAGCTTTTCCCGTACTGCAATCTCCAGTTGGGCACTGCCAGATCGGAGGCGGATGCGTTCATTCTTCCCACGGATCACCCCGATCATGGAACCCTGGTGGCTGCCTATTATTACTGGCTGTTCCCCAATCTGATGCTCAATTTCTATCCGTGGGGACTTTCGGTCAATATCGTTACGCCGCTTGCCGTTGATCGGACACGCGTCTCATTCCTTTCCTATGTGTGGGATGAGAGCCGACGGGGGGCAGGAGCCGGTGGCGATCTTCATCGCGTCGAGATGGAGGATGAGGAGATTATTGAATCGGTGCAGGCGGGCATTCAGTCAAGGCTGTATCACCGCGGACGATATTCTCCGCGTCGCGAAGTGGGGACGCACCATTTCCACCGGCTGCTGGCGCGGTTTATGAACGGGGGTGTGCCGGCTTAGACGCGCGATACGGCATTGCACGAGAATGATATTCTCCTGGTGGGATATTGCGGAGCCCTCCGGGAGCCCTGTTCGCCACGACCGGAAAATCCATGCAACCATAGCCATCCTGACCATAATAGCAATTACCAAGAGGCGAGTATGGCCTCTATTAGCAATTCCCGATAGCTCAGTTTGCCACCATCCTCATATTATTCCGACGCCATCCGTTCCGGTTCGTTTCAGGGCCGGGAATGCCGGATAATTGCGTGATCATGGCATGGTGATTTGCTACGGTTTCATCACTACGAATATGATCCGTTATATGGTTGATAAGCTGCAAATAATAACCCGTGATACATTAACATATTGTGCTTCCATCATGAAAAGGATTTTCTACATCTCGGCAATTCTCGTTGCCTGTGCCCTCGGAGGATCGATCAGCGCACAGACCTGGTCGCAGAAACAGGCGATGCCCGGCGGCATACGCGATGGCGCCATGTCGTTCTCCATCGGATCGAAAGTCTATTTCGGCGCGGGGGGCGGGTACAAGGATTTCTACGAGTACGATCCCGCCACTTCGAAATGGACAAAAAAGGCGAATATCCCCGGCGTTACCAACGAACGGGCGTTCTGCACCGGATTCTGCATCGGCAATAAGGGATACGTCGGCTTCGGATACGACGGAAATACGAATATCAAGAATGATCTCTGGGAGTACGATCCGGCGAGCGATAAATGGACAAGAAAAACTGACTTTCCGGGTACCCACCGCGATGGTGTGACCTGCTTTGTTATCGGTTCAAATGCGTATATCGGTGGCGGTTCGGATAATCAATATCTCTTCGGCGATTTCTACGAGTACAATCCCGCGGCCGATACATGGACCAGAAAAGCAGACCTCCCCACCGGCCCGATCATTTTCCAGGCGACGTTCAACATCGGTCAGTTCGGCTATACTGTCGGCGGAGGGGGAAGCGTGGACGAGTCAGCCGAAACGTGGCGATACGATCCGGTAAAGGATGAATGGGCGCAGATGAGCGATTTCCCGGCCACTCCCCGCCAGTGCGCCGTTGGGTTCGCGCTTAATGGCCTTGGCTACACCGGCTTTGGGCAGAGCGGGTACGCCACCGTCTATAACGATTTTTACAGCTACAATCCGGCCACGAATACATGGGCTGCCGCGGGAACATTCCCGGAAGCCAGAGGGAGGGCGTGGGCAACGGCGGCCGTGGCCGATGGACGGGCATATATGGGTAGCGGCTGGGATCTGGCGTCCACATTTTCGCGGGATTGGTGGGAGATGAACCTCACTGTGGCGGGGATAGATAATGCGGTTGCCGGAGTAAACGCATTGAATATATATCCGAACCCGGTTTCCGATATCGTCAACATTCAGATTTCGGACATCAACGGAAGTGGCAGAGTTAGTCTGATTGATGCACTTGGGCGTGAGATAATATCCAGGGGCATTACGGGGAGAGCATCGCTGGAAACGCTCGACGTATCGGGCTTAGCCTCGGGAGTCTATCTTGTGAAGGTGGAGTCGGGATACTCAAGCACGATCGCTAAACTGGTGAAACGGTAAGCCGTGATAATGATGTGCCTCATATCGGATGGCGGAATGCGGTTTATCTCGAATATCCATTTCGCCATCGATCAGCTTACGCATTCCGATATGTGGAATGCCGGATAAATCACACTGCTCAGATCTGTACATCCGGTCTGGCAGTGAAAAAATCAAGGTGCCCGCCAGTCAAAAGCCGGCGGGCACCTCGTTAATCCTTAATCGTTCGGGATAACCTCAATAACCACCCCACGATTGTAAAACCGTCCTTCAGGCTTTCCATTGTCGAACGTGGTTCTGGTTTCCGTCTCGCCATTTCCCACCACCTCGAACATTGCCGTGCGCCCCAGCTTCCTCAGCTCGTCCTTCAGCACATCGCCGACCTGACCGGCACGATTTCCAGAGAGCGAGTAATTCAGACCGGCATCGCCGATATTATCGGTATGTCCAACCACATATACCTTCGCTCCCGCATCGATCTTTGGAGCAACGGTGTTGCGGAGGAAATTTTCGTACAGTCGAACCGGATCATCCTGCCCGTAGCCAAAGATGATCGAGAACCTGCGTGCCTGTTTCGCGGGCTGTTCCCGGCGGACCAGATCGAACTCCTTCGTCTGCGTGACGCGCTGTCCGTCGTTGGTGATGGCGATCACCTGCGCGGTGAAATGCCCCTTGTCCAGCCCGTCCATGACCGCCTTCGGATCGATCCGCTGCGCCGGGTGATCGAACGGACCGTACGTCTCGCGTTTTCCCTCGCCCGTGATTACCACCTGCCACGTCTTGATCCGGGGATCGTCGTTGATATTCAACACGATATCATTCTCCGTCGGCGACTGGTCCACCGTGTTGATATTTACCGGCGTTCCAAGCTCAGTCGGCTTCGTCACGAATTCGACGCGACGATTTTCCTCTCTGGTCAATGGCCTGTCCGCCGCCGGCGTCCTTGCCGATCCCGATGGATTTCTCGGAACCTCGCCGTTATCCGTAATGGAAATACGCGCCGGATCGATGCCGAAATTATTCGTCAGATAATCCTTTATTCCCTGTGCCATTGCCGCGCCATCCTTGACATCGGGAGCCGAGCCAATCAGCGTAAGCGCCGTGGCCGGATTGGCTATCATGCGGGCACCATAGATATTCATGACGTTGTAATACACATTCATCTGCTCCGCCTTTCTCTGCGCGGCGTCGATATTGCCAACCTTGGCCGGATCGATGACATCGTTTTCGGAGAATTTCGATGCCTCATCCCTTGACAGCTTTTTATAGCGATCGGGAATTGCGGAGCCGGTGCTGTCGAAGAAGACGGAGGTGACGAGGGGGAAGAATTCCTCGTATTTACGTGACGTAAGGAATCGGCTTGGTGCAAGGAGCGCCAGGTTGATCAGCTCCGGGCTTGCGCCGTCGGTCAGATCTTCGGGGTCCATTATTCCGAGCTTCAGCGCCACGCCCGCGCGGACGGTGACGGTGCTCCAGATATCATCGAATTTATCCTGGCTGATCTGTGGAAACGAATGTCCTCGCTGATGGAGCATCCACGAGCCTTCGAGAAACGGCGCCAGATACCAGCGCGGGCTGCTGCTGCGTCCGCCGATCACCATATCGTATCCAAGCCCTCCGCTCAGCCCGATCGTGACCGGATTGATATCGGTGATTGTCTTATCCGGCTGTACCGCCTCCGTCGGCGCTCCCGTATAATCGAACTTTCCATCCAGGTTGATCCCGATCAGCGGCCCGATGACCGCATAGAGATTATTGACACCCGGATTGATCCGTAAGAGTGGCTCTATGCTGAGATAGGATACTCGTGTGTCGAATTTCTTTTCGGCGGGCAGCGTGTTATCGGTGGCAATGCCGTTGCGCGCATCGTAGCTCAGGCGAAGCTGACCGCCCCACCAGCTCCGGGAATTATACTCGCCGAGAAGCGATATATAAGGCGCGATTCCACTTCCGTCAATTCCCTTGAAGAAATAGAAATTCGGAATCAATCCGGTGTCGAGACGTTGATAGCCGAGGCCGAGCATGTTATAATTGAGCCCGCCGATCAACCCGAAACGCCACCGCGCCTCCCTGCTGCCGGACTGTGCCCGCACCTGAGCGCCAGCGCTCAGCAGCAGAAGAGCGGCGCACAGAATAATTCCACGTCCTGTCCTGAAAAGGGTCATCCTTGTTATCTCCAATGAATAATTGATCTGAATACGTTTGATCTCGAATTGTTGTTCATGCCGTGGCATATCGCCATGACACGAGCCGGCGTTGCTGAAAAGCGGGGCCGGAATTGGTCGATAATGGGGGGATCAGTGGGGGGTAACCGTCAGCGAAATAAGAGCTCTGGCATTTGCCAGCGGTCCGCATCGCAGTTGGAAATCATCATGATCGAGTGTAATGGATTCCACAAATCGTCCCGTCAGGGGATGCGATTCCAGTGTCCTTTTCATCCACTCGCCGGCTTCAGGGGTGAATTGTCCGAGAAATGTCTCCGCCACGGCCAGCTTGGGCGCGTTTTCCATGAAGTTTGTCACGGATATCGGGATGACAAACGAGGCGCTGGTCGGATTGGCGACCGGGCCGGAAAATGTGAGCGTTGCCTGATAGCGGTCGGAAAGGCCGCTGTAGATCGGCTCCTTTCCCTCTTCGTGATATTCTTTCATGCTGAACACGGTCCCCTGGCTGGTAAGGGTGTCGATCACCCTCTGTCGCGGAACACCAAGACCACTGCCGGCCTTTGAACCGCCGGAGCCACATCCCGCCGCTCCGATCAGCATCATTATTACGACGATCAGATTCGGGATATGCCGGGCCTTGTCCCCTTGCTCGGGAAAATGCCGCGTATCGCTATGAATTCGACCGTCACACACTGAATAATCACCTGCGATGCCGGGATGAACGGGGCATGAAAAAATAATGCCGCACAATTTAGCCCGCGGCGACCTCATGAATGCGTAACGAAATATTCCGGCCGATATGCAAACGGGAAATGCTTTGAAGGGAATGCTGTACAGATACCGTGCCGATAGTGGTTCATCGCGGAAATGGTGGCATGGCCGGTGGGAGATGGTGGCTGTTAATTCCGGTCAACGGGGAAATATCGATGCACTGGCACTTCGGATACTGCGGGGAATGCTTTCAGGGGCTCTGAGTCATCGGAATAGCCGGACATCGTTCACGCTTTCCGCGGCATGTGCCGGCGGTGATGCCGTTGCCATCCGCGAAGAGGGGTGGCGTCCCCTTCGGCTCCGTGGGCCTGAAACGTGCCGGGGAGCGAAGGGTATCCGTCCATGGTCGATGGATGAGGATCAACCGGGGAGTGTGATGATGCCATTCGGAGCAATCATTATTCCCCCGGCTTTCCCGCGCCGGGTGTATCCCACTGTTTTCGACCGACGATGTGCATCGCCGCGTCGATGACGATGGTGGGAGGGAAGAAGCCCGGACCCTTGCCTCGCGCGTCGGCAAACAGCTTCCGAAGAAAATCCTCAGCCTCCTGTTCCAGTTCCAGGCTGTAGCGATGTTTTCTCGGCACCACCTCGGTGATGCTCGTGATGTTCAATTCCTTCTTCTTTTTCCCCATCGATTCATGCCGCTCTGTTGATTGATGCACCGGCGATATTCGGCGAACTTACGGTTTCCCCGAATAACCACGCGGGTGCGATCGCGCCGTGGGGATTGTCATCGTGGCGGGGTGTGGTGGAATCGAGCGGTTGCGCTAACTTGGTCCGATGGGATAATTTCCCCGGAATCCGTTACGCGTAACGTCGCTCAATCAATTCATGGTCAGTTCCACAGCGCAGCCTCTCCACATCTTCTACCGATCGACGGGGGGGGACAACAAGAAAAATCGCCCTCCCTATTATTCCAAGATGCTCTGCCTGCGGAGTTTTCTCAGGGCGTTCACCGAGGCCGGGAGCCGTGCCAGCGTCACGTTCATCAACGACGGGCCGATGCCGGATGACAGGCTTGAGATCATGGAAACGATCGGCGATATCGTCTCCTATCCGGGGCTGGGCAACAGCCCGTCGTACCGTAAGACGCTGGACCTTGCGCTTGCCAAGCCGCCCGATTCCCTGATCTACTTCGCCGAGGATGATTATCTCTATACTTCTCCGGCGTTCGTGAAACTCCTTGCCGCGTTCGATGAGCTTCCACGGGTGGACTACGTTACCCTGTTCGACCATCGCGACCGATATACGCGCACCGACGACTCCCGGCGCGGCTACAGCCGGGTGTTCGTGGCCGGCGGACATCACTGGCGGACGGTGGAATCGACATGCATGACGTTCGGGGCCAGGGCGCATCGCCTGAGAAGCGACGCCTGGATTCAGCGGCTCGGCACCGTGCCGAACACCCCGCGCGACCGCGTGATCTGGCGCTGCACGCAGGGGGAGAAGGAGTTCTTCTGGAAGTTCCCGAAACGGACGCTGGTTGGTCCCGTGCCGTCGCTCGCGGCTCATATGGACCCGGAGGGGCTTCCCCCGAACATCGATTGGGAGCGGGTTGCGGGTGATGTGGAGATGGATGATCGCTGGAGGTAAACCCCACGCCACGGGGGTGCCGTGGAGCGGGGAGCCGTCGGTACACGGAGATCAGGCCTCGATTTCCGCCCCTGAATGTTTCCGTGGGGAGTGATCGCAGGCTTCGCCATGCTGGTGATCGTGCGCGTGATCGTGTTCGCAGCGCTCGCAGCCGCTGCAGAGCCGCATATTGATCCAGTGGGCGGAGGCTATCATCAACCCGGCGAACCCGGCGATATAGGGATGAAGCGTCTCGATCATCGGGGCGTGCGATTCATGGCCGAAGAAGTTGAAGACAAGGAGCATCCCACCGGAGGCCATCATCATCAGCGCGTTCAGGCGACGGTGGAGCTTGTAGGAGCTTCCCAGGCTGATGGCGGCGATCGTGATGGATACCGCGATCATCACCAGCTCGAACGTCCCATGCGCCAGAAAGCCGAGGCCGATTGCCGGGAGTGTGCTCAGCACCAGGGGCATCGCCACGCAGTGAATAGCGCAGAGCGTGGAGGCGGAGACCCCGAGCCGGTCCAGAAGGCGCCGGTGTCGCGAGAGCGTATTGGTATTCATCATGTTCGTAGTCGGAATTGTTCGCATGCCGGGGATCATCGCCGGCAGCCGGCGCAGATGCCGTAGAACTGGAGGGAGTGCCGGATGTTCGTAAATCCGGTTGTCCGTTCAAGCGATTGTTCGATGCGATTCAGATCGCACACATCGAGCGGGGAAGCGCTGCCGCATTCGGAGCAGACGATCATATGATGATGCTCGCGGGAGATCACCATGTACCGCCAACCCTCGTTGAATCGATCCGCGCGGGTGATCAGCCCGCATCGCTCGAGCGTTTCGAGCGTTCGGTAGATGGTAACCAGATCGATCGATCTTCCGGCATTGCCGAGCATTTCATCGATCCGGGCGGCCGACAGCGGAAGGGCCGAGCCGCTCAGCAGCTCGAACACGCTCCGGCGGGCCTGTGTTACGCGGACTCCCCGCAAGCGGAGAAGGGCATCGATCTGATCACCATCTGGTTCCATGTGCCCACAAACTACGCACTTGCAAATGATTTGCAAAAAGATCCTCTCCCGACAGCGCCGCCGAGTTCGTAACGTTTGGTGAATCGGGCGGTGAGACGGGATTCCACCCCGCACAAAAATCTTGCCTCGATTGTTCCTCAAGAGCTATATTTGCGGTCTTCCCCTGAAACGCCCTGTCCCATATGGGCCGGGCGTTCATTGGAGGAACCGGCTGCCGGTTTAACAGAAATCAGTCACTTTAACCCGCACTTCTACCCGCCGCTGCCGGCATGGAAGGGATCGGTATTCCCTCCACGGCCACGGCACCTGAGCTTCGCCGGCTCATCCCGCCTGATATCGTCCATCAACCTCATCCGAGCAATCGGCCGGGGAATCGGCAGCCCGATATCTATCAGCGATGACCACCGGCCTCGGGCTCGGAGCCTCTCCCGCGAACCGAATCGGCGCCTGCCGATGCCGGCGCGATGGGGCAACAAAGGGTATGTGTCACAATTGTCAGGAGCAATCATGCCAGAGGAACTCGCTCTTCAAGGGAACACTCTCACGAACAACGGCACGCTGCGCCGTGGACGGAACCGGAATTCGCGCTTCGAACGCGACAGCGACTACTCCAGTGCTGAGTATAATGATCTAGCGAAAATGTATGAGGGAACCCTCGGCGAGATCACCGAACACGAGATCGTCAAGGGACGCGTGGTTCAGGTGACCGACAGCGAGGTCTCTATCGATATCGGATTCAAGTCGGAAGGAGTGCTGCCGCGCAATGAGTTCAACAACATTGAAGATCTGAAGCCCGGTGATGAGATCGAAGTGTATCTCGAGAAGGTGGAGGATTCCGACGGCAAGCTGATCCTCAGCCGCAAGCGCGCCGACTTCATGCGCGTCTGGGAGCGGATCGTCAAGGCGTACGAGACGCAGGATGTGCTCAAGTGCACCGTCACCCGCCGCATCAAGGGCGGTCTGGTCGTCGATCTCCTCGGCGTGGAGGCCTTCCTCCCAGGGTCGCAGGTCGATGTCCGTCCGGTCCGCGATTTCGACGCGCTGATCAACCGCGAGCTGGACGTTCGCGTGGTGAAGATCAACCACCCGAATGAGAACGTGGTGGTTTCGCACAAGGTGCTGCTCGAGGAGAACCTGGCCGGCCAGCGCGAGGAGATCCTCGGCAAGCTGGAGAAGGGCCTCGTCCTCGAAGGCGTCGTCAAGGCGATCACCGACTTCGGCGTGTTCGTCGATCTTGGCGGCGTGGACGGCCTTGTCCATATCACCGACCTCTCGTGGGGCCGCGTCAACCATCCGTCGGAAGTCGTCAAGCTGGACGAGACCATCCAGGTCGTCGTGCTGGACTTCGACGAGGAGCGCCGCCGTATCTCGCTGGGCCTCAAGCAGCTTACCCCACATCCGTGGGAGAAGATCGACGAGAAGCTCCAGGTTGGGCAGCATCTCACCGGCAAGGTTGTCTCGCTTACCGACTACGGCGCGTTCGTGGAGCTGGAGCGTGGCATCGAGGGTCTGATCCATATCTCGGAGATGTCCTGGACGCAGCACATCAAGCATCCTTCGCAGATGGTCTCGCTGGGCCAGATGGTGGAGGTGCAGGTGCTGAACGTGGACAAGGACGAGAAGAAGATCTCGCTCGGCATGAAGCAACTCGATCCCGATCCGTGGGACGCTCTGCTTCAGAAGTACCCGGTCGGCTCGGTTCACACCGGCATCGTCCGCAACCTCGCCAACTTCGGCGTCTTTGTGGAGCTGGAGCCGGGTGTTGACGGCCTGGTCCACATCTCGGATCTGAGCTGGACCAAGAAGCTCCGTCATCCGGGTGAGATGGTGAAGAAGGGGCAGGAGCTTCAGGTGCTGATCCTCGGGATCGACGCGGCGCAGCGCCGTATCTCGCTGGGCCACAAGCAGGTGACGCCGAACCCGTGGGAGGAGTTCACCGACGAGTATCGCGTGGGTCAGGAGACCGAGGGGAAGATCGTCAGGATCATCGACAAGGGCGTTGTCGTGGAGCTTCCGCACGGCGTGGATGGCTTTGTGCCGACCTCACAGCTTGCCTTTGCCCCGGTGAAGAACATCGCCAGCTACTTCCGCGTGGGGGACAACCTCCCGCTGAAGGTGATCGAGTTCGACAAGGAGGCCAAGAAGATCGTCCTTTCGGTGGTCGAGTCGATGAAGAACAAGGGGAACGAGGCACAGGAGGAGTACTTCCGCCTGCACCCGGTTCCGCAGTCCGGCCCGGCCGGCTCTTCAGCCCCCGAGGCCCCCGAGACGGATGCCGAGGAAATCGACCCGAACCAGTCGGTCAGCGTCGAGGAATTCTCGGCCGAGGAGAACACTCCGACCGAGGGGAACGAGAACACGGAGGCGTGATCTTCCCGCGGTAGAGTCTCATATTCGTAACGCAAAGCCCGGATCGGCCAGTTCGATCCGGGCTTTCTCTTTTTCTTCGGCAAATGGCGGCTTCCGTATTTGGAATGGCACCGGCGACTTCGTATAATTGCCGCGCTTGGGATTTAACATATTGCAACAGCACACCGCTTGTAGTTCCTTACGTAATGGGCCTCCGGTCCGTACACCGGCCCTCTTCCGGGCATTGTCGGGAAGCCAGGCCTTCCAGCCGCTTCCGGCCCCGTTTTCATCATATCCGTGATTGCTGCGATGCTTACTGAGTTCGGCAAGATCTTCATCTTTTTCATCCTCGGCGCCGTGTTCGTCTCCGGCGGTTTGATCACCAACTGGGCCATCCGCCCCAGCCGGCCAACTCGCGAGAAGACCATGATCTACGAGTGCGGGGAGGATGCCGAGGGCCCTGCTCATATCAGGTTCAACATCCGCTTCTACGTCATCGCGCTCGCCTTTCTTCTCTTCGATCTCGAATTCGTTCTGCTCTTTCCCTGGGCTACCGTGTTTCGTGGTCTTGGCGCGCCGGCCTTCTGGCTCGGGATGGTCTTCATCGTGGTGCTGCTTGTGGGCGATGCCTACCTCTGGAAGAAGGGCGATCTGGACTGGGTGCTGCCGACTCCGGTGAAGCCGGATCTGGGGACGCTGCTCACGCACGACAAGCCCCGGTTCCGTCCGGCCAAGCCCACGGTTGATACGCCCGTTCCCGCGGAGACCGCCCCGACGACCTGACCCGTACGCCGGTTGTGTGGCGCGCCGGATGGCGCGCCGCCCGGAGGATTGCCCGATCATCTCGAAATCACTCTCTATGGGACTGCTCAATAAACTTGACAACATCGAATCGTTCGAGACGGGGAATTTCGTGTTCAGCACCGTGGAGTCGCTCCTGAACTGGGGACGCCTCAGCTCGATCTGGCAGATGGGTTTCGGTCTGGCATGCTGCGCCATCGAGTTCATGGCGGCCAATGCCTCGAACTTCGATATGATGCGGTTCGGCGTGATCCCGCGCCCCAGCCCTCGCCACTCCGATGTCATCATCATCTCCGGCACCGTCACCCTGAAAATGGCGACCCGCGTCAAGCGGCTCTACGAGCAGATGCCCGATCCGAAGTACGTGATCTCCATGGGAAGCTGCTCCAACTGCGGCGGGCCCTACTGGGAGCATGGCTATCATGTCCTGAAGGGGGTCGATCGCGTTATCCCCGTCGATGTCTACGTACCCGGCTGTCCTCCGCGCCCCGAGGCGCTGCTGGAGGGGCTTATC
This sequence comes from Chlorobiota bacterium, assembly GCA_028287785.1. Taxonomy (GTDB): domain Bacteria; phylum Bacteroidota; class Ignavibacteria; order OLB7; family OLB7; genus JAFDZV01. The sequence goes on from JAQBOZ010000027.1 coordinate 281,784, forward strand.
CGGCTGCGCGACAAGGTTCGCCATCAGAGTCTTTCAAAAGCCTGAACGGCCGATGATCACGGTGTACGATGAACCCGGCCACGCGGCTTCCTGCCCGGCCCTCTCCTTCGCATTCAATTCCTGATATGAACGCTGTTCCAATCGAGGCTATCCACGCCGATCTGCAGAGCAAGTTCTCCGATATGATCGGCGATCTCCGGCGCGAGCCGGCCGAAACGGGCACCGCCTACATCATCGTGAAGGCGGAGTGGATTCGCGATGTCTGCCTCTACCTGCGCGATGATCCGCAGTACCTGATGAACAACCTCAACCTCCTCTCCTGCGTGGACTTCCGGGAGATGAAGGGACAGGAGTATCAGGGGCAGCTCGGCGTGGTCTACCACATGTCGTCGCTTCAGCCGGTGGGGGATGAGTGGAAGACCATTCACAGCGTCGCCATCAAATCGTACGTGCCGTTGAGCGATCCGCATATCCCGTCGGTTGCCCGCGTCTGGCGCACCGCCGACTGGCACGAGCGCGAGGGATACGACATGTTCGGCATCATCTTCGACGGGCATCCCGATCTGCGCCGTATCCTGCTGCCGAGCGACTGGGAGGGATACCCGCTGCGGAAGGACTACAAGGTTCCTGATTACTACAACGGCATGAAGGTGCCGTACTGATGCCCCGCCGGGGTAAGCCACGCTGATACTTTTTCTGCTCGGTGGTGAGGTCAGGCGGAAACGCATGTATCTTTTTCGCCTTCGGGAGAGATCGGGCGCCGCGGGTGCGGTTGCCGGATCGTGAGGCCATATCAATCGCGGCGGGTCTTCAACGAGAGCCGCCCGCACCTGGGTTCGGAACATTGGCAACGCAGAAACAACAGAAAAGCCCGGCAAATGTGTTTCTCGGCCTCGCGGCCGTCAACGCCCTTGTCGGCATCCTCTTCCTCGTGTTCTACTTCCTCTATCGCTCCTCCGGCGGTACCAACAGCTCGCTGATGCTGCTGGCCTCCGGCGCGGGGTTCGTGGCGGCGGTGGCGTCGCTCTTCGCCTATCGGTATTTCAAGGCGAAGCTGGACAAGCTGGGAAAGGGATAGAGGGGGACGCCGCATCCGCGGGCACCAACGGGGGGCACCGGGGGGAAACGAGCAACGACCACAGTAAACGGATAGCGATATGCAAGAACTTGTCGATCATCCGACAACCGAGGCGCAGGTGGAGCTGATCCGCTCCGGCAAGTCGCTTCGCAGCGAGGAGATGACGATCAACATGGGGCCGCAGCATCCATCGACACACGGAGTGTTCCGCGTGGAGCTGGTGCTGGATGGCGAACAGGTTGTCGACGCAATCCCTCATCTGGGCTATCTCCATCGCTGTTTCGAGAAGCATACCGAGGCGATGACCTATCCGCAGGTGATCCCCTACTGCGATCGGATGGATTATCTGGGAGCGATGAACAACGACTGGGGCTATGCCCTTGCCGTCGAGCAGTTGATGGGGGTGCAGGTATCCGAAAAGGTGGAGTATATCCGCGTGATCGTCGGTGAGCTCAACAGGATCGCCTCGCATCTGGTCGGGGGAATCGGAACCTACGGGCTCGATGTGGGGGCGTTCACGCCGTTCCTCTACTGCTTCCGCGATCGCGAGATCATCCTCAACATCTTCGAGAAGCTCTGCGGCGCCCGGCTTCTCTACAACTACGTCTGGGTGGGAGGGCTTTCGCACGATATCTATCCCACGTTCCTGGATGAGATCGAGTCGTTCTGCGGTCAGTTCCGCAACACCATCCGTGAGGTGAACGAGCTGCTGACCGGCAACAAGATCTTCACCACCCGGACCAAGAAGGTCGGGGTGATCACCAAGGAAGTCGCCATCAACTACGGCATCTCCGGCCCGATGCTCCGCGCCTCCGGCGTCAAATGGGACATCCGTCGCGATGACCGGTATTCCATCTACGATCGCTTCGATTTCGAAATCCCGATCGGCAACGATAACGACGGCGCGCTTATCGGCGACTGCTACAACCGTTACTGGGTGCGGATGCGGGAGATGGAGGAATCGCTGAGGATCGTCGAGCAGGCGGTGCGGGACTGCCGCAAGACCCCGACGCTTATGCAGGGGGATGTTCAGAAGGATGTTCCGAAGCGGATCAAGCCGGCATCCGGGGAGATCTACAGCCGGACCGAGACATCCAAGGGGGAGCTCGGGTTCTATATCATCTCCGCGAACGGCACCAACCCGTACCGGGTGAAGGTTCGCCCGCCATGCTTTGTGAACCTCAGCATTCTTCCCGATGCCACGCGCGGCTATTACGTGGCCGATCTTATCGCGATCATGGGATCGTTCGATTTCGTGATGGGTGAAGTGGACCGCTGAGAGGACGGCTTTCAGGGATGATTTTCAAAACTTTCGTGATGTTCCCGTGGATCGACGGGCCGTTTCCGGGTATGCCGGGAACCAGGGGCTCGCGTATTTGGTGACGGACTGAATTACGTACCAACAATTATGCATCAATTTCTTGTTGACCTGTTTGGGCAGAACGTGGTGCCGTACATCATCGTGTGTGCGCTGCCGCTCGTGTTCATCCTGGTATTCGCGCTCCTCGCGATCCTGGGCGAGCTGAAGCTCTCCGCGTTCATGCAGCACAGAGTCGGCCCGATGGAGGCCGGCCCCTATGGGCTGCTCCAGCCGCTGGCGGACATCATCAAATTAATGCAGAAGGAGTCGATCCGCCCGCTGAAGGCGAGCCGGTGGCTCTTCCAGATCGCCCCGTTCCTCGTCTTCGTCGGCTCGTTCGCCGCCTTCGCCGTGATACCGTTCAGCCCCTTCTATATCGCCGCCGATCTCAACGTCGGCGTCTTTTATATCATAGCGGTCAGCTCGATCGTGGTGATCGGCATCTTCATGGCGGGGTGGGCATCGAACAACAAGTACACGCTTTTCGGCGGCATCCGCTCGGTGGCGCAGATCATCAGCTACGAGATCCCCGGCGGGTTCGTTGTGCTGGCGGTGGTGATGATGGCCGGCACTCTTTCGATGCAGGGGATCATCGAGCAGCAGGGGGGAGGCTTCTGGAACTGGTATATCTTCGGCGGCCCGAAGGCGATCGCCACGCACAGTTTTATCACCGGCCACGATATCGCCACGCCGGGCTCCTGGCTTTCGCTGCTGCTGATTCCGCTGATGCTGCTTGCCACGCTGATCTACTACGTCTGCGGCCTTGCGGAGACCAATCGCGTTCCGTTCGATCTGCCGGAGGCGGAATCGGAGCTGGTGGCCGGCTACAACACCGAGTACAGCTCGATGAAGTACGCCATCTTCTATCTGGCTGAATACGCGAACATGTTCGTGGTCTGCGCCATCGCCGTCACGCTGTTTCTCGGCGGCTGGCACTCGCCGCTGCCGAAGTTCATCGTTCAATATCTGGGCGCTGATTCCCATATCTGGCTCGGGCTGGAAGGGCTGTTCTGGTTCATCATGAAGTCATTCGTGCTGGTGCTGGTGCAGATTCTTCTGCGGTGGACGCTGCCACGTCTGCGCGTGGATCAGCTTATGCACCTCTGCTGGAAGATCTTTCTTCCCGTCGGGTTTGTGCTGGTGATCGTGGTGGCGGCCTGGATCACGTTTGTGGCGCCGCGACCGGAACCGGCGGCAAAGGCCGGTGGGGATGTGAATACCCCGAAGGTGGTGGCTCCCCCCGTGGCCCGTCCGCTGGCCGGAAAATAGGGGTGGGGAATGATGTAAGGGGATATCTCCCCGCATCATCCACGTGGCATATCTGGACATCGCATATCGCATAAGAAGAACTGGAATTATCTCTATGAGCATACTCTCGGATATCTGGGATGGCGTTAGAACCACACTTGTGGGGCTGAAGATCACCGTTCCGTACATCTGGAAGAAGCCGGTCACCGGGATGTACCCGCACGAGCGGCTGGACCTGCCGGAGCGCGTCCGCAACCGCCTCTATGTGAACATGGATGATTGCATCGGCTGCGATCAATGTTCGCGCGCCTGCCCGGTCAACTGCATCACGATCGAGACGGCGAAGGCGGTGGATGGCGATTCGCCGGGCGTTACCTCCAACGGCAAGAAGAAAGCTCTCTGGGTGACGCGGTTCGATATCGATATCGCCAAGTGCTGCTACTGCGGCCTCTGCACCTTCCCCTGCCCGACCGAGTGCATCAAGATGACCGATGTGTTCGAGTTCGCGGAGCAGGAGCGGAACAACCTGATCTACAACTACATCACGCTGACGCCGGAAGAGGTGCAGGAGAAGGTCGCCATGGAAAAGGCGGGCGATGCCGCCGTCCTTGCCCGGAAGACGGCCGCAAAGGGAGGCGCTCCGGCACCCGCCGCCGCGCCCGCCGCTGCTGCACCCGCCCCGGCCGCCGCAGCTCCGGCGTCCGCCGGACAGAAGCTCCACGTCCCTCCCGGCACCGATCCGGAGAAGGCCGCGAAGATCGCGGAACTGCAGGCCAGGATGGCCGCCGCCGCCGCGAAGCGCCAGGCGGAAAGCGCCGCCAGCAAGCCGGCCGCCGCCGTGGTTGCCGAGGCAGCCCCGGAAGCAGCCGCAGCCCCGGTGCAGGCCGCACCTGCCGCAGCATCGGCCGAGGACGATCCGGGGAAGGAAGCGCGGATCGCGGCGTGGAAGGAGAAGATCGCGGCGCTGAAACGCGAGCGCGGAGAGAGCTGAGAGAGGCAGGACGTTCCTGATCCGCCCGGCATTCCGCGGTGGATTCGAAGCCCGTTCCGGGCGGTTGGCCGGGAGCTGATATGCGCTCCTTCTACGAGATACCGATCATCCGACAACAAGAGGTGTCATGAAACTATTTCCGAAAGTGCTCGGGATTCTGGTGGTGCTTGCAGCGGTGGGAGGGTTCATCGCAATGGATATTCCACTATACGATAAGATATTCTACATCTTCGCCGCCATCTGCGTTGGTTCCGGCGCCTTTGTGGTGTTCTCGCGCAATATCGCCTACTCCGCGTTCTCGCTCCTCTTCGCGTTCTTTGGCGTCGCCGGGATTTACGTTCTCCTCGGCGCCGATTTCGTCGGCGTCTCCCAGTTGCTGATCTACGTCGGCGGCATCCTTGTCCTCTTCCTGTTCGGCATGATGCTCACGTCGAACATCGACAAGCTCCGCGAGGAGCGTCCTACGATGGGCCGGCTCCTTCCGGGGGTGATCGTCGCGTCGGCGATCTGCGCCCTGCTGATCTCGGTTGCCTGGGGCGTTCCGGCATGGCGGAAGGCGGCGGTGCAGGTGCCGACCAAGGGGACCAACACCACATCGTTGATCGGGAACCTTCTGATGGGGGATTATGCCCTTCTCTTCGTCGCCAGCTCCATCGCGATTCTGGTGGCGCTTGTGGGAGCGGCCATGATCGCCCGTTCGGACAGGCTTTCCCCCGAGGACGCCGCCGAGAGAATGTAGCCGCCGGATGGGGCGCTCCCACCCGGAGACGATCCGGCCTGGATCGCGCGCGCGCGACAGTCATGCAGATTTCATAGTCAATCAATACGATCCGAATCATGACGCATATCGGTCTTCCTCACTTCCTTACGATCAGCGCGATTCTCTTCGCGCTCGGGATCTTCGGCATCGTCACGAAGCGGAACGCCGTGATGCTGCTGATGGGAATCGAGCTGGTGCTCAACGCCGCCAACATCAACTTCGTCGCCTTCTCGCGCTACAACGTGCTGGGGGTTCCGCTCTCCGATTCAAGGATGATGGTGGGGCAGATGGCCTCGATCTTCGTGATCGTGCTGGCCGCGTGCGAGGCGGCGGTGGCGCTGGCGATCGTGCTGAATATCTACAAGCGCTTCAATACGATCAACGTGGATGAAGTGGACAATCTGAGGGATTGATTTCACGCATTGTCGTTCGTCATCGGGGTCGGGGCGGGTTTCAAACCCGCCCCGACGAATACTCCGACGAACGCCGAATACCGAAAACTGATTTCTGGATCTACGCATGGATATACGTCTCACTCTTTCGCTCGTCATTCTCGTGCTTCCCCTTTTCGGGTTCGCTGTTCAGCTTATCCTCGGGAAGATGAAAACTCCGGCCGACTATGTGGTGGACCCGCATGAGAACCCGGCGCACGATCACGGCCATCACGCAAACACGGCCGATGCTCATACCGCCGATCACACGCAGCCCGCCGCCGATGCCCCGCACGACGCGATCGGCACGGTGACGCACGATATCCATACGGCGCACAGCGATCATCACTACGATTTCGTGGTGACGAAGCAGCGCGGGGAGTGGACCCCGGCGGACCAGAAACGTGCGTATTCGCTGAGCTGGATCTCCACGGCGATCATGGGGATCTGCCTGGCGCTGGCGCTCTTCGTGGCGTACAAGACGATCTCCGATCCGGGCGACGCGACCAAGCCGAACTACTATCCGAAAGTGCAGGCGTCCACCACCTGGATGGATTTCAAGGATCTCAGCACCAGCAGCATCAAGCAGTCCTATACCGTCACGCTCGGCATCCTGGCCGATAACATGGCGGCGATCATGCTGGTGGTGGTGACGCTGATCTCCTTCCTTGTTCATCTCTTCTCCAGCGAATACATGCGCGAGCCGTCGATGCACGGCGGGCGCTTCAACCGGTTCTACGCGTTTCTCGGGCTCTTCACCTTCTCGATGCTCGGCATCGTGATCGCGAACAACCTGTTGATGATCTACATCTTCTGGGAGCTTGTGGGGCTCAGTTCCTACCTGCTGATCGGGTTCTGGTACGAGCGGCCGGCGCCGCAGTATGCCAACAAGAAGGCGTTCATCGTCAACCGCGTCGGCGATATCGGGATGTTCACCGGCATCATGATCCTCTACACGCAGCTCGGGACGCTGGAGCTGACGAAGGTGTTCGATATGCTTGCCGCCGGGCATATCCCGTTCGGCAGCAACCCGTGGCTGACCGCCGCCGGCATCCTCCTCTTCTGCGGCGCCATCGGCAAGTCCGCGCAGTTCCCGCTCAACGTCTGGCTGCCTGACGCAATGGAAGGCCCCACGCCGGTCTCCGCGCTGATCCACGCCGCCACGATGGTTGCGGCCGGCGTCTATCTGACCGCCCGGATCTTCCCCCTCCTCACCGGCGACGCGATGCTGTTCGTCGCGGCGATCGGAGCGGCCACGGCGATTATCGCGGCATCGATCGCGCTGGTGCAGACCGATCTGAAGAAAGTGCTCGCCTTCTCCACAGTATCGCAGCTCGGCTACATGGTGCTGGCGCTCGGGGTGGGGGCGTTCTCCGCCGGCATCTTCCATCTGGTGACGCACGCCATGTTCAAGGCCTGCCTCTTCCTCGGTTCCGGCTCGGTGATCCATCAGATGCATCACTCGCTCCACCATCTCCACGATCACGATCGCGACCCGCAGGATATGCGGAACATGGGGGGGCTGCGGAAGAAGATGCCGGTCACGTATCTGACCATGCTGATCGCCACGCTTGCCATCAGCGGCATCCCGCTCTTCAGCGGCTACATGTCCAAGGATGAGATCCTTGCCGGCGCCTGGGCGTTCCGGAACATCAGCCCGACATTTATCGCCAACGCGGTCTGGATCATCGGCTATACGGTGGCGGGGATGACGGCCTTCTACATGTTCAGGATGATCTTCCTCACCTTCTGGGGGGAGCCGAAGGCATCGGACATTTACGAGCATATCCATGAGAACCCGCGCGTGATGGTGGCCCCGCTGATCGTGCTGGCGATTCTCTCGCTCTGGATTCCGTTCGGCGCCAACCCGCTCAACCCCGGTGGCGGCTGGTTCCTTTCCACGTGGGTGAAGACGCCGATCAACGTTACCCCGGCGGCCGTGCAGCCGTTCGCGGGGATGGCGCACGAGGTCCCGCACGAGGCGGCTCCCGAAGCAAAGCCGGAGGGAGGAAAGGCGGAGGCGATGGCGCCGTTCCAGGAGACGATCGAGCACGAGGTGCATCATCTCCACTCGACAGGCATTCCGGGGGTGGCGAGCCTTCCGGCGCTCCTCTCGCTGCTGGTTGCCGGGAGCGGGATACTGCTTGCGTTCCTTCTGTTCGGCCGTGCCGGAGCAAAGGGGCAGCAGGTGAGCTGGGAGGCCCCGCGCGGCATCAGGGCGTTCCTCTTCAACAGGTGGTATCAGGATAATCTCTACGAAAAAATCTTCCCCGTCGGCCTTACGCTGCTGCTGATGAAGATGCTGGCCTGGTTCGATCAGAACGTGATCGACGGCATCGTCAACGGCGTCGGGTCATCGACGGTGCTGCTGGCGCGGGTAACGGCCGGGTTCGACACCTACGTGGTGGACGGGCTGGTGAATCTGCTGGGGGGGACCGCGCAGTTCCTGGGGCTGGTCATGCGCCAGATCCAGACGGGACGGATTCAGACCTACGTGGTCTATGTGATCCTTGGCGTGGTGGTGCTCTTCTTTGCCTTCCGGTAGCATGGACGCCGGAGCGCAGATCCCGCCGCGAACGCGAATGGCCGGGAAGCACGAGCGAAGAAATCAGAAACAAACTCAACATCTTTAACAGTCGGACTGATGAACAACAGCACTCTACTGATTCTCATCACCTTCCTCCCGCTCCTCGGGATGCTGGGGATCCTGGCTCTTCCCAAGAACTCCGTCTCGGTGATCCGCATGGTCGGGCTGGCGGTGACGGTGATTCAGCTTGTGATCTCCGCGGTTCTCTGGAGTTCCTTCAACCCGGCGCTCGGGGGGATCAACGATCCGAACAGTTTCCAGTTCGTCACCAAGACGGTCTGGCTGGACCTGCCGGCCACGATGCTGGGGAACATCCACATCGATTTCTTCCTCGGCGTCGATGGCCTTTCGATGCCGATGATCCTCCTCACGGCGCTGGTGATGCTTGTGGCAACCGCCAGCTCGTGGTCGATCTCCAAAAACGTCAAGGGGTATTTCGCGCTGCTCCTCCTGTTGAACACCGGGGTGATGGGGACGTTCGTATCGCTGGACTTCTTCCTCTTCTATGTCTTCTGGGAGTTGATGCTGCTGCCGATGTACTTCCTGATCGGCATCTGGGGCGGACCCCGTCGTGAATACGCGGCGATCAAGTTCTTCCTCTACACGCTTGCCGGCTCGGTCTTCATGCTTCTGGCGATCATCGGGCTCTACTACAGCTCCAACGTCACGCCGGGGGCGGTTACGCCGACCCATACGTTTGACATGCTGGCGCTGATGAACCCGCTCAACTACACCCCCGGTGGTCTGCTTTCCCCGCTTGCGGCCGGCGGCGGGCTGGGGCTTCGGTTCTGGGCGTTCCTTGCGCTCTTCGTCGGGTTTGCCATCAAGGTGCCGATGTTTCCGTTCCATACATGGCTTCCCGACGCCCACGTGGAGGCGCCCACGGCGATCTCCGTCATCCTGGCCGGCGTCCTGCTGAAGCTTGGAACCTACGGCATGATGCGGATCTGCTTCTCGATCTTCCCGGATGTCGCGATGACCCCGGCGATCATGGAGTCGATCGCCATCTTCGGCTTTATCGGCATCGTCTACGGGGCGCTCTGCGCGATGGCGCAGAAGGATATGAAGAAGCTGATCGCCTACTCATCGGTCTCCCACATGGGCTATGTGCTCCTGGGGCTGGCGTCGATGAACGCCATCGGCTTCTCCGGCGCGGTGTTCCAGATGTTCAACCACGGCACCATCACCGCCATGCTCTTCCTTCTGGTTGGCGTGGTCTACGATCGCGTTCACGACCGCACCATCGCCAAGTTCGGCGGGCTGGCGAACATCATGCCGGGATACTTCTTTATCGTGATGATCGCCTTCTTCGCGGCGCTCGGCCTTCCGGGGCTCTCCGGCTGGTGGTCGGAATCATTCGTCTTCATCGGCGCCTTCCGCAACGGGACCATCCGCATCTGGACCATCCTCTCGCTGGCCGGCGTGGTGCTTGGCGCGGCGTACATGCTCTGGCTGCTTCAGCGGGCATTCCTGGGGACGCTGAAGACCCGCGAGTGGGAGAATCATCTTCCCGACCTCACCAAGCGCGAGTGGGCGATGCTTGTCCCGCTTGTGCTGATCGTGGTGGGGCTCGGCGTCTGGCCGCATCCGGTGCTGAACATGATGAACGGAAGCGTCAACGCGCTGGTGGTGTTCCTTCAGAATCACGCGGTGAACACCTCGACGGCGCTCAACGTCCTGCACTGAGGATGATCATGGAGAGAGGGGGATCTTCCTCCTCTCCGCGAGACGGACTTCCGATACCGACAGGCATTTCGAACAACTCCAATCGTCCTCATGAATATCGATTTCTCACAACTGGCCGCCAGCTTCGGACGCTTTATCCCGGAGATCATTCTCGGATCGTTCTTCGTGGTGGCGCTTATGGTGGATGCGTTCACGAAAGGCTCCAAGAAGAGCGTCGGCATCCTTGCGCTGGTGGGCTTCGTGGCGGCCGGCGTGGTGGCGTTCAACTCCGTGGAGCCGGCCGGTTCGGCCCGCGATGCCGCGTTGAAGGGGTTCCTTTTCCGCGCCGCTCATCAGGTGGAGGGACAGGGGATGCTGGTGGTCGATAGCTTCTCCATCTTCTTCAAGGTTCTGATCACGGTGGCGGCGGTGCTGGTGGTGATCTTCTCGCTGAAATCGCGCGAGCTGGATGTGGACGGCAAGCCACGGATGGGGGAATACTACTCGCTCCTGCTGGCGATGACGTTCGGCATGTTCCTGATGGTCGGCGCGAACGATCTGCTGCTGATGTATCTCGGCATCGAGATCGTCTCCCTCTGCTCCTACGCCATCGTCGGGTTCACCAAGAACGTCCGCCGTTCCAGCGAGGCGTCGATGAAGTACGTGATCTACGGCGGCATCTCCTCCGGCGTGATGCTCTTCGGCATCTCGCTGATGTACGGGATGTTCGGCACCACCAACTTCGGGGAGATCATGACGGCGCTCGGCGCGCACAACCGCGAGAACGTGCTGATCAACCCGCTCCTGATCTCCAGCATCATGATTCTGGCCGGGCTCGGCTACAAGATCTCCGCCGCTCCGTTCCACTTCTGGACCCCCGATGTCTACGAGGGAGCGCCGATCACCATGACGGCGTATCTTTCGGTCGCGTCGAAGGCCGCCGGGTTCGCGCTGCTGATCCGGTTCGTTTCCACTGCCTATCCGCACGCGCTCTACGGCGTCAACATGATGGGCGTCCTCGCGGCGATCTCCGTCTTCACGATGACGCTCGGCAATCTGGCCGCGCTCCAGCAGTCGAACCTGAAACGTCTTCTCGCCTATTCGTCGATCGCCCATGCGGGTTACATGCTGATGGGGCTCGTGGTGGGGACGCCGTACGGCATCGCCGCCATCCTTGTCTACTTCGCGGTGTATCTGATCATGAACCTGGGGGCGTTCTTCGCCATTCAGAAGATCGCCGAGCGGGTCGGGTCGGAGGAGCTTGAGGACTTCAAGGGGCTTGGGCCGCGCATGCCGCTGGTCGGGGTACTCTTCAGCGTGATGATGGTCTCGCTGGTCGGGCTTCCTCCCACGTCGGGGTTCATCGGAAAACTCTTTCTGTTCAACGCGCTCCTCAGCGCCGGGCGCGGGTTCCTCTGGCTTGCGGTGATCGGTGTGATCAACTCGGTGATCTCCCTCTACTACTATATTCGCGTGCTCAAGGTGATGTATCTGGAGAAGCCCTCCGGCGAGCAGCCCGCGATCACCTTCGATGCCGGGAGCATCGTCATCCTGGGCGTTCTGGCCCTTGCAACGCTTCTGCTCGGCCTGCCGAATTTCTTCGGGCCGCTCCTGACGATCGCGCAGAACTCCCTTGGAACGCTCGGACACTATTTCCAGGTGGCCGGCGCGGGAGCGGGCGGGGGATTGTAGCCTGACGCTCCTGACGGAATGGGCCGCTGACGGAGGTTCTTTCAGGTAAGCGCTTGTAGAACAAGGGGGAGGGATGATGCGTCCGGCCGGGACTCCTCCCCCCCCCCGATGATGACCGCAGCCGCAACGCCATGATCGGCGGGAATGCCGCCGGACGAACTCCGCCCCCCACGCGCCCACGCGGTGCGCCACTATCGAGAGAACGAATCTTCAGCCGGAAGCAGCATCGTCGTGCCGTGTCGGCGATATCGTCCATATCGATTCCCGGATCGGGAGGATCGCGCCGCGCGAGGTTCAGATGAATTCACTCGACCTTCCTCAATAACCATCGTCATCCATGAGCGAGCAGACATCATTCGGGCAGAGCGAGAGGGAGCCGTGCACGTTCGATACGGTCTTCGGCGCCGAGTGCGACGAGATCATCGAGCGGCGGATGTTTCTTGGAAACCCGACGAAGGGGTCCGGGGAGCATGCCGAATTCCGGCAGGAGACGCTCCAGAACCTGACCGGGCTTGCCCTCTCCGGCGGCGGGATTCGAAGCGCGACGTTCTGCCTGGGGCTTCTCCAGGGATTGCGGAACAAGGGGTTGATCCAGGCCTTCGATTATCTCTCGACGGTTTCCGGCGGCGGTTTCGTCGGTGGCTGGTGGAGCGCGTGGCTGGCGCGCGATCCGCGGTTCGAGGTTGTCGATTTCATCGATCAGGATGGCGTGATTGCCCTGCTTGCCGGGAACGATTATCTGAAGCCGGCGACCCCCGCGACGGAGCCGTTCGCGCGCTACCTCATGTGGCGGTTCGAGCATCCCCATGAAGTCACGACCGCCACGGATACCGCGATGAAGGCCGCCGCCGCAAAGGCCGCGGCTGACGAGGCGGAAAGGGCGGCGGTGGATGCAAGGGCCGCCGCTGACGAGGCTGAGAGGGTCGCGAAGGATACGTCGGTTGTGGAGCCTTCAACCGCGAAGTCCGGGAAGGACGCGGAATCCGCGTCAAAGGCCGCCGATGCTGCCAGGCAGGCGGCGGAATCCGCGTCAAAGGCCGCCGATACGGCCAGGAGGGAGGCGGAACCGGTGATAGAGGCCGCCGAGGCCGCCGCGAGAGTCGGGCCGGCCGATAGTGGGAGCAAGGCGCCGGACAGGAGCCCTGGAAAGCCGATGAGCCTCGCGGTCCTGATCCGCAGCTATTCAAGTCCCGACAAGCCCCTCCGCGATGAGATCATGAGGCAGCTTGTGATCGAGTTGAACGCGATGCTGGGGGTGTACGGTCTTTATCAGGACGATCGATTCCTGAATGTGCCGTTTTCCTCCACCACAACATATCTGATAAGCCGGGGGGATGATGCAGATATCCGGGTTCTGAACCGGCTGCTGATCGAGGATGCGCTGAGCCGGTATCTTCAGCGGAGGGAGACCTTCCCGCCGCCGGAGCGGATAGAGCCGGAGCGGCAGAGTTCCTATCTCTATATCCGCGAACAGGAGCAGGGGAAACCCAATCTGATCCCAGGCCAGGATGGGATCGGGGAAGCCCCCCGCGAAACGCTGGAGCTTCGGGATAAGATCGCCGATGGCGCGCTCAGTGCCGGCTCCGATCCGGTTCACCATCTTCGTCTTTTCGCCAACTACCTTACGCCGCGCAAGGGGGCGCTCAGCGCCGACACATGGCGCGCCGTATCGGTGGTATCGCGCAATCTGTTCCTTACATGGCTGATCCTGATCCCCATATTCCTGGCGGTGGTGCTGATGGGGCAGCTCTACTTTCTGATTCATCCCAGCTCCGCCAGTGATTTCCTCCATGGGGAGACGGCAACCGCGCCGCCGGTTGCCCCGGCACCGCAGGATACCGGTGATGTTCGCCTCTATGTGCGGCCCGGATCATCCGAGGCGACCGCGGATGATAGCGGTCGCGTCGATCTGGAGCACTACCGGCTGTATGCAAAGCGACGTGTTGCTCCCACGCCGGCCATCGATTCCGCGAAACTGGCCCTGGGGGAACATCACGCCTTCAAAAACCGGCTGCTGAACCGGGCGGCGTCCGGGCTGTGGCTGATCGTGCCGATGATCGGGTGGATCGTGGTGCTGATCGTGGCGTGGATGATCTGCGGGCAGGATGGATCATCCAAACGGCAGAAGGTGATACCGTGGATAGAGCTTGGGGCGGCCGGCGCGCTGCTCCTCTGCATGATGCTGATCTTCAAGCACGGCGTAGGCACCGGGCTGGAGCAGGAGCAGAAGACATCGATCATGGAGGCGGTGGGCTGGTGGTGGCGGCACTGGTATTCGCTGGGGTTCTGGTGCGCGATGGCGGTGCTGATGCTCTATTCCGCCTGCCGGACCGGCATCCGCCACGACGCCGGCGATGCCAAGGCGACGTTGCAATGGCGGCGGGAGGTGCGGCGCAACCGGCTTGTGCGGACGCATGCCACGCTGCTGGTGACCGTGGTTGTGCTGACGGCGGTCCTGGCGATCGCCGGCTACAGCCACGAGCTGGTGGATTTTCTCTTCAACGATCCCGATAGCGCGTTCCTCTCATATCTGAAGAAGATCGGAGGGTGGGGCGGGCTTCTTGCCGCGGTCGGCAGCGCGGTCTTCACGGCGTTGAAGGCGGCGCCGACCGGTGGCGGCGACAAGTCCTCCAGCGCCACGCCATCCGCATTGAGCAAGGTGATCTTCGCGGTGGCTCCCACGCTGTTCGTGCTTGCCGGCGCCATCGCCGCGTCGTGGGCCGGGCAGACGATGCTGGCGCAACTGGTGATCCCGATCGAACAGTTCAATGATCTGAGCGAGCCGCTTCACTACGCCACGTTCATAGGGGTGATCCTCTGTTTTCTCTTTGCCTGGTACGAGATGAAGTTCAGCAACAGCACGGCATCCTGGGGGATGCTGATCATCTGCACGGTGATGGCATCGGTGCCGCTGTATGCGGCCAGCCAGAAGCTGATCCTGGAGTATTTCACGCACGATCCCAATCCCGGACGGACCGTGGAGGCATTGCTTGCCCCGTTCAGGCCATCCGCCATGTTCGCGATTCTCATCGTGGCGCTTGGCGCGATCATCCTGGTCGTGCGGTTCCTCCTTCGCCGGGTGACGGAGATCACCAGGGAGGGGAAAAGGAAGGGCTACAATCATCATTTCGTGCTCACACTGAGCAAGCGCAGGCGATTTCACATGCATCCAACGGAGATCATGGTGCTGATTACCGTGCTCTTCGCGGTCGTTGCCGCCCTCGTGTACTTCGTCTGCGGGATGGAGCTTGGAAACTTCATACACTATCAGGACGACAAGGCCCCGGATCTGGCGGCGTACGCCGTGTTCGGGCTTGTGCTCTGCAGCATATATGTGGTGTGGGATATCTTCTTCGGAAGCGGCGCGAACAAGCGGACAATCGCCGTCATCACCGCCAACTTCATCGTGCTGACGGTGTTCATCGCCATCGGGTTCGCGAGCCACGGCCAGCATTATCAATATCTCTCCCATCACCACGGCGTGTTCCGGCTTCAGCAGGATCATTACATCACCGATATCCACGGCGCGTTCTGCCTGATGACCACGTTTCTCGCCTGCGCCGTCGCGCTCGGCTGGACGGTCGATCCCAACATGCTCTCCATTCACGCCTTCTACAAGGCGCGTCTTACCAGGGCCTACATGGGGGCCTCCAACCAGGCCAGGCGCGTTCAGCAGAAGGAGATCAACGAGGCGGTGGAAGGTGATGATCTTCCGCTGACCAGCCTGCGGAACTGCCAGCGCGGAGGGCCATATCATCTTATCAACACCACGCTCAATCTGGTTGCCGGACGCGATCTGGCAACGGCGCAGCGCTCGGCGGCCAATTTCATCCTGACGCAGGGCTACTGCGGCTCCGCGCGCACGGGCTATCGGAGCACGAAGCACTATCTCTCCGGTGGGTTCACGCTCGGCTCCGCCGTCTCCGTCTCCGGCGCCGCCGCCAGCCCGAACATGGGATCGAAAACCCCCACCTCATCGCTGGCGATGCTGATGACGATGTTCAATGTGCGGCTGGGCTACTGGGCGCCCACGCCGAACAAGGAGAGCTGGCAATCGCCCCAGGCACGGCTCTGGCCCTTCTACACCCTGCGCGAGCTGCTCTCGCAGACGAACGATCTCTCCAGCTACTGCTATCTGACCGATGGCGGCCATTTCGAGAACACCGCTCTGTATGCGCTGGTGGAGCGTGGCTGCCGCTATATCGTCCTGGCCGACTGCGGCGCCGATCCACGCCCCTGCTTCTCCGATCTGGGGGATGCCATCCGCCGCTGCCGGATCGATTTCGGGATCGAGGTGGATCTGAACATCATCCCGGTCAAGGTGAAGCCCGATGGCGATGGCGACGAGCGATACGGCACCCAGCATTTCGTGGTGGGGAGAATCCGCTACTCCGAGGCACATGCGCGAACGCTGGGATGGAAGCAGTGCGAGACAAAGGAGAGCCGGACCGGCTATATCATCGTGGTGAAGCCGACGCTGACGCAGGCGGAGAGCGTGGACGTGCGGCAATACGGCTTTGAGAACGATTCCTTCCCGCAGCAGTCGACCGCCGATCAGTGGTTCGACGAGGCGCAGTTCGAGAGCTATCGGCGGCTTGGGCAGCTTTCGGTGGAGCAGCTTCTGAAATCGTTGCGGGATGGGATCGATAAGCGTTCGGCCGTCGCCGTTGTCGATGGTTATCCGCCGGAGGATGCTCTCCCGCCGGATGCCACGACGCCGACGGAGGGGAAGCCCGACCAGACGCTTTACGACCTTGTCGGAAGGCTCGATTCCGGCGGGACGATCGTGTCGGCGGAGATCCCGATGTTCTTCAGGGAAGCGTTCGAGCTGCTCCAGGTGAAGGAGAATTATTAGCGTGGCGGATAGCTGATGCTCGGCGGTCAATCGCTAATTTAGGCCCGCTTCCCGCGCAGAGGCGGGCTTTTCCTTGCCATGAACTTCTTACAGCACGCCCTGGACGGGCCCCGGCCGATGGGCTGACCACCTCGTCCGCCGGGAACTCAACTATCCGCATGAAAGCTTTGATCACCGGCGCGACCGGGTTTATCGGAAGTCATCTGGCCGACCATCTGCACGCGAAGGGGTACGATCTTCGCGTGATGGTTCGTCCGACCTCATCCACGAAAAATATCAGCCATCTTCCGGTAGAATACGTCACCGCCAGCTTCACCGATCCGGCATCGCTCCGGGAGGCTGTAAGGGATGTCGATTATGTCTATCACGTGGCCGGCGCCACGGCCGCCAAGAACCGCGAGGGATTCTTCGCGGCGAACCAGGTTGCCACGCGAAATCTGCTCGATGCGGTCGCCGAGGCCAACCCCGGCCTCAAGCGGATGATCCACGTCTCCAGCCAGGCGGCCGCGGGCCCATCCTCCAGCGCCGACGATCCGATCGACGAAACCGCTCCGCTCCGGCCGATCACCGCGTATGGGGAGAGCAAGGCCGCAGCCGAGCGTGAGGTGATCGCGCGAATGGGTGATCTGCCGCTGACGATCGTCCGGCCGCCGGCTGTATACGGCCCGCGCGACGTGGAGATCTTCAAGTTCTTTCAGGTGGTGGCGCGCGGGTTTGCTCCGTTGATCGGCTTCGATCGAAAACTGGTGAGCCTTGTTCATGTCGATGATCTTGTGCGCGGCTTTATTCAGGCCGGGGAGAGCGATCGGGCGGTGGGGGAGACCTACTTCATCAGCTCCGAGGAGTTCTATACCTGGGAACATGTCGGCGAGATAACGGCCAGGGCGTTCGGCCGTCCACGCGCGCGGCATCTCCGGATTCCGCATGCGCTCGTCTTCGCGGCGGCGGGGATCAGCGGGTTCCTGGGCCGGTTTCAGAAGAAGCCGCCGGTGTTCAACTTCGAGAAGGGGCGGGATATCACGCAGCGATACTGGCTCTGCAAGGTGGACAAGG
Source organism: Chlorobiota bacterium (assembly GCA_028287785.1). GTDB lineage: Bacteria > Bacteroidota > Ignavibacteria > OLB7 > OLB7 > JAFDZV01. The sequence continues at coordinate 299,504 of JAQBOZ010000027.1, forward strand.
CGCGACAGCATTTCGGCTACCGGCAGCAGATTTCCATTCAGCAGGGGGTGGAGCAGACCGTGGCGTGGTATAAGAAGATGAAGTGGCTCTGATCGACTGTTGAACAACGTCATCTGCCGCGCTTGGCCGCCCTGCATCCGATCGTTGTTGAACGGTCCGAGGAGTTGAACAACATCAGCCGCCACGTCAGCGTCAGAATGTTCTCAAGCCCCGGAGGGGCGCAATCCCTGGCGCGGGGGGCATCACCCCTGCCTATCTTTTCGCAAAGGCAACATCGGGCGGTCCTTGCGCGTCAGCCAAGTATTCCACGGATGAAGCCCCGCCGGTTCCCCGCTCTCATGGGGACTGAGAAATCTCTTGTCAATTCGTTTACCGTGCGCCTATATTGGCCCAAGTTTTAATCTCATAGAGGTACGTATCGAGTCGTTTTGAACCTTCTGCAGCGCAGTTACTGCGTCGATAACAGTCGATTTCGGTGGATGAGTCACACTACGATGTAATGTGTTGGTAGTAGTGTGCAGGCTGCTGATTTTTTCGAACGTACGTATTCATGTTACTCTATGAGGATGACCTTCATGCGGTTCGCATTCTCTCGCCATTTTGTTCCGGCGTTATCCATACTTGTCCTGACGACCGTCGCCGCCTCGGCTCAGTCCACCGGAACCGGTGGCTCGAATGGCTCGGCGGTTCCCTTCCTTATCATCCCTCCAAACGCTCGCGCGGGTGGCATGGGGGAAGTCGGGACCGGTATCAGCAAGGATGTCAACGGCACATTCTATAATGTCGGCGGCCTTGCCTATAACAAGAATACGCAGGTGAGCCTTACCTATTCCAAGTGGCTCCCGCAGTTCAACGCCGATCTCCACTACAGTTATCTTACCGGCTCCACCTACGTCAAGGATCTCGACGGCACGATCAACGCGCATCTCACCTTCCTTGATCTCGGCGAGTTCCAGCAGACGTTCGAGAACGGCAACCAGGGGGCGAAGTTCCGCTCGCTCGAGTTCGCCATCGGCGCCGGCTACTCGACCATGGTGGAGGATGATTTCGGCCTTGGCATCCAGGCCCGCTACATCCAGTCCAATCTCTCCAGCGTCTCGGTTTCCAACGAAAAGGGAAGCGGCGTCGGCCGGAGCGTGGCGTTTGACTTTGGTGGTCTCTGGACGCCGAAGACCGACTGGGGCTTTCCCGAGGATTTCGTCAGCCTTGGCTTCAACCTTGCCAATATCGGTCCGAAGATCCACTATATCGATATCGCGCAGGCCGATCCTCTTCCAACCAACCTCCGCCTGGGAACGGGGTTTCACTTCGTCAAGGATGAGTTCAACGATCTCACCTTCGCGGTGGACATGACCAAGCTCCTCGTCAACCGCCCCGATTCAGTCTCGGTCGATCCGGTGCCGAAATCGCTTGTCACGGCGTGGGGAAATGGCAAGGGCGTCGAGTGGTCCACGGGTGTCGAGTACTGGTACGATCAGCTTGTGGCGCTCCGCGCGGGATACTTTACGGAGACGGCGGCCGGCGGTGATCGTCGCTTCTTCACCTTCGGCGGCGGCCTCCGCTACGATATCTACTCGTTCGATTTCAGCTATATCAACACGATCGTGGATACCCATCCTCTGGCGAACACGCTCCGCTTTACCTTCCTGGTCGATTTCGATCGCAAGGTGAAATAATCCCGAGACGAGCGTTGTGCGCGGGTTGTGATATCAATAGTAAAGCCCGGTTGATCCATTATCAGCCGGGCTTTCGCTTGCGTGCCTTATGACGGGCGGAACGGAGACGTGGCAATATCCCGTCTATCCGGTTTCTATCGAGCCGATCCTACGGCCTTCCGCCTCCCATTTCGCGGGCGGCCCGCTCGGCATCCAGCGCGCGTTTATCGGTCGGGAAGCGCAGCATGAATCGCTCGTAGGATTTCACGGCCTCCTCCCGGTCGCCTCCCTTGGCATTCGCCTCGGCGTAGAGATAGAGGGCATCGGGGGAGTCGGGATTGAGCGACATCGCGTACTTCAGGGCATCGATGGCATCCCCGTAGTTTGCTATCTTGATCAACCCACGGCCCAGCCGGAGCCAGGGGATGAACGTGTCGGGGAGCAGCTCCGATGCCGCCCGGTAGTTCAGAACCGCCTCGCTGTCGCGACCCATCAGCGTCAGCAGCGACGCGCGCTGCATCTGCGCCTGAGCATAGCGGGGGTTGAAGGCGATCGCTGTGTCGAGCTGGCCCATCGCGGAATCATATGCCTTCAGCATCGTATAGGCCTCGGCGAGCGTCACGCGGGCGCGGACAAACGTCGGCTGGATGATCAGCGCTTTCCGCAGCGATCCGATTGCCGAATCGGGGGCGCCGTTGTCGAGTTGCGCGTCCGCATAGAGGAAATGCGCCACCGATGCGCCTGGATTGCGGTGGCGCATTCTATCAGCAAGCGAAAGCTCATCGGAAAAGCGTTTCCGCGCCTTGTAGATGCCGATAATCTTCTCATATTCATCGATCCGCGTGGAGTCCGCCGCGATTGCGCTGCCGGCCGCCGTGATAATCGAGTCCTGCGCCTTGATCAGCGAGTCGATCGGGGAGGGCACATACGGTGGGGGGGGCGGCCCCTGGGCGAACGCGTTTGCGCCGGCCAGCAGGGCCAGCAGCGGAACGATCATGACGGACAGCCGGATGAACCGGGCGATAAATGCGGTCGGCCCGCACGCGCCGGCAGCGCCGTATATCGGATGGAGGTCGGGATCAGGGGAGAATGGCATCAATAGTCGGAACGCTACGCTGTGCAACTCGTCGGTTGAAAAAAACTACGACCGATCTTCACGCCTTGCAAGTAACTCTATATGGTTCGGAAGATCATTCTGGCAATCGTCATCCTCATTCTCGCGGTCGGCGGGTATTTCGTCTACCAGACCTGGATGCGCTCCGACGCGGGAGGAGACATCATCGTCCGCATTCCCGAGGGAGCATCGTTCGATGAAGTGCTCGATTCGCTGGAAGGGGCGGAGCTGATTCACGGTCGCGCCGCCTTCAAGATCCTTGCTGTGACCACGGGGAACGACGGGAAGATTAAGCCGGGATCGTACAAATTCAATCACGGCCTCTCGAATGCCCAGCTCCTGTCGGCCCTGGTGGAAGGGCACTCCACCGTAAAATCGAAGGTCACATTCCCGGAGGGGATCACGATCAGAAGGATCGCGTCGATCGCCGCGCGTGAGGCCGGCTGCGATTCCGCCCAGATCGTCCACCTGGCGAACGACCGGGCGTTTCTCAAGACGATCGGCATCACCGCCGCCAGCGCCGAGGGATATCTGATGCCCGATACCTATTACATCTTCTGGGGGGAGAAGCCGGCAACCCTTCTCCGTCGCATGGCCGATGTCTTCCGCGAGTTCTATACCGACGCGCTCAAGAAAAAGGCCGAGGCGCTTGGCCTCTCCTCCTACGAGGCGATCACCCTGGCCTCGATCGTGGAGGGGGAGGCGCGCGTCGATGAGGAGCGCCCGGTGATCGCCGGCGTCTATCTCAACCGCCTTCACATCGGCATGAAGCTCCAGGCCGATCCCACCATTCAGTATATCCTCCCCGATGGCCCGCGCCGCCTGCTGTTCGCCGATACCAGGCTGGACAATCCGTACAATACCTATTTCTACAAGGGGCTTCCCCCAGGGCCGATCAATAACCCCGGCCGCGCCTCGATCCTTGCAACGCTCAGCCCCGCCACGCACGATTACCTCTTCTTCGTCGCCAAGGCCGATGGCTCCGGGCGGCACGCGTTCAGCCGTACCGACCGCGAGCATGATGTTGCCGTGCGGCAGTATCAGGCGAACCGGAGCAAGCCGTAGGGAGAAGACCTGCCGACGCGCGATCGTGACATTCAGCGTCCGTCGACGCGGGCAAGCAGCCCCATCACGGCGGCGTTGAACTCCTCCGGGTTCTCCAGATTGGAGAGATGTCCCGCGCGCTCGATGATCGTAAACCCGGCATCGGGAATCGCGGCGGCCATCTCCCGCGCCTCGTCGATCGGCACGATCGCATCATGACGCCCGGCGATGACCACGGTCGGCGCCGTGATGGTCCCAAGCGTTGCCGTGGAATCGGGACGCTCCGCCAGGCCGAGCTGGGCCTCGATCACCGACTGGGGATCGGCCGTCCGCATCAGGATGCGCGCCACCTCCACCACCTCCGGGTGTTCGTTCCACGTCTCCTCCGCCAGCAGCGTTTTCAGCGTATCCTCCACAAACCCCGGAAAATCCCCCTGGCCGATGTTCACCACGGAATCAAATCGCCTGCTCCGCGTCTCGGCCGTATCCGACGATGCCTTGGTATCCGCCAGAATCATCCCGGCGATCCGCTCGGGAAAGAGCCGCCAGCACTCGAACGCGATATACCCTCCCATCGAGAGACCGCCAAGGACGCAGCGGTCGATCTTTCTGGCATCCAGCTCGTGCTGGATGAACCGGGCCGCCAGCTTCATTGAAAATCGCTCGCCGTCCAGCCGCGACTCCGTGCCGAATCCGGGGAGGTCGGGGAGGTAGAGCCGCACCGTGCCCTCCAGCGCGCGCCGCTGCGGCTCCCACATCACGCTGCAGAGAGGGAAGGCATGAAGAAGCACCAGAGTCGTATCCATCACTGTTCCATCGTGAAGTAATTGCCGTATCGACGCCATCGATGGCCCGCGATCAAGGGGGCCGATAATGCGTCGTCTCCCCGTTCCTGTCGAAATGCATGGCCGGGGAGATTCAATCGCGCCATCCTCCCTGCCTGCATGCCGGATTCCGCGCGATGTGCCTGTTATTGCCTGCAACACCGTGCCACGGCTCCGGCCGCAACCAACGGAATGCATCAGGCCGCGCGATACTATCGGGAGTTCCATGAGCGGTGGTATCCCCCTCCGGCCGGGGAAGCCGGCAGCCTGGTAAACAATATCGGCGTCAGGCATCAGAACCTTCTCAAGCCCCGGAGGGGCGCAATCCCTTCTGCGCGGGGCATCGCCCCACGCGTCAGAATTTCACCATCGGAGTGAGAAAAAGAATAAAGGGATGTTCGAACGCCTTCGGATCGCGAAGGATATCGTTGCTCACCACGCGCGCTTCCACCCAGAGCGTCTCGGTGAGGCGAGCGGTGAACCCGCCCCGCAGCGATAGATCGGCCACGCCGATATGTCCCTGAAGATTTCTCTGCGCGCTTGTCCATGTAACCTCCGCGATCGGGGAGATGCGCCTGACATACCCTTCCGATCGCGGCATATCGCCATCCATCCGGCCCCTTGTAAACTCCTCGTAGCCGATCCCGATATCCTCCCTGAACGAGCCGATCGCCGTCTCGAACGATGTGGCGTAGGTTGCCGCGCCGGAGAGCGTATGGACATAGACGCCGGGAGCAACCGGCAGCGAGTTGAAGGCCGGGGCGCCCAGCACCGTGAACCGCGCCCGTCCGGTGATCGGCCCCGCGCGCACAAGGCCGGCCGCGCCGTAACCGGGGGCAAGCAGCCGTTCCCGCCACGGACCGAACGAGGTTCCCCCCGATGCAAATGGTACGATCACCCCGAACTCCCAGCCCGGCGCCGCCACCCCGATCCGCGCGGTGGCATCGTTCCACCAGGAGAGATTCGATTCCGGCGCGCCGATGGAGGCGAACGCCGCCAGGCCCGGCCAGAAGCGGTAATCGATGCGATCGATCGACGCTATCACCTTGAAATCTCCACTCCAGTCATCATGACCGAACGCATCTCCATCGATGATTTCCCGCTCCTCCGCCAGCGGGTTGGCGCGCGAGAGCAGCAGCGCCCGGTAGAGATCGTCCCCCACCGCGATCCTGACGCTCGGCGTGGAGATCAGCGAGAGTTGTCCGAGGGTGATGGAGAGAAGCTGCCCCAGCGTGTCGTTATCGCCGGAGCGGGCGCGCAGCCGGTAGGCCAGGCCCCGCTCATTGTTCCGGATATAGCGCAGCCGGAGCGAGTCCGGCTTGACGAACGTGTAATATCGTCTGATCGCCATCGTGGTCCGGTCGTGCAGCATCCTGTCCACCAGCTTCCACTCGTGCGTCTGGGCCTGGGAACCGGAGGGCGCAAGCCCGAGCGCCGCAATGCAGGCGCAGAACCAGGCCATGATATGGAGCGTGCGGATGTTCACCGTTGCGGTCACCAGAAGGTGTAGGTGATCGATGGCGTGATGGCGAAGGAGGGGAGATAGGCCGGGCGATTTCCCAGCAGCCCGTATGCCGCGGCGGTCACGCGCCAGCCCAGCGCTGTGCTGAAGCGTCCCTGATACGACCCGTAGAGATTGTCGCTGAAGAAGCCCGCAGTGGCGCTCGACTCGGTGGTCCCATCCTCCGCGATGCGCGCATACTCCAGGTGCCCCATCGGGGCAAGCAGGCCGGATGCCTCATCGGCCGCGACAACGCCGGCGCCATCAGGGGCAAGGGGGAGTTTGCGGGCGTCCAGATAGCCCAGGCCCAGCTTGGCGCGGAGCGGGACATCATTCAGAATCGCGAGCCGGATGGGGATGATGCCGTAGATCAACGCCATCCGGCCGATGAAATAACGATCGGTCCCCGGCGCCGATGATATCTCCTTCGGCGTGAACGCGCCGGAGATCATCCCGCCGAAATGATCCTCATCGAACCCCACGCCAAACCCGTACGAGCCCTCCAGGCCGCGAGCCAGCAGGGGATTCGATTTTGTTCCAATCGGCGCGGGGAGCGTTCCCCAGAGACGGAGGCCGCCATAGCCCACGCCGAGCCGCGCGCTGCCGTAGGTGAAATCCGGCAGCGCGATCTCCTCGAAGCCGATCCCGGCCCAGACCCGTGCCTCGGTGCCGAGCCTGATGGAGCTTTCGTCCAGCGCCAGGCGCGCGCGCGGCATCCGCCGGCCGGTGTAGCTGCGGAGATACGGCGCAAGGCTGCTGTCGATCTCCCCCTCCTCGCCGGTGGTTGCCACCGGGGAGTGAACCGGATCGTATACCACCACGGCCTCATCGCACCAGTAGTGATCGCGCCGCTCCAGGCTGGAGATCGTCGCGGTGTCCAGGAACTCGTCGAAGTGTTTTTCGATCACGAGCGTCCCAAGCACGAGGCGGCTGAGATGGTTGCGGACGGCGTTGGAGGGGAGAAGCTCGCCAACGACCGTGACGCGGAGAAAGTCGTCGAGGCGGACGGTGGTGGGATTCGGATCATCCCTTGTCTGCCAGTCGTTGAACCGCTGGATGATCTCCCTGGCGATATCCTGCTGGAGCCCGCGCGACTTGTCCTGGATGGTCCAGCTTGCGCGGAACAGTTCCTGCCCGCGTGCAGCGGGGCTGAGCCCGGCCACGGCAAGAACCAACGCCACGCACTGGATGATCCTATTGAACACGATACTCCGCCTGGTTTGATTTACCGCTCCTGCTGCCGCGAAGATCCACCGCGTGCACGGTGAATCTGAATTCACCGCTTCCCTTCTTCGTAATCCGCCAGACCTGGGTCGTCGTCTTGTAGACATCGTCGGTCTTCTCGTCGATCTGCTCGGCATCCTCCACGTTCCCCTCATCCACGATCAGCTTCACCTTGTTCGGAAGATCCCTGACGTTGCCGTACGCAATGGTCGTGATCGTCGCCGATGTCGTGCTCTCCCGCTTCGGCGGATAGACCGTGGGAAGGCCGATGGGGACGATATTGATGCTGTAGCGATCGGCAACCTGATCGCCAAGATACCGCGTTATCACCGCCTTGCCGGCCTCCTGCGGGACATAACGAAGCGTCGCCCCCGTTTCGCTCGGCAACACCACCGGCTTGCCATTCTCCTCCACCCCAACCGATATCCTGTCGTTGGAGATCTCCGATGACGAGCGGAAATCGAGCCGGTAGGCGGAGCCGAGGATAAACGCCTGCGGCAACTGCGGCAGCGCCAGCGGGGTGGACTTCACCGTGAACGATGTCGAGTATGGCTTCCCACCGTTCTTCGGCGTGCCGGTGATCGTGATCTGCTGCGCCCCCTTCATCGGTGTGGTGCCGTAGACCTCGATGTACGACGGCCCCTTCCGCGTCACCTTCGCGTCACCGCCGCTCACCTGAAGGTCCAGATCCTCCGACGTGGTCGCCCCCTGAATCGTGATGCGATTGCTCCAGTTGCTGGAGGGGGGCTGCGGGATCGTCAGGCTGGATGCCACCAGCTCGAAATTCGTTCCGGCGGCAGTGCGCCCCCCCTGGAACGGGAGCGTGTCGAAGATCGTCGTGGTAATCCCCGAATCTCCGGGGCGGGAGCTGCTGAGGGGGAGCCTGCGGAGCGCGACAAGATCGTTGACGGCGAGGACATTCACCGTGAACGTCACGGAATCGCTCACCGTGCCGCCGCGCTTCAGCACCTCGTTCACCTTGTCGCGGAGGTCGCTGCGAAGCCCCGGAGGGGGGAGGGGGGAGGCAATCCCGGCCACCGTCACGCTGTAGATCGCGTTGCGATCGCCGGCTGAAGGTTTCCACTGGAAGAGACAGGAGCGATCGTCCCGGCGTATCAGCGAGGCTCTGTCGAGCGAGACGATCGCGCCGCCGCTGTCGCGGATGGAGAGGATCTTGAAATCGACGTTTGAAAACGTCCCGCGCGCGGTGATCGTGTTCACGCTGTCGCGCGCAAGGATGCGACCGGTGGTGTCCAGCCTGACGCCGGCGGGGATAAAGCTGTAGAGGAGCGCCGCCTTTTCCACCTTCACCTTGAAATCGGAGACCAGGAGATGCCGGATCAGATCCTCCAGCTCATCCTCCCGCGTGTTGCGATGCGACGGGGTTGTGCCCAGCAGCAGGATGATCGCGGAGAGATAGAGCACGAAGTAGATCTCGATCGATGTCTTCCTGCGGCTGGATCGGATGGGGGGCAGAGGGGTCATCGCCGCTCCTCGCGATGGTTCGGCAGGTTGTTCGCCGGGCCTTCGCCCGCGTCGCGGTTCACCATCCGCTCGAACTCCTTGCGGACGAAGAACTCCAGTTCCTTGCCGAAGAGCATATCGATCCGCTGGCTCATCGCCTCGATCGACGAGACGAGCTGGCCGAGAAGGACGTTGGTGGTCTCCAGCCGCTCGGCGTGCGATTCCAGGAGATTGAGCCCCTGAATGGCCGATACGCGCTGCGCCAGATCCTTCATCGCCTCCTCCTGTCCCCTGGCCGACTGCTCCAGTCGCAGGCCGAGGCTGGCATAGGTGCTGCCGATATCCTCAAGCTCCCGAAGCACCTCGCGGATCACCTCGTGATCGGCCTCCTCCTCGGGTTCCTCCGGCGTCCCGGCCGATTCCACGGCGGCCGGAGCGGCTTCATCCTCGGGCGCGTAAAAGAGCACGGTGAAGAGCATCAGCAGCATGAACGCCTCGATGGCGATGCCGATCAGCGATACCCGTTCGGAGAGCAGCCCGGCGAAGCGGAGGCCCAGGAAGACCAGAAGGATGACGGCGCCGAAGTAGACCAGCGCCTGAACGTTGTTGTAGTAATGGCGGACGATGATCTCTTCCATGAAGACGCGCGTCCCGCCCCGTGGTCCAAGCGGATGGCCGATCCTGTAGGACGTATCGGTCCCCGCGATGCGGATTTCGCTGCCGAACGCCGCCGTTCTCCAGAGCCCGAAGAGCGATGGAATGACGGCGCTGCGCTGATCGACGACGAGATCGTGCCAGTATTCCTGATACGCGGTACGTCCGGCCGCCGTCGCGAGGTTCGTAATAGTCTTTTGATTCATGGATACGTGGAAAATAGCATATCAGGGCGGGGCGGACAACGGCGGAACAACGGGACAGGGAAAGATAACGAATCGCGGGGCCGCATCGCTCCTCTCCCCGCCGAAACAGCGACGAAGCTCCCCGGCATGTGATTGGATGATCCGTTCCGGGCTTCCCGCCGCGTCGTCCCGCGGATTGGTAGTGACTCAGGTTGAGATGCTGTGGATGATGCCCGGAGTCATATGCGGCATCTGGCTTCCCAGCCCCATCGGGGCGTACCGGTTGCAGGGATGCCACTTCCTTCATGGATGCGAAGATGGTTCGCTCCGATGGAGCTTAAGGGAAAGGGGAACATCGTTACCACAACCGGTGCGCTCCTACGGAGCTTGAAGAGTAATGGATGTCCGGAATAATCCAGTGCCTCCGGCACTCGTCTTTCCAGCCTCATCGGGGCGTACCGGTTGTAGCATCACCACGCCTTCCTTGATTCCAAGCTCCAGAGGAGCGTACTATTCTGCCGGCATGCGAGGATGGTACGCTCCGATGGAGCCTGAGTGGGCAACGGAGGCATCGATGCTGCAACCGGTGCGTTCCTGACGGAGCTTGAAGAGTGATCAGAGGATTGTCGATGGATCATCGCGCTGTCAACCGGAGGCTGGATTCAAATTGAGTCACTGCCCGCGGATCACCTCCGCTTGAGTATCCTCCGCGTCTGAGTAGATTGTCTCCCGGCATGAAATCCATGTCCGCCACGGATATCCCCGGTGGAATCCCGGACGCCGGCAACGGAATGCATGGCCTGCCCGCCGGCGATGGCCCGTTCCGGGCATGGTGATATCAACTCCACGGCGTTCCGATACGAGCTTTCAGGTGTTTCCATGCTCCTCTGTCCTGTCTGCCTTCATGCCCTCGGTGACGAGGACGAACGCTGCCCGTTCTGCTCCGCGGAGATAGAGAGGGATGAGCGCGAAGAGTTGGGAGAAGAGATCGACTGGGTGATTGTCCGGACGGTCAACACGGAGATCCAGGCGACGCTGATCGCCGGCCGGCTCCGCGCTCACAACATCCCGGCGTTCGTCATCTCGCAGGTCGATTCCTCGCGCGGCTTTACCATCGGCGCCCTCGCGGTCGCGAAAGTATATGTCCCGGATACCCGGCTGGCGGAGGCCACGGAGATCCTGGCAACCCCGGAGATGATCGACGATCTCCCTTCAGAATCCTCCGATCCGCCCGCCGCCGTTCGCGGCACCGATCCTTCCATCAACGACAATCCCGGCGATCATCGCAATGGCTGATACAACCTCCCCCGGCTGGCCGAGAGGCATTACGCAATTCGAGCAGCGTCACGGCAACGCCACAATGCGCGTTGTCTCGGGCATCCTCGGCATCCCGATCGTCCTTGGCGCGATATGGCTTGGCGGCTGGGCCTTCTTTCTGCTGATGGCGATCATCTCCACCGGCGCGCTGCTGGAGTTCTACTGGATAACCGAAAAGCGCGGCGCGCTTCCGAACAAGAAGCTCGGCGTGATCTTCGGCCTGCTGCTGGCGCTTGCCTTCATGCATGGCGTTACCGACAGGCTGCTCCTTGATATCTTCCACGTCCGGCCGGATGACCTCGCGGTGATGCTGGCGCGGTTTACCCTGGCGTTCGGCGTGCTTCTCATCTTCGCCATCGCGGTGATGATCGACCAGATGTTCAGGAAGGAGGGGAGCCCGATCATCAACACCATGGCGACATTGGCCGGTGTCACCTATATTTCGCTCTTCCTCTCCACGCTGATCGGCCTTCGTCAGCTTTTCACCAGCGAGCTTCCGTTCCGCCACTATATCGAGCGGTTCGATGCCACGCTGCTTTCGCGCACCGACCGCCTTGGCGCGCTGACCGTGCTGGCGATCATGGTGGCGATCTGGACATGCGATTCCTTCGCGTACTATGCCGGGCGGGGCTTCGGCAGACACAAGCTCTTCGAACGGGTTTCGCCGAAGAAAACCTGGGAGGGATCGGTGGCCGGGGCAATCGGCGGAGCGGCGGCGATGATCGGCATGCAGCAGTGGTTTCTTCCCTATCTCACGGTGTGGGATGCAGTGGTGATCGGCCTGATCGCCGGGGTGTTCGGGCAGCTCGGCGATCTTGCCGAGTCGCACATGAAGAGAGACGCGGGGGTGAAGGATTCCTCGCAGATCATCCCGGGGCACGGAGGGATCTTTGACCGTTTCGACAGCCTTCTCTTCGTGGCGCCGCTGGTCTATATCTATCTCAACTTCATCGTCCTGACGCGCTGACGCTGACCGACCCCTGAACAACGCCATCCGCCGCATTGCGGAAAAACTCTCTCAAGCCCCGGAGGGGCGCAACTCCTGCTGCGCGGGGCAGCGCCCCGCGCAGCCATCACTTGCCGGTATAATCCGAGATTCTGTATCCCTTCGGGAATTCGAATGTGGATGCCGGGACATCGATGTTGGCCGATATCTCCACGGGCTCCGCTATATACTCGACCTTGTCCTCGGTCGAAACAAGATGCTCCCTGATCGTGATCCCCCGCCATACCCAGTTTGTCACCGTCATGCCGCCGGAGCTTTTCCGCAGCACCTTGCAGTGATAGCCGGCGATAACCGTGTCCGGGAGCCGTTCGGCGCCGGATTGATTGAGGAGATACGCGCCGAGCGATGTGGTCGGGGCCTCCGGCGCCGCCAGATAGCGCTTGAACCCCAGGTTCGGCCTCTGCCAGCCCATCCGCGTCCTGACATCGGCGTAGGAGTTGAGCGAATCGGTGACGATCGAAACCACATTGTTGATGGCTCCATTGGCCGAGCCAAGAGGGTAGGGGATGACATTTTCCTCCTTCCGCTCGCGGACGCCGTAATGATCGAACGTAAGGCGGCGTTCGCCCCGCCTGTTTCCCGTGAACCGCAGCACCACCCGTCCGGTCGCGATCCCATACCGGGTCGGGCCGCCGTCGGGAGCCTTCAGCGGGATGGTGTCGCTGGCGATGGCGCGGGGAGCCGGCGCCAGAGGGGTGGGAGCCGACGTGTCGATCTTGGATGCGGCCATAAGGCTGTCACCGCCCGGTAACGGCGCCGGCGTGGTCGTTGGGGCCGGCGATGCCGAATCGTTCAAGGTTGATGACGACGTGGCGCCGGAATCCGAATGCCCGCCCGCCGGCGCGTGCCTGGAATCGCCGCAGCCAAAGGCAACAAGTAGGGAGAAGGCCGCCAGGCAGGCGCGTGCCGATCCATGAAGGGACATGTCGTGTTGATCTGAATGAAAGGGGAGCCCCGAAACGGCGGGGACATTCATGGGAACGTCCCAACGTGGCTCATAGTGGACGTTCCGGCGGCCGGCATTATCAGGCCGCTGAATTGCTTCCGGGGCGGGATGCCGTCAGCGTATCGCGAAGAGATGATCGAGCCAGAGGCTTGAGATCTTCTCCAGCACCGTGTTGGCCTTGAGCCGCGAGTTGAGGAAATGGAAGTCCACCTCGTCGAGATGCTGATCCTGATTGAAGCAACTGAAGATAAATCCCTTCTCCTCGCCGGTGACCGGGTCGATATGGCGCTGGAGGCACTGCGCGCAGACCTCCTTCATCATGCACTGCATCGGCGAGTTGATGGAGCCGATGGCGACGTGCGGCCCCATGTACGGCGCCAGCAGCCCGTAGCGCGCCGCCTGCACCGCCGCCATCATCCTGTCGGAGCCGATGGCGACAAGGCGGGTGCCCTGGCTCAGCGGGAATGTCTGCTCGCCAAGCTCTCCCTTGGCAAATGCCACCATCGTCTCCAGGATGTTTCCCCTGAAGTATGCATCCTGCGGCCGGCGCGGGGTGATCTCATCCCCCGTATCACTGCTCCAGATCACCTGATCGGCGGAATCCTCCACATCGCTCTGATGATAGAGATCCTCGCCTTTCTTATAGCCGGCGAAGTAGACCACGCGGCAGCCGTTGGCGCGCATTGCCTTGCCGATCGAGAAGAGGACCGCGTTTCCCAGGCCGCCGCCGCAGAGGATCACATGCTCGTTCTCCGGGATCTCCGTCGGGGCGCCGGTCGGCCCCATCAGCACCACGCGCTCCCCCTGCTTCAGCGACGCGCAGAGCCGGGAGCTGGTCCCCATCTCCAGGACGATCGTGCTGATCAGGCCGCGCTCCACATCGACCCACGCGCCGGTCAGGGCAAGCCCTTCCATCAGCAGCGGCGTGCCGTCGATCACCGTCGCGGTGCTTTCGTAGTTCTGAAGCCGGTAGAACTGTCCGGGACGGAACCGCTCGGCGGCGAACGGGGCGCGGATCACGATCTCCACGATCGTCGGCGTCAGGCGGATCACCTCGTGGACCGTCGCGGTCAGCCGGTCATCCAGCATCTCCGCGAAGGAATCCCACTCGGCGTCCCGCTCATGCTGCGTGGCCGGGTCAAGCGCTGCAAGTTCATCGGCGAACAGCTCCACCACATGCGGGTAGCCGTCCTTCGCCGATGCCATCGCCTTTACCACGTTGCCGGCATAGCTCGGATGATTGTCGCCGTAATAGCTGATCAGCTTTCCATCGCGATTATACGATGTGAAGAAGCCGACTTCACCACGCTCCGCCTCGCGCAGAAGGACGTCGCGGAGTGACTGATGACCGTTGCCGTTGCTCTGTTGTTCGTTCATAGAATCTTCGTTGATGCTGCGATTTTCGTTGACGCAGTTGCAGTTACAGTCGCAGTTGCAGTTGCAGTCGGGGCGGGTTTCAAACCCGCCCCGACGATCGATCGTGACGTGACGATCGTCGATATCTACGCAGTCTCCATCGCTATATCGGACGCTGAGCGCGTGACGAACGGAGCGAAGAACTGATTCCACTTGTCGTAGGCGAACGCGCCGGGATTCTCGCGTTCGATGATCGTGTTCGGCGATGTTCCGGCGGCCACCATCACCGAGCGGGCCGGCATGGTGATCAGCTCGCGGCTTCCCCGCCACTTCCCCTGTTCGTCTATCTCCTGCCGCTCGAATACCACCGCCGCCACAGCCCCGTGCCGGTCCGCGACCGCCTCCACGGGCGAGAGGTTCTCGATGAAGTAGATCCCCTCCTCCAGCGCCTTGATGATCTCCTCGTGGTTCAGCCGATACGCCGGCGCATCGTTCATGGTCTTCCGGTAGACCAGCGAAACGCCCCCCCAGCCGCGGATCATGTCGATGAAGTTCGGCGCGCGACCTTCCAATGCGGCATGTTTCCGCTCCGCCTCGATCGCCTCGCCATGCTCGATAAACTCCTTCAGGACCTCCGTCTCCTCATCGTTGAAGAGCTTCCAGAACTCCTCCTCGCCACGTTCGGCCACAAGCACGCGCGAGCGGTTGAGCACGCGTTCCACCTGGACCGGATAGTAGGCCATCAGCTCGGTCGTGGTGTCGATGCCGGTCAGCCCTCCGCCGATGATCACGGCCGGCAGGCGCACCTGAAGATTGGCGAGCGCCTTCGGCTTGAACGCGCCGGTGAGCTGAAGCGCCATCAGGAAATCGGATGCCTGGCGGACGCCTCGCAGCAGGTTGTTCTTCATCGGGACGATGGTCGGTTTTCCCGCGCCGGTGGCGATGGCGATATGATCGAATCCCAGCTTCCACGCGTCCTCGATGGAGATGGTCCCGCCGAAACGGACGCCGCCATAGAACCTGAAGCGGTTCCGCCGTGCCAGCGTGATATAGATCACCTTCAGAAAATTCTTATCCCAGCGAACCGTGATCCCATACTCCGAAACCCCGCCGAAGCCAAGCAGCACGCGGCTTTGAAGCGAATCATAGATCTCCGCGCGCCAGTCCGCAACCGGCTCCGGCGCCGAGCTTCCGGTGCCGGTCAGATGCTCCGCCAGCGGCTCGATCTTCAACCCGTCGATCCCCACCACGCCAAACCCCTCGTTGATCAGATAGTGGGCCAGCGTATATCCGGCCGGGCCCAGGCCCACCACCAGGATCTTCTTGCCGTTGTAGGGGAGCGCGTGGGGACGGCGGACGTTGAGGGGGTTCCAGCGGGTGAGGAGGGAGTAGATCTCGAAGCCGTAGGGATAATCCAGCACCTCGGTCAGCACGCCGGTCTCGATCTGCGGGATGTTCACCGGGTCCTGCTTCTGGTAGATGCACGCCTTCATGCAGTCATTGCAGATGCGATGTCCCGTGCCGGGGCACATCGGGTTGTCGATCATCACGATCGCCAGGGCGCCCAGGCCGTCGCCATTATGCTTCAACAGGTGCATCTCGGAGATCTTCTCGTCCAGCGGGCAGCCGTGCAGCGCAACGCCCAGCGGGTTCCGCTTCTTGGTGCCATCCTTCTCGCGCAGCCCCTTGGAGCAGGAGTCCTTGTCGCGGTTATGACAGTAGATGCAATACTCCACCTCGTTCATCACCTCGCGATGATCGTAACGATCGTCGGTCAGCTCGAATCCATCGCGGTAGCGGAGATGCTCGGCCGGGCCGATCCTGGCGCCCGGCGGCATGTTCTCCGGGACGCGGATCGGAACAAGATGCGCGTAGTCCAGGTTGTGCGGCGTGCGGAGCGAAACCCAGTTGTGGACGCCGGTGGCGATCATGTAATGCTCCACGGCCACCCATCGCTCGTACAGCTCCAGCAGCGCGACCACAAGCGTCTCCGCCTGCGCGGGTTCGGTGATCTCCGGCAGCAGCCCGGCCAGCAGCGGGGAGGTGTTGCGGGCTTCCTTTACGTTGGCGATCAGATCGGCCGCGTCCCGTTCCAGCTCCCCCGCTATCTCCGTGGCCCCTTTCAGCGACTTCTCCATGTTGAGGAGATCCACCACCACGGTGGCCGTGGCCCGCTCCGGATCGCCGGCCGCGAACGCCGCGCCGAATGCGAGCCGGTTGAGCGCATCGACCCCTTCACGGACGGCGGCGATATCGATGGCGCCGACGTTCGGATATTTCCTCAGCGCCCTCCGCGCCACGAACTCCCGTTTGAAGATGAAGATCACCGTCTCCGCCTCCACCGCGTGCTTCATCCTGCCATGCTGGTCGCGAACCTGGAACAGCTCGGAGATAAAGGCGGAGAGGTGAGGGGTGATATCGACGATAACCTCGGAGACATCCTCCGGCTTCATTCCATCGCCAAGCGTCTCGCGATAGCGATCGAAACGCTCCCACAGCGCCGCGTCCGACTCGCGGACGGAGCTGTAGAAGCGTTCTGTAAGTTCGCGAAGCCTGTCCGGGACGTAGAGATCGGCGTAGGTGAAGCCGGGTATGCCGATGAGCAACTGCGTGCCCGCGGCGGTGGGGTTCTGATTCATCGAATGCAAAAATTCGTTCGAGGGACGATGCGAGTCTGCAAACATAAGGAAATGAATTGTCGCGGACGTTGGATGTGAGTTGTGTCAGTCGCGTTGTATCAGTGGCGTTGTGTCAATCGCGTTGAGTCGGGGCGGGTTTCAAACCCGCCCCGACTCCGCCGACTCGTTAAAAGTTATGTCTCGCGAGAAAACGGTTGCATTCCCCGAAGTTTAGCGCTTATTTTTGTGTCCCTTTCGAACGGGTCGGGCCTGTAGCTCAGTTGGGAGAGCGCTTGAATGGCATTCAAGAGGTCAGCGGTTCGATCCCGCTCAGGTCCACGCAGATCGTCGATGGAAGCCGCAGGATTCAGCATCCGCTCGACGTTCGAACATTCTCTCGGGGTGGTAGCTCAGTTTGGTTAGAGCGCCTGCCTGTCACGCAGGAGGTCGCGAGTTCAAGTCTCGTCCATCCCGCCTTCAACCGATGCCGATCTTCATGCAGTGATGATCGGCATCGGTGTTTCTATGCCCTTCTCCTGTCCGGGAGCGTCCCGTTCAGGGGAGACGATCCAGTCCCCGCGCCGGGCCGGGGCGCATGCGACAACTACCGTAGAACCAGCATCAGATCTTCATGGCGATTCTACCCATCTATACCTACGATCACCCGATTCTCCGCCGGAAGCTTCGCCCTGTCGCGGAGATAACCGACGACGTGATCCGCCTTGCTCTGGACATGCACGCCACGATGAAGAATGCCGACGGGATCGGCCTTGCCGCCAATCAGGTCGGCGTGGATCTGGCGATGACCGTCATCGATCTCCGGGGCGTTGATGGCTACGAAACCGCCGCGCCGCTCACGCTGATCAACCCCGTGGTGGAGCATCACTCCGATGAGGAGGAAGCCTACGAGGAGGGATGCCTCAGCCTTCCGGATCTTCGCGCCGATGTTGTCCGCTCCACCGGAGCACAGGTCCGGTTCTACGATACCGCCATGCGCGAGCAGGTGATGGAGGTGGACAAACTGCTTGCCCGCGTGATGCAGCATGAGATCGATCACCTCAACGGCATCTACTTTATCGATCATCTCAAGCCGATGCGCCGCGCAATCCTGAAACGTCGCCTCCTGGAGATCAAGCGGGGAGATGTGGAGACCGATTATCCGCTGCATACCGAAGGGTAATACCCGGCAGATAGCCATCGATCGTCTCTGTTGACACCAGCATCAGGCCGAAGCCGGCGCCACCGCGATCACCAGTGCCGGATGGATCGATGCCATCCGCGCCGCGGAAGTCCAGCGCGCCGGGTCCGGCGGTCGGCAGATATTCAGCCCGCCCATCACCAGCGCGGTCCCCATGCCCATCGCGATGAGAATGCCGGGAACCGCCAGCCTTTGCTATCTTTGAAATTCCTCTCCACGCGCTTCCGCGGTTTCGGGAAGGTGAACCGCGGGGCATGTATCGCGCCGCCGGTTCGGAACGACATTCCATTTTCTTTCGATATACGCAATGACTTCGCGCGAGCTCCGCCAATCGTTTCTCGATTTCTTCCGTGAACGTGGACATACCATCGTCCCATCCGCCCCGGTCATCCCGCACGGCGATCCGACGCTGCTGTTCACCAACGCCGGCATGAACCAGTTCAAGGATATCTTCCTCGGCTCCGGCAAACGGGACTACGTCCGCGCGGCCGACACGCAGAAGTGCATCCGCGCGTCCGGCAAGCACAACGATCTGGAGGATGTCGGGCACGATACCTACCATCACACCTTCTTCGAGATGCTCGGCAACTGGTCGTTCGGCGACTACTACAAGGAGGAGGCGATCTCCTGGGCGTGGGAGCTGCTGACGAAGGTATGGGGGCTGCCGCCGGAGCGCCTGCACGCCACGGTCTATCGTTCGGATGATGGAAGCGAGCGGGATCAGGAGGCGTACGATATCTGGGCGAAGCAGCCGGGGATGCGCCCCGATCATATCCACTGGTTCGGCGGCAAGGACAACTTCTGGGAGATGGGGGAGACCGGCCCGTGCGGTCCCTGCTCGGAGATCCATTACGATCGCACCCCGGACCTCTCCGGCGGGCCGCTTGTGAACGTCGGCGTGCCGGAGGTGATCGAGATCTGGAACAACGTCTTCATCCAGTACAACCGCCGCTCCGATCGCGGCCTTGATGAGCTTCCGGCGAAGCATGTCGATACGGGCATGGGCTTCGAGCGGATCTGCGCGGTGATGCAGGGGAAGGAGAGCAACTACGACACCGATGTCTTCATGCCGATTATCAACGAGGTCGAGCGGATCTCCGGCATGACCTACAGCGGGAGCCTGACCGACAGGCCGAGCATCGCCATGCGCGTTCTCGCCGATCATATCCGCACGCTCTCCTTCGCCATCGCCGATGGCGGCGCTCCCGGCAACGCCGGCCGTGGCTACGTCCTTCGCCGCATCCTCCGCCGCGCCGTCAAGTACGCGTTTATCGACCTGAACATCAAGGAGCCGGTCTTCTACAAGCTCCTCCCGGTTCTCGTCGAGACGATGGGGGATGTCTTCCCGGAGATCAGGACGCAGCAGGCGTATATCGAGAAGATCATCAGGTCGGAGGAGGAGAGCTTCCGGGCGACGCTGGAGCGGGGAATCTGGGAGTTCGACAGCCGCGCTCGGGAAATCATAAAGGCCATTCCTTCGATCTCCAACGGCTTGCATGACGTAACGATTGACCGGAAATCCGGATCGATATGCCTGGACTATGATCTGCACCCCGGCCCACAGACAAAAGATGGTCTTGAGTTTTCCGAGAGAGATGCTGGTGCTTCTCCGGCAATCATAAGCCTCGCAAATCCCTGGCCTATCAGCAATTGGAAACTCCGTAACGGAGAGCCGGTTGCCCCGCCGGTCATGCCGGGTTCCGATGCCTTCTTCCTTTACGATACCTGCGGCTTTCCGCTGGATCTGACCGAGCTTCTCGCGCGCGAGCTGGGCATGACCGTGGACACCGAGGGCTTCAACCAGCTCATGGCCGATCAGAAGCAGCGTGGCCGCGATGCCCGCAAGGCGCACTCGCAGGAGGCGCTCGGCGCAACGTTCGGCGGGACGACGGAGTTTATCGGCTATCATGACTGGAGCACCGACTCGAACATCATCGCGGTCGGGGAGAGCGGGGTTGTGCTGGACCGCTCGCCGTTCTACGCGGAGATGGGAGGCCAGCAGCCGGATCATGGCGAGCTGGTGATCGGCGGCGAGCGATATCATGTGAGCGATGTTCGGAAGGTCGGCTCGGCGTTCGTCCACGTCATCGACGGGGATATCGCGGCCTCGGTCGGCGAGCGGGCGCACGCGGAGATCGACAGGATCAGGCGAAACGCCATCCAGCGGAATCACTCCGCCACGCATATCATCCATGAGGCGTTGCGGCGCACGCTGGGAACGCATGTGCAGCAGGCCGGATCGCTGGTGGCGCCGGGATATCTCCGCTTCGACTTCAATCATTTCGACAAGGTCGGTGAATCGGAGATGCGGGATATCGAGGCGATGGTCAACGCGAAGGTGCGGGAGGGGATCGTTGTGCGGACCGAGGAGCTTCCGTACGATGAGGCCCGGACCATCCCGAACGTGAAGATGTTCTTCGCCGACAAGTACGGCTCCAGGGTCCGCGTGGTGACGATCGATCCCGATTTCTCCGTGGAGTTCTGCGGCGGCACCCACGTGGTCAACACCGCCGATATCGGGCTGGTGAAGATCGTCTCCGAGGGGAGCGTGCAGTCCGGCGTGCGGCGCATCGAGGCGCTGACCGGCACCACGGCCGATGAGCTGCTGCTTGGGCGGTATTACGAGATCGAGCGGCTTTCGAAGCGGCTTGGCGTGCCGGACAGGGAACTGTACGAGCGGGTGGAGGCGTTGCTCGAGGAGAAGAAGCAACTGGAGAAGGATCTCGCCGAGGCGCGCGTTGCAAAGGCCGCCGGCGGGCTGGACGCCCTCCTCTCATCGGCGGTGGATCGCGATGGCGTCCGTATCGTCTCCGGCCGGGTTGCCGCGAGCGACGTGGAATCGCTCAAATCGATCGGTGACGATCTGCGGAACCGTCTGAAGAACGGCGGCGTCGGGATGCTGGGCGCGGAGATCGACGGCAAGGCCACGCTGGTCTGCGTGGTCACCGACGATCTGGTCGGCCGGTTCAGCGCCGGGAAGATCGTCGGCGCGGCGGCGAAGCTGGTGGGCGGCGGCGGCGGCGGAAAGGCGCATCTGGCGACAGCCGGCGGAAAGCTGGTGGAGAAGCTCGATGAGGCGCTCGCGGCCGTTCCCGATCTGGTCGGCGCGGCGTGATCGCGATCGGCTTTCGGGGCGTTGATGTTCGCAGTGGAGAAGTATCGTTAATTGATGTGTTATATCGTTCGAATCAGGCTCATCGACGGGAAACGATGTCTGCGATCTCCTTCAATATCGGATCGTGCCCGAATTCTTCATGCCATATCCGGCGTTTATCGCGGGGTGGCCGATGATGGGGCGCCAACCGAGCGGCACCGACCCGATCCGGCAGCTTATCGATGAGCATGAGATCTTCATGGAAGCCCTGAACGATCTCGCTGCCGCGATGCTGCTTGTGCCGGAGGGGGCGCGGGAGCTTCCGCCCGGCGTGTTTGCCACGGCCGAGGCGATCTGGCGCGCGGTCAACGAGCATCTGAACGTCCATTTCGTGAAGGAGGAGGAGGTCTTCTTCCCCTACATCGAGCGGATGATCCCCGGCGCCCGCGTCAAGTTCCAGTTCCTTCACGTCGATCACGACCGGCTTCGGGAGAACTTCGAGGAGTACACGGAGGCGCTTCAGAACTACCGGGCGTTCGGCGGGAGCATGGGAGGGGTAAGGACGATACGGCTGGTGGCCGGTGAGATGATCCGGTGGTTCTACTACCATATCATCGCCGAGGACGCAGTCTATTTCGATATCGCCGAGCGGACGATGTCGCCGGAGGAATCGCGCGAGGTGCTGGGGAGGATGCGGTCGATCGAGGCGCGCCTCCGGGAGCAGGTTGCCCCGTTCGTCGAGAAGCGGGAGGATTTCCGCCCGCCGACGCCCGCCGATCTCTGAGAGACGTGCACAGGGTATTGCCCTGTGCGCCAGATATTGCGCCCCTCCGGGGCTTGGGGAGATGCCGCGGATGAGGTTGTTCAACAGACTACATCCCTGATCCGGGGACGATCTCGGCGCCGTACTTCTTCAGCAGCGCCTTCGGCTCCGCGCCGTGAAGCGCCTCGTAGATCGCCTTCATCCCCTGGCCGATTCTCGGGCCCGGCCTGATGGCGATATCGAGCGGGATGATATAGATGCGGTTTGCCTTGACGGCCCTCAGATCCTTCCATTCGGGATAGTCCGCCAGCAGCGCCGGAACCGCGTCCCACGATGTGGCCGGCATCAGAATCACATCGGGGTCCTGGAGGAGCAGCTCCTCCCGGTTGTACTTCGGATAGTTCTCGGTGGCCCCGGCGGCGATATTCCTACCCCCGGCCAGCTCTATCTCCTCGGCCAGAAATCCCCGGCTGGCGGTGATCAGCGGAGACTTGTCGATCACGATAAACGTCGAAACCTTCTCCCCCTGCCTCGCGAGCCTCGTGATGGAATCGATGGTTTTCCGCAGTTCCGCGGTCATCTGCCGGGCCTGAGTAACTTTTCCGAGCAGAATCCCAATAGTATCAATGGTCGCGAGGGTATGGGCCACGCTGTCCTGCCGCATCACATAGGCCGGGAGCTTCAGGTCGCGGAGCTTGTCGTAGTTGCCGTTGGTGTTGCCAACCTGTGTCATCAGGATCAGATCGGGCTTCAGGCCGATGATCTTCTCGAAATTGATCGAGAGCATATCGGCCACCGGCGGCAGGCGAAGCGCCTCGGGGGGATAGTTGCAGAACGATGTCCTCCCTATCAGCCTCTCCCCGGCGCCAAGCGCGTAGACGATCTCCGTCAGGTTCGGGGCAAGTGAAATCACTCTTTGGGCGGGGCCGTTCAACACGAGCCGTCCCCCCATCACGTCAGTAAGGCGAATTGCGCCGGTGGAATCGGTCCGCGTGGAGGGAGTGGATGGCTCCCGCCGGTTGCAGCCGCCGGCCAGCAACAGTGCCAGCATCCCGCCGATCAGGAGATGGAAGCCGCCGATGCGCGGATGAGTGATCGTGTGTGTAGACATGGAAAATATTGATAGAGGGCAAAGATACGGCCCTCCCTGAGTCCCTCCCATAGCTCGTCAGATCTTCGTTCGTATAACTTTTCTGAACCGAAATGCGATTGTTACACCCCTTCTCAGTGCGGATGGTCCCCGGTCGCGGTCTGGCGATCACTCTCCTCCTCCTCGTTTCCTCCATTTCCCACGCATTTGCCCAGGGGCTTCCGAAGGAGAATCCCCAGGAGACGATCCGGCAGCGGGATGAGGAGTATCGCGAATCGCTCGAACGCTCCAAGGAGGAGGGCTTCGAGGAGGATGTGCGCGGTCGTGATGAGTGGTTCACGTTTCAGCGCCGGTTTCCCTACGATGTGATCCCCGCCGGCGCCCATGCCGCGGCGATCCGCGAGACCAGGTCCATGGAGGACCGGCTCCAGGCATCGCTTGGCAGGAAGGGGCTGCCATCGCTTCTTTCCACGACCCAGTGGGAGTCGATCGGGCCGATCAATATCGGCGGGCGCATCCCGGCGGTGGCCTATCATCCCACCAAGAAGGGGGTGTTCCTGATCGGCTCGGCATCGGGGGGCATCTGGAAAACCACCGATGAGGGGGCCACCTGGATCTCCACGTTCGACAAGGAATCCTCGATGTCGATCGGCGCGATCGCCTTCGATTACTCCCACCCGAACATCGTCTATGTCGGGACCGGGGAGAGCTGGGCGGCCTCGGCCGATTATTTCGGCGACGGCATGTTCAAGTCAACCGACGAGGGGCTCACCTGGAAGAACATCGGCCTGAACGATGTCAGCGGCTTCGCCAAGATCTTCGTCAACCGGCAGAACCCCGATATCATCTACGCGCTCGGCGCCAAGGGGAATGTGGGGTTCTATCGCTCCACCAACGCGGGGGCCACCTGGAGCCGGACGCTCAGCATCACCGGCATGGATATGTCGGTCGATCCCAAGAACTGCAATACGCTCCTCATCTCGTCATCATCATCGGTCATGCGCTCCACCGATGGCGGCCTCACCTTCAAGACCGTCAACACCGGCCTGACGCTCAGCAACGCCAGCCGCATCAGCGTCGCGCTTGCCCCATCCGATGCCACCCACGCCTATGCGCTGGTTGCGCGTAACAAGGGGCAGGGGCTCTACAATTACGCCGAGATGTATGCCTCGACCAACGGCGGCACAAGCTGGACGATGACGAAGAACATGGGAGGGGAGTTCTTTCACGAGCAGGGTTTCTACGACAATTTCCTTCTGGGCCATCCCACCAACCCCGATGCGGTGCTCGAGGGGGGAATCGACGTGTACCGGAGCGATGACGGCGGCGTGGTGGCGCTCAACCTTACGAACTCCTATTCCAGCCTTGGCGATCCGAACACCGTGCATCCCGATCAGCACGCCGTGGAGTTCAACCCGAACGATCCCGATGAGATTCTGCTGGGGAACGATGGCGGGCTCTACATCTCGAAGGATGGCGGCTCCTCCTGGGCGCATATCAGCCTGAACCTTCCCATCACCCAGTTCTACAAGATGGATGTCGATGCCAATGTCGCCACGAAGGTGTACGGCGGATCGCAGGACAACGGGAGCAGCGGATCGCTCAATACCGGAAAGGCCAGCCGCAACTGGAAGTCGATCTCCGGGGGCGATGGCTTCTACGTTGCCGCCGATCCGTACAACCCCGGCATCGTCTATTCGGAGATCTACTACGGCACGCCGATCTACCGCGTGAACACCGACAACCTCAGCGACGTTCAGGTTATCGATCAGGGGATCACCGATCAGGGGGGGGAGAAGGGGGACTGGTCATCGCCGCTTGCGGTCAGCATCGCCGATGGGAGCATCTACAGCGGGCGTCGCAATCTCTGGCGCTCCTCCAACGGCGGCGGCTCCTGGGACCGGCTTGCTCCCGGCGTCAGCGGGTTTATCTCCGCGATCGGCCTCTCCCTCACGGAGCCCGACAAGATGCTGGTTGGAAGCAACAACGGCGAAGTCCGTTACTCTCTGAACGGCGGCCAGACATGGGCGCGCTCCACCGGCTTCACGACACGGCACGTGACCGATATCCGGTTCGATCCGGCGATGCCGAACCGGGTCTATATGACCCTCTCCGGCTTCGGCGTCCCGCATGTCTACCGTTCCGACGATAACGGCGCCACGTTCACCAGCATCTCCTCCAACCTGCCGAACGCGCCGGTCAACTGCATCGCCATCGATCCGCTCGACGTTACCCATCTCTTCATCGGCACCGATGCCGGCGCGTTCGTCAGCCTGGATGGCGGCGGGACGTGGCTTCCCTTCAACGAGGGGCTTCCGCTGGCGCCGGTGGTGGATATGAGAATTCATCTCGACGGCCATGTGCTGATCGCCGCGACGCACGGTCGCTCGATGTACAAGATCCCCATCGACGTGGTTCAGCCGCAGCCGACGATGATCACGCCGATCGGCAATGAGACGTTCGCCACCCCCGCCACGATTCCGGTGACGTGGCTTGGCCTTACGCCGCCGGTCCGTGTCTCGATCAGCTACGATGGCGGAACAACCTACATGCTGGCGGCCGACAACGTAACCGGCACCACGGTATCCATATCCGTTCCCACCATCCGTACAACCACCGCCAGGGTGAAGGTGGAGGAGATCAACGGCAACCGCTCTCTGGCCAGCGGCGACTTCTCGCTGACCGCGCCGACCAATGGCTCCGAGGTAAACGCCAAGACCTTCGTTGCCGAGGCGATCGAGGTGCGTAAAGGCTATATCTGGGCCACCGTCCGTGGAAGCGATTCGCTCTACAAGCTCAAGCTGCCGTTCCTGGCAACCCGTCAGGGGCTTGTCAGGATCAATGTTCCGGGGCATGTCCGCGATATGGCCTATGACTCCACATTCGATCGGTTCTACATGCTGGTGACCGGCGATGACTTCAAGAGCCCGAAGCTCTACATCATGGATACCACCGGGGTGGGACAGGGAGAGATCCATCTGCCCACTGGTCTGGACAGCGCGAGCGGCGTTGCCATGTATCAGGGATCGATCGCGATCATCTCCCCCGGCGCGCAGGGGGAGATCGTGCTGATCGATACCGCCGGAACCCTTATCAGCAGAACAAAGGGGTTGCAGGGAACCACCGAGCCGGATCGGCGCGGGCTTGCGTGGGATGGTTCGGGACTGTTGCAGGGGATCGTCGTGAAGGATACCACCTCGTGGTTCGGAAGCCGTCTGGAGCGGGTCATCTTCGCCGACAGGCCGACGGTCGGATCGGTGACGCCGGTGGTCCTTCCATCGATCAAGACGCTTCAGTTCTACGGCATTGCCACCGAGTTCGCGAGCGCCGGCGCCGGGAAGCTGGTGGTGTGGACAACCGATACCAGCGGCGCCTTCTACAAGTTCATTCAGGATGCCAGCGGCGTGGATTACTCCATGCCGACGGCGGTCGGCGGACGGTCGCGCGTGGTTGCGATCGGCGAGATCTCCCCGAACCCGTTCCGGGGCGAAACGCGGGTCAGCTTTACGCTGAGCAGCGGAAGGGATATCTCGCTGGACCTGTATCGTCCCGATGGTTCGCTCGTCGCCAATCTTCTCTCCGGGTCGGTCGAGGCCGGGGAACACAGCGTGACGGTGGATGGGATGCTGCTTGCCAGCGGCATCTATTACGCCGTGCTTCGGGGGAATGCCGGCGAGCGCGATGTTCGTCCCGTGGTGGTGGTCAAATAACTTTCTCTCCCGGATACGGCATGTAACGCGATGGGGGCCGGTGCGCGGTCCCCGTCGCGCTCCTCCTTCCGCCACGCCCGTGGTCCCTCCCATCTTGTTGCCTTGGCTTCCGGTGGCTATCTTATGCATCCTCAGTATCCGTTCAATCTGTTTCCTATGACTTCTACTCTTTCTCCGGCGGCACGGTCGGGCGCTTCGTTCCGCACGGGCCGTCGCTTCCGCCTGATACTCCCATGTCTGTTCATGTTCCTGGCCGCCGCGGTGGTATCGGCGCAGCCCCAGCCTCAGCCGGTGTACGATCCGGAGGGACAGCTCAAAAAGCTGGAGGAGATCAACCGTCAGGGGCGCATCGATCGCGAGGAGACGGGGTCCGATGAGGATGTGCGCGGACGCGAGGAGTGGTTCAGCTTTCAGCGGCGCTATCCGTACGACATGATCCCGGCCGGCATCAGGGCCTCGGCGATCCGGGAGATGAAGGAGCAGAGCGAGCGGATTCAGGTGGCGCGAAGCAAGAAGAACGGCGCGGCCTTCCTCTCCTCGGTCAGTTGGGAGAACGTGGGGCCCGTCAACTTCTCCGGTCGCACGAAATCGATAG
Source organism: Chlorobiota bacterium (assembly GCA_028287785.1). Lineage (GTDB taxonomy): Bacteria > Bacteroidota > Ignavibacteria > OLB7 > OLB7 > JAFDZV01. The sequence goes on from JAQBOZ010000027.1 coordinate 326,862, forward strand.
CCATCGATCCCCGGACGCCCAACACGCTCTTTATCGGCGCGGCCGCGGGGGGAGCCTGGAAAACCGTGGATGGCGGAAAGGTCTGGACCACGACGTTCGATACGCTTTCATCGCTTGCGATGGGGGCGATCTGCATCGATCCGATCGACCCGAACATCATCTACGCCGGGACCGGCGAAAACGTGGCGAGCGTCGATGTCTATCTCGGCGATGGGATCTTCAAATCGACCGATGGCGGGCTTACCTGGAGGAATGTCGGCCTGGGGAGCGTCAGCTCGTTCTCCAGGATCGAGGTGAACCGGCAGCATCACAATATCGTCTATGCCGCGGCGGCGCGTCCAACCTCCACCGGAGGGAGCGGCGCCGGCGGGTTCTATCGCTCCGATGATTTCGGGGAAACGTGGAAGCAGATCGTCACGGGGCTTGTCTTCGATATGTCGGTCGATCCCAACAACGGCGACAAGATCTACCTGGCGTTCAACAACTCCGTCCGCCGCTCCACCGACGCCGGGCTGACGTTTGCGACCGCTACCACCGGAATCGACACGGTGAGCAAATCGGTCAGGATGAGCATCGCGGTGGCGCCATCAGAGCCAAGCCGGATCTATCTTTTCATGGCGCGCGATGCCGGCAGCGGCAATCAGACGGCCGATGTCTATATCTCCACCAACAGCGCCACCACCTGGACGCGGAAGAAGAGTTTTCCCAGTTCGTTCTTCAACAAACAGGGCTGGTACGATAACTGCCTCGCGGTCAATCCCGACGATCCCGATATCGCGCTGATCGGTGGAATCGATGTCTACCAGACGGTGGATGGCGGCGACAACTGGCAGAACACCACCCGTTCCTACAGCGGCGGAAGCACCCATCCCGACCAGCAGACGCTTGCCTACAGCACCTCCAGCTCCGATATCGCCTACCTCGGAAACGATGGCGGCGTCTATCGTTCGACCGATGCCGGTGGGAGCTGGACGAAGGTGAGCACTGCCCTTCCCACCTCGCAGTACTACGCGCTGGATGTGGACCAGACCAAGCCGTTCCGCGTGTACGGCGGCACGCAGGACAACGGTTCCCACGGCTCCTACGGGACTGACGGGCCCACCCCGAACTGGGTATCGATTCTCGGCGGCGACGGCTTCTACGTGCTTGTCGATCTTGCCGATCCCGGCATCATCTACGCCGAGAACTTCAACGGCACGCCGCTCTACAAGATCGACGCGAACAACCTGAACTCCCGATCCCGTATCGACGGATCGATCTCTTCGGATGCATCGACCGGCGATTATGGGTACTGGTCCACGCCGATCGCGATGAGCCCGAAGGATAAGAAGACGCTCTACACCGGGCGGACCGGCCTTTATCGCACCACGAACCGCGGGAGCAGCTGGCAGAAGCTGGTGCCGGGGAATTCCGCCGGGGATCAGGGGAAGATCTCCGCCATCGGGCTCTCGGTGGTGGATGCCAAGAAGATGATGATCGGCACGGTCTCCGGCGATGTCCGCTACTCGGTGAACGACGGCGCGGCGTGGGCGAAGTCCACGGGGGTGCCGGGTCGGTATGTCACCGATATCGTCTACGATCCCACACTCCCGGAGCGCGTCTATATCTCCGTCTCCGGCACGAGCAACGGGCATGTCTATCGCTCGGATAACAGCGGGGCCACGTTCGTGGATATCAGCGCCAACCTTCCCAAGGTGCCGGCCAACGCGCTCGTGGTGGACCCGCGAAACATCAACCATCTCTTCGTCGGCACGGACGTGGGCGTCTTCGTCACCTTCGATGCCGGCAACTACTGGTTTCCGTTCAACGACGGCCTGGCCCTTTCGCCGGTGATCGATATGAAGCTGCATGAGAGCGGCAGGTTGCTGGTGGCCGCCACGCACGGGCGCTCGATGTTCCGGGTGAACATCGATGGCATCACCATCACGCCGGGTCTTCTCTCGCCGCTCGGCGGCGAAGTTGTCAACACGCCTGGCCCGCTCGTGGTCCGCTGGGCCGGGTTTATCGGGCCGGTCGATATCTACATCAGCCTTGATGGCGGGGCGCATTATCAACTGGTTGCCCCCGGCATCGACGGCAATATCGACACGCTGAACCTTCCGCTTTCGGTAACCACCAACGCCCGCATCCGGGTGGTGGAACAGGGAGGGGATAAACGCTCGGCCGAATCCGGCGATTTCACGTTGAAGGCGCCGGTCAACGGCGCGGAGCTGACCGCGAAGGCGTTTATCGGGGAGGCCATCGAGGTGCGCCGTGGGGCGCTCTGGTGCACGGTGCGCGGGAGCGACTCCCTCTTCAAGCTGAAGCTGCCGCTGCTCAACTCGGGCGTCGCCCTGAAGCGCGTCAACATCCCCGGCCGTGTCCGCGACATGGCGTACGACTCGCTCGCGGACATCTTCTACATGCTTGTCACGGCCGATGACTACGGCAGCCCGAAGCTCTACAAGATGGACAGCCTCGGCGTTGGGCTGGGCGAAGTCACACTCCCGGCCGATCTGACGCGGATCAGCGGCGTGGCGATGATGGGGCCGCGGATAGCGCTGATCACCCCCGGTGCGGACGCGCAGATCGTTCAGCTTGATACGGGCGGCACCGTCATCTCGCGGAGCGGGCATCTTACCGGAGCGCAGGATGACGACCGTCGCGGGCTGGTGTGGGATGGGCAGGTCTTTGTGCAGGGGGTGATCGACAAGAACGCGGGGGCGCTCTTCCAGAGCAAGCTGGAGAGCATCACGGGGAGCGATCCGCTTCGCATCCGCGAGTCGACGCCGGTGGTGCTCAGCCCGATCAAGAAGCTCTCATTCTTCGGGCTGGCGATCGATGCCTCGGATTCCGATATCAACCGGCGGACCTACTGGGCCACCGACACGAACGGCATCTTCTACAAATTCACGCGCGCGGGGATATTCACAAGCGGCATCGCCGAGCTGGCCGTTGCCGGCGGCGCCTATACTGCATCGCAGGTCGCCATTGCCGATGTCTCCCCCAACCCGATGCGCGGTGCCGCCACCGTCCGCTTCACGCTCCGCAGCCGTCGCGATGTGACGATGGAGCTGTACGACGCGGCGGGAGTCCGGCATCTGATGGTGCTGGATGGCATATCGATGGATGCTGGCGAGCACACGGCGACGCTGAATGCCGGCGGCCTTGCAAGCGGCATCTACTATGTGGTGCTGAGCGCCGGCGCCGGCCAGCGGGATATTCACCCGGTGGTGCTGGTGCGCTGATCGGATCGATCGATGCGCCGACGCGGGGGATGCTGCCCGGCGTCAATGACTGGATGGGAGGATCGTGTGCCCCCGCAGGAACTCAAGAAACCTGCCGGCCTCGGTCCTCCTTTCGTTTATGTAGGCGGCCGAAGCGAGAATGCCCGCCTGGGAATGCGATCGCAGGAATCGATCATCCTGATTTCCCATCATCGCCACATAATCGGCCAGGTCATCGCGATGCCCGCCGTTGCGGAGGAGCAGCACGTACGTCCCCGCGTCCCGCATCCCGAGCGCAATGCTCTGTTCGAGAAACCCGAAAAGGCCGGCCTGATCGAGCTGATTGGATGAACGCGACGGCAATGCCACAACCTCCGGCGGATGCTCTCCGAGCACGGTCCGCGGATACTGGTTGACACTCAGCGATGCGCGCATCAACGTCAGAATCCGCCGGAGATGCCACTCGGGCGCGACCTCCAGGGCGTGATCCAGCACGCGGATGCGCTGAATTGCCGGAAGCGGTTGCGTGAAATATTCGCGCATGACGGCCCCCAGCGTATCGGGGGCGACCATGAAAAAGATCCGCAGCGCCGCCCGCGTGGCGATATCATCCCCGATATTCATCGCAAGCACGGAATCGTAGAGGCGGCGCGCGCGCGCCGTATCGCCAAGCGCCCACCATGCATCTCCCCGATCGATCAGGAAGGGGAGGAGGGGATAGCTTGCGGTGTCCCGGTCGTAGACGCGGCCGGAATCGAGCAGGCTCCTGAAATCGCCGCGACCGGAGAGGGTCCGCAGGATGCCGGCGCGCGCGCTGTAGTTGGTCCCCTCGTCCAGCGATTCCCGGAACCTCTGAAGGGCATCATCATATCGTCCCTCGGCGAGAGCCGCGTAGCCCCTGCTGTTGAGCGTCCCCATCCGCCTGAGGCATTTCTGTAGAAAGAAGGAGCCGCCCCCGAAGAGGTAGCGCATCGCGGGGCCGTAGGCGATGGAATCGGCGGGGGGGATCGAATCGATGAACCGGCGATATTCCCCGGAGAGCTGGTGGAGGCTCCTGCCGTAGGCGTTATCGAAATCGCTCGATGGGAACGCCTTCAGGAACTTCGGCATGCCGTAGCTGTCGATCAGCCATTTGCAGAAGGAGCCAGCCTCCACGTACGCCACCGACGAGCCGTGTGAGCTGAATCCGCTGGTGCTGATGATCCCCTCCGCCGGCGGCGCCATGGTGAACTGGAAGAGATAGCGCGCGTGCTCGTGGAGCGTGCGCCAGCCGCGGTTGTTTTCCATCGCCATCGCCGACCCCTCGATCAACCCCTGCGATGACGAGATGCCGAGGATGTTTCCGAACGGCGCGATCATCACATGCGCCAGCTCGTGCCGGAGCGTGCTGCCCACCCCTCCGAACGGCATGCTCAGCTTTCGCGCCCACGGCTTGGTGAACGATGCCGATGCCGTCCCCACCAGCCTCTTCTCCTCGCCGGAGCTGGAGTAGAGATAGAGCGTGACAGGCTCGATATCCTTCCGGGCGATGCCGAGCGCCAGCGCATGCTCGGCGATGTAGAAATCGGTCAGGTTGGCCGCGCGCCAGAGGTCCACCGAATCCGCGGAGGGAGCGTGGTAGTAGATGGTGGCAAAGCGGGTTGTAAGGGAATCACCCAGCTCCGCGCGGAGCCAGCGGTCGGTGCGGGTCAGCCCCAGATCGGAGCGATGGAGCAGCAGCGGAATCACCGCAAGCGCAAGGAGGGTGGCGATCACCGGCACCGGGCCGGGAAGGAAGTGACGCCCGACGTTGGGCTCCGCGGCATCGGCCACGCGCGCGCGCGTCCGCGGGAACCCGGCCACCAGCGCGGCCAGCACCGCGGCGATCAGCAGATGCGCGGCGCGGTAGATGATCAGCGTGGTTGTGATGGGAAGCTCCGCATCCCAGGAGCCGCCGGGGAAGAAGCCGATCTGCCACGCATACATGAAGATATGCGGCCCGGTAAGCGCCTCGTATGCCCCACGGAACAGCGAGCCGGACCAGAGGAGAAGAAAGATGAGGCACGCCAGCCAGCGCCGTCCGGTGATCCTCCCGGCGACCGCCGCCAGCACCACGCTGATGGCCGCCGATGCGGGAACCAGCAGGAGATACCAGGATATCCCCTCCCACAACCCGCAGCTTTCCATGAAGAGCGAGCGGACCAGCGCCACCGCGAGCGGGATCAGCGCCAGCACAACCGAGACCACGATGTTACGCCAGATCCTCCGGCCTGAAGCAGCGTCGGCCCCGGTCGCGCTCATCGTATCGCCGTCGTCAGATGCGAGCGTATGCGCCCGCCGGCGGAGGAGGATGGAGAGCCCCGCCAGAAGGCTGGCGACAAGCGCAGCCAACGCGGAGAACTCGTAGTGGAGATCGTTCACCAGCGGGAAGAACCCGGCCGTGATGCCGAGGATCAGGTAGAGAATCGCGACGATGATCCGGGAAAAACCGGGGATGCGAGGGAACGAGCGGGTCAGCACCGATGTTATTCTCCCGAAGAAAAAATGCCTATCGAGACTTAATATACATAACGCCCGATCCCCTTCCGGGGAGATGATAATTTTTCATCAATGAGTTACCGAAAGCAGTTCGAACTGGGAATAGACGAGTTCAATGAAGGTCGGTATTTCGAATGCCATGATACGTTTGAAGACCTCTGGATGCAGGAGCGGGGGGAGCGGAAGCGATTCCTTCAGGGATTGATTCAGGGGGCGGTGGGGGTTTTTCATGCCACGCGGCACAACTATACCGGCGCCGAGAGCCAGCTCACGAAATCGCTCACGAAGCTTGTCGAGTATCCCGACAGGTTCCTCGGGATCGATGTGGGAGGGTTTCGGCAGGGGCTGGAGGCATTCAGGGAATTCATCCGGCGAAGCATGGCAGGCGGCCATCCGACGTACGATCCCGATCTGATCCCCCGCATGGAGTACAGCTACGATCCCTCGACGATGTCCGATCTTTCCACGGAGGATTGACCGGCTCGTGGTTACAAAACAGACATTGCGATAAGACTTATCAAATATTCATCTCATTCTTAGGGAGTCTCGACAATGGCAATCTATATCACAACCGACTGTATCAACTGCGGTGCGTGCGAGCCGGAGTGCCCGAACACCGCCATCTACGAGGGGGGCGCCAACTGGACCCTCTCCGGCGTTACCTATGGCGGCGCTGATGACTCCCCAGGGGGCGCCCCGGCATCCAGCTTCTGGTCCGCCGATTACTTCTACATCGTCCCGGACAAGTGCACCGAGTGCGTCGGCTTCCACGATGAGCCGCAGTGCGCCGCTGTCTGCCCGGTGGATGTCTGCCTTCCCGATCCGAACCATGTGGAATCGCGTGAGGAGCTGGAGTTGAAGAACGAATATCTGAACATGATCGATGCCGAGCGTCTGCGCGGATAATCTCGATTGCGTTCATGAGGAGACAAACACAACAGAGTCCCTCCGGCGAATGCCGGAGGGACTCTGTTGTGTTTGTTGTGTCGTCGTGTACGTTGCGCGCGTCGGGGCGTCGGGGCAGGTTTGAAACCTGCCCCGACAAACAGCGCTGACAATGCACTGACAAATGCGCTGAAACGCTCCGTGACCATTCCTTTGTTCCGTTCTCCGTAGATTTGTTTTCTTGTCAGATCAATCCTTGCCGAGAACCAGACTAACGACACTACGAATGAGCACACCGCTGAAAAACCTCGACCTGCAGCATACCGACCAGTTCACATTTCGCCATATCGGACCGAACGAGCATGAGATCAAGTCGATGCTCGATTACCTCGGGTTCGCGTCGCTCGATGATATGATCGCCGCCACCGTTCCTCCGGGCATCAGGAACAGCAGCCCGCTGGGGATCGGCGCCCCACGGAGCGAGTACGAGTTGTTGAAGGAGTTGAGGGAGATCGCCTCGAAAAACAAGGTGTTCCGCTCCTTCATCGGCCTGGGGTACTACGACTGCATCACCCCGGCCGTGATTCAGCGGAATGTGCTGGAGAATCCGGGGTGGTACACGGCCTATACGCCGTACCAGGCGGAGATCGCCCAGGGACGCCTGGAGGCGCTCCTCAATTTTCAGACGATGGTGATCGATCTGACCGGCATGAAGATCGCCAACGCCTCGCTGCTGGATGAGGGGACCGCGGCCGCCGAGGCGATGCACATGAGCTATGGCGTGAAGGGAAAGAAGGGGGCGGCGTTCTTCGTCTCCGAGGGATGCCTTCCGCAGACGATCGATGTGGTGCGGACCCGCGCCCTGCCGCTCGATATCGAGGTGATCGTCGGTGACCATCGCACGTTCGATTTCAGCACGCCGATCTTCGGCGCTCTCCTCCAGTATCCCGCCGTCGATGGCGAGATCCACGACTACGGCGCGTTCATCGAGGCGGCGCACGCCCACGAGTCGCTTGTCACCGTCGCCGCCGATCTTCTGGCGCTTACGCTGCTGACCCCTCCGGGGGAGTTCGGCGCCGATATCGTGATCGGCAGCACGCAGCGGTTCGGCGTGCCGCTTGGCTACGGCGGCCCGCATGCCGGCTACATGGCGACGAAGGATGAGTACAAGCGGGTGATCCCCGGACGGATCATCGGCGTGTCGGTGGATGAGAACGGCAGGCCGGCGCTGCGGATGGCGCTTCAGACGCGCGAGCAGCATATCCGTCGCGAGAAGGCGACCAGCAACATCTGCACGGCTCAGGTTCTTCTCGGCGTGATCGCCAGCATGTACGCGGTCTATCATGGGCCGGATGGCCTGAAGAAAATCGCCGAGCGGACCCACGCGCTTACCACGCTTCTCGCCCTCGGCCTTCGCAGGCTTGGACACACGGTCCCCAACGGGCTCTATTTCGATACGATCCGCGTGGAGCTGAACGGCGCAACCGCGGCGTCGGTTGTCGAGACGGCGGCTGCCCGCGGGGTCAACATCTGGCCGGTGAGCGAGACCTCGGTTTCGATCGCGCTGGATGAGACGACGGGTGTCGAGGATCTTGCCGATCTCTTCGAGATCTTCAACGGCGGCGCGGCTCCCGGCTTTACGCTGGACGAGCTGAAGGGGAACGAGGCCATCGGATACGATGCGCCGTTCGCCCGCACGAGCAGCTATCTGACGCACCCCGTCTTCAACAGCTATCACTCGGAGACCGAGATGCTCCGCTACATGCGGCGGCTGGAGTCAAGGGATCTCTCCCTTACCCACTCGATGATCCCGCTCGGCTCCTGCACGATGAAGCTCAACGCCACCAGCGAGATGCTCCCGGTCACCTGGCAGGAGTTCGGCAGGATTCATCCGTTCGCGCCGGTGAATCAGACCGAGGGCTATCAGATGCTCTTCAACCAGCTCGAAGGGGCGCTGGCCGATATCACCCGTTTCGCAAAGGTCTCCCTCCAGCCCAATGCCGGCTCGCAGGGGGAATACGCGGGATTGCTGGTGATCCGCCAGTATCATGAGAGCCGGGGCGAGGGAAAACGGAATATCTGCCTGATCCCGCAGTCGGCGCATGGGACCAACCCGGCGAGCGCGGTGATGGCCGGCATGCACGTGGTGGTGACCCGCACCGATGAGAACGGGAATATCGATATGGAGGATCTCCGCGCGAAGGCCGAGGAGCACAAGGATGATCTTGCCGCGCTGATGGTCACCTATCCCAGCACCCACGGCGTGTTCGAGGAGTCGATCAGGGAGGTCTGCCAGATCATCCACGCGCATGGCGGCCAGGTATATATGGACGGCGCCAACATGAACGCGCAGGTGGGGCTGACCAGCCCCGGCGAGATCGGCGCCGATGTCTGCCATCTGAACCTCCACAAGACCTTCTGCATCCCGCATGGCGGCGGCGGCCCCGGCATGGGACCGATCGGCGTGGCGGCGCATCTTGCCCCGTTCCTTCCGGGACATCCGGTGATCGCCACCGGCGGCGATCAGGCGATCGGCGCGGTCTCGGCGGCGCCGTGGGGAAGTGCCAGCATCCTCCCGATCTCCTGGGTCTATATCTTCCTGATGGGAGGCGAGGGGCTGACGCTTGCAACCCAGGTCGCCATCCTCAACGCCAACTATATGGCGCGCCGCCTGGAAGAGAGCTATCCCGTGCTCTACAAGGGATCGAACGGCATGGTGGCCCACGAGTGCATCCTCGATCTCCGCCCGCTGAAGAACTCCTCCGGCATCGATGTCACCGATGTTGCCAAGCGGCTGATGGACTACGGCTTCCACGCGCCGACGGTCAGCTTCCCGGTGGCCGGCACGCTGATGGTGGAGCCGACCGAGAGCGAATCGAAGGAGGAGCTGGATCGGTTCTGCGAGGCGATGATCGCCATCCGCGCGGAGATTCAGGAGGTGGAGCTTGGCATCGTCGATCGCGAGAACAATGTGCTGCATCACGCGCCGCACACGCAGGAAGTGGTCACGGCCGATGAATGGAACCGCCCCTACTCCCGGACGAAAGCCGCGTTCCCGGCGCCGTGGATCCACGAGCGGAAGTTCTGGCCCGCTGTCGGCCGCGTCAACAACGCCGTCGGCGATCGCAATCTGATCTGCTCCTGCCTCCCGATCGAGTCGTATCAGGAAGCATAAACGCAGCGGACTGTCATGGACCGTCGGGGGACGTTTGAAACGTCCCCCGACAGTTCTTCAAACGTTCCCTGACAACGGTGTGTCCTTCCAGTTCCACCATTTCAGCAGCTCGGGGTCGTGCTTTGTCTCGGTGGCGAAGTAGACGGCGCAGCGATAGGTGTAGAGGAGGCAGCGGTCGATCCGCACGCCGGCCAGATCGCAGCTCTCGCGATAGAGCTGCTCGGGATCGCGACCGCGGAGATCGCCGACCGAGCGTACCCCCAGATTCCAGAGATCGATGGCGATGCTTTTACCGATTCCGGGGATCACCTGGAGATCCTTCAGGGCGCTCTGCCTGTCGATGCCGTTCATGGTGTTCCTCGCCATCGCTCAGTTTCCTCCGCCGGCGAATGTGAGGTAGAAGCCGGACGGGTCCACGATCGTGAACTCCCGCGTGCCGTAGAATGTGGCCTCCAGCTCCTTGACGACCTCCGCCTTCCCCCGGACGCTCGCCAGCAGCGCATCCACATCATCCACGTCGATGTAGATCGTGAGGCTTCCGCCGGAGCGGTTCTCCTTCAGCGGCGCCAGCGTGTCGTCGATCGACCCGCGCGTCTGGAACATCATCTCCACGCTCCCCTGGGTCATCTGCGCGAAGACGAACTCCCCGGCATCGGGAACGGTGGCGACGAGCGTGAAGCCGAGCACATCGCGATAGAAATCGACCATGCGGTTGACATCCCCGGAGATGAGAACGGGGGTGAGCTTGCTGAATGTCATGATGATCGTCTCCTGCTGATAGGGAAGGGTTTCGGTTGCGGCGGCAACGTACGGGCTCTGAGGGAAGTGGGATTGTAGAAATCAGACGCGCCCCGCCATCTCCCGTCCGAATTGCGTCGGGGTAAGCCCGGAGAGGGAGCGGAACTCATGGATGAGATGCGGTTGATCGTGGAAGCCGCAGTGATGGACAAGCTCGTGCGGGTCGATCGCGGAACCCCTCCGCAGCAGCGCGGCGGCGTTCTGAAACCTGACGATCCGGGCCAGCATCTTCGGCGCGAGCCCGACCTGATCGTTGAACCGCCGCGCCAGATGGCGGCCGCTGACGCCGAGCGATTTCTCCAGCGCGCTTATCGCTATCCGGCCGCCGCTTCTCCCGATCAACCCGAGCGCCCCGGCCACCGAACGATCCGGGACGGGCGCGGAGCCCAGCCGGCGCGCCAGAAGCATGTCGAAGCGTTCGAGCCTCCGCGCGATGGTCGCCCCATCGTCAAGGGGCATCGCCACGTCCCGGATTCCATCTCTCCAGAGATCCGACAGCGCGATCGAGTAATCCGCCAGCTCGCTCATCGGCACCGGGAAGAAGATGCGGCCGCAGCCGGGGCGGAAACGGACGGCGATCAACTCCAGCGGCCCGCCGAGCATCACCACCCTGGGGCGGCGCATGACGCCGATGACGGTGCCGCGCGATGGATCGAACGCGGAGGCCGGTTCCGTTGCGTCGAAGATGATATCGACACAGCCGTCGGGCAGGACGCGGTTGGGCGTGGGAGTGCTGCTTCCGGCGGCGCGCATGGTCCAGTAGCACTCCACGTATGGAGCGAGTGGAGGGGAGGGGGGGAATTCCCGATAGACCGGGAGGATATGGTTCGATGCATCGCTCATCGTCGGGTCAGATTGCGTGGAGATATGCGGCGGGCGGGACCCTGCTCGCAAAAAAGCCCCGCGTCGTGATACCGAGGTGGGGCTTTGCAATGTTCTTCGAGCGTCGGGAAGTTAGTGTCCCTGACCGACCATGCCGGCGTAGGCGGCGGAATCCATCAGGTTTGCCCCCTTGTCCTCGGTCACGATCCTGATCATCCAGCCATCGCCGTAGGGATCGGAGTTGACGGTTTCGGGGGTGTCGATGATCTTCTGGTTGATCTCGGCGATCTCACCGGTCACCGGCATGTAGAGATCGGAAACCGTCTTCACCGCCTCGATCGTCCCGAAGACGCTCCCCGCCTCCACCACATCGCCGACGTTGACGCTGATATCCACGAAGACGACATCGCCAAGCTCGGACTGCGCGAAGTCTGATACGCCGATATAGCCGGTAGTGTCTTCAAGGCGGAGCCATTCGTGGCTCTTCGCGAACTTGAGATTCTCTGGAAAGTTCATGTCGATGTCCGTAGTTGAATTGCTTGGGAAAATGCCGATGGAGCGATGCTCCGAGCAAAGCGATTACTCCTTCGGGAGCCGGTCCAGCCAGTTGTGCGTGTCCACGAACTGCGTGTCGAACCGTCCGCTCAGGAACACCTCGTGCTCCATCATCATCTTGTGGAACGGGGTAGTGGTCTTTACGCCTTCGATCACCAGCTCATCCAGCGCGCGACGCATCTTCGCGATGGCGCTGCCGCGCGTCTCGCCGAATGTGATCAGCTTCGCCAGCAGGGAGTCGTAGTTCGGCGGAACGGTGTAGCCCTGATAGATATGGGAATCGACGCGGACGCCGTGGCCGCCGGGGAAGTGGAGCGTGGCAATCCGTCCGGGGCTTGGGCGGAACTCGTGATACGGGTCCTCGGCGTTGATCCGCACCTCGATGGCATGCTTGCGGGGAGGCCCCTGGCGAAGCGTAAGCCGTTCGCCGGCCGCCACCGCGATCTGCTCCTTGATAAGATCGATCCCGAGCGATTCCTCCGTCACGGGATGCTCCACCTGGATGCGGGTGTTCATCTCCATGAAATAGAAGTTCCGGTGTTTGTCCACCAGGAATTCCATCGTGCCGGCGCCGCGATAGTTCACATGCCGGCATCCGGCCATCGCCGCCTCTCCCATCTTCATCCGAAGGGCTTCATCCACCACGGGGGATGGTGATTCCTCGATCAGCTTCTGATGGCGGCGCTGGATGGAGCACTCGCGCTCGTTGAGGAAGGTATGGTTGCCGTGCATGTCGGACATGACCTGGATCTCGACGTGCCGCGGCTCCTCGATAAACTTTTCGATGTAGAGGCTTCCATCGCCGAATGCCGCCAGCGCCTCGGTCTGCGCGGTCGTAAAGGCGCGCTCGATCTCCGATTCCTCGCGCACGACCCGCATTCCCTTGCCGCCACCCCCCGCCGATGCCTTCACGATCACCGGATAGCCGACTTCCTCGGCGATTCTCCGCGCATCGGCGATATCGTCGACAGTGCCGGGGCTTCCGGGAACAACCGGCACGCCGGCCTCCCGCATCGTATCCTTCGCCACCGACTTATCTCCCATCCGCCTGATGGCGCCTGGTTCCGGGCCGATGAACGTAACGCCGCTCTCCGAGCATATCTCGGCAAAGCCCGCGTTCTCGGCGAGAAATCCGTATCCGGGATGGATTGCGTCGGCGTTGGTAATCTGTGCGGCGGAGATGATGCGTGGGATGTTGAGATAGCTCTCGCGACCGGGAGGAGGTCCGATGCAGACCACCTCGTCGGCAAACTTGACGTGAAGGGAATCCTTGTCGGCGGTCGAATAGACGGCGACGGTGCGGATGCCCATCTCACGGCAGGCACGGATAACGCGGAGCGCGATCTCTCCCCGGTTGGCGATCAGAACTTTTGTAAACATTAATTCTGTTCGATCAAGAAGAGCAACTGGTTGTACTCGACCGGCTGTGCGTTCTCCACGAGAATCTTTGCGATGGTGCCGTAGCAATCGCACTCGATCTCGTTCATCAGCTTCATCGCCTCGATGATGCAGAGAACGGAACCCGGATCGACCTTCGAGCCGGCTTCGGCGTAGGCTGGGGAATCGGGGCTGGGTGAACGATAGAACGTCCCGACGATGGGGGAGCGGATCTCGTGATACTTCTTCTCGGGCTCCGTGGCAACGGGAGCGGCCGCTGCAGCGGGAGCGCCCTGCGCCGCCGGCAGCTCGGCAACCGGAGGCGCGGCCATCTGTATCGGCGCGTAGGCCATCGTCTGCATGGCCTGCACGGGCTCATCGCGACGATGATTCTTCGACAGCCGGATCTCGACCCCTTCCTGCTCGATCCGAAGATCCTGAACAGAGCTGGCGTCGAAGATCTCCAGGAGCTGCTGTAAATATTTTATATCGATCATGGAATCCGCCATCGGTAGCCCCCAGGTAATGGATCAGTTCTTGACGCGATCGAGATATCCGCCGGTGCGGGTATCCACGCGGATCACATCCCCCTCATTCACGAAGAGAGGAACGTAGACCGTGGCTCCGGACTCCACCGTGGCCGGCTTCGTTGCGCCGGTCGCGGTATCACCCTTGATTCCGGGCTCGGTGTAGGTAATGAGGAGCGTAACATGCGGCGGGAGTTCCACGGTGACAACGTCGCTGCCGTTGAACGCGATTGTCGCCTCGCCCGATTCCTTCAGCAGGCCGGCCTGATCGCCGAGGATGATCTCCGGGACATGGATCTGATCGTAGGTTTCCGTATCCATGAACACCATGTTGTCGCCGTCGCGGTAGAGGAACTGCATCGGTTTCCGCTCCACACGCACGATTTCGATCGCCTCGCCGGAACGGAAACGGTTCTCCAGCAGCTTGCCGGATTTGATGTTCCGCATCTTGACCTGGTAAAAGGCGCGAAGATTTCCGGGCGTTCTGTGGGTGCTTTCGAGAACCGTGCAGAGCTCGTTGTTATAGCGAATCACAAGCCCTGGACGAAGATCGGACGTATCGGCCATACGATGTAGGAGAGAATAGTCTGAGGTTTGATAACGTTATGAGAGGTGCCGAACGGATTTGAACCGTTGTACAAGGTTTTGCAGACCTTTGCCTAACCACTCGGCCACGGCACCATCGTCTTCAGTGGAAATCTGTTCGCGGTGTCACCGAAGAGCGCCAAAGATATCCTCAGCGGGGGTACTTATGCAAACGGAATACGTGGCGAGAGTGTAACGGAGTTGTGCGCCCGCTACCGGTTCGTCGATCCCAAACCATCGCCGGGCAACTGATTTCCCTTTGCGTCGAACCACTGTTCATCCACCAGAATCCCGTCGAACTCGCGATAGATTTTCCTGGTCACCGCCACGCCGTCCCCACGTCGCCCCTTCGGATTCCCCTTCAGATCGAACGCGCTCCAGGCGATCATCCGCCCGTTGGTGTCGTACTCGAACGTCCTTGTGGCAACGCCGTCGCTGTCGGCCATCGGATTTCCCCCGGTATCGAGGAAGATTATGCGGGTCGGCTGGCCGCAGGCGTTCAGCTCGTAGGCATGGGCGAATTCTCCATTCGGGTAGGGAAGGGATTTCTTGTCGAAGCCGCGGACCTCCTCCCGTACCAGTTCGCCGGCGGCGTTCACCACCATCTTCCTGTAATACGTCTGCTCCGGCATCGCCGCGAACGGATGATACGGGCCGTCGGAGCCGGTGCCGAAGTGGAGTTTCCTGTTGGAGAAATACCATTCCTGGGAGATCGCCTCGCCGACCGGGAGGTAGAGCGTCCAGCTTGTGCCGACCAGATCGTTCACCGGCTTCCCGTCCGCGTCGACGTATTTCCGCATCAGTATCCCGCCGTTCCTCCGATAAATAATTTCCACCGCGAAGCCGGTCAGGGTTGTTAACGGCACTCCGCTTGCCCCATAAAATGTCCGGCGCTGGACGATCGTGTTGTTCGTCTCGACCGGCGTGTAGGCTATCCGCATGGTGGTCCATTCCCCCCGCGTGTCCGGGTTGCCGAAGGTGAATCGGGTGATCCGCGTCGGCCGGCCGGCCGTATCGCGATCCACGCCGTAGACGATCGGTTCATCCAGCGGTTTGGCGCTGGGATAGCAGGGGACCACTTGCTCCGTGGCATTGATGCGGAGAAGGCGGTAGAATTCCCTGTAGTCGTTGATGGTCTGTGCGTCCGCGATCGCGGGGGAAAGGAGCAGTGCCCCGAAGAGGGCAAGACCGAGGAGGAGAGATCGTGTCATGTATCAGCGAAGATGAATCGTATCGGCCCGGATCGGTTCCGTGCCGGCTCCGTTGCCGGATGGGCTCGGAATCCTTGGATGGGATTGACGATGAAGTTGGTGAAAAGTTGAGTCATATGTCCCCGGTACGCATCGTACTCGGCGGATAATCCTTAGTTTTAGCCGTTCCCCGGATGGATATCAGGATCGTGCATGGCGGATTCCGGCTGATGATGCCGCGTCGCGCTGGCTGAACCCCTGGGAAACGGCAAGGTTTCGTGGTACTGGAGATGGATGACATAGCGTATAGAACGAACATCGTACGCCGGCAAACAGCAATCTGCCGATGAAGCCCGAATTTAACTTCCCCAACCTCATAACGGCGTTACGCATTCTGCTGACGCCGCTCTTCATCTGGCTGATGCTGAGCGAGGATTCGGTGCGCGTCCAGCTTTCCGCGGCCATCTTCCTGCTGGCGGCCGTCAGCGACTGGTACGATGGCTGGTACGCCCGTCGCTATAACGCGATGAGCGCGTTCGGTCGCTTCTTCGATCCCCTTGCCGACAAGGTCCTGATCTCCGCCGCCTTCTTCGTCTTCGTCTCCCTGGATATCTTCCCGCTCTGGATGGTCCTTCTGATCGTCGGCCGCGACGTGCTTGTGACGATTCTCCGCGTGGTTGCCGACCGGAAGCATCAGCCGGTGGTGACCAGCCGACTTGCCAAATGGAAAACCGCGATGCAGCTTGTCTTCCTCTGGTACGTGGTGGCGATCTTCACATTGAAAAATATCGAGTGGCTCCGTCTCCGGCTGGATGGCGGAACCATCGGAACGCTCCTCTCTCCCTGGATCATCCAGACATCCATGATCCTCCTGACGGCCCTTTCGCTGATCACGGCCGTTCAGTACCTGATCGAAAATCGACACATCCTTCGCATCCTCACCAATGGTAGTCTCGCCCGCACAACTCCGTAAGCGGGGCCTTCCAATCTGGAAGCAGATCCTGGCCGGCGGACTCTATACCGGCCTTTCCCCGATCGCTTCCGGCACGGTGGCGAGCGCGGTGGCGGCCCTCATCTATCTCCTCCCCCACGGTTCCAATCCCCTTCTGCTGGTCGGGCTTTCGCTGGCGGCCTTCATCGGCGGCATTCCGCTGGCCCGCGACGCGGAGAATGTGATCGGTCACGATCCCAGCTTCGTCACGCTGGATGAGTTCGCGGGAATGTGGCTGGCGATGGCCTCCCCGCTCGTGATCTACGATCCGTACTGGGCCGTTCTCTGCTTCTTCGTCTTCCGGATCTTCGATATCGCCAAGGTGTGGCCGGCAAGCTATTTCGATGAACAGAAGGGGGGGCTCGGCATCATGGCCGATGACATGGTCGCCGGCTTCTACACCAACATCGTCTGTCACCTCATCTGGTTCGCGCTGATGTTCGTTCACGGATTTCTCGGCCTCTGAACCCGTTGCCCGGAATGTCCCCCGATCGGCGGTTCGGCCGCGTGATCCGCGACGACATCCTCCGGCCGGCATGCGATTCTCTTCTCGATATTTTGCAACGACCGATCATGATTTCCCCCGATACCAATACCACTCTCCGCCTGGCCTACAGCCCCGATGCCGATGATGCCTTCATGTTCCGCGCCGCGCTGGAAGGGCTGGTGGATACCGAGGGGCTCAGCTTCCAGCCGGTGACATCGGACACGCAGAACCTGAACGATATGGCGGAGCGTGGGGAGATTGATATCTCCGCGGTCTCCGTCGCCGCCTATCCCCATATCGCCGATCGCTTTGTGATGTTCGCTCACGGCGGATCGGTCGGCATGGGCTATGGCCCGGTGATCGTCGCGCGGGGGGCGTTTCCGGTCGATGAGCTGAATGCCAGGCTGATAGCAACTCCCGGAGCCAGGACCACGGCCCATCTCATCACCCGGCTGATCGCCCCCGATGCCCGGATGACCACGGTGCCGATCACCCCGTACGAGGCGATCTTCGACGCGATCGATGCCTGCGGCGTCGGCGCGGGGATTATCATTCATGAAGGGCGGCTTACCTACGAGCGCCACGGGCTTGTGAAGATCGTCGATCTGGGGGAGTGGTGGTGGGAGCAGACCGGCCTGCCGCTGCCGCTCGGTGCCAACGTGATCCGTCGCTCGCTGGGCCCGGAGACGATCGCCCGCGCCAGCCGCGCCATCCAGCGCTCCATCCGCTGGGCTCTCGACCATCGCGAGGAGATGATCCGCTTTCTGATCGATCATATCCATCGTCCCGAGGAAGTTGCCACGCCGGAACTGCTCGATAAGTATCTGGGGATGTACGCGAACGAGGAGACGTACAGCTATTCCCCCGCATCGCTTCAGGCGGTTCAGCGGATATTCGATCTCGGCTTCGAACGCGGCCTGCTGCCGGTGAAGACCGTCGCGGAGTTCGTATGACCGGCGCATGGAGGAACCGATGATGGGGCCGGAGGGGAGGCTCTATCTCTTCTCGTCGGAGCTGGAGCGGTCGGCGGCGTTTCCGGACGGGCCGCCGGAGGGGATAGCCACGGCGATCACCGGCGTCGGGTTGATCGATGCCGCCGCCGGTACTGCTCGCGCCATCGACAGGAAAGGGGCATCGGAAATCGTCTTCCTGGGCACGTGCGGCGCGCACCGGGCCTCCGGCCTTGAAATCGGCGATATCGTGCTGGCATCCGATGTGTCGCTCGGCTCCGGCGATGTCGCCTCCGGTGAGATGCGCGTCCCCTCGCTGATGCCCTCGTCCATTCCCGCGGACGGACGGCTGACAAACCTGATCGCCGAGGGGTTTGCGGGACGCGGGATCGGGACGCGACGCGGGAGGATATCCTGCACGCTCGGCATCACCGAGACCGACCGGCTGGCCGATGTTCTCTACGGGTTCGACCGGAGCGATGCCGAAAACATGGAGGCGTTTGCCGTGCTCCGCGCCGCGGCCGATATCCCGGTCGCCGTTGCGCTCGGCGTCACGAACATCGTTGGAGCGGGGGGGGGGAAGGGCTGGCTGGCGAACTTCCGCGCGATGATGCGGCGGGTCGCGGAGATCATCGATCCCGGAGAATAAACCGCGCCATGCGGGAATGAACTATCCGTCCGCGATGTTATCATAAGCGAACCGGCCCGGAGAAGCAATCGATCACGTTTATTCAGATTCGCCCACGGCGAACGAGCCAACTGGAGCAATGATAGAAACAGAGTCCATTATCGCCGAGCTTGAACGGATGTTCAGGATGGCCCCCGATCTCCCCAAAGAGGCGATCATCAAGCAGGATATTCTCCGGCAGGGGCTGGCATTTTCGCAGGCCGCGTTGCAGGTGGCATCGGGATACAAGCCGAAGGATTATTTCATCTTCTCGTTCGACCTGGTTCCGCTGAAGGAGATGGAGACCTTCGAGGCGTATCGTTCACCGGAGGAGATCAAGATGACCGGCGGCGTCTACGAGCTTCGCCCCACCATCGTCTCGGTCCGCGTCAACCCGGCATCGCCGTATCGCGTGGAGCTGCGCGATGGGTTGATCTCGCTCGTGTGCGAGGATGTGCTGCTGGCGCGTCTGGAGTTCCCGCCGATCCCTGAATATTACAGCCACAAGCTCTCCAGCGGGAAGAAAATATCGGAAATAGCCCCGGCCATCGAGTGGGGATATCTCGTCTATCTCACGGTCTACCGGCTCTGCCAGTACTGGGGGAAGACGGAGGAGTGCCGCTTCTGCGATCTCAACGAGAACTATCGCCAGCAGCGGGAGGAGGGGCGCGAGTACACGGCGGTGAAGGGGATCGATGATATCGTGGAGGCGATGACCCTCATCAACCAGTACGATACCGTATCGAAAGCCTACACCGTCACCGGCGGCTCGATCACCACCTCGCTGCAGGGGATGAAGGAGGGGGAATGGTACGCCCGTTATGCCGACGCGATCGAGAGCCGTTTTGCCGGACGATGGATTCCAAAGGCGGTGGTGCAGGCGCTTCCGAAGGATGAGGTGAAGATGCTCCACGATGCCGGCTACAGGATCTATCACCCGAACTACGAGGTGTGGGATCGTGAGCTGTTCAACTGGATCTGCCCCGGCAAGGAGCGCTATGTGGGGCGCGATGAGTGGATGAAGCGGATCGTGGACGCGGCGGAGATCTTCGGGCCGGAACGGGTGATCCCGAACTTCGTCGGCGGCGTCGAGATGGCCCGCCCGCACGGCTTCACCGATGTCGATCGCGCCGTTGCCTCCACTACCGAGGGGCTCGACTATTTCATGAGCAAGGGGATCATCCCCCGCTTTACCGCCTGGTGCCCGGAGCCCACGTCGGATCTGGGACGGCAGGAGGGGCCGCCGCTCGAATATTTCGTGAAGCTCCTGCTGGCGTGGCGGAACACGTTCGAGCACTACAACCTGTCGGCGCCTCCCGGCTACGGGCGGCCCGGCGTGGGAAGCGCGGAGTTCTCCGTGAGCGCCTTTATGGATGTGATCCGCGTGGAGAAGCTGCCAAAGGGAAGGGAGATCGCCACGGTCTAGGCGTGTCCATCGCACATGAGATTTTCCGGCGGAGGCGATCCTCTCCCTCCGCCGGGTTCCACCGATCGCAATCCGATGATCGTTCAACCAGCCTCCGGGCCGCTCGCCGGCTCCATCCGCACCTCACCCGACAAGTCGATCACGCATCGCCTTCTCTTCTTCGCCGCCATGAATCGCGGCCGGACCATCATCGGCAATCCCTCGCTCGCCGCCGACTGCGCCTCCACGCTGGGGCTGCTGCGCTCGGCGGGGTACGGGTTTCAGTCGGAGCCGGGAAGAATCATCTGCGATGGCTCACCCTCCCCGCGGGATGCGTGGAGCGGCCGTTTCGATTGCGGCAACTCCGGCACCACCGCCCGGCTCGCGGCAGGCTTTCTGACCGGCGAGCGTGGGCGGTTCCTGCTGGATGGTGATGAATCGCTCCGCCGCCGACCGATGGAGCGTGTCGCCGGTCCATTGCGTCTCATGGGGGCGGAGATCGCCACGGCCGGCGGATCGCTCCCGCTCACGATCGATGCCGCTCCGCCGCTCGCCGGCCCGCTGCCGGGAACGATGCTCGACGTTTCCTCCGCGCAGGTGCATGCCGCGCTGGTCATCGCCGCCATCCGCTCCGCGCTTCCAGTCGCCATCCGTCGCGTGGCCCCGATGCGCGATCACACGTTGAGAATCGCCCGTCTGTTCGGGCTGGAGATCGGCACGGAGGAGGTGGCCGGTTGCGCCGTCGATACGCTGGAATCGTTCGAGATGCGACGTGATATCGACTTCACCATCCCCGGCGATCTCTCCTCCGCCGCGTTCATCATCGCCGCCGCCATGCTCGTCCCCGGCTCGCGCGTCCGGATCGAACGGGTGGGGTTGAATCCAACCCGCATCGCGCTCCTGGGTTGTCTGCAGGAGATGGGGGGAAATCTGAGCTGGACGGTCGATGACGCGGCGCGCGAGCCGGTCGGGTCGATCGACGTGTCGTACTCTCCCGGCCTTGCCGGGATTGCGCTCGGCGGAGATGATGCCTCCGTCGATATCCCCGGGATGATCGATGAGCTTCCGCTCCTTGCCCTGATTGGGTCGCAGGCCGAAGGGATCACCACGGTCCGCGGCGCGGCGGAGCTGCGGCTGAAGGAGTCGGACAGGATCAGCGCCACCGCCGCGATGCTGCGCGGGCTCGGCATCAGGATCGATGAGCTGGCCGATGGCTTTTCAGTCGCCGGACCGCAGCGTGTTGCCGGGGGCGTCGCCGATCATCACGGCGATCATCGGCTCTGCATGACCGCGGCGGTTGCGGCGCTTGTCGCCGACGGGCCGGTGACCATTCCATCGCCGGGAGTCGCCGCGGTTTCCTATCCCGGATTCTGGGACGATCTCCGCGCCATCGGCGCACCGGCCGGTGAGGAAACCGCATGAGCCATGAACCGGCCCGCGACCCGATGCCGTCGCGGTTTGCCCCCGATCCGGATATGCGCGAACGGGTGGTGCTTATCGGAAGGAACATCGCCCATTCCCGATCTCCCCGCCTTCACAATCATCTCTTCGAACTGTACGGAATCCCTCTCCGCTACGAGCTGATGCCGCTGGAACGCGACGAGGTCGTGGCGGCCATCGTCGCGATGAAGCGTGGCGGATTTCGCGGCGCCAACGTCACATCTCCCCACAAGGAGACCGTGATGCCGGCGCTGGACGATCTGACCGATCAGGCCCGGCGAATCGGCGCGGTGAACACCATCGTGTTCGATGACGGCCGCGCAACCGGGCACAATACCGACCGCGACGGTTTTGCCCGCTCGCTTGCCGGCGAGCCGCTTGTCGATGCTCCATGTTCGGCGAACATCCTCGGCACCGGCGGCGCGGCAATGGCGGCAACCGATGCGCTGCTCGGGTTGTCCACCATTTCCCGGCTTACGCTCTATTCGCGATCGGAAGCGCATGCCGTGGAGATCGCCTCCGGCTGGCATGACGATCGCCTGACCGGCATGCCGCTTGACGCCTATCGTCCCGCCGACCTTGTCGTTCACGCAACGCCGGTCGGGCTGGCGGGTTCCGGCGGGGCGCTGCTGACGGAGGAGCAGCTCCGCGGAACCGGATTGCTCTATGAGATGATATATTCGCCGGCGGAAACGGAGCTGATGCGGCGCGCGCGCGCGGTTGGGACGCGATGCGTCGGCGGCCGGCGGATGTTCGTCTTCCAGGCAATGCGAGCGTTCGAGATATGGACCGGCATGATGCCGAAGGAGTCCGATATCCCGGCCGATCTCTTCGCATGAATTCAGCTCACTGTTCAACTCCATGAACGATCGATGATCATCTGGCTGCAGGGCCCCTCGGGGGCGGGAAAGACGACAGTGGGGCGCGAGCTTGCGCGGCTGCGCCGGTGGCGCTTCATCGATATCGATGAGGCGATCGAACTGCGCGACGGGCGGACGATATCAGCGATATTCGCCGGCGATGGCGAGGGGCATTTTCGCGCGCTGGAGCGGGAGATGATTCTATCCGTTTCCGCGGAACCCGCCGATGCGGTGATCGCGCCTGGCGCCGGAGCGCTGCACGACCCTCGCGTCCGCCGGGCCATCATGGCAAGCGGTATCCGTGTCTTTATCGATCCTGAGCCGGAGGAGGCGCTGCGGCGGCTTGCTGGGGATGCTTCACGACCGATGCTGGCGCATGGCGATCGCGCCGCGTCGTGGAAATCGCTTCGTGCCGATCGCCTTCCCCTCTATCGCGATGCCGATATCATCATCTCCGGTCATGGCGATGCCGCCACCGTCGCGACGGAGATCGATCGTCGGGTTGAGCTTCTTGAACGCCCCGAGTGGTCCTTCAGCTCAGTGCTGAGTGGTGAGGTTTCGACCGTCTCATGGTTTCATGCTCCCCATATCCTGTTCCGCCATCTTCGGAGCCTGGCCGGGGGATGCCGGCTCTGCGTTATCGGCGACTGGAATGTGCTGGAGCGATTTGCCGCGTTCGCTCCCGACGGCTCCGGCGATCTTATCCTGCCGATCGATCCGGGCGAGGCGAGCAAGTCCCTTGCGACGGTGGAAGGACTGGCGGCGCGCATGGCCGAACATGGCTGCACGCGCGACGCGATCATCGTCGGGATCGGCGGCGGCGTGGTTACTGATCTTGCAGGCTTTCTCGGCTCCATCTACATGCGCGGCGTCCGGACAATCTGCATCCCCACGACGCTGCTGGCGCAGGTCGATGCGTCGATCGGCGGGAAGACGGCGGTGAACGCCGCGGGCGTCAGAAATCTGATCGGGACATTCAAACAGCCCTCCGATGTGCTGATGTGCGGCGCGTTTCTCCGATCGCTTCCGCCGCGAGAGCTTCGCTCCGGCTTCGTCGAGTCGTTGAAGATGGGGATTGCGAACTCCGCTGATCTGGCGCGGGCCGTGGAGGATGCGATGCCCGCGATCCTGGATGGCGCGCTTCCGGAAAACCTTGTCGATCTGGTCCGCCTCAGCGTTGGGACCAAGCTGGATGTGGTGGAGAGGGATACGCACGATACATCGCTGCGGCTCTCCCTCAACTTCGGGCATACGTTCGGTCACGCGCTGGAGGCGGTGGCGCCCGGCGTTTACGCTCACGGCGAGGCCGTGGCATTCGGGCTGGTGGCCGCCGCGCTGATGGCGCTGGAGCTTGGCGTGGCGGGGGATGATCGGTGCCGGTGGATCATCGATCGATCGCTGCGGCTGACGCATGATCCCGGCATGGAGCAGGACGCGGCGGCGATCATCACGGCGATGGACTCCGACAAGAAACGCGTCGGCGCGGATATCCGCTTCGTCCTTCCGGCCGGGACCACCGGCGTGGTCATCAGGGAAATCGGCGACAGGGAACTGGTGATGGGGATTGTGCGGCGGGCGTTGGAGCTGGTGCGGGAACATCACCGGCGGGGCTTCAGGCCGTTCAGCAACGGCGGCATCACAGGAATATCGATCGGAACATCATGAAGATCATCATCATCAACGGCCCCAACCTCAACCTTCTGGGGCGTCGCGAGCCCGAGGTTTACGGTCACGACACGCTTGAGGAGATCGAGCGGAAGATACGCATGGAGGTGGAGGAGCCCGGCCTTGTGCTGAGCTTCTTCCAATCGAACGGCGAGGGGGAGATCATCGACGCCCTCCATGCCGCGCGGTATCAGGATGAGTGCGATGCCGTGGTGATCAACCCCGGCGCCTACACCCATTACTCGATCGCCATTCGCGACGCGATCGCATCGATTCAGATCCCGGTGGTGGAGGTGCATCTTTCCAACACGCACGCGCGGGAGGCGTTCCGTCAGGTCTCCGTGGTTGCCCCGGTCTGTCGCGGGAGGATCGAGGGGCTTGGCTGGCGGGGCTACGTGGCCGCCATCCGCACGCTCGCGGCGATGGGATAGCGCGCGGTCGGAGCCTTTCCTTCACACTCAGGATTCATTGACTGATGGCGAATACATTCGGCACCCTCTTCCGGCTTACGACATTCGGCGAATCGCATGGCGCGGCCCTGGGAGCCGTGATCGACGGATGTCCGGCCGGCGTGGAGTTCGATATCGATCTGCTTCGTCGCGATCTGGCGCGTCGCCGGCCGGGGCAGGCGCTTACCACGCCGCGCAACGAGGCGGACGAGCCGGAGCTGTTGAGCGGTGTCTTCGAGGGAGTTACCACCGGCGCTCCGATCGCGGTGATCGTGCGGAACACCGACCAGCGTTCGAAGGATTATTCCGCGCTGCGCGATCTGTTCCGGCCATCGCATGCGGACTTCACCTACGCCGGGAAATATGGCGTGCGTGACCATCGCGGCGGCGGACGCTCATCGGCGCGGGAGACGCTTGCAAGGGTGATCGGCGGCGCCGTGGCCCGGATGCTGCTTGCACGGGAGACGAGCATCACGATCCGCGCGGCGGTAACATCGCTGGGCGGCATCCGGTCGCGCACCGTCGATGAGATGGATGCCGATGCGGTTTATCGCTCACCCGTCCGCTGCGATGATCCCGATGCCGAGCGGAGGATGGCGGCATATCTGGAGGAGCTTCGCGCCGCGGGGGATTCCTCCGGCGGCATCGTCTCCGCGCGGATCGATGGCGTGCCGGCCGGGCTTGGGGAGCCGATCTACGACAAGCTGAACGCGCGCCTTGCGGCCGGGATGATGTCGATCAACGGCGCGATGGGCTTCGACGTTGGCGCGGGCTTCGGCGTGGCGGAGAGGCGGGGCTCGGAGAACAACGATCAGTTCATTCCGGCGGCGGCGGGGCCTGGCACGTCGAGCAACAATTCCGGCGGGATTCAGGGGGGGATATCCAACGGAATGCCGGTGATCTTCCGCGTCGCGTTCAAGCCGCCGTCATCGATTGCGACGGCGCAGCGGCACGGCACGGCGAGCGGGGATGTGGTGGAGCACAGAGTGGAGGGACGGCACGATCCCTCGATCGTGATCCGCGCGGTGCCGGTTGTGGAGGCGATGGCGCTGATGGTGCTTGCCGATCACTGGCTGCTGGATCGCGCATCGCGCGGCGCCGGGCGGAGATGATATCGACCGGGGAGATCAGTTATAACAGGCGAGGGGAGAAGCTTCGGCAGCTTCTCCCCTCGATGCATTCAGACGATATCGCGCGGGCAGTGGATCAGTGAACCACCGTCATGCTCCGCGTCAGGTTGACGCCGCCGCTCCGCATCTGATAGATATAGATCCCGTTCTCCAGCGTTGCGGCGTTGAACGTCACCGAATGAGACCCGGCGGCCATCGTCTCATCGACAAGCGTCCTGACCGATTCGCCACGGAGATTAAAGAGGCTGATCGTCACGGGCCCGCTCTCCGGGAGCGTAAAGCCGATCCGTGCCACGCCCGCGGCCGGATTCGGATAGCTCTGCGAGACAAGGTAGCCGGCGCGTCCCGTGGTCCCCTGCTCGTCATCGACGCCGGAGATCTGAGCGATGGCGTGTACCGGGATCTTCAGCGTCCGGCTGCTGTCGCCCGCCGCGTTGATCGTGTAGGAGATCACCACCGAATCATCGATCGTCTCGCCGCTTGTCGGGGCAAATCTCAGCCACACTTCGTGCGTCTCGCCCGGCGCCAGCGAGAAATAATCTCCTCCCTGAACCAGCGAGAACCCGCTGTTGGCCGGAGGGGTGATGGTGCCGGTCCGTTCGGAGGACGAATTGTTCATCACCACGATCGGCTGCATTCCCACCTGCCCGCTGGTGAGCGTGCCGAAGTTCAGCATATCGGGAAAGGCGAGGATAAGGGTGGAGTCCGCCTTGCCGGGGCCCGTGGTGCCACGGCCGGCGAGGAGGACGCGGCTGATGCGCCTGGTATCATCGCCCGGCTTCGAGGAGTCGCCGGAATTGGCGGTCACCAGGATTGAATCGATATAGCCACCGGGGGTTCCCGGCGCGAAGCGGATGGCGACCGTGCGCGTTGCGCCGGGGGTGAGCTGGAACTGACCGCCGCCGGAGATGATATTGAACGGCGCTCCCGCGTTGCTGACGGTGCCGCTGATCACCCGCTTGCTGGACTGGTTGGTGATCGTGATGTTCTTTTCGATGGAGCCGCCGGCCGCCACATTGCCGAACGCCAGCGGCGACGGATCGATCTGGAGCGAGACGAACTCGCTCGGCTGATCGATAATGGTGGCGTGGAGCTTGTATTCGATCGGGCTTGGCTCATCGAGCGCCGTGTTGTCTATCGGGAGCGTTGCATCGGCCACGCCGATGGAGAGCGGGGCCGTAAAGGTGACCGTCACCGTCTGGCTATCCCCCTTGGCGATGGCGAACTGGCGGCTGGATTCCACGATGAACGTCGGGTTGTCTGGGTCGCCGATGGTGATCAGGATCGGAACTGACGATGTCGTGTTCCTGATCGTGAACGACTTCGTCACGGACGAGCCCATCACCACGTTGCCGAAATCGAGCATGGCCGGGGTGAAGGAGAGCGTCGTGGCTCCTGTCGCCGCCGTGATGCAGGTGATGCCGAGAAACGTCAGGAATGTGAGCAGGGCAAGGCGGCGTGGTTGTGCGGAAGATGACATGGTAGTGGGTAGCCTCCAACTGATCATCGATCGTTGATTTCGTGAATAAGTTCGGTTGCCAATTCCATCTCTCCATGGCGGACGAAACGGCGGGAGGGCGCTCCGCGCGAAAGCGGGGCGATGCGGCGCCCGGGAGGATGTAATAACGTGTGGAAGTATACGGATAAGGGGGCAGCTATACAACGTTCGGACGGTCGGAATCGCCCCGTTCCCTCACGGTTGAGCCTGTTCCGGCCGTTCAGCCGGCGGAATCGCTCGCGCGGCGGCGGTTTGCGCTCCTCCTGTCCGGTACCACGGCAACGGGCCGGAGTGCATTACCCCGGCCCGCCTGAATCCTCGGTTCGATCGTGATCCCGGATTTTCCGTTGAGGGCTATCGCATCGCGTTGCGCGCAATCAGCAGCTCCGCGATCTGCACTGCGTTGGTTGCCGCGCCCTTGCGGACGTTGTCAGCCACCACCCACATGTTGAGCGTGTTCGGTCGCGAGGCATCCTTTCGAATCCTTCCCACATACACCTCGTCGTGATCGCCCGCGTCCAGCACCGTTGGATAGAAGTTGGAGGAGGGATCATCCCAGACGATCACGCCGGGAGCGCGCTCCAGCAGCTTCCGCGCCCTCGCCGGGGTCACGGGGTTTTCAAACTCCGCGTTCACCGATTCCGCGTGGGCCGCCATGGTCGGTATCCGCACGCAGGTCATCGTGGCGGCCAGCTTCGGCAGCCCCATGATCTTCCGCGTCTCGTTGATCATCTTGATCTCCTCCTCGGAGTAATCCTCCCCCTCGCCGAACCCGTGGAAGATGGTGTTGAACGCGGCGGTATGGGGGAACTTCGGCTTCTCCGGGATGCGACCCTTCAACTCCGCGGTCAACTGATCGATCCCCGCCTGTCCCGCTCCGGAGACGGCCTGATAGGTGGAGACCACGATCCGCCTCAGCGTAAACGCGTCGTGGAGCGGCTTCAGCGCCACCACAAGCTGGATGGTGGAGCAGTTCGGGTTGGCGATGATCCCGCGATGCTTCAACGCCGCGTCAGGGTTCACCTCCGGCACCACCAGCGGAACCCCCTTCTCCATTCTCCACGCGCTGGAGTTGTCGATGGCGACGGCGCCGGCCTCCGCCGCTATCGGCGCGTACTGGCGGCTGACCGATGCGCCGGCGGAGAAGAGAGCGATATCGATCCCCTTGAACGATTTCCTGTTCAGCTCTTCCACCACCAGATTCTTTCCGCCGAAACGGACCTTGCTCCCCGCGGAGTTCTTCGATGCAAGCAGCCTGATGCTCGATACCGGAAGCCCGCGCTCCTCGAGGACGCGAAGCATCGTCCGCCCCACAAGCCCCGTGGCGCCTACGACGGCGATTGCATAGCCGTCCTGGTTCTGTTGATCCACTGTTGTTGCCGATTGCTGGTACTACGGAAACGACCGGGCGCGGAAGGGAAGGGCTTTCGCGCCGGCCGGTGAGTTGTTGTGAACGCCAAAGCCGTTCCACGCATCCACGCGGCAGTTGTTACCGCGGTGCAGACTGTGGTGTTGTGTCGGGGCAGGTTTCAAACCTCTACTGCCCTACGTGGAAATCGTCGGGGACCGCGTTCAGCTTGGTTGTATCGCCATACTTGCCGTGCGAGAGGAATATCGTGTAGATCTTTCCGGCGTCCAGCGTCAGGCTCTCGTTCTCCGGAAGAATCGATTTTCCCGTCTCATCCACCACGGTCGCCGTGACCGTGCCGGCCGGGGCATCGAAGGACATCTCGGCTCCCGGCGCCTGGCCGTAGCCCATCAGCGGGCCGGGGGTTCCGTTCAGAAGAAGTTTGAGCTGATGCCCCGTAAGGCTGTCGCGATATCCGCCGTGGAAAAACCTGACCCGCGTCCCGCCGGTGGGGGCGGGAACGTTATCGAGGAGGCGAACCGATTTCGAGATGTTCGGATTGGTCTTGTCGTACGGGCCGTAGGCCACGATGGTAAACCGCCTCCCCGGCTCATTGACGAACGGCTGCTTCGGGACGATCACCGGCTGGGGACGGCTGCTGATGACATCGCCTCCAAGATCCAGCTCCACCCGATACGGCCACCATGTCTTGGTGAAGGTGGAGAGGAGGAAGTAGGGGCGGCTCGGGCTGTACTTCTGGATCTCGTCGATATGAAACACGCTCAGCACGGGATACTGGAAGAGGGATTTCCGGAAGTACTCGGCCGGCGCGGAGTTGGCGTCGGCGCTGTCGAGGAAGGTGATATCGATCGCATCGTTGGTTCCGGTCGGCAGCAGGCTCACCGCCCGTATCGCGCCGAAGTTGACGCGGAACGGCGTGCTGCCGTAGAGCCCCGCATCGTTCTTTCCGTTCTCCGGAAACGCGGAGAAGAGGGTGAACTGATCATCGCCAACCGGCTTGGCCGTCCCGGTCAGCACGATGGTCCAGACCGAGCCGGATGGAAGCGGGATATAGGGGGGCGGGGCCGCCATCACCAGCGAATCGAGGTTGTCGAAGACCCATAGCCCGGTCCCCGAACCGATCCCGTACGCCTTGCTCGATACATAGCTGCTGGCCGTTCCGTATTTCAACCCCGTCACCACCGCGGGGTTGGTCGCCTTGTCCTGGTGGACGGAGAGGGTCGGCGTGTTGGGGGAGAGATGCACCACCCGGTAACGCGCGCCGGTCGGCTTGTCGGTCACCGTGTCGGTGGTGACAAGCACATGGTAGTCGGATTTCGTGCCGTAGAAATAGGCGGTGTAGTAGCTGTTTCGGGTGAGCGCGAGCGCCTGGCTTGCAAGCGTGGTTCCGCCTGACCTGAAGGAGATCTTCCCGGCGAGGCTGTCCACCGGATAGTACTTCGCGTCGTTGCCGGCCGAGGAGAATGTCAGATAGCCCTGCGGCGCGGCGAAGAACTTCGCGGTATCGATCAGCACATCCACCGCCGGCCCGTCCGATGCCGCGTTGATGACCCGGAGAAATGCCCCCGTCCCGCTGTAGAAGCTGCCGCTGTCGCTCTTCTTGGTCGGCACGAACGGATCGGCCGGCGAGCAGGCGGTGAACGAAAGGGCAAGGGCCACCACCGCGAGCAGCAGCATCCCCGTGCCATTCGCGGTATATCTCACTGTAGGAGTATTCATCGATTCGATGATTGAAATGTGCCGTGTCCGGTATTTCCGTCGATGCCCTTCCGGGGGCAGCCCTTCCGCGCTGCCTGTCAAGCTCTTGAAAGACCGCCTCTGAAAGCCGAATGTGACCATGATACATTGTCGTCCCCCGATACGCAACAGGCCCGGAAATCTTTTGGAAGATTCCGGGCCTGAACGTTTCCGGGCCGCCCGAACATCTCACCGTGGAGAGAGATCGCGTGGCCGGTCCGACGCGTGTTATCGCTTCTTCGGTTCGACCGGGGTACGACCATCGACCTTCTTGGAGCCGCCCGACGTGCCGGATGGGCGCTGCTGGACTTCGGCCATCTTCTGCGCTTCCTCCATCTTCTGCGCCAGCCAGCCCTTCTTTTTCGTCTTGGCGGTGCGGCGCAGTTCCTCCAGCGTCAGCGTGTTCTTGCTGAACTTCGACATGTAGATCTGCTGGCCGATCGCCAGGGCGTTGAACGTCAGATAGTAGAGGTTCAGGCCCGAGGGGAGATGGTTGAACGCCAGCGTAAGAAGCACCGGCATGAAATAGACCATCGCCTTCTGCTTCGGATCGGTCAGCATCATCTTCTGCTGGATGAAGAGCGTCGCGCCCATGATCAGCGCCAGCGCGCTCAGTTTGTCGCCGAGCAGCGGAAGGGCGAACGGCAGGTGGACGATCTGATCGGGGATGGAAAGATCCTTGATCCAGAGCGCGAAGCTGGCCTGACGGAGATCGATCGCCGAGCTGAGAGTTCCCCAGAGCGCGTAGAGGATCGGCATCTGAAGGATCATGGGGAGGCAGCCGCCGACCGGGTTGATGCCGTATTCACGATAGAGCGCCATCGTCTCCATCTGCTGCTTCTGCTGGTCATCCTTGTGCTTCTCGCGAATCTCCGCGATGATCGGCTGGAGGAGCTGCATCTTCTTTGCCGACTTGATCTGCGGGATCGAAAGCGGCCAGAGCGGGAGCCTGATCAGGAGCGTGAAGATGATGATCACAACGCCGTAGTTGGCGATGTACCTGTGAAGGAACCGGAAGATCGGGAGCATGAAGAACTCGCCGATCGGCCTGATAAGGAAGCGGGCGCCGAAGTCCAGCATCCCCTGGATGCCGAACGATTTCGCCACATCGTAATCGAGCGGGCCAACGAAGACGGTAAACCGCTGCGTGTTGGAGACCCCCTGCACCGGAACGTGGAGGCTGAGATCGTAGCTCTCGACGCGCCCTCCGGAATCGGCGGTGGCGGCAACGCCGGTGATCGCGGCGGCGCTTCTGGCCTGCGGGACGGCGGGGATGATCGCCGCGCCGAAATACTTCACGTGCGTTCCCACCCAGTTGACAAGCCCCGTGAATTTCTGCTCGGTCACCTTGCTCACGTCCGATGCGTCAACCTCGGTAAGATCGCCGTTGACCACCGCGAGCGATTTCGCCTTTCCCGATTCATCGACCGAGTTATGCTCCTGATACTTCAGCCCTTTCTTCCAGGTGATGTCGTATCCCCCCTGCGACAGCTCCCCGGCCATGTTGTTCATCGCCACATCTAGGCCGATGCCATAGCTGTTGCCGCGGAAGATGAAACGCTTTTCGATGGTCTGCGCCGGCGTTGCGGCGGCTCCGGCGGAATCGCCCGCGGAAGCTCCGCCGAGCTGCACCCGCGCGGTGATCACCACGGAATCCTTCTCGCCGAGCGTCACATCCTGCGGCGCATCGACTGTGAAGATCATGCTCTCGGTGGGGACTTTCACGCCGCCGGCCGCCACGTATTCCAGGCCAAGCTCGCCGGGGAAGCCGACGGAATCCGAGATAAGCTGAACGGGATCGCCGTACCAGGTCTTATAATGATTCAGTGTGAAGCGGGAGAGGAGGGCGCCGCGGGTGTTGAAGATTGCCGTGTAGAGTGGGCTTTTGATCGTGATCAGGCGTCCATCCCCCTGCGTGGCCGCCAGGTACTTGCCGGTAAGCGGGACCTGTGGAATGGCAGCGGGCGCTGGAGTGGCGGCCGGCTTGGCGACCGTATCGATCCGCGGCGTATTAACGGACTGCTGTGGCGCCTTCGGCCCGAAGTACATGTACCACGCCACCATGATGACCGCGATGAGGACGAAGGCGAGAGTCGTGCGTTTATCCATAATAACAGTGGCGCCCGGACGGAGCGGGCGCGGGAAAATCATTGCTGTGCGGAAGCCCTGAAAGAAACGGCGGGTCGGCGGGCATCCAGCTCCGACCTCCGCAGGATCTCTCCATCAGTCACCGGCCCATGAAAGGCGGTAACGGGAGAGTCCGAAAGCCAACCGCCTACGTGATCACCGGACCGCGTGTTGCAGCCGGCGATGGTCTGCTGTCCAACTGTTCAAGGGTCTGCTACGGGACAGGGTCGTAGCCGCCGGGATGGAATGGATGGCACTTGGAAATCCTGACGATTCCCAGCCCGATCCCCTTGAAGATCCCATGACGAACGATTGCCTGACGGGTATATTCCGAGCATGTCGGGTGAAAACGGCACGAGGGAGGTGTCAGCGGGGATATCCGCCGCTGATAGAAGCGGATAAGGCCAACGAAGATGCCGCGGGGGAACGGGAGCCTGGGCTCCGGATCGTCATGGCTCTCCTGCGGCTTCATCGGCTCGTTTCCGTATGCGTGAAGAGATCGCGCCAAGCGCCATCCTCATATCGGATTGTATGGAATCCAGGCTTGGGCGAAGTGCCTGTTCGCCGCTGCCGGACCAGAGAATCACCAGCCTGAGTTCCCGGCCGGCCGGAACCGACTCGGAAAAACGATGCCGCTGCATCCGGTAGGCCTCGCGCAGAATGCGACGAAGCCTGTTCCGTTTGACGGCTGAACCGGCGTTTCGCCTGACGACGAAGCCGGCATGCACTTCCGATGATTCCCCGGTGGAAAGCGCATACTTCACAACGAGCTGGCCCCGTCGCAAGCCATCTCCCTCGCGAAAGAGACGCCCGAAGACATCGCGTCCGCGAAGCACGGCGCTGCGCGGAAGCCGGTACCTCGTTGTTGGTTCCATAATATTTCAACGAACGGGAGGAGATCCGCCGCATGACGTCATCTCCTCACCCGATTTCGCCGAGACTACCTGCTGTGACGTGGCTCGTCGCTGACGGTCAGACGATGACGTCCCTTCGCACGGCGGCGTGCGATGACCTTGCGGCCGTTCTTGGTTGCCATACGCTCGCGGAAGCCGTGTGCATTGCGGCGCTTCCGGCGGCTGGGCTGATACGTGCGCTTCATGATACCCCTATGGATTTAGAGTGTCGGTTGTTATCGAGAACCACAAAGATACAAACGGGGGAATCATTCTCAATCACATAAGCGTTTCATCTTGCTACCGAACGCGATTCTTTACAAGGTGTGTTCCGGCGGCGGAAAAATCTTTCGTGAAACCGTGGAACTGTTGCGCCTGGTTTTCAGGGCGTCGTAACTTGGCTCCGCAACTCCGCACGGGCCACTCCTCATGGTGGCTCACTCTCCCTGGCTTCCCACGCTTGTTGGACCGATTTCTGCATCTGTATTTCCGCCTGGATGAATGACCATACTGTCCTCCATACTGTTGATCAGCGCGATGGCCTCACCGTCGGGGAGCCCGATATCCGTGGCTCGATTTTTCGCTCACAGAATCTCGAACGGTGACGTAACGATATGAATGTAAGCGTAATGGCTGGCCTCACTTCTCATTTCAACAACCAGAGCCCCCGGCTCGATCCGAACGACGGTGGGACGCCGCCGCCCATCCGTGCCGATAACGCCGTGGCCGTCTGGGCGGAATGCCTTGAGATGATCCGTGGGAGCGTGACGCCCCGCGCGTTCAAAACGTGGTTCGAGCCGGCCAAGCCGCTCCGGCTGGAGGATTCCAAGCTGACCATTCAGGTGCCCAGCCAGTTCTTCTACGAATGGATCGAGGAGCATTTCTATGCCGTCGTCCGCAAGACGCTTGTGCATGTGCTTGGCGATCGCGCTCAGTTGATCTATCATACGGTCGGTGATGAGCCGGCGGAGCCGGCGCGCGATCGTGTGGTGACGCTCCCGGCCAGGACCACCGAGCATACGTCGGACGCGCCGCAGCACAGGCAGGGGCCGGTGTTCTCTCCGCTCTCCTCGCCGACGTTTCAGGCGGCGCGGCAGGAGCAGCCGCAGCCGATTCCGGCCTATCTGAACGCGCGCTTCACATTCGAGAACTTTATCACCGGCGAATCGAACCAGCTTGCCTACGCCGCGGCCAAGGCGATCGCCGATGCCCATCCGGCCGGAACGCGGTTCAACCCGCTGGTGATCTATGGTGGCGTCGGCCTGGGGAAAACCCATCTCGCGCAGGCAATCGGTCAGGCGATTCTCCGGAAGCGCCCGAGCGCCTCGGTTGTTTATACCAGCAGCGAGCGGTTTACCTACGAGT
The DNA here is from genome assembly GCA_028287785.1 of Chlorobiota bacterium. GTDB lineage: Bacteria > Bacteroidota > Ignavibacteria > OLB7 > OLB7 > JAFDZV01. Next base: position 361,532 of record JAQBOZ010000027.1, read on the forward strand.
TCGTCAACGCCATCCAGCATAACAAGTCGCAGGAGTTCACCAATTACTATCGGTCGGTGGATGTCCTGATCGTGGATGATATCCAGTTCTTCGCCGACAAGGAGAAGACGCAGGATAATTTCTTCCACACCTTCAACGCGCTGTATCAGGCGGGGAAGCAGATCATCCTGACGAGCGATGTCCCGCCGAAACACCTTCGTGGTGTCGATGACCGGCTGGTGAGCCGCTTCCAGTGGGGTCTGACCACCGATATCCAGCCGCCCGATCTGGAGACCCGCATCGCGATCCTCCAGAAGATGAGCAGCGACGAGGGATATCAGCTCCCCGGCGATGTGATCGATTATATCGCGCGGAACGTGACCACGTCGGTTCGGGAGCTGGAGGGATGTCTGATCTCCCTGCTGGCCGAATGTTCCCTCCGCAACCTCTCGCTGACGCTGGACCTGACCCGCGAGGTGATCAACGGCATCGCGTCGGTTCCCGATCCGGTGATCGGCATCGAGCAGATCCAGCAGACGGTCTGCAAGCAGCTCGATATCCCCCACTCGCTGCTGGTGGGGAAGACCCGGAAGCAGGAGATCGTCTACGCGCGCCAGATAGCCATGACGCTGATCCGCGAGCTGACCAGCTCACCACTGAAGACCATCGGCAACCATTTCGGCGGCCGCGATCATACCACGGTGATGCACGCGATCAGCACGATCGAGACGCTGAAGGGACGGGATGAGAACACGCGCAGGATTATCGCCGCGATCCGGCGTGAGCTGAACGCGCCGGAGCGATGACAGACCCCTGAACAACGCCACCTGTCGCGTTGGCGGCCAAGCCCCGGAGGGGCGCAATCCCTGATGCGTGGGGCATCGCCCCGCGCGCCTGGCATCTGATCGTCATGAGCATAGAGGCTACCGCAGATAAACCATCGACCTTGAGAGCATCATTCCCTTCTCCGTCCTGAGTGTATAACGATAGACCCCGGAAGGGAGCCCGGCCGGCTCGTAGGTGATATGATGCTCGCCCGGTTCGAAGAGCCCATCAGCCAGCACCGCCATCTCCCGTCCCGCCTCGTCGTACAGAGAGATCGTGGCGCGCGTCCGCGTCGCCAGGGAGAAGGTGATGGAGGTTGTGGCCGAGAAGGGGTTGGGCTGGTTCTGCTCCAGGCGCATCCCGGCCGGGACCACAATCGGAGCCGACACCGTTGATGTGGCAGGAACTTCGCACCCCACGATCTTGAAGATATTCCCCTTGAAGTCGCTGATCCAGAGGTTGCTGTCGGCCGGATCGAACTCGATGCCGCGCGCGTTGATGATGCCGGAGGAGCTGTAGGGATTGGTCAGCGGAATCGAACAGAGCACCTTCTGTTTCTCATCCACCACCATCTTCACGGCGTTCGCGGCCCGCAGCGTGGTGCCATCGAACTCCGTCATCGCCTGATAGAAGCTCAACCCGTCCGGCCCCTGGGTGGCGCCGCGCGGCCCGTTCGGCAGCCTTGTGGTGCGGGTGAAGATGACCGCGGGGTTTCCCGGCGAGGCGGTATCCAGCAGAAAGATATTCTGGCTGCCGTTGCGATCGGTGGCGAGCAGATAGGGGAGATCCCCCTTGCCATCTCCAAGCCATGCAAGGCCGATCGGGTAGGCGCACGGCGATTCCCAGCGGCCGATCTGCCTGCCGCTTTTGTCCACTTCATAGAGCCATCCGCCGGGGGCGGAGCCGGCCGAGCTGTTCAGCTTGTGGATATAGAAATGGCCGCGGCTCGGCACATATGCCATATCGGTGAAGAGGCTGTCGCCATCGGTCAGGTTCATCTTCACCGTCCCGACCACCGCCAGCGTTCTGCGGTCCAGCTTCCAGAGAGTGTCGGTGTTGAAGTCGGTGGACCAGAGATAGTCGCCGTCGAGCGCCAGCCCGTACGGGATGATCGACACATGCCCCGCATAGACAAGCCCGCCGGTCTCATACTTCGCGATGGTGAAGCTCCTGCTGATGGCGGTTTTCGCCGGGGCTCCCATCGCGGTCACCCGCACGCGCGCCAGCGTTGCGCTGGTATCATCGACGCTCCAGAGGAAGGATGTTCCGGCAACCCCGTCGCGGAGGTTATGCCATGTGCCGCCGTCATCGTAGGAGTACTCGATGCGGACGCCGGCGGGATCGTCCATGCCGATCCACGAGATCACGTGCGATGTCCTTCCCATCCAGACCTCTCCTCCGGCCGGTGACGTAATGGCGGGGGGAGGCACGGGCTTCTCCAGCGGGATCTCCCACATCGAGCGGCCGTGCGAGGCCATGCGGAGGGCCCGGCTGCTCCTGTGAATCTCCAGATCGGCGACGGCGACGCGGGGGAGGCCGTTGTTGTAGATAAACCAGCTTGCGCCGCCATCGGTGGTGATGAACATGCCGATATCGCTTCCGGCGTAGACCACGCGATCATCGTCCGGGTGGACGGCGAGGGCGTTGACGGGGATATCCGGCAGCCCGGCGCTGACATCGATCCAGGTGGCGCCGTAGTCGTTGGTTCTGAAGACGTGGCCGCTGTAGAACCCGGATGTCGACATATACGCGGTTCCCTCGTTGCTGGGCGACGGCGCGAAATCGGTCACGGCGCGGTTCGGCATGCCGGGAGCGTGGGTGTGGTCATCCCAGTGGGCGCCTCCATCGCGGGTCACTCTCAGCTCGCCGTTTGCCGATCCCGCGTAGACGACATCGGTATTCGCCGGTGAGATGCCGATGGCTGTGCAGAAGCCTCTGAACTTGGTCGTCACGGAATCCCAGTGGTCCCCCCGGTTGGTGGTCTTGTAGATCCTGCGCCGTCCGTGCCAGAGGACATTGCCATGCTTCGGGTCGATCACGATCGGCGCGGACCATGCAGCGGTATCCTCCTCGGTATCGATCCCCCCCATCACCGATGTATCCCTGCCGCCGTTGTGCCGCGTGATGCGCGTTCCATCCCCATCCTCCGCGTAGATCGTTCCGGGGTCCTGCGGATCGACCGCGACGAAGAACCCATCGCCCCCCTGGATTGCCCCGTAGATGGGGGAGGTGGTGGATACCGTGCCGTTGTCCTGCGTGCCGCCGTAGGTCCGCACGGGATCGCTCTGGTCGACCGCCATCGCGTAGAACTGGGTAATGGCAAGCCCGCTGGTGATCCTTGCCCATGAGGTGCCGCCATCCTCGCTTCGGTACATTCCCCCGTCGTTGCCCAGGTAGATCCTGCTCGGGTTGGCGGGGTCGAACGCGATGGCGTGATGATCGTCGTGCAGGCCAAGGCCGAAATCGTTCAACTGCGTCCACCTGGTCCCGCCGTTGACGGTGCGGAGCAGCGCATACTGTCCCCCGGCGATCGCGATGTCCGGGTTTGCCGGGTTGACGGCGATGACGTTGTTGTACCACCCCTGATCGCCGAAGATGTTGGGGCCGTCGTAGCTCTTTGTCCAGCTTACCCCGGCGTCGGTCGATTTATAGACCCTGGTGAAGTCGGTGGCGAAATCGTCGGTTTCGTAGGAAAGCGCGTAGAGCGTGGAGGGGAGCGATGGCGCGGACACCAGCGACATCCGTTCCAGCCGCCGGCCGGCCGTGGTGATGCCGCTGTTCGCCTCGATAAACGTCAGCCCGCCATCGATCGAGCGGAAGGCGCCCCTGCCGGCGGTGCCGATCCAGACCTGATTGGGATCGGCGGGGTTGATTGCTACATCGGACACCGGATCGGTGAACGTGCGCGACCATGTATTGCCGCCATCCACGGAGCGGTAGAACCCCTTGTTGTTCCTGGTTGCGCCGGCGAAGATCAGGTTGCTGTTTCCGGGATGAACGATGATCCGGGAGAACGCCCCGACGGTTGTAAGGCCGATCGCGCGCCAGGTGGCTCCGCCATCCACCGTCTTCATGATGCCGGCGCCGCTGTAGGCATCCACGTTGGAGCTCATCTCGCCGGTGCCGGCATAGATCACCGCCGTGTTGTTCGGGTCCACCGCCACCGCCCCCATCGCTATCGCGTTGGCATCGTCCATCATCGGAATCCAGTTGGCGCCGCGATCCGTCGTTTTCCAGACGCCGCCATCGGCCGCTCCGATCCAGACGGTCATGCTGTCGAATGGGTGCGTCACCACCGAGCGGACACGGCCGCCGACCTTCGTCGGCCCGATCGGCCCCCAGGCGTTGAGGCTCTGCACGGCGCGGTCGTTCTCTCCGAACCGGCGCATCTTCGCATCGGCGCGGTAGATCGCGTCAAGTCGCGCGTGCTGCGGGATCTTCCCGAACGGATAGGCGCGGAGGCCGTAGAAATAGATCTCCCGCTTCCTGGGCGTCATCCTCTCCTCGGCCGTCTGGTATCCCATCTGGGCCGATGCGATGGCCGTGAGAGCCAGGAATGCGAGGAGCGGAGGAAGTATTCGTAAAGAGCGTATCATGAGATCAAGAGTGAGTGCATATGGAACTATGCATCGTTACTAACGGACAGGACATAAGCTATAACGGACAAAACAAATTCGGAGTGCCAGGATTAGCAATTGGGGCAAAAGCATAGGACCATTCCGCAGGCCATATTGTTCCAAGCATGGTCCAAATGCATATAGGGTCAGGAACTGGAGGACCAGGGCCAGACGGCAAAAAAGAACCTCACCTCCAACTATTGGAGGTGAGGTTCTGGTCGTGATGCCTGGATGCTAATGTATAACGGTCACTGGGATCATTATTACATCGCCACCATATGTCAGGCGAATGTGATACACTCCGGCGGCAAGGCCTGCCGTATTAAGATGTGCGACATGATCTCCCTTGGAGAGAAATCTATCCTCAATCTTCTCCACCACTCTACCGGCAAGATCAAATAGCTCCAGCCTTGCACTTCCATCGATTGCGAGATGATAGCTGATGGTAGTCTCACCGCGAGACGGATTAGGTCTGGCGCTGAGTACGTTCTCAATCGGGATCCCGCTAATCAGGGATGGCCTCGAGGTAACGGGGAACAGTACCGGTTTACCCGAAGGGTCTCCGCCGCCCCATACATCGATGCAATCAGGTACATCAGGATGGAAAGAGCAGGCAACATCACTTCCATTCATGAATTTAACAGTTGCTCCCCATGTTTTAATCGGGATACTTCCTATTAAATAGGAGAAGCATACAGTGCCAACTTTTTGTGGCGTTGTAGTCAGAGTTATCGGTGACGATAATGCATCCATCGTTACCGTTGTGATATTACTCGCATCATTTGCAAAGTCAGGGATGATGTTGAAGCTCATAAAGGACTGGCACTGACTTGATGCAGTCTTTTGAGAAACCCATAGCTCGTAGCAGCATTTGATCTCCTCCGAAGGCTGACCGGAGTGATCTATCACATGAGGAAGAGGACGGAGCTCCGCCTTCAGGTTAGCACAACATTCCGTGGTGCTGCAGAAAATGGCCGTCGAACCACCACAGATGCCCGGATCATTTTGGCTTTGAAATCCCGCGGCTGAAAATGACCAGTTTACGGACTGGGGGGCTGTCGTAGGCTGTGAGCAAAATTGCCCAACATAAATGGATGCATGAGGGGCGACAATGCTGCTGGGCGTTGCGCCCTGATAGTTCTTGAAGGTGACAGATGACGTTGTCGTTACTGTGTGCCATGCTCCATTCGTCGCTCCAAGGACGAATCCCTGTCCGCTTACCGGCGGGATTCTAAGCCTCAATTCACTTGCGGAAACACTACATGTTCCGGGATTATCGAGGTAAACTGAATAGCAGCATCCTGATTGATTGATGTAGTCACGAACAACCCGTACTTTGAGAGAGCTACAGTCACATTGGCACTTCAGATCCTTAATTGTTTGGCACATCGGATCTCCTCCGTCATCCAAGAATTGAACAACCACAGACTGTGAGCCGGTTATCTGATTTACACAGAAATCACCCAGTGTTGTCAGAACTGCATCCTGAAGCGGGTTCGGTTTGCCAGGGTTGCCCGAGCGATCAAAAACGATAGGATCATTTGTTGGGGCTAGAATTTTAATCCCATACAATGGGCAAGCATTAAAACCTGGCTGAACACTGAGTGTAAAGCAGCACTTGGTTGGATCTGACGAGCTTTTCGGCTCCATCGTTATGTCATAATTGCACTTGCATGGTTGTGTTGGACTGACCTCCGCATCGTCAATGTAATACACTGCGGCAATATCGCCGTAATCATTCTGGGATAAATTTCCGCAATAGGAATCGCCATGAGGTGTTACTGCCTCGGTGGATAATGATTCGTCGAAACAACCAATAACCAGATACTGTTCAGTTCCGGTGGCTGTAAAATATCCTATCACTTCTGTCCAGCCACCTACTACATTATATGCCATATCGGTTATGGGGTCCGCATGGGCGATTTGCGGAGAAACAGGTGAGCCACTCTCTGTATAAACAGAGCTTGTGCTTGGTACTGAAGCATCGCTTGTCAGGTATGCTCCAATACGTCGAATGCCAACCCTGCTGGCTTCAGCCAGGCTCACAAAGAACTTGACCTTATATGTCGTCCCTGATATTAGAGTGCCGGGAGCAACAGGATCGGCAGTCGGGTTCCAAAGCCGCACTTTAATATATTCGCGATAATGAGTGCTCCCGTTATCATAATTGAAAATGCTCGCATATGCATGGCCGGCGGGAGTCCGTTGGTCCTGGTATCCGTATCCGTTATACGGAACGCTACGTCCGCAATTGCCCGTGACATCACAGCTGTTATAATATTGAGGATTGCCGCCGGTTGTACCGTTGAACCAAGTGTCTACGAGGCCATTAAACCCGTGGTTGAAGGTTGGGCATTCCGAGTAACTCTCAAACCCTGGGTTCGGCACCCAGTTGTGAACTTGAGCAAAAAGCGAATGCCCCGTACACAGAAGTAATAAAGAAAGTGCGAAAAATCGCATCAGGTGGCCGTGTGTTCGGCCTGATAAGGAGCCTACTGAAGAAGTGTTCATTGTCTTTTGACAGGGGTGAGAGAAAAACCTGTGTTGCAGGTACGATAGTATTGCGATTATCCTATTAATGATGAAGCCAGTCAATAGTCAATCATGCAGCAGTTTCGATGACCGTAGGCTCCAGCTTAACCTTCTAAGCCAAGGCGTACTATGATTGCCATGCAAGGGAATCGAGGCTTGTTTCGAATTAACACGGTTAATAGTAACGGATCACGCTGCCTCCCGCACTTGTGGGGATTTATTGAGCCTTACTGCTATCTCTTAAATGCAAAGCCAATTTTAGTCATTTAGAGCACGAATTTCATTGCTCCGACATAGGGAAATTGCTGTTGCTGACTGGCACATGAGGTTCACTTTATAGGTGATTTACTATTTGTAGCAATGTGTTGGCCAGCTTCGACACGTCCCGGACTTCGCTTCTCTTAAATCAATTCAACAATTGATGCGGCCATATGACCTATCTGAAAAAAATATTACAGGATGTCGTCCTGATATTGGAGTGATAATCTTAACAGCCCATTCATAACGCGGCGGCAGGCACGAACTATACATAAAAAAAAGCCTGTAGCTGATTTGCTACAGGCTTTTACGAGTATTAAAAAGTAGGATGTTCGCCTACTTCAGATAGACCATCGTCCCGGTCCGCGTGGCGCCGTTATCCAGCACCAACGAATAGCGGTAGACGCCGGAGGGGAGGCCGCTCGGCGTAAACTCCACCACATGCTCGCCCGCGTCGAATCGCCCGTTGGCGATGGCCGCCACCAGCTTGCCTGTTGCGTCATAGACCACCACCTTCGCGCCGGTCGCGCCGGGGAGGGTGAAGCTGATCGATGTGGTTCCGGAGAATGGATTCGGCGAGTTCTGCGCCAGCGTCATTCCCCCCGTCTCCGCCGTCCGTGGCGCATCGGCCTGTGGCGGTGGCGGGATGCTGGCCCGGCTGTCGCAGCTCACCATCTTGTAGATGTTGCCGCCGAAATCGCTGACCCAGATGTTGCTGTCGCGTGGGTCGAACTCCAGGCCGCGCGCGTTGATCACGCCGGACTGAACGAACGGCGATGAAAGCGGGATCGTGCATTCCAGGCTCTGATTCTCGATGTTCCGCTTCTCCGCCGTTGTTGCCTGGAGCGCGCCGCCGCTGAAGTCCGTGATGGCCTGGTAGAAGGTCTTGCCGTCCGGTCCCTCCGTTGCCCCACGCGGTCCGTAGAGGACATGCGGGAGGGTCCGGTCCTTGGTCTCCACCGGGTTGGTCATATCATCTGGGTTGTAGAAGTAGAGCTTCTGATCGCGATTACGGTCGGTCACCAGCAACTGCTGACGCGTGCTGTGGGGGCCGCCGAGCCACGCCACGCCGATCGGATAGGCGCACGGCGATGTCCACTGTCCCACCAGCTTTCCGGCCTTGTCGATCTCGATCATCACGCCCCCCGGATTCGTCTGTACCGTGTTGTTGAGCTTGTTGATGAAGAAATGCCCCTTCGTGGGGACGTAGGCCAGATCGGTAAAGAGGCTGTCCAGCCCCTTCGGCAGGTCCATTGTTATCACCGCGACCGTCTGGAGCGTATTCGGATCGAGCTTCAGCAGGGTCTTGCTCCCCCAGTCGGTGGACCAGAGATATTCGCCATCGAACGCGATTCCGTAGGGAGTTGCAGTGACGCCGTTGGTGTTCAACAGGCCGCCGATCGCGTAGTTGGTGATGGTGAAGGAGCGACTGGTTGCCACCTGGCCCGCCGTTCCCATCGACGTGATGCGGATGCGGGCGTAGCTCACGGCCGTGTCGAAGATGTTCCAGCGGAAGGAGTTGCCGGTCACGTTATCCTTCAGCTTCTGCCAGCGGACGCCGTTGTCGAGCGAGAACTCGATGATCACCGGGCCGGGGTTGAAGCCGCTCCAGGAGATAAGCTGTCCGGTGCCGGCCATCCAGATCTCTCCACCGGCGGGGGAGGTGATCGACGGCTGGATCGACGGCTTCTCCAGGGAGATCTCCCACATCGAGCGACCGTGCGAGGCCATCACCAGGGAATTGCTCTTCTTGTGAACTTCAAGATCGGCCACCGCCACGCGGGGAAGGCCCTGGTTGTACGTGGCCCACGACTCGCCGCCATCGGTGGTGATGAACATGCCGATATCGGTTCCGGCGTAGATGATCTTCTCATCATCCGGGTGGATTGCCAGGGCGTTCACCGGGATGTCCGGGAGCCCTGGGCTGATCGATTTCCAGCTTGCGCCGTAGTCGGTGGTCTTGTAGACATGCGATGTATAGAACCCGGAGACGCCCATGTAGGCGGTCGCCGGATCGGTGTTGGATGTGGCAAGATCGGTGATGGCGCGGTTCGGCAGGCCGGACGCGCGCGACTGGTTGGTCCAGTTCTCACCGTTGTCGGTTGTCACCTGCAGCTCGCCACGATCGGAGCCGATATAGACCACGCCGGTGTTGGCCGGGGAGATGCCGATGGCCGAGCCAAGCCCGTTGAAGACCGCCTTATCGGAAACGCGGAACCAGGGATCGCCCCCCGTCAGCGTGGTGTAGATATAGTGCCGCACATGCCAGAGAATCTCGGGACTCTGAGGATCGATGGCGATCGGTGCCGCCCATGCTGCCGCATCAGTCGGTTTGCCATTGTTGTCTACCGGAATTCCGTCCATGATCGGTGTGCGGATGCCGTTGTTCAAATCGACCCGTGAGATACTGTTCCCTTCCTGGGTTTCACAGTAAACGAGATTCGGATGTTGAGGATCAACCGCGACGTAACCGCCATCACCCTTCAGTAAATCTCCCCAATCACTTGAGCTGTTGGAAACGGTTCCGTTATCCTGCGCGCCGCCATAAGCAACTGAATTCTGCGCCTGAGGGTTGATCGCCATTGCATAGAACTGCGTGATCGCGAGGCTGTTGTTGATGCTCTGGAAGGACTGTCCGGCATCCTCACTTATTAACATACCTCCGTCGCAACCAGCATAGATTCGATTCGGGTTCGTTGGGTCAAATGCAATTGCATGTTGATCGGGATGGAGCCCAAGGCCAGGGTTGTATGTGTCAAGATAGTACCAGTCCGTTCCGCCGGCATTTCCGGCGTTGGTGGTCTTCACAATGCTGACGCCCCCGGCGATCACCGTGTTCGGGTTGGTCGGGCTGACGGCCAGGGACTGGTTGTACCAGCCCTGATCGTTCATAAAGTTGTTCGGGTCATCGTTGTTGATGTTCGACCAGTTGGCGCCGCTGTTGCTGGAGCGGTAGATACGGGCGTGATAGATCGGCGGCGTGGCATCCTCGCTCTCGCCGGTCAGCGCGTAGAGAATCGTCGGGTTGGTGGGGGAGACCGCAAGCGAGATGCGGCCGACCGTGGCGCCGAACGGGGAGATATCCGGGCTGGATGGGTTGAACGTCTTGCCGCCGTCGGTCGAGTGGTAGATCCCCTTGGTCATCGTGCCGATCCATGCTTCCTTTTCATCCTTCGGGTTGACCACGACATCGGAAGTCGGGAAGCCGAACGCTCTGGTCCAGGTTGCGCCGCCATCCTCGGAGCGGTAGACGCCGCCGTTGTTCTTGGTGGCGGCCGCCAGCACCAGATTTCCGTTCTTCGGATGGACGGCGATGCGGGAGAACGCTCCAACGCTCGTCAGGCCGATCGGCGTCCATGATCCGCCGCCATCGGTGCTTTTGAAGACCCCCGCGCCGCTGTAGGCATCGGAATTGGAGCTCATCTCACCGGTGCCGGCGTACAGAACGTTCGGGTTGGTCGGGTTCACCGCTATCGCTCCCATCGCTATCGCGTTTTCGTTGTCCATGATGGCGGTCCAGTTCCCACCGCGATCCGTGGATTTCCAGACGCCGCCATCGGCCGTTCCGATCCAGACGGTCTTGCCATCGGTCGGGTGGACGGCGATGCTTGTCACGCGACCGCCAACCGCGTACGGGCCGATCGATTTCCATTCGTTCAGGCTCTGGAAGCCGTCGCCGTCGTGGAATGGCTTCATCTTCGCCTCGCTCTGGAGGAGGGCATTGAGCCTGGCATTCTGCGGGATCTTGCCGAACGGATAGGAGCGCATTCCGTAGAAATAGAGCTCCCGCTTCTTCGGCGTCATCGTCGGTTCCGCGGTCTGATAGATCATCTGCGCGGAAGCCGCGACGGGGAAGATCAGCATCAGCAGGGTAAGCAGTCGGGCTTGCATGTTCATGGCGTAAAGATCGGTTCGTCAGTGAATGTATGCTGTGAACGCGTTCAACCTTATAATATTACCGTAACCGCCGAAAGTTCTCACCGGGCGGACGGCGATATGAAGGAACCGGGTTCCCCGCCGGATGGATTGTCCGTCCGGCCGGTCATGGAACGTGCCGTTCGGGAGAACGGAGAATGTCTTCGTGGAATTGAGGGATGAAGTCGAAATCAGGTCGAAAGATAGCGACTGGAGAGCAATTATTTCAGAGAGAACATCGTGCCGCCGGCTGTCTCCGTTTCCGGGTCAATTCTTCCTGGAGAAGCTGGCGAGACGCATCACCATCAGATCCTGAGCGGTGTTGACCACGCTGGTCGGAACCGAATAATTGTTGGCGATGATCGCAAAGGCCAGCAGCTCGCCATCGCGCGTGCGGACGTACCCGCTCAACGCCCGGATGCCCCCCAGGAACCCGGTCTTGCCGATCACGTTGTTCTCCGCAAGCGTCCCCCTGAGCCGGTTGGCAAGCGTTCCGTCGCGACCGGCGATTGCCAGGGATGCGAGATAATCATCGGCGATATGGGAGCGCTGCGCCCATCGGAGGAGCGTTGTGATATCCGCCGGCGCAATCATATCCTGCCGCGAAAGCCCCGAGCCATCGTAGAGCCGCACATGCTCGATATCGATGCCGGCAATCGTCAGCAGCCGCTTTACCACATCCACGCCCGCCGCGGTCGATCCGGTTCCGCCGAACTCCCGTCCCAGCTTCTTCGCCAGCATCTCCGCCGAGAGGTTGAGGCTCTGCTTGTTGGTGGCCGCCACGATATCCCGCAGGGGAATCGAACGATGTTCCGCCACCGGCCGCAGCGCGCCGTAGGAAATCCCTCCGCGATATTCCGCCGACGCGCGCGCGGTGCCGTGCACCACGATGCCGTTCCGCTCCAGCTCCTCCCGCACGATCGTCGCGAAGTAGAGCGAAGGGTTCTCCACGCTGACATGCTCCACGTACGGCTCCGCCCCGGCCGCGATGTTGCCGTGCACCACGATCGTCCGCCCCCCACGCTCCCGCCGTATATCGATGGTCGATGCCGAGTCCGGGCGGGAGGTAACGGCCATCACCTCCAGCGTAACGTAGGCGGTGGGGGGGGAGATGTCGATCGAAACCGGCGCGTTCGGCGTCTTTCCCGGCGTCACCGTCACCTGAATGCTGTTGTCGTAGATGGCGGCGGCGCTGATCGGCGTGTTGAACCCGTACGATTCATCATCCCACGCCCAGCCCGGCCCGTACGGGATATCGTCGAAACAGGAGGCGTCCACCACGATATTCTGCACCGATCTGATGCCGAGCGAATCGAGCTTCCGTCCCCATTCCCGGATCAGCTCGCGCGGGTCGTTCCCGAAGCTCGGGGAGATCGAGGGATCGCCCGAAGTCCTGATCACCAGATCGCCGCCAAGCTCGCCGTTCGGCCCAACGTCGCCGCCGGCGCGAAGCTCGGTTGTAAAGCGATATCCTCCTCCAAGATTCTGGAGCGCGGCAGCGGTGGTCAGCAGCTTGATGTTGGAGGCCACCTGCCTGTTCCGCCGTTCATTCAGCGAGTAGAGCGATTCGCCGTTATCGCACGATATCACCGAAACTCCCCACGTGGCATCGGCGAAGCTCCTGTCGGAGAGGATCGTGGTGAGGTCCCTGTTCAGGCTTGCCAGCGCCTGATGCGGGGTGCCGTGGCCCGTTCCGGGAATCGCCTCGGCCTTCGCCGCTGGCTGCGCCGCCAGATGGCTCGCCGTAATAAGAAGGAACGCCAGCGGCAGAAGCCGGCGCGCCGGATGGTCGGAAAGGGGATGCTGCATGATCATACGAATACGGAAACTTACATCCGCTGCCGCCAGCGGGCAAACTGATGATGAGCCGGGCACGGCGATCCACATTCTTTCGCGATCACGGCCGGGATGATCTCCCGAAAAATCGTAGATTTCCCCCCTATGTTCGAAAGAGTCATTGCTCAGACCATACAGAAGATCACGGCGGAGGTCCTCCAGGATCGCCAGCAGCTTCCGTTGCACGATATCCGTCAGGATTCCCGTATTCCCGCGCGGATCAAGCCGTTCTTCGAGACCGAAGTGCACTGGTGGCTCTACAACGACATGCTCGCCAGGGCCGCCAACAAGCGCTTCAACTACGAGAACCCCGAGCTTTCCTCCCTGATCAATTATCTGGAGCAGGTGCAGTTCAACCATGCGGTGTTCGAGCGGGAGGAGTTCCTTTCGGTGCTCGACAGCGCCGTGAAGCTGCTGTATAATTATCTCTGCCGGCCGCAGACCACGCTCAAGTGGTATATCTTCCGCGGGCAGCCGGTCAAGCCGCTGCGCGAGGTGATGCTCCGGTTCAGCGCCTTTGCCGATTACGGATACTTCCCACGGGTCTTCATGGACTGGGTGGATCGCAAGCGCGTGGAACGCTCCACGTTCGATGCCATCTCCGCCACCGAATTCGAGCGGGTGATCCGCCGTATCGATGACCAGATCCTCCTGAACTGTACGGTGGAAGGGCTTCTGGAAATCATGGAGCCGCTCTTCGATTTTATCGGCGAGGGGCCGAAACAGCTTGTGCCGGTCGATGCGCTGATCATCTTCTTCGACGACAAGAACATCAAGAAACTGGTCGATCAGCTTGAATTGAGCCGCGAGAAAGGGCTGGAGTTCGTCGGGCGTGATGATTTCGTCTCGGTCCTCGATGAGCTTCTCAGCTCCGCCGAGGAGGAGCCGGAGGCCGATTACTCCGCCGTCTATCAGAACGACGCGCTCGATGAAGTTGTCTGGGAACATCTTCAGTCCGGAGGGAAGATCACCGCGCAGGAGATCAATCCATCAGGCGGATATGAAACTCCCCCGGTATCGGAGGAGCCCCATCATGAGGATGTTCCCGATGATAAGCCGGTGCAGCCGGGATCGGTATACGATACTTCCATGCTCGCGCACTACGCTCCTCAGACGCCGGAGCCGATTGTTGAACCGGAATCAATCGTTGAGCCGGAACCGATTGTCGAGCTGGAGCCGATCGTTGAGCCGGAACCGATTGTCGAGCCCGAACCAATTGCGGAGCCGGAGGGGATCGTTGAGCCGGAGCTGATTGTAGAGCCGGAACCGATTGTAGAGCCGGAACCGATTGTAGAGCTGGAACCAATCGTCGAGCCGGAGGCGATCGTTGAGCCTGAACCGATTGCGGAGCCGGAGCCTGCCGTCATGTCGTATGTTCCCGATGCCGTGCCCATGATGGATGCCGGGTTTGCCGATCCGGGCCCCGAGCTTGCGCGCCGGGAGGAGCATATCGCGCCATCGTCGTTGCGGACGATTGCGGATACGGCCGCCGATGGCGAGGAGGAGTACGCCGCCATCATGGAGGATCTGGCCGGGAACCTGTTTGTCTCGCCGTTTCCACCGGGAACCACCTTCCGTTTCGATGAGCCGGAGGAAGTTTCCGCCAGCCAGCTGGCGGGCAATGGCGCCGTTGCGGGGGATGATGAAGGTGATATCGCCGGGAAGGATTCCGCCGTTCGCGTCGATGCTGATTCGGATGATGCCGATCCGGTCGATGCCGGCCATGATGCCGATCCGGTCGATGCCGGCCATGAGGCCGATGCTGATCCCGTTCAGGCTGACACGCTCATCCGCGACCCGTTCGAGTATCTTGACGATGATGATCTCGACGAAATCCCGGGAGTTGCCGATGCCGGTGCCGATCAGCCATCCGCGCCGGAGCTCGATGACGCCGCGCATATCGATCTGGAGTGGCACGATGAGCCGGATACGGTCGAGAGCAGTCCGGGGGCCGGGAAACCCATTTATATCGTCGGGATCTCCGATGCCGCGCCCGAGCCGGAACCCCCCGTTGCCGATAGTTTGCTGGCCGACGAGGATGATGATGCCGATGATGATTTCGTGCCGCCGATTCTGGTCAGGACACATCCCGGCCGCGATGCGGATGCCGATATCCTTCAGTCCGGCAACGGCTCGCTGCCGGAGCTTACCGATGTCCGTCGCTGTATCGATGCCGCGCTGGAACGGAAGGTGGTGAAGAAGGTCTTCGGCAAGGATCGCGGGGCGTACGAGCGATCGCTGGATACCATCAACGCCTCCGCCACCTGGCGCGCCGCGTCGCAGGTGCTGGACGGCCTCTTCATCCAGTATGGCGTCGATCCATACTCCCGCACCGCGATCCGGTTTACCGACAGCGTCTACGGCCGATATCTCACCAAAAGCTGATAACGGGAAGCCCTCCGGGGCCTCGTTGAACGGGCCAGCGGCCCATCGTATATCACACACAAATTTTTCGGGCCGGTCCGTGCAGGATATCAGGTCGGCGGCGGAGAGCATTCTCCCCATCGCCGAAGCGAAATCCTCGGGAGCGGCCTTTAACCATTAACGACTGGCGATTCTGTGTTTATAGATACTGCAGAGATTCTGGTTCGCGGCGGCAAGGGGGGCAACGGGGTTGTCAGCTTCCGGCGCGAGAAGTTCGTGCCGAAGGGAGGCCCGGACGGCGGCGACGGCGGCAACGGCGGGGATGTGACATTTACGGCGACATCGCAGATCAGCACACTGATGGATTTCCGCTACAAGCGGGAGTATATCGCCGAAAACGGCGCCAACGGTGGCGGCTCCCGCAAGACCGGGCATCGCGGAAAGTCGATCGAGATCAAGGTCCCGGTCGGCACGATCGTAAAGGACGCCGCCAACGGGGAGTTGATCGCCGATCTGACGGTGGATGGCGAGACCATCGTGGTGGCGCGGCATGGCGATGGCGGGCGTGGCAACGCGCAGTTCAACACATCGACCAACCAGGCGCCGCGGTATGCGGAGAAGGGGTGGCCCGGACAGGAGCGGACGGTTGTGCTGGAGCTGAAGCTGCTGGCCGATATCGGCCTTGTGGGCTTTCCCAACGCCGGAAAATCCACGCTGATCGCCCGCATCAGCGCCGCGCGACCGAAGATCGCCGACTATCCGTTCACCACGCTGATCCCCAATCTCGGGATCGTCAGGGTGGATGAAGGGGAGTCGTTCGTGGTGGCCGATATTCCGGGGCTGATCGAGGGGGCGAGCGAGGGGAAGGGGCTTGGGCATCAGTTCCTCCGGCATGTGGAGCGTTCCGGCGTTCTCTGTTTTCTTCTGGACGGCATGGGGGAGAGCCCGGAGGGGGATTATACGACGCTGATCGGCGAGCTTCGGAAGTACAACCCGGAGATGCTGGAGAAGCGGCGCATCGTCTGTATTTCGAAAGTCGACGGCATGACCGACGAGCAGCGCGCCGAGATGAAGGTGGTTCGCCTGGACGGCATCGCTCCATACCTGATTTCATCGGTATCGGGTGAGGGGATCGACGAGATTGTGCGGATCATGAGCAGGGAATTACGGCAGTGGCGATCGGAGTCGTGAACATCCCGCTCCGGCGTCGCCGGCTGACGCTGCCGCGTCTTGTTGCCGCCGTTGGGCTGGGGCTGGCGCTTCTTCTGGTGCTGGGCCTTGGCGCGCTCTGCGTGGGCGCGCGGACCATCTCCCCCGTGTCTGTCATCTCCGTGCTTCTGGGATCGGGTGGGGACGGGACGATTCGTACCATCCTCTTCGATCTCCGGCTTCCGAGGGTGATCCTGTCGATCGGCGTCGGCGGCGCGCTTGCCTCCTCCGGCGTCCTCTTTCAGGCGCTTCTCCGCAATCCACTGGCGGAGCCGTATATCCTCGGCATCTCCAACGGGTGCGCCGTTGGGGCGATCCTCGGCTTTCTGATCGGCGCGGGAGCGGTGCTTCAGCCGGTGATGGCGTTTGCCGGAGGTGTGGTGGTGGTGATCGCGGTGATCGCCATCGGCCGGGGGACCTACAGCGCCCGGTCGGACTCGATGCTCCTTGGCGGCGTGATGGTGGGGGCGATAGGGGCGGCGCTGATCTTCCTTCTTCTTCATTTCGTCGGGCCGCAGCTTCGTTCGGCGATGCAGTGGATGCTGGGTGATCTCAGCAGCGCGCAGGCATCGGTGGGCTATGCGTCGGCGTGGCTGTTCGCGGCGCTCCTTGGCGGGAGCTTCTTCTCCGGCGATATCCTGAACGTGCTGGCTCTGGGGGATGAGGAGGCGGCGAGCCTTGGGGTGAACGTGACGCGCGCCAGGACCATCGCCTATATCGCCGGGTCGCTCGTTGTTGGGGCGGCGGTCTCCTTCTGCGGCGCGATCGGGTTCGTGGGGCTGGTGGTGCCGCATATCCTGCGGCGGATCTTCGGGGTTGACCACCGCGCTCTGCTTCCACTGTCGGTCATCGGCGGCGGCATCTTTCTGATGCTCTGCGACACGCTGGCCCGTTCCTTCATGCCGGCGGTGGATTCCACGGCCAGCGAACTGCCGGTGGGAGCCGTGACGGCTCTGGTCGGGGCTCCGGTATTCATCTATCTTCTGAGGCGGGGCCGGGGGAGATAGCCGGCAGACTGTTCAACAACGATCATCTGCGGCGTTGGCCTTCACCATTCGCTTATTGCGGCGTCCGGGAGGACGCCTCACTCGCTCAGGCTCGGCCGCCTTGCATCTGACCGTGGTTGAACAGTCTGCGTCTTCGGAGTACGCTGGGCAACGCAATCCGCGGCGTTGGCCTTCACCGTTCGCTCATTGCGGCGTCCGGGAGGACGCTTCACTCGCTCAGGCTCGGCCGCCCTGCATCTGACCGTTGTTGAACAGTCTGCGTCTCTGAAATACACTGAATAGATCGGTGTTGGCGCAACAATCCTCCCAAGCCCCGGAGGGGCGCAATAGCTGGTGCATGGGGCATCGCCCCATGCACCAGGATGCCCATCTGAAGGAATTCAGCAGCCTGTTAGGAGATCTTACAATCTTCGCTTGCATTCGGGCTCCCGGCTCCCGTACATTTGCAGGAGCTGAACGATAGCCATCCCCTGGTTATTGTGCTAGATGCTACTGGCTGGTCTGTCCCCATGACCGGCTTTTTTTTTGCCCTTACCGCCGATCATAACCCTCATATCAACCTGAGTCACTACCGGCATACCGTAGAATTGCGCGATCGCGTATATTGGCCGTGATTGAACCAGGCGTTCCAACAAGTTTATCGATCAGCAACCCAGTATGGACAAACAGACCAGACCAACCGGCGGTCGCTCAACCGCTTCCTCCAGTGCCGCTCGTCCCACCCGTCGTGCAACCGGCACCCGTCGTCGCGTGGCGGTGAAGGATAAAAGCCCGGTGACGTTCGATTTCATGCTCGGCAGGGAAGCCACCATGTGGGTGGGCGCGGGCGTCGCCGTGATTCTGATCGGGTATCTGTTGATGGCGACCGCCATCAGCGGCAATCCCGCGGAGAACAACGGAATCTGGAACCGGCCGCTGGCGGTGACGCTTGCCCCGATCCTCCTCGCGATCGGGTACTGCGTTATCGTCCCGCTTGGGCTTCTCCGCCGGAACAAGACGGAAGATGTGGACGCCGATTCAAACGACAGCGTCGCCGGCTCCTGAACGATCCGGTGCCACCGGCCCGTTAAGGGAGATCCCTGTGGGGAACCGTGGGCACAGCTTCTTCGATGAATAAAAAAGGCCGGGGTGATATGCTCACTCCGGCCTTCCGCATGGTTTCCCGAAGGTTTACCAGCGGTGGAACCTTCCCCGCTTGATCACCGCCATCACCTGATTTACTCCGTAGTGATAGACGATCCCCGGATAGTCCGCCGTCGTGAAGATCGCCATGTCAGCCACTTTCCCCACCTCGATCGACCCGACCGTTTCAGCGATGTCGAGCGCGGCGGCCCCATTGAGCGTGGCCGCGGTGATCGCCTCCTCCACCGTCATCCGCATCCCCATGCAGGCAAGTGCGAGCGTCATCTGCATGTTCTCGCACATGTTCGATCCCGGATTGCAGTCGGTTGCCAGCGCGACGGTCATCCCTCGCTCGATCATCCTTCTGGCCGGGGCGTAGGGGAGGTTCAGGAAGAACGCCGTTCCCGGAAGGAGCGTTGCCACCACATCCGCGTCCCGCATCGCCTCGATGCCCGGATCGGAGATCATCAGCAGATGGTCGGCCGAAAGGGCGCCGATGCGGGCCGCCATCTCCGCGCCGCCGAAGCTCGACAGCTCATCGGCGTGAACCCGGAGACGCAACCCGTGATCCCGCGCCGCCCTGAATATTCGTTCCGACTCCTCGACGGTGTAGTATCCGGTGTCGCTGAAGACATCGCAGAACTGGGCCAGCCCCCGCCCGGCGACGGCGGGGATCATCCGGTCGATGATCTCCGCGATATACGGCTCATGATCGGAGCGATGTTCCGGCGGAAAGTCGTGTGCGCCGAGGAAGGTCGGGATCAGCGTGGGGGCCGCCGCCTCGCCGAGCCGGGCTATGGCTTCCAGGAGCTTCAGCTCGTTTTCAGTATCCAGGCCGTATCCGCTCTTCGCCTCGATCGTCGTGGATCCGTGGCGGAAGGCGCTCTCGACCAGCGGGCGTGATCGTTCCACGATCTCATCGACGGAGCTTTCGCGGACCGAGCGCATGGTGCTGAGGATTCCGCCGCCGGCGGCCGCGATCTCCTGATAGGTGGCCCCACGGAGCCGCATGGCGAACTCGTGCGCGCGATCGCCGGCGTGGACGATATGCGTATGTGAGTCGACGAAGCCGGGGAGCACCGTTCGTCCGCGGCAATCGATCCGTTCGGCATCGGGGAACCGCCCTGTTCCGGCCGGGCCGATCCAGTCGATCGCCTCACCTTCAACGGCGACATCGACATCCCGAAGGACGCCGATATCGGCCATTTCCGATCCGGACCGTCTGAGCCGGCCCGGAGGGGCCGCCACCGTTACCAGCGTGGAGATATTCTCAAGGAGCAGTGTCGCCAATCGAAACCTCTTCGTGCTCGAAATGGGAGAGAGTTCTGAACGCCTCGATCCGCGCGCGGATCTGCTCCGCGGTCAGTTCCTTGAGCGCGTCAAGGGAGAACTGCTCAACGCAGAAGCTTGCCATGGCGCTGCCGTAGATCACGGCGCGGCGGAGATTGGACTCGCTCACCTCGCCGGCGCGGGCCAGATAGCCGATAAAGCCTCCAGCGAACGTATCGCCGGCGCCGGTCGGGTCGAAGATGTTTTCCAGCGGATAGGCGGGGGCGCTGAAGATGCCGTCGGTGCTGAAGAGGAGGGCGCCATGCTCTCCCTTCTTGATGATCAGGATGGACGGGCCCATTTCCATGATCGTCCGGGCCGAGCGGATCAGGTTGGGATCGTTCGTCATCAACCGCGCCTCGCTATCGTTGATGATCAGGCAGTCCACGCGCGCCAGCACTTCGCGGAGCGTGTCGAAATCCCCCTCGATCCAGAAGTTCATCGTATCGCACACCACGAATTTCGGCGCCGTCATCTGATCCAGCACCTTCAACTGGAGGGCGGGGGCGATATTGCCCAGGCAGACGAACTCCGCGCCGCGCATCTGTTCGGGGATCTTCGGATCGAACGTCGCCAGGACATTGAGCTGCGTATCGAGCGTGTCGCGCATGTTCAGATCGTGATGATAGCGGCCGCTCCAGCGGAAGGTGCGCCCATCCTGCTGGATCTCCACCCCGGAGGTATCCACGCCGCGCGATTCCAGGAACGCGAGCGCATCCTTTGAAAAATCCCCTCCCACCACGCCGACGATCCCGACCGGCTGCGTAAAGTAGCTTGCGGAGGTTGCGATGAATGTGGCGGAGCCGCCGAGCGCGTCCTCGGCCCGTCCGAACGGGGTTTCAATGGTATCGTAGGCGAGAGTGCCGACCACGCAGAGATTCATATCGATCCGAAAATTTTGATGGATGATTGCCGATTGCCGCCATGGCCCGGACATCCTGGATAAATTCAGGCACGGCGGCGGGCGGTTACGGGCAAAAGTACCGCCCGCACGGGGTTCCTGCAAGGTTGCGGGAGGCGGGCGCCGATGGCCGGTTCCTCTGTCGCAATTTGTCTCGAAAGATCCCTTTCAAGCCGGGAATTGCAAGAAAATGTTGATGCGCGTAAATAAATGTTTGCACGTTGTACTCGCTCGCAATAGCTTTGGCGCGATCGATGAATCCATGCACGTGAAATGACCCTATGCTCATCTGTTGCCCCGATGCTCCCGCCCGGTTCCTGATGCCCTGATACGTTTCGCTCCATAGCTCCCGGAATAGCGTTCGAAGAGAATTTCCAGTATAGAGATATGGCTGATACATCTGCAACGGCCGCGGCCACGCCGAAAAAGAAAAAGAAGCTGATGCCGCTGGCCTACATCCATGAGGAAGGGTGTACCGGCTGTGGGGTATGTATCGAGTTCTGTCCCGTGGATTGTATCTACTACAAGCCGGGGCCGGAGTTTCTGAGCGGTGAGCACGATAATCTTTCGGTGAACCCCGTTGTGATTGTCGATGAGGATGTGTGCATCGGGTGCAAACTCTGCGAGAAGTATTGTCCGTGGGAAACCATCGAGATGATCATGCCCGAAGCCGAGTGACGGTGCTGCTCCACCGCGATTCCGTTTGTGCTGATGTCCGCCCGGCATATGTGGCGGCCGACCCGAGCCTTCCGAGTCTATCAATCATATAGAGTCCGCGCTCGCAGACAGCATGGCCATCGCGGGATGGCGCCGGAATGACGGGGGATCGTCAAGATCGCGATCTCCGAACCTCCGGATTCGTACTCTGCCGTTCCACCGGAACCATGCTTCCGAGAATCAAATGAACCGCTCGAATACCTGTCGCTGATTTCTGATTAGAATGCAACGATTGCATCCGTTTCCGACAACGAAGTTCCATAGCTGCCGGGGCTCCGCCGAATGAGCCAGGGCTCTTCCGTGCGACTTCCGGTACAGGGATGCTCAGACATCCCGGCTATTACTTCATTAACGTAACTCAACGCAATGGCCGATCCCATCGAACCGAATAGCGCCGACGACAAGGCCGCGAAGATCGCCGAGATCCAGGCGAAGATGGCCGAGGCAAAGGCTCGACGTGAAGCAGCGGCGGCGGCACCCCCCGTGCCCGCCCCGGCAGCAGGCGCGGCCGCAGCAGGCGCCCCCGCCGATGACAAGGAAGCAAAGCTGGCCGAGCTGAAGGCGAAGATGGCCGCCGCGAAGGCCAAGACCGCGGCCGGCACGGCATCGGGAGCCGCGAGCCCGGCAGCCGCCACAGCGTCTGCCGCCACCGCAACGGCAACCGTGGCCGAGCCGTCACCCTCCGATGCCAGAATCGCGGCCATGCGAGCCAAGGTTTCCGAGACCAGAGTCACCGCTTCCCCACGTCCCGCCAGCAAGCCGGCACCGTCCAAAAACGATTCAGATGTCGGGGTCTGGTTCTTCGGCCGCAGGAGTTTCCTGCAATCGGTGGGGTGGATGAGCTTCTTCGGTTTTCTCACGATTGTGATTCTGGGCGCGGTGCGGGCGATGTTCCCCCGCGTGATCTACGAGCGCCCGCCGATCTTCAAGGCCGGCTTTCCGGGCGATTACGTCCCCGGAACCGTCAGCGAGAAGTACAAGGATGAGGAGCGCGTCTGGATCATCCGCCAGACCGACGGATCGTTTATCGCGCTGCTGGCGATCTGCACCCATCTGGGATGCACCCCGCGCTGGCTTACGTCGGAGAACAAGTTCAAGTGCCCGTGCCACGGATCGGGTTTCCGCGGCAACCCGAACTGGGGGGTCAACTTCGAGGGACCGGCTCCCCGGCCGCTGGAGCGGATCGCGATTCATCTGGCTCCGGATGGTCAGATCGAGATCGACAAGAGCAAGAAGTTCCTCTGGGAAAAGCAGCAGTGGGATGATCCCGCGGCCACGCTGAAGGGGTAGGAGCTGATAACGGAAAGCCCGGAAGGGCCTCGCGCGGTGAGCGGGCCGGATGATAATCTCCGGCGGTGGGGCAACGAGATGTTATGACCGAGAATTCCATTACCTAGATTGCCATGGCATTACAGCGTCCGGATATCGAGAAGATCCGCAAGAACGTAGCACAGAACGAGATCTGGAAGTCGGTCTTCCGACACGGCTATCAGGACAATCAGCGTAACCGCGCGCTGATGGTTCTGGATAACGTGTTCCTCCATCTCCATCCGGTGCGCGTGGCGCGCCATGGCGCCAACATCGGTTATACATGGGGCATGGGAGGTATCACCTTCCTTCTCTTCATCATCCTTACCGTGACCGGCGTCATTCTGATGTTCTACTACCGCCCGGTGGCGGAGTACGCATTTGACGACATGAAGTACCTGATGAACGACGTTGCCTATGGCCCGTTCATCAGAAACATGCACCGCTGGGCGGCGCACGGCATGGTGATCACGGTGATGCTTCACATGTTTCGTGTCTTCCTCACCGGATCGTACAAGCCCCCGCGCCAGTTCAACTGGGCCATCGGCGTCGTGCTGCTGCTGCTGACCTTCCTCCTGTCATTCACCGGCTACCTGCTTCCGTGGGATCAGCTCGCGATCTGGGCCGTGACGGTCGGCACGAACATGGCGCGCGCCACGCCGCTGCTGGGGCATGAGGGGCCGTTCGGCCCGCAGCTCGGGCTGAAGTCCAACAACGATATCCGTTTCGTCCTCCTGGGCGGCACCACCGTCGGCGCCGCCACGCTCCTCCGTTTCTATGTGCTCCACTGCATCTTCCTGCCGATTGTTGCGGCGGTCTTCATGGCCGTTCACTTCTGGCGCATCCGCAAGGATGGCGGCATCTCCGGGCCGAAGGTGGAATCGAAGGAGATGAAGAAGGCGCGCGACGTGGTCAAGACGATGCAGATCAAACGGACCGATCTTCTTGGCGGCGATGATATCAACGGCAACGGCGATCCCGGCACGGACCCGGATTCCCCCAACGGCACCGATCCGACCAATGGGACGCCGCATTCGCCCGAGACGCGGCCGTAGCGGATGCCGTTTGCACTGGTTATCCTGATCTTCCTCTACCTCTCCATCGTCCGGCGGCGGATATCGAGAGGCGCGGGAACGCCGATGACTGTGGCCGAGGCGGCGCAGACCGATTCGCTCGCCAGGTTCGTCAGGGTCGGGCTGATGGTGACATCGTTCGTGATGATCCTCAGGCTGCTGTCGGCCTCGAAGCTGCCGAGTGTGAATGGCCGGCTCCAGCCGGTGAAGGAGAACCCGGCATGGTGGAACTCCTTTATGACGTGGATCGATCCGTTCATCTCGGCGACCGGCTTCCACTGGCTGATCGTTATCGGGTTTGTCGCGGTCTACATCCTGACGGGGATGGCGATCTACAGAACGTGGAGATACTACAGTGCCGGGCGCGAGACGCCGGCGGCCGATGCGTGAATACGCGGACGCGATGACAATTCCGGAGGCGAACCGGGCCCGGTACGAACCGGGAAGAGAATCGGAACTTCATCTTAAAACATCCTTTCGGCTATGCATGGCAAGCTAACCGCGTTCGACTACCTGATGTCGCAGATCGAGAAACCGGACAACGTGCCGGCGCTTCTCCTTCTGACACTCGCCGCGTTCTACATCTGGCATTCCTGGCGGAGGTCGAAAATCAACGACAGCCGCTCGACGCCGGTGGAGGCCGAGATGGCCGACAAGGTGCAGGTGTGGCCATATCTGGTCCGTGTGGAGTTTCTGACATCGATCGTGGTGTTGATCATTCTCACAGTGTGGGCGATCACCATCAATGCGCCGCTGGAGGAGCCGGCCAACCCCGCGTTGACGCCGAATCCCTCCAAGGCCCCCTGGTACTTCCTGGGGTTGCAGGAGCTGCTGGTGTACTTCGATCCCTGGATCGCCGGCGTGATGCTCCCGACGCTGATCATCATGGGGCTGATCGCCATCCCCTATATCGATATCAACCCGAAAGGGAACGGGTATTACACCATCAAGGAACGTCCGTTCGCGCAGGCGACCTTCGCCTTCGGCTTTCTGGTGCTCTGGGTGGTGCTGATCGTGATGGGAACATTCTTCCGAGGCCCCGGATGGAACATCTTTACGCCGTGGGAGGCATGGGACCCGCACCGGGTGGTCCCGCTCAACAACGTCGATCTCCCCGCGCTGGTCGGCGTGCCGACATTGAACGTCGACAACACCTATAATCCGCTGTCGATCATGATCGGGGCGGCGTTGATCCTCATCTTCTACTCGATCGGCTACTTCGTCTGGAAGAAGAAACAGGGAACGCCGTTCTTCAAGGCGCTGGGCCCGATCCGCTACGGCGTGACCGCGTTCCTGACGCTTTCGATGACGGGCGTGGTGATCAAGATTCTGCTCCGCCTGCTCCTGAATGTGAAGTACGTCCTGGCAACGCCGTTCTTCAACATTTGACGCGCCTCCGGCTTATCGAAGCCGGGGCCTGAGTGCTGTGGGTAGTGGGGATGGGGATAGAACAGTTTTCCGCGAAACATCTTTCGTACAAAACAACCTGAGCAATGATAGGCTGGTTCAACAAGCGATTCGGCACCTCCATCGAGGAGCGTAACTACGGCGCTCTCTACGCAGGATTCTCCTTGCTCCTCTTCCTGACAACGCTCTGGGCTGTCTATAATGAAGTCGACGGGCGGCGGCCGTGGAAGGAGTACCAGGCGGATTTCCGCGAGCTGAAGGTGCAGGTACTCCTGAACAAGAGAAGGGAGCTCAAGGGGAAGCTGTCGAAGGATGAATTGCAGAAGACCGATTCACTCCTGGAGATCTACGACGAGCAGCTTCACGGGAAGAAGCTGGCCGGCTTCCAGAGTCAGATCGACGATCTTGCGATGACCATCCGCAAGACATCGCAGAAGCGCGCCAACCTGAAGTCCGAGGCGGACAACCGGAACTACATGTTCGAGCATTCCAGCCGCGAGCAGGACCCCGAGGCCGCCAAGAAGTACAAGGATCAGCGGATCGATCTCGAACATCGCATGGCCGATCTCGACAAGACGATCGACTCGATGGATAAGATCCGCGCCAAGCTCCTTGCCGACAATATCACGCCGATCGCCTCGAAGAAGAAGGCGCTGGAATCGAAGCGCGACAGCATCTACGGCGCCGTTGCCGATCTGGAGAAGAAGATCGACGAGGCGGACGCGATGCCGCTTCAGATCCAGCAGGTGATGTTGAATGATTACGACAGGACCAACTTCGGCAAGCTCCAGATGCGCGCCGATCGCTGCCAGTCCTGCCATATGGGGATCACCGATCCGGTCTTTGCCGACACCAACATCTTCAACGATATCGGCAAGGGAAGGCATCTGTTCAGGACCAAGGATGAGGCGGCGCATGCCCGGAAGGTGTTCGGCCCGCATCCGCATCCGGAGATGCTGAAGTCCCATAATATCGAACGCTTCGGCTGCACCCCCTGCCACGGCGGACAGCCGATGTCGGTGGATGCCGTGGATCACGCGCACGGATTCGAATCGCACTGGGAAAAGCCGCTGCTGACCGGGGCATACGTGCAGGGCGCCTGCCGCAAGTGTCACGAGGGAGATTACACGTTCGCGATGGCCGACAAGGTCAGCGAGGGACGGAAGCTCTTTATCGATTTCGGCTGCTTCGGCTGCCATGAGGGGCCGTCGATCCCCGACTGGAAGGATTACAAGGTCGGGCCGTCGCTGATGAACATCGGCAGGAAGATCTCCAGGGAATGGGCGTTCAAGTGGATTCAGAATCCGCAGTCGTGGAACGAGCATACCCGCATGCCGAACTTCAAGTTCAACGACGAGCAGACAAAGGCGGTGGTCGCCTATCTGTTCGACGCGACCAAGTCGAGCCAGTACAAGCCTGTCAGCGCCTCGGTGCCGGCCGGTGATCCCGCTCGCGGGGCCGTGACGCTGAAGGAAGTGGGCTGCTTCGCCTGCCATGCGGTGGATGAGTTCGAGCCGCGCGGCAAGTTCAAGTTCGTTCCGACCGCCGATAAGAAGCTGCTCTGGCCCAACGGCGCACAGGATGGAAATCGCGTGGCGGAGGGGAACAACTTCGGCCCCGATCTCAACAAGATCGGCTCCAAGGTCGATGCGGCCTGGCTCTTCGACTGGGTCAAAAACCCGAAGCACTTCAACCCGAACTCCCGCATGCCCATCCTCCGCCTGACCGATGGCGAGGCCGCCGATATCACCGCGTATCTGATGGGGAAGAAGGACCCATCGTTCCTTGCATCCCCTCCCGCACTGGGGAATCTGGATGACAAGAAGCTGGTGGAGAAGGGGGCATCGATCATCCGGGAGTACGGCTGCTTCGGCTGCCATCAGATCCCCGGCATGGAGAACGAGGGGAAGGTCTCGGTGTCGCTCGCGGACTTCGGCACCAAGACGGCGGCCGATCTCTACTTCGGCTATCTTGGCGAGGAACAGCTTCACGATACCCGCGCGCACTTCGACAAGGGGCCGTACAAGCTCGGGAAGGTCTACATGCACCTGGAGGATGGCGAGGACTGGTTTGTCTGGACCGCTCTGAAGATGAAGAACTCCCGCGTGTTCCAGACCGATGCAATCGCGCAGAAGATGCCGGTCTTCAACATGACCGACGAGGAGGCGTACGCCATGACGGTGGCGCTGCGAAGCTACACGAAAGCCTATATCCCCGCCTCGTTCAAGGACCCGCTCGGGCAGTACCAGCCGGCGGTGAACGACGGGCATTTCCTGACCCACTGGAACAACTGCGTCGGCTGCCACAAGATTCAGGGGAGCGGCGGTTTCGTCCTGGAGAACCTCAGGACGCTGATGGGAATCAAGGGGGATGATATCAACCCGTACGGCCCGCCGAACCTGAACACCGCGGGCGCCAAGATCCAGGAGCCCTGGTTCTACAACTTCATCCGCAACCCGGCATCCACGCCGGTTCGCACCTGGCTGAAGATCAGGATGCCGACCTACGGATTCTCCCCATCGGAGATATCCCGCCTTGACAAGTTCTTCCTCGGGCTTGAGGGGCAGTCGCTCCAGTTCACCGATTACAGCTATTATCCGGCCACCGAGCAGACCCTGGCGGCAGGACAGCAGCTCTGGGAGAAACTCAAGTGCCAGCAGTGCCACGCGGCGGGCTCCACGCCATCGCTCGGCGGCGCCACCGCGGTTCCGGCCCCGAACCTGGCTCTGGCCGGCGGTCGCCTGAAGCCGGAATGGATCGTCCGCTGGATCAGCGACCCGCAGGCGATTGCTCCGGGGACGAAGATGCCGAACTTCTTCGGCACGCTCCAGGAGCCGGCCGCGGCCGACCCGACCATCCTTGGCGGCGACTGGAAGGCGCAGGTGAGCGCGCTTCGCGATTACGTCTGGCGAATCGGTGGAGCAAAGGGTACGGGAAGCTCGGCGACCCAGGCCGATTCCTCCTCGATGCACCCGGCCGCCGCTCCGGCGGTGGAGGCGAAGAACGCCGCGAAGCCGGCCGACTCCGCCGCAAAGAAGACGGCGATGCGATCGGTTCCGGACAAGAAGCTGTCGATGCGGTAGATGATCGATCGAATTGCGGTGATCCCGCTTGTTGTCGGCCTTGCGTTCATGGGAGGATGCGGCGGCGGGGATCGGAAGCCTGAGAAGAAGGCCCCCGATTCGGCGGTGGTGGAGACGCGCGGGAACGTCAGGTCGGGCTATGCCGTGATCGATGTTCCGAACCCCGGCAGAATCACCGGCAGGGTGAAGCTCAGGGGGAAGGCTGCCGGCCTCACCGATTTCGAGATCCCACCCGATGCCGCGGCATGCGCCACGGCATCGAAGAACAACCGGCTCCAGAGCGGCCCGGCGGGGGGGATTGGTTCGGCGGTGATCTACCTGGATCATGTCGAACGGGGCAAAGCCTTTCCGGCGTCCGAGATCGTGATCGATCAGCATGGATGCCAGTATACGCCGCATGTCGTGGCGGCTCCGCTCGGAGGAACGGTGAGCTTTACCAACAGTGACGATGTGATGCACAACGTCCGGGTGGAGAACAGCACCAACGATTCGGTGCTGTTGAACAGGTCGCAGCAGATCCGCGGGAAGCGCGACAGCATGAAGGTGACGTTACAGGGGCCGCTGCCGGTGGGCTGCGACTATCACCCCTGGATGAACGCGTACGTGTTCGGCGTGGACAACCCGTACTACGCGGTGACCGCTCCCGACGGGTCGTTTGCCATCGAGGGGATACCCCCCGGAACGTATACCGTCAGGCTATGGTTGAACGGAACGCGGATCATACCGCGGAAGGACAATCAGGGAAGAATCGTTCGCTACGGATATAGCGATCCCTATACGAGGGAGAAGCAGGTCGAGGTGAAGGCGGGAGCGGGAGCCGGAGTAGAATTCGAGATCGCTCCGCAATAATGTGGGAAGTTCAACGAGGAGCATGTCATGAAAGCAACCCTGAAGATTGTTCTGTCACATCCGGCGTTTCGCCTCGCGGCGATCGCGCTGCTTCTGTTTGCCGTGGCCAGCCTGGCCGCCCATGCCTGCCCCAACTGCGGGCTCGATGTTATCGAGGAGCAGAAGGGAGGGGCCGGGCTGAAGGAGGGCTTCACCTACAGCATCATCTGTCTGGCGGGGATGCCGTTCGCGGTGTTCGCGGGAGCGGCCGGCATGATCTTCCGCGCCTATCGCAAGGGACACGCCGCCGAGGATCAGCTCTAGCGGTGTTCGGACCGGCGTTCAGCCCGCAATCGACATCCTTACAGCATCTTCTGCCAGGAGTTTTCTGGGCGCGGGCAATCCATGCCTGGCGTTCAACGTTTCAGTCAGGTTTCATTTCGAGGAAGTTCATGAAGTTCAACAGATTCTCCCTTGCGGCGGCGCTCATTCTCTGCTCCGCCATCGCGGTATCGAGTTGCGGAAAGAAGCATCGTTACGATCAGGATGATGCCGAGGAAGGGGACACCAAGGGAGGGGCGGCCGCGGTGGTCGATACCGTCAATGGCGCCACCGTGACCGGCAAGATTCTCTTCACCGGAACCGCTCCCGCTCAGGTGCCTATAAAGCAGGAGTCCGATCCCGTCTGCGCCGCCAAGGCGTCCGAGGAGAAGCCGGAGGTGACGCAGGAAGTGGTGATCAACGATGGCAAGCTCGCCAATGTCTTCGTCTACATCAGCAAGGGGATCGACGGCACGTATGCGCCACCGGCGCAGGCGGCGATGCTCGACCAGCAGGGATGCCGCTACCATCCGCATGTGCTTGGCGTTGTGGCCGGACAGAAGATTCAGTTCAGGAACAGCGACGCCACGCTGCACAATATTCATCCGGTGCCGAAGAACAACGCATCGTTCAACCTGGCGCAGGCCTCGGTCGGAAAGGTCGATGAGAAGATGTTCGACAAGCCCGAGGTGATGATCCCGATCTCCTGCGATGTCCACGGCTGGATGCGGAGCTATGTCGGCGTGCTCAATCACCCGTTCTTCTCGGTCTCCGGGTCCGATGGTTCGTTCTCGATCAAGGGGCTTCCTCCCGGCACCTATACCATTACCGCATGGCATGAGAAGTTCGGCGAGCAGACGCAGGAGGTTACGGTGAAGGCGAAGGAGACGAAGGATATCAGCATCGCCTACAAGTGATCCTGATCGGTGGCATCAGCGCGCCGTCCATGCGGGCGGCGCCCGGCGTCGAACGGAGGAGCAGGAGCATCAACTCACACGGGCGCAGCAATCTTATAGCGCAATACTTATGATCAATCGTATCAGAGCGTACAGCATCGCGATAGCGGGTTTCCTGCTGGGCTCGGCCGGAACAGCATTGGCACAGGGGTCGAAGGTCGTGGCACGGTATCACCGGTACTGGCTTCCCGACCAGGCGACGGCGATAGCGGGGAAGGTGGACGACATGTTCAACCTGATCCTCTGGATCACCTCGGTCGTGTTCGTCCTTGTCGCGGTGGTCCTTGTATACTTCCTCATTCGTTATCGCGCCCGTCCGGGTGGCAAGGCCATCTTCTATCATGGTAACACGCGGCTGGAGATCATCTGGACCGTGATACCGGCGCTGATCGTGATCGCCCTCGGGTTTCTGAGCAAGGACCTCTGGTCGCAGATCAAGCAGCAGTTTCCCGCCGAGAACGATGCGCTTGTGATCGATGTCCGTCCCCGGCAGTTCCAGTGGGATATCCGCTATGCGGGGGCCGACGGGAAGTTCAACACCCCGGACGATATCACGACCATCAACCAGCTTCATGTTCCCGCCGGGAAGAACGTGCTGATCAAGCTCACCGCGCAGGATGTGATCCACAGCTTCTTCGTCCCCGAGTTCCGGGTGAAGCAGGATGCGGTTCCCGGCATGGTGACCAAGACCTGGTTCAACGTGCCGAAGCCGGGGCACTTCGAGATTGCCTGCGCGGAGCTGTGCGGGCTTGGGCATTACCGGATGCGGGGCTACCTGACGGTCGACACGCAGGCGGATTTCGACGCATGGTACAGCAAGCAGCAGAGCGAAAAAGCCGCGCAGCTTGCGCCACCGCCCGTCGCGCCCGCGGCCCCCACGGGTGGGTCAACCACCGATAGCGCCCTTATCCCGCCGAAAGGCGACACGGCGACTCATGGCACCGTCACGGGCGACAGCGCCGGTGCGAAGAAGACCGACACGGCCACCGGAAAGTAGGTAGCGTCGCGGCCGCGATGGCCGCGCCCGAAGCGCGAGGGGGCGGCACGTCCGCCGGTCGAAAGAAGCCCTTCCGGGCCATCTGTCGGAAGCTCTTATCCTGAATCTCAGCAAGCAACTATCAAGGTCGACATGGAATCCACGGCTCAGGTTCTCGAACGCCCGCATGCCACCGAGGAGCATCACGGACACGCGCATCCGCAGTTGTCCTTCCTCGAGAAATATGTCTTCTCGCTCGATCACAAGGTGATCGGCATCCAGTTCATGTTCAGCTCCCTCTTCTTCCTTCTGGTGGGGGGGTGGCTGGCGCTCCTGGTCCGCTGGCAGCTCGGCTTTCCCGGTCAGGCCATTCCCTGGTATCTGGCCGGGTTCCTGGTGCCCGAGTCGATCGCCTCGGCGTCGGTGATTCAGCCGAACACCTACAACACCCTCTTCACCATGCACGCCACGTTCATGGTGTTCTTCGCCATCATGCCGATGATGATCGGTCTGTTCGGGAACTTCCTGATCCCGCTCCAGATCGGCGCTCGCGATATGGCCTTTCCGGTGTTGAACATGCTCTCGTTCTGGCTTTCGGTTCCCGCGGGTCTCCTTATGCTGGCGAGCTTCTTCGTCGAAGGAGGTCCGGCCTCTGCGGGCTGGACCTCGTATGCTCCGCTCTCGGCGGTGGCTGATTTTACGGGGGTCGGGGTCGGGCAAAATCTATGGGGGATATCGCTCCTTGTGCTCGGCGTATCGTCGATCATGGGGGCGATCAACTATATCACGACGATCATCAACATGCGGGCCCCCGGCATGACGATGTTCCGAATGCCCTTGCCCACTTGGGCCATCTTCATCACGGCGATTCTCCTGCTGCTTGCCATCCCCGTCCTCTCGGCGGCGATCGGCCTGCTGCTGATGGATCGGACGCTGCACACCAGCTTCTTCATCCCCGCGGGGCTGACCGTGACGGGCAATCCGCTGGCCGGGCATACCGGAGGCGGGCAGCCGCTTCTCTGGCAGCATCTTTTCTGGTTCTTCGGCCACCCGGAAGTGTACATCATGATCCTTCCGGCGATGGGGATCACATCGGAGATCCTCGCCGTCTTCGCCCGCAAGCCGATCTTCGGCTACCGCGCCATGATCTTCTCGATCTCCGCGATCGCCTTCCTCGGGTGGATCGTCTGGGGGCACCATATGTTCCAGTCGGGAATGAACCCGGTGCTCGGCACCACATTCATGATCTCCACGATGGTGATCGCCGTTCCATCGGCCATCAAGGTGTTCAACTGGCTGGGGACGCTCTGGGGAGGGCAGATCCAGTTTACCGTGCCGATGCTCAACGCGCTGGCGTTTGTCTCGATGTTCACCATCGGCGGGCTCTCCGGCATCTTCATGGCGTCCACCCCGGTGGACTCCTTCATTCATGATACCTACTTCATCGTCGGGCATATCCATTACGTCCTCTTCGGCGGCTCCCTCTTCGCGGGCTTCGCCGGCATCACGTTCTGGTTCCCGAAGATGTTCGGCAGGATGATGAACCCGACCATCGGCAAGATCCATTTCTGGCTGACGTTCATCTTCTTCAACTGCACCTTCTTCCCGATGCATATCCTCGGCATCGCCGGGCATATGCGCCGGATTTTCGATCCGAACGAGTACCCGCACCTGGCGCATCTCCAGCCGATCAACACGTTTATCACGGTGTCGGCGCTGCTGCTCGGGTTTACGCAGCTTATCTTCATCGCGAACCTCTTTATCTCGCTCAGGACCGGCAAGCGCGCCGGGAACAACCCGTGGCGTTCCAACACGCTTGAGTGGACCGTTCCCTCGCCCACCGGCCACGGCAACTTCGAGGTGGTTCCAACGGTCTATCACGGCCCGTACGAGTACAGCTCGCCGATGACCGATGAGGATTTTCTGCCGCAGGACCAGCCGGTCGATCCCGAGCGGATGAAGCTGGCGCAGGGAATGGGGCATCACTGACCGATAGTTCGTTCCGCTGAAATGGGGGGACCGAGTCGCATCGGTTCCCCTTTTCCGTTCAACGACCCGGCCCGTCGATGGCGCGTTTCATCGGGGAGACCAAAGGAAAATGTTGGTAACGGGATCGTGGTAGTGATGGTGGTCCGTGGTTATTTTTAAGGGCGTTACTAACCAGGTGAAGTCTTTCGTATAATCAGGCCGAATGGCGGGTATGGGCATGACGATTTCCAACAAACGGCGCCTGTGGCTCCATCGCTACGCGATCTTCGCGGCGCTCTGGATCGTGGCGCTGATCTTCTTCGGGGCGCAGGTCAAGAGCACCAGTTCCGGCCTCTCCGTGCCGGACTGGCCCAACACCTACGGACATTTCATGTTCTCCTTTCCGTGGGAGAAGATGGTTGGCGGGATCTTCTGGGAGCATTCCCACAGGATGATCGCCTCGATTGCCGGCCTGTTCACCTTTGCCCTGACCGTCGCCACCTACCGGATCGATGACAGGAAATGGGTGAAGCGATTGTCCCTCTCGGCGTCGATCGCGGTGCTGGTGCAGGGGCTTCTTGGCGGGCTTACGGTGCTCTTCTATCTCCCCACCTGGCTGTCCAGCAGCCACGGGACGCTTGCCCAGATCTATCTCTGCATCGTCGTCTCCGTGGCCGTTGTCACATCTCCCCGCTGGAGCGATGCCCCGGCCACCTCCCCGGACGGCGGGAGAATTTCCCTTCGAAGCCTTGTTCTCGCCACTACCGGCGTCATCTTCCTTCAGCTCATCTTCGGCGCCGTGATGCGCCATTCCGATGCCGGCCTCGCCATCCCCGATTTTCCGACGATGTTCGGAAGCTGGGTTCCGCCGCTTTCCGATGCGCGGCTGGCCGCGGCCAATCATGAGCTGCGCGATCTGGGCCTCCTCTGGAAGCGGGGAATGCAGGATATCTCCGCCGCCGAAATGTTCTCCCACGTCCTCCACCGCGCGTGGGCGGTCGTGGTGACGATCATGGTGCTCTGGACCGTGATCAGGGTACGACGGGAGCGCGCGGAGGCGGCCATCAGGCGACCGGCGTTTCTACTGCTCGGGCTCCTCGCGGCGCAGGTCACGCTCGGTATCCTGACCATCCTCACCGAAAAGCAGTTCACCGTCGCCTCGCTCCACCTGCTCAACGGCGCGCTCACCCTGGCGACAAGCGTCGTCCTGTCGATTCAGGTCCGGCATCTCCTTCGCGATCCGAATCGCGATGCCGTCCCCGTTCACCAGGGGCGTCCCCGCGTCGCCGTCCCATCGGGTCGCGCGCTTGAAGCCGATGAGGTGGGGGCATGACCGAAACAAAGACTCTTCAGCCGGACGAGGTCAGGAAGATGACACGCTTCGGCGATTACGTTGAGCTGACCAAGCCCCGCCTGACGCTGCTGTCGGTGCTGACAACGCTTGCCGGGTTCTACGTTGCGCGGCAGGGCCCGCTCGATGTGATGCTCCTGGTGCACACGCTGATCGGCACCTTCATGGTCGGCGGCGGCTGCGGCGCGCTGAACATGTACGTGGAGCGGGAGCACGATACGCTGATGCGGAGGACGATGACCCGTCCGCTGCCGTCCGGCAAGCTCCCGCCGATGGAGGCGCTTGCGTTCGGCCTGCTGCTGACGATCGGCGGCACGATCTATCTCTGGCTGATCGTCAACCCGCTGACCGCGATGCTCGGCGCCGTGACGGTTGTCAGCTACATTCTCTTCTACACGCCGATGAAGCGGCTCTCCACGCTCAACACGGTTGTCGGCGGCATTCCCGGAGCGCTTCCGCCGGTGATGGGGTGGGCCGCGGCGCGGGGAAGCCTGAGCCCGGAGGCCGGGGTGCTCTTCGCAATCCTCTTCTTCTGGCAGATGCCGCACTTCCTTGCGCTTGC
Organism: Chlorobiota bacterium; assembly: GCA_028287785.1. GTDB lineage: Bacteria > Bacteroidota > Ignavibacteria > OLB7 > OLB7 > JAFDZV01. Next base: position 396,976 of record JAQBOZ010000027.1, read on the forward strand.
CTGGATGTACCGTCAGGACTACGCGCGGGCCGGCTATAAAATGCTTACCGTGGTCGATCCCGAGGGGGGAAGCACCAGCCGCCAGATCCTTCTCTATACGGCCGCGCTTCTTCCGGTGAGCCTCCTTCCAAAGATATTCCTCTTCTCAGGATCGATTTACTTCTTCGGCGCGCTCGGTCTTGGCGTTATCTTCCTCGGGTTCGGGCTGATGCTCGCCATCTCCCGGAAGAACAAGCACGCCCGCTACCTGTTCTATTACTCACTCTTCTATCTCACGGCTCTTCTCCTGCTGATGGCGCTCGACCGGGGATAACCATTCGGTCGTTTGCGGCGCCGGGAAATCGGAGGGGGACGATACGAACTCACAACAGGGAGCCCGGACGGGCTCTCCCCTGGAAGGCCCCTACTGGCGGGTCAACGGCCCATTCTGTTACGAGCTTTAAGGTGAACCATGGAAGCCAACGGAATCGGATCGGGACATGGCGTCTCCGATCCGTACGATTACAACGCGCATCGCAGCGATGAGCTACGCCGTCGCAACCGGCTGGCCGGGATCATCATCACGATCGTGATCGTGGTGATGGTGATCGCCACGGTGATCTATGTGAGCTGGTACGGCGGCACCAACATGGCCCCTCAGGCGCCATTGCACTCCTCCATTGTCGTAACAACCAGAGGTCGGGGATGAAATCACGTGGCATCGCACAGCCGGGCGTGGTCCGGGGCGGGGGGCAGATCGTCAGCAATTCGCGGCTCGGGATGATGCTCTTCGTGGCATCGGAGGTGATGCTGTTCGGCGGGCTGATGGCTGGCTTTCTGGTGCTCCGGTTCGGCAGCGGCAATTTCAGCGGCATGCAGCGGCTGCCGATCGGCGTGGCCGGGATCAACACCGTCATCATCCTCGCCAGCAGCCTTATGCTGATCGTGGCGACGCGGTCGCTGAAACGGGGGAATGTCAATCTCTTCAGGATCGGATCTGTTGCGACGTTTGCGCTGGGGATGCTGTTTCTCGCCATCCAGTGCTACGAGTGGAACCTGCTGATGCACGGCGGGATGCTCCCCAGTTCGAGCATCTACGGGGGCATCTTCTATCTTCTGACCTGGGCGCACGGGCTTCACGTGCTTGGCGGCGTGGTTATCCTGGCGGTCCTCGCCATCAAGGCATGGCGCCAAGCGATCACCCTGAACAGCCGGAACTTCGTGGCGGTCGCATCGATCTACTGGCATTTCGTCTCCCTCGTCTGGGTGGGACTTTTCCTTTTCCTCTTCGTCTTCTGACCTTCCCCCGCGCGCCGGCATCGGTAGTGAGTGGGGAGTGATGGGCGATATCGATCAATGGTGATGACTATGATGGAACAGAACCCGAACCCCGAAATCTCGGTCGCCCGGAGGCGCTCGCGCATCGGAATGGTGATCGTCCTGGGCGTGATGGTGCTGCTTGGCGCCGGCGCGTGGACGCTGTTGCGGGAGATGCAGCACAAGGAGCGGACCCGCCCGGAGGATCTGCTCGCCGATTTCGGTCCGGTGCCGAATGCGGCGCTGATCGAGCGAAGCGGAAAGCCTCTGGCGCTTGGATCGCTGAAGGGGAATATCTGGGTTGCCAGCTTTATCTTCACCAAGTGCGGGGGAAGCTGCCCGGCGATGAGCCTGAAAATGCGCGACCTCCAGACATCGCTCGACAAGGCGGGCGATGTCAAGCTGGTCACCTTCACCGTCGATCCCGACAACGACACCCCGCAGCGGCTGAACGAGTACGCCAAGGTGTACGATGCCAGGCCGGACCGGTGGCTGTTCCTGACGGGGCAGAAGGCGCAGATGCAGGATCTTGCCAAGAACTCGTTCCACCTCACCGTGGAGGAGGGGACCGATCCGAACGAGCCCATCATCCATTCCAAGCGTTTCGTGCTGGTGGATCAGGAGGGGCATATCCGCGGCTATTACAACAGCGAGGATGATGAGGCCAAGCAGAAGCTCCTGACCGATATCGGCACATTGATGCGCGGCGACGGCCGGTAACGGCCCCACGATCAGGCCGGTTCCGCCGGTCACGCGGGAGACTGCCTTGCATATCTCGGCATTCCTCTCCTTATTCGCGGTGATGGCGCAGGTTCGGCCGCTCCAATCTCTCCGCGCGCAATCGGCCGGTGTGCCATGACACTGTTTTCTCAGCAATCAATCCTTTCATGACATCAACCTTCGGTCGGCTCGCTTCCGTCGTGCTCGGCATGGCGACATTTCTGGTCGTTGCCACGGCGAGCGCACAGAAGCCGTATATCTATGATTTTCTCCGGAGCGATGTCTCCGCGCGGGCATCGGCGATGGGCGGCAGCTTCATCACCGTCACGAACGATGTCTCCGCCATCTATTACAACCCGGCCACGCTCAACACCATCGATTCGTCGCAGGTAGCGTTTTCAGCGTTCAAGCACCTTCTCGATATCAACAGCGGCTCGTTGATGTTCGCCACCGAAATCTCCGGCATCGGCAGGACCGGCATCGGCGTCTCGTACAACAACTACGGCTCCTTCCAGCGGCGCGATAAGAACGGGCAGGAGGTGGGGGATTTCGGGTCGAGCGATATCGTGGCGATCGTCGGCTGGGGAACGACGCTGGGGGAGGGATTCTCGGCCGGCCTCAACGCCAAGGCGATCTTCTCGACGATCGATACCTATGGCTCCTCCGCGCTTGCCCTCGATGGCGGGCTTCTCTACGTCGATACGGCAAGCCGCTTTCAGGCCGCCGCCTCCATCCAGAATCTCGGCGGCCAGCTCTCCTCGTTCGGGCAGGGGAGCGAGCCGCTTCCGGTCGATCTCCGTCTCGGCGTATCGCACCAGCTTCGCGGGCTTCCGCTGCTGATCGCGCTCAATTTCAGCCGCCTGCTGGACGAGCAGGATAACTTCATCGATCGGTTTGCGGCCTTCAGCGTCGGCGGGGAGTTTACGCTTTCCAGGCCGATACGCCTCCGCATCGGCTACAACAACAGGATTCGCCAGGATGTCCCGATCGGCTCGTCGAAGGGGCTTTCCGGCTTCTCGGGCGGTGTCGGCATCGTGATCAAGGATTACCGCGTCGATTACTCGTTCAACAGCCTGGACCGGCTCGGCGGCCAGCATCGCGTGACGCTCAACGCCGCGTTCTGAGACTTCTCCGGCGGAGCCGGGAGCCTAGGGGCGCGCGGGGAACTTTATGCATGGGCCGGCTGTTCTGTTTTTCATGGAACCAAGAATGATCGAAATCAAAACGACCGCGCAGCCGGCAAAGCCCGCCGACGAGCGTCTGCCGCTTATCGCCGGCCCGATGATCTGGTACGCTCTGGCCGGGTTTGCCATTCTGATCTCCGCCTACCTCTTCCTGTTCGCCCCGTCCGGTGAGGGAAACCGGAAGGAGATCGGCATCTTCATCGGCCTCTGGGCCCCAATGTTCGGCATCCTTGGCCTGCGTGCCGAGATGATGGAGCTTCGGGAGGATCTCTCCCGCCGGCGGAGACGTTCCTAGTCCGTCACCACGGATTCCGTGTTTCCCGTCGCCGGTTGTATCACCGGGCCGCAGCCACCCCGTCACAGTTCATTCATCACATATCGCGGTTCCGGTCATTTCGCCGTACCGCTTCCGGGGCGTATTATTGCCGTTCAATTCCGGCTGCCGCCGTCCGGCATCCTCACTCGCCGGGATATCCCAGGTACGCGATCATGACCGAGACCCAATCCAGAACGCACCGGCGATTCCTTGCGCTTGTTCTCCACGCGGCGCTCCTCCTGGCGGGGCCGGCATCGGCGTGCGCGGGACCGGCGGTCACCACGGAGCATCTGCTCGATGCCGTCGATCGCGTGGAGTTTCTGGAGAACCGCGGGCAGATCCATGATACGCGCGGAAGCTCCCGACCCGATATCCTCTACACCGCCGGCGCCGCCGGGGTGAACCTCTACTTCACGCGCCACGGCATCAGCTATCTCTTCACCCGGTTCGAACGCTCCCCATCCGGGCTCCGATTCCGTCCGACCCTGACCGCCGCCGAAAGCTACCGGATGGACCTGGAGTTCATCGGCGCCAATCCCGATCCGGTCATCATCCCGGAGCTTCCAACCGGCCATCCCAGCAACGTTCATATCGACGGCGCCCCCACCCCGGCACGGGCCGGTTCCTGGGGACGGCTGATCTATCGCGATCTCTATCCGCATATCGACCTTGTCCTCTATTCCAACGGCAAAGGGCTGAAGTATGATATCGTTGTCCATCCCGGCGGCCGGGTCGATGATGTCCGCTTCCGCTATGTCGCCGCGTCGGTGGTGGAGCGCTCGCCGGACGGAGGGCTCCGCGTTGCCAACCCTCTGGGGACCCTCCGCGAACAGGCGCCGATGACATTTCTGCGCCCGGCGGATCGAGCCACGGCGTATCTCGCGGCGGCGGCCCCCGGCGATCATACGGTCCCCAGCAGCTATATCGTCTCCGGCGACACCATCTCCTATCGCGTGGGGAGGTACGCCCACGGCGGGATGCTGGTGATCGATCCGGGGATCGTCTGGGCGACGTATTACGGCGGGAACGGGCTGGACGGAACCGGGGGGATGGCGCTCGACGCCGCCGGAAATATCTACGTCGCCGGGTTCTCCTACAGTCCCAACTTCCCCGTCGATCCGGGAGCCGCGTCGCGAATCCCCGGCGGAGGGAGCCTCGGGGGGAGCAGCGATGCGTTCGTTGCCAAGTTCGATGGGGCCGGGAAGCGGATATGGGCGACCTATTTCGGCGGCGAGGAGTCCGATCTGGCGCAGGCGATCGCCATCGACAGGCGGGGTGATGTCGTGATCGTCGGCGGGACGCAGAGCAGCAGGCTGCCGGTGACCGCGAACGCCGTTCAGAAGAACTATGCCGGCGGAGAGCTGATCAACACCGGCGGCGGCTCCAATTCCGCCACCAACTACGGCGATGCGTTCGCGGCAAAGCTCGATCCCGACGGAAATCTGATCTGGAGCACCTATTACGGCGGCTCATCGAACGAGTTCGCGTTTGGCGTCGCCATCGACTCGGCCGATAATGTGGTGATGGTCGGGGCCACCGCAAGCCGCGATTTCCCGATAACCGGAACCGCGACGCAGAGCGCATTTGGCGGTCGATCGGCGCTGAGCGACGCCAGCGACATGTTCGTGGTGAAGTTCGATCGCGATGGCACGCGACTCTGGGGGACGTACTACGGCGGCGATGCCTCGGAGACCGCCTACGGCGTGGCGACGGATGTGACCGGGGATATTCTTGTCGTCGGCAGCTCGGAGGGAGGGACCTTCAGGACAACTCCCGGCGCGTTCGGGCCGAAGCATATCTTCGGGACCGATGTGGTGGCGGTAGAGCTGGACGGGAACGGCGTGCTCCGCTGGAGCAGCTTCTACGCGGGGAAGGGGGATGAGGCGGCGTTTGCCGCGGCCATGCTGCCGGGGGACATGGGGCTGATAGGCGGATGGACCAGCAGCTCCGATTTTCCCGTGACCGGCGGCGTGGCGCAGGCAACGCTCGCCGGAAGAACCGATGGCTTTATCATCAAGGTCGATCCCAATGGAAAGGAGATCTGGGGCACCTATCTGGGGGGAGCGAGCATCGATCAGGTCAAGGCGATCGCGCTCGATCCGAACGGAACCATCCTCGCCGGCTGCCTGACATTCAGCGACGATCTGCCCGTCACCGCGGATGCCATATCGCGCAGGCTCAACGGTGGGCAGGATGCCATGCTGGCACGGCTCAGCGGAACGGGGGGGCTGATCTGGGAGACCTATCTTGGAGGAAGCGGTTCGGAGGATGCATTTGGTATCGGGGTCGATTCGCGAGGAAGCGTGATCGCCTATGGCCTGACATCCAGCAACGACTTCCCCGTCACGAAGAGCCCGCAGCAATCCACGCTGGGTGGGGGGATCGATATCTTTCTGGTGAAGCTGGGATGCAGCATATCATCAACCATCCCCATCACCGGCGACAGCGCGATCTGCGGTCATGGCGGCACTCTTCTGAGCGCGCCGCCCGGCTACGGCAGCTATCGCTGGTCCAACGATTCCACCGGGCGCACTGTCACCATCACGGCGCCGGGAACCTATACGGTCACTGTCGGCGATTCGCTTGGCTGCACCGGGCTGTCGGGGCCGTTCACGGTTTCGCTGAAGGCATCGCTCGATAACGCATTTGCGATCACCGGCGATACGGCGATCTGCGCCGGAGAGAAGATCCGCCTGAGCGCTCCACCGGGATATGCGGCGTACCGGTGGGCTGGGATCGATTCCACCACGCAGTCGGTCACGATCGCCGCGCCCGGCACCTATGTTGTCGCCGTAAGCGATTCCACCGGCTGCTCGGGAAGCTCACGGCCGTTTACCGTCTCACTTCGCCCGCCGTTCGATGTTCCCATCACCGCCCCCGGCGAGCATGGCGGAACCGCGATCATCTGCTCCGGTGGGAGCCTTGCGATCGAAGCGCCATCGGGCTTCGCTACATATTCCTGGTCAAACGGCGATACCACCCGAACGATCTCCGTGGATCGCGAGGGAACATATTCGGTGATTGTCACCGATCCTAATGGCTGCATCGGCGTCTCGCGGATCGTGGCGGTCGCCGTCCGTCCCGCCCCGGCTCCGCCGGTGCTCTCGCAGTGCGGATCGACGCTGACGGTTGGCGCGGGGAGCGGATTTCAGTGGTTGTACGGCGACAGCCTGATCCCCGGCGCAACCGGGCGTTCCTTCACCGCCGGCACGCTTGGACGATATTCGGTGATCGTGACCGACGACAACGGATGCGCTGTCAGGTCGGCTCCGTATGATCTGAGCGATGTGGCCCCCGCGCGCGTCATCATATCGCTGCCGGTGATAGCTGCGGCGGCGGGAGATTACATCGAGTTCCCTCTCATCGTTGCCGATCGCGGCCGGTTATCGGGGAGGCGACCACGTCCGTATCGTCTGGTGATTGCCTGGAATCGCTCGCTCGCCATCCCCATCGACACAGGGATCGTGGTCAGCGAAAGTGGGCGGGAGCGGATTGTGGAGATTCACGGCATCTGGGACATGGCAAACGATACGCTCGGGTTGATAGGCATTCAGGCCGCGCTTGGCGATAGCGGCTCCACGGCGCTTTCCGTCCGGTCACTGACGTGGGAAGGGGATAGCTGCCCTCCCGATGTTACCGTGCGCGATGGCCTTCTGACCGTGGCGCTGTGCAATGTCGGGGGCTCGCGACTGTTTCTTGAAACCGGCGGGGTTGTCCTGAAGCCGGTTCGCCCCAACCCGGTGAGCGGCATGGTACAGGTCGATTTTTCGACGATCGAGCCTGGCCGGACGCATCTCTACGTGGCCGATCTGCTGGGCCACACGGTGCTTACGCTGCATGATGGCCCGATGCCGCTGGGAACGCATACCGAGGCGTTCGGCACCGAAGGGCTTCCCACCGGAACCTATGTTGTCATCCTTACAACCCCAACCGGCGAATATTCCCGCCTGATGAGAGTGCAGAGGTAATGCCCGGCGATTATTCCTCCATCCGAACGATTATAAATACCCGATGTCTTTTTTGATCTCTATAACTATGATCAACCCATTTCGGCGGATCGGCATTCCCATTGTCTTGTGCCTGATGCTGGCGGCGGTGTGCGGTCGGCTGTTTGCAGCGCCAGCCATACAGATGGAGCGATTCCAGCTGCCGAATGGCCTGCGCGTGGTTCTCTCGGCTAATCGAAATGCGCCGGTGGTTTCCACGGCGGTGGAATATCACGTCGGTTCCGCCGATGAGCGAAATGACCGGACGGGATTTGCCCATTTCTTCGAGCATCTGATGTTCGAGGGGACCGGGAATATCCCACGGAAGAATATCGAGCAATTACTGCAATCCGTCGGCGCCAGGCATAATGCCACCACCAGTTGTGACGCCACCACCTACTGGATCACTCTTCCCTCAAATCAACTGAAGCTGGCGCTATGGATAGAGTCGGAACGGATGCTTCATGCGAAAATCGATTCGATCGGCGTTGAAACGCAGCGGAATGTTGTGAAGGAGGAGCGAAAGCAACGGTATGATAACGTCGCCTACGGGGCGGCATGGGAATGTATCGTGGCGCATCTGGCCGCCGGGACGCCGTACGCATGGCCGCCGATAGGTTCCGAGCAGTATATCGATCGCGCGAGCATTGACGAGTTCCGGGATTTCTACGCGAAATATTATGTGCCTGACAATGCCGTGCTGGCAATCGCCGGAGATATCGATATCGAGCGTACCAGGGAGTGGGTCATAGAGTATTTTTCCGATATCCCTCGCGGCAAGGAAATCATCCGACCGGATTTCACACTTCCGGAAATTCCCGATCAACATGAGGCAACCATCAGCGATAGCAGAGAATCGCTTCCAGCCATAATCTATACGTACGGGATCAACATAAATGATCCATCCGAATATTACGCGCTCAAGTTTCTGGAAAATATTCTTTCAAACGGGAGAGGGAGCCGTCTGCATACATATCTCGTCGATAACCTGTCGATTGCCTATTCGGCGGACGCGGAATTCCGGACCCATGAAAAAGGCGGCTTTTTCAGAATCGCCGCCGTTGGCAACCGGGATGTCCCACTATCGAAACTGCAACTGGCGTTCGACTCGTTGATAGAGAGGATTCAGTATCACGAAGTCAGCGCGGCGGAAATAATGAAGGCGCGAAATTATTTCAAGACGCTCATGGCGGCATACTCGATGGATACGAAGACGCTCGCGCTGGGGCTGGCATCCATGGAAACGAAATACCATGACGCCGGGCTTCTCAATAGCGAGCTTGACAGGCTGCTTGCCGTGACGCCCACCGATATCCAGATGGCGGCATTGAAGTATCTGACGCCCGGAGGACGATTTATTCTTACCTGCCTGCCCGTAAGCAAGGGAGGCGATAATGAAAAGTAGACGGGATCGGAATATCATTGCCTGTCTGAGGATTATCTGCCTGATGTTCCTTTCGGCGACCAGCATCATCGCGCAGGTGGATCGCTCGCATCCGCCCGAGCCGCTTCCCTCGCCCGGATGGTCATTCGGGCATAATGAGCGTTTCACCCTTTCAAACGGGTTGAAAGTTATTTTCGTCCCGTCGACAGTGCCGTTGATGATGGCGCATCTCCAGGTGGCGGGAGGGGAATCAGCCGATGGGGAAAAGCACGGCCTTGCTGATATGGTTCGCGTAATGCTGGATCATGGGACCACTCTGAGAAGCGTGCATAAAATTATTCGAACCAGAGAAAGCCTGGGCATTCTCACGTTCTTTTCCTCGGATGTCAGATCGATTGATATCGGCACTATCGGCCTGCGCGAGTACTCCGATTCGCTCCTCGATATATTCTCGGATGAGATCATGCATCCCATGTTCCCCGATGGGGAATGGAACGTCATAAAAAAATGGTACGGAACTGGTCTTCGTCGTCAGGATAACGCATCACAGCAGGCGCTGTTCTGTTTCGACAGCCTCCTCTACGGAAATTCGCCGTATGGGCACACCATGACCGTGGACGATATGAACCGGATCACCACCGCCGATCTTCGCGAATTCCACAGAACATATTTCGTCCCCAGCAACGCAACGCTGGTTATTATCGGTGATTTTTCCATCGATGAATTAAAGCGGAAACTGGAATCGGTGTTCGGTGAATGGAAGCAGGCGGCCGTGCCATCGATCCCGGTGCCGGTGTTTCCGGCATGGCAGGGCCGCAGGGTGATTCTGGTCGATCGTCCCGCCTCCGTTCAAAGCTCCATCAGGATTGTGAGAAGGCTGCCGTTGCCTGATCGGGAGGATCGCCAGCGATCGATTATTCTGGAGAAAATCCTTGGCGGAAGATCCAGCGGAAGGCTTTTTATGAATCTCCGGGAATTGCATGGCTACACCTATGGGGCATATTGCTTATTCGGGGGGGATGCGTTCTCCGAGCAGTTTATCGCCTATGCCGATGTACGCAATGCCGTCACCGATTCGGCGATTACGGAAATGCTATCCGAAATAACGAAGGTCGGGACCGTTCCCGTTTCCGAGGATCAGCTGCGGCGGGCGGTTCAACAGGTAGAGGGGGAATTTTATATGTCCATCTCTCAGTCCATAGGGCTTGCGGACAAGCTGCTTTATCTGAGCCGGAATAATCTTCCCGAGGGATATTTTCAGTCGATGCTCGATATCAACCGAACCATTACCCCGGCCGATCTCATGGATCTGGCGCATCGATATCTGAATCCCGATGATCTTGCGATCATCGTGGTGGGGAACGCCTCGGAGATACGGCCGAAACTGGAAAAATTCGGATCGGTGGAAATCTGGAAGGCCGATGTGGGTGAATCGCAGGCCGGGCTGAAATGAGCGACGCATCGGCCATGAATATAAAATTGCGATTTCGCTTCAATGGAGGTTACATCGCGCCGATGGCCGCGTCCCTTTTCTGCACGCATAATTTCCCTTCCTGTCATCGGTTGAAATCGTGGAGTTGAGCGGACGTGCCCGCCGGGTCGGTTTCAACCGAGATAATCCGCAGGGTGTTCACTATGACCATCTCCTCGCTCTTCACGGCTGCTTTCGCGATTTCAACGCTTTTCACGGGTATTTTCCGGGGACCGGTCCCCATCGCGCATCCCGATCCGGTCGATGGCATAATCGGGGCCGGCGGTTTCAATCAGGTTTATCCCATTTCCGCCGGCTCGATCGCGGATCAGCAACGGCAGATCACCGCAAGGCTCACCTATCTTGAGGACCTGCTCAGAAGCCGGGATGTGAGCGGGCTTTCGCCGGCTCTTCGAGCCGAGCGGCTGCGGAATCTCGACAGGATTCACGCGTATCGGGTTGCCGGGGCCTTTCCGCGGAATTTCGATTATCCCGGCCAGGGTCTGCCGTGTTTCATCGACAGGGAGGGGACGATCTGCGCGGTGGGGTATCTGGTGGAGCAATCGGTGGGGCGTGGCGTGGCCGAGGAGATCAACCGGAACTACCAGTACGCCACGGTTGCCGCGATGCGGATGCCGGCTCTGGATCGGTGGATAGCCGTGTCCGGTCTTACGCGGGCCGAGGTGATCACTATTCAGGAGCCTGCCATGGACGGGGGGGGCGGAGCGTTTATCGGCGTTGAGGATCTGGTGCAGGAGGTGCGGCGCGATACCGTGGTCAGCGCTCCCGTTCCCACCAGGGCTGATTCCTCGCAGGCGGCATCGCCTGTCGGAATAGGGGAAACAACGATACACTGACCGTTTCCATGGGATGCGGGCGGTTCTTTCATGTGGCGACTGACTTTGCAGGGGTATCGGCTTCCCCTAGACGCCAAACCGCAATAAATATTTGGTTACGTCGAGTAATTAGATTAATATTGCGGCCAGTTCATTCTTCTTCCCTACGTCAGCGGTGATCAATTGCGGCCTGAACGGGTCCGCGGTAAATGGATATAGGGAAGGGGCCGTTGTTAATCTTGCAGGAGCTGCTCATCCGAGCAACAGAACAGAGTCCTTCGCTGCCACCGTTCCTTCGAAGATCTATCCCGTTCTCGCTTCTCAAACACTCCCGATGGGAGAGGAATCCTCAGTATGTCGATGAAATTATATGTGGGAAATCTTTCCTACAGCACCACGAGCGAAGATCTTCGCGAACTTTTCGAGCAGGTTGGCACGGTCGATTCGGCCACGGTGATCTCTGATCGCGATACCGGCCGGTCGAAGGGCTTTGGCTTTGTCGAGATGTCTTCCCGCGAGGAAGGCGAAAGCGCAATTGAGAAGTTCAACGGCCAGGACGTTGGCGGTCGCAATCTTACGGTCAACGAGGCTCGTCCGCGCGAAGAGCGTAGCGGCGGCGGTGGCCGTGGTGGTTACGGTGGCGGCAGCGGCGGCGGCGGCGGAAGCCGTGGCGGTTACGGTGGCGGCAGCGGCGGTGGAAGCCGTGGCGGCTACGGTAGCGGCGGTGGAAGCCGTGGCGGTTACGGCGGTGGCCGTGACGATCGCGGTTACTAAGACCGGTCTGTTGTACTCCAAATAGTCGTCAACCCCCCGATGATAGCATTTGTCGGGGGGTTTTTGTTGTGACCTGTCGCATTATCCGGGCCGGGATGATGCGATGGTCAGCGCAGCCGCCTGGTTCCGACGGATGCGACTTCTTCGGCTCCCGCAATCGAGCGATTGTGGATAGTTGCAGAGACAACACGAAGAAAACAATGGGTCCGGGCAGGCACATGAGCGAGTTCCGTGGTGCCGGCCGCCGCCATGATGGAAGGACGCGGCTATTATTACCGGATGTAATCTGTTATTTCATCCGAGACTGCTATATTGCTGTGTCCCATTCTGAAGGCCTTGGGACACGTCTTTAATGCTGGGTCACAGCCCACTACTTTCCGATCGCGCATCATTCAGTATATCCCTTATATAGTCTAGAGGATTTCCATGCAACGTAACAAAACCCGCTACTTGCTGGTGTTGGCAGGAGCCATGATCGCGTCCAACGCGCTCGCACAGGTTCCGAGAACAATCAGCTATCAGGGAGTGATTGCCGATAACAACGGCCTCCCGATCGCAAATGGCAATAAGTCCATAACGATCAAGATCTATGATGCCGCCACCGGTGGTAACGTGATCTTTACCGAATCCCAGACGGTTCCGGTGGTTCGTGGCCTGTTCAACCTCATTATCGGTTCCACCACCCCCGGCGGTCTTCCCGCCTCCGCCGCGTTCGACAAGCCATACTGGCTCGGGCTTTCGGTTGATGGCGGTCCTGAGTTCCCGCAGCGCACGCAGCTTACCTCCGCTCCCTATGCGTTTCGCGCCGTAGCAGCGGATAGCGCGATGAACGTTGCCGTAAATTCCATCGGTGCCGCAAACCTTCGCCCGAACTCCGTCAATGTCTCCAAGCTCGATGCGGCCTCCGCCGCTACCGGTCAGGTGCTGACATCGAACGGTGCCGGCGGCGCGGCCTTCCAGCCTATCGGTAACATCGGCGTTTCCACGGTCAACGGCCAGACCGGCGATATCCGGATCCTTGCCGGAGCCGGAACCACCGTCGTCCGCAATGGAAAGGATATCACCGTCAACTCGACCGCGACCGGCACGATCTCATCGATCAACAGCGCTGACGCGGCAATCGGGGTGACCAACCCGACCGGACCCTCGGTAACGCTCACGATCCGTCCGAATTCCATTACCGAGCCGCTGCACGGAGACAAGTCGGTCTCCACCCGCGTGCTCGATGATGGCTCGGTCACCAACGTCAAGCTCGCTCAGAATTCCGTCACCGGCGACAAGATCGTCGATGGCACCATCGTTACCGCCGATCTTGCCGATAACCTGGTGACCTCCAATAAGATCATCGACGGCGAAGTGAAGACCGCCGATCTTGGAGATCTCGCCGTTACGACCGCGAAGATCGCCGACAACTCGGTGACGACCGCAAAGATCCCCGACGGATCGATCACGACCCCGAAGCTGGCTGATGGCGCGGTAACCACCGTCAAGATCACCGACGGCGCGGTCAACAGCGCGAAGATCCTCGACGGATCGATCGTCAACGCCGACGTTTCACCGACGGCCGCAATCGATTACACAAAGCTCTTCCTTACCAATAAGCTGGTAACGGCCGATTTCACCGACAACTCGGTGACGACGCCGAAGATCGCCGATGGCGCGGTCAACAGCGCGAAGATCCTCGACGGCACGGTTGTCAACGCCGACGTTTCGCCGACGGCCGCGATCGCCTACTCGAAGCTGGCACTGACGAACAGCATCGTGACGGCCGATCTCACCGACAACTCGGTGACGACACCGAAGATCATCGATGGCGCGGTCAACAGCGCGAAGATCCTCGACGGCACGGTTGTCAATGCCGACGTCTCGCCGACGGCGGCAATCGCCTACTCGAAGCTGGCACTGACGAACAGCATCGTGACGGCTGATCTCACCGACAACTCGGTGACGACGCCGAAGATCACCGATGGCGCGGTCAACAGCGCGAAGATCCTGGACGGCACGGTTGTCAACGCCGATGTCTCGCCGACGGCGGCGATCGCCTACTCGAAGCTGGCACTGACGAACAGCATCGTAACGGCCGATCTCACCGACAACTCGGTGACGACGCCGAAGATCATCGATGGCGCGGTCAACAGCGCGAAGATCCTGGACGGCACGGTTGTCAACGCCGACGTCTCGCCGACGGCCGCGATCGCCTACAGCAAGCTGAATCTTACGAACAGCCTGGTCACCGCCGATCACGTCGACGGGTCGATCACGCTTCCGAAGATCGCAAACACCGGTGCCGCCGCCGGACAGGCGATCACCTATAACGGTGTCACCATCGTCTGGGGCAACCCGACGCCGGGTGGGGCCGCTGGTGGTGATCTGACCGGCACGTATCCGAACCCGACCATCGCCGCCAACGCGGTTACGTCGGCGAAGATCCTCGACGGCACGATCGTCAACGCCGATGTTTCGCCGACGGCGGCAATCGCCTACTCGAAGCTGGCTCTGACGAACAGCATCGTGACGAGCGATCTGACCAACGGCTCGGTGACCACGGCGAAGCTCGCCGATAGCGCGGTGAGCGGTCTGAAGCTCGGCACCGCGGCTGTGAACACGGCTCACATCGCCGATGGCGCTGTGACGCTTCCGAAGATCAACAGCGCCGGCGCTGCATCCAACCAGTCGATCATCTACAACGGCGCCAGCGTTGTCTGGGGCAACCCGACGCCTTCCGGTCCCGCTGGTGGCGATCTGACCGGCACGTATCCGAACCCGACGGTCGCCAACAATGCGATCACCTCGGCAAAGATTCTTGACGGCACGATCGTCGACGCGGACGTTTCGCCGACGGCGGCAATCGCCTACTCGAAGCTGGCGCTGAACAACAGCATCCAGAACGGTGACATCGTTGCCAACGCGATCACGACGTCGAAGGTCGCCAACGGAACGGTGACCACCTCGAAGATGGCTGACAGCGCGATCTCCGGCCTGAAGCTCCTCACGGCAGCGGTGAACACGGCTCACATCGCCGACGGCGCCGTGACCGACGCGAAGGTTGCCAACGGCATCAGCTATTCGAAGCTCTCCGGCGCGCCGACCTCGCTTCCGCCAAGCGGCGCGGCGGGTGGTGATCTGACCGGCACGTATCCGAACCCGACGGTCGCCAACAATGCGATCACCTCGGCGAAGATCCTCGACGGCACGATCGTCGACGCCGATGTTTCGCCGACGGCGGCAATTGCCTACTCGAAGCTGGCACTGAACAACAGCATCCAGAACGGTGACATCGTTGCCAACGCGATCACGACGTCGAAGGTTGCCAATGGAACGGTGACCACGTCGAAGATGGCCGACAGCGCGATCTCCGGCCTGAAGCTCCTCACGTTCGCGGTCACCAGCCGTCACATCGCTGATGGCGCCGTGACGCTGCCGAAGATCGATCCGACCGGCGCATCGGCCAATCAGTCGATCATTTACAACGGCACGAGCATCGTCTGGGGAAGCCCGACGCCGGCTGGTGCAGCTGGTGGCGATCTGACCGGCACGTATCCGAACCCGACGGTCGCCGACAACGCGATCACCTCGCTGAAGATCGTCGACGGCGGCGTCCAGAATCAGGATCTCGCCGCCAACTCGGTGACGACCTCGAAGGTCGCCAACGGAACGGTGACGACCTCGAAGATGGCTGACAGCGCGATCTCCGGTCTGAAGCTCCTCACGTTCGCGGTGACCAGCCGTCACATCGCTGATGGCGCCGTGACGCTGCCGAAGATCGATCCGACCGGCGCATCGACCAACGATGTCATCTCGTATAACGGCACCAGCATCGTCTGGTCCGCTCCCGTCACTGGGGTCACGACCAACGCCTCGCTGACCGGTGCTGGCACGGCCGGCTCGCCGCTGGGGATCAACCTGGGCAACTCCAACACCTGGACGGCCAACCAGACGTTCGGTGGCACGTTCCTGATCACGGCGAACTCGCGCATCGCGATGACCAACTCGGACAACAACGCGCGTGACATCCGCTTTCAGGAGCCGAGCGGTACCGGCAGCCAGTACATCGGCCTCCGTGCTCCGTCGGTGACCAACAACGGGAACTATGTGTTTCCGGCGGTGGTCGGAGCCGTGGGACAGGCGATGACGCTTTCGACGTCGAACGGCATCGACTCGGCGACGATGGCATGGACGACGATAACCGCAACCGGCACTGCCGGTGGTGATCTGACCGGCACGTATCCGAACCCGACGGTCGCCAACAACGCGATCACCTCGGCAAAGATCCTTGACGGCACCATCCAGGGGGCCGATATCGCCTCCGGCACGTTCACGACGATCAACGCGCATCATGCGCTTGGCAACAACGACAACACCGCTCGCGAGCTTCGGTTCCTGGAGCCTTCGGGAAGTGGTGTGAACTACACGGCGTTCAAGGCGCAGGCTCAGGCGGCTGACCTTACCTACACGCTGCCGAACACGGCTCCGACGGCGGCCAACCAGGTGCTTCAGGTGCAGGCGGTTGCGGGTAACAATGCAACGTTGTCGTGGGCCGCGGTGGGTGGCGGTGCCATCCTCTTCCAGCGCACGGGCGTGATTGCCAACGCCGGCAACACGAGCTATAACGTGGTCGCCGCCGATGATATCATTGGTGTTGATATGTCGGCCGGAACCAACTTCACGATCAATCTGCAGCCGGCAACGACTGCCGGTGAGATCCTGATCATCAAGATCGAGAAGTACAACAACGCGCTTCTCCCGGTTCTGACGATCGTGCCGAACGGCACCGACAAGATCGAAGGTGCGAACAACCTCGCGTTCGGTAATGCCGGTGGCAACCGCCGCCTCTATTCCGACGGCGCGGGCAACTGGTACACCTGGTAGTCATCGATTGCTCGCAATCGGTTGACATATGACGACGTTGCGAAGGGGCATTCCATTCCGTGGGATGTCCCTTCCTGTTTAAACCAATCCTCTCAGCAGACAATGGAAACATCATGGAGAACTCGCAGAAGCTGATGACGCTCGATATGTTCACGCCTCTCCTTAACGAAATCTTCAAGATCGATGTGGCGGAAGGGGAGCCGTTGGATCTGAAGCTGGTGCAGGCCAGGGCAAAACAACTTCATCCCTCCGACTTCCGGTACGGGGAGCAGCCATCGGAAGCCTCGGTGCGCTCCGATCCATTCGGGTTGGTCTTTGCCACCTCGTTGGACTATTTCCTTGCACAGGGGATCTACAGCATCCATCATGATGCGATCGGCCGTAACTCCATCTTTATCGTCCCCATTGGCCGCGATGCGGATGGGTTCCGGTATGAGGCGGTGTTTAATTGAACGATGTTCCGTGGTAGCGGGATAAACCCCTGACCATTACTCGCCAGCAGAAAGGAGTTCTCCGGTAATCGAACCCGGAGAACTCCTTCGTTTTATGATCAATTGCAAAAATCGGTTGCGTGTAGTGACTCAGGTTGGGAAGGTTCATGCTGTTTGGCCGCATGGAGGGGGCATTCGGCATCTCTCCTTCACTCTTCAAGCTCCATCGGAGCGTACCGGTTGTAGGGATGCCACGCCCCCATGATCCCAAGCTCCATCGGAGCGTACCATCCCCGCATCCGTGCCGAATGGTACGCTCCGATAATGGTACGCTCCGATGGAGCTTGAGCGGGAGATGGAACTATCGTTGCTATAACCGGCGCGCTCCCACGGAGCTTGAAGAGTGAAGCATGGATCGCCGCTCGATGATTGTTCAGCAGATGGAAGAGTGGATTCAAACTGAGTCACTATCCGGTTGCGGTTGGTAGTCTGCGCGGTGAATCGGGCATACGGCTGCCGCGTCAATAACCCATGATCGTATATATGGCCGCGATTCAGCTCGCCTTCGCATCGGGTCCGCGGTACTCCATGAAGTAGTGGGTACTGGCCTCGCCAACTACAACGAAGCCCTCGCGCACGTAGAGATCCATTGCGCCATTCCATTTCTCCACCGACAGTTTGATCGTTCTGCCGCTCGCCAGCCCATCGTTCACGTAGTGGCGCATCACCGCGGTGCATGTTCCCCAGCCCTTATGTTCCGGCAGGATCATGATATCCGCGAGGAGGATCGCCTGATCCATCGGAGCAACGATCAGCCTTCCCACGGCAACATCGCCGCGGTGGAGAATGGAGTATTCGGCTTCGGGATAGTGAATGGCATAATGGGATTTCTGCGCCTTGACCTGGGAGGCGGCGATGGCGATGAACTCCTCGGGAGATAAGTTCAGGTCGTCAAACGGCATCGTCGTGCGGAGCGTAATGGCGTACAGCTCATTCACGAAATCGTTGTGGTCCGGGGTTTCGGGACGAAGGGTGATGGGTCGCGACTTCGCATCGAGGATATTGAACGGACGAGGCTGGGTGGACATAGGAGTTTGTGTGGAGATAACAGTGTCATGTCAAATGTGATCCGGTCGGAGAGATGGTTCGTCTCTCCGACCAATGGCTCACAAACGGATTGATGGAATGCGCGACGCATTGCGCCGGAAAACATCCTCGATCAGTTCCTCGATGGGAAGATGCCTTCCATGGCGATGCAGAAGTTGATCACCAGATACGGCTGCATGTTGTTGTGCGGCTGGTTGCCACCGGCAAGGCCGATCGACTGCGGGTTGAGCGTCGCACCGCTGGACGTTGGCCGATAGAACGCGACGTTCGTATCGCTGCTGGCTCCCAGGAAGTTGCCGTTCGGCGTGCCGAGCGCGCCGGCAACGTTCGTGGTGGAGAAGAGGTGGTTGTGCATCGGCATCTCGCTGCTGATCAGCGTGTGGTTCTCTTCACCGGATACTTCACCCATGGTGCGGTTGGTAAGCCCCGGTCCCTGACCCTGATGTACCGGCACGCGGCCGCGAAGATCGGGAAGACCGAAGGTCACGCGGCCGTCGCCACCGAAGGTGGTTCCGAGCAGCGAGAAAAGCGCGGTGTTCTGCGCGATCG
>JAQBOZ010000029.1 GCA_028287785.1 Chlorobiota bacterium
TTGGCTGTTGGCTGTTGGCTGTTGGCTGTTGGCTGTTGGCTGTTGGCTGTTGGCTGTTGGCTGTTGGCTGTTGGCTGTTGGCTGTTGGCTGTTGGCTGTTGGCTGTTGGCTGGAAAAATACGAGGGAATTGATATACCTCCTCGTTAAAAATTCTATCAAAAAATAAGAATGATTTCGTAAAGGGCCGATATAATGATCGCCTGATTTTCTCATCACTGAACCGAGCGATCTTCCCTCGATGTACATCGAGCTTCAAGTCACGGCTCCAGGCTATCTGATGCCCGTCGTAGCTGACGAAGTCATCGATCACAGCACCTTTTTCTCTTCTCGCCCAACGTAATACGTGGTCGTTGTAGAAATTGATGGTCCGCTGAATATTATTACTTAATTCATCTCGCCGAAAATTATATACCCACGCATCGCGGCTGGTTGCGACTCCACGACTGAATGCGCTGAAAATTGTTCCCTCTGAAGTCTTGGATTCTTTCGCTCCCATTGGAATAAACGTGTCGAAATCCTCCCGCATTCCTTCCATCAGCCACGTCCCGCGCGCATCGGGAACAACCTCCTTCCACTCGATTCCACTGACGGAAACAGCATTATCGATTAGCTCGAATTTTTCTTTCCGCTTCGCTTTCCAGTCAACGCCGTGATAAAAGATTTTCCGATCGGAATACTGTTTTCCCCGGACCAGGATCGTGATGCTGATCCCAACCATCGCGGCCAGGCCGAACACGGTGTGCTGTTCGCCGATGGGAATTCCGTCACGCATCGAATCCTTCCGCACATTTCCCTTCAGATCAAGGACATAGATTCGGTTGAATTCCTTCGCCAGCTCCTTTCGCATTCCATCGGTCGCGATGCCGTCGATAAACCCGCTGTTGGTGACGAAGGCGATAATCCCCTCATCGGTTCTCGACACCTGGTCCGCGCGCTCCCTCGTCAGCCGGTCGGTGGCCCAGCGGAACGCCTTCACGTAGGGATCGGAAAGAGAGTTCTTGTTGGTGGCGGCCGATGATTTCGCGTAGGTGCCGGCAACACGTTTATCGAGCGTGGGATATTTCCGGTTCTTGTTGTTGTCGTTCTCATTCACCTGTCCCACGTTATACGGTGGGTTGCCGATGATCACGAAGATCGGCGCGTTGTTCTGGCGGTTGATCCGCGCCGTGTTCTCGGTGGAGAACATCCCCGTCTGCGCCTCCGCCATCTCGAACGTATCCACCAGACAGATCCCCTCGAACGGCCTGTACTCGCCGGTGGCCTCGTAATACTCATGCTCCAGGTTCATGCTGGCGATATAGTAGGGGAGGAGCATCACCTCATTGCAGTGCAGCTCCTCCTGATACTTGTGCCGCAGGGCGGTCTTCGGGATCTCCTTCATGATCCGCGCGATAAAATTCCCGGTCCCCACGAACGGGTCCAGCAGATGCACCCCCTTGTCGCCGAGCGATGTGCCGAACTCCTTTTCCAGGATCTCCGCCACGCTCTTCACCATGAAGTTCACAATCGGCTGCGGCGTGTAGACGATGCCGTGGGTATCGGCCACCTTCACCGAGAAGCCCCTGAAGAAGCGCTCGTAGACGGTGTTGAGGAACTCCTGCTTCTGCGAGAAATCATCGATGGTGGCGGCGGTTCCCTCGATCGCGGTGTAGAACCTGTCCAGCTTGTTCAGGAAATCCCTGCGGCTGAACGACTGCGATGTAAGCGCGTCGATCACCTTCTCGATCTCCACGGCGATCACATTCCGTCGCGCGAACTCCGGGTTGTTGAAGACCTTGCTGAAGATCCGTTCGGTGAGCATATGCTGGATCAGCATCTCCTCCACCGCCTGCTCGGAGAGATTCGGGTTGATGGCGGCGCGGCAGAGATCCATGAAACCGCCGAAGGCGCCGATAAACCGTTTGTTGGTCCTCCGTTCCTTCTCGATCAGCGTCACCAGCCCGCCGGCAAGCTCGGGAACCCGCTCCTGGAACTCCTCCACGGCGCGCCCCCACTCGGCATACTGCGGAGGCTGATACTCGAAGAAGCTCTTGAGCGTCTCCACGAGCCTTTCCGGGCTGGTGATATCCTCATCCAGCACCAGCTTTCCATCCTGATAGAGGACGGCGCGGTTCGGCGCCTGGAAGAGGATATTATCCTTCGGGTAGCCGACCGCGAACTTCTTTCTGATCTCCATGTCGAGATCATCCTTCGTGTCCTTCGCCTCCCAGAACCCGCGCGTCAGCCTGAAGTCATCCACCAGCGCGCCGTCCACCGAGAGCTGGTGCTGCCGGTGGCGCTTGATCTTCCACTCGTTGATCAGCGTCCAGTTGAACTTGCCGGCGCACGATTCCAGCAGCCCCTGGAACGCCGAGCGCACGGCCCCCTCATGATCGATGCTGAGATCGTTGTACTTCCCCAGCAGCTCGTAATACTGTCTGACTGGCTTATGGCTTGGTTTCAGATCGAGCAGGTACATGGGCGGCTCAAGGATGGTTGCGGGCATGATGGCTTGGACACTGGTGTCCGCGATCGCTGGGAATCGGGCGCCTCCTTGGCGGAGGCGCCCGTCAATGTACGTCAACATCGGGAGGTGTGATCAACCCCGGCGGCCTTACGCCGCCTGCTGTTCCCCCACCATCCGCTTCTGAAGCTCCAGGATCACGTAGTGGAAGACGATGCTGTGGATGCTCTCCGCGGTGCACATGTCATCCAGCGGCACATGCACCTGCTCGTGCGACATATCCTTGAGCTTCCCGCCGGAAAACCCGGTGATGCCGATCGTCTTCATGCCGTTGGCGTTGGCGAACTCCACCGCGCGCAGCACGTTGGGGCTGTTGCCGGAGCCGGAGATCGAGACGAGGAGATCGCCCGGACGGTAGAAGGTCCTGAGCTGCTGCACGAACACCTGATCGTACCCCTCGTCGTTGCCGAGCGCGGAGAAGAAGGCGATGTTGTCGGTGAGGGAAAGGGCGCGGATGCGGCGCTCCTGATCCATCGATGAACAGGTCCCCTTGGCGAGATCCTGCGCGAAATGGCTGGCGTTGGCGGCGGAACCGCCGTTGCCGATCACAAAGACCGTGGCCCCCGCGCGGTACGCCTCGAAGAGGCTCTCGATCAGCCTCTCCACTTCCGCGGTATCAACCGAGCCAAGCGCCCGCTGCACATACGCTGTATAGTCGACGAAATTCATGTGTGCTATTTCCAGTTATATCGTTCCTGATTGAAGACAACCTTGCTTCCGTGCGGCTCCAGCAGAAAGGGCATCTCGCGGTAGGTGGAGAGCGCCTCGCGGAGATTATCCTGATCCGGCCTGCGGCAGTAGACCATCAGAAAGCCGCCGCCCCCCGCTCCCGCAATCTTCCCCCCCATCGCGCCGCCGCAGAGCGCCGCCTGGTACATCTCGTCGATCTCGCCGGTGCTCACGCCGTTGGCAAGCTGTTTCTTCAACTCCCAGTTCCGGTGGAGCACATCGCCGACCGCGTCATAGTTTCCGCTGTAGAGCGCCCCGCGCACCTCGTGCGCCAGCCCCTTGATCTGGTCGTGGAAGGCGATCGTGTCGCCGATCTTCTCCCGCTGATCGCTCAGGATGGAGCTGGCCTGCCGGACGATATTGGTGAAGAAGAGGAGAATATTGCTCCCAAGCCGCCGTTTGCCGGATGGCTGGATATCTATACGCTCCATCACAACGGAATCATCGTTCCGGAACTCGAACGCGCAGAGCCCGCCGTACGCGGCGATATACTGATCCTGCCGGCCGATCGGCTTGCCGAGGATATCGATCTCGATGCGGCACGCCTCCTGCGCCAGCCGCTCCGGCCCGACCTGCTCGCCGCGATACTGGTAGAACGCGTTCAGCAGCCCCACCGTCAGGCTCGATGACGATCCCAGCCCCGAGCCCTCGGAGGGGATATCGGCCATCATCGCCACCTCGAAGCCGTTGGTCATGCCGGTGATCCGGCACGCCTCCCGCACCAGCTCGTGCTGGATCTCGTCGATCGACGCGACGATCTCCTTGCGGGAGTAATCGACATAGATAAGATCATCGTACCGTGCCTTGACGATCACGTAGAGATATTTATCGATGGCGGTGGAAACCACGTATCCGCCGTGCTGCCGGTAGTAGCCGGGAAGATCGGTCCCGCCGCCGGCGATGCTGATTCTAAGGGGAGTCTGCGTTATGATCATAATGCCATTGGGCCGTTCTGTCCTGATGCCTTGTACGTGCGATGAGTTTTACGGAATGATCATCGCAAAGCACAACTTCGCGATAAGAGATCTCAGGAAATATTTCCGTGCGTAATTCCCCCCCGCTCCGGCCACTCCCGCTCCGCCAGCGCCAGGCTCTCCAGCGTGCCCACATCGCGGAGATAGCCGGCCACCTCCACCCCGTTCATCCGCCCGACCAGCTTCGGCATCACGTCGCCGCCAAGATCGTACGGGGCGCGGTCCGGGGTGATATCATCGAACAGCTCCCGCCGCGCCGCGAACATCCCGGCGGAGGCCAGATCGCTCTTCGGATGCTCCGGCTTCTCGGTGAAATCGACGATCGTCCCCGATTCATCCAGCAGGGCAATCCCCCTGGAGCTTGGGTTTTCCATCCGCATCAGCGCAACGGT
The DNA here is from genome assembly GCA_028287785.1 of Chlorobiota bacterium. GTDB lineage: Bacteria > Bacteroidota > Ignavibacteria > OLB7 > OLB7 > JAFDZV01. Next base: position 4,600 of record JAQBOZ010000029.1, read on the forward strand.
CAGCGGCGCCGGATGCTCCGCGTTGAACCGCGCAAGGAGGACCGGATCGATATCGGTGAGGTTGTCGGCATAGAGAATCAGAAACTGCTCCTCGCCCGCCACGAACCCGCGGTTGGCGTGCAGCGTGCCGGCGCTTCCCAGCAGGCTCGGCTCCATCACCGTGACGATCTTCACCGGCCCCCGGTATTCCTCCACGAAACGGAGAACGCCATCGGGAAGATGGTGGAGATTGATCAGCACCTCATCCACGCCATGCGACCCCAGATTATCGAGCCAGTACGCAAGAAGCGGACGGCCGTTGACCGGGACGAGACATTTCGGGACGATGTCGGTAATCGGGCGGAGGCGTGTTCCCAGGCCGGCCGCGAGGAGGAAGGCTTTCACGAGGCGGATCGTACCGTATGATATCGTTCATCAGAAGCCCCTTCCCCCCTCATATGAGGTACGGGATAAGGGAGAATAGAGAGAGCACCTGCAACGCAGCAACGGCGATCTGCGGGAGGAGATGGATCGGTCGCGATGTGGGGACATCCCCCCGCACGATCTTGTCGTCCATCCTGATGGTGCCGATCACGGCGCCATTGCCAGGCCCGGAGTTGCCGTCCGGCGGGACGGAGGAATCCATCGCAAGCCGCTGCTTCCACCAGCGCGCCACTTCCCCCGGAAGCTGATGCCAGTAGCCGGTGCGCGCGCTCATCTTCTTCAGAAACTCCTCGTAGATCGCGAAGCAGCCCGGGGCGAGAAGATAATCGGGATGGGTGATCATCATCGCAAGGCCGCCGTGCTGCTCGATGAAATCGACCTTCTCCAGCCATAGCCTCGGGGTCTTCTCGCCGAGCGTGGAGATCAGCGTGTGATCCTGCGGAAGCGTATAGGGAAGCTCCACGAAATCGCCGATCATGAAGGGCCAGATGCTCATCGTCCCGCCGGGGATCGTCTCGAACGGATCGGTATCGAAGAAGGAGGAATCGTACTCGATATTCAGCATCTGCATCCACTCGGGATGGCGATGCGTGAAGGGGGCGCGGAAGCCGGTGGCGTTCCACTCCTTCAGATATCTGTTGATCCTGTCAACCCGCCGCCGGAACGACCGTTGCGAGCGGAAGAGCTTTCCATCGTGCTTCAGGCCATGCACCCCCACCTCGAACCCCCGCTCGCGAAGCTCATCCAGCAGCGAGAGATCCACCTCGTAATCCTCCGGCACGAAGTTGAAGCATGAGCGAAACCCGTAGCGTTCCTCCAGCTCCATCACCTTCCGTACGAACTTCTGACCGCGCCCCGTCTCGATATCATGCGTCAGCACGAACGCGTAGCGCTTCCCATCCGGCCAGAGCCCGATATACGGGGCGCTTCGCACGCCGGCCCCATCCATCACATTCCTCAGCATCTCGAACTGGAACCGCACATAACGGTCCTCGATCGGCCAGTCCAGCGGCAGGCGCTCCTTCTGCGGCGCAAGGAGCAGCCGGCGGAGGAGAGGGCGAATGGAGACCGGAAGGATGGGGCGGACGATGCTGTAATACACCCGCTTCGCCACCGAGAGCCGCCAGTGACCTTCGCCGAACTGGCGTTCCATCAGCACGGCTTCCAGCATTTCATCGATCGAGCCAAGGGAGGACGCGGGGAGATTGCTCAGCACATGCGCAGCCTTCCGGGCAGCATCCTGCCAGGCCTCCTCGTCAACGCCCGGCAGGAATATCTTCCAGAGATTCCAGGGGGCATTGGCATCCCGAATCGAGGCTGTATTCCGATGATTCATTGGTCAGCCGAGTTGTCCATAGAGTAGTTCGCCGAGAGCTCTGCATACCCACGGCGGAGAGCGCCGGATCACATGGACCATAAGTGTTCGCGATGCCCCGGAAGCGCGGACGTCGGGAGGAGAGTCGGCGAGGATGGAGGCCCGGAGGGGATGCTCCTCCGCTCCCCACCCGCGCTTGAAATCGCGCAGCCCCACATGCTCCGTATCCGTTCTCCCCCAGTCGAACGACCGATATCCGTCAAGGCACCCCTGGCGAAGAGCCTCCCAGAGAAGGAGATGGTTCGGAGCCATGGGCCAATATAAGGGATCGGACGCATTGAATTTATATACGAGATCGCGGGCCCAATGGAGCAGAAGAGCGCCCGCCACGGCTTTATTGCCATCGCGGGCAAGGAGGAGAAAACCGTGTCCCGCGCCGATCAGCCGCTCCCAGAGAAGCCGGAAAAACCGGAGCGGCTGCACCGGAACCCCGTGCCTTCGCCGCGTCCGCAGGTGGAGATCGTAGAAGTCCGCCATATCCTCCCACCGCGCGGCGCGTTCAACGCGAAGCCCGCTCTTCTCCGCGACCCTGATCTGCTGCTGCACGCGCGTCCTGTGGAACCGCCGGAAAAGCTCATCGGGATCGTCCGGCAGATGCGTCACATGGCGGAGCGCCCCGGCGCCGGGGTAGACGCCCGGCAGTTCCGGCAGACCCCATCGGACTTCGAGTTGCGGGCAGCCCCGCTCCCGTCGCAACGCGTGCAGCCCACCGATCAGCTCCGCCAGCGATTCATCATCGGCAACCAGCGGAGCGCAGGCATCGCTGAACGGAAGGGCCACCAGCCGCCGGCCGCGCAGCAGGCTCCGCGTCTCGATCACCGGTATCCCCCCTCCGGGGGCGGCCCCCCGTTCCACCATAACGATGGTCGGGCGATATCGATAGCAGTCGGCGATCAGGCCGATCCAGGCCGGATGATGAAAGATCGTCGCGTCGGGATGGGCGTTGATGAGGCCCAGCCAGCGCGGATCGCCGGGAGCGAGATGGGTCACCATGAGTCTGTGGAAAAGCCCGCGATGCCGGGGGGAGGATGCGCCGGAAGGGGGCTCACGCAAGGGCCTGACGGACCACGTTCTGCTGCTTCATCGTCGCCTCGGCGTACTCCAGGATATCCTCGATATCGGTCTGCGCGCGGAGGTACTCCACGTACTCCCGCACGGAATCCGCGGCGGCCCGTTGCGGTGCCCATCCAAGCGAGCGGAGGCGGGTGATATCGGAGACGGCGTGGCGGGTATCGCCGAAACGGAAGGCGCCGGGGATGTTCGGCTCGATCCCCTCGCGATCGAACGCCCGCGCCACGATCCGGTCGAACTCCGCAACCGTGTAGGCACGCCCGCCGCCGACGCAGAAGATCTCGTAATCGGCGCGGGGGTCGTCCATCACCAGCACGTTGGCATCCACCACGTCGTGGATGTTCACAAAGTCGCGGCGCTGCCCCCCGTCCTCGTAAATGGTCGGCGCGCGATCGAAGAAATAATGGAGGGAGAAGATCCGGCAGGCGCCGGAATAGGTGTTGTAGAAGGATTGCCGCGCCCCCTGCACGATCGAATAGCGGAGCGCCACCGAGGGGATATCGTACCGCCGTCCGAACCGGAGCGCCTGGATCTCCTGCGAGTGCTTGCTCATGGCGTAGGCGTTGGCCGGATTGGCGTGCGTCTCCGGCGTTGGAAGCCATTGCAGCGCGGTTCCATCGGCGTCCTGAAACTCCCACTCCCCCCGTTCCAGTTGCTCAAGCGGCCGCATCACCGGCGTCACCAGCATCCCGCCCGCGTTCCGGTAGAGCCCCTCCCCCTGCACAAACTGCGACGACGCCACGATCACCTTCCTGACCGGAAGTTTTTCCTCGACGATGATCTCGTAGATCAGCGCGGTGGATACGGCGTTGGTGTGGAAGAATGTGGAGAAGTCGGGGAGATAATCCTGATAGGCGGCGAGATGATAGATCACATCGGCCCCGCGCATCGCGCCGGCAAGCGTCGCCTTGTCGCGCACATCCCCCTCGATAAACTCTATCTCCGGCGAGAGGTAGGCCGGTTTCCCCTTCATATGCACCGGCTTCTGGAGATTATCGAGCACGCGAACGTGGTGCCCCAGCGCCAGAAGCCTGTCAGCGGTATGGGAACCGATAAAGCCGGCGCCGCCGGTGATGAGGATCGTAGAAGCCATCTGTTCGGACCATCTCCGGGGCATGCGCCCAATTGTCATGCGGGCTCGCGGTCGCCCGGTTGAAATCGTACCTGTCCGCCGGACAGCTCGTAGAGGCCGGCCTCCGTCCGGATGCCCGCCGCGTCATCGCCAAACTCCAGCCGCTCCCCCTTCACCCCAACCCAGCCGATCCGGCGCGCCGGGTTCCCCACCACCAGCGCGAACGGCGGAATATCCTTCACCACCACGGCCCCGGCGCCGATCATGGAGTATTCCCCGAGCGTGACCCCGGCGACGATGGTGGCATTTGCCCCGATCGAGACCCCGCGACCGATTGCCGTGGGGACGTTCTCCGCGTGATAGACCCGGCTTCGGGGAAACAGATCGTTTGTCAGGACGCAGTTCGGCCCCAGGAAGACATCATCGGCAATCGTCACGCCGTCCCATATCGCCACGCCGTTCTTGATCGTCACGCGGTCGCCGATCACCACCCCCGACTCCACAAAGGCGTGATCGCCCACATTGCAGTCGGCACCGATGCGGGCCCCCTTCATCACATGGGCAAAGGCCCAGACGCGGCTCCGCTCGCCGATATCCTCGGACTCGCACAGCGCGCTTGGATGGACATAGAAGCTCCGCTCCATCAGGCGTTCACTCCCGCCTGCACCACGGCGATCTTCTCTGAAATCCTCTCCAGCAGCTCCACCACCTGCGCCCCCATCTCCCCATCGTTGGGGGGAGGAACGCCGGTCATGATCGCGTTGACGAACGCCGTGCATTCCATCCGGAGCGGCTCGTGCTGTTCCAGATGCAGCAGGTGGATATCGCCGGCGGAGTAGCCGAGCTTCACCGAATCGTTATCCCCCACGCCGATCCGGTTGTCGATCCCCCGGTCGTAGAGCTTCACCTTGCCGTCCAGCGCCAGCATCTCATCGTAGACGATCGACCCGCGATCGCCGAAGACCTGCACAAGGCGGGTCTTGTTGGAGGAGAGCCAGCTTACATGGACATGGGCGGTGGCGCCGCTCGGGAAGGTCATCTCGATATGGGCATTGTCGATGATGCCGGGGCGGAGATAGCTCTGGCCGTACGCCTGCACGTCGCTCGGGGTCTCCTTCAGGATATGAAGGATGATGGAGCAGTCGTGCGGGCCAAGATCCCAGACCACATCGAGCGCGGGATCGGGAGGTCCGGGGTTGATGCGGGTGGATGTGATATGATGGACCGAACCGACGGAGCCGGCCTCGATCTCCCGCCTGATCCGTCGCACGCCGGGGGCGAACTGGAAGACATGGCCGACCGCCAGAATCCGTCCGGCCGATGTCGCAAGATCGACCAGAGCCCTTGCCTCGCGCGCGTTCCGCGTCAGCGGCTTCTCGATGAAGACATGCTTGCCGGCCCGGAGTGCCTCCTCGGCCAGCGGATAGTGCGTCTCCACCGGCGTGACGATCGCAACCGCGTCGATCTCCGGATCGTTCAGAATGGATTGATAGTCGAGTGTCGTTTCAAGGGTCGGGTAGCTTTCCAGAATCCCTTCCAGGCGACCGGGGCGAAGGTCGCTGACAGCCTTTACGCGCGCGCCGGGGATACCGTGAAAATTCCTGACGAGGTTCGGCCCCCAGTAGCCGCATCCGATGATACCGAGCGTAATCAATACTCTATGCTCCGCCGCGGCCGAAGAGAACCACGGGAATCGTTTTCAGGATGATCTTCACATCGAGCCAGAGGGAATAGTTCTGGATGTAGTAAAGATCGAGGATGATCGAATCGTTGAAGGTCACATCGTGCCGGTTCCGGCCGAACACCTGCCAGAGCCCGGTGATTCCCGGCGTGACGGCGAAACGGCGGCGATGCCATTCGTCGAAATGCTGGTACTCGTACGGAAGGCACGGGCGCGGGCCGATCAGCGACATCTCGCCACGGAGCACATTGATGATCTGCGGCAGCTCATCCAGGCTGTACTTGCGGAGGATCGCCCCGATGCTCGTGATCCGGGGATCGGACTGGAGCTTGCGGGTGGAGGTGTTCTCCTTGATGATCTTCTCCACCAGATCGCGATGCTGATCCTCGTCCCCGTCCACCACCATCGTCCTGAACTTGTACCAGGTGAAGAGCTTCCCGTTCTTGCCGACGACCTGCGTCCGGTAGAAGATCGGCCCCTTGGAGCTGAGCTTGACGGCGATGGACATCGCGGTGAAGAGCGGCGCCAGCAGCAGCAGCATGATCGCCGCGCCAACCACGTCGATCAGCTCCTTGAGCGTGCGATGCGGGAACTCGAACTTGTGCGGCCGGAGCGTGAGCGACTCGATGCAGGGGAACTCGCTGGTGCCGATGTTATCGCGGACGATCCTGAAATGGTCAGCCGTGATCGTCACCGGGAGATTCGTTGCCCGGCACGCCTCGATGATCTCCAGCAGGCGGCTGTACTCCACGGAGTTGATGGCGATAAACAGCTCCTCGACGCCAAGCTGCTTGATATGCCGCGCGATCCCCTCCACTCCCCCCACAATGGGTCGGCCGAAGAGATGAAGCCCGTTCAACGTCTTGTCATCATCGACAAAGCCGGCGATGTTCAGCCCGAGCTGCGGCGTCTCCATGATCCGCGCGGCAAGGCTCTGCCCCGCGCGTCCGGCGCCGATGATCACCACGCGGCGGGCGTTGGGCCTGCCGCCGAAATATTTCACATGCACATGCCGGTAGAAGGCAACCCGCATCAGCGAGAGGCCCAGCCAGCCCCCCACGAGGAACAGGAGGACATGTCCGCGGCTGTAATCGAGCAGGCTTTTGTTCTTTATCAGGAAAATCGCGAAGATCTGCACGATACCGACCCAGAGCATCGCCTTGCCGAGAAGGACGATCTGATCGGCGCCGGTTGAGAAGAGTTTGTTGCGATAAAGCTGGAATTCGCGGAAGATGCCGATGGCGACAAGGGTGGAGCAGGCGAAGAAGAGGAACTCGTTGAGGGAGACGGTATACCCGAAGAACCGGCTGCGAACGAAGAGGATCACCGCCGCCACGAACGTAAGGACCAGAAGATCGAACGCTGCAAGTGTGAGTTTCGCCGGGCCTATCGATCGTATAAATCGCCTCATCGGAATCTCAACGTCGTTAATGGGAGGAACAGGTTCCCCAAAGATTTTCGGTCATCCTGCCCATGATTTTCGCACGTGAAAGCGTTTCATCGCTCGCCGGGGAGGATATCCCCGAACAGTCGATGATTCAAACACCGCAAACGCATATAACCTACGAGCCCCGGAAGGGAATCGATTCATGGGCCGGTGGCCCATGTGGTTATGCGCTCCAAAAGCGGAGTAAATGCCTGCATCGTACGCAACGCCTTCTTCTCTTCCCGGGCAGTAGACCGCTCACGGTTGTGAGGCTGGAAGCCGGAACGGGTTCGTCGGCCCGTTCTGACATATCGGTCAGGGAGTTGAGACGAAGTAAACGAGATTGCCGCAATACGCCCGGCAGAATCCGGGACTACGTATGGAGCGCCGCAAATTTAGCGATCATATCCCGTATTTCCACGACCAATGTCGTATTCCTCTGTAAAGATGAGGAAGCATGAAATTCCGGGGATTCCCCCCTCCAGTCGATCCCCTCGATCTCCTCCGGCCTGCCGATAAACCTCAGCAGCCCCCTTCGGGCCAGCTCCTCGTCGATCGCGGCGCGGCGCCCCGTGAAGATGCTGTACGTGGGCACCCCGAGCAGCGCGGATTCCCGGTTCATCGTCCCCCCGCCGCTGATCGCCAGGTTGGAATAATGCAGGAGCTGAAGCCCCGGAAGAGCCCGTTCCGGTATCAGCACGCCGGCTGCCGGGCCGGCGGGAAGGGCGGAATCGACAAGCTGGCGCTCCAGCCGGGTCTTTGGAAGAATCACCAGATAATTGGCGGGATCGGCCGCGGCACGGGCAAGGATCGACCGGCAGAGCTCCTCGCTCCGGGGATCGTGATAGTTGCCGATAAGCCCCGGCGGGCGGATCGTGATCAGCCGCCTCTCCCCGCCGACGCCGATCGACGCCCTGAAGGATGGATCGGGGACGAACTCCGGGAGATACATCTCCTCCTTGAACCCGTGATACCAGCTCACCTTCTCCACCCCGATGCCCGATGCCGTCAGCCGTTCGGGCGTCAGGGCCTCCGGGCAGACCAGGTGCGTGGCGAAGCGCTTGAGGATGGACATCTCCGTCCACTCGTAATCGAACATCACGATCTGCGGAATCCCGAGCAGCCGCGAGGCCAGCGCCTGCGTCCGCGACCCGTGGCTCAACGCGATCTGCGGCCGGAACCTCCGCACCGCCCGTATCAACTGAACGGCCCGCACCGGAAGGTTCGCCAGCTTCTTGATCTTGCTCCGCCCGGCATGCGCGCCAACCGCCACGGCGTCGATCTTCAGTTGATCCACCAGATCGAGCGTCTGCGCGAAGTCACGGGCGGTGATACGAATATCCCATCCCTCCCTTCGCAATTGCCTGATCAGCGGCGCGAAAAGGGGCACATGGGGGGAGTTATCGAGGTCGATCCAGAGACGAGGATACAAGATGGAGATAGGATCACATAAGAGCTTTCGGCGGCTTCTCCATGGAAGAAGCCCGGTTGACGGGCCGGAAACCCATCTGGCCGGAAGCATGAGGATGCAACGGGCGCCTTCCCACGCCATGTCGTTGCGAGAAGCACCCACCGGAACCGGTGGGAAGCGTTGAGGTCTGCAAAGGAACGTCCGGAGAGGATCTGGCGGGCATATCGACAGCCCGGACCGGAACTCCATGCGAAAATGATGCCGTGCCGGCGGATACGCTCGTGGGGATGATACCGGAAAGGAACTCGGGCCGGATCACGGGACCTGTGAACCAGCCGCCGTACCCCGAGTCAATTCTCAGCAACTCGAAGATACTCCGTGGAGGCCAACCGCGCAAGCGCGTAGAGCATCCAGGCGTTGGACCAGCGGAGGTAGGGAATCGCATTCCGGTAGCGCCGGTGGATCTGATAGATGAAGTATCCGGGCCGCGCCTGCATGTTCCGGATGGCCCACTCCGCCACGCGGCACGCCCCCTCCTCGTCGCCGCAGTCGAGCAGCGTGACGATGGCCTGCGTGGCGGCATGCGCGTCGATCGGGAAAAGCCTGTTGTGATAATATTTCGGAATCGCCCCATCGAGAAAGAAACTCCGCCGGTAGAAATCCTCCCCGCGCCGGAGCGGCCCATCGAACTCCCTCTCCCCCGTGCACTCCATATGGCCGCGAAGCGACATCAGCACATAGCCGGTGTGAAAATTATCGATGAACGTGTAGAAGTCCCCCACGCCGTAACGCCAGGAGCCATCCTCCTGCTGATGATCCACGACAAAGGCAACGGCGGCCCGCGCCGTATCGATCAGCTCCCGCTCCCCGGTGATGGCGCCGACGCGCGCCAGCAGATGCGCGCCGAGGATCGAGGCGTTGTAGACCTGATGATCATCCGTCGGAGTGTAGCTGAAACAGAGCCCCCCGGCATCGCCGCCGCGATGGAGATCCCGGAGAATGAAATCGCACGCCGAGCGGGCGATCCGCAGCGACTTCTCATCCCCCCGCTTCTGATGGATATCGAGCAGCCCCTGCCCCACGAAGGCGGTGGAGACGATGTTGGGGAGATACGGCGGCTTGTAGTCCGCGCGGGTCTGCCACGGGAAATAATAGCCCCAGCACGCGCCGGAATACCCGCCGATGATCGCGCTGTAAATCCCCTCAAGGCACTCCCCGATCCTGGCCTCCGATTCCACGTCGCCGATCACGGCATATCCCCTCAACGCCCAGCCGAGGCTTACCGTGTTGACATCGGGGCGGATGCCGAGGAGCGGGCGGAGGTTCAGCGGAAGGCGGCGCAACCCCTGCAACGCCGCAAGGCGGAGAAACGGGCTGCGACCGAGCGGGGTCCGCGAGAGGATCGGGCTGGTGATGGCATCGTGCGGCTCGATTCCCGCATAGTGGTTCGCCTCAAGCCAGCCGCGGAGGCGGGCAAGCGAATCGTTGAACAGGACGCGCCGCGCCGCGCGATCGGACACGCGATTATCGAAGCGATCGATCCCGCTCATGCCATCTCCCCGATCACATCCGCGGCGGGCGCCGCGTCAAGCCGCTTCTGCATGTCGATCCAGAGGGAGACCGCGTACAGACCCCAGAGCCGGTGGGCATGATCCTCCTTTCCGCTCCCATGCTCCGCCAGAAGCCTGAGCGGCAGCTCCGGCCTGATGAAACGGGCGGCATCGCCGGGATGGGTAAACCGCCGGCGCGCCTTTGCCGCAAGATCGCGCTTCATCCATGCGCGGATCGGCGTGCCGAACGCCGCCTTCGGACGGTAGATCACCTCGCGCGGGAGATATGCCTCCGCCGCCTTCTTGAGAAGATATTTCTGAACCCGCCCGTTGATCTTGTACTTCCCCGGAAGCCGCGCCGCGAACTCCACCAGCTCCACATCGATCAGCGGCGGGCGCGATTCCACCGACGCGGCCATGCACGCCTTGTCGGAGTAGAGAAGGTTGATGCCGGGGAGAAAGAGCTTCGTATCCAGCCAGGTCATCCGGTCGATAAACGGGTATTTCTCCACAGAGGCGGCAAGCTCGTGGTAGCGGGCAATCGGGTAAAGATCCCTGAAGGGAACGGCGTTCAGCGGCGATGTCAGGATCTCCCGCATCTCCTCCGGGTTGAAGTAGGCGAAGCCGTGGATGAACGCATCGATCGGTGAGAGGGCGGCGCTCCGCAGGAACTTCTTTCCCCACCGCACCGGCCGTATCCCCCTGCCGCCGATCGCAACCGGCAGCGCCGCGACCAGCGGCTCGATCATCCCCCGCCGCAGCAGCGACGGGATCTTCCGGTAGCGCTCCACCAGCAGCGATGCAAGCTGTTTCCGGTAGCCGCCGAACACCTCATCCCCCCCCATCCCGTTCAGAAGCACGGTTGTCCCGTTCCGCTTCGCGGCCTCCGCAATCAGAAAGGTGTTGATCGATGCCCCGTCGGCGACCGGATCATCCAGATGCCAGAGCATCTTCGGCAGCAGGGTGTTGCTTTCGGAGCTGGCCTCGATCTCGTGGTGATCGGTTCCGAACAACCGCGCCACCATCGCGGCGTACTTCGCATCGTCCGGCATCGCCTCCATCCGCTTGTCGATCTCCGAGAACGCGATGGTGTAGGTGCTGATCGTTCCGCCGTTGATCTTCCGCATCAGCGCCACGATCAGGCTGGAATCGAGGCCGCCCGAGAGAAACGCGCCGACCGGAACATCGGCAATCATCTGCTGCCGCACCGCCCGCTCCAGAAGCTCCCGCAGCTCCTCCACATATTCCCCCTCGCTCCGCTCGCGACCGTGGTCCTGAATGGGGATATCCCAGTAACGGGTGATCGCCAGGCGGCCATCCCTGAAGATGGCGTGGCAGCCCGGCTCCAGCTTCATCACGCCGGAAAATCCGCTCTCCGGCTCCGGCACCCAGAGGAGCAGCAGCGAGCTTACAACCGCGTCCGGCTCGACGATTCTCTCGATGCCGTCGATCGCGAACAACCCCTTCGCCTCCGACGCGAACGCCAGCATCCCGCCGCGCTGAATGTAGTAGAGAGGCTTGATGCCGAGATGATCGCGGGCGATGAAGAGATCGCCGGTAGGGGCGTCGTAGATGGCAAAGGCGAACATGCCGTTGAAGCGCCGGACGCAATCCGCCCCCCAGCGGTCGTAGGCGGCCAGGATCACCTCGGTGTCGGTGTTGGAGAGGAAGCGGTGGCCGTGCGATTCAAGCTCGGCGCGGAGTTCCAGGTAGTTGTAGATCTCGCCGTTGAAGGTGATCCAGCGGCTTCCCCCCTCATTGACCATCGGCTGGTGGCCGGCCGGGGAGAGATCGAGGATTGAAAGCCGGCGATGCGCCAGCCCGGCGCGGCGCTCCGGGAACCACCGCACGCCGTGATCGTCGGGGCCGCGATGTGCCTGCACGGAGGCCATCCGCTCCAGCTCCCCCGGGCTCCCTCCGTTGATGATGCCAGCGATTCCACACATACGATATCGTTTATTTCGTCCCGCTTCCCATGGCTTCCAGCAGCACCTCCGCCAGCTTCCGGTGCGAGGCGGTTTCCGAGTAGATGGCCTCAAGCCTGCTCCGCCCCTGCTCGCCAAGCCGCGCGCGCAGTTCAGGCTCCCCCGCCAGCGCCGCCACGCGATCCGCCAGCGCCGCCGTATCCCCCGGCGCGATCAGATAGCCCGTAACGCCATCGACGATCACCTCCTTCATCGTCCCCTGCGGCGTCCCGATCACGGGCCGGGCGGAGGCCATCGCCTCCAGCACAACCCACGGGGAGCCCTCCGGCTTCACCGGCACGAACGCCACAAGATCGGCCGACTCCAGCAGCCGGCGCTTGTCGTCACCCCCGACCACCCCCAGGAACTCCACATGGCGCTCCAGCCCGCGCTCCGCGATCATCAGCTCGCACTCCTTCCTGAACTCCGCGTCGATCCACTTTCCGGCAAACGAGACTCTGACGTTCGGGACGCGACGGATGATCGCCGGGAGCGCGCCGAGCATGATATGCGCCCCCTTGTCCCGGAAAAGATTCGCAAGATACACGATGTGGAACGATCCATCCCCCGCCGGCGCCTTTCGTCCCGGCGAGGGCCAGCCGGTGATGTCGATGCCGTTCGGCACCACCGCTATCCGGCCGGCCGGGACATAGTCGCCGAAGACATCGCGGACGGTGGACCCCAGCACGATGGCGCGCCGCGCGGTGCCAAGCCCGACCCGCGCCAGCAGCCGCCCCCGCGCGCCGAAGTCGTGGATAAGATCGAACCGTCCGGCGCGAAGATGAATCACCACCCTGATCCCGAGGATGCGCGCCGGGACCAGAAAGAGAAGGTCGCGGAGAAAACCCCAGAAGGCGCGGTCGATGGGGACATAGACGGCCCGCGGACGCCGGAACAGAAGCGCCCCCCAGCAGCGGAGGCCGTGCGCGAGCGCCTCCCGCACATTATGAAGGTTGAAGCGGCCGATATCGTCAAGGCCGTCGGGATCGCCGGTGTTGAGCAGCTCGATATCGAACGCGCCGTTCATCACCGGCGAGCCGGCAAGCCGCTCGGTGGCAACCGCCGGGCCGATGAACGGCGGAGGGATCGGGCCTACAAGCAGCAGCCGTGGCCTGCGTGGTTCGCGATTGATCGTGCGTTCTCCTGATTGGGAAGGGTTATCGATGCGGGCTCCCGGCCCCGGCGAGCACGGAAACCGCCTCGGCGTAGCGCTCCGCGCTCCGGTCCAGCGTCAATGTTTCGATGGTCCGCAGACGCCCGGCGGCTCCCATCGCGACCCGGAGCGCCGGATCGTCGATCAGCCTGCGGAGCGCCGCGACGTATTCGGTGCGATCGCGCGGATCGATGACAAGGCCGGTGATATTTTCCTGGATCACATCCACCGTCCCGCCGGAGTAGTTCGAGGCGATCACCGGAAGCCCGGCCGCCGACGCCTCCACCATCACAAGGCCGAAGATATCGATGGAGGAAGGGAAGAGAAAAATATCGGCCAGCGCGTAGAAGATAAACAGCTCGGCGGTCTGCCGGTATCCGTGGAAGAAGACGCGATCCCCCAGCCCCTCACGCTCGGCCATCGCCCGGTGCGCCTCCTCGCGCGGCCCCGAGCCGACGATATGAAGCGCGACATCATCGCGATCCAGCTCCTTCAACGCACGGAGCGTGGAGCTGACCCCCTTGCCGGGGATCATGTAGTTGACCATCAGCAGATGAACCGCGAATGGCGAGCCATCGGCCATGCGATGCTCATCGCGCGCGCGCGCCGCCTCCCCGGATGTCCTGAGCGATTCCACGTTCTCCCGAAAAAGCGCGGTATCCACCACGTTCAACCCGGTGGTGATGCGGGCGGGGGGAACACCGCCGGCGATCAGATATTCCCGTGAACGGGTTCCGTATGTGAGAAACCAGTCGGCAAGGCGGAAGAAGATGGAGCGGAATGCGGCCCGCACGGCCGGATAGGAGCGGCCGGAGGCCGTGTGAGCGGTTTCGCCGGTGAAGAGAAGCGCGGGTATTTTCCGCAGCCGGCAGTGGAGCAGGAGCCGGAGCGCGAGCGGGTCCATCGCCCAGGCGATCACTACCACCGACGGGCGCAACAGCCGGATGGCGCGGACCATGTGCCGGATGGCGAGCTTCCCCTCCGACTCGTTGACCGTATAGTCGATCCCCGCCAGATCATCCTCGACGATCTTCCACTCGCGACGGCGTTTCCCGCGACCGAGAAAAAAGATATGAAGATCGATCCCCGCATTTCCAAGCACATCGCCAAGCGCCCTGAAATAGGGAATCCTGTATGGCGTGGGAATATTGGTAACGTGGAGCACCAGCGGATGCCGGTCGGCGGAGGATTTCATGCGGGGATATATTCTCCGGATATTGTCATCGATCTGAAAAATAACTGGGAGGATCGTAATTACGCGCGCGAACAACTCAACGTCACCGCCGGATATATCGCATGATCACATCCATATATCGCCGGGCGCTTTCGCGCAGATTCAACGTCCCCCCGGCCACCCGGCGCGACGCGGCGCCCATCGCCCGCCGCAATGCGGGATCATCGGCAAGGCGGGCGATGGCCGCGGCGATGGAATCGATATCAGCGGGATCGATGATGATGCCGTTGACGCCGTCGTTCACCACATCCGCCGTCCCCCCGGCGTTCGCGGAGGCGATCATCGGCAGGCCGGCGGCGGCCCCCTCCACCATCACCAGCCCGAAGACCTCCTCCAGCGAGGGAAAGATGAGGATATCGGCCAGCGCATAATAGAGCGGAAGCTGATCGATCTGCCGGTATCCATGAAAGAACACGCGCCCCGCCAGCCCGTCACGTTCAACCCGCGACCGCAGCGCGTCCATCTCCGGCCCCGAGCCAACCACATGAAGCGCGATATCGCTCCGCTCGATGCCACCGAAAGCCGCCAGCACGTTCATCATCCCCTTTTCCGGCAGAAGATATCCAACGAACAGAAGATGACAGGAAAAGCTCTCCCCATATCGGGCACGTTCCTCGGCGGCGGCACCATTTATCCGAAGCTCATCGACGCAGCGCGAAAAATAATCGGTATCCACGACGTTGATTCCGGTCACCACCCGTTCCGGCTCCACGCCCGATGCAAGCAGATATTCCGTCGATCCGGTCCCGTAGGTGATAAACGCCGAGGCAAAGCGAAAGACGGGACGGCGAAAAATATTGCGGAGGAATGCGTACGGATTATTCGCGGCCGAGCGGAGAGTCTCGCCGCTGACGACAATGCAGGGAATGCCGCGGAGACGGCAGTGGAGCATCAGGCGCAACGCGGCCAGGTCCATCGCCCACGCCAGCACCACGACGGCCGGCCGTGAGCGCGCGATTGCCGCGGCCGCATCGCGGATCAGAATCTGCGACGGATGTTTCGCGATGGAATACTTCAGCCCGGCAAAATCCTCCTCCCCGATATTCCACGCGCGATCGCTCCGGGAATATCCCAGAAAGAATATCTCCAGCAAAACTCCCTCCAGGGCCAGCCGCTGCCCAAGCTCCCTGTAGAGCGGAAGGCGATACGGAGTCGGGAGATTGGTTATGTAGAGAACGTTCGGCATTACTGTTCGGCGGAGGCACCGGCTACCCGGCCAGGAACTCCTGCTCCTCCAGGTTCTGCTGCTCCGCCAACTGGCGCATCATCACCTGCTCGGTACGCTGCTGGCGGACGATGGTGCTGACGGTCCAGAAAAGGAGCCAGATGGGGAGCGTGACCCTGGCGATCTCCAGATAATTATCGAGCGGGCAGATCAGCACAAGATATGTGGCGCCGATAAAGAGCGCGGAGGCAAGCGGCAGAAGAAGCGGGTCCTGCATCGCCTTGGCGTACCGGAGGTAGCGCAGGCTGTGGACGATCACGATCGAGTAAATGCTCACCATGATGAACAGCCCCGGCAGGCCGGTTTCCGCGGCGGCGGCAAGGATGCTGGAATTCGGATTATTGATCTGCACGCTCCCGAACACCGATTCCAACTGGCTGAGCGGAAGGATATATTTCACATGAACATCGGTGAGATAATTCTTGTCGCCGAACATCGTTGTGACGATGGAGCCCACCCCCTTGCGGGTATCCTGAAGATCGACCGTAAATGTATAATTGGCGCGGCTGACGTAGGTGCCCGGCCCGCAGCCGAAAATGATGGCAAGCGGATAATCGCCGTACATCGATACCGTGTTCACGTACGAGAGGAATTTTCCGTATTCAGTCACCATCCCCACGTTCTCCCCCACCGTCATCAGATCCTCGTACTTCAACCCCAGATCGGAGCGGTTGATATATTTGAATCCGAAGTACGCAATCCCCAGCAGCGGCAGGCCGATCAGCGCCATGCGGAAGAATTTTCTGCCGTAGAGGATGGTGATGAGAATGGCGTAGGCAACGAAAAAACTGGGGGTTGCGGTGCGATATTGAAGCAGAAGAAATGTGATGATCACAAACGCCTGAATCCCGACGGCAAGGTAGGCCGCGCGGGGTTTTGCGTACTGCCTGCCGACGAAATATCCGCCGATGATAATCAGCAGCGCTGTAAACTGATAGGAATTATTCCCGAATGTCCCCGACATTTTATCGGGATTTCCGCTGGCGAGCATCAGCGGGTAGCTTACGAACGCCACCACGAGAATCTGCGTCAGCAGCACCACATTCATAAAACGCGCCACCTGCTTTCCGAATTTCCGTTTGCTGACGATCAATTTATTCAGCGCGATAAAGAATATCGGCCCTTCGAGCATTCCAAAGACATACAGCAGCACCGGGCCGATGCTGGTCCGCTCGAAATTCACGATCGCTGAAAGCGCGCAGAGGACGAAAAAACACCCAACAAGCAGCACCATCCGCCGGTGCAGCCGCCCATCGACGCCTCGGGGGTCCGGCTTGGTGGTGGACATGATCAGCAGCACGGGAATCACCGCGATATCGATCAGATCGATCGCCTTTGGCAGAACGCCAAGGGTCTCGGTGAAGAATCTCGCCGTGAGAATAAAAAAGACAAATCCGAGAATAAACCTGTTCATGCTCTATCCGGGCCGGAAATCGGTCAAGTTCCAATCATAGAATTTCATCATCCCCCGCGCCGGCGCTACTCCATGAACCAGCGTTCGTACCAGACCGCCAGATTATAGAGCATCCAGGAGAGCGAGCCGTTGCTGTCGGACGCGGGATCGGACGCGAGCCGGGACTTCGCCTCGGCGATCAACTCGCCGGTGATAACGCCCCACTCCCGGCCGATCACCGGAAGGATGCTGAAGATCTTTTCATCCATCATCGTTCCGGCCCACTCCCGCAGGGGGACGCAGAAGCCCTGTTTCTTCCGATAGAGAAACTCTTCGGGGACAATCCCCTCCAGCGCCTTCTTCAGAATGTACTTTGTTTCGCCATCCCTGTGCTTCAGCGCCTGCGGCATCTGCATGGCGAACTCCACGAGCGCGTGATCGAGAAAGGGGACGCGGATCTCGATCGAGTTCGCCATCCCCATCCTGTCGGCCCGATAGAGGAAGACATTCTCCACCTCCGAGCGCGTTCCCCAGTAGGAGAGCCATTCCACGTAATTATCGCCGCGCCGCTCCCGCGCGAACTCCGCGCGCGCCTCGGTAACGGCACCGTAGAGATCGGGGGCGCCGGGGATATCGCGGATCGACGCGAAGGCGGAGAGGCTCTTGACGGCGCTGGTGGAGCCGATATACATCTCGACGTTCAGCGCCGAACGCTCCAGCAGATCGGGAAGAACCCCGTCCGATGAGCCGCGCCCGAGGATGCGCGCCAGCCCCCTGGTCGCCGAGGGGGGGATGCGATCGATAAAACGCCAGAGGGGAAGCACGCGGAGATAGCTGAGGTATTTCCGGTAGCCGCAGAAAAGCTCATCGGCCCCATCGCCGTTGAGGATCACCGGGGTGCCGCTCCGGCGGGCCAGCCGGGAGAGGAAGTAGATCGGGACCACGGTGGGGTCGGCCACCGGCTCATCGAGATAGTAGGCGAGCTGCGGAAGGGCATCGACCAGATCGCCCCTGTCGATCTCCACCTCCTCATGAAGCGTCCTGTAGTGCGCGGCGGCGGCCCTTGCGTGCGCCCGCTCATCGTACCTGTGCTGGCCGCGGAAGCCGGCGGTGAACGTTCTGACCGGCCCGCCGGAGACGCGCGACATCAGCGCGACGTTGGCGGTGGAATCGACCCCGCCGCTCAGGAAGACGCCGACGGGGACATCGCTCACCATCCGCAGTTCCACGGAGTTCTCCAGAAGCTGAAGCGTCCGCCGCACGTAGAACGGCTCGCCGGCATCGTCCGGGAACTCGATATACTGCCGGTACGGAGTCCAGTACTGCCGCCGCTCCAGCTCCCCTCCCTCGCCGAGGATGGCGAAGTGGGCTGCCGGGAACTTGGAGACCCCGCTGAACATCGTCCGTGGAGGATAGACCTTGCCGAACGCCATGTACTCCCTGAGCGCGTCGGTATCCAGTTTCTTTTCGATGCCGGGGAGATCGAGTATCGGCTTGATCTCCGAAGCGAAGTAGAGCGTGTCGCCGGACCATGCGTAGTAGAGGGGCTTTACCCCGAGCCGGTCGCGGGCGATCAGAAGCTGGCCGTTCCGGGAATCGTAGAGCGCGAAGGCGAACATCCCGCGGAGGCGCCTGATGATATCGGTGCCGTACTCCTCGTAGCCGTGGATGATCACCTCGGTATCGGTGCGGGAGCGGAACCTATGACCGCTATCCTCCAGATCCGACTGGAGGTCGGCGAAGTTGTAGATCTCGCCGTTGAAGACGATCCAGATCGTCCCATCCTCGTTGGTCATCGGCTGATGGCCGGCGGCGGAGAGATCGATGATGCTGAGACGGCGATGCCCGAGCAGCACGGAATGGTCCGGGCTCCACCAGATGCCGCTGTCGTCGGGGCCGCGATGCCTGATGGTATCGAGCGCGGCGGACGCCTGTTCGCCGGTGATCGGAAGCGGCGCGCGCGTGGTCGAGAATGCCCCCATGATGCCGCACATAGGCTATCCCTCCCCCCGCGTCGGGCCATCGGCGGAAACGCCGCCGTAGAGACGGCCGTAACGCTCCACCATCGCCTCAAGGCTGTACTTGTCGTGGATGGCGCGCAGTGCCCGCCCCCCCATCTCCGTTCTGAGCGCGCGGTCGGCGATGAGCGTTCCCAGCTTCTCCGCAAGATCATCGACATCGCGCGCCAGAAACCCGGTGACGCCATCGTCGATATGCTCCACCAGCCCGCCGCCGTCCGCGAAGACGATCGTCGGCAGCCCCACCCCCATCGCCTCCACCGCCGAGTTGCCGAACGATTCCTCCGGCCCCGACGGGAGGACGAAGATGTCCAGCATCTGGAGGTAATCGCCGATATGCTCCTTCTTTCCGGTGAACGTGAGGAGGTGGGATATCCCGAGCCTCCTCCCATGCTCCTCAAGCGCCGCGCGGGATGGCCCGTCGCCGATGATATAGCAGTGGATGCCGGCATCCTTCAGGCGGGCCACGGCGTCCAGCAACAGCTCGATCCGCTTCCACGGGCGGAGATTGGCGCTTGTGCCGATCCGGACAACGCCATCGGCCGGGCCAAGTTCCGCCAGGATCTCCCCGCAGCTCCGGTTGGGGGCCAGCAGGGAGAAATCGATGCCGTTGTAGGTGGTGGGGATGCGCTTCGGCGATATCGCGAACAGCCTTGAGGCGGCGGTTGCCCCCTGCGTGGTGTTGCCGGAGATGCCCGCGAAATAGCGACGGAAGAGGAACCCCGCCAGCCTGTAGCGGAGCGCCTGCTTGCGGGGATAGCGGAAGACGCCGCCGCGATGCGTGTAGAATCGCCGCAGGTTCCGCGTCCGGGAGGCCATGTAGATCAGGCCAAGCTCCGCGCTGTGGAAATGGGCGATATCGTAGGAGCGCATGATCTCCCGCGCCGCGCCGCTCACGGAAAAATCGAGCGTATGCTTCTGCCCCAGCTCGTAGACATTCGCCCCCAGCGCCCTGGTCTTCTCGCCATAGAACCCGGCATGGCTGCCAAGGAGGACATCGGCGTCGATGCCGTTCCGGCGCTGCTCGCGGACAAGCTGGTACACCGCCCGCTCGGCGCCGCCGATATCCATCTGCCAGAGTATATGTAGGATTTTCTGGGGCATCATGCTGAAGGGGAGACGTGCGGGAACCGGCCCGCCTGGCCGTTCCATTCGGAAGGACCGTTCAGGATCGGTTGCCGGAAGATTTTATGGCCTTGACGATCAATGTATGGGCCAGCAGCGGCGCAACAAGGCCGGGGACATGAAGATGCGCGCGCGGCCGCTTCAGGATTCTGTTTCGGATGATATTGACGCCGAACGCCGGCATCGTGTGGGCCGAACGTTCCAGCCTGAACCCGGCGTTCCGGAGCTGCCGCCCGAGCGAACGGACGGTGAAGAACCGGTAATGATAGCCCTCATCGCCGCTGAGGCCGCCGAGAAGTATTTTGAAGCGATTCAGGAAGAAGGCGAAGTTCGGCGTGCTCAGTATCAGAAACCCGCCCGGCTTCAGCACCCGGTACACCTCGTCGAGAAGCGCCTCCGCCGCCACCACATGCTCGATGATCTCCAGCATCACCACGCCATCGAACATCCCGTCGCCGAACGGCGGCAGCCCCTGGTTCAGATCGAGCCGGTGCGCCTCCAGCCCCATCTCCCGCGCCTTCAGGATATTATGCTCGCTCAGGTCGACGAACGTGACATCGATCCCCTTCGCGGTCATCCTCCGCGAAAGCTCTCCAATTCCCCCGCCAAGCTCCAGAACCCTGAGCCCGCGCGGGTCGGGCGGCAGGAGGCTTTCCGCCACGCGATAGCGGTTCAGGTTGGGATCGTGCTTCCGCTCCTTGTGAACGTCCTGCCGCGGATCGGCTGTATTGACCAGTGTACTCGGGCTTTCCATACGCATTCAAATATAAACGAACGATAAATCTACTCACTTCCGCGCAGCCAGCCGCCGTTCGATGAAGCTCATGATCTTTTTTCCCCGCTCCATCCATGTAAAATCGGCAACCCGTTTCAGCCCGCGCGCCGCCAGATCCTCCCGTTTCCGTGGATCGGCGAGCAGGCTGATGATGGCTTTCGCGAGAAGATCGGGGGAATCCTGCGGGACCAGGAGGGCAATGGGATCGTCATCGCCGAGAACTTCGCGGAGCACGGGAAGGTCGGCGGCGATCACCGGGCGGCCGGCGGCCATGTACTCGAAGAGCTTGCCGGGGGAGCGATAGCGGTTCAGCGCGATGCCGGAAGGATAGTACAGAAGAAGGATATCGGCGGCGAACTGATAGTACTGCACCAGGTTCGGCGCGATAAAGCCGGTGAAGGTGACGTTCGTGATCCCCCCGGCCGCCAGAAACTCCCGATAGCGGATGTTATGATCCTCGCGCCCCCCCACCATGATCATCTCGATCCCCTCCGGCAGCTTCCGCGCCGCCTCGATCAGATAATCCACCTCGCGATACCCCCAGTGAATCTTTCCGGTGTAGATCACAAGCTGTTTGCCGAGCGGGAGGCCAAGGCGGATGCGGGCGTCGCGGGCCGGGACGCGGAATTCATCGACAAGATCCAGATCGACCCCCTGATGGGTGGCGATCACCTGCTCGGCGGGAAGGCCGCCGTTCACGAGATCATCGGCGAGGGCGCCGGAATTGGCGATCACGCCGTCGGCATTGCGAAGGACGTAGCGCTGGAGCGGGGAACGGGGGGGCATGTGCGCCTCGAAGAAGACCGATGCCCGTCTC
>JAQBOZ010000018.1 GCA_028287785.1 Chlorobiota bacterium
GGGATCGGTCTTCACCGTGTTCACTTCCTGGCCGTCGGAGAGCTTGTCGTTATCGGTATCGGCCTTCAGCGGGTCGGTCGTGTAGGTCTTGACCTCATCGCCATCCTTCAGCCCGTCGCCATCGGTATCCGCGGACTTCGGGTTGGTCTTGTAGCGATTCACTTCATCGCCATCGTTCAGCCCGTCGCCGTCGGTATCCATCGAGGTCGGGTTGGTGGAGTAGACGGTGATCTCCTGGCCGTCGGTCAGGCCGTCGCCATCGGTATCCGACTTGGTGGGATCGGTGCTGTACTTGTTCACCTCATCGCCGTCGGTCAGCTTGTCGCCGTCGGTGTCCGGGTTGTTCGGATCGGTCTTGCGCGCGATCTCATCGCCGTCCTTCAGGCCGTCGTTATCGGTATCCGGGTTGAGCGGCTTCGTGTTGTACTTCCTGATCTCGTCGAAATCGGTAAGGCCATCGCCATCGGTATCCGCCTTCTTGGGGTCGGTGTTGTAGGTACGGACCTCCTCGAAATCGGTAAGGCCGTCGCCATCGGTATCCGGGTTGCATGGGTCGGTGCCCAGCTTCCGCTCCTCGGAATCGGTAAGGCCGTCCTTGTCGCAATCGAGCGAGCCGAAGATATAGTATCCCAGGCCGACCGTGAAGGTGGCGAAGGCATCCTTCGACGACGTTCCGGGGTCCTGATAATCATCCAGATAGTCGGTCGGGGTGATATGGAACTGCCCCTTGGCGTTGAACGTGATATCATCGTTCAGGTAGATCTCCACGCCGGCACCCACCGGGAAGATCACCACGTTCTTGTCGTACAGCGCAATCTGATTGTTCGGCAGCGCCACGTTGTGAAGGTTCTTCGGCTCGAAGTTCATAAGCCCGACACCCGCGAAGATAAAGGGGACAAGCGCCTGATGCGGGGTGATGTTGTAGGAGATGATGCCGGAGTAGGTCTGCACCCGGATCGCGGCCTTTTCATCGCGCGCGATGTTCGGCGGCGGGCCGGGATAGACATTGGCATCCGGAAGGCCGAAGTAGCCGGGATTGTTCTTCAGGTTGTCATCGCTGATCTTGTAGCGGAGCTGCGAGACACCGAACTGTGCGTGGAAGGAGATAAAGGGGATGATATTCCAGCGCAGGTAGATATCCCCACCTTGCCAGAACTGATTGTCGGTGAACGACCCCCAGTACTTGCTCAGACCGAAGTTCGCGCCGAATGCCACGCGTCCGGCCTCCGACTGCGCCAGCACTGATGAGCTGAAAAAGAACGCGCCCAGCACGGCAAGAACCGCGCTCGTAACAAACAATCGTAGATGTCGCTTCATGAAATACCTCTGAAAGAGATTGGCTGAGATGACCCGTCAAAAAAATCGGCTAGTGGAAGGCACCGTGGCATAGTTCCATAGTACCGGAATCGGTCTAGCATTATCCGTGCCAATGGAAGGAAAGGAGGGGGTGCGCAAACATACGGATTATATGGCGGGGTCGGCAGTTACGATCGGTTATCCCGGCAGACTGTTGAAGGACGCCATCTGCGGCGTTGAACTTTCTTCAAGCCCCGGCCGGCGCAATCTCTGATGCGCGGGGCGATGCCCGCGCATGCCCCATGACAAAAAAGCGGGATCGCCCGTTATGAACGATCCCGCCTTACACCATGATCAGCGTCGAGCCTACTTGCAGGTCTGCTTTACAAGCGTGGTGATGCGCCGGTTCTGCCGCCGGATCTGCTCAAGCAGCGCCGGGGGGACGCTCCCCGGCTGGGGTTCCGGCACCCTGGGAAGCTGGCTGCCGTAGCCGACCGCGCCAAGGATCTTATCGGGGGCAACGCCGTTGTCGATCAGCCACTGCCGCACCCGGTTGGCGCGCCGCTCGGAAAGACGCTGGTTCAGCGCCGGGTTTCCCTCGGCGGAGGTATGCCCCTCCACCACCACGCCGATCTGATCGCACTGCTTGATATAGTTCAGCATGCGGCTCAGGTTCCTGGATGTTTCCGGCTGCGACAGATCGAAGTTATCGCTGTTGACTTTGAAATAGATGCCGGAGAAATCGGTGCGATCCCCCTCCTCGGCGGTCTCCGGAAGCCCCTTCAGCGGGCCGCTGTTCCGCAGACGCTCGGAATAGTTCTTCGGTGCCATCCCTCTGGGGCATCCGTGATTGAGCGGATCGCCCTTGATGTTCGGGCACTCGTCATCGCCATCGATCACGCCGTCGCCATCGCTGTCCGGGTTGTTCGGATCGGTGAAGATCCTCGTCACCTCGACGCCATCGGAGAGCTTGTCCTTGTCGGTATCGGCTTCGCGCGGATCGGTCTTGTAGAGCCTGATCTCCTGGCCGTCCTTCAGCCCGTCGCCATCGGTATCGGCATTGAGCGGATTGGAATTATAGACGATCGCCTCGGCGCCATCGGTCAGCCCGTCGCCGTCGGTATCGCGGTTGTTGGGGCTGGTGTTGTACTTGTTCACCTCGTCGTAATCGCTCAGGTTATCGCCATCGGAGTCCGCGTTGTGCGGATCGGTCATATAGCGATTTACCTCGGCGGAGTCGCTCAGGCCATCGCCATCGCTGTCGTAGGGGGTGGCGCCGGGCATCGTGGTCTTCTCCGGCTGCTGATTATCGGCCTGCTGAGCGGATGTATCCATCGGCCGCGGCTCATCGCGCGGGGGCATTTCGCTTTCCGGCCGGCTGGTGGTATCGATCGGCGCGGAGGAGGTATCGGGCGGCTGATTCTGTCGGGGGCGTTCATCCCGCACCGGAGGCGGCGGCTGCATCGGCTGATCCGGCTCCGGGTGATAGAGCGTCATCGTGACGCCGAGCGAGAGGGTCATGAAATAATCGGGTGGGGTATCCACGTTTCCGGGGCCGGTCTGCGTGGAGCCTATCTCGCCGCTCTCATAATCCAGGAAGTGAGCGTAGCCGTCCAGATAGTCGGTGGAATTCACATAGAACAGCCCCTGCGCGTAGAGCCCGAAGCGATCGCTGAAGTGATATTCAAGCCCCCCTCCAACCGGCATCACCATCACCGTGTGCTCGTAATCCCCGGTGATGTTGGTCGGGATCTCCTGGGACTTGTCGTTGGTCACCTTGAAGTTGATCAGCCCCAGGCCAAGCGTGAAATAGGGAACCAGCCGCGCGTCCGGGTTGAAATGGCTTCTGGCGAAGAGGAAATACTTGTTGATTCTGATGTGGTTCTTGTCGGTCAGCGCCACCGTATCGTTCGGGTAGGTGGTTCCCCCCACCGGGCCGAAGAAGTGAGCCGCATAGCGGCGACGGTTGTAGTCGCTGATGCCGTAATCGAGCTGTGTAAGCCCGAACACCCCCACCAGTGAAAACTGCGGCGCGAAATCGTAGCGGATGGTTCCGCTCAGATCGGTCCCGAATGAGGGAGCCAGCGAACCCTGATACTGGAAGCTGTTGAACTCCCCGACATACATGCCGGTTCCGAACTCAGCGCCGATACTGACGGCTCCCGGTATCACCTGCGCCGGCGCGGTGGTTGCCACCAGCAGCGCGAGAAGAGATGCGGAAAGCAGAGGGCAGACCTTAAACGCTGCTCGCATAATAAAGAGTTAAGAGTGGATTCCATCCCATGCCGGGCAGATGACGCGGTCCCGATCGGTCCCGATGGCGGATTAGCCGACCTTCCCGCATCAAACGATACTGCCGGTCCGCGGGCGAAGCCCTCTGTTCATCACCTGCTCCGGAGTACGGGCGGGGTGCGCCTGGCGGATGGCCTGTGCAGAAGAGAAAACTCCCCGGCACTCCACTATGTTACAACGAAGTCCCGATACAAAAAACGCCCGACTTCGGTACCCCGTGAGTTTACCGAAATCGGGCGCGAAACTATCGACGGAAGGAGTCCCCCGCTTGGCCTGAATATCAGAGGCCGACCGTATCGACCTCCATCGCCTCCAGGCTCCGGTTCATCACAAGCCCGTCGCCGCCGACATAGCTGCTGAGCAGCGGGAGCTTTTCCATCACCAGACGCCAGATCGTCATATGAACATCCGTTGGCGACTTCGATCCATCGATCACGTAGAAGCGGCCTCCATCCTGCTGTGCCAGGCTCTTGTAGCCGTTGATCACGCGCTCGTAGAACCGGACGCCGCTCTCCTCCATCCTGTCCCGGTCGGCCGCCAGGCGATCCTTGCAGCGCTCGAATGCCAGCTCCGGGGTGATATCGATGAAGAACGTCATATCGGGGACCAGATCCTGCGTGGCGATACGATTGATATGGGTGATATCTTCCAGCGGAAGCTGCCGTCCATATCCCTGGTAGGCCACGGTGGAATCATAGAACCGATCGCATATCACGACCTTGTCGTGATCGAGCGCCGGAAGGATGACCTCGCCAACCAACTGGGCGCGGCTTGCGGCGAACAGAAGCAGTTCCGTCCGCTCGTTCATCTCCGAGAACTCCTTGTCGAGAAGAATCTCGCGAATATGTTCCGACAGCCGGGTGTTGCCGGGTTCACGTAGCCGAAGTACCTCTCGTCCTGATTGCTCCAGTTGCTCGGCCAGCAGGCGGACCTGAGTCGACTTGCCACAGCAGTCGATACCCTCAAATGTTATAAACATAGGCGCTGCTCCAATTTACAGTGAGACAAATAGGGAAGATATCATAGCTTCTATCGATACGTCCCTGGGAAAGGGAAGAAGGGAAGGCGGAGAGTTGGAAACGAAGGGAAACCGGGCCACGCTTGTCGGCATCCGATAACCTCTCGTCTCTCGAAGTGGGTTCCGATCAGTCATTGAGGGAAAATAGATCCCCTGCCGACCAAAGTCAAACGCAGAATATCGTTATGATGAATTTGGCTCAAAAAGCTATCCTCACACTCTGTTTTTTTACAATCGTCGCCATCCTCCCCATGGCCATGGGATGCTCCCATTCAAGGAGCGCCGAACGCGAACGGGAGCGATATGAGGGGCGTGGCGAGGAGGAGGAAGAGGAGAATGAGAACGCCCGCCCGGTTCCCCCCCAGCCGTGGGGCGGCGGGATTGTCGTGGAACCGCTGGAGGGAGGCTCCGACACGGTCAGCTTCCATATCGGCTCGCCGATGTTTCTGAGGATGCGTATCACCGCCGATCGCGCGTGCGGGCCGTTCAACGGCACACCGTTCTATTTCGACGCGGCCGGAGCGCAGCTCGGGTGGGGCTTCGAGGAAGTGGCGGACTCCCTTCTGTTCCCCCGGAAGCCGGGATCGTGCGATCGCATGCTGATGCTCTCGTCGGAGAACTCCAACCGGATCGCCGAAGGGGTGTATACGTTCAAGGTGCTGATCTTCATCGATGCCGAATCGCGCCTGTATTCCGATACGATCGTCGTCCGCGCGGTCCGCTCGAACCAGGGCGCCGATACCCTTTCCTACGCCCGGTTCCTCCAGGAGCAGATCGCGCGGCGCAGCCCGATGCTGAACGACCCCGAGACAATCCACGCCCTGTTTGCCGACGGGACCCCGAAGAGCGCCGAATCGGAGGTTTACAGAGGGGTGATACTCTATCGCGGCGGGGATTACGCCGGCGCCGGCGCGGCGCTCCTGGCCTCGGAGGAGATCGAGCGGAAACGTGGCGCGCCTCTTACGCGGGGAGCCGCCGCCGCGCGCGATGCGCTGGCCCTCCTGATGGCCGGGCTGGGACGCTGATGCGGAAGTATTCTGTAACCGCCGGCTGTCATCAATTCATGGCAACGCCCGCATTTGCTTCGCCGGTCCCGGCTGAATGAATAGCTTTGCACGATGAGTCATCGCTATGAGTTTATCGCCGATGCGCGCGACGGCGCCATCCGGCTCCCGGATGAGATATCCGCGCGGCTCCGCCTGAAGGGGATCGACCGCGTTCGCGTGGTGGTTGTCTCCGTTGGCGAGGACGAGGGGGAGCTTGCCGCGCGCGGCATCGGCTCCGGGCTGATCGATCGCGTTGCGGAGGTGCAGCGCTTCGATCGCGATGTGGCAACGGTGGTGCTCCGCGGAGAGGGGGCGGCGCTTGGGACCGACCTCGGCAAACGCCTCCAGCTCCAGGCCGGCGGAACCGCGGAGCCGAGCCTGTGAACGGGCTGCTGATCGAAACCGATCTCCTTATCGACTTCCTCCTGACGCCTCACGATGAAGCATCCCTTTTCAGACGGCTCTTGGAGCTTACCCCCTGCTATAGTACCTTTCTGAATGCCGCTGAATTATATGGCGCCGCCCGCTCCGATGAAGAGCGGAGAATGGTGGATCGTCCCCTCTTCGGATTGAAGATTCTGGGGGCGAGCAGCCGCTATGCTAAAACAATAGGGTCGGTTCTTTCGTCAGAAGGGATTGGTGGCGATCACAGGATCGCGATCATCGCGGGGATGGCTATCGAATCAAGCCTTCCGGTGATCACCGAGCGGCATTTCGAGATATACGCGGGCATCCCCGGCCTGGATGTCATCAGGGCCTCGGTCCTCCGCCAGTCCGCCGATCGCGAGGCGCTGAAGAGCCTTCTCGCTCCCCATCTGTAACGAGGCCCCCCATGCATCGTGTAAGAGCCCATACCAGAAAGCCCGAAGGGAAATACTTCCACGGGCCGGCGGTCCATTCCGTCATGGGCTCCGGGGAAATCGGCACATCTATCGGCGTTCCCACGCATTGTTCCCGGCGATGATATCGGCGGATATCCCGTCCATTGCAACTTTTTCGATCGCGATTCGGTTTTCCTGACAGCTTCCGGTACCATGGGCCATCGGCCCGAAGCCTTTCCAGGGCACATCGTGGAAGCTCATTCAGATCCCGTCCGAACGCTTTCCAGGCAGACATAGTTAATTCTTTGGAATCATTTGTTGAGGTGTTCCCGTGCGGATTACGAAACAGTATACGAACCGCGAGAGCCAGTCGCTCGATCGCTACCTGCAGGAGATCGGCAAGGTCGAGCTGCTGACTCCGGAAATGGAGATCGAGCTGGCCAAGCGTATCAAACGTGGCGGGTCCGATGGCGATCGCGCGCTTGAGCAGCTTACCAAGGCCAACCTCCGATTCGTCGTCTCGGTGGCGAAACAGTATCAGAACCAGGGGCTTTCGCTCGGCGATCTTATCAACGAGGGGAATCTGGGACTGATCAAGGCGGCCAAGCGCTTCGATGAAACGCGAGGCTTCAAGTTCATCTCGTACGCCGTGTGGTGGATCCGCCAGTCGATCCTCCAGGCACTCGCGGAGCAGTCCCGTATCGTCCGTCTGCCGCTCAACCGCGTTGGCGCGTTGAACAAGATCGGCAAGAAGTTCTCGGAGCTGGAGCAGCAGTTCGAGCGCGAGCCGACCGCCGCGGAGCTTGCGGAGGAGCTTGACATGACGATGTCCGAGGTCTCGGATACCATCAAGATCTCCGGCCGCCATCTCTCGGTCGATGCCCCGTTCGCCCAGGGCGAGGACAACCGCCTGCTCGATGTTCTCACCAACGAGTCGCAGCCCGCACCGGATATGGGGCTGATGTCGGAGTCGTTGAAGATCGAAGTGCGCCGCGCGCTTTCCACCCTCTCGGATCGTGAGGCGGAGGTGATCAGGCTCTATTTCGGCCTCGATCGCGAGCACTCGCTGACGCTTGAGGAGATCGGCGAGCGGTTCCAGCTTACCCGCGAGCGCGTCCGGCAGATCAAGGAGAAGGCGATCCGCCGTCTCCGCCATACGTCCCGTTCCAAGGCGCTCCGCGCCTATCTGGGCTGACAGGCGTCGGTCGCGCGAAGTTTTTCTCTCTCGAAGCCCCGGTGAATCGCTCGCCGGGGCTTCGTTCGTTCGGCGCCATCCCGCTGCCGGGATCGCCCCGTCATCAACCGTAACGGGTCGCCGGGTTCCATGACGGCGGCGGTATCCGTATTTTGCGCGACTGACCGACCGCCGACCGCAGCATGGCGGCGCGGCATTCTCCTTCAACAAGTTCCTCCCGTCGATGACCATCTCCGAACCCCGCGTCAGCTCGCTCCTCGACAACTTCCACGGACGGCGCATCGCCATCATCGGCGATATCATGCTGGACCGCTACTATCGTGGAACGGTGTCGCGCATATCGCCGGAAGCCCCGGTGCCGATCGTGGAGATCGAGGAGGAATCGGAATATCCCGGAGGGGCAGCCAATGTGGCCTACAACATGGTGACGCTCGGCGCCCGTCCGCTTCTGCTCGGCGTGGCCGGGGAGGATCAGCCGGGAGAGCAACTGCGATCGCTTCTGCGCGAGCTTGGCATCGGCGACGACGGCATTCTGGCGGACGCCGGACGGCCGACCACGGTGAAGACCAGGGTGATCGCCGCCAGCCAGCATATCGTCCGCGTGGACCGGGAGAAGAAGGGCGCGGTGGACCCGGCGGTGCTGAAACGGCTGCTGGAAAGGCTCGCGGAGAGCATCGGGGAGATCGACGCGCTGATTCTTCAGGATTACAACAAGGGGGTGATCACCCGCGAGCTGATCCCCGAGGTGATCGATCTGGCGCGCCGCCACGGGGTTCCGGTCCACGTCGATCCGAAATTCCACAACTTCTTCGAGTACCGGAACGCCACAGTCTTCAAGCCGAACCGGAAGGAGGCGGAGGACGCATTGCAGCGGAAGCTGGCCTCCCCCGCCGAACGCTCCGCCGGCATCGAGGAGCTGATGGCCCGCCTCGCCTGCGATTACGTGATCCTGACGCTCGGCTCCGAGGGGATGCTCCTGGTGCATCGCGATGAGGACCCTCTGCTGGTCCCGACCAGGGCAATCCAGGTGGCCGATGTCTCCGGCGCCGGCGATACGGTGATTGCCACGCTCGCCGCCGCGTATGCCGCCGGAGCCACCATGCAGGAGGCGGTGGTGATCGCCAACCACGCGGCGGGCATCGTCTGCGAGCAGATCGGCACGGTGCCGGTGAAGCACGAGCAGCTTCTGGGAACGCTTCTCGATGACTGCCGGAGAGTCACATCGGAGCCGTGAAGCTGTCTTTATCGTATTGTTAGCGCGTTATTGTCGGGTCGGGGCGGGTTTGAAACCCGCCCCGACGCCCCGACTGTAAATCACATTCAAGCAGGGACATCACGGTGCAACGCGTACTCCCCCCGGATCAGTTTATCGATCAATGCCGGCTCCTCCGTCGCGACGGGAAGCGGATCGTATTCACAAACGGATGTTTCGATCTGCTCCACGCGGGGCATGTGACATACCTGGAGGAAGCCGCGGCGATGGGGGATGCGCTGGTCATCGGAATCAACAGCGACAGTTCCATCACCGGAATCAAGGGCCCGCTGCGGCCGATTCTCCCGGAGCAGGACCGGGCGGCTATCATCGCCGCGCTCCGTTCCGTTACCCTGGTGACGATCTTCCCGGAGGAGACTCCGTATGAGCTGATCCGCGCGATCGAGCCGGATGTGCTTGTCAAGGGGGGGGATTACGATCCCGATGCCGTCAGCGGCCCGCGGTATATCGTTGGCTCGGATATTGTTCGTTTGCATGATGGTCAGGTGCGTGTGATCGATATCGTGGAGGGGCGTTCCACGACCAATATCATCGCCCGCGTGCTGGCCGCCCATGCTCCGGAGGATACCGGCTCACGGCTCTGAATCCGGCGCAGTTTTCACGATTGTTTATCGTATTTTTTCGATGCGTCAGTAAACTTCGATCTGCATCCACACTCTGTCCGGTATGATCCGCACGATCAACAACATCGCACGCTTTGTCGCGCGCTTTCTGGTGTTCGCCTTTACGGGCGTTGCCTTTTTGAGCGCGCTTCTTATTGCGCTCACGCAGGTGGATTCGGTGCGGAAATGGGGCCTGGAAAAGGCGATGACCGCACTCAATGGCTCGCTCCAGGGTCGCGTCGAAGTAGGGTCGATCACAGGCAACCTTATCACCGGGCTTGAACTGCACGACGTACGCGTCATTGCCGACAGCACCACGGTGGTCGCCGCCCCGGATATCGAGCTTCGCTATCAGCTCAGCCCTATCTTCAAGGAGAAGAAGATCAAGGCGGTGGTGGTCCTTCACGAGCCGGTGATCAACCTGATCAGGAATGCGAAGGACAGCGTCTGGAACTTCGCGCGGATAACCAAGCCCACGCCGATCACCTCCGACACAACGAGAAAGACCCCCTTCCCCTATACAATCGATCTCAGCTCGCTGGAGATCGTCGACGCCACGGTGGCATTCCACGATCTGACGCAGAAGAAGCAGTTCGACACCGTCGCCAGAAGCGTCAATTATTCCTATCTCGATCTCTCCCGGTTCAACCTCTCGGCGCAGGCCCATATCGAGCCGACCACGCAGTCGATGGCGATTCAGAACCTCTACTTCCTCCTCCCCCAGCCCGACATCCGCGTGATCGATCTCTCCGGCAACGTATCGCTGGATACCACCGGCGCCACCGTGGAGGGGCTGCATCTGGAAACCGATCGATCGCTCCTCAATATCACCGCCCGGCTGGACTCGCTGAATGTCTTCGCGTCCACCACATCCGGGCCCGATGGATGGCATAACTATCCGGTCAAGCTGAACCTGGATGGGCCACGGGTTTCCACGCTGGAGCTCAGGCGATTGCTGCCGGAGCTGAACTTTATGAACGGCACCCCCTCGATCAACCTGGTGGCGGAGGGAACGTTCGGCAACATCACGATCAACAAGCTCCTGCTGGGCCTTACCACGTCCAAGCTCGCGATCGCCGGCAAGCTGCGGAATCTGGATCATCCGGACAGCCTCTATATCGACGCGCGCCTTACCAATTCCAGGGTCACGTATGACGATATCCCTCTCTATCTCCCCGGCCTCCACATCCCCGACCTCCGCTATCTGGGGCTGGTGGAACTGGCATCCGGGGCGTTCGTGGGATATCCTCAGAACTTCACGACCGCCATCGACGCGCGGACGGCGATAGGAAGCGTACGCGGCGGGGCGCGGCTGGACTTCCGCGGATCGATCCCGAAGTACGATGCCGATCTGGCACTTGTCCATGTCAACGCCGGGCCGATCCTCAAGGATAAGAGCTACGCAAGCGATTTCAACGGCCATGTCGTGACCAGCGGCATCGGCGTGCGGCCGGTTGACGTCAACGCCAAGTTTCTCCTGGTCTCCGAGTCATCCTCCATTGGCGGGCGGAGCTACCGGAAGCTGATCACCAACGGATCGGTTCAGGATAATGGGTTCGTGAAGGTCGATACGCTTCTGGCCGCATGGGGACCAAAGGCGGGCGTTGACGAAAAGGGAATCCTGGCGAGCGCCCCGGCCAACGTCGATGAGTTCATGCGGACCAACCTGAAATCGATCGTTGAACATCGGGCGGTTCCGACATCGGCGGAGCAGGCGTTGATGGCGAGCAATCCATCCATCGGTCTTGGCGGATGGCTCGACATGCGGAACTCGAAAACACCGCGCTACAGCGTGGCGGCGCACGGCCATCGATTCGCGCTGGCCGATGTCCTCCCCGGCCAGTCCCCCACACGGTTCACATTTACAACGCGCGTCAGCGGAAGCAGCTTCGATCCGGACCAGATGCAGGGCGTCGCCGATCTCTCCGTGGAGGACGCGGAGCTTTCAGGCGGCAGGAAGTTCACGCCATTCAACGCTCACGTCAAGCTGGCCCGTCCCAGCGCGACCGAGCGGAACCTGGAGCTTCTCTCTGATCTGGTCAACCTCCATCTGACCGGCGAATGGGATTTCAAGACGGTGATCTCCGGCGTTGCGGACGGGGTGAGCGGGCTTGTGGATTACATCAGCAGGAAGACGAGCCACAAGGTGGAAAACCTCCTGATGTATGAAAATCGCCCGTTCGGCGACAGGGTGAACGCCACGTACGATCTGACCATCATGAACCTGGCGCCGCTGGAGATATTCCTGAACGGCGCGCGGCTGGCCGCGCAGGGGGAACTGCATGGCGATATCAGCGGCAACTCCCAGCTCTTCAGCATCTCCGCGACCGGCGCCCTTCAGAACTTCTTCTACCAGCAGGGGGCAGACAGCCTCCGTCTGACCGCCATGCAGCTTCAGATCGATCTGCGGAATATCGCGCCGGGACGCATCGATTATATCACCAGCGCCGATGTCTCCATCCGGACCGACTCCACGGCCAACTACAATGGAACGGTCTTCAATGCCCCGCGATTCTCGGCAAGCCTGGAAGGGGGACAGTTCCGCGTGCGTGGCGCCACGGCGATCAACGACCAGATCTCGCTGGCGCTGGATGGCGGCATCAACACAACCGATCCCGAAGGCTACCGGCTCAGAATGGATACCGTCATCGTCTCGCTGGCAAATGGCGTCCAGTGGAGAAATGTCGGCACGGTGCAGGCGCTGATCGGCACGGGGGATGTGCATATCGACACGCTGGCGATGCAGCGGAACAACGCGGAGATCGTAAGCGTGACGGGGGGATTGAGCGGGGATAATCTGAAGGATGTTCGCGTCGCGGTGAACCAGGGGTCGATCAAGGACCTGGCCGGGTTCTTCAAGGGAACGCCGTCGTACGCCACGTTCGCCCAGGCCGGAGGAAGGCTCCGCGATCTGGAGGTGGTCGTCAACGGAACTCTTCAGAAGCCATCCGCCCATGTCCGCGTGATGATCGACTCGATGAACTACGCCGGTAATTATATCGGCAACCTGGTATTGAACGCCGCCTACAGCGACCTGAATCTGACCGGCGGCGTGAAGATCGCCGATATCCGGCTCCCATCCGGCGATACATCCCGCCTGAACGCCGATGTACGGATCAACTCCTTCCCGCTGGACCTGGCCCTGACATCGCACAAGGACTGGATTCTCCCCGGCAAACCGGTCGATATCCAGGCAATTACCGACAGCCTTCCCCTGGCGATCGCCGCCCCCTTCCTCCCCGGCGTGCAGGTAAAGGGAGGAACGGCGAACATGAAGTTCAATGTGGTTGGCGATTATCCGAAGATGACGTACTCCGGCATGGGAACGCTCAAGAACGTCAAGGCGCTGGTCGAGGGAAACAACATCCTCTATTACGCCAATGCCAGGGTGACGTTCAGGGATCAGGTCCTTTCGATCGAGGAGATGACGGTCAGGAACGATCCGCGCGATCTGGTCGACGGGCGGGCCACGATCAACGGCCATATCAATTTCGATGGCTTTACCCCAACCAATCTCGACCTGACGGTCAGAACCCCGCAGCTCCTTGTGCTGAGCGATGCAACCGAGGCGGTCAGCGAAACGCTCTACGGCGATCTGGTGATCTCCAGCGAGACGCTGCAACTGACCGGCCCGCTCGATGCCCCAACCCTGACCGGAGGGGTGGCGATCGTCAACGGCAGCCTTCAGATGCAGGAGCAGATAGCCGCGGAGAACAGCACGGCCGCCGTCAATTATGTCGATTATGCCACATGGCTCCGCCAGCTCGATTCCGCCAACCCGTACGGCCCCCCGCTTCCGGAGGAGCTGGCCGACCAGATGCCACCGAAGGACAGCACGCTCAAAACGGATAGCTCGGCCAAGCCGGGCTCGCTGCTGGCCGAAAATGTTCGCGTGCAGAACCAGCTTCAGAAGATCGAGGGACAGGTCTTCGCGCCCGAGCTTTCGCTTGCCGATCGCCTTCAGATGGAGGATCTGCGAATCACGATCCCCGGCCGGCTCTTCTTTACGCTGAACCGGAGCGCCATCGAGCAGCTCCGCGCCGAGCTGGAATCCCCCGCCGGCATCATCATCAACAGGGGAGCGGACGGGGTGATGAAGCTGGATGGATCGATCGATCTTCAGCAGGGCTCCCGCTATATCTTTATCAAGAGCTTCGAGGCAACCGGCAACCTGGTCTTCAAGGGGGATCTGGATGAGACGCAGATCGGCATCAACGGCGTCTACAACGGGCGGACCGTCCGCTCGGACAATCAGTCGATTCAGGAATATCAGGTGATGCTGGCGCTGAGCGGCACGCTGAAGCGACCGGACATCCGGCTGGATTACACGGTGGACGGGCAGCCGCCTTCGCGACCGGATCAGGACACGCGAAACAGAAACGCCATCTCGCTGCTGGTCTTCGGCCGCACGAGCGATGAGCTTGGCTCCGGCCTTCTCGGCGCGCTCAACCAGTCGGTGGTGGGCGCCACGGCATCCGCCTTCGCCAGCCGGATCATCACGGCGATCCTCGGCGGCGGCAACACCTATCTCGATGTCGATTTCACCGGCGTGGACATCACCGGCCAGCGACGCGATTTCAGCCGCACCAAGCTGACGGTGATCCAGCAGTTCAAACGGGTTCTCCTGCGCTATGGCGGGCAGATCTCCGATCCCGTCGGCAACGGCACCGCCACGCTCGAAATCCCGCTGGCGGTGATCCTGGATGCCAAGGTGCTCCGGCACTTCGTGCTCGACCTGGAACGGGAGGCGCGGTCCGCCGATGAGAACAGGCTTCTGCTCCGCAACTCTCAGGAGAGCGAGACCTATCGCCTCAGCCTTCAGTATCGCCACCAGTGGTAGGGCGGCGTTCACTCTCCCTCTCCTCCTATTATATATAACGAGCATTGGGGAATCATGGGATTTCCCCATTTTCGCGTCGCTCCCCTCATCCCGGTCTTCTCGCCGGCCCGTCAACGGCCGTTCCACGCTCTCACCATTGAATCCTCCTTCGATGAGCATTTCGATCTCTACCGTCCATACCGTCGCGGATCTCAACAGGTTCATCAAGATGGTATGGCCCCTCTACAAGAACGATCCCATCTGGGTTCCGCCCGTTGTTGCCGACCGGAAGAAGCTGCTGAACCGGAAGAAGAACCCGTTCTACGGGCACGCCGAGATGGAGATGTTCCTGGCAACCGACGGCGGCAAGGTGGTTGGCCGGATCGCCGCCATCATCAATCATAACCACAATACCACGTTCAACGACCGGGTCGGCTTCTTCGGCTTCTTCGAGTCGATCGATAATCAGGAGGCCGCGAACGCCCTGCTGGGGGCGGCGGAGCGCTGGCTGGCTGATCGGGGCATGGATACGATGAGGGGCCCGTACAACCCATCGATCAACGATGAGATAGGATTGCTGGTGGAGGGGTTCGATAATCCGCCCCAGATTCTGATGACCTACAACCCGCATTATTACAGCCGGTTAATAGAAGAGTTTGGGTTAAGGAAAGTTAAGGATCTCTACGCCTATCGGCTCACCGCCCAGGGATTTCTGAATCCCAAGCTCGAGAGAGTGCAGAAGGTGGTCAGGGAACGGGAGAAACTGGTGATCAGACCCTTCAATTTCAGCCCGAAAGAGGCATTTCAGCGCGATGTGCAGATTCTGAAGAACATCTATAATGAGGCGTGGGCCCCGAACTGGGGAGCGGTGAAAATGACCGATGAGGAGTTCGACTTCATCGCCAGCGACCTGAAGCAGATCGCCGAGAAGGATTTCGTGATGATCGCGGAGCGGCGTGGCGAGCCGGTTGGCTTCGCGCTCGGGCTGCCCGATATCAACCAGGCGCTGATTTTCAACAGGAGCGGCGGGCTGGTGGGCGCGGGGCTGGCGCTATTGCTCAAGAAGAAGAAGATCAACCGCGGCCGAATCCTGATTCTGGGCGTAAAACCGGCCTTTCAGCGGCTCGGCATCGATGCGGTGCTCTATTATGAACTTGGAATGCGGATGACGCGGGATCACGGATATGTGGAGGGAGAGGCTTCGTGGGTTCTGGAGGATAACGTGATGATGAACCGCGCGGCCGAAATGATGCACGGCGAAATGTACAAGCGCTACCGCGTGTACGACAAAACGGTTAACAAGAATTAAGCCCCCGGCCTGGGTCCTCAACCTATCTTTGTCCGCCCTCAGAGAAGACCTGGGGGGAAAGGTTGTTGAACACAAAGTCGAGGTATTGTTTGAAGTCGAATCCAACGACAGCTTCCAAGTCACGCCGCAGCCGCGTCATCGTGGCACTGGTGACCGCAGGGATACTGAGCGCGATCGGAACGGGATCCTATGTAAGCTGGACCGCGAACGCAGGTGAATCCGCTCCAATATTCGATAGCAACCACGGTGCCACAGTTCGGCGCTCGATCGATGTGGACTCGCTCTATACCGCAAAAGCCGAAGAATCCACCCCTACAGACAGTTCTTCCATTGCTGAGCTCACCCCGGACAGGACAGTTTCGGGTCGCGTAAGCTGGTACGGGCCGGGCTTCAATGGCCGCCGCACTGCAAATGGGGAACGGTTCGATAAAAATGAAATGTCAGCCGCTCACAAGACTCTCCCGTTCGGCTCGCTGGTTCGGGTTGTGGATGTCGTATCCGGCAAGGGCGTTCTGGTGCGCGTGAACGATCGCGGCCCCTACTGCGGTGGTCGCGTGCTCGATCTCTCCGAGGGAGCCGCCCGCCGCATCGGAATCGCGGGGAAGGGAACCGCCTCGGCACGGCTGGAGATCTATCCGATGGAGCATTGCGCCGCTCAGGATGGCGCCACCGCCGGCAGGACGTTCGACAGCGAGGGACGCGGCGTGATGCCGCACGGGTACTCGGTCAAGGTTGCCGAGCTTGCCGGCTTCGACGAGGCGAGCGTACTCCAGCATACGCTGAATCAGCAGGGATATTCGCAGGTCTATCTCGCCGAGATCCATCGCGACGGAAAGGTCCGCTACCAGGTGCTACTGGGCCTGTTCAGCTCCGACCGCCTCTGCGGCACGCTGATCGCCGAAGTCGCCGATCGCTATCCCTCCGCCGAGATCATCCACTTCCGCAAGGGAATGCCGATGCGGATGGAGCTGGCAACGAAATAATCAGCGGGGATTTCCTCCCCGGCAAGATGTTCACTCTGTGAAAGCCCTGGCGCCGTAATGGCTGCCGGGGCTTTTCCGTTTCAGGGCCCTCCCGAATCGGTAGAGACGACAGGAGCGAGGAACTTCAGAAACCGGACCAGCTTCTTGTGGATGTCCTGCCGGTAATTGTGTTTATGCACAACCTGGGGTACGGCACGACTGTTGTCGCTATAGCTGCGATTGCGCGTTCTATGAAGATCCCGATGCACCGTATCCGCACGGCACTCTCGTACATGGGACCTGTGTTGAAGCAGGTAGATCCTATGGCTACAATCAAGGGAAAGGTTGTGTCAAAACGGGCAACGAGTGCAGCGTCTATACTAACTGGCGTTCCCCTGAAATATTCGCCTCTTCCACTTGCAGAACGATAAACCGCCCCTTATCATCAATAATCGGGCGGTTCTTCCTCCAGTCAGTTCCTATAAGCTGAAGGAAAACAGCACCCTTCAGGAGATCCCGTTTCGCTTGCCGGCATCCCGGTCGAAGTCCATTTGGAACAGCAGGGGGATGGTTTCGTAAACGGCCTCTTCCTATTTCCCCGGAACCTTGATCCAGCCGCGGCTGGAGTAATCGGCCAGGGTAAAGGCAAGCAGGATCACAAGCCAGACGAACCCCGCCCCCGCCGCCACCCATATCAGCCGGTTGCTGTAGCGGACGTGCATGAAGTAGAGCACCACCAGCACAGCCTTGGTGATCGCGATCGCCATTGCCACGTAGATGTTGAACGGGCCAAGCGGTACGAACGCCATCGCCACGGTGACGAACAGCAGGATCATCAGCGTGGCGAACACGATGTAGTACGTCTTCTTCGGGACGATATGAGGCTCTGAATGCTCGATCATGACTATCGGAAACTATGGAGAACTGAAAGATGTTTTCCCGGTCGGCGCCCTCGGCTCAATGGCTCCGATCAACCAGATAGAGAAGCGGAAAGAGGAAGATCCAGACGATATCGACGAAGTGCCAGTACAGACCGCAGACCTCCACCGGGTTGAAGTACTCCTTCGAGAAACGGCCGCGCTTGGTCTTCACGAACAGCCAGGTCATCAGCCCCAGGCCGATAAGCATATGGAACGCATGGAGCCCCGTCATCGCGAAATAGAGGGAGAAGAAGAGCTGCGTCTTCGGCAGGAGCCCCGCCCCCTCCCAGAGATGGTTGAGATCGTAGTTGGGGCCGGGAATCAGGTGATCGGTATACTTGGTATAGTACTCCCACCCCTTCACGCCCAGAAAGGCCGCCCCCAGCACCATCGTCACCACGATAAAGATCATCGTCAGCTTCCGCTTCCCCTCCTGCGCGGCGTGAACGGCAAAGGCCATCGTAAGGCTGGAGCAGAGAAGAATGCAGGTGTTCACCGTCCCCATCACATAATCGAGATGCTTGCTGGCATGATGGAACTCCTCCGGGTACTTGATCCGGTAGACCGTGTACGCCAGAATCAGGCCACCGAAAAACATGATCTCGGTAATCAGAAAGACCCACATCCCGAGCGTGGTTGCCTGCTTCTGCTGGACGCCGTCATCGAACTGATGCGCCACGAGTGATGAATGCGTCTCAGACATTGACATTCTCCTTCTTCGTCATTGCATATTCCGCCTCGGTCTCCTCAGGCGAGTACTGGTATGGCTCCTCGGTCACCACCGGCGTCGCCAGGAAGTTCTCCGTGGGGGGGGGTGATGATGTCTGCCACTCCAGGCCGGTCGCCTTCCAGGGATTGGAGCCGGCGATCCTGCCGTAACGGAGCGACCAGAGGAAGTAGACAAGCGGGAGCAGATAGCCCACGCCGAGCACCGATGCTCCGGCGGAGGACATCACGTTGAGCACCTGGAACTCCTGAGGATAGGCATAGTAGCGTCGCGGCATCCCCAGATAGCCCAGCAGGAACTGCGGAAAGAACGTCAGGTTGAAGCCCACGAAAATCAGCAGCGCCGAGAACTTCCCCCATCCCTCCGGGTACATCCGCCCCGTTATCTTCGGCCACCAGAAGTGAATCCCCCCCAGATAGGCCATGATGGTCCCCCCCACCATGATGTAATGGAAGTGCGCCACGATGAAATAGGTATCGTGCACATGGATATCGACCCCCAGGCACGCAAGAAACAGCCCCGTCAGGCCGCCGATCGTGAAGAGGCCGATAAAGCCCATCACATACAGCATCGGCGTATCGTAGGAAATCGATCCCTTGTACATCGTCGCGGTCCAGTTGAAGACCTTGATGGCCGATGGAATGGCGACGATAAAGCTGAGGAACGAGAAGATCATCCCGGCATACGATGACTGCCCGCTGACGAACATGTGATGCCCCCAGACAAGGAAGCCGATCACCGCGATGCCCAGGCTGGCAAACGCCACGAACTTGTAGCCGAAGACGCGACGGCGGGAGAAGCAGGCCACCAGCTCGGAGATCACCCCCATCGCCGGGAGGATCATGATATACACCGCCGGATGGGAATAAAACCAGAACAGATGCTGGAAAAGGATTGGGTCGCCGCCGAGCGCAGGGTCGAAGATGCCGATATGCAGCCCGCGCTCCAGCGCCACCAGCAGGATGGTGACGGCGATCACCGGGGTGCCGAGCACCATGATGATGCTGGTTGCGTAGTTCGACCAGATGAAGAGGGGAAGCCGGAACCATGTAAGCCCCGGCGCCCGCATCTTGTGAATGGTGACGATGAAGTTCAGCCCCGTCAGGATCGACGAGAACCCGACGACGAAGATGCCCAGCCCCGTGGCGATCACATACGTATTGGAGAATGACGTGCTGTACGGCGTGTAGAAGGTCCAGCCCGTGTCGATGCCGCCGGCGATCATCGCCCCCAGCGTAAAGAGCCCCCCCACCACATAGATATACCAGCTTGCCAGGTTCAATCGCGGAAACGCCATGTCGCGCGCGCCGATCATGATCGGCACCAGGAAATTCCCCAGCACCGCCGGTATCGACGGGATCAGGAAGAAGAAGACCATCACGATGCCGTGCATCGTAAAGAGCTTGTTGTAGGTCTCCGCCTGCACAAGATCCCCCTGCGGGGTGATCAGCTCAAGACGGATCATCACCGCGAACGACCCGCCCAGAAAGAAGAAAAGAGTGATCGAGATCAAATAGAGGATCGCGATTCTCTTGTGATCCACCGTCAGGAACCACGACTTCAGGCCGTAGTTCGCGTTCAGGTAGTTCTCCCGGATCGCCCCGGTGACCGTATCTATGATCGTCGGCCGTTCCTCGGCCACTACTGTTCTGTCCATTTCCATCACTTGCTCCCTGACTTTGCGTTGGCGGCCGGCACGTCGGCATGCTGCGCTGTGCCGCGCGCCTGTTCACCGGTGGCGGTCCCCGGCACGGTTGCGCTCTGCGTCCCTCCCGACTGATTCTTCGCCGGAGCCGCGAGCGACTTGACGTAGACCAGAAGCTGCATCAGATCCTCCTCGCTGATCCTTCCCTGATAGACCGGCATCACCGGCTCGTAGCCCTCCACGATCTTGGCGCCGGAGCGGAGAATCGACTCGCGGATATACTGCTCGTCCGCGGTGATGGTCTCCCCGTTCTTCAGCGCCACCTGGGTGCCGAACAGCCC
Source organism: Chlorobiota bacterium (assembly GCA_028287785.1). Classification (GTDB taxonomy): domain Bacteria; phylum Bacteroidota; class Ignavibacteria; order OLB7; family OLB7; genus JAFDZV01. Next base: position 20,267 of record JAQBOZ010000018.1, read on the forward strand.
CTTGAGCTGCGGAGCGCGCGTGGCGTCGTCAGCCATGTGGCAGCTTGCACATCCCTGCTGCTGGAATATCTTCTCACCCGCCGATGCCATCGATTCGCCGGAGCCCGTGCCGGCATCGCCGGTGGTGCTTCCGCCGCCCCCCTTGCCGGTGCTCAGCCAGCGCTGATACGATACCGGGTCCATCACCACCACCCGGCCTATCATCCCGGAATGCTGAAGCCCGCAGTACTCGGCGCAGAAGATGTGATAGGTCCCCGGCTTGTTCGGCTCAAACCAGAGCTGCGTGTAGCGGCCCGGCAGCACATCCTGCTTTACGCGGAACGAGGGGAAGTAGAGGCTGTGGATCACATCCTCCGATGTCATGATCACCCTGATCGGCTTGCCGACCGGAACATGAAGCTCGTTGATCTCCCGCTGGCCGCCGATATGCTGGAACTTCCACATCCACTGCTTGCCGGTGGCGTAGACATCCTCGGCCTGCTTCGGCGCGCGGACGATCGTGAAATAGACGTTCGTCCCCCAGAAGAAGATGATCATCACGATCACCAGCGGCACTCCGATCCAGACCGCTTCCATGGTCTTGCTCTCGGACAACGGGTTCGAGCGGTCCACGTTGTTGCCGCGCCGGTACTTGATCGCGAAGAAGGCGATCGCGAACGCGATCAACAGCGAGAAGACGATCGTAATCGTCACCAGGAAGAAGTAGAGCGAATCGACGCGACCGGCGACCGTTGAGGCCTGTTCAGGAAATAAGGGAAAATCCCACATTGTTCTTTTCGATGTGAGGACCGCGGACGCCGGCTCTTCCGGGGCACCTGCATGCCCGCGAGCAGATCGTCACCGGCCCTCGATATCCTTCAGTGATTGCTTCGCTTGTTGATCTCCATGCGCCCCCAGCGCATCCTACACCACGCCGCTTTCGGCGCGCTTTACCGCGGCCCGCGCCACCCGCGATGTCCGCATCATCCGATAGAGGAAGTACCCGAACCCCAGCAGCATCAGAATCCCCGCGCCACGGACAAGGTTGACCGCCAGCGCGCTGTACTTGTACTTTCCGGTCATCGGATCGTAATCGAAACAGAGCAGCTTGACCTCATCCACCATCGTCCCTATCTCCCCATCCGATGCCTTCACAAGCCCCAGCCGGAGATCCTCGGCCGCGTACTCCACGCCGTAGAAATACCGGGAGATCCTCCCCCCCGGCGTCACAACCATGATGCCGGCCGCGTGCGCGTACTGCCCGGAGTTCTGATCGTGGACGTACCGGAACCCGGTCGCCAGCGCCAGCGAGTCTATCGCCCCCTTTTCGCCGGTCAGGAAATGCCATCCCTCCGCCGCCCCCGGCCTGTTGTACGTCTTGATGTAGGTCGCCTTCTTCTCCGAGGCAAGCTGCGGCGTCTCGCTCGGGTTGATGCTCACCGTCAGCACGTTGAACTCCTTCCCGATATCGAGCTTCAGCGGGCGCAAGCCCTTCACCACGCCGTTGAGGACAGTGGTGCAGAGCATCGGGCAGCCGTAGTAGGCCATCACCAGGATCACCGGCTTTGTCCCGAAATAATCGCCGAGATGCACCGCGCGCCCCGCCTCATCCCTGAATTCCAGCCCGAGCGGCAGTTGCGAGTCGAGCTTCTGATCGATGCCGATTTCGCTGGTCACATCCGGCACCGCCGATTGCGACTGCGCGCGGAGCAGGGGAGCCATCGCCCCCTGAAGCGCAATCGCCACAAGCGCCGCGAGCGCCCATCCGTTTATCATTCCGCCAAGCCGGACCATGCTGGTCATCTCCCTGGTTATCCCCGTTTGGGGGAATCCATCAGTTTCGTTATCGGTATATCATCATATCATCGAACCCTGCCGGAATCCACGCTCTTCAACTCGCTCCGCATCGGGGTCCGGCCGGCGGCCGTATCAGCTCCCGGAGAGATCGCCGCGCCGCTCTTCTGCGCCGGGCGATGCAGCCCCTTTGCCACGGCCATGTCGATTGCCCTGTCGATCGGAATCCTGACGACGCCGGCGTTTTTATCAACCCATCCGTAGCTGTTGATCACCGAATCGGTGTGCGCGCGCATCTCCTGCATGTCGGCCCGCGGCTCCGCCTGAAGCCTTGGCTCCGGCGGGATGATATTTCTGTCGGCAACCGGCGACGGGGCAACATCCCGCTTCTCCGCGCTGGAGGCCAGCACATGGAACATCCCCCACATCGCCAGCGCGACGGCGATGCAGACCCCGCCAAGCACGGCGATGCTCATGAGAATCGAACGGGCATCGATATCGGTCCTCTCGTGGGCATGGGCGATCGGATCGTAGGAGACCCCCTGGGGCTGGGTCTCGGTGACAATCATCTTCTCCTTATCCTCAATCATGCTTTGGCGCCTCCGTCAGAAAAGGTGCGTTCAACGGGATCAGGGAGGTCTCCTTCTTCAACTGCCCGATGAACATCCAGAGCCAGATGCCGCCGATGCCGATCGGCGCGACGATATCGAGCCAGCTCAGATGAATGCCGAGCGGATGAAACGATGGGGCGATCAGCCAGTAATCATCCACGTACCGCATCACCAGCACCACCAGCGCAACCGCCGCCAGCGTGGAGGGGTTCCGCTTCGTCTTCCGCATCAGCAGCAGGAAGAAGGGGGCAAGGAAATGAAACGCCACAAGGATGATCGGGATCACGCCCCAGCCGCCGGTGCTCCGCTGCACGTACCAGGTGACCTCCTCCGGGAGGTTCGCCGACCAGATGATCAGGAACTGCGAGAGGGAGAGATAGGCCCAGAGCATCGTAAAGGCGAAGAGGAGATTCCCCAGATCGTGGAAGTAGCTCTCCCGGATCTTCTCGCGAAGATCGGGGTTCCAGCCGGTGAGCACGGCCAGCACGGCGATGGAGAGCGCGAACATGGAGAGCACCTGCCCCACGATGATCATGACGCCGTAGATGGTGGAGAACCAGTGCGGCTCCAGCGACATCATCCAGTCGAACGCGGCGAACGTCGCCGTGAGGAAAAACGCGAGCAGCCCGATGGCGCTGAAGTTCTGCACGCCGCGATCGTCAGCCGGGCCGCCGGCCGCCTCCACGCGCCGCATCTTCCCGACAAGGAGATACGAGACGCCGAACCAGACGGCGAAGTAGATGGCGACGCGGATCAGGAAGAAGGGGACGTTCAGATACGGGCTCTTGTGCTGAAGCAGCTCATCGTGCCCCACCAGATTCTGATCGGTCCAGATATAGATGGAGTGCAGGCCGAAGACGATCGGGACGAAGAGCGCGGCCATCAGCGGAATCGTCTTCACGGCCGACTCCAGGATGCGCCTGATCGAATATCCCCACGATCCACCGGTCAGATTGTGGAGCATGGTGATCCCCAGCGCGCCGAGCGGAATGCCGAGGACGTAGATATACCCCAGCAGATAGGAACGGAAGAACTGCTCCCTGTCGATAAAGACGCCAAGCACGCAGATCGCGAGGCCGGCAATGCCGGCGTAGAGCGAGCGCTGCTGGATGCGCTCCAGCCGCGGGCGTATGGATTCCGTGTGGTTCATTCTCCTTGCAGCCTTTTTTGTTCCTGGAGAGGCACGTCCTGAACCGTCGCATTCTGGCTCATTTGCAACGCGCGGATATATGCGGCAATCGCCCAGCGATCATCGGGCGCCACGCGCGCGGCATAGCTGTACATGATCCCGAAGCCGTTCGTGATCACATCGTAGAAATGGGCGTCGGGGGCCTGGCGGAGCCGGTCGATATGGAACGACGGCGGCGGCACCAGCCCGCGCTGAACAATCATCCCCTGCCCGTCGCCGAGACGGCCGTGGCATGGGGAGCAGTAGATATCGTATCGCTGCCGGCCGCGCATCAGCAGCACGCGGGTGACCGGCATCGGGATGCTGGCGTTCAGGCCGTCCGCTCCAAGCGCCGCCTTCTCCTGATCGGCGCGGTCGGTGACCATGCCGCTGAGCGTGGCGCCGCCGTTGGAAACCGGGTCGATGCTGTCGGCCCCGGACTCGCCGCGCCCAACGGTCCCGGGGATGAACGGACGGGCCGAAAGGCTGTCGCCGTAGAACGTGCTGGGCCGGAGCGGCCGGACATGAGCCTGGTCGTACATCTCCAGCCGGCAGCCGCCAGCGGCCAGCAGCAGCAGCGCCGCCAGCGTCACCGCCAGCGGGCGACTCCATCCGGCCCTGCCGGGAGCGCGCTTCCCCATGTGAGAATTCTGTCTATTCACGATCACGTCCTTTACCTGTCTGCGGACTACGAACTTTCGTTTGATGTTCCCGGATCAGTGCTGCACCACCGAAACGTGGTCCGGGCTCAGCCCTTCCAGAAATTTGTGCGTCTCGCCGGTGTTGAACTTCGGGTCGACCGCCTCGATGCAGAGAAAGAAGCGATCGTTGGATGCCATCGCGAACCGGCGCACGTTGAAGACCGGATGATATGGCTGCGGCAGACGGTTCAGCCCCAGCATCCCGAACACCGCCGTCAGCGAGGCGAAGAGGATCATCGTCTCGAAGGTGATCGGGATAAAGGAGGGCCAGCTGTTGTACGGCCGCCCGCCGACGTTCAGCGGATAGTAGATCACCGATACGTAGTACTGGAGCGCATATCCGGCCACGGCCCCCACCGCCCCGCCGATCAGGACCAGCAGCGGCAGATACGGCCCCCGCTTCTCGATGATATCGTCAAGCGGCTCCACCGGAAACGGGGAGTACGCGTCCATGCAGCGATAACCAGCGTCACGCGCCCGCGAGGCGGCCTCGACAAGGGCCTCCGGCGAGTGGAACTCGGCCATTAATCCATAGATGGGAAGTCTTTTCTTCATAGCGTACATCCGGCCGGCAACGCTCCGGCCTTATTCTGCAAGGATTGGATGACTGCGATTCTCCGGCCTCCCCCGCCCTTCCGGGAAAACGACGGCCGGCGTTCCGATCACTACTGATGCCCCTCGCCCCCGGCCTCGTGCGCCTCCTTCTCATGCAGCAGCTCGCGCATTTCGAAGATGTTGATCACCGGCAGGAACCGGATGAAGAGGAAGAGAAGCGTCAGGAAGAGGCCGATCGTCCCGAGAAACATTCCGAAGTCCCAGAAGCTCGGCTTGTACGTGGCCCAGCTCGACGGGAGGAAATCGCGACGGAGGCTGGTCGCGATGATCACGAAGCGCTCCAGCCACATGCCGATGTTGATCACCAGCGAGAGGATGAAGAGCCAGATCGTGCTGGCGCGGATCTTCCTGATCCAGAGGAGCTGCGGGATCACGATGTTGCAGGCAATCAGCGACCAGTACGACCACGCATACGGGCCGGTCCAGCGGTTGTAGGCCATCGCCCATTCATACTTGTTCCCGCTGTACCATGCGATAAACGCCTCCATCGCGTAGCCGTAGCCAACCACCAGCCCCATCGCCAGCATCACCTTCGCCATGTTGTTGAGATGGCGCATCGTGATAAAGTCCGTCAGGCCGTAAATCCTTCTGATAGGGATAGACAGCGTCAGCACCATCGCGAAGCCGGAGTAGACGGCCCCCGCGACGAAGTACGGCGGGAAGATGGTCGTGTGCCAGCCCGGAATCACCGAGACCGCGAAGTCGAACGAGACGATCGTGTGAACCGAGAGGACCAGCGGCGTGGAGAGGCCGGCCAGCAGCAGATAGGCGATCTTGTAGCGACGCCAGTGATCGGCCGAGCCACGCCATCCCAGCGAGAGCATCCCGTAGACGGCCTTCGCGAAGCGCTTCGTCGACCTGTCGCGCAACGTCCCCATGTCGGGGATCAGCCCGACGAACCAGAAGAGGAAGGAGACCGTGAGATAGGTTGAAACCGCAAACACGTCCCACATCAGCGGGGAGCGGAACTGCGGCTGCACGCCCATCGTGTTCGGATACGGGAAAAGCCAGTAGGCAAGCCACGGGCGACCGGTATGAAGCACCGGATAGAGCCCGGCGCAGAGCACCGCCATCAGCGTCATCGCCTCGGCGAAACGGTTGATCGACGTGCGCCACTCCTGCCGCAGCAGCAGCAGAATGGCGGAGATCAGCGTCCCCGCGTGGCCGATGCCGATCCACCAGACGAAATCGATGATATCGAACGCCCAGCCGACCGGGATGTTGTTTCCCCAGATGCCGATGCCGGTCGTCACCAGATAGGTGATCGTATAAAGAAGGAGCATCAGCAGCGAGAAGCCTATCGCGAACCCGAAGAACCATCCCTTCGATGTCCGCCGCTTCAGGACCACGGAGCTGATCTTCTCGGTGATCGAGCCAAACGTATGCCCCGGCGCGATCACCGGAACGTTGACGTTCGCCTCTTTCGCGTCGGGCGATTTCAAACGCTTCATTTATGCGACCCCTTTGATTTCGGGATTCGGGTTGCTCAGCCTTGCCAGGTAGCTGGTGCGCGGCTGCGTTCCAAGTTCCGCGAGCAATCCGTAGTTCAGCGTCTGATCCTTCGCCTTCAGCTTCGCCACCCGGCTCGTCCTGTCGTTGATATTGCCGAACACGATCGCCTGTGTCGGGCAGGTCTGCTGGCAGGCGGTCACGATCTCGCCGTCGCGGATCGGGCGCTCATCCTTCTTCGCCTCGATGCGGGCATGGTTGATCCGCTGCACGCAGTAGGTGCACTTCTCCATCACGCCGCGGCTCCGAACCGTCACGTCCGGGTTCCGCATCATCTTCAGCGATGGCGATGCCTCGTCCGTGTAGCGGAGGAAGTTGAAGCGCCTGACCTTGTACGGGCAGTTGTTGGAGCAGTAGCGGGTTCCCACGCAGCGGTTGTAGACCATTTCGTTGAGCCCCTCGCTGCTGTGAACCGTGGCCCCCACGGGGCAGACCGGCTCGCACGGGGCCTTCTCGCAGTGCATGCACGGCAGCGGCTGGAAGAGCGCCTGCGGATGATCGATATCGTTCCCCGCGTAGTAGCGGTCGATCCGTATCCAGTGCATCTCGCGGCTGTTGATCACCTGCGTCTTGCCGACCACCGGGATGTTGTTCTCGGACTGGCATGCGATCACGCACGCGTTGCAGCCGATGCACGCCGTCAGATCGATCGCCATCCCCCACGCGTACATGTAGTCGTGGTTGGGGTCCTTCGGATCGTAATACTGAAACTCCGGGTACATCGAGGGAAGCTCCTCGATATCCTCCTTCTCCAGCGCGAACTTCGGGTTCGCCAGATATTCCTGGAGCGTGCCGAAACGGACAAGACCGCGCCCCTCCATGCTGTGATGTTCCTGCGTGGTCGCCAGCTCGTAGTTATCACCAACCGGGGTGATCGTGGCGCCCGGCGCGTGCCACGGCGCCCCCGAGGTGCGGATCGCGTAGACATCGAATCCGGTCTTCGTCCCCACGTTGCCGGCGCGCGTCCTGCCGTAGCCGAAGTAGAGCGTCCCGGAACCGGCGGCGTGCCCCGGCGTGATCCAGATCGGCACCCGCTGCGCGTGCTCGCCGATCTTCACCTCCACCATGTCGCCATTCTCCAGCTTCAGCGCCTCGGCGGTGGCCGGCGCAACCAGCAGCGCGTTATCCCAGCAGAGTTTGGAGAGGGGCTTCGGCAGCTCCTGCAGCCAGCCGTTGTTGGCGTAGCGGCCGTCATGGATGGATGGATCGGGACGGAAGATGATGTCCAGCATATTCCCGCCGGCAGTTGCCACCGGGGCAGGCTTCGGAAGCGATGCAGCAAGATCCCCCTTCAGCGTCACGGCCTTCGCCGCGAGCGCGGTCCCCGTCACGAAGCCATCGAACAGCGCCTTCTGCCACCCCTTCCCGAAATCCCCCTGCATTCTCGCCCCCGCCTTTCCAGTCACCGCCGATGCGCTCGCGGCCGATGAATCGGCACCCGTGGAGACGCCGGTTGCTGCGCTTCCGGTCCCCTTCCAGTAGTTGCGGACCATATCGTAGACCGACACCCCGGACTGGCCGAGAAGCGCGGCGACGATATCATATGATGATTTTCCGCCGTACATCGGGGCGATCAGCGGCTGGATGATGGAGACCGTGCCGTCGTGCGCGCGGGCATCCCCCCAGGTTTCCAGATAATGATTCTCCGGGATATGCCACTGCGAGAGGCGCGAGGTCTCGTCGTCGTACATGCTCAGATGAATCCGGTTCCGGACGGTGGCGTAGCGCTCGCTGAACCTGAGATCGGCCGGGGCGTTGAACACCGGGTTTCCGCCAAGCACCAGCAGCGTCGTCACCCGCCTGCCGTCGATATCGGCGGCAAGATCGGCGAGCGACGCCATCTGATTCACCGGGCTGGAGACGACCGGATCGGTATGGATGACGGTAACGCCGATGTTGCCGAGCGCCTGGTTCATCGCATGCGCCAGCGCATGGACGGCGGGCGGCTGTTCATCGCCGGGGATCACGATGCTCTTCCCACGGTTCGCCTGAAGCTCCTTCGCAATTGTCGCGATCATCCCGTCGGTGGCGGCGGCAGGTCCGGCCGGGGCAACCCCGAGCGCGGCGGCAAGCGCCCACGCGAAGTTCTCCAGCTCGGCGGGACGGAGCGCGCGACGATGATCGGCCATCGCCCCCGTCAGGGCCGGCGTGGTCTCCATCGCGTACAGGCGGTTCATCTTCTTCACGCCGGAGCTGACGCGACGCCCATCCGAGAACTCGCGGGCATACCGGAGCGATCCCGGCATCGATGTCAGGAAGTCGGCGTCCAGCGAGACAACCACGGCCGCGCCGCTGAAGCGGTAGGTGGTCTCCACCACATCGCCGAACGCCAGGCGTGCCCCCTCGCGGACATTATCGCGGGAGGTCGGCTCGTACTGATGCCATTTGGCCGCGGGGTAGGCGGTAAGGATCTGACGGATCTGATCGGCCAGCGTCGGCGATGTGATCGTCTCGGTGAGTATGCGAAGCCCGGCGCCGCCATCCTTCTTCCACTCGGTCTGCTCGGTGACGATCATCTGGAGGAATGCCTCCCATGTGCTGATCTCGCCGCGATGAAGCACGCTCTGCGAGCGATCGGGATCGTACAGGTTCAGGATGGAGGCCTGCGTGATGGCATCGGCCGCGCCAAGGCTGGAGGGATGATCCGGGTTCCCCTCGATCTTCGTCGGCCGGCCGAGATGGCTTTCCGCAAGGACGCCGACGGCATATCCGCCGCGCTGCGCGACGGTTGCAAAGAAGAGCGGGCGCCCCGGCACAAACTGTTCCGGCGCCTTCACATAGGGGACGATCTGCTCATCCGGCTGCACGGTGCATCCGGCGATACCGGCCACGCCGCCAAAGGCGAGCGATGCCCCCATCAGCTTCAGGAAGCCGCGACGGGAGACGGGGTCCTGCCACTCGGTGGCGCCATCCGGGAACTCCTTCTGGAGCATATCCTGGAAGTCCCTGCTCCCGGCCAGCTCGTCAAGGCTGCGCCAGTATTCCTTCCCCGTGTTTTCCGCCAGCTTCCTGCGGAGCGCGGCGATATCAAGCGAAAACGGCTCGGGTTGCGGCGCCGCCACGGCATCGGCATCCAGCACGGGAAGCGTCAGGGCAACGGCATCCGTATGCTCGATCTCGATCCTTCCATACTCGCCGTTGGTTTCCGCGCGCGGATCGCCGGATGGGGCGGACTGTTCGGTATCTATACTCATTACCGGTGACAGATAGAACAATTAGTGAGTTGCCTGATGTTGACCTTATAGTCATGGACGAGCTTCGGGCCAAGGACGCTCTGGTCTTCGGCCGGAACATATCCCATCGTGAAGACCTCATCGCGCGGGCGGATAAACTTCTCGGGGTTGCGGTGACAGTTCAGGCACCACTCCATCTGAAGCGTATTGGCCTTGGACATCAGCGGCATTTTATCGACACGACCGTGGCAGCTTTCGCAGCCTATTCCCTTGGCGACATGGATGCTGTGATTGAAATAGACGAAATCCGGAAGGTCGTGCACCCGTGTCCATTTAATCGGGTTGCCGGTACGATAGCTTTCGCGCACCGGCTCCAGAAGCTTTGCATTCGTCCAGATCTGCGAATGACAGCTCATGCAGGTTTCCGTTGGCGGAAGGCCCGCAAAGGATGATTTTTCCACCGTCGTGTGGCAGTACCGGCAGTCGATTCCCAGCCCCGCCACATGGTGTTCGTGACTGAACTGAACCGGCTGATCGCGCACCACCGTGGCCTTCGTCACATATGGAGAGCGATAGATCTCCGCCATGACGAATAATCCCCCCACCAGTAAGAAGAGGATTCCGAAGATGCTGACCCTGGAGAGGGTATTGGTGCTTGGATGAAATATCTGAGCCATTGTTCGAGCTAGTCTATATCATTGCACCGAGTGCATTTGTTTGCATCCTTGAATTATTATTCAAGCGCTCCCGACATGAGCATTGCCGCGATGCGGTATCGCGTTTGGAGAGATTCAGCGGGCCGGAATACCGGCAATGGCGCGCAACGGAACAGAAATTCATGCGCTACCTGCGGGCCCTTAATTTAATCACAAACGATTAACATAATCCCGTCACGAATGTGACATCTTGTAGCCCACCCGCAAAAATGGGCAGCTACGCAATTCCAGACGATCACCTGATTTCATCGAATCAAAGAACCATCCCGTTAATCGGAAATAACAATCATTATCTCATAATTCCGGGAGATACAACGGATTACGATCTGAACATTATCCGCAGACCGCTCCGGATTTTTCACCGGAGAACAGGCCTGTCGAAATCAGCAATTCCACAGAACATCGCCATCAATTTTCGTACTTCCAACTGACGGAAATTAAATGCGTATTTCACGCCGCGTGCACGGAAATAAAAATCCGCGCGACGCTGAATGCGCGAATCATTTCGTTATTGATATATACGGATGCGGAACCGGGTATCCGGGCAGGGGGGGCTGGGGGCACGCGGAAAGCCGGACCAACATCGAGATCAATCTACCTGGTCCGGCTCACGCAATTCATGACCTATGTCATGGTTTACGAACTATAACGTCTCAGTGACTGCCGTCCGATGGGCTGGAATCACCCGTTGAAGGCGTCCTGGTATATGAGGCACCGCGCTCGTATCCGTGCCTGAAACACGCCTGCTCGTAGCAGTCGGCGTCGGTCGATCGGAGCCTGGGGATCGATTCCTCGTAGGAGCGCCCGCGCAGTTCGCCGTCAAGCGCCCGCTCGAATCCCCGGCGGTAGACCGGCTCATCCCTGTCGAAATCACCGCCGGCGGCACGGTAGCTTGCCGCCTCCGACTCACGCAGGCTTCCCCACCAGCTGCTCCGGGCGGCATCGATGCTTTCGGCACCCGCTGCTGACAGCTCCGTGCGCGCGGCTTCCGCCAGATCATCATCCGACATCACCAGCACCACGGATTTTCCATGACGCAACGCATCCTCGTATACGAACAGCTCATCGGTGGGAAGGCCGTGGTCCAGTTTCGACTCCAGGTTCTCACCGGCGGCCGCGCCCGCAACTGCCCCTCCGGCGCCGCCGAAGAGGGAAATCGCCGCAAATCCTATCGCGGCAATCGGGCCAACGCCCGGTATCAGCAGGCTGGCGGCAGCCGCTCCCAGCGCCGCGCCGGACGCTCCGCCGACAACCGCGCCGAGCGCCGAGCCCATTCCGGGCGCCTCCCCCTCGGTCGTGGGAACCGCGCTGATCTGCGCGTCGGGATGCTCCGGCGTAAGAAAACTGATCTGATCATCATGGATGCCGACCGCCTTCAGGCGGGTGATCGCCTTGGCGGCGTCATCACGCGATGTGAAAACCCCTGCAATGCTTTTCATCTCCTCCTCCTTTGAATTCTCCAGAAATCTTCGGATTCATATCAATGTCTGGGAGTGTCCAAAGCATATGCCAAAGGGGATGGCGAGGGCTGCAATAATGTCGGTAGGCGGGGATATCAGGGGGCGGGCATATCTCTGCGGCCCGGCATGCCGGGGCTTCCATGCCGGGGCTTCCATGCCGGGCATCGACACACGACGTTGTCGTGTGGTAACATATGGCGCCCCTCCGGGGCTTGCAGAGGGAGGTCAGATCTCCTCCTTCAGCCCCGGAGGGGCGCCATAGCTGGTGCATGGGGCATCGCCCCATGCACACACATCATTTTTGAACGCACATTCTCGGACGGAGGCACATCACCTTGTCCACACGGATATGGATGGGCTACTCCTCCACTTCCTCCAGATCGGCCGTGGCGACGATCTTCGATTCGATCTCCTTCGGCACCTCCTCGTAGTGGCTGAAGGCGCGGGTGTAGCTGCCGCGACCCTGCGTCATGCCGCGGAGGCGGGCGGCATAGCCGTAGAGTTCGGCCAGCGGGATCTGCGCCTTGATCACCTGCGCGGTCCCCTTGGAATCCATGCCGAGAATCCGGCCGCGACGGCTGCTGAGATCGCTCATGATATCCCCCATCGCCTCCATCGGCGCCGTCACCTCGATGTTCCAGATCGGCTCCATCAACTGCGGGCGGCAATCCTTCACCCCCTGCTTGAAGCACATGCGCGCCGCGGTCTTGAAGGCGTTTTCGTTGGAATCCACCGGGTGCATCTTGCCATCGTAGAGGATCACGCGGACGTTCGTCATCGGATAGCCGGCAAATGCACCGCGCTGCAATGTCTCCACAATCCCCTTCTTGACCGCCGGCACGAACCGCGCCTCGATGGTGCCGCCGACGATCGAGTTGACGAAGTGGAACTTCCCCCCCCAGGTCAGATCATCCAGCTCCTCGCCACGCTTCTGGAACTGGCCGGGGAGCGGGCGGTTCTCCTCCCACGGCTCGATATGAAAATGCACCTCGCCGAACTGCCCGGAGCCGCCGGTCTGCTTCCGGTGACGGTAGCTGGTGGATGTCGATCCCTTGATCGTCTCCCGGTAGGGGATTCTCGGGGCCTTCATCTCCACCTCCACGCCGTACTTGGCCTGCAGCCGCTTCATGATCACCTCAAGATGCAGCTCACCCAGCCCGCTCACCACAGTCTGATGCGATTCCGGGTCCTGATAGACGTTGAAGGTCGGGTCCTCCTCGTGCAGCGTGTGCAGCCCCTCGCTCACCTTCGTATCATCCCCCTTTCCCTTGAGAATGATCGCGGCATCGGCGATCGGCGCCGGGTACCAGATGGTCGGCAGCGAAACCTGATGTCCCTTGGTGGCAAGCGTGTTGTTGGTATGGGTGTTCTTCAGCTTCACCACCGCGCCGATATCGCCGAAGTTCAGCACCGTGGTATCCTTCCGGTTCTTGCCGTTCATCACGAAGATCTGGTTCATCCGCTCCGCCCGCCCGTTGGCAGTGTTGATCAACTCCATCCCGGAGTTCGCCCTGCCGCTGTAGACGCGGAAGAAGGAAAGCTCACCAACGTGCGGCTCGCTGACGGTCTTGAAGACGAAGAGCGCGGTGTCGTGGGAATTGGGATCGAGCGTGAGCATTTCTCCATGCGGGCCGGCGGCGATCGGCATCGGCATATCGGCCGGGCCGGGGCAATAGTCGGTGATGAAATCCATCAGCGGCGTGATCCCCACATTCTTCGTGCTGGATGCCGCGAAGAGGGGAAAGATCCTCCGCGCAAGCACCGCCGTCCGAAGCCCGCGACGTATCTCGTCGTCGCTCAACGTGCCGTTATCGAAATAGTTCCCCATCAGCGTCTCATCCGATTCCGCCAGCGTCTCCACCAGCGCGCTCCGAAGCTCCGTGCAACGGTCGAGGACCGCGGCCGGGATCTCCGAGCTGTCGGAATGGGTGCCGGTTCCATCCTCGGCAAATGTCATGCACTGCATCGAGAGGACGTTGACCATCGCCACCAGGTTCTTGTTCTCATAGACGGGATATTCCAGCGGCACCACATCGCGGGAGAAATGCTCGCGGAGGTACTGGAGCGATTCCTCGATATGCGCCTGCTCCACGCCGACCTTCGTCAGCACGAACAGCACCGGGATGCCGGCCTCCTCCGCGAACTCCCACGCAGAATCGGCGCCGAACCCGACGCCGGTGGAGGCATCGACCGTCATCACCATCGTATCGGCAACCCTCACCGCGGACTTCGTCTCGCCGATGAAATCGGGATAGCCGGGGGTGTCCAGGATGTTGAGTTTGAAGCCCTTCCAGTTGACATGAAGGGTGGCGAGGTTGATGGAGATGCCCCGGTCGATCTCGTCCTGATGATAATCGCTGAGGGTGGTGCCGTCCGGTACGCTTCCCAGCCTCGTGGTCTCCCCGGCGGCGAACAGCATCGCCTCCGCCAGAGTGGTTTTCCCGGAACCGCCATGCCCGGCAAGGACAATGTTGCGGATCCTGTCAGTAGTGATCTCAGCAGCCACGATGTACCTCCGTTTATGAGAAGTAATGAGTTGTGCCACATCCGAACGTCCCTCTGACTCTGCGTACTCACGAGGGAGGTTGCAGTCGCGAGGAGTATACGGCGCATCGCAACGGATAGCAAGAGGCGGGGTCCGGGAAATTGGATCGGTGGTGCGTCCTGAAGCGGGTCACGGCCCGCCGGCCAAAGCCCTTCCAGGCTCCCATGATGATCGCTCAACGACAACGGCTCCCCCCGCCGAAGCAGGGGAAGCCGTTGAAATGCGGTCGAATGGCCTATGGGCTCTTCAACAGCCTGTTAATCGGCGATGACCTTGCCGGCCAGCTTGTACGGCGCCACGGCGGCGGCATCGGTCGAGCCGTAGATCACGACCGTGTAGCTCTTGGTATCGGAGAGGAACAGCGGGATCTCCAGGATGGAGTTGCCGCCCTTCAGGACGATCAGCTTCGTGGTCGACGCGGAGGGGAAGGTCACGTAATCGGTGGCCTTCTGATAGGAGAGCGCGCTTGCGGTGAAGCTGGCGCCGGTCAGACTGTTGACCTTCAGGGTGATATCCCCGGCGTTCTTCGACGCGTTGATCACGCGGATGGCGGACTCCCCGACGGTGGCGGATATCTTCTTGGTGTTGATCGAGAACCCATCCTTGCCCCCCGCGTCGCCGCTGAAGATCACCCACGGGGCAATCGTGCTGTCAAGCGTGATGCTGGTGGACGCAAGCTGGGTGCCATCGGTGGCGCGGAAGGTGAAGCTGCGGCTGCCGTTGCCGACCGAGGCCGTGCCGGAGGTGCCATAGGCCAGGGTGGCAAGGGTCGTGGTATCGTTGCGGACCACCACATCGGAGGTGTAGGCGGGGTTGGCGTGGAAGATGGTCACCGTGGATGACCCTGCCGGTGCCGGAGCCGTGGCGGTATCGCTACAGGCGTTCAGACCAAAGCCGGCGGCCACAAGCATGAGGACCATGCAGAGGCGCTGGATAAGTGTAATGCGAATGTTCATGGAAAATCCTGAATGAGTATGAAGGGACATATGCGATTATTTCGAAGAGTCAGACCGTTGAACAACGTCATCTGATGCGCGGCACCGGTCGGGGCTTAATGCTTCGGCGGATTCGGCGTTCCGACGGGTCATTCGGAGTATTCGGGATGCATCGCGCGGAACATCTATTCGTAAAAGGTCATTATATGACCACCATTCCCTTGCCGGACTCCACCTCGCAGCCGTAACTTGTCAGGTTGACTATCGATGACCGAGTCCATTTCCCCGAAGAAGGGGCACTGAACGTATGAAGCACGAAACTGACCGCGACCCGCAACAGACACCGAAGCGGGGCAAATCTAACATCCTCGCCGATACCAATGGCGCGGCGGACAAAGAATTATGGGCCGGCGGCATCATCGTCCGCGGGGCGCGGGAGCATAACCTGAAAGAGGTGGATGTCACAATCCCGCGCGATTCGCTGACGGTGATCACCGGCCTCTCCGGCTCCGGCAAATCCTCCCTCGCGTTCGATACGATCTACGCGGAGGGGCAGCGCCGGTATGTGGAATCCCTTTCCCCATATGCACGGCAATTCCTGGGCCTGATGGAACGCCCCGATGTCGATCTGATCGAAGGGCTCTCCCCCGCGATCTCCATCGAACAGAAAACCGTCTCCACAAACCCCCGCTCCACCGTCGGCACGGTGACGGAGATCTACGATTATCTCCGCCTCCTCTTCGCGCGCGCCGGCATCCAGCACTGCGTCAACTGCGGCGCGCCGGTGGTGAAGCAGACGCTTGATCAGATCGTCGAGGTGATCGCCCAGCGGTACGATCGACGGCGTATTGCCGCGCTTGCGCCGGTGGTCCGCCGCAGAAAGGGACATTACCAGGAGCTGTTCGAGAAGATCCTCCGCGATGGATTTACCCGCGTCAGAATCGACGGGAGCTACCAGGAGATCATCGCCGGGATGAAGCTGGACCGCTACAAGGTCCACGATGTGGAGATCGTGGTGGACAGGCTGGAGGTGAACGAAAGCTCGCGATCGCGACTTCACGGCTCCCTGGAAACCGCGCTCCGCTTCGGCGACGGGGCGCTGATCATCGCGGAATGGGACGCGGAGGGGCCGGACGCGCTCTTCTCCGAGAAGCTGGCCTGCCCGGTCTGCAACATCAGCTACGAGGAGCCGGAGCCCAACTCCTTCTCCTTCAACTCCCCCTACGGCGCCTGCCCGAAGTGCGACGGCCTGGGGGAATCGTACGAGTTCTCGATCGATCTGATGATCCCCGACAAGAAGCTGTCGCTCAACCAGGAGGGGCTGCGACCGCTCGGCAAGCCGCGCCGCAACTGGCAATGGGCACAGGCCCTGGCGGTGGTGGCGCATTTCGGCTACACCGCCGATACGCCGCTGAAGGATTTCAGCCGTGAGGCGTTCGACGCGCTGATGAACGGCGGCGGCAAGCAGAAATTCGAGATCCCTTATACATACGCCAACGGGCGGACGGTGATCTATCACCACAGGTTCGACGGGATCATCAAGAACCTTGAAGCGTCCCTCACCGGCGCCAGCGCGACATCGGCGCGGGAATGGGCGGAGGCGTTCATGAACTCCACCACCTGCCCGACCTGCAACGGCGGCCGCCTGAAGCCGGAAAGCCTCGCCGTCACGATCGACAGCATCAACATCCACGATGTGGTGATCCTCCCGATCGGCGATGCGATGGAGCGGCTGAGCGGGCTTCAGATGAACGAGCGGCAGAGGACGATCGCCCATCTTATCGTCAAGGAGATCGTGGACCGGATGAGCTTTCTCCTGGAAGTGGGGCTCCATTATCTTACGCTCGATCGATCGGCACGCACCCTTTCCGGCGGCGAGGCGCAGCGGATACGGCTTGCAACGCAGATAGGATCGCAGTTGAGCGGCGTCCTCTACGTGCTGGATGAGCCGTCGATCGGCCTGCACCAGCACGATAACGTGAAGTTGATAGGGTCGCTCAAGCGACTCCGCGATCTGGGAAATACGGTGATCGTGGTGGAGCACGACCGGGAGATGATCGAATCGGCCAACTATGTGATCGACATGGGGCCGGGGGCGGGAGAGCTTGGCGGGGAGATCGTGGGGGCATCGACGCCGGAGAACTTCCTGACCGCGCAGGCGCCCGTTGCAAAAAAGCGCGGACGGCCGAAAAAGAACACAACGCCCGCGGAGGAGGTGGCCGGCGTGGACACCAGCCGGAGCATGACGTTCCGGTATCTGACGGGAGAACGGGAGATCGAGCTTCCGGCGGCGCGGCGCGCGGGGAACGGCCTGGAGCTGGCGCTTCGCGGCGCGCGCGGGCACAACCTGAAGGATGTGGATCTGCATCTGCCGCTCGGCACATTCATCTGCATCACCGGGCTCTCCGGCTCCGGCAAATCGTCGCTGATCAATCATACGCTCTATCCCATCCTCTCGCGATATTACTTCCAGAGCCACACGCCGCCGCTTCCGTACGGGGTGATCGAGGGGCTTGAGCATATCGACAAGGTGATCGATATCGACCAGTCGCCGATCGGGCGGACGCCGCGCTCCAACCCGGCCACCTACACCGGCCTCTTCACCTTTATCCGCGATCTCTTCACGCAGTTGCCGGAATCAAAGATCAGGGGCTACGCCGCCGGTCGGTTCAGCTTCAATGTGGCCGGCGGACGTTGCGAGGAGTGCCAGGGGGATGGCCTGAAGAAGATCGAGATGAGCTTCCTCCCCGATGTCTATGTCACCTGCGAGGTGTGCGACGGCAAACGATATAACCGGGAGACGCTGGAGGTTCATTACAAGGGAAAATCGATCGCCGAGGTGCTGGACATGACCGTGGCGGAGGCGCTGGCGTTCTTCGAGGATATCCCCAGAATCAACCGGAAGCTGAAGACGCTGAACGATGTGGGCCTTGGCTATATCAGGCTTGGACAGCAGGCCACGACCCTTTCCGGCGGCGAGGCGCAGCGGGTGAAGCTGGCGACCGAGCTTTCGAAGATGGGGACCGGCCGCACCCTCTATCTGCTGGATGAGCCGACGACGGGGCTGCATTTCGAGGATGTGCGGATGCTGCTGGGGGTGCTGCAATCGCTGGTGGACAAGGGGAACACGGTGGTGGTGATCGAGCATAACCTCGACGTGATCAAATCGGCGGACTGGATCATCGATCTTGGCCCCGAGGGGGGAAAATACGGGGGGGAGATCGTGGCTCAGGGGGCGCCGGAGCTGGTGATGCTGGAGCCGCGAAGCTACACGGGAATCTACCTGAAAACCGAGCTGGAGCGGACCGCGCGGGCGATGCTGAAAGGATGATCGCAATGGCACGCCATTCGGAGAAGAACGGATGTCGAACGGACTGTCACGACCCGTCGGAGGATGTTTCAAACGTCCCCTGAAACTGAATGGGGACGTTTGAACGTCCCCCGACGCTGCACTATGAGAAATCCTTCATTGCGGCAAGAGGAGCTTTCGTATATTGAAGCACGTTTTTTTTCAAAAATCCAACATCACGATGACCAGGTGTCGGCTCGGAGGGGCTAGAGCGCCTGCGGATTTGTTCTCACAATCACAGGAGACTTCGTCATGGATCGGTTCAATCAACTGAAGAGTCTGGTTGATAGCTTTGAAAAAGACTTCGAGAAGTTCTATCTCAAGGACAACAAGGCCGCCGGCGTACGTGTGCGGAAGCATATGCAGGACCTTCGAGCTCTGGCGCAGGATATTCGCGCCGAAGTTCAATCCAAGAAAAAGGACGACACCGAAGTATCCGCGGGGTAGACGGCAGAGAGACGGTTTCCCCTCCGCTTCGTACAAGCTTCCGTTCGGGCGATTGAGCGCAACGTGATTCGCATCGCGATGCGCTCAATCGCCCGAACTTCTTTCGTGCACGGATATTCTGGCTCATGAACTCGCTTCGATCGATCGCATCCATCCTGATGGCGCTGGCCGCCCTCTCGCTTACCGGCTGTGGTGAACGGGAGAAGGGCCCGCGACCTCCCGGACGTGGCGATACGGCCGCCGCCGCCGCGCACGATACCACGTTCCATCCTCCGGTGTTCCCGGAGGGACGGAAGATGGATACGGTTCTCTCGGCCGATCTGGACGGCAATGGAAGGAATGAGTATGTGGTGATGAGCGGCGGAGCCGATACGCTGCGGCCGGGAACCTGCCGGGCCGATCTCCTCCAGATCTATTCCTACGACCCCGCGCTCGGCGCCTACACCCTCCGCCTTGCCGACAGCGTTGCGTGGGCCTCCTCCTACGCCGTCCGCGATATCGACGGGGATGGGCGACCGGAGCTGATCGTGATGACCTATTCCGGCGGCAACGATCCCATCGCCTCCGGCGGCATCGCGATCTACACCGGCGGCGACGGGCGCATCAGGCCGATGTTCCACGCCATGTCCGGCGATCCGCAGCTCTCGCGACTGGAAGGCGTCCGCGGCGAGGGAATACTCCTGCACGAGGAGTTGTGGCCCTCGTTCGCCACGCACGCCGACGCTGTGGAATATCTTGATGATATCCTTGCGCCGCGCGCCGGGACGTTCATCAGCGTCAGGAAGGATCAGCGGGCGCGGTTCGTGGCGCAGGCCAACCAGCATCTTGAGGAATATCGAGGGCTCCGTGCGCGCTACATGGCGGACACGCTCGCCCAGGCGGATTCGGCGGCGCGGGAGGCCGATTCATCACTGGGTGGCCCGCATCCCCTCTTCCGGCCGGCGGCGCTGGCGATCATCAGCTTCGGTCGTGGCGGTGAGACGGGATCGCTCAGATCGTTCTGGAACTCGGAGAAGGAGTATCTGCAACGGCGGCTTCCGCAGGTGCAGTACCGGGAGCTGGAGGCGCTCTACGCAACATCGTTCGCCTCGTAACCGGGCGGAGAGAATATTATCAGGCACGGCGCCGAGATCACGAGATGAATCGATCACGTCCAACACGGCTTCGGGATAGCGCCCCGGCGGAGAAGGTGACGCCGGGACGGAGACCGCGATCGACCCGAGCCTTCTACATGGCGATCGGCGCCATTGCGCTGGCGATCGTGGGGGTGCTGGGCTACGGCCTGGTGGAGCATACGATCTTTCATCATCATGTGGATGCGACGATCGACCGGACCGACATGTTCGTGAAGGCGGGGGAGCATATCCAGGTGAATGTGGTGAACGCATGCGGCTCCGACGGGATGGCGATGAAGTTCACGGAGTTTCTCCGCGCCCGGAAGTTCGACGTGCCGGAGTTCAGCACGGAGAAGAGGAAGGAGCCCCGATCCCGCGTGCTGGACCGCGTGGGCGATCCTCTCTCGGCGCAGAAGGTGGCGTACGCGCTGGGCATCTCCCCCAAGAATATCGAAACCGCGATCGACAGCTCTCTCTTTATCCGCGCAACCGTGGTGATCGGAGAGGATTATCAGCAGCTCAGGCCGATGAAATAACCGGATCGCGAGCGAGGCATTAAGACCTACATGGAGAGAATGGGGGCCTCCCCGTCCCCTCCCAATCAACAGATACTATGGCAAAAGCAAGAAAACCGAATCATCCGAAAACGCTGGCCCGGCGCGCCGCGGAACTGACGCTCTCGAAAAAGGCGAAGGACGTTGTGATCCTCGATATCAGGAAGCTGACCGACATGGCGGATTTCTTCGTGATCTGCACGGCCGACAGCGATACGCAGGTCAACGCCATCGCCGACGCGGTCCACGACGGGCTGGCCGAGATGGGAATCAAGCCGTACAGGAGCGAGGGATGGCAGGGACAGCAGTGGGTGATCCTCGATTTCGTCGAGGTGGTGGTCCATGTCTTCTACCGGGAGGCGCGGGAGTTCTACAAGATCGAGCGGCTCTGGTCGGACGCCAAGGTGGAGCATGTGGTGGATGAGGCCCCCGCGCCCACACCGGCGCTCCCCACCGAGCAGTGATATCGTCGCGACCGTGAAGCGTTATCTGGCGCCGCTGCTGGCGCGCGCGCTTGCCGCGATCGGCGCGCCGGCCGATACGGAGATCATCCTGGATTATCCGCGCCGGAAGGATCTGGGCGATCTCTCCACCGGCCTGGCGCACCGGCTTGCCGCGACGCTCGGCCGTCCGGCCCCGGAGATCGCGGCGCGGATCGTCGCTGCGCTGGAGAGCGATCCACGATTGCTGTCGGTCGATATCGCCCCGAACGGTTTCATCAACTTCCGATTCCTCCCCCCGTTCTATCATATGCGCCTGGCGAGCCTTCTCTCCGGGAGGCCCCTTATATCTATCGTCCGCGCGGTGGCGTTTGAGAATGATGGGGATCTCCTGTACATCCAGCACACGCATTTCCGGATCGCGGGGATCATCCGCCACGCAGACTCCGAGGGATTTCCCCTGAACCACCGCGCATCGCTGGAACCGCTGGCGCATCCCCGCGAAATCGATCTGATCCGCTCCATCATCTCCTTTCCCGATGCCGCCGACCGGGCGGTGAGCGAGGAAAACCCGCTGATCATCACCGCATATCTCTGCGAGCTCGCGGAGGCGGTCAACGCGTTTCACGCGGCGCACAGGATCATCGCCGAAGCCGCTCCGGTCCGCGATGCACGCCTGCGACTGCTGGACGCCGCCGGCACGATGCTGCGTCAGGGGCTGGAGATGATGGGAATGCGGGTGCAGAATCGGGTGTAGGGTGCAACGTCTGCCGTGCCTGTCCACCAGCTATGGCGCCCCGCCGGGGCCTGGAAGAATGGATATACAATGCGACACTCGACTATCTTCAAGCCCCAGCGGGGCGCAATTCATCCCGCGCATGGCATCACCATGCGCGCCGGTCTTCTACCCCGCAAACCCGAGCGCGAACCGGTCGCCGGAGGCAAAATCCCAGTCCGATCCCCTCTTCCGCAGCATTCGCGTCTCCACCGTCAACTTCTCCTCATGGATCTTGAGCCGCAGATAATGGAATGGACGGAAACCATCCTTCCGATAGGCATCGTTATGGTATGGCCGGTTCGGTGAGTTGTCCACCTCGCGACGAGGCCCGCCGCCGCCGCCGCTCACCACGAACATCTTCTCCCCGGCAAGAAAGCGTTCGTAGCTGTGGACATGGCCGGAAAGGTAGAGCCGGGTTTTGACGGCATCGGTAAACGGGCCGGCGAACGTATCGCGAACGTCCTTCAGATCCTTGCCGGCACTCAGGGCGCTGTTGGTATAGGGCGGGTGATGCGATGCCACGATCACCCCCTTCACATCAGGATCGGCATCCAGTTTTGCCAGCCACTTCCTGTACTGCGCCACCTGATCATCTATTTCCGACCTCGTCAGCCGGTCGAAATTGGAATCCAGCGTGATGAGCGCAATCGGGCCAAGCAGTGTAAGCCCGTGCATCACATCCCGCTGATGCGGAAAACGCTGGCAGAACGATCTGATGCAGACGGAAGTGTTGCGCCCCTCGTAATCGTGGTTGCCAAGCATGGCGCGGACCGGAACACCGACATCGCGGATCGGCGCCATGATCCTGTCGAAATACACCCAGTTCTCCTCGTCATCCCCAAGCACCACCTGATCGCCGAGCATCAGCAGCATGTCCGGCTGGTCGGCGGCGATCGCGTTCAGCACCGCCTCCCGCTCCCGATCGTTCTGGGAACGACCGAGCGTCGTCATCTCCAGAAAACCGGTCCGCTGCACATCGCCGACGATGGCGATGGTTGTCGGGCGCACTTCATCGTCCCAGCAGCAGGACTGCGGCCCCGCCACCGGCGATTTGACGCCCGTAAGCGCGCGGCACCCGCCGAACGACGCAAGCGCCATGGTCGTGATGAATTGTCTGCGTGTCAGCATGACTGCTCCTGTGATAAGGGAAGAGCTTCGGTGGAAAGAACGTGGGGAGCATGAGGGGAAATTACGCACGGCGGCGATGACGAACAACATGCCCGGCTGGCTCCGCGCGGGGACGGATTCCGCCGCGGAAACTGCGAATGGATGCTTGTTCAGCCATGCTCATCCGCCGTATCTTGCGGCTTACAGTTACGCGCCCGTAGCTCAGTGGATAGAGCAACAGCCTTCTAAGCTGTGGGTCGCTGGTTCAAGTCCAGCCGGGCGTGCTTGAAAAAAGGACCGCACTTCCTAACGTAAGACAACATTGATAATCTCGCCGGCATAGGACCGCTCAGCTTGCGAAGCTAAGTACCCGCGAGGAATAATCTGATGCCTTGATCTACTGAGCTGATCGAAGATGTTGTTTGTATCGAATTTGGTATCAGAAAACTTGTCTGCAGGTACTTAGATTACAATGAGTTGAAATTGCTGGATTATATTTAAAAATGCTGACTGATATTGTCAAGGACAAACCGGCACAGACCTTTCTCCACGTACAAGTTCACAATCCTCCCGTTTATTCTGCTTACGTTGTCGGAAATCATTAACGAGCATTGCCCCCAACGACCTGACGCATCATCATCGTGAATGCAGGACTGTGCTATCGGCAAACATTATTTGCCGGTTAATTGAGCCCCATCCTTATCTATCTATGTAGATGATATGTAGCGCCCCCCATGCTGTAGCGGAATAAATTTCCATCACTGTCAATCCATTGTTGACAGTTAACGGGAATAACCCGCTACATACATCCAAAGCTAAAGGAGCAATCATGTCGCGCGTATCTGCATTTCATTCGGAGCTGGGGCATAAGCACCACGACAACAATCAGTGCCAGGAAGGGAACAAAATCGAGCCTAGACACCGAAGGTCAGGCACGGGGAATCTTCCTCTTTGCGAGGTTTGCGAAAAGCTCAACAAGGAAGGCAGGTAGCTAATCGGTTATGGTGGGAGCAATCCCCGCTCCCACCATAACAGCCACATTGGTCGGGAATTTGACTCCGGCCTCTCACACTACTACACAAACGACAGGCTTATACGACCAACCCGTCATCCCCTTCTCCTCGTCGCGATTCCCCGCAATTATTCCATCCCCTTCCACCTCCACCAAAACCGAAGTTTGTTCCTCCTTCGGGAGATTTACCGGCAACGCTTCTTCTTCGTTTTCTGGCCGGAACGGATTATCTTTGGGTCTAATAGCAGATCCTCCAGCAGAGGAGCAAGCGCGTGCAGATGATACGGAGGGCTATGAACCAGTTCGACAATCAGCCAGCCGGGCGTGCCGGATCCAACAGATCGTTAACATCAGAAATCCGCCGTATACCAACCAGCCCGGCTTGAACTTCCCCCCATTTACCATCCTTCAATGCACACAATGTCCGTAATGAATATCCAGAAACGATTGACAGAAGTATTCCTCAACGACGGCGCCATGTCCGCCGAGCTGTTCCTGGAGGATCTGATGGAAAGCCTGCCCGAGTTCCGGACATCGATGGAGGATGACGCTGATGAATTCATGTTTGTGATCACCGAACATTCCGGCGATATCGCGATGGTGCTGATCGAACCTGATAATAAAACACATGTCAACGCCGATGCGCGCGAGCGACTGAAAGCTCTCTGGCCGCTCGCCTACACACGAAACATGGAGGCCATGATCCCCGGATTTGCGGATGATCTCGGCCGCGGCGAATTCGCGATGATCGGCGTCAAGACGGCGAAATAACGCCCCCGCTCCCCATGCCGCGCCGGAGTTTCGCTCCGGCGCTCCCGGCGTGAATGTGAAACCCCACCCGGTTCCATCATATTGATCTTCCGGTCAAGACCACGCAGTAAGAAACCACCACGGATACCTCGCTCCACCATCTAAGCACTTTCTAGGTATCCCCCTCCGGTACCAATCCACCTACATTGCAAACGCCGGATATGATGAGCATCCGCTCCCATCAATTAATCGGGATTCGGAAATGAATTCCGGCGATACGGACATGGCTCAAGCGCGGGCGTATGAATTGTCGCGACCGTACACCCGCACCGCCATCTGTTCCGGAACATCGTCGGAAGGACTTCAACGCCATCTGAATTCAATGTCGGCATTATTCATTTATCTATTTCAGGAGAGTATCAATGGGATTGCAAGGGAAGTATCATACCGGGCTTATTCCCGGATACGAGCTGGACATCACCGCCAACGATGACAGCAAGGGGACGTTTTCGGGAACCTTTATCGTCCGCATGGGGATAAAAGAGTACAAAATCAATGTCACGGGCCATTATCATTTCCGTAACAGCAATGAGGACCCGACGCTGTTGTATTTCTACGGCGCACAGGACAACGGCAAGTCGGAGCCCGGATTTTATGTGGGATATGCCGGGGTTACGTGGCGTGGGCAGGATTACAAGATGATCAACGGACACGGCGGAATCGCCATCGTCGATCCGAACGGTAACTTCAGCAGCCTTCCGTTTAGCTCCTTCCAGAAGTTCTGACGCGATAACAGTACAAGTATAATCCATTGTATTTCAGCGCCGGGGAGATGTATTCCGCTCCCCGGCGCTTTTCGCGCGGATCATCAGAGCCCCGCCAGGAATGTCGTCAGGTTCACCCCCGACGCCAGACCCAGCTTCTTCCTGATATTATACTTGTGCGCGTGGACGGTGCGTATCGAGGTGAAGAGAAGATTGGCGATATCCTTGGTCTGAAGGTTGATCCTGGTCAGCGAGCAGATCTTCAACTCGGCGGGGGTCAGCATTGGATAGCGCTCCGAGAGGATGCGGACGAAATCCTGGTGGAGATGATCGAGCTGCTGTTCGAATATCTTCCAGTCGTCATCGGAATGCTGCGTTCCCTCGATATCGCGTACCAGCTTGTCGATCGATAGATCCTCCCCCTTGTCATCGCCGCGCCTGATCTGCTTCAGTTGCCCCTTCATGGAGTCGAGCAGTTCCTTCTTTCCCACCAGGTTGAGTGCCATCGCCGCCAGCTCGTTCTGCTTCAGGCGCATCTCCGTTTCGAGCCCCTCGGCCCTGAGCCGGTAGATCTCCCGCTCCCGCTCCGCCTTCTCGATATCAAAGCGCACCTGGAGTTCGGCCAGGGCCTTCTGCTTCTCCCTGCCGGCGATATCGTTTCTCAGGCGAGCAAATCGCTTGTGGTGGTAGAGGGCATCGGCGGGGCGATGCAGCCGTTCGTACGCCTCGGCAAGCATCTCGTGGATCTCATACCGCAACCGGGGCTCGGCAAGCATTTCGGCGATCCGCAACGCCTGATCCAGCACGAAGAGCGCATCGTCGAACGATCCGACGGCGATGTCGAGGCGGGCGATATTGAGGAGGATCGACACGCGAAGCTCGTTGTCGTCACCGCTGTCGATCAGGGTGTACGCCTCCCGCTGAAACGCCACCGCCAGATCCACCCGCCCCAGCCGCTCGTGGATATTGCCGATCATCACCATCACATTCCCCACGTTCATCCGGTCGCCGAGCGCCTCGTAGATCGCCATCGCCGTGAGCGCCGTTTTCAACGACTCATCGAGCTGGCCGCCGACGAGGAGGAGGTTGCCCAGATTGACCAGCGCCTTCACCTCGTAATACCGGTTGCCCGATCTCCTGAACGCGGCAAGGCTCCTGGTGAAGCAATCGCGGGCGGACTCGTTGTCGCCGGTTCGGCCGTAGAGGATGCCGGTGGAGGAAAGCGCGGTGCCGGCGGCATCATCATCCCCCGCCGCCTCGTGGATGGCGAGCGCCCTGAGATAGTGATCGAGCGCGTGGGCATAGTCGCCGAGGCTCATGCGAAGTTCCGCGAGCATCTCCAGAGCCCGTGCCTGCAACCGTGGCGCGCCGGCGCGGAGGGCCATCTCAAGCGCCATGCCGTACCACTCGACTGCTATCGGTACCTCTCCCGCCATCGCATGCGCGTGGGCGATATCGATGGCAACGCCAATCCCCTCCTCGGAAGGTCCACCGTCGGAATAATACTCGTGCGATGCGTGGAGATCGGGGAGCGCGCGACCGAAATCACCGACGGCCTCGTGGGCAAGCCCGCGATGGCGCATCATCGCCGCCATCATCGGCACGTCGCGGAGGATGGTGGCAAGCCGCAGCCCCTCGGTCGCCAGCTCCACGCTCCGGCCGGGGTCCGCCTCATCCCCACTGTCGAGATGCCGGACCAGCACGGCAAGCCGGCGCGCGTCATTGCCGGCAATGACAAGCTCCTGCTCGATATTCCGCTTTCCGGTGTGGAGTTCGTCGGAGTTCATGGTAGGTAGAATATTCGTGGAAGATGAATCGATCGTTGTTGCCGTACTGCCGAAGCCTGTCCCCTGCCGGGGGACTAGGTACTTTCTAGGTAAGAGGCCCGCGGGAAGCCACGGTAAGTTGCGCTACGATCACGCCCCGCGATCGCCCATGCTCTGGTATCAATCGGCCGGCCGCATGGCAAGACATAATGCCAGCATATCCAAGCAAGGAGTATCCATGACTGCCCTACCGGATTCCATCGTCCCCGCTCCCTCTACGCCTCCGATATACATCCATGTGCCGGAGGGAATGCACGCCATCGTAAGCATCGAATTTCAGGGGTTCCTGATCAAGACGGCGACGATCATCCGCCTGCCATCAACGGGAGACGAGGACGAGTCGACCATTCTGCACCTTCGTAACTGCAACACGAACGTCTGCAACGCCGCCATCCTCCGCGGATTCAATTTCCCTGTCACCTATGAGCTCAACCTGGCCTGCTACGATATCCCGTGCAGCGCTGGTCCCGCTACCACCACCCTGGATCTCGAGCGATACAACGAGGGAGGTGACAGCGTCGACAACGTCTCAGCGTATACGATGGCCTATCACCTGAAGGATAAGGAAAGGGAGCTGGGAGCCGATTATTTCGTCATCACCATCGTATGCCAGCTCACGAAATGCGAAATCGGCTCATCGCCCAAAACCATGACCGCCGCGCCCCACCCGCGCCATTCAATCATGGAATCCGGGGACGACCATGACGCCGTCCGTAACGGCAGACGATCGACAGCAGGGAAAACCCCGCGCACGTAACAGCAGCAACTGAATAACCCGAGGGGAATCATCATGAAGAATCCACAAGAGGATAGCCTGGCCCAGCCCATTTCATGGGACATGCCGAAGGAAAGACATTGCATCGTGAACGTTACGTTTCACGGAATGAGAATGAAGCAGATACAGATCCACGACAGCGCCGGCAATGTCGTGGCCGACCGGCGCAACTGCACCGGGTTTGTCTGCGGGGATATCGTTCTGCGGGGCTCGGAAGACCACGAGCAATGGTTCACTTTGAACGCCTACTGCGCGGAGAACGAGTGCGGCCAGGTGTTCATGGCGGGACCGGCCGTGTTGAGAGTCTCAGGGCCGGTCGGCAGCCACGAACCGTTTACCCCCCCGTGGGTACAGACCTATCTCTTCCATACCGGTCCCGACCCCGAGAGCGCGGTCGACACGATCGGCATCACGATCATCGTGCAGGTCGGCATCGATCCCACGACGGACGGCGTCACGCAATCCCGGAAGAGGAACGCGCTGTCAGTCTGATGGATCATCCGGCAGTATGCCGGCGGCAAGCCTCCTCATATTGAGGAGATCGGGATGATCGGCGCCGAGCAGGCGCGCCAGCCCGTCGATCGCCTCGTGGTAGAGCGCAGCGGCCTCACCGGGCCGTCCGCTCATGGCCAGAACCCGTCCCAGACGAAACGCGCTTCGGAAGGTCTCGGCATTATCGGGGCCGAGGCCTTCCCGTCGGATGTCGAGCGCGCGACGCAGATACGATTCGGCGGTGGGAAGATCCCCCGTCTCCCGCATGATCCATCCCAGATTGGTGAGGATAAAGGCGATATGGGGGTGATGCTCTCCGAGCACGCTCCCGTTGATCGAGAGCGCCCGATTGAAATACTCGATGG
The DNA here is from genome assembly GCA_028287785.1 of Chlorobiota bacterium. Lineage (GTDB taxonomy): Bacteria > Bacteroidota > Ignavibacteria > OLB7 > OLB7 > JAFDZV01. The sequence goes on from JAQBOZ010000018.1 coordinate 49,247, forward strand.
CAGTATCGAACGCGCGTTCGCTCTGCAACGCGCACGCGATGTTGATGAGGTTCGACGCGACCTCCGGGTGCTCCGGCCCCAGCAGCCGCTCGTTCATCCCAAGCGCGCGCTGGAAATATGCCGTCGCCGAATGCGGGCGCTCCGTGGCCAGATGGATCGCCCCGAGGTTGTTCAGGATCATCGCCACAACGGGGAGTTCATGCCTTCCGGCTTCATCGGTGAGGGAGAGCGCCCGCGTCAGGAGCAGTTCGGCCTCGGCGTGATCGCCGGTGGCATAGAGGATCGCCCCCAGATCGACAAGATTTCGCGCCACCGCCGGATGCATTTCCCCCAGCGTTCGCACACGCTCGGCAAGCGCCCGCCCGGAAAGCTCCAGCGCCTCACCATTCCCGCCGATGTGATAGAGCGTCGCCGCAAGCGTGTCGAGAATATTGGTAACGGGAGGATGGCCCTCGGCGGGAAGCTGTTCGCGCAGTTCCAGCGCGCGACGGCAGAGCCCCTCGGCGGCGGCATATTCGCCACACTCGGAGAAGAATCTGCCGAGCGCATAGAGCGCAACCGCGGTGTCGGCCGTCGGCTCATGCTCATGCAACGCGATCTCGCGCATGTATGATTTCACCATGTCGTACCGATCGCCAAGCGCAATCCAGTAGGCCATCAACTGGTGCATCGTCTCCTCCCTCGCCAGCATCAGGAACATCGGGAGCGATGTGATCGAACCATGCAGCTCCTTCCACGCCTCCGCCTGCCGAAACTGCCACGGCTCCTCCTCCGCCCTGCGCGGAGACCACGGCGTGCCGGCAAAGTAGGCCGCGAGCATATGGTGCAGCGCGTTCCCCCCATCACCGCCGTCGATGGAGACATACCGGTTGCGGACCGCATCCCGCAGGTGATCGTGGAAGAAGGAGAGCATCCCATCGCGTTCCATCACATGAAATTCCAGTTCCTTCAGGAGTGCCGCGAGCATATCGCCGCCGATCCCCGATATCGTCGCCAGCTCATCCCTGTGCAGACCCCGTCGCGATGCCCACACCGGCGTCATCACCCGCCGCACGACATCGGGATCGAACTCACCTTCAAGGCGGGCAAGCACCTTCTGAAAAAGATCGTCGAGATCGCGCGCCTCCAGGTAATGATCGATCTTCGCGTTCAGTTGTTCATCGGCCGGATAACGTCGCAGCTCTTCGAGTCGCGTGCGGAGAAAGAGGGGGTTGGCGCTCATCGAGTCCACCGTAACGCGACGCAACTGCTCGCTGCTGAACGTGCGCGCGGGGTCTCCCAGAAAACGGCGTATCACCTCCTTCCGCTCCCCCATCGTCAGCGGCAGCACTTCAAGCTGCGGAAGCCCGCGACGGCGCAGATCGTCGAGCGTCGGCCCGCCGCTGGTGGAGAGGATCAATCGTATCCGGGGAGGGAGATAGGCCGGAAGCCATGTAAGCCATTGCGATGGTTCATCGAGCTGGTCGAGCGCGTCGATGGCGATCACCAGATGCTCCTGTTGGACCTGACCGAGCCAGAGGGGGAAGGCGCGCTCTATTTCGTGCCCATCGGCGGGAACCGGATCGTGAAGATCGCAGCGCTCGGCGATCTCCATCATGATCCGCCGCAGGAGCGCCAGATGGTCCCCACCGGATGCCGCGGCCCCAACATGGTGCGTGATCACGAACGCATCATGGTGCGCGTTCCGATACCGATGGCTCCAGTAGGCGAGGAGGGCACTCTTTCCCGCGCCGGAGTCACCGGTCACAACAAGCGGCGGTCCCCCCTCCCCGGCATACGCATCAAGGCGTTCGAGATAATGCGGGATCTCCACGTACGCCCGCCGTCGCGTTGAACCGAATGTTTCGTGGGCTCTCCGTTCCGATTCAAGCGACACCTGCGGAGCGCGAGCCCATACATCTGCCGAAGCCACGGCAATCGATGCCGCGGGTCTGCTCGGGTTGGCAATCGGGTCTGGAGTCATGGTCAATGAGAGAATGGATGGCGCGTATAACTCCTGGGCTCGCATTGCGCTTCATGACGGGGAAGGGCGCGATGGCGTCGTGGGGATTGCAGGGCACAAGCATGTTGTGTCCGGCGCGAATATACCGGTCGCGGTTGACAAATCCCACTCCCGCGGATTGGCGGTGGTGACTCAGTTTGAATGCGGTATCCGGTCAGTGGCGATGAGTATTCATCGGCCATTGCTTCCCCGCTCCCCAAGCTCCGTAGGAGCGCGCCGGTTGCAGGAGGGATGCTCCTTCTTTCTCCAAGCTCCATCGGAGCGTACCATCCTGTATTCAGGGGGAATGGTACGCTCCCACGGAGCTTGAAATCATCAGAGGCGCGGCAGTGCTGCAACCGGTTCCCACCGATGGGGGATGGTTCGCTCCGATGGAGCTTGAGAAATAAAGAAACCCATCGTTGCTACAACCGGCGCGCTCCTGACGGAGCTTGAAGAAGGATGAAGGAAGCGTCGATCGTTCAGCAGATCCGCGCCAGAGCCTGGATTCAACATGAGTCACTGCCGGAAGCACGTGCAGATGGTGGAGGTGTGAAGCACCAGGAACTGATGGCAAGCGAAGTCATCGCCAGGTTTCCGAGTGACAAATGGCATGGACGAAAAACCAGCATACATTCTCGAACGTTTCCGATCGCCGGGAGAGGGTTTCAGGTTTTCTCATCAGGATTTCCCTCCCATGCTTCCAGCGCGGCGAGTTTTTCCGATCCCGATCGATCCGGCCGTCGCAGAATCGGGCCGGCCCATGCTGTCACCGGCGTTTCGCCGATATCGGGCCCATGTTTTCCGATGAGCCAGACGAACCGGATGATATCCTGGCGACGGAAGATCGCGAACGATGGAGCACGCCAGCGACCGGCGCGGACAATCGAGATCAATTCGTCGGGCGGGAGCGCGGCCATCGATGGAAATTCGTTTCGGAGCATCACGCTCAACTCCCACTCGAAACGGTCCACCTGCCCGCGTTGAAATTCCAGCAGTTGTTCGGCACGGATGACAAGCATCGATGAAAACGGTTTTCGGATAAGACAATCGGCCACCGCACTGCGCGATCGGCCCGTAGAAATTCCCTATCGATCCACTCCGGCATTTACTCCGTGGAGAACCCGCCGGAGAGATCCTTTTTTCGCACCGCGGCGCCACAATGCTTGCAGAACCCGCAGTTGGTGGGCGTCTGGCCGAACATTACACACGCCGGCTTCTGCCCATTCTCTTTTTTCCTCTCCTGCTGATAATGCGTAACGTAGGAATCATTCCCCTGATCAAACCCGGCGCAACAGTGCGAACCATTATATCCACTTCCTTCAAACTGATTCTCATGCCTGTCAAGATCATGGGTTCCCGACTTCGTGCTGTTCTCCGGCTTGCATTTCGGCACCAGCCCAACCTTGTGGCCGATCTCGTGTACAATCACTTCAATCTGTCCTTCCTCTGATCGTTGTTCCTCATTTGTGCGCGTGGAGATCACGACCACATTTTTCCTTGGATGCGCAAAGCCACCACGGGAGCCGTCGATGCCGTAATAGGTGATCTTGATAATCCCTTTGACCGCCTTGATAATATAATTTGACAGGTCGACCTTGATGCGTGTATAGAATCCTTTCTTCTCGTCGGTCAATATGCAGCCATCCACATTGAAGCGAATTGGTGGGGGGATGTTGCTTTCCATTATCTTATAGAATTCTTCGATCTCATTATCCAATTCTTTCACCTGTTCTTCAAGGAGCGGATACTCCTTCATCAGCTCTTTCTGCCGGATCGCTCTGCTCTTGTATTCACTGCTCTCCGAATCCAGATCCCTCATCTCCATCTGAAGATTCGATATCTCCTCCTTGATTTCGTTCATCCTTTCTTCAATCGGCAATTTCTTTTCCCCACGCAGATCGATTTCCTTGTATGCCGGGTGTTCCTGAAGTTCCTCATCTATTCCCTCCCCCTCTTCTTCATCCACCTTGTCCGTCGGCTCAAACTCCCCTGCTTTGAACCAATCGTCGTCGTTCACACGAATTCTGTTTTCGAGAGCGAATTTGACCGGTTCCATCGTCGAGCTTGCGGTGACCGAGACTTTGATCGCAAATGATTCCACCCGGCTGGCGAGGTTATCGGCGAAGATCACCACGATCGTATGGGGAACGGCCGTTATAATCTGCGTGGATTCTAATTGTTCGGTAAGATTCTGCCAGAGCGTGTCGAGTTTTTCGTCGTAGAAATCCTGGATATAGGGAGTCTTGATCGGTTTCAATATCGTAAAATCGACCCCCTGCGGCCCGTACTCGGAATCGATTCCCTGCAATGACTCCGGCATCTGCACAATCTCGTTGTCCATGAGAACCGGCTGCAGAAAAACCCGGCGGCGCGTGACGAGCTTGTTGGCGGTGATAACGCTTTCCCCCTGTTGATCGGTCGCGACGAAATGGAAGAGATCGTTTCCGGCGGGCGATACACGGAACTGGTCGGGGATGATCGCAAATCCCTCGTCGCCGGTGGCAACAATAACTGTATCATTCAGATCGGCCGGCAGCGTTTTGTAGTTGGGATTTCGCTTCTTCTCGTTCTCGGTATATGCCACGTTATCCTTCCCCGCCACCATCATCACCGATGCCTTCTGCACTCCTGGATATTCAAAATCAATCCGCAGTCGCACGGTTGTGGAGAGCCGGTCGATATTGCCGACCGAAGCCAGCTCAAGAAGGAGTTTATCCTTTGGGAGATTGACATACTGCGCGGTCTGTTTGGTGATATCCGAATCGTCATCGCCATCCAGAATCCTGATCGACTTGATCGTGCTTCCAAGCTCCAGCTTGAGATGTTTTTCGTCTTCTTCATTCACGATTCCGCTGGTCGGCTCCGTGCAGATACGCTTTGCGTCCCGGGTCGTTATCGTATAGTTCGCGCTCTTTCCATCAAGCTCCCCGATCGTAAACGTGACTATTCCATGCTTATCGGTCGTTGCCGTGGCGGTGACTTCGCTATCATTAAGCGTACAGAAAATCCCCGCGCCGTTTATGACCGTCCCGGTGCCGATATAATATGCGGTGACAACGATCGTGGCCGTCTTATCGGAACACGGAATCTTCGTCACCTCGATTTCATCCGGCACACCCGAAATCGCTTTGATGGAAGGCATGGAAACGATAACCCGAAAGCATGTGGATAAGACCCATCCGCCTGAGCCGTAACGCGAGCCGTTGAACTACTTCAGACGCTCGAACCGCTCAACAGCGATCAGCCGCGCGGCGACCGGACTATCGCAATGGCGGAGGTGGAAAATACGTTTGTGTTCGTCAAGTTGCGGCAATATCAGGTAGTGTCCCAGCTTGAAGTGGCGACGATATGATTATGTTCGTGGCGATCATCCGCCGGACAATTGCGCGGCGCGCCCGGGAAGCAGATTCCCTGTCCGCCGGTACGAACTTCATCCGCATCGATAAACCCCGGACAACGATCGCCCATGCCACGCCATACCGCATTTCTCCGCGCCATCAATGTTGGCGGCCATACCGTGAAAATGGATCGTCTCCGCGCGCTGTTCGAGGAGATGGGGTTTACAAACGTGGCGACGCTGATCGCGAGCGGAAACGTTATCTTCGACTCGCCGGCGCGGAATGCCGGGACGCTGGAGAAAACGATCGAGGAACATCTCCGGAAATCGCTCGGCTACGATGTCGCCACGTTCATCCGCTCGGCGGCGGAGCTTGCGGCGATCGTGAATCATCAGCCATTTCCGGTCGCCGATATCGACGCCGAGGGAACATCGCTCCATGTCATGTTCCTGCATCATCCGCCGGCCGGTGAAGTTCAGGAAAAACTTTCGGCGCTCCCCAGCGACGTGGATGAATTTCACGTCCACGGTCGCGAGATCTACAGCTTATGCCGCGCCGGGCTCAGCGGATCGCCGCTCTTCTCCGGCACATCGGTGGACAGGGCGATTGGCGCGCCCACGACGGCGCGCAACATCACCACCGTCAGAAAACTTTCCCCCCGCTGAACACCCGGTTGCTACAACATAGCGCGTCGCAATCCGTGATTGCGGATCATGATCTCCCGCACCTATATTCCGGCGATGCAGCCACGCGATCATATCGGTCGCGTGGCATCCGATATCTTGCCATGGGTATTTCATGAAGAAAATCCGCGCTTTTCTGGAGGGCCTCACGGGAAAATCGAAGGAGAACGACAGCCCGCAGCCCCGGATCGGAATGGTCGACCCGCAGACCATTCTCTACTCCCTGCCGACGATCGCAAAAGATCTTCCGGAGCTTGAGGAGATCCCGGCACAGCCATCATCGGGGGAAACGGTGCTCCATGAGGATGACTGGCGGCAACTGGAATTTCTGCCGACGGAAAGCCTTGCCGATATTCAGCGGCAGATGAAGGAATTCAAGGCGTTCGAGGCGGAGCATCGGGTTGAACACGGCTGGAGGAAAATATTCGTCAGGCCATCCCTGCCAGGCGCCACGTTCGGAGAGACATTCACCCTCACCGCGCTTCAGCGGGCGCTTGAGAACAATTCGCCGGAGCGGATATATCTCTCCACCACCTCATCATCGCCGAGAGCGGTGAAGAATGGATTTGCTCTGCCGCTTGGAGGCAATGTGCTGCTGTATGGAGATATCGCGAACAATCGGGTGCGTACGCTGGCGGGATCGGTGGGAGAAGCGGGGGATCATATGCGGGTTTTCCATGCGTTCGACCGGATTACATCGCTGCATCCGGTAATCGTGGTGGACTGGCGCGCGATGATGATCGTGACGGAAAAATCGGGAGAGCAATATCAGGTCTGGCGGCCATGAACGCCGATATCATATTCACGTTATTTCGGAGAATCCGCTTATGAATCTCGGTCTACACGCAATGTTCTACTCGTCGCAGGCCACGGAGCTTCGCGAATTTCTCAGGGATAAACTGGGCCTTCCGGCTAATGATATCGGCGATGGCTGGTTGATATTCGATGTGCCTGAGGCTGATCTTGGGGTGCACCCCACCGGGGGAGAAAATCCGCCGTCGGGCACCGCTGATATCTCCTTTTATTGCGATGACATCAACGAAACCGTGCGGGAAATGCGGTCGCGCGGCGTTGAATTCATGCAGGAGCCCGAGGATCACGGCTATGGGTTCGTGACGCATTTCAAGGCCCCCGGCGATCTGGTGATACAGCTTTATCAGCCGAAGTATGTGAAATAATTCAACGGCGTGCTCCGGGGAGCAGCACGTTCGGTCTCCCCATGATAGTCGCATATTCACTGGCGGAAAAAATCATCAATAAACATCGGAATAACTGCATGTGGGAGATTCGCGCGGCACGCGGGGAGGATGCATCGGAACTGGGAGCGGTGGCTCGGGAGATTTTCTACGATACATTCGGCCCCTCCAATTCCGTTTCCGACATGGAGATCTACTGCTCCGAGGAATTTACGCCGGAAGTGCTGGCGGGGGTGATCGCCGATCCCGACACCCGTATCCTTCTGGCGATGCATGAGGGGCGGATCGTGGGCTACGCGCAGATTCGCCACAGCGAGGCTCCGGCCTGCGTCCCCGGTGGCCCCGCCATCGAGATGAAACGATTCTACGTGCTGAAGGCCTGGCACGGCACCGGGCTTGCCGGAGAGCTGCTGAACGCCGTCAACGCGAAGGCGCGCGCGGAGGGGGCGGAATGGCTCTGGCTGAATGTCTGGGAGCACAACCTGCGCGCAATTCGTTTTTATGAGAAATGCGGATTCGATACCGTTGGGGAATGTCCCTACGTTCTGGGAACCGATATTCAACGCGATTTTATCATGGCCGCGCCGATCGACGACCTTGATCGGATCTTCAATGAAAAGATTGCGCGAACCCGGCAGAGATCGTAGCGGAGTGTTGAACAGTGTGCATGGAATAGACAACCATCTCCAAGCCCCGGAGGGGCGCAATCTCCAATGCGCGGGGCATCGACCCACGCACCATGGAACCAACCAATGAACAACATCATTCCGGCGTTGATCGCCCTGGCATGTATCGGCATCTCCTGCTCATCCCCCCCCGACAGCCCCGTGATAACGGCGCATGGAACGGTGGCGCCGATTGTCACCGGGCTGTATATCACCTCCCCGAAGGGACCGGACCCGGTCAGTGTCTGGGGAAATCCGGCATACACAAGCCAGTCCGAGTCATCATCCGGGGGGCACGGCGGCGGTATCATCCCCGCCCCCTCCAGGAGCGGATATTCTGATCGGCCTGGCGCTCGGCGGAGAATATTTCCTGGATGAGCATTTCAGCCTCGGCGTGGAGTCGCAGCTCAATCTTACACTGTCGTCGGAGAAATCGCTCAGGTTCGGCAATTCGGGCAAAAAGAATATCAACACCGGCGCCGCTGTTTCCGCGACGATATATTTTTAAATCGATTTTCACTCCAACAGGGACGGGAGCATTCATGGATCGCAGGGCATTAAAGCAGGAATACAAGAACCGCCAGCACCCGATCGGCGTGTTCCGCGTGCATAATACAGTCAGCGATAAATCGTTCGTCGGCACCAGCATCAACCTTCCGGCGATGCTCAACCGGCAGCGCGCGCAGCTCCAGCTTGGCGCGCATTCGATCGCGGCGATGCAGAACGACTGGAATCAGCTTGGAGCCGATGCCTTCGTGTTCGAGATGCTGGATACGCTCACGCCGCCGGAGACTCCGGGCTATGATCCGGCCGACGATCTCCGCGTGCTGGAGGATCTGTGGCTGGACCGGCTGAGCCCCTACGATGACCGCGGATATAACACCCGGCCAAAGCGGACGGCCTGATGCGGTATCCACGAAACCTGCGGGCACCGGCATCATGATAGCCCCGGATGCGCTCGCGGACACCATCGCCCGTGTTCATGCCGATCGCGGTCGCCGGTGGCTTGCGGCCCTGCCGGCGCTCCTCGATCACTGTCGTCGCCGATGGCTCATCACGCTGGACGCGCCGTTCGATGATCTCTCCTACAACCTTGTGATCCCCGGCAGAACAGCCGGCAACATGGAGGTGGTGCTCAAGCTGGGCGTTCCGTGCAATGAGCTGGAGAACGAAGCGCGGGCCCTGATGCTCTTCAACGGCGCGGCTTGCGCGCGGCTGCTGGAGTATGATGCCATCGCCGGAGCTCTGCTGCTGGAGCGGGTATCGCCGGGGTTGCCGGTTCACGGAGTGCTGGATGATGCCGAGGCAGCGCGAGCCGCGGCGGTCCTGATGCGGAAGCTCAGGCATGATCCGCCCGATGGACATCGGTTCCCTTCGCTCGCGGAGTGGTTCAGAGCGTTGCAACGATTGCCGGGGAAGGATGACGGGACGTTTCCACGGGAGATTATCGCGCGCGCCGAACGGACATTGCTCGACCTGCTCGCTTCTGCGGAGCTGACCGTGATTCTTCATGGCGATCTGCACCACGCCAATATTCTCTCCTCATCGCCGGGCGGCTGGATGGCGATCGATCCGAAGGGAGTTTGCGGCGATCCGGGCTACGAGGTGGGATCATTTATGATCAATCGATTGCCCGCCGGGATGTCGGATTTCGAAACGATCGATTTTTTTAATCGACGACTTTCGATATTCGAACATGAATTGAATATCGATCGGAAACGGCTTGCGCGATGGGCGTTCTGCCATGCGGTTCTCTCGGCGGCGTGGAGCTTCGAGGAATCGCTGGAGTGGCGGGACACCATCCACCTGGCACTGCTGCTGAACCAGTTATCCGAACAATAAACGGAGCCCGAATGACGATGACGGTGCTGGAGAATCCTGCCACAACGCTCAACCGGCGCGATGAAATCCCCAACCGGGATCTGGCGCTGAGGATTATTCAGGAAAATAATACGGAAGCTGCGCGCCAGCTTGTGGACTATCTCCTTACCGGCAACCGGAATATTCAGGCCGACTGCATCAAGGTTCTCTGCGAGATAGGAGAACGGAATCCCGATCTTATCGCCGATTATCACGCGGAGCTGGGGACGTTTCTCGAAAGTCGGAATAACCGGATGGTCTGGGGAGCGATGGCAACGCTCGACACCATCGCGCTCAGCCGCCCCAAGGAGATCCATGCGATGCTTCCCAGGATCATCGCCGCCGCGAAATCGGGAACGGTCATCACCAGGGATCACGCGGTCGGCATCATGACGAAGCTGGGAACGCTGAAACGCTACGCGAACGATTGCATCCCGCCGCTGATCGAGCAATTGACCACATGCCCCACAAATCAATTTCCGATGTACGCGGAAAAATCCCTGGCCGTCATCACCGGCGCCAACAGGGAAATATTTCGGAACACATTCACCGGACGTCTCGATGATCTCCGAACCGAATCGCAGCGGAAGCGGGTGCTCAAGGTGCTGAAACGGATAAACGATGGCGGGAAATAATAATTCCGGCGGGGAGGCTGACGGGCAACGCTCGACAGGGAAAATAATTACCGCATGAAAGGGTTCGCCGGCACGAAACGTAACAGATGGCCGGACGGATAAATCGCGCGACATCGGTTAAGTTGCATGGCGACATCCGCCTTGTTCGCGGATGCCGGGCACCCGGCGTCAGTTCCGAATCCGTGGGCATTCAGATGAACGCAACAGCACCGCGACCGACAATCTCCTCATTTCGTGGCTGGGCTCCGCTCTGTGTTCTTCCCGTGGCCGTCGCCATCCTCACCCCACCGGCATGGCCTCGCTGGGCGTTCATGTGGCTTCTCGCCGTGGCGATATTCATCGGCTGCAAATGGCTTACGTGGCGGCGGACCGAGACGCCTCCCGCGCCGTGGTGGCGGCACGCGGGATATCTCCTCGGGTGGCCCGGCCTCGACCCCGCCTCGTTTCTCCGTCCCGGCCCGTTGCCGGCGAAGGATCTTCCAACCCGCGCGGAATGGCTGGGCGGGAGCGCGAAACTGATCGCCGGCATCGTCCTCATCTGGGGAATTGCCCGTCTTGTGCCGCATGATCAGCCACTCCTCTTCGGCTGGACCGGCATGGTCGGCCTGATTCTGATGCTCCATTTCGGCTCGTTCCACCTCCTCAGTTGCGCGTGGCGATCGCTCGGCGTGGACGCGCGACCGCTGATGAACCGGCCACTTGGATCGATCAGCGTCAGCGAATTCTGGGGAAAGCGATGGAACACGGCATTCCGCGATCTGACGCACCGCTTCCTCTTCCGACCGTTGAACCGGCTGCTTGGCCCGCGATGGGCCATCGTCGCCGGGTTCCTCTTCAGCGGGATCGTCCACGATCTTGTGATCTCGTTCCCCGCGGGTGGCGGGTACGGTCTGCCGACGCTGTTCTTCGGCATTCAGGCCGCCGCGATGTTCGTCGAGCGATCCCCGGCGGGAGGGCGTCTGGGACTGATGCGCTCTCCGCGCGGCAGGATCTTCACGATGCTTGTGCTGATCGTTCCGGCCTTCCGGCTGTTCCATCCGCCGTTCGTCCGGAACATTATCGTCCCGTTTCTGCTTGCGATTGGGGCACGCTGAACATTCCATAATCGATCCGGGAGATGCTGATGAGAGAGATGATGCCGTCGCTGATCTTCATGGCCGGCATTGGGCAGATGGGGGTGCTGATCGCCTCATCGCTTGTGCCGTTTCAATTGAACTGGAAGAAGGATCTCGCCGTCCTCCCCAAACTTCACCGGCAGATGTACTGGGTGTACGGCGGCTACGTGGTCCTCTCGATCGTCGCATTCGGCCTGATCAGCCTCTTCAACTCCAGGGAGCTTGCGGCCGGAAGCGGCCTGGCGCGCGGCCTGTGCGGCTATATCGCCGTCTTCTGGGGTGTCCGTCTTGCGTTGCAGGGAATCTTTGATGTGAAGGAGCATCTTACCGCATGGTGGCTGCGGCTTGGGTATCATCTGCTGTCGATTCTCTTCGTCGGGTTTACGGTCCTCTACGGGATGGCGGCGTTGATGCCGTAATCGTGTGGCAATGCCCTGGGTCGTGCGTTGCATGGGGCCGCGTCGCACGCCGATTTGCATTGCCTACGGGTCACGCGCGACGATGTCACGCGCTCGAATATTGCGCCCCTCCGGGGCTTGAGGATATCAGATATTATGATATATATGCAATTTTCCCTCTCTCCCCGCCATGAAGAGGCGTCATCCCACATGGTGCAACATACACCTGCATATACCATGATATCCATGCGCGATCAAATCCGCCGGGAAATCGCATCAATCACACCGCTCGATGCGATGGAGCAATCCCATCGCGATGAAACCCTTGCGTGGATCGATTCCGGAGCGCAGCTCTGCCGCGTGGCAAAACCGGCCACGCCGCCCCGACATCTGGTCTCCTACTTCGCCTGCGTGGATGGCGATCATATCCTCCTGGTCGATCATAGAAACGCGCGGCTCTGGCTTCCGACCGGCGGGCATGTGGAACCGGGGGAACACCCGCGGGCGACCGTTTCCCGCGAGGCATTCGAGGAGCTGGGGATCACCGCCGCCTTCCCGCTCGATGCGCCGCTGATGATCACCTGCACCGAAACCGTCGGCCTGACAGCCGGCCATACCGATGTCTCCCTCTGGTACGTGCTGGCAGGCGACCGCTCGGCGCCGCTGATATTCGACACGTCGGAGTTCGAGTCGGCGCGATGGTTTCCCCTTGCCGATGTGCCGCTCGGCAGATCCGATCCCCACATGGGCCGCTTCCTCCGCAAGCTGGCGGCGACGCGGGTTGCGGGTTGATCTGGCGTCGCAAACAGAGAAGCCGGACTACGTTGTCGTGATCCGGCTTCGTCATCTCAGTGCGATATGTCCCTCTATTTCGAGAGGATCATCTTTCCGGTTTCAGTCTTCCCCGCCACATTCAGACGGTAGTAGTAGACCCCGCTTGCCTGGTCGCGCGCGTTCCACTCGAACGCATAACTGTCGGCCGGAAGAGTTCCGGAGACGAGCGTTGCCACGCGATCGCCGCTGCCGTTGACGATATCGAGCGACACGTTCCTGGTCCTGTCAAGCGTAAAACGGATGGTCGTGCTTCCGTTGAACGGATTCGGCTGGCTCGCGGAGATGCGGCCGGTGACGGCATCGTTCGTGGTCTCCACCCCGGAGGCCAGCGTGATAAAGCTCCCCGGCTGGCTTGCCGGGCCCCATCCGGTCTGGTTTCCGGCCCTGACGTGCCAGTAGTAGATCTTGCTCTTCTGAAGATTGTTCAGCACCGTCATCGTATCGGTGATCGTGGAGTCGGAGATCAGGACGGTTGCGAGGTTCGGCGTCGTCCCCACCTCCAGCCAGAACTTCGTGATGCCGGGGGATGGACGATCCCAGTTGAGCATCACGCCGCTGGTAGGCACGTTATCACCGTTCTGCGGCCCGATCAGCGTAACCGCGGCCGGAAGCGGCATGCCGGGGGCTCCCGGAACGAAATCGACCTTGATGTTCTCCGTCCCGAGCGTGACCGTATCAACCATCTTGGCGGTCAGCGCCCCGCCGGACGCGGTGATCATCATCTTCCCGGTCCCGCTGAACGGGATGGTAAAACCGCCGGAGCTTGACGTGACCGCGTAGTAGGTGCCGGAGGAGGGCATCACCTGCACCCCCGCCAGACCCTCGCCCACATCATAGATGCCGTTCTTGTTCTCATCCCTGTACACCACGCCGGTGAGGAAGTGCCCTCCCTTCGTCCCGAAATCCTCGGTAACGACCTTCTGGCCGGTGTGCATTGGAGTGCTGCTGACACCCACGTTCGTATCCAGGATGCCGATTCCGATCTCCGTATGGAGCTTGGCGGGGTCCGCCTCGAAGTTCATGATGTTCTTCCGGTGCCCCAGGTCCGCATTGCCGAAATCGGCATTCAGGCTGACATGTCCCTCCCAGATCGAGGTTGAATAGGCGGCGATATTCTCGCCGATATAGGTCCAGCCGGTATAGCCGGCCGCATTGATCCGCTGGTCGAACGTGGAGCCATCGGAGCCCGTGTGGCTCTGAAAATTATGCGTCAGCATGTCGCGGCTCTGGCGTCGCGCTGCCGCGATCAGCTTCGCGTTGAACGCCAGCGGCGGCCGCGATGGATACGTGGCGAAATCCGCCTGCACGGCGGCTCGCGTGGGAGTATAGTGGTCGTAGAGATAATCGATGGACGGATCATGATCGTTCGCAAGTCTCACCCCCTCGGCGGCCGGGTTGGCGCGCGCGCGGTTGATCAGCTCCAGCATGTACTGCTCGTCCGGCGTTGGATCGCCCTGATCGTAGACCTGATTGGGAACCTGCGATTCAACCACCGGCGGCTTTGCGAGAGGAGTATGAGCGGCCGGGCGGGAGATGGAAACGCCGCGCGACATCGGGCCGGCAACCGCCCGACCGGCAACCTGCGCGTGCAGCGCCCCGGTCGTAAAAAGGGCGAGAAGAAGTGAGGGCATCGTGTACGAACGAATGTCCATACGTGAACTCCTGAATATGAAATGATTATGGATCGATGAAAAGTCGTCGGGAAAAATTCTTCACGGCATGAATCAGCGGAAGTTGGACCGGAGCCAGAGAACGGACTTCAATCTTCAGCAAAAAAACGAGGCCATATCACGACGGAAGGGACGATATCCCGGATAGGCTTTGGAAGGATGCCCTGGACGGGCTTCGCCAATCGGCTTTATCACGACAAATCTATTTCGGTTCGGCAGATAATCCAATCGATAAGATTCCCCCTCCCCGTCACCCTCCCCAGCCAACCCGCAGAAATACCGGAAAATGATCGCTGGTGCCGCCGATATACTTCACCGATTTTATATAGGTGTGATATGGCGGACGCGCCACCGGATCGCTCCGCGCGTCGCGGAGAAATTCCGGGGCGTAGATGGTTTCGGTTGTTTCGTACAGGGAGAGGCCGGCCGGGTTCAGAAGACCGCGCGAGAGGATAATCTGGTCGATCGTCTCCCAGTCGTTGTGATAATAATAGCTGCCGATGGTGTCCATCGCCGCCACCGGCGCGGCGGTGTTGATCATCCTGTGGCTGAAATCCCGCTCGCCGTCGTACGCGCGGGCGTCCAGCACATCATGGACCGACCCATCCGCCGGCTCATCGTTCAGATCCCCCATCATCACGATATCGGCCGCCGGATCGAGCGCCACCAGCGAGTCGATGATCCGCGCCGCCGTTGCCGCCACCAGCTTCCGTTTCGGCTCCGACTCCGCCGCTCCCTCACGTCGCGAGGGCCAGTGGTTGACCAGCACCGTGAAGATCCTCCCCTTCCTCTCGAACGTGGCCTCCATGATATCGCGGGTGGGCCGCTCCCCGGCCCCCAGATCCACGCGGTGCATCGTCAGCCGCTTCAGCGTCGCCATGGCCGGCCGGTAGAGGAGCGCCACATCGATGCCCCGCTCGTCGGGCGATTCCGCGTGGGCGATATCATATTCGCCGGGGGGAAGAAACTCCCGCGTCAGCCGCTCCAGCACGTGCCGGTTCTCCAGCTCGCACATCCCTATCAGATCCGGCCCGTGATAATCATTCATCCCGCGCATGGCCCGCGCTATCCCCGCCAGCTTCCGCTCCAGCCGGTCGTTCGTCCAGCGCATGCTCCCCTCGGGGGTAAAGTCGTCATCGCCATGCGATGCGGGATCATCCTCCGGGTCCCAGAGATTTTCGGTGTTGTAGAAGGCGAATGTCAGCGATTCCTTCGGCACCGGCGGTGACGGCAGCGTGCGGCCGTGACAGGAAGTGAAGAGAAGCGTGAGGAGGATGGGTGTTATGGTCCGTGTCATAGAGGATTCTGGTTTGGCGATGAAGTTACGCCGTGGCGCGTTGCCGATATCGCCCAACCGCCGTCCGCGATCAATTATTGGAACGGTGCGATGGTTCGTGCTAATGTTGCATCGCCGGAGATACTTCAACATATCGGGAGAGGAATATCAGATGATCGATCTTGCGGAAAAGGAATGCATCCCCTGCCGTGGCGGCGTGCCGGCACTGACGCATGAGGAGATCGCGCCGCTGCGGGCGCTGCTCGGCGATGGGTGGAACGTGGTGGACGATCACCATCTGGCGAAGGATTTTGCGTTCGATGATTTTCTCGGCGCGCTGGCGTTCACCAACAGGGTCGGGGAGCTGGCCGAGGCGCAGGGGCATCATCCGGATATTCATCTGGCGTGGGGAAAGGCGGGAATAGAGATCTGGACCCACAAGGTAAACGGGCTGACCGAGAGCGATTTCATCCTCGCCGCCAAGATCGACAAACTGCGATAGCGCTCGATGCTGCGGCCGGAGATCATATCGCGCGGGATGGTGATGCTGATGGTGTCCCTCGCCGCAGCCCTTGCGGCGTGCGGGTTCGCGGGCTGCGGGAGGCAATCGCAATCGCGACCCGGAGCAACAGCCCTGATGCCGCTCGCGATCGGCAACCGATGGATCTGGCGGATCACGACCCCGATCACCGTCCGCGATGACACGCTTACGATCGTGGCGGACACGGTCATCCGGGGAGAACGGTGGTTCCGGAACAACCGTGGCGAGTGGATGGCGAACCTCCCCGATGGCCTCCACGTCAGCGAAACGCCGAGCAGGATCGACGAACAGTTGCGCGTGAAATTCCCCGTGAAGCCCGGCGACACGCTGGAGGATTACGGCGCCACGGATATGGCATTCTCCTCACCATCACATCAGCGGAGCCCGCGCATCTACGCGCTTGTCACCGCGATCGCCGAGCCGGTCTCCGTCCCGGCCGGCACATTCTCCTGCATCCAGGCATTCTACCGCTGCGCCTCCTCCGGGGAGCCGGGCCGCCCATGCCCCGGCACCGATGACGACTGCATCTACTATTCCCCCGGCGTCGGCCGGATCATGACCGTCCGCTACAACGCAAACCCCTCCGGCCGGAGAACCCTGCTGGAGCGAACCGAGTTGATGGCCCTCCCCTGAGCCCCTCCCTGTACGGAAGTACAGCTCACAATCCCGTCCTTTGCCTGATGCCCCGGCCCCCGCCGCCGGGATAATTTCGCATGACCGAAAAGGGAACGTTTTGTACGAGGACGTTTTGTACGGGGACGTTTCAAACGTCCCCCAACGAATGGCACAGATAATCAAAAACCGACGATCCAACAATCATGAGCATATGTCAGAAGAGAACCGCCATCATCACCGGAGCATCGCGCGGGCTTGGGCTGGCGCTGGCGCGCGAGCTGGCCGGCCGGGGCTGGAACCTGATCATCGACGCGCGTGGGGCCGATGAGCTGAGAGAGGCGCAACAGAGCCTTTCGGGGGATGGATGGTTTGTGGGAATCGCGGGGGATATCAACGACCCGGCGCACCGGGAGGCGCTGGCGAGGGAGGCGCGCGATCTCGGGGGCGCCGATCTTGTGGTGAACAACGCGGGGATGCTGGGGCCGAGCCCGCAGCCGGGGCTTCTGGAGTATCCTCTCGATATCCTTGAGGATGTCTACCGGACCAATGTCATCGCGCCGCTCGGGCTGTTGCAGGCGGTGCGCGGGGATCTCCGGCCGGGGGCGAGGATCATCAATGTGACGAGCGATGCCGGCGTGGAGGCGTACGAGGGATGGGGAGGCTACGGATCGAGCAAGGCCGCGCTGGAGCAGCTTTCGGCGGTCCTCGCGGCCGAGAATCCCGATCTCCGGGTCTATCGGCTCGATCCCGGCGACATGCGGACGCAGATGCACCAGAACGCGTTTCCCGGCGAGGACATCAGCGACAGGCCATTGCCGGAGGAGAGCATCCCTGGGATGATGGCGCTGATCGACGGGAACCTCCCCGGCGGCCGCTACACCGCGCGGGCGTTGAAGCCGGCGGAGGCGATATGATCGAACCCGCCGGGGTGCTCGATCCCGCGGCAATGCGCGACGAGCTTCACCCGCTCGATTTCCGCCTCCCGCCGGAGCTGGAGGCCAACGCCCCGCCGGAGGCGCGCGGTCTCCGTCGCGATAACGTGCGGCTGATGATCTCCCGCATCTCCGACGACAGCATGGCGCACGGGCGTTTCGGCGATATCGCGAGCGTGCTGGATGAGGGGGATCTGCTGCTGCTCAACACCAGCGGAACGATGAACGCGGCGCTCCCCGCCCGGCGCCAGGATGGAACGCCGCTGGTGGTCCACCTCTCCACGCATCGCTCGGGACGGCGCTGGGTTGTGGAGCTTCGTGAGCCGGCGGAGCGGGGAACCAGGCCGTTCGGCACCGGACGTGATGGCGAGCGGCTGACGTTGCCGGAGGGGGGCGCGCTCACCCTTACGGCGCCCCACGCGCGCGCCGCCGCTCTCCGCCCGCCCCCCGCAACGGCCGACCCCAAGCGCGATCCGGCCGGGGGAATCCGCCTCTGGAACGCTCTGCTGGAAACGCCCGCGCCGCTCGATGACTATCTCCTCCGCAACGGCCGGCCGATCCGCTATCACTACGTGGAGCAGGCATGGCCGCCGGAATACTACCAGACCGTCTACGCCACCGATCGCGGAAGCGCGGAGATGCCGTCGGCCGGACGCGCCTTCACGCCGGAGCTGATCACCGCGCTTGTGGCAAAGGGGGTGCAGATTGCCCCTCTCCTTCTCCACACCGGCGTGGCGAGCCTGGAGGAGCACGAGCCGCCGTACGCGGAGTTCTTCCGCGTCCCCGCGATCACGGCGGAGATGGTCAACAGCGCAAAGCGGGACGGACGGCGGATCATCGCGGTGGGGACGACGGCGGTGCGGGCGATCGAGACGACGGTGGATGATGCGGGGATGGCCCGGGCAATGGAGGGATGGACCGATCTGGTGATCACGCGCGAGCGACCCCCGCGCGCCGTGAACGGGCTGCTGACGGGGCTGCACGAGCCGCGAGCGACCCATCTGGCGATGCTGGAGGGGCTGGCGGGGGAACGGCATCTACGCGCCACCTATCGCGAGGCATTGCGTGTCGGCTACCTCTGGCACGAGTTCGGCGATCTCCATCTGATGCTGCCGTAGTCGCGCGCACCTCCTGAAACGTGACGGCCGGCCCTGAAGCTGTTTCCTTTGCTCCGGGGCCGGCCGTGGCCTGTTGACCAGAGCCGCGCGTCGTGATCATGCGGGGACGATATAACCGATCGCGATGCACATCTCATCCTCGCTCGTATAGCCGAAGCGGAGCGTGTTCGCGGACTCGTTGTAGTAGGTCACCTCCAGCCTGATCCCCTGTCCGGCGCGAAGGCGGATCGGGGTATCGAACGATTTGACGGCCGGCGACTGCCAGTCATCGTTGGAGTAGACAAGCTGGCCGTTATCAGGGCCGCCATGAAGATAGATCCTGAAATGCTCGCCGCGCCTGTGGGTGTGGGAGGTCAGCATCAGCAGATCGACATCGGATGGGGAGATGACGGTATCGCGGACCACGGTTCGCTTCCCCGGAGGAAGCTGGAAATTCTGCGGGCCGAAGAAGAGCGACTGGGCGATCCGCTGCGCGCTGGGAACCGTGTAGAGGTTCACATACGCCTCGCCGGTGAGCATCTCATCGTGATGATTGACGTAATGGGAGTTGAGATCCACCCCCTGATGCGCCGGGAGGGCCATCGCTATTCCCGGCGGGAACTGGTAGCTGAACTCGACGGCCTGCGAGCCGATCATAAAGGTTCGCAGCCCGAAGTTCGCCATCTCCTTTCCAAGCTCGCGCGGCGTCTCCAGCGGGGGCGCGCCGTTCCGGTCATCGTAGCCGTAGAGGACGAAGTGGTGGCTGTGATCCCGCATCCTCACCTCAAACCTGTTCACATACACCTGTTGCGTATTCGGGGTCCGCATGAAGCTGAAGATCTCCCGCTCCTGGTTCGGCAGGATGGTGAACGGCTGAAGATGAAGCTGAATCCCCTGCGTCGGCGGAGGAAGCGGAACGAACGCATGGACTTCCTCATCGTTGAGCAGCGCGGTATCGGCGACGTGGCCGGTGGATGGGGCGCCGGCCCTGATCCACTCGTAGATGTAGCGAAGCTCCCCGCTGTCGAGCGGATGGGAGCCGAGCGGCATCCGCTCGCCGTACGCGTCCCTGAGGAGCCCGGCGAGCTTCATGTAGAAGTAACTGCTGTCGGGGTTTCCGGGGAGGACGCGGTACAGGCCGTCGGCGCTGGCGGCGGCGTTGGTCGGCCGCGCGTTCACCAGGCTGGCGTACATCGCGGCATCCTCCAGCGACATCCCCGCCGACGGCGTCGATCCGGCGTGGCAGCCCGATATCGCGCAGCCCTTCGCGACGATACGGCTTCGGATGATGGCGAAGGTGGAGGAATTGTCGGCGGGAGCCGGATTTACCGTATCGCCGTGGCAGCCGCTTGCGACGGAGGCCACGACCAGCATCGCGAGCGCGGCCAGCAGTGTTGAAGTCTTCATTGCGTAGAAGATGATTTCGATGTTCGGAAGAGAATTCGGAGATACGGGCGCTTGACCGCGCGGATCGTTCGGGGGGTGCCGGTCAGACAGATCGCGCGACGCAAATGTGACACGGCGCGCGCGAAAGGGATTTCAGACGACGAACATAGGCAACCGCGGAATCCGGATCAACCCCCATCGCGGGCCGGTGGCAACTCTGCGATGCTGTGGATGATGCCCGGAGTCATATACGGCATCTGTCCTCTCAGCCCCATCGGGGCGTACCGGTTGTAGCATCGCCACACCTTCCTTGATTCCAGGCTCCATCGGAGCGTACCATCCTTGCATGCCGGCAGCATGGCATGCTCCGATGGAGCTTGAATGGGAAACGGAGGCATCGATGCTACAACCGGCACGCTCCTGACGGAGCTTGAAGAGTGATCCAGCGGATCATTGATGGATCATTGCGCTGTCAACCGGAGGCCGGATTTAACCTGAGTCACTACGCGCGGGCCTGCGATCCCGGCATCACAACCCGATCAGCGCGATACGGTTGGCAACCGCCGCCGCCGTGGCGTCGGGGTCAAGGATCACCCGGACGGTGGCAACGTTTCCGATGGAGATCCGGGCATCCACCGTCCTCGGCGCCCCATCGCGGACGAACGTGAAGCCGGTGACATCATCCAGCGTGGCGATCACATCGACGTACGCGGGGAGGACCTGTCGTGGATCGATCGGCCCCGTGCTGGTCACCACCTGCGTGATGACATCGCCAACCCGCATACCCATCTTATCGGCCGATCCACCCGGCGTAAGCGCGATGATCCGCCAGCCGCTGTCGGCGCGTTCGTACTCCCCTCCCAGCGTCGGCTTCTCCTTGTACTCCGTGACGATCTTCAGGCCGATGGCGGGAAGATACTGATCGAACGGAAGGGGATCGGTCCCGGCGATATAGCGATCGTAGAACTCGGAGAGTCGCGCGCCGGTGGCCCGCTCGATGATCGGGATGATCTCCTGATCGGTGAAGGTCTTTCCGGTTTTTCCGTACTCCTGGTTGAAGTAGCGCATGGCATCGTCCAGGCTCTTCGCGTTGCCGGTCTGCGAGCGGATGGCCGCGTCCATCAGAAGGCCGATCAGCGGCCCCTTGCTGTAGAGCGGGAGGATCTCCATCACCGGCACCTCCGATATCTTCATGCTCAGATCGGCGATCGCCTGCTCCTGCTTTTTCCCACGGCCCCCCGCCACCTCCTGCGAAAGGACCGCGAGCGCGGTGGCGGGATCGGCAAGACCATTTCTTCTCAGGAGCAACTGCGCGTAGTACTCGGTAAACCCCTCGGCAAACCAGAGGGACGCGGTGCGTGGCGGGCTCTGATAATCGAACGGGCCAAGCTGCGCCACGTGCGCGCGCTTCGGGCTCCAGAGATGCCAGTACTCATGGGCGATCACCGGCAGCAGGCCATCCACCGTGCCGGCCCCTTCAAGCGGCATCCGGTACGTTGAGCTGTTCCGGTGTTCCAGCGCGCCGAAGTTGTTATCGCCCAGCTTCGGCTCCACCAGATAATGCTGGAAGAGATAGCGGTTGTACGGCATGTCGCCGAAGAAATCGGAGATGATGGTGACAGCCTTCCGCGTGGCCTCGGCAAGCTGGGCGGAGGTCTTCGCGCTCAACGCCCGCGGCGCGGTGACGGTGATGATGTGCGGCTTCCCCTTGATGACCACCTCAATGCGCTGGAACTTCCCCATCTGCACCGGCGCGTCCACCAGCTCATCGTAATCGTGGGCCAGGTAGTTGTTCCTGCCGGCGGCCGGATCGAGCGCCACCGCCAGATCCCAGCCTTTCGGGGGCTCGTAGCCGACGCTGTAGGGGATGTCCTTGTATCCATCCGGGTAGCCGAAGATGGCGGGGGTGTTGGCGAACGCGAAATCCTTCTCGATATCGGAAAGGCCGAACCAGAGCGATTTCGGGGTGAAGCCGATATCATGCACCCGGTAGGCGATACGGATGGCGCGATCGCGGCCGATGATCAGGAATGTGCTGGTATCGGCGCGCACCACCTTCAGCCCGCGCCCCGTGCTGGAGGTCGCGGTAAAAGCGGAGACATAGCCGCCGAAGTTCATGATGTCGTAGGCGCCGGGGCCCCAGATCGGGAAATGGAAGATGATGGTATCGCGCCCGATGTTGTTCAGCGTGCCGGTCACAAGGAATGTCCGCGCCTGAGGGTTTACAGCGACGTGATATCCCACCGATGGCGCGTCCGTCGGCGGCGCCTGCTGCGCGTGGCTTCGGCCGGGATGGCCGATCAGGATAAGCGAGAGGAACGCGAGCAGCGGGGCGCGGAAGCGAAGTGCGTGCATGGAGAAGGAGAACTGAATGATAGACAAAGGGAGCACCGTGGTTGATGCTCCCTTTGTGATGATTTCAGAGGGATGGGCGGACGGCCCTTTCCGATCGTGATCGCGGGCCGTTCGGGAGATCATGCCCGGACGGCTCGATGGCGGATATCGCCCGGCCTATTTGCCGTTCGCGGCGGCCGCGTAATCCTCCCACTTCGTGGTCTTGTAGGCTCCATCGCCGAAATACTTCAGGATGCGGAGGAACTCCGCGGACTTGATATAGCCGGGGACCGATGTGAGCACCTTGCCGTCCTTATCGAAGAAGACCGTTGCCGGATAGCCGTGGATGCCAAGCGCCTGGCCGAACTCCCCCTGTGTGTATTCCTTCCCCTCGTAGGTCAGCTTCCCGTCCTTTTCGGGGTTCATCTTGCTGGGGATGAAATGCTGGTTCAGATAGGCCCTGACCGTGCTGTCGGCATAGGTATCCTTATCCATCCGCTTGCACCATCCGCACCAGTCGGTATAGACATCCAGGACAATCAGCTTCTCCTGCTTCGGCGCATCCTCCAGCGCCTGCGCGATGGTCTTCCATTCCAGTTCCGATGGATTCGCGTTCATTGTATGTGCAATGAGTGATGCGGCAGCGACCGCAACCGCAATGATGAGTTTTTTCATGTGATCGCTCCGTTGGTTGTTATAAGCATCGTGCCAATCCGGAACCTGTGGGAGTATCAGGTTTTCTGCTTCTTCTTCTTTGCCGAAGGGAAGAGAATGTTGTTCAATATAAGCCTGTAGCCGGGAGAATTCTTATGGAGCGATAAATCCGTGGGCGGGTCGTTGACGGCGTGCTGATAATCCTCGGGATCGTGCCCGCCGTAGAATGTGAACGTCCCCCTGCCGAAGTTTCCGGTGATATACTTCACCTCATCGGACCCCTCCCGCTCCCCGAGAATCGTGATGCTCTTCTTGATGAACCGCTTGTGAAAGCCGGTCGTCTGCCCCAGAAATCCCCGCACCACGCCGGTATGACACTGCGTGAGCATCGATGGGACGGGATCGAACTTGGCCGAGAAATCGAACAGGGTAAAGGCGTCAGTCTCCGCGTTCGACATGAAGTTCGGCTGGATATCGATATCCGAGTACTCGTAGATGTACGGGTTCATCTCCAGCGAAAAGTTCTCGAAGGCAAGCGTCTGGGAGAAATCGAGCTGCTTCTGCGCGCCGGCCGCCGGGGGATCGCCATCGAACACGACATCGCAGATATCGGTGTTCTGCGCCGCCAGCGCGATATCATAGGAATCGGTGGCCGAGCACATCGCGAAGAGGAATCCGCCGCCGGCGACGTATTTCTTGATCTCCTGCGCCACCGCCAGCTTCAGCCTGGAGACCTTGCCGTAGCCAAGCTCCTTCGCCGTCTGTTCGAGCATCGCCACCTGCTGGAGATACCACGGCGCGTTTGAATACTGGGCGTAGAACTTCCCGTACTGGCCGGTAAAATCCTCGTGATGAAGATGTACCCAGTCGTACTTCTTCAGCTTGCCGTCCAGCACTTCCTTGTCCCAGATCTTGTCGTACGGGATCTCCGCGTACTCCATCACCATCGTCACGGCATCATCCCACGGCTGGAAGGTTGGTGGCACATAGACGGCGATCTTCGGCACGCTCTCCAGACGGACAACGTCCATGTTGTTCCCCTCGGCCTGCACCTCGCTGTAGATCGACGCGGCCTGTGCCCCGGAGATCCCCTGAAACGTCACGCCGCGGATTCTGCATTCGGCGGCGATCACATCGGCGTAATCCAGCATGAAGGCGCCGCTCTTGTAGTTGAGCAGCCAGTCCACCGGGAGGTTCTTCGAGAGCACCCAGTAGGCGATGCCGTAGGCCTTCAGATGATCCGCCTGGCCGTTGTCCATCGGGATCAGGATCTTGGCCTGCGCGAACGCCGTCGCCATGGCCGCGAAGAAGGCGAACATGGCGGGGATGAGAAAACGGAACGTGCGAACCATTCGGGATCGGATCATGATCATTGATAATCGTTCGGCCCTCTCAGGCCGTTTCCTCGCTCACCTGCGGCGCAAACTGGTATTCCACATCCTCGGCCCCCGTCGCCGCCAGAATCGGCCCGAGATGATCGTGGACCTTCGGGCTGAACCGGATTTTCACGTAGGCATATTCCTCGTCGAACGCCTTCTCCAGAACATCGGCGTACTGATAGATCTTCGACAGGAGGTTATACCGGGCAATCGGGACGCGGAGGACGCGGTCGATCAGGGTCGCCTCCACCAGATCCACCAGTTTCCGGCGGAGCCCCTGGATATGGAGGCCGCGCGACGCGGAGATCGCGACCGAGTTTGGATAACGCTCCTGAAGTTCCCGTAGTGTCTCATCACCGGACTCCAGCAGGTCCACCTTGTTGAAGACCATCACCACCGGAATCCCGCCGGCATCGATATCCTTCAGCGTCTCCTCCACCACCGCGATCTGCTCCCGCACCACCGGCGAGGCAACATCGACCACATGGAGAAGCACGTCCGCCTCCTTCGCCTCGGCGAGGGTGGAACGGAAGCTTGCCACCAGATGCGACGGCAGCTTGCGGATAAAGCCGACGGTGTCGGACATCAGGACGGTGCGTCCGGGGGTAAGCTCCACGGCGCGGACGGTGGAATCGAGCGTGGCGAAGAGCCTGTTCTCCGCGTGAACGCCGGCGCCGGTGATCTCATTCATCAGCGTCGATTTGCCGGCGTTCGTGTAGCCGACCAGCGCCGCCCGGAACAGTTCGGTCCGCCCCTTCCGCTGCGTCTCCCGCTGCGTCTCGATCTTCTCCAGCTTCTCGCGGAGATGCGATATCCGCGAGCGGATCATCCGCCGATCCGTCTCGATCTGCGTCTCGCCCGGCCCCTTGGTGCCGATGCCTCCGAACTGTTTCGAAAGGTGGGTCCACTGCCGGGTCAGTCGCGGAAGCATGTACTGAAGCTGCGCCAGCTCCACCTGCGTCCGCGCCTCGCTGGACCGCGCCCGCTGGGCGAAGATGTCCAGAATCAGCCCGCTCCGGTCGATCACCTTCCGGTCGAGCATTTTCCCGAGGTTGCGCGCCTGCACCGGGGAGAGATCATCATCCACCACGACGAGTGTGATGTTCTCCTCCTTCACCAGCTCGGCAAGCTCCTCGATCTTCCCCTTGCCGATGAAATGCGCGCCATCCTTGCGCGGCAACCCCTGAATGATCTTGGCGATGGTGTCGGCCCCCGCCGTATCGGCGAGAAGCTCAAGTTCGGCGAGATGTTCCTGCGTCTCCTCCCTCGTCTCCGGCCACACCGTCAGGCCGATGAGAAGGGCTCGCTCGCGCTCGTTCTCCGTGATGGAGTGAAGTTGTTTCTCTGTCAATTCAGATATGTGATTTGGGTTTGTCGCTGTCGCCGAATCGCGTGCTCGCGGCGGGCACCTTGTGGTGCGCTGTCGCCGGCACTCCACCAACGACGTTCCGCCGGTGAGAATATTCTCCGAAACGGGGAGATTTCCCACATGGATCTCCGGCGCTCCATACGCCAATAATACCACTTCCGCCGCTTTTGTTTTGTCCTGTAGGTGATGGTGTGCACAGGGCATCGCCCTGTGCACCAGATATTGCGCCCCTCCGGGGCTTGGGGGCATTCTTCCGCAAACGTCGCAGATGACGTTGCTGAACAGCCTGTCAGGGGTCGGGGTTGAGCGTGATGGTTCCGGCGCCGTTGACCTTCACCCAGTAGCCGCGCCCCGGATCTATCGTTGTGGAGAACTGGCTGCCGCCCAGCGTGGTGACGAACTGGGAGGCGAGCGTGGTCCCCTGCGCCGTCACGCGGCTCACCGATACGGGAATGCTCCCCCCGCCGATCAGGTTCCATCCGGGCCGCACGGCTATCACGAGCGGAACGTTGAGAAACGATCCGTGGTGCGAGATGGTGGTTGCCACGGGGAACCTGAGGAAATATCCCTCACCCACATGCATCGTGTCGGTGATCTGATAGCCGCCGTCGTAGTGGAAGATGTTGGACGTGGCGCCGTTGAAGAAGCTGGCCGCATGGATAGTGAACGGCGCGCACGCCACCGAGGCCATGCTGAACCCGGCGGGATAGGGAATATCGTACTGAAAATCCTCCGGCGCGAGAACGCTGTCACCCGGCCGTGGGATGATGGCCGAGCCGGCATGAATCCAGAGCCGGGAAACCCTGAGCGAACGGGCGATGGAAAGACGCGTCGCCCGTGGGCCACCTGCTTCCATCCGTATCCCATCCCCCAGCCCCGCGCGAAGATCGAACAACGGCGCCGATCCGGTCATGACGATGACACCGCTCCCCTCCACGTCCCGCTCCACCGTCAGATCGCTGTCGGCGATGATGGGCCGGCCGCCCCCCAGCTCGATCTCCCCCCGCAACGTCCCGCGGCCCGACAGCGCCAGCGTATCGGCGATGGTGAGATGCGCGGGAGGGTCGCTGGTGAACGGGCCGTCAGCCACCAGCCGCCGATCGATCACCTTCGGCATCGCCACCTTCACACGGCGGCCCGGAGCGCCGTAGCGACCACCGATCGCGGAGCCCCGGAAACCCTCGAACACCACATCTCCCGTCACGCTCCCATGCGATGCGCCCCAGATACGAACCAGCGTATCCGAAACGAGACGGCAGCCATGTGGGATATCGCTCGTGTAGTTATGCCGGATGCGAACGGTGTAGCGGCCGGCGTTGACGATGACATTGGAATCGAGCGGCGAGCGGGGATCGATCGACAGGCGCGGAACCACGATATCGCCCAGCAGGGTCAGCACGCCGCCGGACGGGCCGCCGTAGGCAAGGCTCGCCGTGGCATCCCAGTGTCCGCCGGTGTTGTCCAGCGTATCGCCCGGCCCGCGCATCATCACCGTGCAGTTCTCGATCGTCCCGCGATTCCGCAGCCCTCCATCGACAATCCACCGATAGCTCTCGTCGGTGGCCGAGAGCGTTCCATGCAGCAGCAGCGATCCCGCGATGATGCTTCCGCCGCTTGTGCCAATCCCATGCGCGTCGGCGCGGGCGCCGGAGTCCACCCGCACGTCGCCGATCAGGCGGGAGAAGCTGAAGCGTCGCGATGCGGCGATGGTCACGGCATGCCCGGAATCGCCGAGGACGCCGTACACGGTAAGTGGCGGCGCCCTCTTCGAGACAGGCGTGGCGGAGGGACCGATCCGGACGTTCCCCCGCGCGCTCCCGTGTACCTCGCCGTTCAGGGTGATCGTTCCGGTGGTGGCAATGATCGATGCCTCGCCGAACCGGGATTCCGAGCTGAAGGGGCCATCGACCACCAGATCGTGCGCGCCGGCGATCAGCCTGCTTCCGGCCCCCAGCGATAGCGCGCGGACCCCCACCGACGTGCTCATCCCGATATCCCCCCCCGCGCCGATGTTGACCAGAAGATCGCCGAACGCGCCGTAGCCGGAGAGCGTGGATCGATCACCGGTCATCTCCACCAGCCCGCCGCCGATGATGGCGCCGTCGTTCGCCAGATCCCCCGCCACGCGAAGTATCGCCATCCCCCCCAGCGTGAGCCAGCCCCGGTTCCAGAGCGATCCGGTGGTGATGCTCCCGCTCCGTATCGTCAGCCGCCCCCCCTCCTCGATCACGACCTCCCCCAGGTTTACCCCCTCCTGAAGCCCCGTCACCTCGTTGCCGATGACGACCGTATCTCCGGGCAGGGGAACGCCCGCGGGGGACCACTCGATGATGTCCCATCGTCCATCATCCACGCTCCTCCTGACCGTGGCATCGGCGGAAGGCCGGACGGAGAGGAGGAGGATCAGCGAGGGAAGGAGATATCGAATGATGTTGCCCATGTTCATTGTATCGTGACCGGTGCCGGACTCTCCCGTCTCCATTGTGGAACGTAGAACGAAGCCGGATCAGAACTTCAGCCCCAGCCCGAGCGATATGCTGGTCTCCCCGGTATCGACCTGCGCCGGCTCATCACCGTACTGTGTGATCACCTTGTCCCCGGCGATGAGATCCTTCACGCTCAACTTCATCTCGAAGTTCCCGAGCGTCTGCGTGTACGTCAGATCCAGGCGCGTGCGCGGCTGCTCCACGTAGTTCGGCTGCTCGTTCCGTCCCACGGTCACAATCCGCTCGCCGAACCGGTTGAGCACCAGCGCCACGGAGCTTCCGATGGTGGTATTGTCATAGTAAAGCCCGGCGTTGACGATATAGGGGGACTGCCCCTGAAGGCGCCGTTCGACGCGGGCGGAGAAACGGGTGGTATCGACGATGATCTTCGAGTCGAGCCAGGTGTAGTTGATGGAGAAGGAGAGCGGGGAGAGCGATTCGGCGATAAACCCGAGGGACTTCCTCAGCTCCAGCTCCACGCCGGTGTTGGTTCCGTCGGCATTTGCCCATGTGCGCTCGGGGGAGTTGCCGGGAAGCGCCGCCTCCTCGATCGCATCGGTGAACTGCTTGTGGAAGACGCTGACCGCTATCAGCTCGCCGGCATCGGGGAAGGTCTCGAACCGGAAATCGTAGTTGCTGATAAGGGTGCGCCTGAGCTCCGGGTTGCCGTACACCAGCGCGTCCAGAATGAAGTTGTAGTAGCCGAACCGGGCGTACTCGCGGAACTCCGGCCGCGCCACGGTGCGGCTGTACGCCAGGCGGAAGTTGGTGGTGGGGGTTGCCTCGTAGATCAGGTTGAGCGAGGGGAGCCAGTCGGTTGTCGGATAATCGACGTTGATCGGCTTGATATCGGCGGTATGAAGCTCGGTGCGGCAATCCTCCAGTCGCGCGCCGGCGATCGCCCGGAAGCTCAGATCGCTGATGCTGAAGGGAAGATCGACCATCGCATAGGCGGCGCGGAGATGGGAGCCGCCATCGTACTTGTCGGAAAGCTGCGTCACCTCCTGGATGGTGAGCGCGTTGCTGCGGAGGTTGGACTCCTGAAAGAGAGTATCCAGCGAGGCAAAGGCGAGATAGCGGGAGCTGTCGCTGAGCGAATATGCGAACGATCGCGCCTTGAACGTCCGCGCCTTGTTCTCCGCGAGCCCTCCCACCCTGATCTTCGCCGCGCCCAACGGCAGCGTCACATCCACGCCGAACCCGAAAAGCTCCTCGCTCATGTTCGAGTAGAGCCGGCCGGAGCCATACGCGTTCAGCAGCGTGGCGCTGAGCGGCGTCTGATACGGCCCCGTGGTATCATCGGCGTTCCGCGTGTAGATGATCCTCCTGGTATCCGGCTCGTTCCGATCGCCGAGCGAGCCGTAGCCATGCCACTTGATCTTCATATCGCCGAGCGTCGGCAGCGTGTGTTCCCCCGCGATCTGTCCGCTGTAGATCTCCCGCTCCAGATAGCGGAACGTGTAGAGCTTGTTATCGTACGGGCCATCCTTCAGAATCCCCCGCACCATCGTCAGCTCATCCTCCGCCGTCCGCGTATAGGTGTTCTTGATGCTGATGGTATGGAGATCGGAGAGCTTGTAGCTGAGGTTGAGCATCCCCCCCCAGAGGGTGGAGTACTGGTTCTGCTCGCCGGAATAATCGAAGGTGCGGAACCGGTCCACGCGACGGATCGCCGTGCGATCGAACCCGCTGCGATAGGAGAAGGCGCTGATCAGCCCAAGATCGTTCTCGAAGAGCTGATAGCTGTCGCCATAGGAGAGGAGATAGCTCATGTTGGGCGCGGCGCTGACCGGGCGTATCACCCAGTTGTTTGGAAGCTCACGGGCAAATGCCGCAAGCTCCGCCGGCTTGAAGTTGGTCTTGGTGATTCTGGGCGTATCGGGAAAATCGGAGGGGAGCTGGCGGCGCCCGTCGTCCATGCCGATATAGTCGGTGGAGCCGCGCGGCCCCATGCTGATGCCGTCGAACGTGGTCCCCCCCCTGTATCCGCCGGTGACCGAGAGGCGAAAGGTTGTCCGATCCGGGAAATCGATCGTGTTGAGCTGCACCAGGCCGCCGCTGAAATCCCCCGGAAGATCGGGCGTGAACGTCTTGGTGACCACGGTGTTTTCAAGGAGGTTGGAGGGGATCAGATCGAATGAGAAGGAGCGTTTGTCCGGCTCCGTGCTGATCTGCGGAACGCCGTTGACCTGCGTGTTGCTGTATCGCTCGCTCGATCCGCGCACGTTCACGAAACGGCCGACGACGATCGACAGCCCCGTCACGCGCGCAAGCGCATCGGCACCGGTGGCATCCGGCAGTTTCCTGAGCTGCGCGGCGGAGATCCCATCGACAACGTTGGAGGATTTCCGCCGCTGATTCAACAACGCCTCCTCGGTTCCGGAATGCCCCTTCACCGTCACGGTGACTTCTCCCCCCTTGAGGACTGCCTGCTTCAACACCACATCGACACGGTTCCCCCCGCCATCGACGGCTACGCCGGTGATCTCCTCCGGCGTATATCCCAGGTAGGTCACCCGGATGGTGTACGTTCCCATCGGGATATTCCTGACCACGAACCGCCCGCTCTGATCGGAGAGCGACCCCAGCCTGGTGCCGATCACCTTGATGGAGGCCCGGAGAATCGGCTCGCCGTTATCCGATCCGGTGACCGTTCCCCGGAGTTCCCCGGTCTGCGCGGCAAGTGTCGCGGGAAACATGCAGAGGGCCGCCAGCAGCGCGGCAATGACGAGGGGGCTGTAGTATTTCACTGTTGGTATCGCTCTTCAGAGTTGATTGGGAGGGGATGCTCAGTCGACGATCAGCAGGGTTCCGGATGCCGTGGAAACGCCGGCGCTGAGGCGATAGAAATACACGCCCGGCGCAAGGCCGCCGAGCTTCACCCGGATCGAGTGGCAGGGGTTGCTCTGATGCTCATCCAGAACCGTCCTGACCAGTTGGCCCAGAGCGTCGTAGAGCGCAAGGGTCACATGCGCGGGACGGGCAATCGAGTAATCGATATGGATATCATCGGTGGCGTGAGCCGGATTGGGGCTGCTGCCGCTCAGATGGAAAAGCTGTCCCGTGGCGGCGGCATCCTCCTCGACGCCGGCGGCGGCGTCACCATCGCGTACGATCGTCGCGGCAGTGACATCGGGATCGGTGATGGTGATCGAGGTGTTCTTCAGCATGTCCACCGTCCCGGACCCGGACTTGATGGTCATGGAGTGCGAGTGGGCGGCCAGATC
Organism: Chlorobiota bacterium; assembly: GCA_028287785.1. Taxonomy (GTDB): domain Bacteria; phylum Bacteroidota; class Ignavibacteria; order OLB7; family OLB7; genus JAFDZV01. Next base: position 80,921 of record JAQBOZ010000018.1, read on the forward strand.
GGCCGGCCATGAGATGGTGATGGGATATCCGCCATCGCCCGACTGAAACTTGATCTTGAAGGTGTCCTTCTGCGCGGTGCCGGAATACGGCCGGAGATCGACGCGAACCCCTTCCCCCAGCCCGGCCGGGGTGCCGACCGGATGGCCGGCGATATTGACGAAGCGCGCCTCGAAGATCGCCGTGGGTGGAAACGGTGGGTATTCCTCCTCCCCCAGCCCGGCGTCGATGCCATAGGTGGCCTGCGGGTCAAGGCCGAACTGAAGGTTCAACTCGCCCTTATCGGTTCCCGCTCCGCTGTTCCTGACAACCAGCGGGATCTTGAAGCTCTGCTGCGCCGAGGCCGCGACTCCGGACGCCAGCAGAAACGATGTGGCAAGGAGATATGATATGAACCGCATGGATGATGTTTCCTTGTTGATTGATGTGATCGATAAGCCGCTGGTCCGTACGCAATAGAAAAGCCCCATCGCCAGGAGAATGCCCAAGTTCTCCTGATCGACGGGGCTTGCGGTGCGCAACACTCCCGGCCGGCGTTACGGCATCAACGCCTCAGCGTGACGTCGATGCCGATATGTCCCCCCCTTCGTACCCCCGCGTTGGTCAGCGGCCCATCCGTACGCACAGCGTGGAGCTGATATTCCATCACGACTCCAGCACTCTGCACCTGCTTTTATTTTCCGTCCCGCAAATTAACGCGATCGATAATTCCCTGTCAAGTTATGCTTTTATCATATTCATTTTCCAAATTCAATACGCGAATAATCTCCTCCGAACAATACGATAAAAAGATATCGCCAATTATCATCAATGCGTTTCGATTCGCCTCAAGCCCGGATGCCACGGGAATGGCAGGCAGAATAACCAAGGGTTGGCGCTGCGAAAAATAATTTCGGCGCATCAAATAAACGACCGATCAATATTCACCGAATTGATTTCCAACGATCGATAATACCCCTGGAAAAATCCATCAAACACCCACCGTTCTTTCAACACAATTCTTCGAATCGACGATAGCGACTCAGGTTGAGATGCTGTGGATGATGCCCGGAGTCATCTACGGCATCCGGCTTCCCAGCCCCATCAGGGCGTGCCGGTTGCAGCATCGCCACGCCTCCCATGATCCCAGGCTCCATCGGAGCGTATCATCCCTCGCATGCCGGCGGAATGGTACGCTCCGATGGAGCTTGCGTGGGAAACGGGGGCATCGTTGCTACAACCGGCGCGCTCCTGACGGAGCTTGAAGAGTGATCAGAGGATCGTCGATGGATTATTGCGCTGTCAACCGGAGGGCTGGATGTAACCCGAGTCACTACCGAATCGACCATAAAAGAGCCGACCGATGCCCACCGGACTACTCCGGCGGGCATCGGTTTCGGCTGGTTCCCCCTCGCCTGTAATCCTTCGATTATCACTTCGCGATGACGATCATCTTGAGCGAGGTGGAAGCCCCTTCCGCGTTCAGCGTGCAGAAGTAGGAACCGCTCGCCAGCCCGCTGCCGATGGCATTGAACTCCACCACATGATCGCCGGCGTTCTGGAGCTTGTTGTCGAGCACGCGGGCAACTTCGGCGCCGCGGGCATCCGTGATCACGAGCGACACGTTCGAGGCATTTCTGAGCGTGTAGCGGATCTCGGTGGTCCCGGAGAACGGATTCGGAAGGCTCTGAAGGGCGAATGCCTTCGCGGACTCCTCACGATCCACGCCCGAGGTGTTGGTTACTTCATACTCGACCTTCACCCCCTTGTTGTCGGCGCCGCCAACGATGATCGGCTCGATCACCGCGAATGCCGACGGGTTTTTCACAGGATAGAGGATCTGCATCAGGCGCTCCTTGTTCACGTTGATCACATCGCCGCTGAGCGAGTAGATCAGGATACGGATCTCGCCCTTGTCGGTATCGACCACCTTCTGGATGGTGAACCTGCCGGCCAGGGCGCTGTTGAGCTGCGCGTCGAGATCGGCGGGAGCGTCGATCGCCTTCAGCTTCATCTGGATTCCCTTCACCGGGACCAGATTGTCCATCACCACGTCGATGCCGTTGCGGGTGATCAGGTACTGGAACTTCACATCGTAGACCGATGAGCCGCCAAGCACGCCCGCGACCGGCAGATCGTATGCCTCGCCGCCGGGATTGTTCCCCTTTACCGCGAAGAGCTGGATGCCGTCCGGCCAATCCTCGTTGAGGATCGCGTTGGCGATAAGGACAACGTCCTGAACGTTGAGCTGGTGATCGCCGTAGTTGTTGGCGTCGCTGAAGATCTGCGCTCCGGCCGGGGCCCAGCCGGAGCTCCACGGCGCAAGGTCGGCGCGGTTGAACTGCCACGGGGCAAACGTCTGGCGGCCGAGGATCACGTCGATCGTTTCGAGGATATCCAGCACGTCCACGCGATCATCGCAGTTCACATCGCCACGGCCCGAGCTGTTGTGAACCGTGTAGGAAGCGCTGTCGCGGTTGCCGTCGATGCCGACGCCGGCGGTCTGGCCCAGGTTGGTGGCGAGCGACGACTGCGGATCGTGGAGGTACATGATCGCGTTCAGCGTATCGCCGCCGAGAGCGCCGTCGCAGATCCTGATGTTCTTCACGTCGTACGTGACCCTGAAGAGGTTGGGGTAGTTGCCGGCCGGCAGGTTCTTCGTGGTGTCGTGACCGTAGAGGATCACGAGGGCCTCGGAGCCGCTGGCGGCGTTGGTGACCTCGTAGTCGAAGTTCCAGTCGAGCGGGTTGGTGATGGCCGAGCCCAGCTCAACCTTCTTGATCTTCAGCGTGGTGTTCGGGGAGGTGATCCTGAACTGAATTCCCTGAACCGGCGTGCCGCCGTTGTACTGAAGGCCGATCGTATCCTTGTAGATGTCGGTGCGATTGTCCATCACGTGGTGCATCACCGTGTTGAAGTAGAGCCCCTCGCCGGTGCTGGCAAGCGCCGTCACCGTGACGGCGATCGGCGAGCCCACCTGGTTGTGATAGATCCTCACGACGCCGGAGTAGCTCCCCGAGCCAGCCGGAAGGAACCGCACGCCGAACCGCACGCTGGCGCCCGGAGCAAGCGTCGTCGGGAACGACGGCGGAACCGTCACGACGAAGTTGCCGCTCGTGGTCCTGATGGAATCGATGCGGGCATTGGTGGCGCCGCCGTTGGTGACGGTGATCGAGTCGGTCCTGGTGCCCGGCGTCGGGATGATCACCGTGCCGAAGTTGAGCGGCGATGGGGCCGCGGTCACGCCGCCGACAACCGGAGCGGTCGGGTTGGATGTGGTGATCGTCGCGTTCACCACGTCGGGATCGGTAAGCGAGTAGGAGCTGCTGGTGAGCATGTTCACGTTATCGGTGCCGATCTTGAGATTGGCGGAGCCGAACCGCGTGGAGAGGCTGGCCGGCCATGTGATCGTGATCGGCACGCCGCCGTCGCCCGCCTGGAACTTGAGCTTGAAGGTGTCGCGCTGGGTCGGGCTGGAGGAGAGGCGGTAGTTGCTGTCCAGCAGCCCCTCGCCGTAGCCGTTGCCGGCCGTGACGTTCACCCAGCGCGCGTCGAAGATGGCGCTCGGCGGGGCCGGCGGAGCTTCCTTCTCCCCAAGGGCCGCGTCGAAGCCGCTGTTGGTGGCGCCGGTGTTGACGCCGAAGGTGAGTGTTACGCTGCCGGCGTCGATGCCGGTGCCGTTGTTGTGCAGCGTGATCTGCGAGCTGTTGTTCGCCTGGGCGAGCGCGGAGCCCGTCACCAGGAGAGCCGCGCCGACCGACGCAAGGATGGTTCTGAATGTTCTCATGAAACTTCTATCCGTTTGGATTGATTGGTTTGAATGCTCTTTTCGTGACTGCGGTGCGATTACGGGTTGAACGTCAGCGTGCCGGCGGCGGTGCACTTCACCCAGTATGCCTTTCCAGGCTCGAGCGTCGTGGCATTCGCGTAACCGTTGTTGAATCCGAAGTAGCTCGTGGGACGGGTGGTGCCGGTGGCCGTGACGTGCGTCGCATCGGTCGGCGCCGGGACGCTTGCGCCCGTGGAGATCAGGTTCCAGCCGGCCTGCACCGTGACGGTCACCGGAAGGTTCACTGTGGTCCCCTTCTGCTCGACGATGCTGTTATCGGAGAGCTTCAGGAAGTAACCCGCGCCAGCGGTCAGCGTGGAGCTTGCAACGTAACCGGCGCCGAACCGGAAGGCACTGGAGGCCGCGTTGCGATAGACGGAATCCTTGCTGGCGTTGGCCGGAGTGTTCGCAAGGCCCACCAGATTCCAGCCGCTGCGATGCTTCACATAGGTCGATGTCTGCGGCTTGTAGTTCGACCAGACGGCATCCCACTGGCTGTTGCGCGAAAGGGTCGGATCGAACGCGCCGCGATAGCTCACATTGGTGAACGTGAAGTTGTTCGCCGGAGCCAGAAGCGGATCGGCGAAGCTGGTTGCGTTGGTGACCGCGGGCGACGTGGCGAGCGGAACCGGGTTCGGGGCGTGAAGATCGGCCTGGCGGATGGCGGTGAGCTGCGCGTCAGAATGGTTGCCGGCGCGGACGTTGCCGGCACCGGCGCAGTTGAACCAGTTGTCGGCGTCGGCCTGCGCCGTGCCGCCGATGCCGCGGATCTCCGAGATGGCCCTGAGGCCCGTGACCACCGTGTTCTGCACGCGGAAATCAGCCGGCTGCGGGCAGGCGGCCGCGCCCTTGATCAGATCATCGAGCCCGTTGCCGTCGTTCGCGGTGCTGTTGCCTTCCACGCCGAGCGCGGCCTGCCAGCCGGCGATCACGGTGTTGAAGATGCCGTAGTGCGTATTGCGACGGAGGCGGCCGCCGCGGCTGAAGTCCTGGCCGGTGATCACCGTCGTGGTGTCGTCGTAGGCGCCGACCATCGTGGCATTCGAGACGATCGGCCGGGAGTTCGGCGTGTTGAGGGAGCCGGTGGCGTCATTGTCGGCCTCGAAGCCCTCGGAGGTGCTGGAAGCGGAGAGGTCGGACTGCGTGGCATCGCGCATCGCGAAGATGAACTGGAGGCGGCCACGGAAGCCGAAATCCGTATCGATATCATCATCGGTGCCCGCGTAGGCAATCAGGTTCCGGCAGTTGACGGTTCCGCCGAACCACTCGAAGGAGTCGTCGTTGATATAGCTGCACTGGATATGATCGATCTTCGTGCGGTTGCCGACGCCGCCGAACGTAAGGCCGTTGATCTCATTATCGACCGAGAAGGCCAGCCCGCCGAACTCGATGCGGACATAGGACATGACGCCGCTGGAATCGGCATCATCGGTTCCGCCGTAGATGCCGTTGGTTCCACCCTCGATCGTCGCGGTTCCACCAGCCGGGTTGATCGTTGCCTTGCCGAGAAGGATCACGCCGCCCCAGTCGCCAGCGGCCCTCTGTCCCTGCGGCTTGGCGGATGTGAAGACGATCGGCGCGGTGGGGGTTCCCTGCGCGTAGATCTTGCCGTCCCGCTCGATCTGGAGGCATGAGCGGACACCGTTGGAGTTACCATAGATAAGCGTCCCCGGCTGGATGGTGAGGACGGCGCCCGGGCCGACCTTCACGGTGTTGACGAGCTGGTAGACGGTATCGGCAGAGAGGGTGCGATTACCGGTGATCGAATCGGGAAGCGCCACGGCGCCCGGCACGATCTGCGCGTTGGCGGCGATGCCGAGCCCGACGAAGGCGGCCGCGCCCAGCGCGAGAGTTCTGAGATTCATGATTGCTCCAAAGAATGAATGAGAGATCGCAGACAATAGATTTCCCCGCCCCGCGATGCCTGCTTTCAAAAAGCCGCATCGTGGCGCTCGTCCGTCATGAGCGTATCCACGTGAAAAGGTCTGGCACGCGGCCACGCCGCCGCCGCAGTGCATGCCGCAAAACGAAAAACCCTGCCGAACGCTGATCTCTTCAAGAAGACCGGCGGTCAACAGGGCTTGCGGTGCGCAACGCTCCTGCGTTTTCCATGTTGTCGATGCTTTCTCCGATGCCGGAGAACTATTTCGTATCCGATGCTTTCGTATCCGATCCGCCCCTGGCGGATTCCTGCCCGCTGTTTCCCGCCCGCTTCATCACGTAGCGGACCTGAATATCCACCTGCCCAACGGGCTGCCCCTTCTGATATTTCGTTTCAATCACGATCGAACCGTAAAGATCATCGGGCCGCTGGATCTGAAGCGCATCGTACAACTCCGATAGCAGCCGCTCCACCGTCCGTTCGGTGTCGCGAGTGTAATCGCTCGTGCTGGATCGTTTTCGGAACACGGTGGGCTCCAGACGATTATTCCGCTGTATTACCATGATCGAATTCGTATCTGCCTGAACCGGGAATGATGCCGATTTCCCCATCGGCCCGGAAGGAATGCGGGTGAGAATCTGGACGATTCCGCGCCGCGATCCGGGTTTCGAGAGATCCGGTCATCCCCGCCGACCCTGAGCCGGTGAAGATTGATGGGACCAATTTGTGGGACCGTCTGGTGGGATGATCGATGAGCGTGGACGCCCGTCCGATCAGCCACAAACATAGGCCCGATGGGCATGCGCGGGCAAGTTATGGTTCGGTGACATGGGCGCGGAGGCGGATCGTGAACTGTCCCGGCGGCTATAACCGCGCTATCACCCCCGTCATCACCCCCGTCAGCTTCGGCTCGGCGGCATTCGCGGCGGCGATGATCTCAGAGATATCGGCAGGAGCAAGATTATCGGGGAAGCACTCGTCGGTGATGATCGAGATGCCCAGCACCCGCATCCCCATATGCCGCGCCACGATCACCTCCGGCACGGTGCTCATCCCCACCGCGTCCGCGCCGATGCCCCGCAGGAAGCGATACTCGGCCCGCGTCTCAAGGTTCGGCCCCGCCACCGCAACATAGGTTCCCTTGTGCAGCCTGATCTTTTCGTCCATCGCAACATCCTCCGCAAGCCGTATCAGCTCGTGACTGTACGGCTCCGACATATCAGGGAAGCGCGGGCCGAGCGTATCATCGTTCGGCCCTATCAGCGGGTTGTCGCCGATAAGGTTGATATGATCCTCGATCAGCATCAGATCGCCGCGACGGTGGAGCGGGTTCAGGCCGCCGCACGCATTGGAGACCATCAGCGTATCGGCGCCAAGCTGGCGCATCACCCTCACCGGGAAGGTGATCTGCTTCATATCATATCCCTCGTAGAAATGAAACCGCCCCTGCATCGCCACCACCGGTTTTCCGCCGAGCGTTCCCACGATCAGCCGCCCCGTGTGCGATTCGACAGTGGAGAGCGGAAAGCCGGGGATATCGGCGTAATCCACCGTGGCGCGATTCTCTATCGCCTCCCCCAGTCTCCCCAGGCCGGTCCCCAGGATGATGCCGATCTCCGGCTTCACCGTTCCGTGCCCGGCCAGCGCCGCGCGGATGGCCTCGGCGGCCGTTGACATCTGTTCGCGAAGAGCCATGTGCAGCGTTGAAAGAATGAATGATGAGATGTTCGCGGTCTCGTGCCGCGTGCGTGATCGGCCCGGAACGCCGAGAGCCGGAGTGACGGCCTACCGCTTCACCAGCGCGTGCCTGAGCGAGAGGGCGCCGGAGAAGCCGAACCCGAAGAGAAACATCAACTGAAACGGGAGGAGCGATACCTCCACCAAATGGATCGATATGATGATCCCCAGGATGAAATAGAGCGCCAGCAGCAGCTCCATCACCACGTCGATCCTGATCCTGGAGAGGCGGTAGCTGCTCCCCGTCCAACTGTCACCGCTGGTGACGATGTTGTACTTCGGCGTCCTGACGAACGCGCTTTTGCGGTTCATCAGCGCCTCCATCACCGCGCGGGTATTGTTCACGGCCATCCCCATCGTGCCGGCCATGAAGAACGGGAAGAGAAGCATCCGCCGCTTCCAGTCGACCCGGAGATTCCGCTGCGCGCAGAGATAGAAGAGGAACGACACCACCGAGGAGATGGCGAAGACGCTCATGATATCGAAGTAGATCGCGAACTCCGGATGTCCCCGTTTCAGCAGCAGCACCGGGATGTTCAGCAGCGCCACGAAGAGGATGCAGGGAAACACCATGTTCGATGTAAGATGCGCGGTGGCGTGGAGCTTTACCGCGAGCGGCTGCCCGGAACGCCAGATGGCCGGCAGATGCTTCTTCGCTGTTTCGATCGCCCCCTTGGTCCAGCGGAACTGCTGCGACTTCAGGCCGTTGATCTCCGACGGAAGTTCGGCCGGCACGGAGAGATCGTTCAGATAGAGGAAGCGCCAGCCGCGAAGCTGCGCCCGGTAGGAGAGATCGAGATCCTCCGTCAGCGTATCGGCCTGCCAGTTGCCCGCATCCTCGATGCACGATTTCCGCCAGACACCGGCCGTGCCGTTGAAGTTCATAAAGAAGCTGGCGCGATTCCGCACCTGCTGCTCCATCGCGAAATGCGCGTCCAGCGCAACTCCCTGGATGCGGGTAAGAAGGCTGTAGTCGTAGTTGAGATGTTCCCATCGTCCCTGCACCATCCCCAGCCGGGCATCGGCGATCAGATGGGGAAGGGCGAGGAGCAGGAAATCGGGATCGGGGAGGAAGTCCGCGTCGAAAATGGCGATGTACTCGCCGTCGGCAACGTCCAGCCCGTTTCGGAGCGCCCCCGCCTTGTAGCCGGTCCGGTCATCCCGGTGCATCTGAACGATCCGATATCCCTCCTCCCGCTTCGCGGCCACCAGGCGCGTAACAAGCTCGCGCGTCCGGTCGGTGGAATCATCCAGCACCTGAATCTCCAGCAGATGAAGCGGATAATCCAGCCTGCAGACCGACGCGATCAGCCGCTCGGCGACATAGATCTCATTGAATATCGGAAGCTGCACCGTGACCATCGGAAGAAGATCGGCGGGGGGAAGGGGCGGAGTAAGGGGATCGTGCGGACGCAGCTTCGAGAAGTGATAGACCATCGAAAGGCCGTGCATGCCGAATCCGAACAGGACCAGCAGCGCGCATATATAGCTGACGAGTAGTATGATCTCCATATGACGATGCGAAATCCATGATCGACAACGCCCATCCGGCGTGGGCCATTCCGGGGAACGTGGACGGCTGAGATGTTCTACCCCGGTTTTCCGGTGGGACCGCCTGCCTGAAGGGAGCGGAGGTGGCGTGATCGGACAATGTACGGCTCGCGGCTACCAGTCGGCCACGGTATCGTTCAGGATCTGGCTGGTAAGATTGTTGATCGCATCCTGAACGGCGCGCTTTTCACCGGCCGGCCCCTCGCTCAGATTGAACTGACCCACCCCGGTGAACGACTTGTCCTTGTAGATGGCCCGCTTCTTCACGTTATCGAAAAACGTGGACCGGGCCACAATCTCCACGCCGCGCACCGACTCCAGTTCCCTGCCGCTGATGTTGCGCCGCACCTGCGTATTGATCGAGACCAGCGTCACCTCCAGACGGGAATCGGGGCTGGCGGCATCCACCACGCGGAGGGTGTTGTCGTCCCGGAACTTCTGGATGAGCGATGTGGTCGTAAGCTCGCGCGCGGCCTGATATGGCTGCGGGCTGATATCCTCCGCCTGCGGGATGGTGACCGTGTGGAGATGCGGAGCCACCGAGCCTCCCCGGAACGAATAGCATCCCCCGGCGGCCAAAGCCATCGTGAACATCAGGAGAGGAGATATCATTCGCAAGCGCGTCATCGGTTACGTTTTCCGGAACAGTTTAGCAAATTTTCGACTGTCGGCATTGCGGTCTTCTTCTTCGGCGCGCGTCGGGGCGTCGGGGCGTCGGGGCGGGTTTTAAACCCGCCCCGACAACTACAGTTACGGATACGACTACAGTTACGACTACGACTACAATTACGGCTACCACTTACGACTACGCTTATTCAAATTCATCCGCCTTCAGCTTGTAATCGATCAGCTTGCGATACAGCGTTCGCTCGCTGATTCCCAGCGACTGCGCCGCCGCCCGGCGGTTGCCGCGATGCCGTTCGAGAGCTATGCGGATCAGACGACGCTCCATCTCCTCAAGGCTGAGATCATCGGCATGCTCCAGCGCCTGTTCTATCGTCGGCGGGGCCGCCGGGAGCGCCGGAGGGCTCTGGGCCGGCTCGTGCACCGCGGTCTGCGCGATATACTGCTTGATCGCCCCGACCTCGTTCCGCAGGTCGATCAGCGCCCGGTAGATCAGCTCCCGTTCCGCCTGTTCCGGCGTGCGACCGGGAAGATGAATGATCGCGTTGGGGTTGTCGATCACCGGGGCGCGCTGCATCACATCCAGATGCATGTCCACCGTCTCCACGGTGATCTTCTCCCCCCGCTCCAGCGTCACAACCAGCTCCGCGAAGTTCTTCAGCTCGCGCACATTTCCCGGCCAGGGATACTCGATCAGCACATCCATCGCGTCGCGCGTGATGCCGCCGAACGGGATATTCAGTCGCGCCGCGGTCTGGAAGGCGAAGTGCGCGAAGAGAAGCGGGATATCATCACGCCGTTCCCGGAGCGACGGGATGCGGATCTGGGCGGCGCGGAGGCGATAGTAGAGATCCTGACGGAAAATCCCCCGCTGCACGTCGCGGGCAAGATCGCGGTTGGTGGCGGCGATCACCCGGACATCGGCATGGCGCAGCTCGTTCCCGCCGATCCGGGTGAACTCGAACGATTCCAGCACGCGGAGCAGTTTGACCTGCGTGCCGACCGGCATCTCCCCGATCTCATCGAGGAACACCGTCCCACCATCGGCCGCCTCGAACAGCCCCTTCCGCGCCTCCACCGCGCCGGTAAAGGCGCCGCGCTCGTGCCCGAACAGCTCCGACTCCAGCAGCGTCTCCGGGATGGCGCCGCAGTTGATCGGGATCATCCGCTGCTCCCGCCTGTGGCTGAGCTGGTGAATCGCCTTGGCGAACACCTCCTTCCCGACGCCGCTCTCGCCGATCAGCAGCACCGTCAGATCGCTGTCGGCAACCTGGCGGATGCTGGCAACGATCTGCTCGATCTGCGGTGACCGGCTGATGATGCCAAGTTCCTGCTGGGTGATCTCGCGATTCACGTATGCTATGGGAAGAATGAAATGGGGCCGGGGGGAACGGCGGACGCCGCCCCCGCAAACGCGCGGTCATCGTGGGGCCGTCTCAGCTCCGGGGATGTTCCGCCACGTACAGCTTGATATAATCGGCGATGGCGGTGGTAGGCGCGCCGGGGGTGAAGAGCTGGCCCACGCCGATCTTCTTCAACTCCTCGATATCCGCCTCCGACATGATGCCGCCGCCGGTCAGCAGAACATCATCCAGCCCGCGATCCTTCATCAACCCCATCACCTTCGGGAAGATGGTCATATGCGCGCCGGAGAGCATGCTGATGCCGACGACATCGACATCCTCCTGAAGGGCCGCCTCCACGATCATCTCCGGGGTCTGCCGGAGGCCGGTATAGATCACTTCCATGCCGGCGTCGCGGAGCGCCGCGGCGATCACCTTGGCGCCGCGATCATGGCCGTCCAGTCCCGCCTTGGCGATCAGCACCCGTATCTTTTGGTCCATTGCGTAGGTCTTTCGCTAACTGATTGATTACCACTCAAATGGAGACGCCCCGGTTGGGGCGCCTCGCGGATCGCTGAAATTACGAACTCTCCCGCTAATGCCGTCGTTTCATGGACGCATTGAAACAAGAGAGCGGTTCGCGGAGGTCGCCGGCTCAGGCCGCGCTTTCCTCGGCGACATCGGCGGTGGAGTTCTCCCCGGCCGCATCGTCCGGCTTCCAGTCCATGCCGATCCAGTTGTTCACGGTATTGATCCCCTCCACGCCCGAGGCCTTGACCTGAAGAAAAAGCTGCATGCGATATCCCACCAGCCACTTCAGGGAGGTCTCCAGCACCCCCACCGCCATCGACACTTCCGTGCCGATTGGAAGTTTGGCGCGCCGCGTCCGCAGATCATCCTCCGTCACCTCATCGAAAAACGCCCGGATTTCCGCTATCTGCTCGCGCATCCTTGCGGGAAATTCCTCGGCGGTCATCTCCTTCAGCCGCTCCTGATACTCCTTCCACGGGGTCCAGTTCCCCTCCATGAACGTTTTCATGGGGGCGATGCCCGTCATGGCGAGATAGCGGAGCAGTTCGATGGTGGAACGCTGCCCGGCGCTGAACCGGAAATCGAATCCACCGGAGGGGATCTTGTCGTACAGATGCAGGCAGATGTTGCACTCGTGGATGAGGCTCTCCCGCAGTTCTTCCCTGGTGATCATTGTATCCTCCCGATACGATAGTGTGTAATGATGTTTCCCGAACATGTGAATCGGGGGATGAAGCTACGGCAGCGCATCGAACTGGCAACCGGCAACCGCGCGGCTGATGGTAAAACCGGCGGTTTTATCCCCATTTCAGCAATTTCGAATCATGAAGGAACGATTGGCCGCCGTCGATCGGTTTGAACGGATATGGCGGCCGATTTCATCTTCCCGAACCCGCGATAAGCGGTAGTCACGATCCGATCTCGTATTTTGTCGGTTCGGTGGGGCCCACGTCCCGGCCCATTGGTCGGGAATGTTCATGGATTATTCAGAGTAAGAGAACGGTATGTTACGATATAAAGCGGACTGGCGATCGCTGGTGTATATGGCGGTGACAACGGCACTGCTGGTCATCCAGTGGGAGATGGGAAGCATCAATCCATTCATCTATGCCTTCTCGCTCTTCATGGCGGTGGCCGTGGCGGTGATGGCTCACAACCACAATCACCTCCCGATGTGGAAATCGAAGGTGATGAACGGGATCACCGATTACTGGCTGACCCTGTTCTACGGGTTCCCGGCGTTCGGCTGGATACCGACGCACAACATGAACCATCACAGCCTGAACAACCGGGAAGGGGATTACACGATCACCTACCGCTACAGCGAGAAGAACAACCTCTTCACGCTGATGAGCTATCCGTCGATCAGCAGCTACTTCCAGCAGAAGGCCATCCGCGATTACCTCGGCTATCTGAAGCGGACCAGCCGAGGAAAGTATTTCCACGCGGTTCTTCAGTACGTGGCGCTGATCCTCTTCATTGCCGTGGCGCTGTTCATCGACTGGAAGAAGGCGCTCTACTTTATCGTGATCCCGCAGCAGTTCGCGCTGTTCAGCATTCTGGTCTTCAACTACGTTCAGCATGTCCACGCCGAGGAGGAGTCGGAGTACAACCACTCCCGCAACTTCGTGGGCCCCATGCTCAACACGCTCCTCTTCAACAACGGCTTCCATACCATCCATCACGAGCGCGCTGGGATTCACTGGAGCGAAACGCCGAGGCATCACGCGAAGATCGAGCATCTGATCGATCCATCGCTCAAGGAGCCCAGCTTCTGGGGCTACATCTTCCGCGTCTATTTCTTCGGCGCCGTCAGTTCCCGTTTCCGCACCAATTCCATGCGTCTGGCACGGTTGCAGCAACAGCAGCAGACAACGACGGCGCACGAACCGGCCAAGGCGGAGATGGTATCGTGATGGCGTGATGCGATGAACATGCGTTGGTCGGGGCAGGTTTGAAACCTGCCCCGACCACATTCTCTTATTCGTTTCGTACGATCTGCGCCACCTGTTTCCTGGCCGCGGCGTTGGCCGGCGCCAGCCCCGCCAGGAAGGCCGTCACCATCACCAGCACGCCGGAGATAATGATGATGCCTGGGGAAATGGTGAGCTGGATCGTCCAGCCGAAGGAGACGCGGTTGATCACGTAGATCAGAATCGCGCTCAGCCCCAGCCCCGCAACCACCCCCAGCGTCTGGCTTGCCACGCCGATCAGCCCCGCCTGCACAAGCGTCATCTTCCTGAGCTGCGCCGCCGTTGCCCCCACCGCCTTCAGAATCCCGATCTCCCTGCTCCGCTCCACCACCATCGCGGCCAGCGTGTTGGCAACGCCGATCGCCGCCACCACGATCGCCACGAACTGTAGAGCGTAGGTGATGGCGAATGTCTGATCGAACACCGCCAGCGCCTGGTTCCGCAACGTCAGATTGGAGTAGACGATGATCTGATAGCGCCCCACGAAATGCCGCTCGATGGCCGCGCGCACCTGCTCGATCTTCGAGGAATCGCGGAGGTAGAGCGCCACGTTGTTCACGGTGGTATCGCCGAATGTGCGGACGAACGGGCCGCTCCGCATCATCACCGAGCCGGCGTCGCTGCTGTAGTCGTAGTAGGTTCCGGCAATCGTCAGCGGATGATTTCCCGTCGGCGTCGCCAGGACAATCGTATCGCCACGCCCCTTGTGGAACTTCATCTCGAATCCCTCGCTCACGGCAATCGCCCCGGTATCGAGCGCCGCCATCACAACATCCCAGGCCTCATCCCTGAACTCCAGCGATGCCTGGTTCGCGGGGAGATTGAACCGCGCGCCGCTCACCGCCACGGTCCTCCCCTGATAGCCCTGCCGTATCCGCCTGAGCGCGTCCACGTTCCGAAGCTCCGGAAGCGAGTCCAGATAACGCACCAGCTCCGATGGGACGGAGCCGAACGGAACTGTCATGTAAAGATCGGCAGTGATGGTCTGCCGCATCCAGTAATCGACGGTCTTGCGGAAGGAGTCCACCATCGTGGAGATCCCGATCAGCATGGCGATGGCCGTCATCAGGGCCGCCACCGCCGTGGATGCGCGACCGAGCGACGCCTGGAGATAGGCGTTCGCCAGCTCCCCCTCGATCCCGAACAGCCGCTTGATCAGCGTCCCGGAGAGGCGGCTGGCGGCGGTGATAAAGGCCGGCGTCAGCAGCGCCACGCCGATCAGCAGAAGCCCCGCCCCCGCGAACCCGAGCAGCGGGTTGACCAGCCTGATCCCCAGCCAGCACGCGGCCACCGCCCCCGCCAGCGCCAGCGCGGTCCCCAGGAAGATCCGCCGAAGGTTGAGCCGCACCTTTGTCTCCAGCGACTGCACCGAGAATGTCTCCCTCGGATGCGCGCGCGATGCCTCGATCGCCGCCGGCAATGCCGATACGGTGGAGGCGGCCACTCCCAGCAGGGCGCCCACCAGCAGCGTGAACGGATCGATCCTGAGATGGTCCACAACCGTCAGGATATAAAGCGCGGAGACCGTCCGGGTCACCTGTTCCAGCGCCACGCGGGAGAGGGCTATCCCAAGCGGCAGCCCGACCAGCGCGCCCAGTATTCCGATCACCACCGCCTCGCTCAGAAACAGCCGCAGGATCAGGCCGCGCGTGGCGCCCAGCGAGCGAAGGATTCCCAGCTCCCGCCGCCGCCGGAGCGTGTTGGTCAGCATCGTGTTGTAGATGATGAACATCGAGACGAACAGGGCGATAAAGCCGAGCGCCGTCAGGTTCAGATCGAACGAATCGAGCATCTTCGTCGCCTGCGCGTTGCGGCTTTCCGGCTCCCTGACCTCCACCCCTTTCGGCGCGTCCGGCGCCAGATATTCCTTGATCTCCTCCCGGTCCTTCGCCGGCACAAGCAGATCGATCCTGTCCAGCCTCCCGACGCGATCGAACGCCTCCTGCGCGGCGCCGATATCGAGCAGCGCGAAATTCCCCCCGAGTGCCGAGGCGGTCCCCTCCGGCCTGATGATATCCACCACATGAAACGTCAGCCGCTTCCCGTTCGCCACAAGCGCGATGCTGTCCCCTCTGGAACGATGATACTGGCGCGAGAGCTTTTCGGTGATGATGATGGCGTTCTTCTCCAGCAGGAACCGCAGATCCTGATCGCCTCCGCCTCCCTCCTTCCCCTGAAACGCATAGCTTCTGAACTTCCCCTCCGAAAACACATCGATGCCGAACACCAGCAGCGGCGTCCCGTTGGTGGAGTCGGTGGTTGCGCCGTCATCCACCACAGCGTACTGTTCGATCACCGGCGCCGCCGCCTCCACCGCCCTGCTGGCGCGAAGCCGGACGATATACCGCTCATCGAACCCGACACCGTTGCCGGAAACAGCCTGGAGGTTGGCCCTCCCGCTTACCACGTCCAGCGAGTTGGTGAACGCCTGGAACGCCGAGCCGTTGGCAAGGCGGATCGCCACGAACACCGCAACGCCGATCGCCACCCCGGCCACCGAAAGAGCAAGTTTCCCCCACTCCAGCCGGAGATGGCGAAGGATGATTGTGCGAAAGAGCCTGATGACGTTCAAGACAGGTGCGGTCCTCGGAATGTGTGCGAACGCCGGCGGGGAGCATCCCCGGCCGGCGCTGTAATCAGTGCACAGGGCGATGCCCCGTGCACCAGGGATTGCGCCCCTCCGGGGCTTGGGAGGAACGTTGTTCAGCGTACTTCGACGACGCAGCCCCTTCAAGGACGATCAGATGCAAGGCGGCCGAGCCGGAGCGAATGCGGCGTCCGTTCAGACACCACAGTGAGCGAACGGTGAAGGCCAACGCAGCGGATGACGTCCTTCAACAGTCTGTTACCACCCCGGAGCTATCTGGAATCCGAACTGCCATCCCCTGGTGGGACGCTGGAACGGATAGGCGTAGTAGACCTCCAGCACCAGATAGCCGAAGAGGTTGGCTCGCGCGGATACCCCCGCGCTGAAGACCGGCACCCGATCGGTGGAGTTCCGGTCGAACTTGAGCACCGGGCCTTCCGCGCTGGTCCAGGCGGTGCCGCCATCGATGAACGCGGCCAGCTCCGTTGGGAGATAGGGGAAGTTGATAAGGCCGAACTGCCGCGTGCCGAACAGGGGTACGCGCAACTCCGCGTTCACCACGGCAATGCGGCTGCCGAACAATCGGCTGTACTCCGGACAGCCGGGACCGGAGCAGTCCGACTGGTCGAACGATGCGGAGCTGTAGCCGCGCAGAAGCGTTTCGTAGCCGATAAACAGCGGATCGATCTTGCCGCTCTCCGCGTCGCCGCCGTAGCGGCCGTAATGGAAGCCGCGCACCGCGAACGTCACGGGATTAGCGAAGAAGTAGTGCCGGTAGTCCAGCAGCAGCGTGCCGAACCGGAGCGAGCCGGCGGTTCCCCCAAGCTCGAACCGGAAGCGCTCCCCCGATACCGGCGATGTAAAGCCGAACGCCGAGTTATCCCCCACATACGCAGTGCTCCCCTGGAGCAGATTCAGCCCGTCGGGAGCAGTCACATCCTTCGTATCCTCGCCGATCACCTGATTGCCGATCACCACGGTCTGCTTGTCCTGAACCGAATACGACTGGCGCGTATAGCCGGTGGTGAATTCCACCCGCCGCGTCGTTGAAAACGGATAGAACCCGATCAGCGAAAGCTGATCCACGAACACCCGTTCCTGAAACTGATGGAACGTCTGCCCCAGATACTGGGAGCCGCCGATATCGATCACGGTGTCGGTGGCCGCCGACTCGGTCGACAGATAGGGGATATGCGCCACCGATGCCCCCCAGCCCCACCGTCCCTTCGTGTAGAGATAGGAAACCTCGCCGCCGATATCCTGAAAGCTGCCGTTCACCTGGAGCGCGGCGTTCAGGTGATGATAGCCCAGCATGTCGCTGAAGTAGGCGGCAATAGCGCCGCCAAGCCCCGCGCCGTTGCCGTTGAAGGCGACGCCGATGGTCGGGCTGCCGAGGTAATCGAGCTGGATGGAGGGATGATAATCACCGATCGGGAAGGGGCCGGATGGGCCGCCACCGGCGCTGTTGGCAAGATAGGCGCTCACCTCGCCGCCATCGCGCGGGCCGGGTAGAATCCCTCCGCTCGCTACTCCGGTCGCGCCAGCAGTCGCAGGATCGCCGGGGGACCGCGACGGGTCGATCGAGAGGATCTCGTAGCTCCCGTGACTGAAGACCGAGAACATGATCCGCCCCGTGGTCCTTGCCACCGACATCGCCGGGGAAAGCCCCGTGATGCCGCTTACCCCGGTCGCAACATGCGTCAGGCGGGTGATCGATTTGGAGTCGAGCGTATAGCGATAGATATCGGAGAAACCATCCTGATCGGAGATGAAGTAGATCTGGCGACCATCCGGGGAGTACTGCGGGTTGATGGTCTTGGCGTCGCTGAAAAGCGGGACCGGCGTCAGCGCTCCGCTCGCCACGTTCATCAGCGTAAGGCTGAGCGGGACAAAGGTCAGCTCGCGGAAATCGGTGCCCCGGTCGGATACGAAGGCGATCGTGGCCCCGTCCGGCGACCAGACCGGCTGAAAGTCGGCATTGCGATCGTTGGTCATGCGGCGCACGGCCTGCGTTGCCACGTCGACGATGTAGATATCGCTGATCCCGCCGGCGGCACCGGAAAAGACGATCTGCTTCCCATCCGGCGACCACGATGGGTTGGAGATCTCCCCCACCCCCTTGATATGAATCTGCCGCTCGATATCGCGCGAGTTGATATCGAGAATGGCAAGCTGATCATCCCCCTCCACGTAGGTGACAAAGGCGAGCTTTTTTCCATCGGGCGACCATGAGCCGGACGAATTGATAAAGCGGAGCGCGTCGAAATGGGAGTTCGTCTCGGCGCTGACGAGCTTTGTGATGATCGTTCCGGTGGACGCATCGGCCAGATAGAGATCGATCGAGAAGACCCCTCGCGATGAGAGGAGCGTCACGTACCGGCCGTCGGGGCTGACCGCGGGGCCAAGGTTCATCACGTCGAGATCCTTATCGCGGAGAAGCGGGGCGCCGGCGGAATCGGGGCGGGTTCTGGCGCTGACGAGCGGCTCGTAGGTGGCGCGCACCGAGGCGATCCATTCCTTCGAGAGCGTCTCCTCGTTCATCTTCAGAATCCGCTCGAAGGCATAGTCCAGATCGGTCTGCACGGCAAGCCTGAAGAGTTTCGGGATCACCGTATCGCCCCATCGCCCGCCGATGTAGGCCCAGATCGCCTGCCCGTACCGATAGGGGAAGTAGCGGGGATCGCGGGTGATATCCTCGATGGAGGGAACCTTGTTCTGCAACACCACATCGCGAAGCCACATCGCCGTGTTCGGATCGTCCCGCCCGAGCGACAGGTACTCCGCCATCCCCTCGATAAACCAGAGCGGGAGCAGGCTTATCCGGTTCTGCCCCTGCTGCTCCTGCGCGTTCTGCGAAAGATCGTACTGAAACGCGTGGACCAGCTCGTGGCCGATGACGTGATCGTTGTCCCTGTAGGAGCCGGTCATCGGAAGCACAACCCGATCCTTGAGCGGCTCGGTGAAGCCGCCGGTCCCCTCGCCGATCATCTCCTCGACCACATTCGTCTGCTGGAAATCCCCCTGGTTGGCGTAGAGGATCATCGGCTTGCGTCCCACGAACCGGTGATCGAATAACTGCGAAAGGCGATCGTACCAGCGCTCCGCCATCCGCGCCGCGTCATCCACCGCCACCCGTTCCTCCGGGTAGAAATGGATATCGAAGTGCGGGGTCTTCATCACCTTGAAATCGAAATTCTCATACTGCACCTTGTTCCGCCCGAAATACTGAGCCTCCGATACGGCGGGCAGGAACATACATACCGCGAGCAGGATGGCAGTGAAGAGGGGCCTCCCCTTTCCGGCATCGACGGTGGTGAGGGGTGCCGGGCGATCGGGGTCGAGACCGAGGACGGGGGCATTGGTATCGGTAAACCACATCTGGAAGTTCCTTATTATTGCCGTCCCGCAATGTGAGGCGCCGAGTCGGGTTCGGCTGCCGGGGCGACAGGGGATTGAATGCCGGTTTCGAGATGCACAAGTATGATGCCGGGAGCGGAACGGCCCTGGGCGCCCGAAATTACGAAGCAGCGATGCAGGTTGAGCACGGCTCGCCATGTTTTGATCGAATATTCGCTTAAAGACCCTGGACGCTCTTAACGGAATGGGACGTTGGGCCGCTCGTCGAGGGACGTTCAGAGGGAGCCCTTCCGGGCTTCCCGATATCAGCTCTTACGGAGAAACAGGAATGGGACGGATCTGGTTCATTACCGGCTGCTCCAGCGGGTTCGGCAGGCTTCTGAGCGAGCGGGCATTTGCGCTTGGCGATTCCGTGGTGGCAACCGCGCGGTCCACGCAGAGCCTTGGGAATATCGGACGGGGGGATGAATCGCGCATCCTCCGCCTGCCGCTCGATGTCCGGAACCAGAGCGATATCGATACCGCGGTGGAGCGGGCAATCGAGAAGTTCGGCCGGATCGATCTCCTGGTCAATAATGCCGGCTACGCCTATTTCGGTACACAGGAGGAGGGCTCGCTCGCGGAGATCCGATCGATGTTCGACACGAACATCTTCGGCCTGATCGCGGTGACGAAGGCGGTGCTTCCGCATATGCGGAGCGCCCGTGCCGGGACCATCATCAACCTCTCCAGCATCGGCGGAAGGATCGCCACTCCGCGGGGTGGATTCTATCAGGCCACGAAATGGGGGGTGGAGGCGCTGAGCGAATCGCTGTTTCTGGAGGTTTCGGAGTTCGGGCTGAGGGTGATCGTGATAGAGCCGGGGGCGTACGAGACCGATTTCGGGCCACGATCGTCGCGGATTGCTCCGGCTGAAAGCAGCGCGGACTCCCCGTACGCCGCGCATCGGAAACGATGGCGGGAGGTGCAGGAGCGCGAGGTCTTCCCATACAGCCAGAACCCATCGGAGGTGATCGACGGGATTCTGGACGCGGTTGCCTGCGATCTCCCGTTCGTCCGGCTTCCGATCGGCAGGGACGCCATCGATTTCATCAGGCGGCGGGAGAAGATGGGAGGAAATGCCTTTGTGGAGTGGCTGCGGAAGCTCTACAACGGCCGGAAGGAATAGGATCGCGGCCAGCCGATGTAAATGGTGACGGATTCGCGGGTTGTCATCTCATTATATCTCGATGAATCGTCCCGATCCCTCTATTATCTCACCATCGAGCGAAGTATATTCGCCCCTGATGTGCTCCCTACGTCCGACGGCCCCATTCCCACATCCGCCTTCCGCGTGCCGGCCAGCCACCGGAACCCGGCTTCGCGGCGTTCCGCACACACGGAGAACTCATGCACAATTTCGATCTGATCCTTACCACGCAGTCCGGCGAATCGTCGATCGTGTTCGATGATTGCAGCGAGGCGATCGCCTGGCTGGCCGGCAATGGCGACGAGGAGACGCGGCGGATTTCGATCGCGGTGACCGCCGATGATGGGAGAACGGTGCTGATCACCATCCCGAACGATGGCAGCAGGAAGGTCTCCGTGCAGATCGGCCCCCCCTAGTTCCGCTCCTTCACCCCGTCCCCTTTCTTCTCCGGCCAGATGAGCGATGCGCCGATCGCCGCCGTCAGCACCATCGCCACCACCGCCAGCGATACCAGCATGTCGATATGCACCCACGCCTCGATCACCATCTTGGTGCCGATGAACGAGAGCACCACCGCCAGGCCGTACTTCAGGAGATAGAACTTGTCGATGATGTTCGCCAGAAGGAAATAGAGGGAACGGAGCCCGAGGATGGCGAAGATGTTCGATGTGTAGACGATGAACGTATCGTGCGTGACGGCGAAGATGGCCGGGATGGAATCGAGCGCAAACACCAGATCGGTGCTTTCGATCAGCATCAATACGATCAGCATGGGGGTTATGATAAACCGCCCCGCCTCCTTCAGAAAGAACTTCTGATCGTGATATCGCTCGCTGACCGGGAACCACCGACGCATCAGCTTGATCACCGGGTTCGCCTCGATCTCGATCGTGGTCTCCTTCTCCAGGGCCATCCGGATGCCGGTGTAGATCAGGAACGCGCCGAAGATGTAGATCACCCAGTGGAACCGGGCTATCAGCAGCGAGCCGACCAGAATCAGCGAGGCGCGCATCACCAGCGCGCCGATGATCCCCCAGAAGAGTATCCTGTGCTGATACTTGGCCGGCACCTTGAAGTAGCCGAAGATCAGCACGAAGACGAAGAGGTTGTCGACCGACAGGGATTTCTCGATGAGATAGCCCGTCAGGAACGCCACCGCCTGCGGTTTCCCGAGCTCGAAGTAGATAAAGGTGTTGAACAGAAGGGCCAGCGTGATCCAGACGGCACTCCAGATCGCCGCCTCCTTCGGCTTCACCTCATGCGCGTCGCGATGAAAGACGCCCAGGTCCACCACCAGAAGCAGCAGGACAAGAGCATTGAATCCAATCCACCACCATATGCTCATGCGCCTTCCCCGTTCAACGGGTTGCCACAGCCGAGGGTATTGCTTCCGGTCATCTTCACCATGGAACTAGTTAGCTGAATTCGCCCGCCGGATTACCGGGTGACGTGATAGTTATACGTTGCACTCCACCGGCTCCTTCGCGGCCTCGATAAACGCCCGGGCGTTTTCAACCGGGGTGTGGGGAAGGATTCCATGCCCCAGATTCGCCACGTACGGGCGGCCGGGAGGCACCTTCGCCAGCATCTCCCTGGTCTCCTTCCGGATCAGTTCCGGCGTGGTGGTCAGCAGCACCGGGTCGAGATTTCCCTGAAGGCTGAACGCTTCGGGGATCTCCCGCACCGCCCGCTCCA
Organism: Chlorobiota bacterium; assembly: GCA_028287785.1. Taxonomy (GTDB): domain Bacteria; phylum Bacteroidota; class Ignavibacteria; order OLB7; family OLB7; genus JAFDZV01. The sequence continues at coordinate 103,196 of JAQBOZ010000018.1, forward strand.
GATCGGTCTGCCAGTCGATCCCGAAGCCGCTTGCCCCGGTGGCCGGAAAGCCGTCGTAGCTCCGGACCCCCTTCGGGAAATAAATGAATGGGACATCGGGGGCGGCGCTCCGCACCCCCTTCAGCACCATCGACGCATGCCGCAGCCCGAACTCCCGGTATTCCCGCTCCGGCAGAAGCCCGGCCCAGGTATCGAAGAGCTGGAGCATGTTCGCGCCGGCGGCCACCTGGCCGAGAAGATAATCAATCAACTCCCGCGCAAGCATATCCATCAGCTCGTGCGCGGCGCGCGGCTCGGCATACAGAAAGTTCTTGAAGATGTCGAACGTCTTGGAGCCCCCCCCCTCTATCATGTACGCGGCAAGCGTCAGCGGCGCGCCGGCGAACCCGATGACAGGGACACGACCCGCCAGCCGCCGTTTTGTCTCGGCGATCGCGTCGAACACGTACTGGAGTCTGTGGGTGATCCCCTGCTCCAGCCGGCCGACCGCCCCGGTGGCCCGTATCGGTTCCGGGAACCGCGGCCCCCCCTTCCCCTCCTCGACGATCAGGTGCATTCCCATCGCCTCGGGGACCACAAGGATATCGCTGAAGATGATGGCGGCGTCCACGCCGACAAGATCGACCGGCTGTACCGTGACCTCGGCCGCGAGGTCGGGCGTTTTGCAGAGATCGAGGAACGTGGTGGCCGCACGAACGGCCCTGTACTCGGGAAGATAGCGGCCGGCCTGGCGCATCATCCAGACCGGACGGCGCTCGGTGGGCTCGCCCCGAAGCGCGCGAAGAAGGAGTGAATCGTGCTGATCGTTCATGCGGGAAGGTACGTCGGAAATAGGAATGTATGGAACGGCCCCGATGGGGAGATGAAATATCCTGCTGATCTGCATCGACGGCGCGTTATCCCGGCGCAAGCGCCCTGGCGATGGCCTCGGCGAGAAGCTCGACCGTCGGCGCCGGGGGGATGATCACATCGTCATGACCGCGCTCCCGCAGGGCCGTGGCAGTGGTTGCGCCGATCGCGCCGAACAGGACGCCGGAAGGGAGAACGGGATCGAGCGCGTGAAAGTTCCGCACCGCCGATGGCGAAAAGAAGAGGATGGCCGCCGGAGGATCGCCCGCCGCCAACGCACGGTTCAACATGGCGCGCGCGCCGGATGGGACCCCTGGGGAGTAGAGCGGCAGCTCCATCACATCGATGCCGCGCTCCCGAAGCCGGTCCACCGCAATATCGCGCCGCTCCGTGCTGCATGGATAGAGCACCGCGTCCACGCCGGCAAAGCTCTCCGCCAGCAACTCCTCCACGGAATCGGCGACGGCGCGAATCGGTATTTCCGGATCGCCATCACGGAGAAGATCGGCGCTTGTGGCGCCAACCACGTAGTAGCCGCTTGGCGCGTGCTCGCGGAAATCGGTCTCCCGCAGATCGAGCCAGAGATCGGCCGCGAATGCGCTGGTGATCAGGACCGCGTCGCCGCCGGCAAGGCGGCGCACCGAGCGGAGGCCGCACATATCCTTCGGCAACGGGAGAAACTCGATCATCGGAGCGGAACGGACGGCAAGTCCGCGACTCTCAAAGAGCGGGGCAATGGCGCGGTTATCCCCGGCGGATCGTGTAAGGATGATGGAAGGCATCGGCAATCGGGCTCCGGTTATCAGGCTGTCCGGCAACGTTATCCGCCACGTTTATCAGGCTGGCCGAGACGTTCAGGTGGCCCGCATCCGGCGAAGGATCTCCTCACCGCCGATCGCGAGAAGCCGGCGCGCAAGCTCACCCCCCAGCGCCTCTCCCCCGGCCGCCGGCCCGGTGATCGAATCGCGCACCAGATGGCGCCCATCCACCGAGGCTATCACGCCGTGTAGTTCCAGCGTATCGCCGGCAATCGTGGCATATCCGCCGATCGGAACCTGGCACCCCCCCTCCAGCATGCGGAGCAGCCCGCGTTCGGCCTCCACGGCCAGTCGCGTCCCGGAATGCTCGATCGCGGCCAGGATCTTCAGCACACGATCATCCCCGGCCCGCGCCTCGATCCCCAGCGCCCCCTGCCCGACCGCCGGTATCATCAGCGATGCGGGGATGATCTGGGCTATCCTGTCGGCGAACCCCAGGCGTTCCAGCCCGGCCAGAGCAAGGATCATCCCATCCCAGCCGTTGTCGACGTATTTCTGAAGGCGCGTCCCCACATTCCCCCGCACGTCGACGATCGTCAGATCGGGCCTGATCTTCAGAAGCTGCGCCCGTCGCCTGAGCGATCCCGTTGCCACCACGGCTCCGTGCCGCAGCGTATCGAGCGTGGTCCCCGCCGGCGCAACCAGCGCATCCTCCGGCCGATGCCGCTCGGTAACGGCGGCAAGGACCAGCCCATCGGGGAGGCGGGTCTGCATATCCTTCAGGGAGTGGACGGCGATATCGGCGCGCCCGTCCAGCAGCGCGGTCTCCAGCTCCTTGGTGAAAAGCCCCTTGTCGCCGATAAGGCTCAGCGGGCTGTCGAGGACTTTATCCCCCACGGTGCTCATCACTTCGAGCCGGACCGCAAGGTCGGGATACGCGGAGAGGAGCATCCCCTCCACCGCGCGCGCCTGCCAGAGTGCCAGCGCGCTTCCCCGCGTGGCGATCACGAGTTCACTCATTCGGTCCTGTCAGGTTCGTTGTTCGTGGAACTGTTCATCGGGGGGGCCTCATCATCACCGGCAGTCCCGTTCAGGTTGAAGAGCATCTTCACATACTCTGCCTTCATCAGCACCCGCTCCGCGTCGGTCTGCGCGTCCAGAAGATGTCCCATCGGCATGCCGATGATCTTCTTCACCACGGACGCCACAAGCTTCTCGATCTTCTCGAAATCCGCCGCGCCGAACCGGTTGCGGTTCTTCTCAAGCTCCGCCCGCGCAATCTCCTCCCCCCATCGCTTCAACCCGGCGATCACCGGCGTCACCGGGAGGAGGGAGCACCACGCGGAGAACTTCGCCAGCTCGTCGGCGATGATCAGCTCGGCCCTGGGAAGCTCCGCGCGTCGCCGCTCCACGTTCGATTCCACCACGCTGTTCAGATCGTTCAGATCCTTGCAGAAGATCATCGGGATGGTATCGATGCGGGGATCGACGTTGCGGGGCATGGAGATATCGACGATCAACTGCGGCTCGCCATCGCGACGGGCGGCGGCGGCGCGCGCGTGATCGTAGGTGATAAGGTAGTTCGGGGCGCCGGTGGAGACGATGACGATATCGAACTCATGAAGCCGGGCCGGGAGTGTCTCCAGCGGCATCCAGGAGCCGAAGCCGAGCCGCCCTATCAGCTCCCGCCCGCGCGACTCCGTGCGGTTGGTGATGGTGATGTTGGTCACCCCCTGGCCGTGCAGGTTGCGGGCGGCCAGATCGCCGGTATCCCCCGCGCCGATCACCAGCGTCCGTTTGCCGGCGATCGGATGAAAGATCTTCTTTGCCAGCTCCACCGCCACATAGCTGATGGAGACGGCGCCGGCGAACAGCTCGGTCTCCGACTTCACGCGCTTGCCGGTGTGGAGCGCGGTGCTGAACAACCTGTCCAGCACCTTCCCGAGCGATCCGTTCTGCCGCGCGCACTGATAGGCGGTGCGGACCTGGCCGATCACCTGGATATCGCCGATCACCTGGGAATCGACGCCGGAGGCCACCTCGAAGAGATGGCGCGCGGCGCTTCCGGCGTGCAGCGAGAAGAGATGCCCCTGCTGAAGATCCACCTTCTTCCATCGCCCCAGCCACTCCCGCACGGCGTCGGCGTGGAACGGCTCGGCATTCGGAACCACATAGATCTCCGTGCGGTTGCAGGTGGAGACAATGGCCGCCTCGGACGCCATCCCCCCCCGCCGCAGATCCTGCAGCGCGGCGGGAAGCTCCTCATCGCCGAAGACGATCCGCTCGCGGATCGTCAGGGGCGCATGTTTATGGGAGGTTCCGACGGCGTAGATATTCATTACTGGAATCTATGGAATCCGCTCAGGACGAAATTGATCAGCGTCATCGAGATGATGGTTCCGAAGAACCCGACGAGCGACAGGATCACCACCTTCCTCCCCTCCAGCTTGATCACGTACTTGGCAAGCAGCGCGCTTGCGTAGATGGCCCAGACGGCGATCGTCACAATCAGCTTCGGATCGTAATAATGGAAGTTGGGGAGGACGCCCGGCAGGTAGATCAGCCCGATCGCGATGGCGACGGCGAGGAACGCCACGCCGACGATCGATGACTTCTCGCTCATCCGTTCCAGCAGTTGAAGGCTGGGAAGCCGCTGATAGAATGTGCCGAACCTGTTGGACTTGATCTGGTGATAGAGCATCAGATAGAGGCCGCCGTACACCGCCGAGATGGCGAACGCCGTATAGCCGATCAGCGCCGCGCTGATATGCAGCCCCACCGCGTCGTTCAGCAGCACGGGGTTGGCCGATTGATCCTCGACCGCCGGGGAGAACATGATCGATATCGTCTGCAGAAGGAGCGCAAGCCCCACGAAGAACATCCCGGTCCCCCGCTCACCGCTCGCCAGCTCGACGATCAGATAGGTGAGCGTGATGGTGAAGGAGATCAGCGTCAGCATTTCGAACGGCGTGTAGACCAGGCAATGACCATGATACATGGTCTGCGCGTAGATCAGCGCCGTATGGATCAGCAGGGCCACCACAAGCGCCGGACGCCTCCACCGCGCGGCCCCCTCCTCCTTTCGGAAGAAGGCAAGGGCATAGATGGCGAACGCCGAGCTGTAGGCCAGCGGGAGGATCGCTTCGCAGATTCTGGCGAGTGCTAGCATGATTGATTATCCCAGGACGACGATCGGTTTCACCTGTTCAGCTCAAGAGATGAGGTCCTCCGGTGATCGGTCCGGAATCGGTAGAAATTGAGGAGGAGCCCCACCATCGACATATTCAACAGCAGGGACGACCCCCCCTTGGAGAGGAACGGAAGAGGAATTCCCATCACCGGCACCAGCCCGATCGCCATGCCGATGTTCACCGCCGCATGGTAGAGAAAGATCGTGGCTATCCCAAAGCAGATCGTCGATTCGAATTTGTTTCGCAGATGGCTTGCCGTGTCCACGGCAAACCAGACCAGCGCGCAGAGCAGGACGATCACCAGCATCCCCCCGAGAAACCCGAACTCCTCGGTCGGCACGCAGTAGATGAAGTCGGTCCACTGCTCCGGAATATAGCGCAACTGCGTCAGTGTTCCCTTCAGAAACCCCTTCCCCTGCAACCCGCCGGAACCGACCGCCAGGAGCGACTGGATGACGTGATAGCCCGCGCCGCGCGGGTCCTTCGTGGGATCGAGCAGCACATCGATCCGCAGCCGCTGGTGCTGCGGCAGATGCTGGTAGATGATCGGCGTGGAGAAGCCCAGAATCAGCGAGAGGGAGAACCCGAGCGCCGTCACCCAGACCGACCGTCTGAACAGAAGCATGCAGAGGAGGACCGCCCCCATCGCGATGTACATCTGCGTTGCCCCGAACAACGATGCAATGGCGACCGCCGCCGGCGCGACAATGGCGAACATCAGGAAGAGATCGGCCCCCGCCCAGAGCGCGATCCCCAGAAGCATGGCCGCGTACACCGTTGCCGATCCGGCATCGGGCTCCAGCATGATCAGCGGAAGCGGGAGCAGGACGATGCCGATCATGATCCCCAGATCGCGCCAGTTGCCGAGATCGCGCCCCTCGCGACTGACGAAGAGGGAGGCCATCATCAGGGTGCTGAACTTCGCCAGCTCGGACGGCTGTATCGATATCGGCCCGATGATGATCCAGTTCTTCTGCCCGTATCTCGCCGTGCCGATGATCAGCACCGCAACCAGCAGCAGCATCCCCATCCCGTAGAGCGGGTAGACGCTCAGCCGCACCCAGCGCTCGGGAAGGAACGCGATGGCGATCATCGTGATCACCCCGGCTATCGCGAAGACGAGCTGCGATGTGAAGATCGCGGACGCCCCCGACTCGTAGGTGGCGCTGTAAATCGATATCAGGCCGACGGCGACAAGCCCCACCGTGACAAGGAAGGTGCGGAAATCGAATTTTATCGAGCTGGAGGACGATGTGTCGATCGCCTCGTCGTAGTAATAGGTATCCATGTATCAGATCATGACGAAAATCGGGGGGCCGGGCGTTTACATCGGCATCGGAAGGGAATATTCAGGGATGGAGCGGAAGGGCCGGCCCAGGATCAGCGGCGGAACGATTTCGGTTTCCCGAGGATCTCCTGCATGATCACGGCCCGCTTGATCTCCTCGGGATTGGCGAGCAGCGCGGAGAGAATCGTCGCCTGCCCCGGCCGGACGGCATCCTGACCGGCGACCGGCGTTACCGGATCGCCGGACATCCCGCCGGCGGAACGGAACTGCTTGAATCCGCCCAGATGGTACTCCTGGCTCTCCGGCTCCGCGGAGGCCGAACGGAAGGCGAACTTCGAGCTGTCGGCATCATAATCGGTGGCACTCGTGTCGTAATCGACAGCCGCGCGGGCGCCCTTCTCCATCGGCCCGCTCTGCATAAGGCTGTGAAACGCAAACGGATCATCGGAACGATTGGCCGCCACGGGAGAATCAGCAACCCGCGACGCGGGGAGGGGCCGTGCCGGCTCCGATGACGCGGCCGCGCGACGGCGATTGGCCTCCTCGAGAGCCTCGCGGAGCCTCTCCTCGGTTGTCCTGGCCCGCTTCCGCCCCGCCTCCGCAACCCCGGGCGCGCCATTCTTCTTCCTGCCACCAAACACCTTGTACAGGATGAAGATGAGAAGGAATATGATGATCTGCGGGTTATCGAACAGGAAATCGAACATGCGGGCACTCCGAAATTGCCGAATCGGACCGGAACCGCGCCCCACTTCCCCATCCCTGAAAGGGAGAGCCATCGCACGCGGAGGAGAACAAATTTAGGTCGGTGGCAAGCGGGGTACAAACTATTGCGTCCACGGAAACCGACCGACGCAATTTATTCCATCCGCCGGCGCCGGCGATCGTGCGGGACGGAGGGGCTGGAGAACGGCAATGAGTCACTTTGAATCCGGCCCTCCGGTTGACAGCGCAATAATCCATCGGCGATCTTCTGATCGCTCTTCAAGCTCCGTCAGGAGCGCGCCGGTTGTAGCAACGATAGCTCCGTTTCCCACGCAAGCTCCATCGGAGCGGACCATCCTCGCATTCATGAAGAGAGGAATGGTACGCTCCGATGGGGCTTGGGATCATGGAAGGCGTGGCGATGCTGCAACCGGTACGCCCCGATGGGGCTGGGAAGCCAGATGCCGGAATGACTCCGGGCATCATCCACAGCATCTCAACCTGAGTCACTACCGGAGGATCGCGATCTCCCCCGCAGTGGTATATTCAAGGCACTGCCGGATATGGCATCCCTCTTCGATTTCAGGAAACCAACTTGGCCCGATCCCCCTTCAACGTCACGCTGATCTGCATGGAGCCATCACGTCCCGCCGCCGTCGCGGAGATCGTGGCGCGGATGAACGCGGAGACGGATCTTCCGCTGCGGGTGATTCTCCGGGCGCGGGAATCGGCCGAGGCCGCCATTGCGGAACGGCACGGGGAGATCGCGAGCGATCTTGCGGGGAGCGATCTTGTCATCATCTCCCACGTGCTGATGGATGAGGAGTCGACCCCGCTCGAACGCCTGATCCGCGACCATGTCCCACCGCACGCCACCATCCTCGGCATCTCCTCGGCCGCCCCCCTGATGCGGCTTACACGCGTGGGACGCTTCTCGATGAAACGGCGCCCGGACGCCGACGAGGAATCGCCCGACGCCCCTCCATCCGGCGCGATGCGGCTGAAAGCGCTCCTGGGAAGGATCGTCGGCGGACGGGATATCACCCCGTATCTCAAGGAGCTGATGATCGCCGCGCCCCGGCTTCTGCGCCTGATCCCCGGCCGGATGCGCGATCTTCGCAGCTATATCGAAAGCTATCTCTACTTCGTCGAATGCTCCGAGCGGAACATCCGGTCGATGCTCCTGATGCTCGCCGATCGCTATCACGCCCCCACCTCCGGCGCGCTCTCCGGTCGCTACGATCCCCCGGTGGTCTATCCTTCCGAGGGAATTCATCATCCCGATGCGCCCGCCCCGTTCCCCTCCCGTCGGGAATATCTGGCCTGGTACGGCGCCCACGGCCATTCCGCCGACCGGCCGCTGATTGGGCTGATCCTGCTTCGGGGGGATGTGCTGATGGGGGAGCATGCCGCGATCGACGCAACCATCCGCGCGTTCGAATCGCGGGGGATCGGGGTGATCGCGGCGTTCGGCAGCTCGTTCGATTACCGGACCGCGGTGGAGAGCCTTCTGCTGGATGATGACGGCGGCGGCATCGGCGCGCTGGTCTCCCTCACGGCGTTTCCACTGGTGGGGGGGCATGTCGGAAGCGATATCGCCGGCGCGACCGGCGCGCTGGAACGGTACGATCTCCCCTACTTCTCCCCCATCCCCCTCATCTTTCAGACGGTGGATGAGTGGCGCGTCTCGGAGTACGGCATCGGCCCGATGCAGACGGCGCTTCATGTGGCGCTCCCGGAGCTTGAGGGGGCAATCGAGCCGATGGTGACAAGCGGCGTGGCGATCTCCGACCGGGGAAAGACGAAAACCGGCATCGACGAGCGGACCGCGAAGCTGGTCAGGCGCGTGGAGCGATGGCTGGCGCTGCGGCGGAAGCACAATGCCGAGAAGCTGATCGCCATCACCATCTTCTCCTTCCCTCCCGGCAAGGGGGCCGTGGGGACCGCGGCCTATCTGGATGTGTTCCGAAGCCTCCATAACACGCTCGCCAGGATGAAGGAGGATGGCTATGCCGTCGATCTCCCCGCATCGCCGGAGGAGATCATCGAACGGATCGTGACGGGTGATGACAAGCTGGCGCCGATGTCGCTTTCGGAGCTCAACGTGGCGGCCCGGCTGACGGTACAGGAGTATACCGCGCTGGCGCCGGAATCGAAACGGGTCGCCGCGATGTGGGGCCCTCCCCCCGGCTCCCTCAACTCGGACGGCCGCGACCTGCTGATCTACGGGTTCCGCTGCGGGAACATCTTCATCGGCGTGCAGCCGTCGTTCGGCTACGAGGGCGATCCGATGCGGCTGCTGTTCGCGAAGGGGGCCACGCCGCATCACGGATTTCTGGCCTACTATACCTGGATAGAACATGTCTTCCGCGCTGACGCGCATCTTCATTTCGGCACCCACGGAGCGCTGGAGTTCATGCCGGGGAAGCAGGTGGGGCTGGACGCCGCAAGCTGGCCCGATATCCTGATCGGCGATCTTCCCAATCTTTATTTCTACGCCATCAACAACCCGAGCGAGGGGACCATCGCCAAGCGGCGATCGCTGGCGGCGCTGGTCGGCTATCAGACGCCTCCTCTGGAAAACGCCGGCCTGTACCGCGAGCTTGGCGATATGAAGGAGATGGTCCACGCCTACCAGTCGGCCGAGCCGGGCGATCCACGCCGCGCGCTGACCGTCGAGGCGCTCGCGGAAAAAGTGGGGCAGCTCGATCTGGACAAGGATGTCCCCCCTCCAGCGGCGGATGACGACCACTCCGGAAACGATCGGTTCGTGGCGCGCCTGCATGCCCACCTTATCGAGCTGGAATCGCGCCTGATCCCGACCGGCCTGCATATCGCCGGGGAGCAGCCATCCCCCGCCGGCCTGGCCGATCTTCTTCTTGCAATCTCCGAGTACGACCGACCCGAGGCCGGGGTACGCGCGCTGACCGATATCATCGCCGGGCGCGCCGGAGAGAATTACGGCGAGCTTTACCGCCGCGCCGATGCCGGGGACCGCGAGGCGATGGGGCGATATCTGACGACGCGGGACACCGCGCTGGAGGGAATCACAGCGCTGCTGATCGACAATGGCGAGGGGGATCGTGAACGGATAGACCGCGCCGCGCGACTGGTGGCGGGCCGGTCGGGCCTGCCGGCCAGGAACGCACCTCTCCGCGCCACGATGGGATATCTGCTGGCGATCGCCGCCAGGGCCTCCGAGCATCGGGAGTTCGACGCGCTGCTCCGTGGGATGTCGGGAGGATATATCACCGCGGCCATCGGCGGCGACCCGGTCCGCAACCCGGAAGTGCTCCCGTCCGGACGGAACATCCACTCGCTCGATCCTGCGGCAATCCCATCGCCGATGGCGCTCCGCAACGGCAAGCGGGTGGTGGAGATGATGCTTCGGAAGAACCTTGAGGAGACCGGCCAGCTCCCCAGAAGCATCGGCATGGTCCTCTGGGGCCTTGATACGATCAAGACGCAGGGGGAGGCGATCGCGCAGGTCTTCGCGCTGATCGGCATCGAGCCGGAGCCGAACTCGATCGGCCGCGTCTCGCGACTCAGGGTCATCCCGCTGGAGAAGCTCGGCCGCCCCAGAATCGACGTGACGATCCAGGCCAGCGGCATCTTCCGCGACATCTTCGGCCTTCAGATCGAGATCCTCGACGACGCCATCCGGCTGGCCGCGTCGCTGGATGAGCCGGAGGAGATGAACTTCATCCGGGGCCGCTGCCGGGAGATGAGCGAGCGGCTGGGGCTTACCGGCGATGAGGCCACCACGCGCATCTTCTCCAACGCGGCAGGCGCCTACGGCACCAATGTGGACCACACGGTGGCGATGTCGGCATGGCGGACGGCGGACGATCTGGCGGAGGTCTTCACGCGGAGAAAATCGTTCGCGTATGGGCGGAGCTTCGGATCGCGGGAATCGCGGAGGATCTTCGAGGAGCTTGCCTCGGGAATCGACACCACGTTTCAGAACCTGGATTCCAGCGAAGTGGGGATCACCGACGTGGACCACTACTTCGAATATCTCGGCGGCTTCACCAACGTTGTGGAGCGTCGCAGCGGCAGGCGCCCCACCCCGCTGGTGGCGGACACCACGACCGCCCGCGGAAAGGTCAGAACGCTTGAGGCAACGATCCGCCTGGAGGTCCGCACCAAGCTCCTGAACCCGAAATGGTTCGAGGGGATGCTGGGCCACGGCTATCAGGGGGTGGAGGAGATTCGGAAGCGGCTTGATTACACCTTCGGGTTCAGCGCCACGGCCGGGGCCGTCGATCCGTGGGTTTATGAAGCAATCCACCGCACCTATGTGGCCGATGAGACCGTGCGGCACCGCATGGAAGGGCTGAACATCCACGCGTATTCCGGGATGGTCCGCCGCCTGCTGGAGGCAAACGAGCGTGGATTCTGGACCCCCGCGGAGACCATCGTCGAGGGGCTGCGCTCCGTCTGCGATGAGCTTGAAGATCGCCTGGAAGGGGTCGGCTGATCGGGGCATCCCACAGCCTGCCCTCCCGCGCGCCGGAATCGCTGTCGGCGCATCCCCATCATCCCCATGCATGGCCTCCGGAATAGTTCAGGCAAGGTTTTTGCTGAATACCTCGTCCTGCGCCATCCATAATGGCCGCATGGCACGTTCTATGTATATCGATATCATCGATATTTCCCCCATTTCAAGCCGCCGAATGATCCCCGGGCCTTTCCATGCACAATGGAAGGCACGCGGGACCGTGCAGTAAGAAAGCAGGGCCGTTTCGTATCGAAAAGCTCAACAATGACGAAACAATGCACGGCTCCATCTGCTGTAAACACTGATGCCTACTAACCTCGTTCTCCTGCTGGAAGGCGCCGCCACCGAAAGCGCCAGGGCCGTCGGCAATATGCTTGCGGCGGAGGGAAGTGGCGTTCATACCGGCGGGGGAATCGATGAGATCCCGCACGAACCAGGCTCCGCCACGCGACGTGACGCGGCCATCATCTCCGGCATACGGGAAAGTGATCTGCTGGTGGAGGCACGCAAGGCCCATCGCGCATTTCCACGGGCCGCGCTGATCCTGGCGGTCCGCCGGGAGCGTATCGGCGAAGTTCGGGCGACGATTGCCCGTGAGGGGGACTTCGGCGATCGGTGGCATGTGGTTCAGGACGATCCCGCAACGCTGACGGAGCTTGTCCGCTTCACCCTCTGCTGCATGCCGACCGAGGAGATCGGAAAACGGACGGATGGAATCCCCCATCTCTCCGATATCGACCGGAAGCGATTCGAGGCGGAGCTCCGGCGCTCGCGGAACGAGCTGGGGGTGATCCTCGAGGGGATCATCGACGGCGTTACCACGCAGGACCGGAACGGACGGCTGATCTACGCCAACGATGCCGCCGCGCGCCTGACGGGATATCCATCGGCGGAGACGTTCCTGGATGCTCCCATCGCCGAGGTGATGGGGAGATTTATCATGATGGATGAATCCGGAGCGCCCATCTCCCCTTCCGAACTCCCCGGCCGCATCGCGATTCAGGAGGCCAGAAGCGTCGAGAGGGTCTTCCGATTCAGAATTGTGGAGACCGGAGAGGAACGATGGGCCGTGGTGAGCGCCGCGCCGGTCCTCGCGGACGATGGAACCGCCATCCTCGCAATCAACATCTTCCGGGACATCACCGAACAGCGGCGGGCCAGCGAGCGGATGCGCTTTCTGGCGGAGGCAAGCGAGCTGCTGGCCTCCTCTCTCGACTACGAAACCACCCTGCAAAGCGTCTCCCGCCTGGCTGTCCCCACCATCGCGGAGTGGAGCGCGGTGGATATGCTGAGCCCCGACGGGTCGGTGAAACGCCTGGCGGTTTCCCACGCGGACCCGGAGAGAATCGAGCTGGCGAACGAGCTTATGCGACGCTTCCCCGCCGATCCCGACGCACAGACCGGGGTTCCGAACGTGATCCGCACCGGCAGGGTGGAGTTCTACCCGATGATCACCGATGAGATGCTGGCGTTCGGTGCCCGCTCGCCGGAGGAGCTGGAGATGCTCAGGCGCATCGGTTTCTCATCGGTGATCATCGTCCCGCTTCAGGTGCGCGGGGAACGTATCGGCGCCATCACCTTTGTGCAGTCGGCCGCCGGAAAGCATTTCGATGCCGGCGATCTTGAACTGGCGATCGATCTGGGGCGACGCGCCAGCGTCGCCGTGGAGAACGCGAGGCTTCACAGGCTGACGCGGGAGCAGAAGGAATGGTTCGAGGTGACGCTTTCCAGCATCGGCGACGCCGTGATCGCAACCGATACGGCCGGGAACATCACGTTCATGAACCCGGTCGCGGAGATGATGACCGGATGGAGACTGAGTGATGCGCTCGGAGAGAGGCTGGATGATGTGTTCCGCATCGTGAACGAGCGGACCAACGCGACCGTGGAAAACCCGGTGGTGAAGGTGATTGAAAGCGGCGGCATCGTGGCCCTTGCCAATCACACGCTGCTGATCGCGCGCGATGGAACCGTGCTGCCGATCGACGACAGCGCGGCGCCGATTCGCGATCATCAGGGGACGATATCCGGGGTGGTCCTGGTGTTCCACGATGTGACGCAGAGACATAAGGCGGAGCAGGAGCGGGCCGAGCTTCTGGAGCGGGAACGGGAGGCGCGCGCCGAGGTGGAGGCCAGCGAGGAGCGCTACCGCTGGCTGGCCGAGGCCATGCCGGAGATCGTCTGGACGGCCACCCCCGACGGCGTCACCGACTATCTCAACCAGCGCTGGTACGATTACACCGGCATCTCCATGAACGAGGGAACCGGTTTCGACAGAACCGGCGTGATCCACCCCGATGATATGCAGGGCCGGCTCGATCGCTGGGCCGTTTCGATGCGGCAGGGAACCGTGTTCGAATTTGAATGCCGGTTCCGGCGGCAGGCGGATGGCAGCTATCGATGGCATCTGCTCCGCGCCATCCCGATCCGGGATGATCAGGGGAACATCACGCAGTGGATAGGCACATCGACCGATATCGATGACCAGAAGCGAACGGAGGAGGAGCTGACCCACGCAAGGGAGCGGGCGGAGGCGGCCAGCAATGCCAAGGATCACTTCCTGGCCGTGCTGAGCCATGAGCTTAGAACCCCGCTGACGCCGGTGCTCACGGCGGCGCAGCTCCTCATGGACGAACCCGGCCTCTCCCCCGGCGTGCGGGATTACATGGAGGTGATCCACCGGAACATCGAGCTGGAGGCGAGGCTGATCGATGACCTTCTGGACCTGACGAGGATCGAGCGGGGGAAGCTCCAGTTGAACTTCACCGTCGTGGACGCGCATGCGCTGATCCGGAACGTCATGCAGATCTATCAGAACGATTTCCACGACAAGCACCTCCACGCAATCGTGGAACTGGACGCCCCGCGCCACCATGCGCGTGCGGATTCCGCCCGGCTTCAGCAGATCATCTGGAACCTGGTGCAGAACGCCGTCAAGTTCACCCCGCACGGCGGGACGGTGACGATACGGACATCCAACGAGGGGGAAGGAGTGCTGCGGATAGACGTTATCGATACCGGCATCGGGATCGATCAGGATGTGCTGCCGCGGATCTTCAACGCGTTTGAACAGGGAGAGCGGAAAGTGACGCGACGGTTCGGCGGGCTTGGGCTTGGGCTGGCGATCAGCCGCGCGCTCGCCGACATGCACTCCGGCTCGCTGGAGGCATCCAGCGAGGGGCAGGATCGCGGATCGACGCTCATCGTACGGATACCGGTGGAATCGGTGAAGGAACCGGCCCATCAGGGGCTCTCGGAGTCCCTCCCGGTCAGAATTCTGCTGGTGGATGACCATGCCGATACGGTCCATGTGATGGGAATGCTCCTGCGCCGCCACGGCTATCGCGTGGCAACGGCCGGCACCATGCGGTCAGGAATGGAGGCCGCGGTAGATGGAGAGTACGATCTTCTGATCAGCGATATCGGCCTTCCCGACGGAAGCGGGCTGGAGCTGATGCGGGAGATCCGATCGCGCGGGATACTGATCAAGGGAATCGCGCTGAGCGGATTCGGCATGGAGGAGGATATCCGGCAGAGCCGGGAGGCGGGTTTCTCCGAGCATCTCACAAAGCCCGTGGATTTCCGGAAACTTCAGGAAGTCATCCTCAGGGTCCTTCAGTGATGTTCATGCGTTTCCCGGCATCCGCGCCGTGGGATGGGCCGGAAGCAATTCTACGGCCTGATACAACCGATCCGGGAAAATCCTTTCGGGCTTCTACGCCTGAAGCGTTTACGTTGCGCCGGTCGGGCAATCGGCAACGTCGTACCGATGCAATCCGCCCCTTCGAACAGCGGCAGTGATAGCCCGGGAGAACATCCCCGGAAATGATCCGCCAACGATTTCAATAAACTCACAGAGCTATCGTACAAGGAGAAGACATGACACCGACCGGTACCAGCAAAATCCCGGACATCCTGACGAAATATAGAGCGGATATCCTGACCGACTGGACACGGCAGCAACTGGAGAACACGGCCATGCGTCGCGGGGTCCTGCGCGAGAGCGACGTTACCGAGCAGTCCGGTGAGTTTCTGAATGCGTTTGCGGAGGCGGTCGGAGCCGGCAACCTGACGGATCTTCGAGGCGAGAAGTGGGATGCCGTCCGCGAGGTGCTTGCGGCCGTATCCCGGAGCCGCGCCAAGAAGGGATTCACGCCGTCGGAAACGGCAATGTTCGTCTTTTCCCTGAAGCAGTCCCTCCTGACCCGCCTCCGCGCCGAGATCGGCGATGACACCGATGCCGTCGCCTCCGAGGGGTGGACCGTCAACACTATTCTGGACCGGCTGGGGCTGTTCACCACCGAGATCTATCAGAAGGGACGCGAGGAAGTGATACTCCGGCAGCAGCAGGAGCTGATGGAGCTCTCCACGCCGGTGGTTTCACTCTGGGAGAATGTGCTGGCCCTTCCGCTGATCGGCACGCTGGACAGCGCGCGGACGCAGGTGGTGATGGAAAGCCTTCTGCAGGCGATCGTCAAGTCCGGCGCGGCCATCGCCATCATCGACATCACCGGCGTGCCGACCGTCGATACGCTGGTGGCGCAGCATCTGTTGAAAACCGTTGCCGCGGCCAGGCTGATGGGGGCCGACTGCATCATCAGCGGCATCCGCCCGCAGATCGCCCAGACGATTGTCCACCTCGGCGTGGATCTGGGGGATGTGATCACCAAGGCAACCCTGGCCGACGCATTCGCGCTTGCGCTTCAGCGGAGCGGAATGATGGTTGCCAGCGTCAAAGGCCGTTCATAGGAGGCATCGTGGAGCGAATACCGATACTGAAGATGGGCCGTTACCTGCTGGTGACCGTCCAGGTGGACATGCACGATCGCCTGGCGATGACGCTTCAGGATGATCTTACCAACCAGATTGTGGAGCACAAGGCACGGGCCGTGCTGATCGACATCTCGACGCTCGAGATCGTCGACTCGTTCATCGGCCGGATGCTCGCCAATATCGCGGCGATGTCCCGCGTGCTCGATGCGATGACCGTGGTGGTGGGAATGCAGCCGTCCGTCGCAATCACGCTCGTGGAGCTGGGGCTTTCGCTGAAGGGCGTCTATACGGCGCTCAATGTCGAGAAGGGGATGGAATTCCTGACAACGTCGCTGAGTGGGGAGGATGGCGCCGATGCCGGTAATACGGGATGAACTGATGCAGGTAAGAGCATCCGACGATATCGTGCGCGTCCGCCAGATGGTCAGGGCGCTCGCGGTGGAGTTGGGATTCGGCCTGGTGGATCAGACGAAGATCGTGACGGCCGCAAGCGAGCTGGCCCGGAACACCCTCGATTACGGCCTGGGGGGAACCACCCTGATGGAGGTGCTGGAGGAGAACTCCCGCATCGGCCTGAGGATTACGTTCGAGGATAACGGGCCGGGGATTGCGGATATCGACCTTGCCATGACCGATGGATATACCTCAGGTCGCGGGCTGGGGCTGGGGTTGAGCGGCGCAAAACGCCTTTCCAACGAGTTCACCATCGAGTCCCGCGTCGGTGAGGGGACCCGTATCGCGATTACCCGATGGAAGGGGCGCTGATATGACAACAAGCGTATCGCTTCTCATTCAGGATATCAGCCAGGTTGCCGAGGCGCGTCGCATCATCGGGAGCATGGCCCGCGACACGGGGTTCGATGAAACCACGGCCGGCCGTGCCGCGATCGCGGTGATGGAGATGGGGACCAACCTGATCAAACACGCCGGAGGAGGAGAGATAGTGATCACTCCCCTTTCCGGCATGAACCCCGGCCTGGAGATCCTCTCGCTCGACAAGGGGCCGGGCATGGAGGATCTCGACCGCTGCCTGGCCGATGGCTTCTCCACCGCCGGAAGCCCCGGCAACGGGCTGGGCGCCATCGTCAGGGTCGCCGATCAATGGGATATCCATACCGTTCCCGGAAAGGGAACGGCGCTTGTCGCGCGCTTCCGCAATGGAGGCATCGAGGCTCCCCGCTATCTGGATATTGCGGGCGTCAACGTCCCGCTGACCGGCGAAACAGCCTGCGGCGATGGCTGGGCCGTTCATTGCGAGCCCGGCAGGCAACTGGTGCTGGTGGTGGATGGCCTGGGCCACGGGCCCGTGGCGGAGATGGCCGCGCGGGAGGCAATCGGAGCGTTTGGCGAGAACGTCGGCGAAAGCCTCCAGGAGATCATGGATGCGATGCACGGCGCCATGGCGCACACGCGCGGCGCGGCGCTTGCCCTGGCGGAGATCGATCCCGACCGGCGGCAGATCAACTATACCGGCATCGGCAATATCGTCGGCGTTGTTCACAGCGATGAGAAGGTGTACCGGATGATCTCCCATAACGGCATCATGGGACATACGGTCAGAAGATTCCAGCAGTTCTCCTATCCGTGGCCCGATGACGCGCTCCTGATCATGCACTCCGACGGCGTGGGAACGCACTGGAATCTGAACAGCTATCCCGGATTGTCGAGGCGGCATCCGAGCGTGATCGCCGGGGTGCTGTATCGCGACTGGAGCCGGGGACGGGACGATGCCACCGTGGTGGTGGCAAGGGAGATGAACTGAGCATGACGCGGATCGAATCACGAAGCACTGGAGAGGCATGAAGATCCCCATTATCACCGTGAGCATCAGCGAGGAAATGGATGTGGTGGTGGCACGGCGGCGAACCCGCCAGATTGCGGAGCTTCTCGGCTTCGATGTGCATGACAGGACGCGGATTTCCACGGCCGCGTCGGAGATCGCCCGAAACGCGTTTGTCTACGGCGGCGGCGGGAAAGTGGAGTTCGAGATCGACGGGGAGGTCCCCAATCAGATGCTTGTCATCAGGGTGAGCGATCGCGGGCCCGGCATTGCCGACCTGAAACGAATCCTCTCCGGGCGCTATCAGTCCACGACCGGCATGGGGCTTGGCATCATCGGCACCCGGCGGCTGATGGACGGGATGACGATCGATTCGGCTCCGGGTGAGGGAACAACCGTGGAGCTGGCGAAGAAGCTGCCGGCGCGCTCCGGGCCGGTCAGCCGCCGGGATCTGATGGAGCTGGCCGGCAAGCTGGCCCGCGCCCTCCCGGAGATGCCGATGCAGGAGGTCCAGCGGCAGAACCAGGAGCTGCTGGCAACCCTGGAGGAGCTTAACCGGCGCCAGGAGGAGCTGGCCCGCCTGAACAACGAGCTGGAGGATACGAACCGCGGAGTGGTGGCGCTCTACGCGGAGCTGGATCAGAACGCCGAGCACCTCCGCCGTGCGGATGATCTGAAGTCCCGGTTTCTCTCCAACATGAGCCATGAGTTCAGGACCCCCCTCAACTCGATTCTGGCCCTCTCCCGCCTGCTCCTGGATCGTACCGATGGCGACCTGACGGCCGAGCAGGAGAAGCAGGTCATGTTTATCCGCAAGGGGGCCGAGGCGCTTTCGGAACTGGTGAACGATCTGCTCGATCTGGCGAAGGTGGAGGCCGGCAAGATCGATGTCAACGCGGCCGAGTTCCGGGTCGTGGATCTGTTCGGCGCGCTTCGCGGGATGCTCCGCCCTCTGCTGATGAACGAAGCCGTGAACCTGGCGATCGACACCGGCACGAATCTGCCGCCGGTGATGGGGGACGAGGGAAAAGTGGCGCAGATTCTCCGCAACCTGGTCTCCAATGCCCTCAAATTCACGGACGCCGGGGAGGTGCGGGTTTCGGCATTCCATATCCCCGAGAAGGATCTGATGCTCTTCAAGGTGGATGATACCGGCATCGGAATCCCGCCGGAACATCTTGAAAGCATCTTCCAGGAGTTCACCCAGGTCGAAAACCGACTCCAGCATCGGGTGAAGGGGACCGGCCTGGGACTCCCCCTCTCACGCAAACTGGCGGAGCTGATCGGCGGCGGGCTCTCCGTGGAGAGCACCGTGGGGGTCGGCTCCTCATTCTCGCTGCTGATCCCCAGAATCTACACGCCGGCGGGAGCGCAGGCGACCGTGGTGCTGAAACGGCACACCAGCCGGGAAACCGCGGAGCGAAAGTTCCGCATGGTCCTCTCGATCGACGATGAGGAGGTGTCGCGCTACATTATCAGGCAGAATCTTCTGAACACGAACTATATTGTCAGCGAGGCAAACGGAGGCTCCGAGGGGCTGATGAGAGCCCGCGAGGAACATCCCGATATCATCATCCTCGATCTCGTAATGCCGGGCATGACCGGATTCGATATCCTTGAACGGCTCAAGGAAGATCCGTCCACGGGGGATATCCCGGTGATTATCTTTACATCGAAGGAACTGACCGACATGGAACGGGATCGCCTGAATCAGAACGCGACGGCAATCCTTTCCAAGAACAATATCTCCCGCGAGGCTATCCTTTCCACCATCGAGCGGGTGCTTGATGCGCGGGACCGTGATATGACGCCAAGCTCTCTGGAACGATAGATCCGACCGGCGGAAGCCGCCCCCCGCTCATCCGGCACCGGCAGCCTCAGCATGCCGGCCGGCACGGCAGCAGGCTCTCTCCGTCGCGCTCTCCGTTCTCTTACAAGTGCCAGATTATGTCAACGCCAACAGTTCTCAACGTCGACGACAACGACGCCGGCCGGTATGCCGTCAGCCGCATACTCCAGCTTGCCGGGTTCCAGGTCAGGGAGGCCGCAACCGGCCACTCCGCGCTCGACGTGGTATCGGAGGAGCCGCCGCAGATCATCCTGCTCGATATCAACCTTCCCGATATCAACGGCTTCGAGGTCTGCCGCCGCATCAAATCCACCCCGGCCACCGCCAACATCCCGGTGCTGATGATGTCCGCATCGTTCATCCGCGACAGGGACAGGGTGCGCGGGCTGGACGGCGGGGCGGATGGATATCTGGCCGGGCCGCTGGAGCCGGAGGTGCTGATCGCCACGGTGCAGGCGCTGCTCCGCGTGCGGAAGGCGGAGGATGATCTCCAGATCTCCGCGCGCCAGTGGCAGACCACGTTCAACGCCATCGGCGACGGCGTTGCGCTGATCGACGAGAATGGGGCAGTGCTGCAATGCAACGATGCGTGGGCGCGCATCCTGGGGAAATCCCGCGATGAGATCATCGGCCTGACATGCGCCGCTCTTTTCGATCCGGACAACGAGGGGATCTGCCAGCTCCCGTGCACGGACCCGGCGCAATTGAGACAGCGCAGCTCATCCGATCTTCTCCGGGGGGAGAGCTGGCTTCAAATCAGTTCCGATCCGATTTACAGCCAGACGGGGGCGGTGGAGGGATGCGTCTGCATTATCTCCGATATCACGCAGCGGAAGCACGCCGAGCAGGAACTGCAACGGGCAAAGGAGGCAGCGGAGGCGGCCGATCACGCAAAGGATCAGTTCCTCGCGGTCCTCAGCCACGAACTGCGAACCCCGCTGACGCCGGTGCTCACGGCGGTGCAGGCGCTTCACGATGAAACCGGCATGCCGGATCGCGCGGCGGCCTATATCGAGATCATCCACCGGAACGTGGAACTGGAGGCGCGGCTGATCGACGACCTTCTGGACCTGACGCGCATAGCCAGGGAGAAGCTCCAGATCAATCTGGAGGCTGTCGATGCCCACTCCCTTCTGCGAAATGTGCTGGAGATCTGCCAGGCCGATATCAGCGAGAAGAAGATGAAGGTGACGATCGATCTGACGGCCAAACGACATCACGTCCATGCCGATTCCGCCCGTCTCCAGCAGGTGTTCTGGAATCTTATCAAGAACGCCGTGAAGTTCACCCCGGACGGCGGCGAGCTTGCCATCCGCACGTCGAACTCCCACCCGGATGAGCTGGCGATCCAGATCATCGACAGCGGCATCGGCATCGAGCCCCACATCCTCCCCCGCATCTTCGATGCGTTCGAGCAGGGAGAGCAGAGCATCACCCGCCAGTTCGGCGGCCTTGGGCTTGGGCTGGCGATCACCAAGGCGCTGGTGGATATGCATGGCGGCACGCTGGAGGCCACCAGCCAGGGGAAGGACCAGGGGGCGACATTCCTCGTGCGCCTGAAGGCCGTCGATGCCACGGGAACGGCATCACCGGCGCCGCAGGCGATGCCGCTTGAACAGCAGGAACGGCTGCCGGTCCGCATCCTGCTGGTGGACGATCATCTCGATACCAGCAAGGTGATGCAGATCCTCCTGGAGCGCCGCGGCTATCAGGTCGATACCGCCCACAGCGTCCAGTCCGCCCTGGATCTGGCCGGACAGAAGAAGTTCGATCTGCTGATCAGCGATATCGGCCTTCCCGATGGAAGCGGGCTGGATCTGATGCGGGCGATCCACGCGAATTACGATATCAAGGGAATTGCGCTGAGCGGGTTCGGGATGGAGGATGATATCCAGAAGAGCAAGGACGCAGGCTTTATCGATCACCTCACAAAGCCGGTCGGCTTCAACAAGCTCCACGAGGTGATCCAGCAACTGACCGAACGTTGAGGCTCCCTGGCATGGCGCGGCGCGCAATGGATGTAACGCAGAGGGGGCTTCCGAATCATCGGAAGCCCCCTCTATGGTTCAGGACGCCATCATCAGCCTTGTATTATCATATCACGCCTCAACGTCGGGGGATGTGTTCGCATGGAGGGCCGGAAGGGAAACCATCGGTTCCATCGTGGCAATACATCAGTGGCGATACATCAGGCATCGGCGCGCGAAGCCACCCGGCCGGCCGGCCGCATCTCACCGACAACGCCACAGTACCCGAGGAGATAATTGAGCATCGGTTCGAGCATCATCGCCTGCGGGACGGTGAGCTCGCCGCATGTGCCGGCCACCAGCATATTCGCCTCCAGGCGCGCCAGCGCAACCCGGACAGCACCGGCAAAAGGGCTCGGCTTCCGATGAATCGGCCCGTCGCACGCACGCTCCACCACCGACACCACCAGCTCGGCGGCCGAACGGAGATCGTGACGGATAGCGTTGGAAGGCCCATCGGAAGCGAGGTTCCTGATCTCAGCCAGCAGAGTGGCGGCGGCATGCCGGGCAAGCTGATGGCGAAGCTGTCCACCCATCGACGGCTTCATGTTTTTCAGCCCTGATAACTTTCTCATGATATGCTCGAATCGTTTGAAGTCCATTCCCGCCCCACCCTCTCATCCCCATGCGACGCGACTTCCGGGGGGCGGAAGTCGCGTCGCATGGCTCTCCATCGGTGTAGTGGCATGGGAGATACTGCTTCGTAACCGCTCAGTCGGTCAGGCTGGCAACCTCAGCGCGATAGGTTTCGCCGAACCGCGCGGCAACCGATGCCATGCTGACGGGGGAAACCTGGCGCGGGTTGAGAAAATGTTCCATCGTGACCTCGCCCGTCCGGCTGTCGTACCAGAGCGTGCCGACCGCCGAGCTGAAATTGAAGAGGGCGATCTTCCGCTGGAGCTGCTGTCTCTTTTCAGCGGAAAGCCCCTTCAACCGGGCGACGACGCAGCTCAGCGTGATCTTCTGCGAGCTCTCCTGGCGTACCGTGCAGACCGTGACACCGGAGCGCGCGTCGGTCATGATGATCGCGTCGTTGGCGAGGGAGACCTTATAACTCGTCTGCTTGTTGAGATTATCTCTGATCTTTCCGAGGAGCGACGGGCCTGTAAGCTGTGCAAATCCCGGCGTGGCAAGCAGGAACAGGATCAGGGCCACCGATGCGGGCAGAAATTTTTTCATGACGAGTCTCCCGTTTGGAGTGATAGAAGTGCGGGGATCATAACGTGCCGATCCATCATCGTTCCGGCGGCGGCCCGGCGTCCACGGTGCGATAGGGTGAGTCGCTGCCGCGGTTGCCGGTGTCGGGGGGGCCGTGCCGGTTATCTGACTGTGGAAGAGACATACCAATGCGTATGCCATGAGCGGAAACGCCGCGAATGATGGTAATTCAGGGTCGAATGGTGATGCCGACGTGAAGGAGTGTCACGACATGTGCAATATCGTCAACCGGAGCTGCGGCCCGCGCCTACTCCGCCGCGGGCTTCGCCTCCTTTGATCCCCGCTGCCGGCGCGCCTCGAAAAAGACCACCCCCGCCGCCACCGATGCGTTCAGCGAGGCAACGCTCCCCGCCATCGGTATCGAGAGGAGCGTGTCGCACATCTTCCTGATGCGGGAGCTGAGCCCCGCCCCCTCGCTGCCGATGACGATCGCTGTGGGGCCGGTGAAGTCGTACTCCAGATAGGGAGTTCCCCCCCGTTCGTCCAGCCCGACGATCGCAATCCCCTCCTGCTGCAACCCGAGAAGGATATCGCCGATGTTCGAGGCGCGCGCGATCGGCAGGTGCTTGGCGGCGCCGGCGCTCGTCTTCATCACCACATCGGTGATGCCGCTGGAATCGCGCTTCCCGATCAGCAGGCCATCGATGCCGGCGCATTCCGCCGAGCGGATGATTGCGCCCACGTTGTGGGGATCGGTCACCGCGTCCAGCGCGGCCATCAGCGGGACGCTCCCCTTGCCGTAGATATCCTGTGCAAGCTGTTCGATATCCACATACTCAACCTCGCTCGCCACGGCAATCACCCCCTGCGACCGCGCTCCCAGGCCGGCGGCCCGCTCCAGATCGGCAAACCGTCTCCGGTCGATCGTCGCGCACGGAACGCCCGCCCGCTTCGCTTCGCTTTTGATCCGGTTGATCGGCTCCCCCTCCATTCCGAACATGATGAAAACCTTCTCCACTCCCTCTCCCGAGCGAAGGGCCTCGATGATGGCGTTGCGTCCGTTGATATACATGCGATTGAGATTTGAGGCACGTCACGAGCCCGCGCCATACCGGCGGGGCCGAAAAAACAATTCAGGGAAATTACGACGGCGGGATGGATTGAACCTGCAATATCGCGTGACGGACATCCCCGGAGACGCGATCCCGCCGATCCGTTACTTCGCCCCGGCAAGATGCCTGTGGTAGGCGAATGTCCCGAGAATCCCACGGATCAACCCGTAGAAGGAGATAAGCGCCGGTAGCCCCAGAATCACTATGATGGGCGATAACAGGCCCACGAAGGAGAACAGTGCCATGAACGCCAGCACCGCGCAGATCCGGCTGTGGCGGGAGATGCCGAACCCCAGACCGAGAAAGGCAGTGCCGGGCACCATAAGCCGTGACACCGCCGTGGGTGATGGCAGCGCCGGAGCCGCTGTAATGAACAGGAAGGCGATCAGCAGTGCCGCAACGCCGCCCCAGACATATGCCGACCACATGCCTCAGAGAATCGACCGCCGGATTTTCCGTTCCTTCGGCTCCTTCAAATCGAGAAATCGCGAAGGGTCATCGGTGATCCTCGCATCCGCCAGTTTCCTCAGCCGCCCCTCCACCTTCTCCATCCCGCCACGACGCTCGATCTCCTCATGCGCCGCGTCGATATTGCAGGCCCGCGCAGGCAACGGCAACCATCAGCTTTATCCCGAATCGGTCAGCCCCTTCCATGTGCGGGGATCGGAGAACTGCGAAAAATCATCCGACGGGGGAGTTGACATGCGCTGTCTGAAAATCCGCGATAACGCTGGAGGATATTTGCGGGCTGCGAGAAGGGGTGAAGATAAAATTTTATGGAGATAGCTGCGATGGCAATTCAGGCGCCGGGATCAGTCCGGTCGGGATTCGGGAGAATTTTTCCCAGGAAGCTCCACCGGTGGATCTCCGCCGGGCCGTACCGGAGGATCGCTTCGCGGTGCATTGCCGTGCCGTATCCCTTGTGCTGATGGAAGCCGTAGTGGGGAGTCCGTTCATGCTCGCGTCGCATGATCCTGTCGCGTGTCACCTTGGCGACGATGCTGGCCGCGGCGATAGCATGGCAGAGCGCGTCACCGCCGATGATCGCGCGGCACGGAATGCCGAAAGCGACGGCGTCGCGACCATCCACCAGAACATAATCCGGGGTGATCGAAAGGCCCGCCACCGCAAGCCTCATGGCCTGAAACGTGGCCTGAAGGATGTTGATCCTGTCAATCTCCCGATGGCTCACGATCCCCACGCTCCATGCAATGGCGCGCTCCAGAATCAGATCGTACAGGCTCTCCCGTTCCCGCTCCGGCACCTGTTTGGAATCGCGCACACGTTCGATGATGCTGCCGCCCGGCAGAAGGACGACAGCCGCCACCACCGGCCCGGCAAGGGCGCCGCGCCCCACCTCATCGATGCCGGCAATCCGTTGAAAGCCGAGCCCGAGAAGCTCCCGCTCGTGATTGTTGGTGGGTAGGATGCGGCTCACTGCGCGTTCTGAAATAGCATGAAAAACGGGGGACGCGGCTAATGAAGCCGGCGTCCGATCAGGTTCATGAACTCGTTGCGGGTCTCCATCTGATGCTTGAACACGCCGAGCATTGCGCTGGCCGTCGTGGAGCTGTTCTGCTTCTCCACACCCCGCATCATCATGCACATATGGCTTGCCTCGGTCACCACCGCCACCCCCTGCGGCTGAAGATGGCGCTGAATGGTTTCCGCGATCTGCTGCGTCATCCGCTCCTGCACCTGAAGGCGCCGCGCGAACATGTCCACGATGCGCGGGAGCTTGGAAAGCCCGACGATCTTCCCGTTCGGGATATAGGCGATATGCGCCTTGCCGAAAAACGGGAGCATGTGATGCTCGCAGAGGGAGAAGAAATCGATATCCTTCACAATCACCATCTCATCGTACCGCTCCTCGAAGATGGCGTTGTTGAGAAGCGTTTCGATATCCATCGTATAACCCTGGGTCAGAAACTCATACGCCTTCGCCACGCGATGCGGTGTGCGGAGCAGCCCCTCCCGCCCGGGATTTTCGCCGACCAGCGCAAGCGTCTCGTGGACCAGGGACTCCATCGTTCCGGCATCATAATTCCGCGTCGCGGTCACGCGTGGCGTATCCAGCCGGTCCTCATCGGCATTGCCACGCGCATGCGCGCCGTCGATATCTTCCGCGCCGCCGTCCGCCGGGCTGTTGTTCCGCATGATTCCGCTCATCGGCGCGCCTCCCCGGCAAGAGCATCATGTCGCGCAAGCTCCACCGGCTCGCCGAAATACTCCACGAAATTATTTTCCGACTCGTAGAGCTTCAGCGAATGGAGAATTCCCGATGATATTTTCGGCTCCAGAATCCGCCAGAACGCAATCGCGATATTCTCCGCCGTCGGTATCACCCCGCTCAGAAAATCGACATCGAAATTGAGATGCTTGTGGTCCACCTTTACCAGAATCTCCTCCTCGATCAGCCGCGCAAGGAATTTAAGATCGATCACATAACCGGTTTCCGGATCGGGAATTCCCTTCACTGTCACTTCCATCTGGTAATTATGCCCGTGGCCGTAATAATTATTGCATTTATCGAACACCGCCTCGTTCCTCGCATCGCTGAATCCGGGGTTGTACAGCCGGTGAGCCGCGGAGAAATGCGCCCGCCGCGTTACGTATATCATGATGTCTGCTCCTGCAAATCATTTTTTCGGAATGCCCGGCATATCGCCACGCCATTTCCGTTTCCGCAAGTTCCACCGGGCTCAATGATTCGGCTCGGCGGCTCGCATGCCGTTCAACAGCACAAGAATCGATCCGGTTCCCTTCGTGAAGAACCTGGAATAGGAGAACTCCGTCAACGCCTTTACCGGCACAAGCACATCGTCGGTTGGGCGACGGAAATCAGCCGCCATATGATAGGTGTATCCGCCGATCCAGTAATCGTTCTGCTGATCGATCTCGATATGGGCAAGATCGCACGAATCCCGCCCCACCTGGAACTTCCCACTCTTGTCGTCCGCAACAAATGAAAAGAGGTAACAGGGCTTTCCATCGATCGATGTGGTTGAATCGAGCAGGGTGCAGCCGATCGGCTCGGCGCCGGAGAGGATGGATCTGAGAAGCGGGAGAAAATCGGCGCCGAAATGGAGCCCGGTAAGCTGTGCCTTTTCCTGCGAGCGGGCCTTCCCCTTGGAATCGCGGAACGTGTACATATCCTTGAGGAGCGTGGTATCCCCCTGAACGGAGTGGGTCAACGGCACGGTGGTCACCGGCGCCCATTGCTCCTTGGCAAGCCCGAAGCTGTCGGCGATCCGCACCCGCTGCGTCTCCCTGCCGAACTCCATCGTCATGGCGGCGCCCGCGTTGAAGGCGGCGGCGGCAAGGTTTGTGCTGTCGCGCAGGGCCTGGCTCTGCGCGCGCCGAAGGATGCCGCGAACGCCGATGGTAAGCGGCGGCCGCTTTTCATGGCCGCCGCAGGCGATGACGCCGAACCCCGGAAGAAGAAGGACGATCCTGAGGATCGCTCCGGCGCAGCGACGCCGGAACCAGGCATCGGCAGATCGGTCAGTCATGGGCATGCTCCCTGCCGGCGCCGCCACGCTCCTCGATTGCCCGGAGGATGCCGAGCGACGCCATCGCCGCGCCGAACCCGTTGTCGATGTTCACCACGGTGATGCCGCTGGCGCAGCTTGTGAGCATCCCCAGCAGAGCGGTGAAGCCGCCAAGCGCGGCGCCATAGCCAACGCTGGTGGGAACCGCTATCAGCGGCTGCCGGGAAAGCCCGCCGACGACGCTGGGAAGCGCCCCTTCCATCCCCGCCACCACGATCAGCACGGCGCTCCGCTCCATCCGGTCCCGCTCGCCAAGCAGCCTGTGGATGCCGGCAACACCGACATCGTAGATGCGCTCGACGGGAGCGCCAAACGTTTCAAGCGTCATGCACGCCTCCTCCGCCACCGGCAGATCGCTGGTGCCCGCGGCGATCACGCCGGTCGTCAGCGCCGTCAGTTGCGCGTGCGGCGCGCCGATTCTGATTGTCCGGGAGAGAGGATCGTACGCGCCATCGCCGATCTCGCGAAGCACCTCCTCCGCCACATCCGGCGCGCAGCGGGTGCCGTAGGCAAGGCCGTGCGCGGAGAGCAGCACGCGGGCGATCCTGATGATCTGCCCGGCCGTCTTCGACGCGCAGTAGATCACCTCGGGAAACCCGCGCCGTCGCTCGCGATCGATATCGACCGACGCATCGCCGATATCGACGAAGCCGAGCCCGGAGCTGAGGCGCTCCACGGCACTATCGACCGGCGCGCCGTCGCGGACGGCCTCCAGTATCATGCGGACATCTTCCGGTGTCATAGGGCGGGGATTTGAATCTGGGTAAGCGTCTCATTGAGGGAGCCGGAGCGGAAGCCTCGGAGATCGAGCGAGATATAGCGGTAGCCGGCGCCCGTCAGCGCCGCGTCGATGGTATCAGCCAGATCGAGCGCGCGCTGGAAATCATCCCTCGGTATCTCGATCCGGGCCAGCTCACCATGATGCCGCACCCGCAGCTCGCGAAACCCGAGATCGCGCAGCGCCCTCTCCGCCCGGTCGATCCGCGTCAGAATCTCCCGCGTGATCGGCGTGCCGTACGGAACGCGGGAGGAGAGGCAGGGAGCGGAGGGCTTGTCGTGATTCGGCAGGCCGTAGTATTCGGCGAGCGACCGGACCTCCGCCTTGGTGATGCCCAGATCGAGCAGCGGGGATCGTATCCCCTGTTCCGCCGCGGCGGTCCGTCCGGGACGATAATCTCCGTCGTCGTCGGCGTTGGCGCCGTCCAGCACCGCCGCGTAGCCGCGTTCGCGGGCCATGCCGAGCAGGCGGACGTAGAGCGCGTCCTTGCAGAAATAGCAGCGGTTGGCCGGGTTGTCGGCGTAGTTCGGGATCGCCAGCTCGCTGTAGGTGATCCGCTCGTGCGCCATGCCGAGCCGCGAGGTTATCATCCCGGCCAGCTCCAGATCCTCCCCGGTGATCGTCTCGGTCACGGCCGTCACCGCCAGCGCGCGCGCGCCAAGGGCGGCATGCGCTGCGGCGGCCACCACCGACGAATCGACGCCGGCGGAGAAGCCGATGATCGCCGATCCATATTCCCCGATCTTCTCCTCCAGCCCGCGCCGGAGCATATCCATGCGTTCAGTCATCGCTTCAGTGTTCTCGAAATTGAATTCCATCGCGTCCCGATACATCCACGACGTCCGGCCCCGGATACCGATTGCCGGACGCGTCGCGACAAGTTAGAGGATTTTGAAGACGCGGCCATCGGGCGATCGCTCTCCGTTCATCTCCCCTTGCGTATGTTTGGATGCTTCCGGAAGCGGAACCATGATGGAACCGTCCCGGCGCCGGGAGACTTTTTCGCACCGATCCCGCGCACGCGCACGAGAATCATAATCGAATCATACATACAGCTCAATGCTTCCAGTACTTTTCTCATTCGGCCCCATTCATATCTACAGCTTCGGGCTGATGATGGGGATCGCCTTCCTTGTCGCCAACTTCCTGCTGGTGCGGGAGATGCGGCGGCGGCAGTTCCCGAACGCCGATCAGATCGCCAGCACCGTCACCCTGATCTCGCTGGCGGGAGGAATCATCGGCTCGAAGCTCTTCAGCCTCCTGGAGAACTGGAGCACGTTCGTGAAGGACCCCGCGGGGGAGATATTCTCGGCGGCGGGGCTCACCTTCTACGGCGGCCTGATCGTGGTGGTGATCACCCTCTACTTCTACATACGGTCAAAGGGAATCCCCTTCCTCAAGCTGGCCGATGCCACATCGCCGGCGCTGATCATCGGCTACGGCATCGGGCGGATCGGCTGCCAGCTTGCGGGGGATGGAGATTACGGCATCCCGAGCGATCTCCCCTGGGCAATGGGCTACCCGAACGGCACGGTCTCCACCCTCTCCCAGCGCAACGGGGAACTGGTCGATAAATTCCATCAGATGTTTCCCGGCCGCACCGTGCCGGCCGATATCCAGGTCCATCCCGCCCCGGTCTACGAAACGCTGGCCGCGCTTGCGATCTTCCTCCTCCTCTGGTCGCTCAGGAAACGCCCCATGGCTACCGGCAAGATCTTCGCGATCTACCTGATCTGCGCCGGTCTGGAACGGCTGCTTGTGGAGTTCATCAGGCTGAACCCACTCTATCTGGGGCTCTCGCAGGCGCAGTGGATCTCGGTCGGGATGATCGGCCTTGGCGCCGCAATCCTGGTCAGGCTCCGCAACGCTCCGATCGAGGAGATCCCGTTTGTGACATCGACCACGAAACGCCCCCGTCCCGCCACGGCAAAGGCCGCACGCTGAGCCGGGAATTCGCATCATGTTGATAATTCCGCGACCGGCATATGTTTCAGAACCTCTTCAGGCGAGCCCCCGACCTTTCCGGCGTCGAGCTTCTCTTTATCTCCAGGGATGACTGCCATCTCTGCGACAAGGCGCTCGCAGTGGTCGAGGAGGCCAGGCAACGTCAGCCGTTCCAGCTCAGGATCGTGAAGATGGTGGAGGGGGATGAGTGGTACGAGCGGTACTGGGACAAGATCCCTGTGGGGCTGGTGAATGGGGTGATGCTCTTCAAGTACCGGGTGACGGCGGAGGAGCTGCTGGCGAAGCTCCGCGTGCGCGCCACGGCGCCATAGCCCGATCCCAGGCGCCGAAGTCGTCGTTTATCGAAGCTATTATATCTCCAGTATCGGAAACAGATGAAGCTCGCAAAAGTGATCCAGTTCGGGGCGATGGTCGTCACCGGTGTAGGGTTGATCTACGGCATCGTGCAGAACGATGAGCGGATGGAGTTCACCTATCTGGGCATCGGTCTGGTGATCTTCTTTGTGGGCTACTTTCTGGACCGCCGGTAATCGGGCTCCTCCTCCCGATCGGCCTCCACCCCGTCCATTATCCGTTCAAGCTGCACGCGCAGCTCCGGGCCGATCCTCCGAAGCTCCCCGCGATGGGTCGACGAAAGCTGCTCCAGAATGCCGGAGCCGGTCGGGGTAAGCGATACCAGCACCTGCCGCCGATCCTCCGTCGCATGCTCGCGCGCCACCAGCCCCTGGGCCACCATCCTGTCCACCAGCCCGACGGCGCTGTGATGCCGGATCTGAAGTCGCTCCGCCAGCTCGCTGATCGCCACCCGATCCTTTCCGGGAAATCCCCTGATCGCCAGCAACGCCTGATGCTGCTGCGGCGTCAGGCCGACGCCCGCCACCGCCTCCTCGCTGAAACGGAGAAACTGCCGGAGCGCGTAGCGGAACGATGCCAGCGCCTCATACTCCGCCTTGGTGATTCCTGATCCCATGAGCCCATGTCCCGCTGTTTGAAGAGCAAACGATAAAGATACTCGAAAGTCGGCATCGCCGGCGCGGGATGCCGGGGAACGATAGTGACTCAATTTGAATCCACCCCTCCGGTTGACAGCGCAATGATCCATCGACGATCCTCTGATCACTCTTCGAGCTCCGTCAGGAGCGTGCCGGTTGTAGCAACAATGCTCCCATCTCCCGCTCAAGCTCCATCGGAGCGTACCATCCCCGCATGCCGGCAGAATGGTACGCTCCGATGGAGCCTGGAATCATGGGATGCGTGGTGATGCTGCAACCGGTACGCCCCGATGGGGCTGGGAAGCCGGATGCCGGATATGATTCTGAGTATCATCCACAGCATCTCAACCTGAATCACTACCGGGGGAACGGCGCGGGCGCCGGATGATGGTTGGAAACGATCGGTGACCGGATGGCGGCCGGTATATCATACTGCCTCACTTTCATTAACTTCGCGCCGCCGAGTCCCGCATCCATCAACCAGTTCGTTCGATGACCGTTACAAGATCACTTTCGATCCTCGCGCTTGCCCTTCTTACCGCCCTTGCCGGCTGCGCGAAGGAGAAAGCGCCATCCGATACCAGGAACACAACCGGCGGAACCAGAGTTCCGGTGGTCGGCTTCATGCAGGCGATCGAGGACGCCACCATCGATGAGGCGAAGAAGGGCTTCTACGATGCGCTGAAGGAGGGTGGATTCGATGAAAGCGCCAACACCGTGAAGATCATCTACCGGAACGCGCAGGGGGACAGCCCGACGCTCGATCAGATCGCCGACTATATGGTGTCGCAGAAGGTGGACCTGATCGCGGCGAATACGACGCTCGCCATGATCACCGCCGCTCACAAGACATCGACCATTCCGATCTTTATGATGGTGGCCCCAAGCCCCGGCATCGCGAAGCTCACGAAGACCGATTCGGCCGGCAACGAGGTGGCCCCGCCCAACCTCTACGGCACCTACGAGACGCTGGCCTATATCGACACCAGCGTGGCGATGATCAGAACGCTCTTCCCGAATGCGAAGCGGGTGGGAACGCTCTACAACAGCTCCGAGCCGAACTCCGTGAACTCCATGGAACGGCTCCGCGCGATGTGCGGGAGCCTGGGGCTGGAACTTGTCGAGGAATCCGTCACCTCATCCAACGAAACCCAGCAGGCGGCGCAGGCGCTGGCCGGAAAGGGGATCGATGTCTTCTTCGCGCTCCCCGACAATATCATCTTCTCCAGCTTTGAAACGGTCTACAAGACGATGGCCGACAAGAAGATCCCGATCGTCACATCGGAGGCGGGGCTGGTGAAGCGCGGCGCGTTCGCGGCATACGGCGCTGATTTTTATCAGTGGGGACATCAGGCAGGCGCCAACGCGGCTCAATATCTGAAGTCGCGCGATCCCAGGGTCGCGAAGCTGGAGATCGTGGCGGTGCGGAAGAAGACGTTCAACCCGGAGACGGCGAAGTCGCTCGGGCTGAACCCTCCGGCCGGGTTCGAACCACTCACGTCGGCGAAATAAACAATCGATGGAGCTTACGTTCGGCGCAATCGCCCTTGGGCTTGCCTATGCCTTTCTCGGCATGGGCATTTTCATAACGATGCGGATTTTCAACTTCCCGGACATCACCGCCGATGGCTCCCTGACGCTGGGGGGGAGCCTGACCGCCGCGCTGCTGACGGCCGGGGTAAACCCATGCCTCGCGGTGCTAGCCTCGATGATCGCCGGCTTTCTGGCGGGGACCGCAACGGGCGCCATCTACACGAAGCTGAAGGTCAACGGGCTCCTCTCCGGCATCCTTGTGATGACGGCGCTCTACTCGGTCAATCTCAGGATCATGGGGCGTTCCAACATGCCGTTGATCAGCGTCCGAACCATCCTCTCCCCGTTCGCGGATATCGCCGATCCAACGCTCCGCATCCTGGCGCCGATCCTCCTGTTTCTTCTGCTGGTCGCGGCCTTCATCCTCTTCCTCCGCTGGCTCTTCCGCACCGATTTCGGCCTGGCGATGCGGGCCACGGGGGATAACGAGGTGATGATCGCGGCGCAGGGGGTCGCGACCGACCGGATGAAGATCATCGGCATCGGCTGCTCCAACGCGCTGATCGCGCTGAGCGGGAGCCTGGTGGCGCAGTACCAGGGATTTGCCGATATCGGGATGGGAATCGGCATCATCGTCTTCGGGCTGGCGAGCGTGATCATCGGCGATACGCTGGCCGGGCTGTTCGGCGAGCGGTTCAGAATAGGGATCAGGCTGATCTGCGTGGCGATCGGCTCCATTCTCTTCCGCGGGCTGGTAGCAGCAACGCTTTCCATCGGGCTGAACCCGACCGATCTGAAAATCGTGACGGCCATCTTCGTCCTCCTGACGATCATGCTGCCGCAGGCGCGCTCGGCGCTTCGGGGAAAGCCGCGATGATATGATGATATACCGTTAGAGGACTGTCACCCGGCAAATATCCCCAAGCCCCGGAGGGGCGCAATCCCTGGGGCGCGGGGCATGGCCCCGCGCACACCTGATCATTGTTGAACGGCCTGTTATGATTCTCATCGAGAAGCTCACCAAGATCTTCGGGCGCGGCACGCCGAATGAAGTGCGCGCGCTCAGGGAAGTTTCGCTCGGCATCGACGCGGGGGAATTCGTGGTGGTGATCGGCACCAACGGCTCGGGAAAATCGACGTTGCTCAACGCCATCGCGGGGGGCTTTCCGCCGGACTCCGGGAGGATTTCGCTGAACGGCCGCGATGTCACCCGCATGACCGACCACCAGCGTGCCCGCCACATCGGCCGCGTGTTTCAGAACCCGTTCAGCGGAACGGCGCCCACGATGACGATCGCCGAGAACCTCCGCCTTGCATCGCTCCGCGGCATCCCGAAGCGACTCTCGATCGGCCTCGATAACGGTGAGATGGCGCGGTTGAAAGAGCGATCGGCCGAGCTGGGCATGGGGCTGGAGACGCGACTGGAGACGCCGATCGGGCTTCTCTCCGGCGGCGAACGCCAGGCGCTCACGCTGCTGATGGCAACCCTCCGTCGGCCGGATATCCTCCTCCTGGACGAACACACGGCGGCGCTCGATCCGCGCTCCGCGGAACAGGTGATGCGGCTTACCGAGCGGATCGTGCGGGAACATCACCTGACAACGCTGATGGTGACGCACGACATGGAGGAGGCCGTACACCACGGCTCGCGGCTGCTGATGATGCACGAGGGGACCGTCGCGCTGGATCTGCGCGCCGAGGCGAAGGCCGGGCTGACCCCCGCGATCCTGCTGGGGAAATTCGCCGAGTTGAGAATCATGGCGCGATGACCCGCCGGCGCATCATCAGCCTTCCCACACAGCCGGACGGAGATCACCGACAAGGAACAAACCGCAGCTTCTCGACGCCATCACCTCGCAACCCCACCCTCCTGCCGATCCGCCGCCGACTGGGAAACCATGCGTGAACCGGCGAAATATCCGTCGCGGTCAAAACCGGTAAAGTTGGTCAGTCTTTTGCGTGTGGTTAGTTTCCGGACATATCTCAACTATTCAACAGACAACGGAGAGTTCACCCGATGATGCTTACTACTTCCTACCGAAAAACAACGGCGCTCGCGATCCTTGCGCTTACGATGCTGGGGATCGGCACGACGGGCGCAATTGCCCAGGAATCGTTTCCGGCATCGCATGTGGCGGTGCTGCGGGGCGAGAATGAAACTCCACCGATCACCCCCATCACCGCCGCCGGCGTCGGGGTCGGCATATTCCGCTACGATGCCGCGAGCAAATCGCTCGAATATAGAATTACGGTGACGCTTCCAGGCGGCGACACCATCACCGGCGCTCATTTTCATCTGGGACCGGAGGGAACGCAGGGACAGGTGATCAGGGAGATCGCATTTGCTCCGGGAGCGCGGACGGCAAAGGGAACGTGGAGCGGCATCGCCGACAGCGTCATCCCGCCACTGTTGAGCGGAAATGTGTACGTGAACGTCCACACGCAGCGTAATCCCGGTGGACAGATCCGCAGCCAGGTCATCCGCGTCCCGTCGCTTTCCGCCGAGCCGCTGGAGCCGGCGCAGGAGACCCCGCCGGCCACAAACTCGACCGGCACCGGGCAGGCGTTCATCTGGCTCGATCTTGCCAACAGAACCGCGACGTACGATGTAAAATGGTCCGGCCTGACCGGCGAGCCGACGATGGCGCACTTCCACCGCGGCGCTCCGGGCGTGGCCGGCCCCGTGGTTCACGCGATCGATCTTCCCCTGATGCCGCAGCCCACCGGCGAGGCGATCGGCTCGTGGGGAAACCTGAGCGATGCCGATATCGCCGATATGATCGCCGGCCGCTTTTATGTGAACCTGCACACGGCACAGTATCCGGCCGGGGAGATCCGGGGGCAGGTGCAGACCTACGAGCTTTTCAGCGCCGCAATCTCGCCCGCCAATGAAGTCCCACCCGCAACCGGCTCCAGCGCAGAGGGAACCGGCATCGCGCTGATCCGTGGCGGAAAAAGGCTTACCGCCAGCTTTATCGTGGAGGGGACAACCGGACCGATCGGGCAGGCGCATATTCATCAGGGGGCAATCGGCGTGAGCGGCCCAGTGCAGATCCCGATGACCGGCTTTATCACCGTCTGGGCGGTCGATTCGGTGGAGCTGACGCTGGATCAGACAATCCTGCTCCGTAAGACGGGCGCCTACGCGAATTTCCACACCGCGGCATTCGGTAATGGAGAGGCACGCGGGCAGTTGATCCCGGCATCCACCAACCTGCCGCTTCCGACAACCGGCGTGGAATACGTGCTTCCGGGGTTGGGAACATCGGGGCTGAGCGCGCGGTTCGATGGTGGTCTTCTCAGGTTCAAGGTCGATCCCTCCGTTGCGGGGCGCGATCGCGAGATCGTTCTCTATTCCATCATGGGTCAGAGAATCGCCTCAACCAATGTCAGCGATGATCAGGGAACACTCCCGGCCGGGAGCCTGGCTTCCGGAAGCTATGTTGCTCAACTGCGCGCCAACGGCAAGGTAATCGCGACCGAGCGGATCGGCATTGTGCGGTAATTGCGACCGATTATCATCGATCAACAGGTTCAAAGGGCCATTTCTTCCGGTGGAGGAAATGGCCCTCGTTATTTTCGGAATGCGGTCGCAAAAGTCCCGGACATTTATCACCATTTCATCACCGAAAAAAAACTTTTCGCGGGTGTTACATCGATATCACCCCTCGTCTTCACTCTGTTCAACGGATGGTGCACCATTCATCTACAGACGCCCCCGCCTCCGCCCGGAGGAAGGGAATGGGGCTACTGTCTCCATCACGCGGATATTCCGGCCGAATGGCCCCGGACCGGCCGGCTATAAACGCCCGGAGATATTCCGCCGATGGCTCCAATCGATCCATTTATTCATGCGATAACGAGGAGATGAAAATGAGCACAACGATCCGAACCAGCAGACACCCATCGGTCCCGATGATCCTTGTGGGAAT
Organism: Chlorobiota bacterium; assembly: GCA_028287785.1. Classification (GTDB taxonomy): domain Bacteria; phylum Bacteroidota; class Ignavibacteria; order OLB7; family OLB7; genus JAFDZV01. The sequence goes on from JAQBOZ010000018.1 coordinate 139,938, forward strand.
GCTTGCATGGGGATGGCTCTCCGGCTGCGGTGGGCCACACGAACGGCTGAGGGAAGATGTCCCCGTAATGCGCGTATCGATGGCGGACAGGCAGGAAATTCCCGGAACCGATTCCACGCTCACACCACGCGATATCGAACCATTTATGAAGGAAGGGTTGAAGTGGCTTGCGGCGGCGCAGCATCCGGACGGCGGCTGGGGCGCCGGCAGCCACGCGAACCAGGAAATGCGCGACCCGAACGCCGTACAGACCGACCCCGGAACCACCGCATTTACGGCAATGGCATTTCTTCGCGCCGGAAATACGATCAACAGCGGTGAATATCGCGGGAATGTCCGAAAGGCGCTTCAAAAGATTATCGACGTGGTGGAAGCATCGAAGGAGGAAAATCCGAACGTCACGGAGTTGACGGGAACGCAGCCGCAGATCAAGCTGGGCCAGTATATCGATGTCTCCCTCTGCGCGCAATTTCTCGCCAGAATTCTCCCGAACCTGAACGATGAACCGGCACTGAAGCAGCGGACCACGGCGGCGCTCGATAAATGTGTGCGAAAAATCGAGCACTCGCAGAAATCCGATGGAAGCTGGAATCACGGCGGATGGGCTCCCGTGCTGTCATCGACAATGGCGAATTCCGCGCTCGAATATGCCCAGTCCGCCGGACGCGACGTGGATAAAAAAGTGGTGGCGAGGTCGCAGGAATATCAGATGCGGAATTTCGATACGGTCAGCGGCAGTGTCAGAACGGAATCCGCCGCGGGCGTAACCCTCTATTCCAGCGCCAGCGGACAACGATCGACGGCAACCGACGCGGTGCGGGCACGGCAGATTATCGTGCAGGCACGGAAAGCCGGAACGCTCAAGGAAAAGGACGATGTCACGCTGAACAACCTGATGACAGGGGGCGCTTCAAAAGCCGAAGCGGAGAGGATGTACCGGGGATACAAGCAGAACCAGGCCGCCGCCGACAGGTTGAGTGATGAGCAGATGCTTTCCGGGTTTGGCAATAATGGCGGCGAGGAATTTCTCAGCTATATGCTCACAAGCGAATCGATGGTGATGAACGGCGGCAAGCCATGGACCGACTGGAACGAGCGGATGCACTCGCGCCTCTCGAAGATCCAGAATCCCGACGGAAGCTGGTCGGGACAGCACTGCATCACCAGCCCGGTTTTCTGCACCGCGGCAGTGATGCTCTGCCTGACGGCCGATCGTGATGCCAAGGCATTGACGGGCAGCGCGGCGGACCCATTCAAAAATCGCCGTATCAATTAAACGACGGAAACCCAATTCCCATATATCGATGATTCCTTTTCGCCATTACCGCGGCAGCCTGGGCAGCGTCATGACGTACGTGAACAGTCCCCACTCGATCGGACGGAATATCATATCGTTCTCGATCATCACGATATGTCTCGTGGCCCAGGGCTGCGGCGGTGGCGGAAAGCCCTCTCCTCCACTGAGCGATGGAGAGCTGCGCCTGCAACGGGCCTGCGCCTATCTCTGGGGACAGCAGAGCCCTGATGGATCGTGGAAAAGCGCTCACTATGCGGTGATGCGCTCCGGACAGACGCTTACCCCGTTTATTCTGAACACGCTTCTCGATGTTCCCGAGCGTATCGCCCCCCGTCCTGACGGAGCAGTTGGCAAAGCGCTTGATTTCATGAAGGCAAATACCGACGCGCGCGGCGTCCTCGGGCTTCGCGACTCACTTATTCTCGAATATCCGAATTATTCCACCGCATACGCTCTTCGTTGTTTGTTGAAGGTGAACCGCCCGCAGGACAAGCCGCTGATGGAGAAGATGGTGAAGTACCTGGTGAGCGAGCAGTACAACGAATCGCGCGGCTTTGATTCCCTTTCCCCGGCGTATGGAGGATGGGGCTTTGGGGCGCTCGGCCTGCCACCCGGCGATCCGGGCCATATGGATCTTTCGCACACGCGACGGTGCCTGGAAGCAATTCGCGAATCGGGATATGGCGATCAGTCGCTGTATGATCGCGCGAGGATATTTCTTCTGATGGTGCAGCGTCATCCGCTTGATAAACGTCCGCAGCCGGGAGCAGGCAATAACAGTGAGAAGGTATATGATGGCGGATTTTATTTCTCGCCGGTTGTGCCGGATGCAAACAAGGGTAAAATCGATTCAAGCAATGGCGCGGAATTCCGGAGCTACGCAACCGCAACCTGCGATGGCGTCCTGAGCCTGCTGGCGGCGGGAGTTCCCGCAAAGGACGAACGAATTATCGCGGCACGACACTGGCTTGAGACCCACCCGCGACTGGAGCTTCCCGAGGGAATTCCCGAGGGAGATCCGGCGGCGTGGGATGTCGCCATGCACTACTATCATCTCTCGGTCCGTTCGGAAGTCTATGCCCGGCTCGGCTGGCCGGGCGACTGGCGAAAGAAAATCGTCGAGATATTGACGAAAGAGCAGCTCGAGGATGGCCGATTCGAAAATCAGGAGGGGGTATTGATGAAGGAGGATGATCCGCTTCTGGCAACGGCGCATGCGACGATCGCGCTCAATCACGCCACGATGATGCCGTGAGCAGATCATCATCGATTACCTGTCGACGGCGTTGAATCCCATCATAATTCATGCGTGGCGATATTTCGTACATCGGCGTGAACATCAACTTCACGCCGATGTGCTTCAGAGAATATCCTGATCGGTATTCCGAGGGGAATATTAATTGTTGAATGGGCGGATGGCAAAATCGCGCAGTGTCACCGTCTGGCTTTGCTCCAGGCCGGTTGCAAGCCATTCCATCACCGTTTCTCCCGCCACCGCCACGGCCATCATCACCAGATTGCGCGCAAGCGGATAATCGCAGATATCATCCTGTGCCGCCGATGGCACTCTATACTCCCGGTTCCAGATAATCTCCGCATAATCTCCGGCCAGGCCGACATGCAGGCATGGAATCCCCTGTTTCGCGCATTCCCCTGTTACTGCCGATCGAGCGATGCTGTTGACGAACAGATCGAGCACCAGCCCGCTTCCCCTCAGCATTTTTCCGGCATTTTCCGCCGTCAACTCCTTCGCAATCGCCTCCACCGTTGTCCCCACGGCACGATAGATCGAATTTGCCAGGATCGTTGCCTTGAGCCCGCCTATATCGCCACGGAAATACGGCCCCATGGAGAGATTCCGTTCCTCAACGCGATCGCGATCGATGACGGTGATATGAGCAAATCCGGTGCGCGCGAGATGATCGGCCATGGTCCCACCGAGAGCACCGGCGCCGCAGATGGTCACCTTCAGATCGTGGGCAAGCATCATCAGCCCGGCACTGCGGTACAGCCCCTCGTGATGGAATATCGACATGGGATAATTTCTGAATCGTTGTTGGAAAGGAGGTGTGGCTGATATTCCGGCGGTGATGATAATCGCTATCACCACCGCCATATGGAATATGGATATTGAAGGTCTACCGGTGAAACCACCGATGATGGTCCCGTCCGTCTCATCGCCCCTCCATCACGCTTACGAGCGACTGGAGATCGAAATCGCGATCGCGACCGTCGAGACAGATGCCCGAGCTGATCACGGTGAGATCGCTTTTGCCGATCGCGGAATAGTGTTCCTCGCCATCGGCGGTGCGCCATTCCACCAGCCAGAACTCCCCCTGATCGGCAAAGCGATCGAGTGTTCCGCCTCCCAGACGCAATGCGGCGCGCAACAGGCTTTCATCCCGCTTTTCACGCGCCGCGCCGCTCACCATCCGCCCGGTAATGGCGACCTGATAGACGGCCCGCATCTCCGGGGTCATGCCGGGGAAATCGAGATCGGCGGGATCAGTGGAGACGGCAAACGCATCGCGAAGCCTGTCGGCGACGATGGGATCGGCACGACGATCGAGATCCGAGAACCACCAGGCGCCACCATCGCAGGCGACCGTTATCTGATCGAACGCGTTCCCCGCCATCACCAGGTTTACAACGAGCGGACGGGCCGAGCCGAACCGCTGCCGCATATCGGACTCGTTGGCCGGATACGCCAGCCACGCCGCATTGCCGATCCGCCTTGCCAGCCGGACTCGCAGGCTGGAAAGAAGGCGCAGATAACGATCGACGCGAGGGAGCGATGCCTCCTCGACAAGCAGCGCGGTTACGTTATCCACGGGACGGAAAATTCCCCATCCCTCGAAATTACGTGGCTGCGGGGCAAGCGTGTAGACAAGGCCTCTGATCCTTGTCCGAACCGAACCCGATTGCACACAGGGCGCCAGAAATTCGGTCCGGCGGAGTTCCTTCTCGCGGGCCGAAAGATCGGCAATAATGCTTCGAATATTCGCCATGACCGTAATACTCCATGAATTGATGATGAATGCGATGCCCAACATGCGACATCGAACCATTAACACGCCTCAGACCGTGTCGCGTTACCGGAATAATTTCATCGCGACAACATTATCATGCTGAGATTATAACCGGTCGCGTGCCGTTAATTCTCCAGGAGAATATCCCACCGGCACGCGACCTGTTGCGTCGATCGATGCGGACGAACGATCAGATATCATGAAAATCCCTGATATTGTTCGTCAGCAGATATTCGTCCGAAATGTATTTGAGCGTTACCCGCCCGACCTTTGGATAACTCCGCTCATGTACCGGCCTGATCACCACTCCCTCCCGGATATGCGTATCCCCAGCGGAGTTACCTGTTCAATCCGGCATACCTCCACAATACACTCAGCCATGAAATACTCCTGTTTATGATTTGATATTTTATCATTTGATATTCGGAGCCCTCTCCCGCACCGGCAGCGGAGTAGCCATGATTTCCATAAGCAACTCCAGCCGTGACGGGCGCGAGAGAAGCGTGACAAGGTTCGGTATCGCGTAGTAATCGCCGGTAAAGGCGAACGTATCGACCTGAACCCCCTGAAGGCGGAGCTGGCGCTCGATCTGCCCGGTGGTTGCGCCGATCTTCACGATGATCACGTTCGGCGTCACGCCGAGTGCCGCGCAGTAGTCCTTGTAGACTTCAGCGAAGTACGGGCCGCTGTTCTCACCCTCGTCGGTGACGATGATGATCTGCTCCACCCGCTCCTTCCTGATCAGCATCGCCTGCAACGGTGCGCCGATACTGGTCCCTCCATCCGCGTTGATCCCACGGAATGCCCGGTCCCAGTGGCTCAGATCAGCACCGGCCGCCGTGATCATGTAGGGGATCGTATCGAACGCATAGACATGAAGCCCCGCCTGGCAGACACCTGAGATTGTCGCGGCAAGCCGCTTTCCCAGGTCGATTGCCTGCGTCATCGAGCCCGATTTGTCCACCAGCAGCGCGGTGCTCCTGCTGATGCGCCCACGGCTCCTGACCTGATCATCGGTAACCTGTTCCAGCTTTGCCACGGTACCGGCATCCAGATCGCCCGCCTCGGCCGCAACCCGCGCCTTGAAGGCGGAGACACGATCGGAAGTACGCGCCTGCTCCAGCTTCGCATCGAGCAGGGCCTTGACCTCAGGGTGATCGAACGCACCACGCGACTTCAGCGAGGAGACATTGTTGATCGCCTCCTGCGGCGTCATCACATCGATAAGGGCGGCGAGAACGGCCGGTGTCACATTCCGAACCGTGCCGACGGCAACCGTGTAGGGAATGCGATTGGCGACAATCAGCTCCGCCTGTTCAGCGGGATCGGAGACGCCGGCAAGCCGCTTCACGGCATGGGCCAGACTTCCGTCCGGCGGGGTTCCCTTGAAGAGAATCGCATCGGCACGCGCTCCCGGCCTGATGTGCAGGCTGGCATAGAGATGCTTCATCGCCTTCCGCCCTCTGATCGCGGCACGATCGAAGAACGCAGGGCTCAGCTCCCGCTGGCTCAGGTAATGCGCCACGGCGGTTCGCGTCGAACGCGGCATCTTTCCACGATGCTTTTTCATGAAGTCGACGATACGCGCCACCTGGTATGGGGGAAACTCCTGCAACATCACGAAGCCGGCATCCCGGTGCTCCCGGCTATCGCTCGCGAGCAGATTGCCGACCAGCACTTCCTTGTGATCCCGGAGATCCCCGTTGCGCTGGTACCAGACCGCGAGGTGGCCGTAGAAGATCGGATCGATTGCAACCAGCTCATCGTGGAGCTTCGCCACCGCTTCGAACTTTCGATGAGGATTTGTGAGGAGGCTGTTGAGAATGTCGAGCCGGATGTCGCGCTCGAAAGTGTTCATGATATTCACCGTGAAATAATTCGTCTGAAAATATTTTCTTCACATCATGAAAATGGCCGGAGCAATAATCAGCCACCAGCCATTCCCATGATGCCGGAACCACGGAGCGTTATCGTCACCGTAATTCCCCCGATATGTCCGGACGCTCACCCCTTTACACAGACCACCTGCTTGAGCGTATGGACGATTTCCACCAGATCCGACTGCGCCGCCATTACGGCGTCGATATCCTTGTACGCGGCCGGCGTCTCATCGATCACCTCCGCGTCCTTCCTGCACTCCACGCCGGCCGTTGCCAGCTCGTGATCGGCGACGGTAAACCGGCGCTTCGCCTCCGTCCTCGACATCGCGCGTCCGGCACCGTGCGAGCAGCTATGGAACGATTCGTCATTTCCCTTTCCACGGACGATAAATGATCGCGCGCCCATGCTTCCGGGGATAATTCCAAGATCGTTCTTCCGCGCCCTGACCGCTCCCTTCCGGGTCACGAACACCTTTGCGCCGAAATGATTTTCAATCGCCACATAATTGTGATGACAGTTGATCACTTCCATGTCGGCCGTGAACGGCGGAACGCTTCCGCTCCGCGTTACCGCGGCAATCACGTTCGCCATCATCAATTGCCGGTTCGCCATCGCGAAATCCTGCGCCCAGTGAACGGCGGATACATAATCATCGAAATGGTCCGAGCCCTCGGCGAAATACGCCAGATCGCGATCCGGCAGATTGATAAACCAACGCCGCATGTCCTGCTGCGCCAGCTCGATGAAGAAGGTTCCAATCCGGTTGCCGACACCGCGCGATCCGCTGTGGAGCATAAACCAGACGCGCTGATCCTGATCCAGACAGACCTCGATAAAATGATTTCCGGTGCCGAGCGTGCCGAGATGCTCGGCGCTTTTCCCACGGTCGAGCGCGGGGAACTTCCCGACAATTGCGTTATAGCCGCTCTTCAGCCCCATCCAGACATCGGCATGGGCGTCCGGCAGATTGCGCCATGCGCCCCGGTCATTCCGCCCGCCGTTATCGGTACGCCCGTGCGGAACGGCCGCCTCAATGGCACTTCGAATTCCGAAGAGGTTGTCCGGCAGATCGCTCGCGGCAAGCGTGGTCCGCGCCGCGATCATGCCGCAGCCGATATCGACGCCGACCGCCGCCGGTATGATTGCCCCCTTCATCGGAATGACACTGCCGACAGTTGCCCCTTTTCCAAAGTGCACGTCGGGCATCGCGGCCACATGCTTATGGATAAATGGCATGCGGGCGATGTTCCGCAACTGCTGCTCGGCCCCTTTCTCCACCGGAACGCCACGGGTCCAGGTCTTGATCGGGACTCCACCTTCCTGCGTTATCACATTGTAGTTGCTCATCGTACGCGTTCCCATGTATCGTTAAAAAACATTTTCTCCACGTTCCGGCGCGACCGAACCATGCTGTACTACATTAATTACGGGACGGTCGCGCCGGATTCATGAATCGTTGTGATGATATCGATCCGCTCGATATCATCGATATGATTATCAGCACCGCGCAAGTCGAGGGGGCTGTTGTTCCCTGTCTTCGCGTTCTAACCTCTGAACTATGCCCGCACAGCCGTCTCCGGCATGAGCGCGCAACGGGAATCGAACCCGTGACCTCGAAGGTTAATAGGTATGTAGGCCCCTTCCATCAGGGCGCGGTGTTGTCAATTATTGAAAAGCATTCTCCATTCGCGCAAGTTGACTGGACATCTATGTCTAACCACTCCGCAGCGTCTGCCTGAAGGCGGACGGCGGGACTCGAACCCGCTAACTGCTCCCAGAGAGTATGTATGTCCGATCCATCGGGGCGCGGGAGAAAAAAATTCACCGTTCATCAGATTCCGATATCCATCTCCGTGCAAATCCGTCAGGCCCTTTGCGTCTGCCAGTTCCGCCACGTCAGCCCGAAGGCGGACGGCGGGATTTGAACCCGCACACTGTGAGTGTGTATGCCCGGCGCGTGAGGGCACGGAGGAGATATCGGGATTTCATTGAGCCACGCCTTCTCATCGCATCATTTCAGCGTATCCGCGTTATCTCACCCGTAGACCGCTTCCGGCCTGATGATGATATCACCCGCCGGACGCCGGTCAATAACATAGAGTTCGAGATTCTTTGTTCCGGTCTCCAGAAACCGCGCAACACAATCCCTGATCTCGTCATCGCTCATACCAGCGGCAACGCCGGCATTCAGCTCGCTGAGGTCGTATGAACTTCCCTCGAATCGAATATGAATCATGGTTTTCTCCTTTTTCATCGCATTTATTGAAATCATCGAATTCCGATACCCCATCAATGAAAAGCGCCCACCGGACTGAGTCAGGTGGGCGCTTTTCAGGCTCATACAGATCCGGCTTTTCAGGCCGGCCCACCTCTGGTTGTAGTGAAACTGCGATCATTCTTCCCCGTGAACATACCAAGCCACTCCTCAAGCCGGACGACCTGAAGCAGCGCCCATGTCTGGGCTGCCGATGGGCTGGGATATATATAAACGTTTTTCATGTTTCCCTGTTAAACACGCATCAGATCGTGAATGTTACGTCCGCCGGAAAGTTTTTTTCACCTCTATATATCCGGCGAATTTTTGCGATCAAAAAATCGATCCATTGAACCATCTCCCCTCCGCGCAAGTCTGGCAGGCAGTTTTTACTGGTGCTCTACCATTTGGAGCTACGGGCCCGTAATCATTGCCGGTGCTGTGGACCCGAAGGGACTCGAACCCTCAACCTCCCGCGTGCAAGCGAACGTATGTATGCCTCTCATGTAAGGGCGCGGAACGAGATATGCTCTCGGAATCGACGAAAACGCGCTAAAAACGAAGAGCCCACCGTGCTTTCTTCAGCAGGTGGGCTCTTGAATCTTCCAGATTCAACGGCTGTCTATGCCGTCCCACCTCCTGGCTTCTCACTATCATCTTTTCCACAGCCCATGCCGACAAGCCTACCCGGCGCATGAATGCCGCGAAGATCGGATAGCTTAAATGCTGGCTGTGCTATGGATGTCGAAAAGCTCATTGAAGGAATAAAGTTTATGACTGACTGGCTTATAAACACAAAGGTATGGGAAAAGGTTACACGGAGTCAAGCAATAATTACGCATGTCGATAAATTTATTTTTCTCGTGGAAAATCTCTCTACCGGAAACAGCGCATGAGTTTATCGGGTAATCACATTCCAGATGATCTCTGCCAGAGTGACGTATGCGTTCCCCATTTCATCACCACGGAGGAAATGAACGGCGCTTCCTGGGCTTCCTATGAACGGCCGCAACACCCACCCCATCTGGATTCCAACAAACACATACAGCAGCCCCCATAGCTTGATCAGCCTGCCGTGCATGGCGTCCCGCTCTATCAACTGCCGATAATTTTCGCGGATACGAAGTTGCGCACCAATCGTCGCGATGGCGAACATCAGGCCGTTGAAGAGAATCCCCGTCGGATAGTCGCCGTTCGACATGTACCAGAGGAGCGTCAAAGGCGCCAGGCCGCCAAGAATGATCGACAGCCCCGCCTGCGTTTCGGTCAGGGCCTCGATCACCCGCATGAAATCCCCCCGAAGCCCCGCAAGCGTATTGAGCACAAAAAATATCGGCAGGCTCAGAAGAAATGTCGCCGTGAGAAACAGGGGGACTTTTATCGCCGAGTACAGGACCTGCAACCACTCGCGATCCAGCCTGGAACCGGGAGCAAATACTCCCATGCTTCCCATCACGCCACCATAAATCATAATGAATATCAGCATGATGATTCCCTGCCGCATCAACCGCCGGGAGGCGTTATCGGAAATATCCGGACGCTTCCCCCGCAATGTTTCATCGATCAGAATCAGATATCCGCGCATAACGCTCCCCGATAATTACGATTGAATGATGTCCCGTTCCCGCAGGCTCCATATTGTCCATGCCGAACCATCTTGAAGGGCTTTAATCGGGGGATTCAACAATGGCTCCCCCGATAATTATCAGGATTGCGCGATATCTCAGAGGATTTTCCCAAGCGCGTTCAGCACAGCCTCGAAGAAACTCGATCCACGCGGCCCGAACCAGTGAAACACCTGCGTTCCATCGCCGATAAACGGACGCATCACCCAGCTTAATTGCGCGCCGACCAGGCCGAACACCACAACCCAGATGCGGAAAATCATCTTCACCTTCGGGTCCGATACCCCGACGTTGCTCCGCTTGCGTTGCGGCCGGTTCGAGCGATATGGTCCGCTCCCCCGTGCAACCGAAACATCAATGACATCGGCCTCGGTTTCCATCCCGGTTCCCGCCGTTGCACTGGTGGCCTGTTCGTGATGGGCCGTGCCATTTGTCTCTTCGCCTCCCGCGTTGCTCAGCACCGTAAATTCCTTTTCCAGCCAGTCGCCTTCAGCGGAGGGCGCATCGGCGGCTGGGGCGCTCTGAACCTGGCTGAGACGCTGAAGCGTACGCAGAAGAAAGCGGAGGCCGAGAACGCCGGCGATGGAAAACACAGCGACGTTCAGAAGGAGCATGAATGATGAGCTGGTAGTGCTTACGGAGAAGAACGCGATAATCGGCCCGAGCGAGGCCAGCACGGCCATCATCACGCCGATGGAGGCGATCAGCAGTTGCAATACCGAATCGATGGTGAGCCGGGAGCCGATCAGCGTGTTGAAAATATAGAGCGATGGAAAGGTGATCCCCAGCGTCAGGAAAAAGAGGAGCGGCACCTTGATCATCGTCGAAAGAATTCTCAGCCCTATCTCATCGGCGCCCACGAACATCGAATAGCACGACATGCAGAGGCCGTAGAAAAGGCCGAGGCATAATATCAGCATCGATATTCCACCGACCGAAATTTCCACGGCCCCGTACCGAAGCGCCGATATCCGTGTTGCATCTCCCCGTAGAAGCCTGTCCAGCTCCTTCAGCCATTTTTTCATGATGATTATTCTCCGTGATTCGCGTTGAGAAATTATTTGTCATCGATCACCGCGCCATTCATTCAGCCAGGTCATCTCCATCGGTGCGCCGATCGATGAGCTTCGCGGCAATAATAGCGGAGGTCCGAACCGCCGGACGATGCCCTGAGGCTGAAAAGTGAAGCACCTGAGTGCGTGGATTCGGTTGATGATTTTCGGGCCGGGCGGTTGGCTTATTTCAACGCACACGAGTGCTTGAAGCGGGGGACATCGTTCTCTATGTTCGTGGCATGATGAACGATACCGATATTCATAAACCCGATTTCGATCCGGATGATATCCGCCCGGCCCTGGAAGATGCCCTGGCGACCGGCTCCGATGGCATTGTTCTGATAAATTCTCTGGAAGCGGAGGGGTATGACCGTGATGATCTGATACGAACGCTGGCATCGATTCCCGATCCGACGAAACGCCCGGTCGCAGTAATTACCCTGGCTCTTCTGTTCGTGGCGGTGAACCTCTTTGCCACCATCATGATGCACATCGGAATGCACATCGGTTCATATGTATGGATATGCGCCCTTGCATCCCTGGCTATTTCCGTCGAAGTCATCAGGATGCGCGCATATATCTTCCGCGTCGCGGCAATCTGCTGTCTCGGTTTCGCCGTTGTCGATCTGAAATATGCGAACCATGGAGGTGTACTTGTGCTTCCGCTGGTGATATTCGCTGCCATGCTCTTCTATTATATCGGCTTCAACCTGTTTCCCTATTACACGCTGACCGGGCCAACGGAGGCCCGTCACGGGGTAATCAGCGGGCGCTTGATCGTAGTGGTATTTCTTATCATCACGTATCCGATTCTGGAGGGAATATTCGGGGTTTTCCCGGTCGCGTTCTTCAACAACACTTCTCACGGGGAACAGGTTACGCTTTATATGCTCGTGGCATTTCCGCCCGTCCTCTTCATCCTGGCCGCCATCACGCGGAAAACGATCGATGGATTGCAGATCCGCGCCGGGATGATTATCACGGAGTGGCTATGGCTGGCGTTCCTGGCCTGGACAACGTTTGCCGTCACGCCGTGGAGGGAGGAGGGGAGGCACGGCGGAAGCTGGGGCGACCAATCGCTGAAGCCGGTCATCAGCTACAGCTTCGGAGGATTTCTCGCGCTCTCCATGCTGCTCCGCATCACGTCGCCATCCGAAAAGCTGTCGCTTCGCGGGTTCGCACGGGAACACGGCCCGTTCCTCCTCTACCTCCTCCTGATATGGATGGCCCAGTTGATGGCCGATAAGCGCTGATATCTTCCGCTGGAAACCTTTAGATTAGCCATGCAACTCAAACAGACTATATCTCTTCCGATGATCAATCTCTTTCTGGTGGAGGACAACCCGAAGCTCCGCCCCGCGCTGAAGACGGGGCTGAACGGGACAAACTCCGTGACGGTGGTATACGATTGCGACAGCGGCGAGCGGGCGCTGGAACATTGTCTGGAGGCCGCGCCGGACGCCATCCTGATGGATGTCCAGCTTGCCGGTGCCATGAACGGCATCGACGCGGCGGTCGCCATTCGCCGGGAGTTTCCGCGGATGCCGATGGTCTTCTATTCGATCCAGGATGATGATGATTACTACAGGAGCTTCCGCCGCTCCGGCATCCTGAGCCACTACGCCTACGTCCGGAAATCCAACTACCTCCTCCCGGAGATGATCGTCCCGCTGCTGAGGGATGCCGTGGCCGGACGGAGCTTTATCGACCCCGATATCGAATCGCGGGTGCAGGAGGTCCGCCACAAGGATGAGCGCTCGCCGATGTCGCTGCTGGAGCCGAACGAACAGGCGGTGGCAAAGATGCTGGCGCAGGGGATGAGCAACGAGCAGATCGCAGCGCGCTACGGCTTCCGCGACAAGCGGACCATCAGCAGGACAAACGGGCAGATCTATACGGCATGGGGACTGAACGATACCGCCGCCGATGAAAAGGTTGCCCGCACCCGCGCGGCGCTGATCGTGCTGGAGGGACGGCTTATCATCTGGGAGGCGGATGGGACGGCGCGCGTGATGAACGAGCGTGGCGAGTGGGTGAAATGGGAATGAACGGCGGCACCTTCTTCACCTGGCTGCTGATCGCCCTCTCCTCGTTCAACACCATCATCCCGCTCTGGCTGGGAGTCACGGTGCTGCTGAACGCCGAACGGCGCGCGTGGGGGATCTGGCTGGCCGGGGGAAGTCTTGTCATCTCCGGGGCGTTCTTCATCTTTCATACCGCCCTTCTGGAAGGCTCGCTCTTCAGGCTCCTGCCGGTGATCGGCCTCCGATGGTATATCGGCTGGATTCCGGTGATCGGGCTTCCATTCGCGTGGTACGTGGCGATGCTCTGGTTCGCCGGCTTCTGGGAAAGCTCGAGCAGCCAGCTCCGGAAAACCCACAGGCGCTGGCTGGCGCTTACCGCCGCGTTCGGCCTGGCGGTGCTTGCGCTTCTGCTGGGAGCCAGCAGCACCGTCCGCGCCGGCCTCTCCGATCTCGACTTCAGCCGTACACCGCTGCTGCTGGGGCAACCGCTGGTGATCATCATCTATCCCGCGTTCATCATCTGCTGCTTTTTCTTCTCGCTCCGCGCGCTCGGAAGGCTGGAGCCGACCGGTCGCGTGATGGGGGATCTGGCACGGCAGCGCGCACGTCCGTGGCTGGTCTGGACATCCGCCGTGCTGATCGGCGTCAGCCTGCTGGTGGGATGGGCGCTCCTCTGGGTGGTGATGCGTGCGGGAGAGCCGATGATTTTCCTGAGCGATATCCTCACGCTCGACTGGTTCGATCTGGCGATCTCCACGTTGATCTCGCTCTCGGTGATGATGCTGGGGGAGGCGATCGTCTCCTACGAAATATTCACCGGCAAGACGCTCCCCCGCCAGGGATTCCGCCGTCACTGGAAAACCGCGATCGCCCTAGCGATAGCCTACAGCGCGGCGTTCAGCCTGGTCCTCTCCATGCGGCTGGCGCCGATCTACGGCCTGCTGATCTCCACCGTGCTGATAGCATTCCTCTACGCGCTGCTCAACTGGCGCTCCTACGTCGAACGCGATCGCTATCTGGAAAACCTGCGACCGTTTATCGGAAGCCAGCAGTTGTACGATCGGCTTATCGCCGGCACCACGGAGGGGGAATCGAGCATATCGCTCCCCTTCCGCGCACTCTGCTCCGATGTCCTCGGCGCGCGCCTTGCCTACCTTCTCCCGGTCGGCACCATGGCGACGCTCGCCGGCGCGCCGCTCTCCTACCCGGAGCCGCCCCCGGAATCGCTCCCGGTCCCGCTCCTCACCGATATCGATTCCCCCCGCACGCTCTGCATCCCGCTCGATCCCCAGGCCCACTACGGCGCCGTCTGGGGAATTCCACTCTGGAGCGAACGGGGATTGATCGGCGTGCTGATGCTCGGCGAGAAGCTGGATGGAGGGCTCTATACGCAGGAGGAGATGGAGATTGCGCGGGCAAGCAGCGAACGGCTGATCGATATCCAGGCCGGCGCCGAGATGGCCCGCAGGCTGATGACGCTTCAGCGGCAGCGGCTTGCCGAGAGCCAGGCGCTCGATACGCAGACCCGCCGCGTCCTTCATGATGATGTGCTCCCGCAGCTTCACGCGGTGATGCTCTCCCTCAGCGCGGGGAACGACGGCGCCGATGAAACGATCTCCCTGATGACCGATCTTCATCGCAAGATCTCCAACCTCCTCCGCGAGCTGCCGACTCCCGCGGCCCAGGCCGTTGAACGCCTCGGGCTCCTCACCGCCCTCCGGCAGATCATCGATGGGGAGCTCCGCAACGGGTTCGATGATGTGCGATGGACTGTCTCCCCCGATGCCGAAGCCATCACCCCGACCCTCTCCCCGCTGGCGGCCGATACCATCTACTACGCCGCGCGCGAGGCGATACGGAACGCCGCCCGCTACGGCCGTGGCGATGAAGGACACGGCGCGCTGCGACTCCTTGTGGAGATCAGGGCGCGCTCGGGATTCGAGATCGCAATCGAGGATGATGGCGTCGGCATGGACCGCACGCGCGGGTCGGCGAAAGGGACGGGACAGGGGCTTGCGCTGCACAGCACGATGATGGCGGTGGTCGGTGGCTCGCTCTCGGTGGAGAGCGCTCCGGGACGCTATACGCGCGTCCTCCTCCGGCTGCCGATCGAGAGGGGAACATGATGAGATATCCGCCAGCCCTCCTCGGGCTCCTTCCGATTCTGATCCTCATGTCGCTCGGCCGGACGCTGGCGCAATCGCCGAGCGATTCGTCCGGGACGCCCCATCTTCAGGATACGCTCTACCTGCTCGATTCCACCTATCTGGAAATCGATATCGATCATCAGGAGATCTACCAGCACTACAGAAGCGGGACGATCGATACGTTCCTCTGCTCCACCGGCAACCCCGGCCTCCGGGATGGCGAGGCAACGCGCCCCGGCATCTTTACGATCAGATCGAAGGAGCGGAAGCATATCTCTGCCCAGTTCGACGTGCCGATGATCAACTGGATGCCGTTCGATGCCGGCATCGGAATCCACGCGCTGGAGGGAAAGGGGTATTATAATTTTCTCGGTTATCAGGCATCATCGCACGGCTGCGTCCGGGTGAGCAGGGAATCGTCGGAGGATTTATTTATCACGGTGCCGGTTGGAACAGTGGTCTACGTTCATCAGCAAAACGCCACGCGGGCCGTTGGATTCGCGAACGCGAATGATAACATCCGGGTGATAACTCCACGCGATGCGCGATTGCTCGGGAAGCGCCTGGCGGCGGCCCTGGCGGGTCGCGCGGACGATCGCTCACTGCGGGAAAAGCTGGCGATTCCGGCGAACGGAAAATTGCGGATGATGATCGATGTGGTGAACGACAGGAATAAGCGATAAACAAACTGCCATTCCCGTCTCACGAGAATGGCAGTTCGCATAGTCGGCGGCTCGTTTACCGGGGTAGTTATTTCCCCTTCAGCACCCGAAAATCTCCGAGTCGATGGTCGCTAATGATATCGTTCAATTCCCCCTCGATATTCTTGAACCGTCGCCGCGTTCCGCAGTTGTACATCTCCACGATCGGGTCCTTGTCGAGGATTTTGATGAAGAGTTCTTCCGCCTTCGGCGATACGGGAAGCGCTGCGTACTGCGCGTAGGTCATCCGCAGGAACGCCACGTTCGCGTTGATTCCCCGATTATCGAGAAGATATCCGTCGGCCAGTTGGGTCGGCAGGATATGCGCCGTATCCCCTCGCAGATCCGAGGGATCGGGATAGGAGATGATCTTCGTGCGATCGTCGGAGAGGATTACCGGAACATTGTTCCGGTAATCCGCGCGCGTCGTGTAGACGATGGTCGGCGGAGGCGAATAATCGACATGCGCGGTGGCGCAGCCGGAGAGTATTACCATCGCGAGGATGATTAGTATGAATTTCATGCCGATCACCGATTAATGATAACCGCGTGAGAGAATGTCCCGCTCTTCGAGCCCACAACCACCCGGTATGATCCCGATGGAAGGCCGGAGACATCGAGCCTGATACGACCTCCCACCTGCCCGCCCATCGCCCGGCTCGCGACAACCACGCCGCTGATATCGACGATCGAGATATCGCGAACTCCGGAAATCGATGGGGCTATATCGACGAATATTTCGTTGTTCGCCGGCGACGGAAATACGTTCAGGGCCATCACCGGAACAGCCGGATCGGTATCGACACCGGACGGACCCTGCCTGACAACATCCACATCGAGACCGTAGGTGCCGGTGGTGCCGGAGAAGATCGGCTGCACCTTGAAGAGCAGGCTCCTTCCCCCTTCCACGCGAACAACATCGGTGGCATCATCGAACACGCTCGACCAGCCACCACCGGTATTTTCCATCACCGAGACATCGTTGGTATAACCGCCGGCGGCATCGTTCTGGCTGTCGTGAACGCGCGCGGTTACATCGTACCAGTATCCGGCCGGGAGATCGACGCGATAAAAATCATTATCCTCGCTCACATGCAGGTTCGCCCCATCGGTCGTTATCGTCGCCTGGCCACCACTTAACTGGAGGTCCAGCGGAGCGGCCTGCGCGACGGTATTATTCGGCTCGTAGCGATCGGCAACCAGCAGAGCCGGAAGTATCTCGATGATCATCGGGTTCCGGTACGTTTCCGGGTTGACGATCTGCAGGTCCCCTCCGCCGTTGTTGCTGAAGAAAGCGAGCATATATCTCCCCGGCGGGATGTTCAGCGCCCTGCCGGAAAATGAGAGGCCATTTTTCCAGTGATAATCCGCGTCGAGCTGGAGCCCCGTCAGCGCCGTCACCGAATCGACATAATCGCCGTTGAGATTGTAGAGATAGGCGATGATGCTCCCCTCGAACTGGGCGCCGGAACGGTTGATGAAATCGGCCTGGATATGGAACGGCTCACCCGAGTGAATCGCAACCGGGCTGAGAACCGCATCGGAATACATGCTGAGATCAGTTCCGTAATCAGCGACATCGACTTCGAGCGATGTGGTGTTGCTGAATGATCCCTTGTCGATCGCAACCCATTCCTTTCCCGTGGGCCGCGCGTACACGCCGATGGAATATGTTCCGGGATAAACGCCGAACAGGGTATCGACCAGCGTAAACCCATTGGTATAATGGGAATTTGCCGGAAGATTATTCTCGTGCTGAATACCACCGAGATATTTGACGAACGTGCCTGTATTATCGAACAGCGCGGCGCAATAATCACCGGCAAACGCTGCCGTGCCGCTGTTGACGATATCGAACGTGACTGTCACCGGTCCGTTGGCGGTAGCGGGATTCGGCGATGCATTCAACGCCGCGTACATTTTCATCGATGTCTGCACGGTAGAGGAACCTCCCGGCGCGATGCCGATGACAGCCCCCTGACCGTCGGTATAATTTCCGCTTCCACCACCCGTTCCAACGCCATCCGGGGCCATGCTCGAAAAAAGGAAATAGCCGTTGTACTCGCCATCCCAGCCCCAGTTGATATGGAAATACTGGTCCTGATATCCGTCGCAGACAAACGAGTGACCGCCCTCATCGCTGAAGCCGTGATATTCCACGGGACGCGCGGCATCCAGTTCGCCACGGATCAGCGAGGCCCACGCATTTTCATCATAATCCTTTTTCTCCACCATCCGCACGGTTGCCTGATAGCCGAAATATTTCTTCAATGCCTCCCCGGCATCCTGCGGATACGCGCCGCTTCCCCCCGTTGCCCCCGGCCCGTAGGTCATATTGCAGGAGACACCGACATCATACATCAGCCGCGCGACGGCCGGGTTTGCCTCGGTGACGCGGTTCGGCATCGCATTCCAGTCGTAAGTGCTGTTGGCGAAATTCGCGTAGAGCGAGCCGTATTTATCCTGCGAATAGCTGTGATCGCCCGTGCCGCGCGCCGGATATCCATGGTATTTCATGATCTGCGAAAATGCCGTGGCAACGCATCCGGTAACAGTGCGCTCGCTGGCGGCCGCGTCGTACGGGCAGAGATCATTGTAATACGGCGACTGATTCCAGGTTGTCTTGACGAGCGGGCCGACTGTTGTGACAGCGGCCAGCGCTCCATGCTCATCCCTGCTTTCCAGTTTCCGCCACATGGCGGTCGCCGTTGCGTTGACTTTTTCCCCCTTTTGAATTACCGCGACGATCTGGCGCTGATACAGCGACATCCACCATGTGAATTCCGGCGATGGATGTTTCATCGAAATATTCCCCTCGGAGGAATACGCCAGGATCGGCGCAACCGCGTCATCGCCGGCGACGATCACGAAGCCATGATCTCCCGCCACGTTGAACGCATAGTAGACGGTCTGCGAATCGCCGGGAGCAATGCCGGCGCGGCATTGATAAGCGAGGGAAAGCTGCGGCAGGCTCAGTATCGCTCTATCACTTTTGCCGATATTCGACGACGTGTAACAGGCAAGGCCGGCGCGTTGGGCTCGTACGAGATCAACGGGCTTTGCGAAGGCACCGGCGGCGCTGAACGCGACGACAATGCAGACGAGGATTATCCGGGACTTGAGGCCGGATGAGATATTGGACATACGACGGGCAGTAAGTGGAAGAAACGGTTATTATACTATCGACGAAAAGAGGGATGAGTTTCCGGACGCAACGTACAGGTTGGTGGAAGCGTAAAGATACATTATCCGGTAATATGTGTGTGGGGCGCTGCCCCACGCACCGGATATTTCGACCCTCCGGGGCTTGACGCTGTTCAAGTCCCCGAGACCCGGACTGTTGGACAATCCACACGGATCGACACGGCGACGCTTTCCAATGGGAACACGGATCTCCCCTCCGATACGACGCGAATCAGGTAACGGCGGCGGACGGAATCATCGGGATGTTACATAGCGGGATGTCGAGCGTAGTATGATGGAGGCGTGCACAGGGCGATGCCCTGTGCACCAGGGATTGCGCCCCTCCGGGGTTTGAAGATATGCTTCCGTCAATGTGGCGGATGACGTTGTGCAAGGGTCTGTAAACCAGGTTACGATTATCAAGGAGCATGCATGGAAAAGCCCATCGACATCAACATACTCGATCACGTGCAGATCGCCACGCCCTGCACCGCGAGCTGGGAGGAAATGAAGGGGAATGACACAACCCGCCACTGCTCGCATTGCAGCCTGAATGTCTACAACATCTCGGCGATGACGAGCGATGAGGCCGATGCGCTGATCGCCAACGCCGAGGGACGACTCTGCATCCGTTTCTACCGGAGAGCCGACGGAACTGTTCTGACGCAGGATTGCCCGGTCGGCCTGCGAGCCGTGCGGCAGCGCGTCCTCCGCTCGGTGCGGAATGTCGCCGTGACAACCGTGGCGCTGCTGGGAGGAATGCTCGGCTTCGGGTTCAAACGTGCAGGCGCGCAGCCAAGCATGATGATGGGAAGGATGGTGATGCCCGAGCGGGCCCGCACCGATACGACGGTGAAACATGATACCATCGCCAGAAAGCCGCATGTCGTGAAACCGCACGTCGTAAAGCCACATGCCGTAAAAACGGATACCGTAACGCCGAAACCACGGGCGATCATGGGTGAGATGATGGAGGTGCCGAAACCAACCCGCCCGACTCCGCCGGTTGCTGTTTCGGATACCGCAACGCCTCCTCCCGATAATGTCCCTCAAACCACCGACTGCATCAAGGGGACGATCGATGCCGCTCATCAGACAGATGAACCGCCGGTCTCCAGGCCGGTGAACATCACACCCGATCATTCAACCGAGCCCGCTCGGATTAATTAGAGCGCCGGAAAGGATCTCGATCTGCGGACAAGCGCCCCATTGCGCGGGGCGCTGCCCCACGCACCAGAGATTGCGCCCCGATGGGGCTTGAGGAAATTCTTCAGGCCAACGCCGCAGATAACGTCCTTCAACAGTCTGCCGCGCGGATCGGCTGCCGCGCCATCCAGAACGGACTCCCAGGCCATCGCTGCTCCATGTGGTAATAGCTCAGGCGATGCTCCAGAAATGAATCGTAGACGCCGCCAACCGCCGAGGCATACCCATTCAGGGCATCGTCGCCATCATCACCGGAATAGTTCACCAGCGCCTCCCCGGCCTTCAGCCCCGAATAAATCGCGAAAAGAATTCCCTGCGATGATAATGGATCGAACGCGACTGCCGCGTCCCCCACGGCCATCCAGCCGTCGCCATAAAATCGATCGAGCCGGCTGCTCCTGGCATCGGCCGAGCGGAGCCTGCCGGTGATCCGGTAGCCATAATCATTCAACATGCGCGAAAGATGTTCAGTGCGATTGATGGCTTCGAGAAATCCCGCGGCCTCTTTTATCCGGTTCAGCCACGGAGCATCGGCATCGGTGAACAGCGTCACCACCCGCTCCCCCCCCGGAAGGAGCGCGGTGTGGAACCACCCTTCCGCAACCGACTCGATCAGCGTCCGGGAATCCCTGTCCGTCACTTCACCGGCCCCACGGAACCGGGCGTGAAACGCAACCAGACGATCCTCATGCCGCCGCTCCACGCCAATCGCCGATGCGATCCTGCTTCCGCGCCCGGCCGCGTCGATCAGCCATGAACATTCCGCGGTGATATTTTCCGCGGATGCCCGCAGATGCAGTCGCCAGGCCCCTTCCAGCCGATCGAACCGCACAAGCTGCGTCTCCGGCATCAGGCTTGCCCCGGCATCTCCCGCCGCCCGCGCAAGCATCGCATCGAATGCAATCCGGTCCAGATGCCAGCCGTGACCGTACGGCGAGCGGATAAAATCCGTCTCGTCGATCGTGGAGCTTCCCCACGCCGATCTGTTCCCGCGACACGGGAGATGTCCCCCCGCCATAAACTGCTCCAGCAGATCCAGATCCCGAAGCATCGTCCGCGCCGACGGGACAAGGCTCTCCCCGACGCGAAAATCATCCGGCCGCCGGCCGTCGATCAGCAGCACGCGCTTTCCGGCGCGCGCCAGCACCCTGGCCGCCACCGAACCGGCGGGCCCGGCGCCGATAACGGCGATATCGTACGGAGTTTCCCTCATTATTTTCGCAATAATTTTATTGTATTCACGTCAAATCTTCCGAATAACATCGATGCTCCGAATATCCACGCAATTTAATCCCCGACCCGCCGATTGGCGTATAATCAATCGAAGATCGGAAGAGCGGCAAAGCGCATCTCGCAGAGTCCTGCCGGCATTATCCCACGCATCGTGAGATGTGCTTCGCAAGCCGCAGACCGTTCACTTCGTTCAAAATGACAAACAATACGGTGACTATTCTTTTTCCAGTGGCCTGTGTCGTGTGATAAGGATGTTCATCAACATACGATGACAGGCCGAACTTCTTATCGCAGCATAAATCACTGCCATCAGGCCCTTCCTGTTTGGTTCTGCTGAACGCAATCATTACTTTCGCCACGACTCCCCAGGCTCCCCTCGTATTCAGTGACGGATAGTTCCGGCATGGCCGATCGTCGGATCCGGCATCGTGCCGCGATATGCCGTTACGGTACGAAGCCGTCCATCGCTATTCTTTTTTCAACACGCATATGAGTTACCTGAGCCGACTCCGTCTGCATTTCGCCGGTAGATTTCAGGCCGCGCCATCCACGGTGAACAATGATGTCACCCACTACAACAACGCCACGTTCAAGCCGCAATATCAGTTGCCGGGAAACGCGAATGGCTGGTGGAACCCTCGCGGCAACGCGGACTGGCGGCTGATCGGCTGCACCATCACATCGGCATCGCGACTCGATGGGACGCCCGTCGGGCATGATGATCCGGTGCTGGGTTGCGTCGTGGCCGATTCCGATCGCGCGGTTCCGGCAAAGATGGTCGATCTCGATCCGCAGCAGCAGCTTGTCTCGGAAATCTGGGGGCTGGAGGTCCGCATCAGCGATCATCGCGGCAGAACGCTTCTGAGCGGGGAGTACGAGACGGCGGGATTTATCGATATCTGGGATCGCGCGGCGGGCGGCGGCGGCGATATCGGCGCGGGGGCGGCATATCAGTCGATCCTTCACACGCTTCACTGGGGGGATATCGATGGATCACCGTTTCTGAAGGAGCTGAGGGATTCCGCGCGCGATGGAATTCTCTCGATAAAGTTCAATGTCGATGGCTACAACATGGACATGAAATCGCCGGAGTTTACACGCGGCAGAGTGGTCGGAACGATAGGTCCGGGGAGAGCGACGGAGCCGAAGCATTTCGTGCGGGGACGGCAGTTCATGGCGGTCGCGTCGCCGAGCGGGAATTTCTTTACGCCGGTCGGCGGCATCAATTTCTGTCCGGCGGTGGTCGATGAATCCATCGGCAACATCACCATCGATCTCGGCAACGCGCTTCCCACCGTCACCCCCGGCGGCCCCCTCGTCGATTCAGGGACGCTCTCGCTTGCGTGGCAATCCACCGCTGATGACGGCACAACAACGTGGTCGCCGATCTGCGATATCGATTATACCGGCGATGGCTGGTATCCCCGCACCGCCGGCGTGACCGAGCTTCCGGCCGATCGCGTGCTTACCCCCGAGGAGTTGACGGCGATCGCGAGCGCGCCTCTGGCGATCCTCCGCACCCCTTCCGGCGGGACCGCAACCCCGGCGACCACCGAGCCGGCCAGCGGACTTTTTCTCCGCGCCGATCAATTCGTCTTCCGCCTGAACCCCGGCGAACGGGCCGAGACAAAACTCTACGCCACGAAATTCGGCGCGCCGTATGCCGGTGCGCGCGTCATCAATGTGCTCGATCCGGGGCAGCTTCAGGGAGGCCCCGGCGAACCCCCGGTTGCAACGCCGGCCGGCGCTCTCGATTTCCCCGTCGCGCTCACCACCGACTGGAACGGCATGGCTCCCCTCCCCATTCTCGGCCGCGATCCGGGCAACCCGCGCGGATATGTCGACGGCCAGGTCTACGGCATCCGCCCGATGCTGGAGGAGACGGTGCCCCCCAGCGCCGGCTATACATTCAACCAGTGGGATTTTATCAGCATTCTTCTCTGGAACCATTTTCAGCCGGATGAGCCGCCGACATGGCACGGGAGCCTTCAGCCGATTTTCCAGCAGTACGCAAATCTCTATCCGGTGATGGACAGCTTCCTGAACCTCGCCGATTATCCATCGGTCTGCCGTCATCGCGGGCTTCTCCTCCTTGCATTTTCGCTCGATCCCGAAAACCCCAACTCGATGCCGGTCACGCGCGATCTCCCGAACGCGAAACGCCGCGCGATTCTCCGATGGCTGAAGGATGTCGGCCCCGATGGAAATCCATTGCTCGGAACGCCACCGCCCGTAACGCTCGCCAGCGGAACCCCGCTGTCAGAATCCGCGGCTCCACAACCGGAAGCCGACAAAATTCCCGCAAAACCGGAGAGCGAGGGCCTCAAGTTCAGGGGAGGAAAAGCGATGGCGGCGGCGCGAAGGCTGTCGATCATTTCGAATTCCGGAAATGATTGATTGAAATCGAAAACGATTAATTGAACAGGGAAAGGAGATAATCATGATCGTTCTGCAATCCTCGCTCTTCGATACACTGGACCAGCCGGGGGGGCTGAAGAAATCGCTCCAGCAGGCAATCGAGCTGGAGTTTTCGACAATCCCTCCCTATCTCTACGCTTTATATTCGATAAAACCGGAGAGCAATGGGGCGATTCATGATCTGATATTTTCGGTCGTGGTGGAGGAGATGCTTCATATGTCGCTGGCATGCAATATTCTCAACGCGATCGGCGGATCTCCGGTGATCGATCGCCCGAAATTCATCCCGCATTATCCCGGCCCTCTCCCCGGTTCGGTGGCGCAGGGGCTGATTGTCCCGCTGGAAAAGCTCTCACTCGATCTGGTCAGGAATATCTTCATGGTGATCGAGGAACCGGAGACGCCGCTTCATTTTCCGGTCGGAAAGCTGCGCGCGGTACAGGGGCCGAGAACAATCGGGCAGTTCTACAACGCAATCAAACGGAAGATCATCGAAAAAGGGAACGGGATATTTACCGGCGACCCTCGAAAGCAGCTCACCCACGGCTTCCCGCCCGATCAGTTGATCGCGGTGACGGATGTTGATACGGCGGTGGCGGCCATCGACACGATCGTGGAGCAGGGTGAGGGAACACGGCAATCGCCGATGGACGCGCAGAAGGAGCTGGCGCATTATTATCGATACGCGGAGATCTATCACGGCAGGCAACTGATGCTCAACCCGAACGCTCCTCCCGATGCCCCCGACGATCAGAAATATATCTACGACGGCGCCCCCATCCCGTTCGATCCCGATGGCATATGGCCGGCGATGAAAAATCCGAAGCGAGCCGATTATCCAATGGGCTCAGGCAACCCCGCGCTCACAAAGGCGAATTATGCCAACACCAACTTCAATTATACGTTTACGAGCCTGCTGAAATCGCTCCACGCAACCTTCAACGGCGCTCCCGATTCCCTTGCAGGCGGGATCGGGCTGATGGAATCGCTCAAGGCGCAGGCGCTCGACATCGTCACGATCGACCTGGGAAACGGAACCCATGCCGGCCCCACATTCGATTATCAGCCGACAAATCCGTAGGGGAAAAATATTGGTGGTGATGGTGATTTGCGGCCTGAAAATCATAAGACCACCGCGAATATAAACCGGAGGACAATAATTGACGTGATGCACCTGCCCCGCACCATGCAATCGCGACGGCGTTCACACGATATCCCATCTGGAATATGCGCCATTAAGCATTGTCTCGGAGATTTCCACATCCTTCACTGATGACAATATATAGGGATCGTCGTACAGCTCGAATGGATCGACAATCGCGAGGAGATGGGTTGTTCCGCTATCATTACGGATCGCATGAATCTCGATGATCTCATATGATCTGACGTTGCATGGCGGATAACCCGCTGTGGAAATTATGCGAGCAGAGTATTCGCAAGGCCAGCACCGGATGGCGGTTCCCCCGAGAAAAAGCGCGCAGGGTCAGGCGGCGCATCTCGCGGAATTGGTTATCGCGTGAGATGCGCCACGCAGCCCTTCGGGGCATCGCCCCGAAATGACAATCAGGCTACGTCCGGGATTGCCATATCGGTGGATGAAGCCCGGCTGAATCGGCCGGCTCCTGGTCTCATTGGAACATTTTCGAAATAGTCGTGGTAACGTTGCCGTTGCTATCCTGCGCGACCGTCACATATGCATCGCACGACGAGAGATGTACGACTCCATAGGATCCATTTGCAATCGTGGTCCCGGCAACGGTGACCGATGCAACCCCCAGGGAGAGAGGCTCAACCCACGTGCCTCTGAATACCGTATAGTTTGAACTGATAACGCTGTCATTATTTAAACGATAGGCAACGTAGAATGGAAAGCTGGCATTATCAATCCCCACCATATACGTGGTGACGGTCGGCTGTTGAAGAGGCTGATGAAATCCCATGCTGGTGATTCCGATAAGCACAGCAGCGCAGAAGGCAAGGGCAATACATCGTGTTTTCATGATGGCATTCCGAATATAAATGAGTAATAATCCAGGATGCTGCCGCGTGATAATTTGAAAGTGAGCAGCCCCGGAAATCGGTGATACAGCGTGGTTTATTCTTCGGGGATAACCTGAATCTGATATAAAATATATGTGGTGAAGCTAATCACAGCTTCCGACGAAAGCAAGTGAATAAGGCTGCAAGATGAACGATGGAGAATCGCGCCACGGATCAATTGCTTTATTCACACTGAATCACTACCGATCCCTCGGCGACACGCGAGGATTCAGAATCCGCGGCGACTAATGTCCGCGCGCGATTCACGCTCAATATCTCAACGCAAGCCTCACCCCCACTCCATCTCCCACAATCCCCAGCGACAATCGATAATCCATCCCCCCACCGGCCGATGCGTCCGAAATCCGTCCGCTGAGCGCGCGGTGCCCTGAGACGACATCATTCGCACAGAAATAGCCGAGGAGCGCCCCCGCTATAACATCCGATGCCCAGTGCGCGTGCTCCGTCATCCGTGAAATTCCGACGAGCGAGGCAGCGGTATAGGCGATGACCGGGACCACTGGCGTTGCGTCATACTGCTCCGCGAACACCGTGGCGATTGCAAACGCCGTTGTCGTGTGCCCCGATGGAAACGAGCTGAACGAAGCGGAGGGAAGATGTTCGGGATTGTTGAACCGTTTGAACGGACCGTACCAGATCCCGCCATGAATATGCAGATGATCGAACGCGACGCTCGGCCGCTCGCGTCCCGTCGCGTATTTGAAGACCTGCGCCCAGACGCCTGACGTGATCAGCGCCTCGGTCAGAAGAATGCTCGTCTCCTTCCCCTTTTTATCGTCGAACAGAAAGCTGTAGCCGATGAAGAGCGCGCTCCCGACATACCCATATGTCCCGCCGAACTCCGTGACGTACGGGCTGGCGGTGTTGACCGCCGGTGAATAATCGCGGAGAGTCCGCATTGTCTGGTCGATCCCGCCATCGTTGTACATCACCATGCCGGTCGCCACCGCCGCGCCGCCAACGTGGAGCCAGTCGTTCTCGCTGGCGCGGAAAGGGGCTTCAGCCTGCCTGATGAAATCATCGCCGATGCGACGAAAGATGGAATGCGATGTGGTATCGCGCGCCGTTGAATCGATCCGCCCCGCGATGGAATCGGCCGGAGCATGAACCGCTGAACTATCCTGCGCGCAGACATCCATGCACGAGAATATCCACGCGAACAGAATCATCAGCAAAACCGTTGCTGTGCGGGCGGCGGCGTGCCGGGGAATTACCATCTCCACGTGCAGTTGAGCGCGGGCGCGCCATCGGAGAGGACGGAGATGCCGAAGTCCGGCGTTGCGCCCGTGGGAGCGTATGCCTCCTTCACCGGCGAGCGGCCATGACTGGAAACGATCCTGCCGAAGTGATAGCCAAGCGCAATCCCGAGCGGAATATCGCTCCACCAGTGGATGCTTGTGGCGACCAGCGAAATGCCGACCGCGCCGACCACCGGATAGCCGATATATTTTATCCACTGCTGATCGGGATAATTTTCTGAGATCACCGTCAGCGTCGCGAGCGCCGTGGCGATATGCCCGGAGGGAAACGCATCGTAATGCGGAACGTGCTTGGCGTATTCGATCTGATCCGGAAGCAGCGCCCATCGCCCGGTCGGCGTGGTGGCACAGAAAGGGCTCTCGCGTCCGGTGGCATGCTTCAGGAACTGTACCACCGCGCCGCAGGCAAGGATCACCTCCACCGTCTGGCTTGCCGTGCGGAGCGCCTTGCTGTCGTCCGCGATAAACCCGTACGCGCCGAACGCCAGCGCAAGCCCGAACTGAAATTTTCCATCCCCCACGTTTACGAACATATCGGCCGCGGTCCTGACGTTGTCCGATCCCTCGTACCATTTCTTGAACGGCTGCCAGGTTTCATAATCGGTGACGACAAGGCCGGTGGTCAACGCCCCCATCCCGGCAATCCAGGGGATATTATCCACGGTGAACGTGCTTTTCCCCCACGTCGCCCAGTCGCCCGGAAGATTGGTGATCATATCCAGCGCGCCGGGACGGAACTCACCGGCTGGCCTGATGCCGACAGCCATCGCGATGGAATCGCGGGAGATATCGGAGCGGAGATCGCCGGTCGTGGGAATCGCCGCGCTGTCGCGATGGTCGACGCTGTCGCCGGCGGCAACGGCCGTGATCGTGGTATCGATGGAAGCCGGGGCGGAAATGGTCGTATCGGATGGAGAGGCAAGCGCCAGTTGTACCGAACAGAGGAGAGAAGCAAGGAGCATGGGCTATCGGAATATGAGCATACGTTAAACGTGGAACAGTGTCTCCGGATGAGGATCGATCCGCGGACCGTTCGGAAATGCGGGTGCGGAGGGAGAATGATCAACCTACGTAAATTCCATATCCGCGCAAATGATTCGGAGAGCCTGACGCGCCGATTATATAGACTGTTGCAGACAGGGCCCGCAGCGAATGATTTGGTGATGACTCATGGTGAATCCAGCTTCCGGCCCCCTGAACAATCATCAACGCTTTATTGATCCTTCTTCAAGCTCCGTGGGAGCGCGCCATTTTCGCATCGATAAGGAATGGCACGCTCCGATGGAGCTTGAGATCATGGATGATGTGGCATCCCTACAACCGGTACGCCCCGATGGGGCTGGAAAGACGAATACACTGGATGACTCCGGACATCTGTTACTCTTCAGCTCCGTAGGAGCGCACCGGTTGTGGTAACGATGTTCCCTTTCCCTTAAGCTCCATCGGAGCGAACCATCTTCGCATCCATGAGGGAAGCGGCATCCCTGCAACCGGTTCGCCCCGATGGGGCTGTAAAAACCGATGCCCGACGCTTTCCATGATGCTGCACCTGATGGACATCATCCCACAATGAGTCGCTATCGATGATTTCCGGTGATGAGCCCGTGGAGAACAAATGAATATCTTGCGCCCCATGAAACAGGCCCACTCGAATTCCCCCCGCATTCTCATCGCCGACGATCAGCCGGATGTGCTGGAAGCGTTGCGCCTTCTGCTGAAGGGGGAGGCGATCCGCGCGGAGACCGTCACATCGCCGGCGCGGGTGCTGGAGGCCATCCGGTCGAACGAGTTCGACGCGCTCCTGATCGATCTGAACTACACGCGCGACACCACCTCCGGCGCCGAGGGGCTTGACCTTCTCTCCAGAATCAGGGAGACGGATCGGATGCTGCCGGTGATCGTGATGACGGCGTGGGGGACGATCGAGCTGGCGGTGAAGGCGATGCGCCGCGGCGCGCGCGATTTCGTGCAGAAGCCGTGGGAGAACGAGCGGCTGATCGCGATCATCAGAAATCAGATCGAGCTGTCGCGGGCGCTCCGCAACGGCGAGCGGCTCGAAGCCGAGAACCGCATCCTCCGCGATGATTCCCTCCCCGATTTCGTCGCCACCTCCAACGCCATGAAGCCGGTCCGCGATATGATCGCCCGCATCGGCCCGTCGGAGGTGAATGTGCTGATCACCGGTGAGAACGGCAGCGGAAAAGGGGTGGTTGCCCGGATGCTCCATAACGTATCACCGCGCGCCGCGCGGCCGCTTGTCACGGTCAACGTGGGTGGGCTCCCGGAAGGATTGTTCGAGAGCGAGATGTTCGGTCACGTCAAGGGGGCGTTCACCGACGCGAAGGCCGATCGCGTGGGACGATTCGAGCTGGCCGATGGCGGGACGCTGTTTCTGGACGAGATCACCAACACCTCACTCGCGCTCCAGGCCAGGCTGCTCCGCGTGCTCGAGATGAGCGAGTTCGAACGGGTCGGCTCGTCGCGCACCCGTCACGCCGATGTCAGGATCATCTCCGCCACCAATGCCGATCTGGCCGCCGAGGTGGATGCCGGACGATTCCGTCAGGATCTTCTCTTCAGGCTTAACACCATCGAGATACGGATTCCGCCGCTGCGCGATCGTCGCGAGGATATACCGATTCTGGCCGCGCACTTTCTGGCCCGCCACGCGGCGCGCTACCGGAAGGAGATCGCCGGGTTCGATGAGGATGCGATGCGCGCGCTGCTGGATCATCCCTGGCCGGGAAATGTCAGGGAGTTCGACCACACGATCGAGCGCGCCGTGCTGATGGCGACCGGCGATCGCATCGCCGAAAACGATCTGGGACTGCGACCGCAACGCGACGGGGCAAAGCGTCTGGACGAGATGAGCATGGAGGAGGTGGAGTGCTATCTGATCCAGCGCGCCCTTTCCCGGTTCGGCGGCAACGTCAGCAAAGCGGCGGACGCGCTGGGGCTGAGCCGTAGCGGGCTCTATCGGCGACTCAACAAATACGGCCTCTAGAGCCCGTCTCCCAAGCCCCGGAGGGGCGCAATCCCTGGTGCACAGGGCATCACCCTGTGCACGCCTTCAACAGACTGTCAGCAGGATGGAACGTCGCATCGATATCCCCGCCTCCACCGGAGCCCGCGCCACATCGGGAGCGGCGCGGCGTCCGCGTCTCAGCTTCGAGGGGCGCATTTTCCGTATGGCGCTGATGGCCGGCTTTCCCGGCGCGCTCGTTTCGGTCATCCTCCTCTGGACCGGCGATTTCACGCCGAAGGTTCAATGGACCATCAGCCTGTTCGTGCTCCTTGCGTGGATCGGTTTCGCGCTGGCGGCGCGGGGTCGCGTCATCGTCTCGCTTCAGACGCTTTCCAATCTTCTGGCCGCGCTGCGCGAGGGGGATTATTCCTTTCGCGGCAGGATGGCGGGAAACGGCGACGACTCGCTTTCGGAGGTGATGCGGGAGATCAACCTGTTCAGCGAAATCCTCCGCGAGCAGCGGCTTGGCGCGCTGGAAGCCTCCGCCCTCCTCCGCACCGTCATGGCGGAAATCGATGTCGCCGTCTTCGCCTTCAACGCCGACGGCCGGCTGCTTCTGGTCAACCGCTCGGGGGAGGCGCTGCTGGCGCGGCCGGCCGAGGCACTTATCGGCGGAAACGCGGCGGAGCTTGGGCTTGCGGAGTGCCTGGCGGGCGAGGGTGAATCGACGCGGCAGATGACATTTCCCGGCGGCGCCGGACGCTGGGGAATCAGGCGAACGACATTCCGGCAGCAGGGTCTTCCCCACCATCTTCTCGTCCTCCTCGATCTGAGCCGACCGCTTCGTCGCGAGGAGCTGCACGCGTGGCAGCGGCTGGTGCGCGTGCTGGGGCATGAGTTGAACAATTCGCTGGCGCCGATCCGCTCGATCGCCGGAAGCCTGGGATCGCTGGTGGCGCGTGATGACCGGCCTGATGACTGGCGCGAGGATATGGAGCGCGGTCTGGCGGTGATAGGGTCGCGGGCGGCGGCGCTGAGTCGTTTCATGGAAGCCTACACGCGGCTGGCGCGATTGCCCGCCCCACGGTTTGCGCCGGTCGATATCGGCGAGCTTGTCGATCGCGTGGCACGGCTGGAGACGCGGCGGGAGATCATGATCCACACCGGCCCCGCGATGACGATCAGCGGCGATGCCGATCAACTGGAGCAACTCCTGATCAACCTCCTCCGCAACGCCGTGGATGCCGCGATGGAAACCGGCGGGGCGGTAGAGATCGGATGGCGCGCGACCGGAAACGGCGTGGAGATCACGATCGCCGACGAAGGCGAGGGGGTTTCCAACACGACAAATCTCTTCGTTCCGTTTTTCACGACAAAGCCGGAGGGAAGCGGCATCGGGCTGGTGCTGAGCAGGCAGATCGCGGAGGCGCACGGCGGCGCGCTGACGCTGGAAAACCGCGGCAACGGGAGCGGAGCCGTGACGCGGCTGATACTACCGTCGGGAGAATGATATGAGGGCATTTCTTATCCTCTGTGGAATTATTCTGTTCGGGTTGTTCATCGGGTATGTCACCAGACCGGTATCGTACAGGAATGCCGGAACTCCGCGTGGCGATTCATCGCATATCAAGCTCGCGCACCTGCCGATGAACATGGACCCGAACGAATTCGTCAGGCTCTTTCTCATGCAGATCGTAACGCTGGACTCCCCCAACGATGACTGGCGGGATATGTGGGCGGATCGGGGATGGGGTTCGGAACGGGAATGGCGAGAACATATGGAATTGTTTTTTTACACCGCGAAGATCGAGATGATCCAATCCGGAGTTTCGGAGCGGGATATCGCCGATGCGAAAATATACCAATTGAATGGCGAAGGGGATTCTGTTCAGGAAATAAAGGTCGATGTTCAAACGCCTTACAGGTTCACCCTGGCACCTGATAATCAGAGGATAGAAATGGGAATGGATATGTCCGGCAATTGCCTCCTCAACACCGACCTCAATGGAGACGGCGACACTGACAGCACTGATGCAGCCCTCGCGGGCCTGGTGGCGAAGCACGATAAGGCAAAGGATATCCTGAGCGTAAAATTTCCAAGCCGTTATTTGTATTATTCGGAATTTTTTGATGAGTTCGAATAACTGAATTTATCCTGCTGATAGAAATCCTCGCGGAGAACATCGCATCTGAAATTCCTGCTATGGAACTTGAATACTTTAAGAATCATATCGCATCATTTTTCAATACATCGCATGGCAAAGCTCACATCGCTCGATGATCTTAAATCGCTTCTCTCGGAGGAGGATCAGCGCGCGGTCGAGGCCGCACGGAAGAAGGTCGAGACGGGATACGGCGGACGGCCGCAGAAGCTGGATGTCAGGCTGGACACCAAGCGGAGGCGGGGGAAAACCGTCACGCTGATCACCGGCTTCGAGTCGAACCCTGACCGACTGGAGGAGATCGCCGGCATGCTGAAGAAAGGCTGTGGCGCGGGGGGAACCGTGCAGGATAATTCAATCGAGATTCAGGGGGATCATCGCGGCAAGGTGATCGAGCGGTTGAAAACGCTCGGGTTCGAGATCCGGGAGAAGAAATAATGTGCGCGGGGCGCTGCCCACGCACCAGGGATTGCGCCCCTCCGGGGCTTGAAGAAGGCTTTTCCGCTCACGCAGCGGGTGGGGTTGTTCAGGTTTGACAGGGGCATCTATTTTACTACCATATCGCTTGAGGAACGCAATGGATACTTCGGGAATACCGGCATCGTGGATGAAATTGCTGGGGGATGAAATGGACCAGCCGTATTTCAGGAAGCTGGAGGAATTTGTCGATGAGCAGCGAAAGAAAGGCCCGGTCTTCCCGCCGGAGGAGGATGTATTCTCCGCGCTGAAGATCACGCCGTACGATCGCGTCAATGTGCTGCTGCTGGGGCAGGACCCCTATCACGATAACAATCAGGCGCACGGACTCTGCTTCTCGGTGCTCCCCGGAATAAAACCGCCGCCATCGCTGATGAACATCTTCAAGGAACTGCGCGATGATCTTGGATTTCCCATTCCGAACAACGGCTATCTGGTCCCCTGGGCGGAGCAGGGAATATTGATGCTGAACGCCGTGCTGACGGTGCGCGCCCACGAGCCGAACTCCCACAAGGGAAAAGGCTGGGAGAAATTCACCGACGCGATCATCCGCAAGGTCAACGATCGAACGGAGCCGGTTGTCTTCGTTCTCTGGGGAGGGTACGCGCAGAAGAAAAAGGCGCTGATCGATGCCGACCGACATGTGATCATCTCATCCGCGCACCCCTCTCCCCTCTCGGCGCACAGTGGATTTTTCGGGAGCCGGCCGTTTTCAAAGATCAACGCCGCGCTGAAGGATGCGGGACATGCGGAGATCGACTGGAAGATTCCGGATCTGTAGGGTTGTGATCAGAATCAGACAGTGACCCCTGGTGATATGGGAATCATGGAAAGCATCAGTCTTTACAGCCCCGGCGAGGCGAACCGGTTGTAGCAATGCAACCTCTTCCATGATTTCAGGCTCCAGCGGAGCGTACCATTCTGCCCGCATGGGAAGATGATTCGCTCCGCTGGAGCTTGAACAAAAAGAGGCACCGTCGTTGCTACAACCGGCGCGCTCCTGACGGAGCTTGAAGAGGGATGAATCGAGAGATGATGAATGGACATCCCCCATCGCGTCAACCACAACCGCATCTGAAGAGGGATAAATCGAGAGATAATGAATAATCGACTATATCGGCATTTTCAGCCCCAGCGGGGCGAACCGGTTGTGGAAATACCACCTCTTCCATGATTTCAGGCTCCAGCGGAGCGTACCATTCTACCCGCATGAGAAGATGGTTCGCTCCGCTGGAGCTTGAACAAAAAAGGGAACGTCACTGCTGCAACCAGCGCGCTTCTGACGGAGCTTGAAGAGGGATGGATGATCGCGCGGATACACATGGCTCCTCTACCCATAATTCTCCTCGGGCTGTCGACCGGTGTAGAGGGCGCGCGGGCGGATCAGCCGGTCCATCTCGTACTGTTCAATCGCGTGGCCTATCCATCCGATCGTCCGCCCAATCGCAAAGAGCGTCAGCACGCTCCCATCGGGGAGGCCGAGCGCGTTTGCCAGCGTCACCAGCCCCATGTCGATCGTCGGATGATCGCCGGTCAACTCGTGCATCGCCGCGCAGACGCCGGCGGCCAGCCGCAGCGCCGCGGATTTTGGGAAGGCGGCAACGGTCATATCGAGAAGAGCGCGACCGCGCGGATCGCCATTGGGATAGAGAGGATGATGGAATCCCGGTATCGTCTCCCCCCGTCGCAGCCGCGAGGCAATGACATCGGCCGAACGTTCCGGCTTCCCGATCTCCCGCAGCAGTCCCTCCACCCGTTCGGTATATCCTCCATGCTTCGTCCCTCCAAGCGCCGCAAGCCCCGCGGCCACCGCGGCGTATGGCGTGGAGCCGGCGGAGGCAACGCAGCGGACGGAGAACGTGGAGATGTTCAACTCGTGATCGGCCGCGAGGATCAGCGCGGCGCCGATCAACCGTGCATGCGCCCCGGATCGCGAGCGCGGCGAAAGGCCCGCGGCGATGCCATCACTCAACCCGGCATTTCCCGACGCGATCTTCACCATCATCCCGAGCATCCTGGCGCCGGTGGCGCGCACCCCTTTCGCGCGGAGATCGTAGGCGGCGCGATCATCGGCCGCGGCGACCGGCAGAAGCAGTTGAAACTGATTGATCGGGGCAAGCCCCTCCACGCTCTTCCGCATGCCGGACCATCTGCGTGGAAATGCTCCATCGAACCGGACCGGCTCGAAATCCCCACGCCAGATCAACCCCGCCACCTCCTCCACGCTCCGCCCCGATGCCAGATCCACCGCGTCGTACCCGCGATAGAAAACCTTTCCGTCGGCAATCAGCGTAATCGCCGATTCGAGCAGCGGCGTTCCCCAGTGAAGCGCGCCACGCGCCGCGGTCGATGGATCGTGCCGCGCCTCCTTCCGTCGTTTCAGCCGCTCCACATCCTCGGCCAGATATCGCCGATCACGTTTTGTGCCGGCGGTCGTCTCGGAATGGATCAGCCCGCGGCTGACGTAGGAATAGAGCGTGGCGGCCGTCACTCCCAGCTCGCGGGCCGCCTCCCGCGCCGTCAGATAGCGTTGTTCGTTCATCGGGCAAACATATCGATTATCGAATCAATATTGACAGCAGGTCATCCAGCGCAATAGATTGCATCCATGAGTCAGCAACAACATTCAACAGGCAGAACGATGAACGATGAAATGATTGTCAGGTCGGGGCTGGAGGGAGTGGTCGCCGCGAGCACGGCGTTGAGCGGCGTGGATGGCGAGGCGGGGGAGCTGGTTATCGCGGGGTTTCCGCTCGCCGAGCTTGCCCCCAACGCGACGTTCGAGGAGACGATCCATCTTCTCTGGAAGGGAGATCTCCCGGATGCCGATTCCCTTCCGGATCTGCGGGAATCGCTCGCCGCCGCGCGCGCCCTCCCTCCGATGACGCTTCAGCTCCTCCGCGAGGCCGCAACGCTGCGCCTTCCGGCGATGGACGCGCTCCGCATGGCCGCCGGCACATTGATCACAACGCCGAACGATGCCGATCCCGCGCGTGAGGGAATCCCGATCGCCGCCCGTGTTCCCACGATCGTGGCCGCGTACCACAGGCTTGCCAGCGGCCACGACCCGATAGCACCGCGCGCCGATCTTGGACACTCCGCGAATTATCTCCACATGCTTACCGGCTCCGAGCCGGACGCCGCCGCGGTCAGAGGGCTGGACACGTATCTCAACACCGTGGTCGATCACGGGCTGAACGCATCGACATTCACCGCGCGGGTGATCACATCGACAGGCTCCGATCTGGTTTCGGCGGTCGTGGGCGCGGTGGGGGCGCTGAAGGGGCCTCTGCACGGCGGCGCTCCGGGGCCGGCGCTGGATATGGTGTTCGAGATCGGAACGGCGGAACGGGCGGAGGGATATCTGCGGGAGAAGCTGGAGCGTGGCGAGCGGCTGATGGGATTCGGGCACAGGATCTACAAGGTGCGCGATCCCCGCGCCGATGTGCTTGCGGAAGCATCGGAAAAACTGTTCGAGGATGGGCGCGACCGCGCGATCTATCTGCTGGCGAGGGACGTGGAATCAACGGCGCTCCGGCTGCTGGCCGAGCGCAAGCCGGAGCGGAGGCTTCAGACCAACGTGGAGTTCTACACGGCGCTTCTTCTCCACGGACTCTCCCTGCCGACTGAACTTTTCACGCCGACATTTGCGGTCAGCCGCGTCGTCGGGTGGATAGCGCATGCGTTCGAGCAGCGGCGGGCCGGTCGCCTGATCCGCCCGCAATCGGTCTACACCGGCGCGCGCGACAACCGATGGATTCCGATCGAGCGGCGCTGACGCGATAACGAAGATCATCCTTCATATGATTCGCCGGGTCGTTGCGGGCTGGTTCGGCACGGTACGTGCTCACCCATGAAGAGATATTCCGCGTACTTCAACCAGCGATCATCCATGGAAAACGAACCGGCGGAGAAACCAAGCGGAAGGGGACTTGGGACGATCATCGTCCTGGCGGGCCTGGTGATCGGCATCGGCCTGGCGGGGCTGATCATGCGCGATCCGGCCACATCCCCCGGCACAATCGATTTCACGCTCCGCCAGCGGCAGTATCAGGGGATGGTCACGAAAATCCTCGCGCACAACCTCCGGCCGGGAGATCGGAAACGTTTTCGGGCACGGGGGGATATGCTGACCGAGCTGGCGCCGGCCGATACGATCGTGAGCGGCAAAGGCGATGGAATGATCTGGGCGGAAAGCTCGATGCGTGGAATTCTGATGGTCGTGATCGAAACCGCCGACAAGGGACATGGAAAGGAATACGGATACTTCTATTCATCGGGACCGGCGGCGGACGGCCAGCCGTCATGGCCGGCGATCGAGCTGGGAGATCGCGAATGGTATGTCGATTCCCAGTTGAACGGCAACTGGTGGTCGATTTATAATAATCCGGCTGAAAAGCACAGCAGGAATTGACACGCTCCGGAAATCATGATATGCAGGTAGCCGATATGCGCGGCGCCTTGTTTCGCGACCATCGGGTTGGTATGGTCGGCGCTCCGGATTCGAACCGCCTGGAAAGGGGCTGGAAGCCAATTCCGACAGGATTTCCCATTACTCGGAAATACATTTCCCCGCAGAGGAGAGCTCAAATCCCTATTCGAAAACAATGCCGTCGCAAAATCGTGATGACGCGGCGAAGACAGGCGCCGTGGCCGCGTTCCATGTCGGCGCGGAAATTCCAGTTGGAGAGAGGCGGCTGATCGCCCCGCGGATACACTGCACACTTCCATCCTTCCCGATCCCGCGTTACGTCCCACGGTGTTCGATCTCACTTTCGGCCTGCGGTATTCGTTCTGATTATCGTTAACGGATGCATTTTGATTACTGACATATTCCGGTGGCAACGGCAATCCGGCGCACTATTTATGAAAACAACATCGATCAATTTCCTTCTGATTATCTCCCTTTTTCTCACCATCTGCACGCCCGCCCGCTCGCAGAATATCTGGACGCAGACGAACGGGCCGAACGGCGGCGGCGGCGCGGCGATAGCGATCGATTCCACCGGAAACATTTTCGCGGGGCTTTTTGCCGGAGGGATATTCCGTTCCAGCGATCGCGGCGGACGGTGGGAGCCTGTCCGCAACGGCCTCCGCCCTTCCAGAATCACGTCGATCGCGGTGAACTCCGCCAATGTGATATTCGCGGCCACCACGGAGCTGTGGAACGATACGGACTACGTGTATATCTCCACGGATCACGGCAACAACTGGGCGCGGAGCAAGAGGGGCATCTACTACGAACCGATCCGCGAGCTTCGCATCGCCCCGAACGATCACATCTTCGCCCGTCAGGATTTCGCCGACTATCGCTCCACCGACAACGGCGCCACCTGGACGGAGATCACGCCCCGCAATACCGTCCGGCAGTGGCGGATGGCGATCGGCAACAACGGCTACATTTATGTGGCGAACGACAGCGGCCTCTATCGCTCCACCAACGATGGGTCATCGTGGAAACTGGTTCAGCGAAGTTCCCATCCGGTGAACTACAGCGTCTTCACGGCGCAAAACGGGGATATCTACACGCAGGATATTGCGCCCTCCGGGGCTTTCCGCTGACGCGGCAGATGGCGTCCTTCAACAGTCCGTTATTCAGGCTCCGCGCTCCCCTCCAGAATAAATTCCCGTGTCGCGGGAAAGCGGGCGTACCAGAGTGCAAGCGTATCGTGGAGATGAAGCGCGTAGCGGTAATGCGCGCCGGTTCCGGTGCGAAGCTCCGCCTCGTAGATGAATTTATCGGCGGTCGTCACATGCTCGAAAAGATATTGCGTGCCGAGAAGCGTTGAATAAATGTAGCCGGGATCGCCGTTGCGGAGATCATCGTGCGCTTTCGCCGATATCTCCCGCCCCGTCTCGTTCAGCGCGCGGAGACGCGCCAGATAATCATCACGTCCCGGAATATTCTCAGGCATCTGCTCCAGCGCCGCGTAAAATCCACGCGGGACCAGCGGGCAGTATTTTGTTCCGGTTCTGTGACGGTTCAGATCGCGAATTTCCCCGAGCGTAACCGCATCCCAGGCAAACCGCACCGCCGTCCGCTTCAGGCTCTCCCCCACCCACGAATATCTGTTGTCGTGAAATGCCAGATCGGCGGCAAAATCATGTTCGGAAATTCCGTTGGGAAGCATCAGGTCGAGCGATGCGCGCGGCGGGCATTCCGACGTCGCGTTCCCGGCCGTGAGATATTCCGGCAGCCCGCTCGAAGCCATCCCCCGCCACGATTCGAATTCCCGCGCAATCCCATTGACGTGCGATTCCTTTCGCGCGGCGTGCTTCAACATCCGCGGGGCGGAGTGACGCAGTTCATCGCATACCGCCCGGCCCAGCGCGGCAGCCTCCGGCAGCGGATGGGAAAGAAGGCTCTGACAGAGCGTAACCCAGCCGCGCGCGGACATGATCATCATCATATTCGTCGACGCGGCGACCGGAAGAAAATAGCGGGCGCGATCGAACGCATAGTTCCGCTTCATGCGGGCAACCTGTCGGGCTGCCTTCGGCGATGGATCGTCCAGCAGCGAGCGCGGGATGCGCGCCACGTCGGGATCGTGCGCGGCGATCTCCTCCCAGACCTCCAGCGACGCGCGGTACGCATTGAAGCACCGCTCCATCGTCCCCTTCCACTCCTCCGCGGCGGCAATCCCAAGCTCCGATGGCGGCGTCATCTCGTCGGCTGAGAGGCGGATGTAGCGGGTGGAGGATTCCTGGCCGCCGGCCGTGGGGCAGAGCGTCCAGACGTAGTAGGCAAGCCAGAGCGAGATGCCGTCGATAAACATCGCCACCGGGGCCATGTCCGCGATCGACTGATGGCCGTAGTCGATCATCCTGAAGATCGAATCGACCGACTTATCGAGATTCTCCGGATCGATTTTCGAGAGGATGGCCTCCAGACCCTCGTTGCTGCGGGAGTAACGGGCGCCGCTTGCGGCCAGCAGTTCCGGCGTCAGCGCTGGGCGTCCGGCGTTGTTGGAGGCTTCGGTTGGACGAATCGCGACCTGGGTAACGTTCACGTTGGATAGAAGGATGTGATTCTCGTCGGGCCGGCCCCGCCGATGCGCGGAACCGGATGATCGCGCAAAGTTAACGGATTTCCCCCAGCCCGGCAGCCATTGCGCGGCGGAGCCGACGGGGAAACAGAGAGACACAACCGCGAACGCTTGGCCGGGACTCCGGCTTCTCCCTATGTTGTTCGTTTTCGACCCCAAATCCTCACGCGGGAGATCAGGAATGATGGAACCAGCAGGCACGCCGACCGAAACGACAGATCAGGACAGGGAGAAATTCCTGGAGATGTTCGCGCGGAGCATCCGCGAGGGGACTCTGGTGAAGCTCACGCTCGGCAAGTATCGCGGAAGCGTTCCCGGCCTCACGGCGATCTCCATTCAGATGAGCCTGATCAGGGAGACGCATTTCCTTGAGTTCGACTACCGCTCCGCCGAGACCACGCGCACGCGACGGACGATCGAGGAGGGGACCGCGCTGGTGCGCGAGCTGCTCGGCGGGGATTTCAGGAGCGGCAATCTCTTCACGCGGACGGCGGATTACCAGATCGAGTACAGCAAGCGACTGAAGACCCGGTTCTCCGCCAGCCGGCCCACGTTCACCGAGGCGCCATCGATGGCGCACGACCGGGAGAAGCGGAGGCTGATCGAGACCGAGGGAAATATCTACCTTCAGAGGCTGGGCGTGATCGAGGAATCGGGACGGGTGAAGGAGCGGATGGGGGACAAGTTCCGGCAGATCAGCCGCTTTATCGAGATCGTGGCGGGGCTGTTCGCCGGCTCGCCGCTGGCGGAACGGAAGGAGCTTTCGATCGTGGACATGGGCTCCGGCAAGGGCTACCTGACATTTGCGACGTACGATCATTTCACCAGTGTGCTCGGGATCGCCACGGGCGTCACCGGCGTGGAGGCGCGACCGGAGCTTGTGGATCTCTGCAACGGGCTTGCGGAGGAGGCGGGATTTCAGCGGCTCCGGTTCCGGCCGGGCTATATCCGCGACGTGGCGCTTGAGGATGGCGTCGATATCCTGATTGCCCTCCACGCCTGCGATACCGCCACCGATGAGGCGATCCATAAGGGGATCACGGCGGGGGCGGGGATCATCATCTGCGCCCCCTGCTGCCACAAGGAAATCCGCCCGCAGATCGTTCCCCCGGACGTGCTCCGCGATATGCTGGGGCACGGCATCATCCTGGAGCGGGAGGCGGAGAACATCACCGACACGCTCCGCGCGCTGCTACTGGAGTATAACGGCTACAGTGCGAAGGTGTTCGAGTTTATCTCCACCGAGCACACGCGGAAGAATACCATGATCGTCGGCGTGCGGCATGGGCGGGCGGTGGAGCGGGAGAAGATCATGGCGCGGATCGAGGCGCTGAAGAGCTTCTACGGCATCGAGCGGCAGGCGCTGGAAACGCTCCTTGCCGGGACCGGAGAAATTCCACCGGCGGTCTGCTGAGGGAAATAGAGGGTTGCGGGGCGATATGATCATGGTGCTCAAGCGATGACCTTTTCCGGCATCATCGCCTGAGCAGAGAGCGATGACCAGCGTGTGATGCAGCTTCATATTCCGCCCGCGACCGATCGCTGGCGGAGCCCATCATCCCACCAACCACCCCGATCTCGATTAACCGACGGCGGCGGCTACTGATGATAGTCTGCGGATGAACACCATCATCCGTTGGTTGAGATGTCTGATTCTTCCGTCCCGGAAACGAACACTCGCAATCCCATAACCGACCACCCGGCGGTTCCGACAGATCATCACATCGACTCGAATCCCGCGTTTTCATCCGTATTGCCGCTTTTTCCTTCTGGCACGATCGCTGCAAAGGGAATAAGGTATCTCATGGATATCATTCACGAATCCCGTTCAAAACATCGGCGCAGAAAGCGGATCGCCATCACCGCGCTGGGGGTTCTGCTCATCCCGGCAATCTTCTGGGGAACCACCATGCTCCGCCCCGCCGCCCCCACGGTGGAGCGGGGGACGCTCTGGATAGACACGGTCCGGCGCGGAACGATGCTCCGGCAGGTGCGCGGGCTCGGGACGCTTGTGCCGGAGGAGACATGGCTGATCTCCGCGACCGTGGATGGTCGCGTGGAGAAGATCATCGTGCAGCCCGGCACCCTGGTGACCGCGAACACGGTCCTGATCGAGCTGAACAACCCCCAGCTTCAGCAGGAGGCGCTGGAGGCGGAGTGGCAGCTCAAGGCGGCCCTGGCGGAATACAGAAACATTCAGGTGCGGCTGGAGAGCGAGCGGCTGGACCACGAGGCGACAGTTGCCACGATGCGCGCGGAGAGCAGGCAGGCGACACTACAATCGGAGACCAGCGGCGCGCTGAACACGAAGGGGCTTGCCACCACGCTGGAATCCAAGGGGACGGAGGCGAAGGCGGAGGAGTTCACGGCGCGGTACGAGATCGAGAAGAAACGGCTGACCATCCACGGCGAATCGGCAAAGGCGCAGCTCGCCGTGCAGAAATCGCGCATCGAACAGCTCCGGGCGCTCTCGGCGCTGAAGCGCATCCAGGTGGAATCGCTCCACGTGCGGGCGGGGATCGACGGGGTGTTGCAGCAGCTTCCGCTTCAGGTCGGGCAGCAGATCGTGGTGGGGACCACGATGGCGAAAGTGGCGCAGCCGAGCCATCTGAAGGCGGAGCTGAAGATCGCCGAGACGCAGGCGAAGGATATCCAGACCGGCCAGCCGGTGCAGATCGATACGCGCAACGGGATCATCCCCGGCAGAGTAACCCGGATCGATCCCGCGGTGCAGAACGGCACCGTGACGATGGATGTCGCGCTGGACGGAACTTTACCGAAGGGCGCTCGTCCTGATTTAACGGTGGATGGCACGATCGAGCTGGAGCGGCTCACGAACATCCTCTACATCGGCAGGCCGGCCCAGGGAAGCGAGGGCGGGGGGCTCTTCAAAGTGGACCCGGATAACCGGGGCGCCACAAGGGTCAAGGTCCGGCTCGGACGAAGCTCTGTCAACACCATCGAGGTGGTCGGCGGGCTCCGCGAGGGAGATCGCGTCATTCTCTCCGACATGTCGGCGATGGACGGGGTCGACAGGATCGCCTTCAAGTAGAGGAATCAGCAACCGCTCCGAACAAATCACGGCTGCCACCTTGATCCAGGCACGGGACGGAGGAACAGTACTCGCGTTTCTCCAGTATAGCGGCTCAAGGCCTTCGTACCGATGCGGGATCAGGGTGGCGGCGTCTGTTTCTCCCATTTCCAATGGCTTCACGGCCCGGCCGGCGAATGCTGGAGATGGATGATTCGATTTTTTCAACAGCTACAGATATGGCAACCACGAACATTCCGCTTATCCGCCTGGAAGGGATCACCAAGGTCTTCTTCACCGATGAAGTGGAAACCCACGCACTTTCCGGCATTCATCTCGATATCAACCCCGGAGAATATCTCTCGATCGCCGGCCCGTCAGGGTGCGGCAAATCGACCCTCCTC
Organism: Chlorobiota bacterium; assembly: GCA_028287785.1. Taxonomy (GTDB): domain Bacteria; phylum Bacteroidota; class Ignavibacteria; order OLB7; family OLB7; genus JAFDZV01. The sequence continues at coordinate 183,396 of JAQBOZ010000018.1, forward strand.
TCCATTCTCGGCCTGCTTGATACCGCCACCGGCGGGAGCTATCTGCTGAACGGCGAGCCGGTCTCCACATTGAACATGGGAGATCGCTCGCGGATCAGAAACAAGGAGATCGGCTTCATCTTTCAGGCATTCAACCTGATCGGCGATCTGACGGTGCGCGAGAACGTGGAGCTTCCGCTCACCTACCGGAACATGCCGGCGGCCGAACGGAAGAGTCGCGTGGAGGATTCCCTGGAACGGGTGGGGATGGCGCATCGGATGAAACATTATCCGGCCCAGCTCTCCGGCGGACAGCAGCAGCGCGTCGCGGTGGCCCGTGCCCTGGCCGGAAACCCCTCGATCCTTCTGGCGGACGAGCCGACCGGGAACCTGGATTCCAACAATGGGGAATCGGTGATGGAACTGCTGCGCGATCTCCATCGCGGCGGCGCCACCGTCTGCATGGTCACGCACGATCCCCGGTTTGCCCGCCATGCCGACCGGACAATCCACATCTTCGACGGCCGCGTGGTGGAGGAAAGCAGCGTGGCCGCCTGAGAGAACGGTCGTCGCGCGCGCGCATCCAGCCGCGATCGACATCACAACGCACCATATACGACATTCGAGAGGGAGAGATCATCCATCCAGGACCGGGCCACCGGACCCGGACGGGCACGCGGATCATTCCCTTTGCGCTCATACCTACTGAAAAGATCATGGAGACATTCCTGCAGGATATACGCTTCGGCGCGCGGACGCTGCTGAAGAATCCGGGGTTCACGGCGGTCGCGCTGCTGGCCCTCACGCTCGGCATCGGCGCCAACACCGCCATCTTCAGCGTGGTCAACACCGTGCTCCTGAAATCGCTCCCCTACGGCGATCCGGATCGGCTGGTCTATCTCTGGTCCACGCCTCCGCATGGCGCGGCGGGACAGTTCCCCGCCACCGCGCTCGATTTCCGTGAATGGCGCCAGCGAAGCCGCTCATTCACCGGGATCGCGGCAAGGATGCAGCAGAGCTTCAACCTGACCGCCAACAACAACCCCGAACGGCTGATGGGAGAATATGTGAGCGAGCGATATTTCAATATCCTCGATGTCCGGCCCGTCGTCGGCCGCTTCTTCCTCCCGACCGAATCCTCGGACGGCAACGATCACGTCGTGGTCCTCTCCGAAAAGCTCTGGAAGCGGAGGTTCGGCGCCGATACATCGCTGATCGGCCAGACCATCCGCCTGGAGAACGAGCCGTACACCGTGGTGGGGGTGGCGCCGGACGATCATCGCGGAGTGGTGGAGATATGGGCTCCCCTTGTCCTCTCTCACCTTGGCCCCGACAATGGACTGCACAGGCTGGCCGTGCTGGGAAGGCTGAAGCCGGGCGTCACGGCGGAGCAGGCGGGGGGTGAGATGGCCGGCATCGCGGCCGGGCTGGCGGGGGAATTTCCGGTCACCAACAGGGAGTGGGGAACATCGGTCGTGCCGATGCACGAGATGGTGGTGAAGAACATTAAAACGGTGCTGCTGATTCTCCTCGGCGCCGTCGGGTTCGTGCTGCTGATCGCCTGCGCGAATGTCGCCAATCTGCTGCTGGCCCGGGTATCGGAGCGTGGGCGCGAAATCGCCATCCGGACGGCGCTGGGCGCGGGAAGGGGCCGGCTGATACGGCAGCTTCTCACTGAAAGCATCCTGCTTGCGTTGATCGGCGGGGCGCTCGGCGTGCTGCTCGCGCTCTGGGGAACCGACCTGATATCGCACATCGATTCCGCGGGCATCCCGCGCGCATCGGAGATCCGTCTGGACGGCGGCGTGCTGCTCTTCGCGCTGGGGATCTCCGTGGCGACCGGCATCGTCTTCGGCCTTCTGCCGGCATTTCACGCGTCGCGGAGCAACCTGACCACGCCGCTGAAGGATGGCGGCCGGCTGGTTGCCGGAGGACGCGGGGGAAAGCGGCTGCGCGGGCTGCTGGTGGTATCGGAGGTGGCGCTGGCGCTGATGCTGCTGATCGGCGCCGGGCTTCTGATCCGGAGCTTTATCACGCTTCAGGAAATCCGCACGGGATTCGATCAGGAAGGGGTGCTGACGATGCAGATCGCCATGCCCGCCACCAAATATTCCGACTCGTCGAAGCAGGGGACGTTCTTCAGAACGGCGATCGAGCGGATCAGCCACATTCCCGGCGTTGAATCCGCGGCGGCCACCACGGCAATCCCGCTTACCGGAGGCACACCGCAATTCACGTTCACCGTCGCCGGCCGCCCGATACCGCAGCCGAGCGATGCCCCCACCACATTCATCCACGGCGTCAGCCCCGATTACTTCAGGACGATGAGGATTCCGGTGCTGAAGGGACGCGCATTCAACGATCACGATAACGAGTCATCGCAGGCGGTGGCCGTGATCGGCGAGACGATGGCGCAGCGGACATGGCCGGGGGAAGATCCCATCGGCAAGCGGATGACGCTTGGTGTTCCGGTCGGGGCGCCGCCGGAGGCGATCCCCTATATCACAATCGTCGGCGTGGTCGGCGATGTCAAAGGGCAGGCGCTGATAGCCGATAATCAGATGGATTTCTACGCCCCCATCACCCAGTTCCCCTCCCTCACGGTCGGGCTGGTGATCCGCACCACCGGCAACCCGGCCGACCTCGCCGGGCCGATCCGCCGTGAGATCGTTTCGATCGATTCCGATATCCCCCTCTATCAGGTCAGGACGATGGAGGATGTGGTATCCGGTTCGCTGGCGGGGCCGCGGCTCTACATGCTCCTGCTCGGCATCTTCGCCGGCGTTGCGCTGCTGCTTGCGGCAATCGGCATCTACGGCGTGATAGCGCAGGCGGTGACGCAACGGACACACGAGATAGGGATACGGATGGCGCTCGGCGCCCGGCGCGGCGATATTATGAGGATGATCGTGGGTGAGGGGTTTGTGACGGCGCTGATCGGCGTCGGCGTTGGGCTGGGGCTGGCGTTCGTGATGACGCGGCTTCTCGGCAGCCTGCTGTACGGGGTCAGCGCGACCGATCCGCTCACCTACATCTGCGTGGCGTTTGTGCTGGTGATCGTGGCGCTGGCCGCCTGCTATATCCCGGCGCGCAGGGCAACCAGGGTGGACCCGATGGTGGCCCTCAAATATGAGTGACAGCATGCTGCATTCCATTCTTCAGGATATCCGCTTCGGCGCCCGCATGCTCGTGCGAAAGCCGGGCGTCACCATCGTGGCGGTCCTTGCGCTGGCGCTCGGCATCGGCGCCAACACGACGATCTTCAGCGCGGTCAACGCCATCCTCTTCCGCCCCCTGCCGGTAAGGAACCAGGAAGGGCTGGTCGTGATCAGGAAGACCGAGCCGGACGGCACCGACCCTCTCCCCTTCTCTCACCCGGAATATCTCGACTATCGCGACGGAAGCGTGGCCTTCAGCGGCATCGCGGCCTGGACGGGAGCATCCACCAGCCTGATGGCGGATGGTGAGCCGGAGGTTGTCTCGGCGGAGATCACGTCGGGAAATTATTTCTCCACCCTGGGCATCTCCCCCGCGATCGGCAGGTTCTTCGGGCCGACGGAGGATCAGGTGCCCGGACGCGATCCCGTGACAGTCATCAGCTATCCCCTCTGGCAGCACCGCTTCGGCGGCGATCCGGGGATCGTCGGGCGGAGGATTGAGTTGAACGGTGCCCCCTTCACGGTGATCGGCGTCGCGGCCAGGGAGTTCACCGGGCTGACGGTCGGGGAGGCGCCGGCGCTCTGGGTTCCGATGATGATGTATCACCAGATCGCTCCGGGACAGAACGATATCATCGGGGCGCGGAACGTCAGCGGGCTGATGCTGTTCGGACGGCTGAAGGATGGGATTTCCCCGGAGCGAGCGATTGCCGAAATGAACGGCATCGCGAGCGGGATCGGAAAGAAGCATCCCGACAACGCCAGAGGGGAGGGGATCGCGCTGGCCCCGCTGGATGGGCTGAGCAGCCTTTCGCCGGGTGAGCGCGAAAATGTCAGGAGCTTCGTCGCGATCATGATGGCCGTTGCCGGGCTGGTGCTGATGATCGCCTGCATCAACGTCGCCGGGATGCTCCTGGCCCGCTCCGCCGCGCGTCGCCACGAGATGGCGATACGGCTGGCGATAGGCGCGGGACGCCGGCGGCTGGTGCGGCAACTCCTCACCGAGACGACCCTTCTCTTCCTTCTCGGCGGCGGCGTCGCGATGCTGATGGCCGTATGGTCCACCGATCTTCTCAGGTCGTTCCATCCCCCACCCGAGGTTCCGATAGCGATCGATCCCGCGATCGATCTTCGCGTCCTCGGCTTTACGTTCGCGATATCGCTCATCACCGGCCTGCTCTTCGGCCTGACGCCGGCGCTCCGGGGCTCGAAGACCGATCTGGCCGACGCGTTGAAGGAAGCCCCCTCCGGCGACTCCCATCGCTCGCGACTCCGCGGGATCTTCGTGACCGCCCAGGTGGCTCTCTCCCTCATCCTCCTGATCGGCGCGGGACTCTTTCTCCGGACCCTCCAGCACGCCGCCAGCATCGATCCCGGCTTCGATCCCGACCATGTGGAGCTGGCAGTGTTCGACCTTTCCCTCCACGGCTACGACGAGGCCCGCGGCGCGGCGCTCTACGGAACGCTTCTGGAACGGCTCCGCGCCACTCCCGGCGTCAACTCCGCGGCGCTTGCGTCAATCGTCCCTCTCGGCTTCAGCAACGCCATGATGATGCTGACCGTGGAGGGGTCAACGCCTCGCGTCGGAGAGGATGGCTTTCTCACCAATTTCAACATCGTTACCCCTGGGCATTTCGCCACGATGCGCATGCCGCTGGTGAAGGGGCGGGATTTCAGCGCCGAGGACCGGCAGGGGCATCCACAGGTGGCGATCGTCAACGAAACGTTCGCGCGGACGTACTGGCCGGGCGGCAACCCGATCGGCAGACGGATCAGCATGCAGGGGAAGGAGGGCCCGTTCATGGAGGTGGTCGGCGTGGCGAAGGATGGGAAATATAAATCGCTCGGCGAGGCCAGCCTCCCCTATCTCTACCTCCCGTTCGGTCAGAACTACACCCCGTCGATGACGCTCCAGGTCAGAACCTCCGGCGACGAGGCGGCGGCTCTTACCGCGATCCGCGGCCAAGTCCACAAGCTCGATCCGAATATTCCCCTCCTCAACCCGATGCCGCTGAGTCGATACATAGCATCGGCGCTGCTCCCGCAGAGGATCGCGGCGTGGGTGGCGGGAACGTTCGGCGTGCTGGGGCTCCTGCTGACGGCGGTGGGGATCTACGGCATGGTGAGCTACGCGGTGATTCAGCGGACGCGGGAGATCGGTATCAGGATGGCGCTGGGGGCGGGGCGGAACGCGGTGATGGGGATGATGATGCGGCAGGGCTTTGTCCCGGTGGCGCTCGGCGTGGCGCTTGGGCTGATCGGGGCGTTTGCGTCGGCCCCGCTGCTGGCGAGCTTCGTCTTCGGCATCAGCACGTTCGATCCGCTCACCTATCTCCTGGTGGCTCTGGCGCTGATGCTGGTGGCGCTGGTTGCCTGCTACATCCCGGCGCGCAGGGCCTCGAACGTCGATCCCATCGCGGCCCTCAAATACGAATGAGCCCCCCCGGCTCCGTACGGAGCATGGCCGGCGATCCGTTGTTCCAATGATCTCCCGTGTATAATTACAATCATTGCGGATCGCCGGCCGTTGCATCCGATTCTTTTTCGAATAATGTCGCCAGCGCTACGATTGCAAATATCGTTTTTCCACTTAACGGATTTTACCCCTCATCCATCATTCATCGCGTCCGATAAGAAAATAATATTTTCAGCCGGCCGATGAGAATATTTCGCGCGTCGGTTGTTATTCTCTTCAGGCATGTTACCGTCGGAATGCCGTGATGAATTAATTTCCGGCGGTGCTGCCGGGGGATTGAAAGAGATCGTTCCCCGGCGACCACGGAACATGACGCAACCGGAATCCAGATGAAGAAGCGGAACGATCTCTTCGACCTGATCAAATTGATGACCAGGCAGGAGAAACGATATTTCAAGATATATGCCTCCACGCATAAAAGCGGAGAACATAACTGCATCCGATTATTCGATGCCATCGACGCCACGGAGCATTATGACGAAAAGGAACTGCGCCGATCGTTGAAGGGGGCAAAATTCACGCGGCAGCTCGGCGTGCAGAAGGGATATCTCTACGACCTGATACTCCGCAGCCTCCGGGAATATCGCTCGGGGGAATCGGTTCACGTCAGGATTAACGAGCTTCTGCACGGCGTGAAAATCCTCTACGGCAAGGGTCTCTACAGCCAGGGTCTCGATCTGGCGATGAAGGCGGGGGAGCTTGCGGAGAATTATGAAAAGCTCCCGAAGATGCTGGAGGTGATCAACTGGGAAATAAATCTGGCGTTCGCGATGGCGGATATGCCAGCGTTGACGCGCCTTGCAGGGAAACTTCGCTCGGTTCAGGATCGGCTGGATAATCTGGAGCACTACTCGCAGCTTCTCCTGAGGATGGTCACGCTGGAGAGGGCCGGGGGCTCCCCGTGCGGCACGGAATCGCCCGGCTGCACGGAGGCAATCATGAGCGATCCTCTCCTTCAGAGCGAGCATCGGGCCATCTCGATCGACGCCGGACGTTATTTTCTCACGATCCACGGCATTTATCATCGGCGCCGCGGGGAATGGGAACGCGCATATGAATATCAGTTGCGGAATCTCCGATGCATCGAATCGCGCCCCGATCATATCGCCGACGAGCCGAGAATTTATGTCTCCGCGCTGATCGATGTGATTGTATCAAGCTCCCAGTTGCGAAAATATTCCGAGGCCGAACGGCATATCGAAATTCTCGAATCGCTCGATATCGAGGAGGCGTACTGGAAGGCCCGTGTTTTCTACGTCGTGCGGATGCACCGGCTGTTTCAGTCCCGATGGAACCAGGATTTTTCGGGAGGCGCAGGGCTTGCGCGCGAAATTCTGGCGGACCTGTGGAGACATGAACAGCATATCGAGCCGGACAACAGAAAAATCCTTCTGTTCACCATGGCATATATGCTCTTCGGCGATGGCGATTATTCATCGGCGATACGATGCATCAATATCATCCTCAACGAAATTCAGCGTGATATCCGCGCGGAGCTTGATTATCCCGTAATGATCATGGAGCTTATGATTCACTACGAGCTGGGACATGATGATCTGATAGCATCATCAGTCCGCTCGCGGTTGCGGGCTCTGCGGGCAACACGGGAGGATTATCGGCTTGAGGAATTCCTGCTTCTGTTGCTGGGCCGGCTGGTCCGGTCCGCCCCCGATGAACGATGCGGCCTGTTCAGGGAAGCCCGCGATCGATTATCGGCAATGGCCGCCGGGGACGCCCCTTCAGGGCTCCCCCGGTATATCGATGTGGATGCGTGGATCGATGGAAGAATTCGGGGAATGAATTACGGAGAAGCTCTGCGGGGAAAAATCGAACCGGAAGCGTACGCGCATTAATCCATCGCGCGGATCGAAAAAAGAATATGACGCGCCCCGATATACGGCGATCCCGACGGCATATTCCAGAAAAGGAAAGGGCCGCCGGGATCGAATATTCGCGCTGATGCCAGGACGGGAATTTATTTATACCATTCCTGAAGCGGCTTTACCTGCAACTCCTCCTCACGGATGGACCGGATGCCGCTGAGCGCCGCCGCCGCCGCCGAGGCAGTGGTGATAAACGGCACCTTGTACTCCATCGACACCGCCCCCATCATCTTTTCATCCTCGCGCGCAACCTCGCCGGCCGGCGTGTTGATCACAAGCTGCACCTGCCCGTCCCGGATATAATCGACGACATTCGGGCTTCCCTCCACGATCTTCAGGATCTTCGTGTTCGGGATGCCGTGCTCGTCCAGCATCCTGCTGGTGCCGTCGGTGGCGAGGATGCGGAAGCCGAGATCGGCGAAGCCGCGGAGCGTCTCGGCCACGCGCGGTCGCTTGTCGTTATCGGAAAGCGTGGCGAAGAGCGTGCCGCTCACCGGAAGGCGATTGCCCGCGGCAAGACGCGCCTTCACCACCGCGAGGCCGGTCTTCGAGTCGATCCCCATCACCTCGCCGGTGGAGCGCATCTCCGGGCCGAGGAACATGGAACTGCGGGGAAATTTATTGAACGGGAAGACCGATTCCTTGACCGCGACGTGGTTGATCGCCATCGGCATATCGCGGAGATCGAACGCCGCAAGCGGCGTTCCAACCATCACCTTGGCGGCGATCTTCGCGAGCGGAATGCCGGTTGCCTTGCTGACGAACGGAACGGTGCGGCTGGCCCGCGGGTTCACCTCCAGCACGTAGATGATCCCGCGCTGCATGGCGAACTGGATATTGAGCAGGCCGATCACGTTGAGCGCCCGCGCCAGCTTCTTGGTGTAGAGAATAAGCGTCTCGTACTGCTCGCGCGTGATGTTGTATGGCGGCAGCACGCAGCTTGAATCGCCGGAATGGATGCCGGCCTCCTCGATATGCTGCATGATCCCGCCGACCACCACATGATTTCCGTCGGAGACCGCGTCCACATCGAACTCGAACGCTTTTTCCAGGAAGTGATCGATCAGCACGGGATGATTCGGCGAAACCTGCGCCGCGGTCCGCATATATTCACGAACCCCTTCCGACCGATAGCAGATCTCCATCGCCCGGCCGCCGAGCACATAGCTTGGACGGACCAGGACGGGGTATCCGATTCTATCGGCGATCTCGATCGCCTCCTCCTCGCTGACGGCCGTTCCCCACGCGGGGGCCGGGATATTCAACTGCGTGATCAGATCGCCGAAGCGCTGCCGGTCCTCCGCAAGATCGATCCCCTCGGATGATGTCCCGAGGATTTTCACGCCGGCGGCCTCCAGCTTCTTCGCCAGCTTGAGCGGCGTCTGGCCGCCAAACGATATCACCACCCCCTCCGGCTCCTCGTGCTCGATGATGTTCATCACATCCTCGAACGTCAACGGCTCGAAGTAAAGCTTATCGGTGGTATCGTAATCGGTGGAAACCGTCTCCGGATTGCAGTTCACCATGATCACCTCGTAGCCCAGCTCGCGAAGCGCCATCACGCCATGAACGCAGCAGTAATCGAACTCGATCCCCTGCCCGATCCGGTTGGGACCGCCGCCAAGGATCACCACCTTCTTCCGATCCGAGCGGATCGATTCGTTCTCCGTCTCGTAGGTCGAGTAATGATAGGGAGTAAACGCCTTGAACTCCGCGGCGCATGTATCCACGGTCTTGAACACCGGGATCACGCCAAGCGACTTGCGAAGCGAGCGGATCTCGGCATCGGTCCTGTGGGAGATATGGGCAAGCTGGGGATCGCTGAAGCCGTGCTGCTTGGCGCGAAGGAGAAGATCGTGAAGGTCCTCCTGCTCACCGCCGGCCCACGGTTCACCGCCGTGCGTTCCGCCGGAATGCGAAACATCCCCGGCAACCGCGGCCTCGGCCGCCACCGTTTCACCGGAGAGCAGGCCGCTCTGCGCCGCGTTGCGAAGCTCCACCTCCAGCTCGACGATCTGCAGGATCTGATCGAGGAACCAGGGATCGTAGCCGGTCAGCGATGCGATGCGCTCGATCGGTTCCTCCAGCCGGATCGCATCGTAGACATCGAAGATCGAGGTCGATGTCCGCTTCTTCAGCCGGGTCCGGGTCTCCACCACGGCCACCTCCCGCTCGCCCATGCTCATCAGATCGTAGCTGTAGCGGTCCTTGCCGTCGGCACCCAGGCCGTAGCGATCCTGTTCGAGCGAGCGGATCGCCTTCTGCAGGGCCTCCTTGAACGTGCGGCCGAAGGACATCGCCTCGCCGACCGATTTCATCTGGATGCCGAGGACATCCTCGACCCCCTTGAACTTCTGGAAATCCCATCGCGGGATCTTCACCACCACATAATCGATCGACGGCTCGAAGCTGGCGGGGGTCACGCGGGTGATATCGTTGGGGATCTCATCCAGCGTATAGCCGATGGCGAGCTTCGCGGCGATCTTGGCGATCGGGAAGCCGGTTGCCTTGGAAGCGAGCGCCGAGGAGCGTGAGACGCGCGGGTTCATCTCGATCACCAGGAGCCGGCCATCCTTCGGGTTCTGGGCGAACTGCACGTTGGAGCCGCCGGTATCCACGCCGATCTCCCGCATGATTTTCACCGCGGCATCGCGCATCCTGTGGTACTCGCGATCGGTCAGGGTCTGCGCCGGCGCGCATGTGATCGAATCGCCGGTATGGACGCCCATCGGATCGAAATTCTCGATCGAGCAGATGATCGTCACATTATCCTTCCTGTCCCGCATCACCTCCAGCTCGTACTCCTTCCAGCCGATCACCGATTCCTCCACCAGCACCTGATGGATCGGCGAGGCGTTGAGGCCCAGTCGGAGCTTCTCGCGGAAATCCTCGGCGTCGTAGGCGATGGCGCCGCCGCTGCCGCCCATGGTAAACGAAGGGCGGATGATGGCGGGATAGCCCACCTCATCGACCAGCGCAAGCCCTTCCTCGAACGTCTGGACAAACCCGCCCCGGGCCATTTCCAGGCCGGCGCGCTTCATTGCTTCGAGAAACAGCTCGCGATCCTCCGCCATTTTAATGGCCTTCAGGTTGGCGCCGATCATCTCCACGCCATATCGCTCCAGCACCCCGTTTTCCGCCACGGCAACCGCGGCGTTCAGCGCCGTCTGTCCCCCCATCGTCGGGAGGATGGCATCGGGACGTTCTCTTGCAATCACCTTTTCCAGAATCTCCGGCGTGATCGGCTCCACATACGTGGCGTCGGCCATCTCCGGATCGGTCATGATGGTGGCCGGATTGGAATTGAGAAGAATCACCCGCAATCCCTCCTCCTTCAACACACGACAGGCCTGCGTGCCGGAATAATCGAACTCGCAGGCCTGGCCGATGACAATCGGACCGGAGCCAATGATCAGAACGGAGCGGATATCTGTACGTTTGGGCATTGCCTGTAATTAGAATGAAGTTTTCAAGGGAGGAGAAGCGCGCTCACGTTGCCTCGGAATCGCGGGCAAACCGGAAGGGGAGCGTCGCCGCAAGCTGCGTCGATTGCTCCAGCAGGGCCGTGCGGATCGCCTCGGCAACGCTGAAGACCTGGGAGATATTGCTCTGCGATTCCTCGTCAAGGATGGCCTCGGCATCGTTCTGCCTGAAGAATTCCGCAAGATCATCATCCTGCTCGGAGATGATCTCCAGAAACTCCTCCAGTTGCTGCTCATCGTCGGTTTCCACCAGCACCAGCGCCAGATAGGCGCGGCTGTAGAACTGAAGCGCCGCGCGGACCAGCCGCCGGAACTCGAAGATCGCCTCGTCGGACTCCGGTTGCAGCTCGATTGCCTGCTCCCACTGTTCCTCGGCGACGATATGAAACTCATCGGCGGACTGGATGATCCCCTTATGGAGAAATTCGTCGGCCGTTATCTTCTGCTGTTCCTGGTCATCCATTGTTCGTTCAGATAATGATATCGATCCTTGTTCCAGATCACTCCATGTTCATGGTCTGAAATCCGACGGGCCGCTGGCGCTTGAAGGAAGCCTTCCAGGGACGATTATGACGAGCGTTTACCCTGAAGGAGCATCGCAAGCGCGGCCATCCGGACGGCCACGCCGTTCTCCACCTGCCGGAGTATCAGGGAGCATGGGGCATCCGCCACCTCGCTGTCCAGCTCGATCCCCCGGTTGATGGGGCCGGGATGGAGAATCAGGATATCCCGTGCCAGGCTTCGCAGCCGTCGGTGGTTCATCCCGAAGAGGCGGGCATATTCGGCGAGCGACGGAAAGAAGCCGCGATCCTGCCGCTCCCGTTGAATTCTGAGCATGTTCATCGCATCGGAAAACTCGAGCGCCTCCTCCAGCCTGATGAACTTCCGAACGCCGAGCGACTCGATGCCGCGCGGAAGCAGCGTGGGAGGGGCGCAGACCGCCACCTCGGCGCCGAGCTTCTGAAGCGCGTAGATATTGGAGAGCGCCACCCGGCCATGAAGAATATCCCCCACGATCGTCACCCGCTTCCCCTCGAACCCCGTCCGCTCCGGCCGGGAGGGATCGTGCCAGATCTCATAGAGCGTAAGGGCATCCAGCAGCCCCTGCGTCGGGTGCTCGTGGCGGCCATCGCCCGCATTGATGATCACCGAATCGCATCGCTGCGCCAGGAACCAGGGCGTTCCGCCGGCATTATGGCGGATGACGACGGCATCGACATGCATCGCCTCGATATTCCTGACGGTATCCAGCAGCGTCTCCCCTTTCGAGAAGGAGCTGGATTCCGAGGCAAAATTCAGGACATCGCTTCCCAGCCGCCGCTCGGCGAGCTCGAAGCTCGATCGCGTTCTGGTGGAACTTTCGGCGAAGAGGTTGACGATGGTCATCCCCTGAAGGATCGCTGAGAAGCGTCCAGGGCGCAGATAATCCCCCCGCATCCGTAGAGCGGAAAGAAGAATCGCCAGAATATCCTCACGGGTAAGATCGGAGATTCCTAGGAGATGCCTGACCGAGAGCTTTGGAAGCCACCGTAGATCGCCGGGCACACTGGAGGAGATGGCGGGAGAGGCGAGCAATTTTTACCAGCAAATTTACGGCGATGACGAGCGCCGGACAAGAGCCCGAGCCGTTACGCTTGGTATACCGTGATCGAATTGGTCCATGCTGGTGATTGGTCCATATGCAACCGGGCCCTCTTCCTTTGCAGGAAGAGGGCCCGATCGATTCATCGCGAATGCCTTGCGGCTTACTTCTGGACCGTCACCTTCTCAACCAGCTTCACGCCGGTGGAGGTCTCCATGCGGAGGGTATAGGCACCGGAAGCAAGACCATCGACGTTGAGCTCGAAGCTCGACGCGCCCTGGTTGTCCGCCGTGAACGTCTTGGCGACGCGGCCGGCGGCATCATACAGGTTGATGGTCCACTCGGTCCCCTGCGGGACGTTCAGGTTGATCGTGGCCTGGCTGCGAACCGGGTTCGGAACAACGGAGAGCGAGTAGCCCTCGGCGCCCGAAGCCAGGATCTTCACCTGATCGAATGCCTGCTCGGTGCGTGCGCCGTCAAGGCCGACGCTGACCAGGCGATAACGATAGGTGATGCCAGTCTTCACGTTCTGATCGAGTGTGCTGTAGCTGGCCCCGCGGGAGGCGGTACCGGTCGGCGACTTGCGGTCGATGACACTGTACTCACCAACACGGAGACCCTGCGGCGTAACCTCGACCTCAGCACGCTCGATTTCGAGCGATGCGATCTCGGTCTCCGACGTCGTTGCCCAGTTGACCCTGACGGACTTGCTGCCGACCGGGATTGCGTCGAACGACACAACATTCACCGGCAGAGCGCCATTGTACTGGTTGATGAAGTCGAGAGCGCCAAGAAGCACGCGCTGACCGCCGGAGCGGAGCGACTCGAAGGCGAAGCGACCGTAGTGACGCCAGTCGATGGCGTAGTACACAACGTTCTTCTTCGTTGCCGCGCTGGCGACACCAGCGCTCGAGTCGGTGTACTGAGCGAACTGCTGCTCGTAGTAGAAGTGCGTCGGACGAGCGATACCGTCACCGCTGGTCGGAATAGCCAGACCCGGGAACGGATCAGCATCGCCAACAACACCGGTTGCGGCAACCTGCTCGTACTTACCCGGCGTAATAGCCACTCCACGGATCCTGCGACCGGCGTAATCAGCCGGAATCGTACCACCCTTGTAGGTTGCACGGAGGTAGTTACGGACGAAGTCCTGGTCAGCAATCTGACCGTTCGCGGTCGTCAGCGGAACATCGTGGATCCTTGCGATATCCTGACCAGCAATGATCAGGTTCGAGCGATCGTAGACGCTACGGCTGTCGAGCATGACCTTCAGAGCTGCGCGCTCCTCAGGCTCCATACCCTGCGGCTCCGAGCCCTGCTCCCAAACCACGGTCTTCCACGGCTTGAAGTTCAGGTTCTCCTTCGGCCAGAGATCACGATCGAAGAGATCATAATCCTGTGTCAGCGACGCGTTCGTGCTGGTGCGGTTCCAGCTGATAAGCTGGAATGCCATCAGGAGCGAATCGGTGTTGAGCTTGTTCGACTTGCCAACCACGGTGGCGGGCATTGCAACCTGACGCGTCTCGACCGAGGCAATCACCTTGCGAGCAGAGCGCGGCACATAGAACCGGACGACCTTCTCGTAGATGTTGTTTCCGGCGTTGTCATCAGTTCCGCTGGTAATGCGGAAGCGATAGAGCGGCGTGATGTTCGGGCTGAGACCGAAGAACGGATCGTTGACCCCAACCTCGGCAAGCGTCCGCGGGGCGAACGTTCCGAAGTTGACATCGCGGAACTGAGCCACGTTGAACGAGGTCGTCGTGGTCGGCACCGTTGGATTCGACGAGACCGGAACGAACGCGGAACCATTGTAGTAGTCCACGCGGATGGTGACCGTGTTCGCCACGATCGGGTTGCCACCGACATTGCGGAAGCGAGCCGAGATCGGGAGAAGCGAATCGCCCATCACATACTCGGCGTCGGAATACTGACCCGTGGCGGCCTGATAGCCGACAGGGGCGAAGATATCCTCGGCAACGAGATCGTTGTTGCGAATCAGGCCGTTGAACTCATCAGCACCGATATCATAGTTACCTGCGCTGCCACCCGAACCGCGCGGATCGCCATCGATATCGGTCGTCAGACCGGCGATGTTGATACCACGGTTGTTCGCCACCGAGAAGATATTCGGCTTGATGTGAAGATCCTCGGAGCCCGGCGTCGTCGAAACGAAGTCGGTCGTGATGTTGCTCATGATCGAGTTCTGATCGAGCTTGGTAAGCGCGCGCCACTGGTTCAACGTCTTGGCCGCAGGCGGCGAAGGGATGTTGAAGCCGTTGGACGCAAGGCTCGACACAGCACCGACATAACCATTCGGCACCCAGAAGATGTTGTAATCCGAACGGATCAGCGAATCGGCGATGGCATATCCATCCGGGCCGAAGAAGCCTGGCGTGATATCGTTACGAACCTGCAGCGCCAAACCGATCGGGTTAGCGGTTGCCGGCGTGGTAATCGCCATGATGTTGTTGCGGATCGTGCCACCGGCACGCTGATCCAGGATACCATACTCCTGAATGCTCCCCGCATTCTGGCTGAAGATCGTGTTGTTCTCGATCTTGTTGCCGATCGTGACGAAGTCGGTACGCGTATCACCGGCCATCGTGAATGCCACGGCGGCCGTGCGGCCACTGCCGGCACCAGCCGTCTGGCCTCTGTAGTTCCAGATGAAGTTGTTCCAGATGCGAAGGTTCGTGGCGCCGTTGGCCGGGAACCGGAAGGTGAAGGAGCCACCCGTTGTAAAGGTGTTCTCGTTCGTCTCCGCCCAGATGCCGACACCATTACCCTGTGCCGCGTTGACAGAGCTGATCTTGTTCCGCTCGATCTTCAGATCGGTCGCGAACGCACGGTTCTTCAACGTGTCGGTTGCAGGAAGCGGGTAGTAACCACCCGAGGTGACCCAGATACCAACGGCATGCGGGATAACCGGAGCCGTGTTGACAACGCGACGGATCGTGTTGTTGCTGATATCCGATCCATGCTCGAACGCAAGGATGACACCGGCACGACCAACATCCTCGATCAGGTTGTTGATGATGCTGTTGTTCGTGTTGCTGTAGTCCACGTACTTGTTCGCAAGGATCTGAGCGAGAGGACCCGCACCGATCGACGCGACGCCATACTCGAAGTTCCGAATCTCGTTTCCGGAGATCACGTTGTTCTGGATGAGCAGCGTATCACGGAAGCGACCGTTCTTGGCCGGGTTCGCGCCGTTGATGTCCGACGGAGCGGAGTTACGCATCAGCACACCAGCCGAGATGTTGATCTGCTCGTCCTTCTGATACGTGAAGGTGTTGAATCCACGGTTGTACGTGACGATCGGAAGACCGCCAACCGTCGGCACCTTGAGGCCGAGCGGAATGGTGGCCGGCTCGATCTTCACGTTCTTGATCGTGTAGTTCGAAGCACCCTGCGTAAGGAAGAACGGAATAGCCTTCACCGGAGGCGTAAGCGTCGGGAGACCCGGCGGAGCCATCAGGGTGTCCATCACGAAACGGAGCACCTTGTTGGGACCACCATCCCACGTCACATAGCCCGTGGAGTTCGAGGTATCGCGCTGACCGTAGATGATTCCGATACCGGAACCCGACTTCAGAACGATGCGGACATCGGTCTTGCCGTCAACGGCCTTCCATGTAACCGTATTCGTCGCGCTGGCACCAACCACGTCGCCACGGCCATCAAGGGCCGGAAGGCTGGGGTCGGTGTTGTTCGGACGAACCAGATAGCTGTCATCGATCAGCAGGAAGGTCACCGGACCGCTGACGCCGTAGCGATAGAGCGAGTCGTTGGCCTCCTGAATCGTGCGGAAACGCTCGCCGGTACCAACGAAGATCCTTCCGTTGAGACGTGGCTTCACGTTGAACGTGTACTTGGCCGTGTCGTTCGAACGCACCGGATCCTGCGGATCGGTGATGATCGAGGTCACGGAATAGGTACCAGGACCGTTCGGCACGAAGAATGGGAACCCATTATAGAACTTGATCACGCCAATGCCGCTCGCCGAACCAGGAACGGCCGGCACACCGACGCCCGGCGCAAGCTGATCATAGACCAGCACTCCGGATGGATTGCGGATCTGGAAGCGTGCGTAGACGTTCGTAGCATCAACGATGCCGTTGTTACGATATGCGGTGACGATGTTGATCGGACGGCCATCAGGATAGTCCGCGTTTGCCGGCGGCTGAACACCAGGGGTGTTACCCTGCTGGGTCGCAAGCTCGATCTCGTACTGAACGGTGAACGGACGGCCCAGCGAAGGATAGCCCGGGATCGTGTCGTTCAGACGCTGCTCATCCTCGCCGAGGATCGAGTAGACACGGATATAATACGTGCCCGGCGTCGTCGGGGTCCAGGTCGGGAAGACCACATCACGATACTCAAGCGTCGCCACATTGCCACGGATGATCGTGCTGTTATCCTGGAAGATCTGGTTGCCGTTGGCATCGTAGATCGCATAGCCGACAGGAATGTTCGTCTCGGTCGCGGTACCGATGTTGAGGAATCGAGCCTCGATCGGCACTGGAACATTGACCGGATAAACGGACGGGAAGGTCGGCGTGAACGTGACCGGGTTGATGATCAGCTCGGCACGGATGTCGTGCGTGAAGGAGATCGTGAAGTTCGAGATCAAGGTATCGTTGCTGCGATCCTCGTCAGCAGGCGAGTTGAGCTTCGAATAAAGCTTAACCGTATAGGTTCCAGGATTCGTGGTCGTCGGCGAGCTGATCGGCGGATCGAACAGAACCGTGGAAAGACCGCCCTGGGTCGTCAGCGACGGGAACGCCGTGCCGGTGCGGGAATCGATGATCGCGTTACCGCGATAGATGTCGACCTGAACCGGGACGTTCTGGCGGCTGTTTGCGCCGATGTTGCGGAAACGACCGGAGAGCTGGAAGCTCGACGTTGCCGGATAGGCATTGCCGATCCTGGCCGGGTTGAAGATAAGGCTGTCAGCGGCCACGTCATTGTTGACGGGGCTCATGCTGTAGCCGATACGGACACCGTTCTTCGTCGGGAAGCCATAGTGCCAGTAATCGGAAACTCCGGCAGCAAACGCATCCTGCGGCCACTCTGCATAGGTCTCAGCGCTGGTACGGGTGTAGCAGAACCCTGGGAAGGGGCAGAATGACGTAAGACCAGCGCGCGTGTGAGTGAGCGCAACGGTATCGGGATGAACCTCCGGATTCTGGAGGAGAAGGAACTTGTCGTTGTCGGGCGGAACCTGCGGGTTCGTGAACTGGTTCACGCCGCTTGCCTTCAGGCCGACTGCAGCACCGAATGCCGTGGTGCTGGGGATCGTCGTGCGGTTGATGGAGCTCGGACCGTAGTAGAATACGATCTTGTTGCTTCCCTCATACAGCTTCGCCTGGAAGTCACCCGGGTTGCGGGTCGGGGCAGTGATGCCCTGAACGCGCCACTCGATGGTCAGGACGCGAACGCCGACCGATCCATCAACGCGCCAGTAGACGCCGCCTTCCGGAACACCAGACGGCTGGACATCGCTCCAGTACGGCATGATGAGCTGGAAGCCCTGGTTGGTGGAGAGATCGTTCGTCCCGTTGGCCGGCGCGCTGCCGCTGAACGAGATATAGCCGTTGGAACCAACCAGGATGGTGGCGCCTGCCGCAAACGTCTGCGGGCTGCCGGCAGTATTGATGAAGATGAACGTAAACGGCAACTGCAGCGAAAAGCTGGAGGTGGCGCCCGCATCCTTACTATCGGTGGGAGTTCCCTGCCCGAACCGGGTCGTTCCGGCCAGACCGATAATCGGTGTATACGCATCCGGGACTACCGTGGGAACATACTTGTTCCACGGCAGCACAGAGCCGGCTGGTGACACCTGTGCCCGCGCCGTCCCACCGGCGACTAACGCAAGCACTAGTAGAGATAGAATCCTACGAAACCACATGTTGGCTCCTGTAAATTGTGAGATATAGATAAGCTGATTCATCATCTTTGATTCAGGTCTTGAGCACCGATAATCGATACACAGCGCCGCCATGCGCCCATGTACGGTGCAATGCCTCGTGATCGGCGCATGCGCTTCTCACGTGCTGAAGTTCGATCGTCTAAACTCGGGTTACGGAACGGAAGCGGACCGAAACGGGACATTTTCCCGCACGATGCTTACCGCCCATGAAGTAGAAGGAATGAACAAATGCGCCCAAAATGCTCGAATTTCCCGCAAGTAGTGCCGTGACAAGAGATATAACAGGGGTGTTTGGTAATCGTGGAATGCCCAACGGTGTGGGACATACCTCTACCAGCACGAGCAACGTGGTGATTGAAGAAAACGTTGGAAGGAGTATAATATCTTGTCATTTTGGGCACTACGATTCGCAATCTACTCAATATCAAAACCCACGACAAACAGAAAAGTTTCTGTTCGGACAATTTCCCCGGCGAGTTCCCGCACCTTATTTTTCATACAGTCCTTCAACTGAAAGATCCTCCACGGAGAAGCCCGCATGTATGTTTTCGGACTACACCCGATCGATTGGGGTGTTATCGCCCTCTACCTGCTGATCATTGTATTGATTGGTATCTGGTCCGGTCGCCGGATCAAGAATACGGGCGATTTCTTCCAGGGAAGCCGATCCTTCGGCCGATCACTCATAGCGTTTCTCAATTTCGGCACCATGACCGACGCGGGACAGACCGCCGGCGTGACCAGCGAGATCTATCGCCAGGGCCTCCAGGGGGTCTGGTTCCAGAACCTCGTCCTCTTTCATACCCCGTTTCAATGGTTTATCGCCGCCCTCCAGCGAAGAGCCCGCTATCTGGCGCCGGGGGATATGTACCAGCATCGCTTCGAAAGCCGCTTCCTCTCCAGCCTCTATGCCGTTGTCCTTCTAGCCGTCGCCATCTATGCCAACTCCTTCGGATATCTCCTGACCGGCAAGACCCTTCAGGCAATCATGGTGAAACCGCAGGCCGAATACACGGCGGTCGAACGGGAAAGCGTGGCCGCCTTCAATGAGCTTAAACATCTGAAAGACAGCGATTACACAAAGCTGAGCCCGGATGAGCGGACAAGAATGAATGTTCTCCAGGAACGGGACAAGAACGGGGAGCTGCGGGCGTTCGCATCCTATCTCGATCTGAACCTGTTCTATATATTATATGCGCTGCTGATCGCCGGCTATACAGCCCTCGGCGGGCTCTTTGCCATAGCCATCATCGACGTTATTCAGGGAGTTCTGATTGTCTTCCTCTCGCTTGCCCTGATTCCAACGGCACTGGCCCATATCGGTGGGATTGCGGGAATGCAGGCCAAAATCCCCGAAAAGATGTTCGAGCTTTTCGGCTCCTCCGCCACCAGCGATTACACCTGGTACTTTGTCGCCGGCTTTGCGCTCCTCAACCTGGTGGTCAACGCCCCGAAGAGCTTTACGCTGGGCGGCGCGGCCAAGGATGATCGCTCCGCGCGGATCGGCTTCGTTACCGGGGCGATCTTCAAACGCCTTATGATGATCGCCTGGGCGTTTACCGGGCTGCTCGCCATCGGGCTGTACGCCGGCAAGGTCTCCGATCCGACCAATGTATGGGGCTTTATGACGCGCGATCTCCTCGGCGTCGGCGCCATCGGGCTGATGGTTGCCGCCATCTTCTCCGCCAACATGGACGGCAACTCCACCATTTCCCTGGAAGCCAGCGCCGCCCTGATCAAGAATGTGGTTGTCCCGATCATTCCCGGCTTCTCCGAGCGG
This sequence comes from Chlorobiota bacterium, assembly GCA_028287785.1. Lineage (GTDB taxonomy): Bacteria > Bacteroidota > Ignavibacteria > OLB7 > OLB7 > JAFDZV01. The sequence continues at coordinate 203,668 of JAQBOZ010000018.1, forward strand.
AACCAGGTGCGCCTGGGAAGATTCTTCCTCCTGCTGATCCTCCTGGGCTCCGTCTTCTTTGCCGGCGCGCTCGCCAACGAGAAGATCATGGTCATCTTCAAGTACATCATCTCGATCGGCACCGTGGTCGGCCCGTCGTTCTGGCTGGTCTATTTCTGGCGCAGGCTGAATACCAGGGCGGTCGCGGCGCAGATGATCATATCGATTCTCCTTATCGTCGTGATACCGAACCTGGTCCCGGCGTTCCACGATCTCCGCACCAGCCCCGCGCTCACCCGGCAGACCACCGAGCGATTTGTCACATCGCAGTTCAAGGCAACTCAGGCCGATGTAACCGCCGGCCGCGCCCGCGCCATCGGGGAGAGCATCGCGCGGCAGGAGCGGATTCCCCCATCGGGCATCTTCTTCGAGTCGGTGGCACGGCAGAATCCCTCCGATACCACATCCCCCTTCGAGGGGAAAGGGCTCTTCCGCACCCAGATCTGGATTCTCAGCAAACTCGGCATCGACTTCACCACATGGGCGCGCCCCGCGATCTCCACCGCCGGGTTCCTCTTCGACGCCATCGTCCCCTTTATCCTGCTTATCGTGATCTCCCTCTTCACACGACGCAATTCGGAACACGTCCTTCGCGATTTTTACGCACGGATTCATACCCCCGCCGTCGCCGATCCGGAGCTGGACGCAAAGCTCGTGCTTGAGAAGATCGATAACCCGGAGCTTGTGGAACGGGACAAGATATTTCCGGGGACCGACTGGGAGTTCTGGCGACCGACCAGGCTCGATATCGTCGGCTTCGTCGGCTGCGTCCTCTTCGTCGGGCTGATCATCGGATTGTACATGATGGTGGCCGGCATCGGAATCGCGTAACCGCCGCCGGGCCGATGGCACGGAGATCGATGCAGACTGAAACGCGTCATCGAGCCTCGGCCCGGCAATCCTGAGCATCCTCAACAACAGCGAGCAGCCCGTGTCAGATATCCAGACCAATCTTCCCGATACCGATTATTTTTTCCTGGGGGACGGCCGGCTGATGGCCGTCATCCAGTGGAGCCGCAATCGCGACGCATCGCCGTACGGCATCCTTATCTGCGACCCTGAACGGATGTCGCGCAAGCAGGGGGCGCTGCTCCATCACCCGGAGCTGGGGCTCTCCAGAACCATGCTCTCGGTGATCGTGAACGGGATACACCATCAGCCGCGACATGAGGATGTCCATGCGATGTGGGACTTCAATGGCGGCCCCGCCGTCGTGGTGCGCTGGAAGGCCGGCGATGTCGAGGTCTCGGAACGATTCCGCGTTCAGGAAACATCCTCCCATCTCATCCGCGACGTGACGATCATCGCGCCGGATGATGCCATGCCGATCGAGATCCAGGCGGGGCTCTACGCCAACCCTCTCTACTTCGATGAGTTCGGCACGCGGCCGGTGGCAACCCTCTACGCGGCGGGATATACCTCCATCACCCTCTACTCGGTCCCGAGCGGCAGGGCGTTCGAGCGCTTCCTTACCGTGCGGGCCGAGGTGCCACGGAACGGTGTGGCGGCCACCTTTATCTACGGCATCGAGGCGGTGGGAACGCATGAGTTCTCTCTCTATCCCGGAACTCCCCCATTCCCCTCGCTCAGCCCGCCGGCTGCCCCGGCCGTAACGCTGGGAACCAGCTTCGACGCGGCGCTCCGGAATGCTGGGGGAGAGGATCATCCCCCATCGCTTGCCGCGCGTATCCACGAGCTTTACACGATCAGCCGGGCATCGCTCCGCGCATCGGTATCGCAGCTCGGGAAGTTCGATGCGTCGATATGGCAGTACGATTTCGAGTGGGGGATGGATGCCGCGATGGTCGCAACGGCCGCCGTCACCGCTGGCATGTTCGATCTGGCCCGGCAGATTCTGGTGAACATCTTCCGCAGGCTCTCCAATGCCGACGGGATGATCGCGGAGGCCAGCCGGTTCCGTGACGGAGAGATGGCGGAACTGAACGGCAACGGCGCGGTGCTCGACGCCATCTGGCACTACTGGCGATGGACCGGCGATACAACGCTGCCGAGGGCCCACTGGGGCCGGATCACCGCCATCGCGGACTATCCGCTCCGCCCTGAATTCCAGCATCCCTCCGGCCTGCTCAGAACCCGCCGCGATTTCTGGGAACGCAACCCCTGGATGGGAATCGATGATGGCTTCGAGATCGGCCACCAGGTCTTCTGCTCGGTCGGGCTCCGCCGCGCGGCGGAGATGGCCGATGCGCTCGGCCGGCACGATGACGCCGCCCGATGGAGTGATGCATCGAAGCGCATTCTCGACGCGATGATCAATCACCCCGAGCTTTCCCTGATCGAGCGGGGCCGGTTCATCAAACGCCGCCGTGCCGATGGGTCGGTGCAGGAAACGCTCCTTCCGGATGCCGGCTATCGCAATCCCGATTACGCGCCGTATATCCCCGCGATGCCGGAGGGCCCAACGCCGCTGCCATGCGAGCCGGACATCACCCAGGCCCTGCCGATCATCTACGGCCTGATCGACCCGCAGAGCCCCGTTGCCCTGGCGACGATGGAGCATCTCCGTTCCCTCTGGAATCCGGTGGGCAACGGCGGCTATGCCCGATACAACATCGCATCCGATCCCGATTCCCCCGGCGCATGGGCATTCGCGTCGGCGTTCATGGCGGCGGCGGAGATCGAGACGGGCCTGGAGGAACGGGCCACCGGGACGATATCCTGGCTTCTGGATATCGCGGGACGGGGCGGGAGCTGGTTTGAATATTATGGCCCACGGCAATCGCCGCCGCATCCCCCCGTCGGGATCATCGTCTGGGGATGGGCGCAGTACATCCTTCTGGTGGTGAAGCATATCGTCGGGGTACGCGTGATCGGGGATCAGATGGTGATCGCGCCGAAGCTGACAGGGATCGATCACGATATCCGGTTCGGCGGGCACCGGATCAGGATCGCCGTTCGCGGGCGCGGCGCGGCCATGCTGGATGGCGAGCCGATCGCGCTGGAGACCGGCGCCGCGCGGATAGCGCTTCCCCTGACCGCCGATCATCTTCTGGAGTTCATGCCATAGCGCGCGGGGCAGTGCCCCGCGCAGCAGGAGTTGCGCCCCTCCAGGGCTTGGGAGGCAACACGGCGGATGATGTCCTTCGACAGGCTGCTGCAACAATCGCCCCCGTTACGCGCTAGAACGCGGCTCATCGGGCGGCATGGGAGAAGATGCACGGGAGAAGACGTGCGGGAAAATTCCCCGAGCGGATTATCACGGCGTGCGTAAGTTGCCCGCGTTCCTGAACTATCGTCCACCGTGAGAGGAGCCGTGTGCCGGGCACCCGCGCCTGGAACGCCCGATCTCACCGGCGACATTCTTCGTCCCCTTCCCGCGAAGACGGTATCGTCGCGCGGATACTCACATCGAGCGTACCGTTTATCCGGTTCCATAATCGAATCCACTGTGCACAGATCGATCGTTGCCTCGCTTCTTTTCGTATCGCTGGCGGCACTCTCCGCCTGCGGACAGACCGCCAGGGTCGCGGTACAACCCACGCAGAATCCCATCCCCGGCGACAGCATTCAGAACGGCGGCCGGCAACTCCCATATATCCCGCCCTGGAATTTCATGTCCCTCTCCACCGCCGGAGTGGATACGTTCCTCCTGGAACATCCCACCTGCGATGGCCGGGGCGTGGTGATCCTGATCTTCGATACGGGCGTCGATATGTCGATACCGGGACTGCTCCACACATCGACCGGCGGGCCGAAGGTGATCGATGCGCTCGATTTCTCCCTCTCGAATATCATCAGGTTCAGGCCCGCCAGACTTCAGGGGCAGGGGGCGGCGATGACGGCGACGGGCGATGGCCTTCCGGTGCGCCTGCGCGGCGTGGGAGAGCTGAATCCCCCGCCGGCCGACAAGGATCTCTACATCGGGATGATGGATGAGGCGATCTACCGGAACAGCTCCGTGCGCGATTTCGACGGCGACGGCGAATCGGCCTCGAAGTTCGGCGCCATTCTCTATCGCGCCGCCGACGGATGGCGCGTGGTGATCGATACCGACGCCGACTCCAGCCTCACCGGCGAGAAGCCGGTCGGCAGCTACAGGGAGCGGTTCGAGACGATCCAGTTCAAACAGCGCTCGGCCGAGACGAATTCCCCACTGACGTTCGCGGCATCGATCAACGCGGACGCGAAAACAGTCGCCTTCCACTACGACATGGGCGGGCACGGCACGCACGTGGCAGGCATCGCCGCCGGCAACGGGATCAACAACGAGCCGGGCTTCAACGGGATGGCGCCGGGGGCCGAGATCATCTCCGGCAAATTCGCCGGCGACACCGCCGATGACAACACCGTCACCGGAAGCATGAAGCGCGCCTACGAGTACGCCGGCGCCCTCTCCGATTCGCTCCAGCGGTTTCACAAGCCGGTCGTCGTGAACATGAGCTTCGGCATCGGAGCCGCGCTGGAGGGACGCGCCGATATCGAACAGTTCCTGGATACGCTCCTCCCCGCCCACCCCAACCTCTACGTCGTGACATCGGCGGGGAACGAGGGGCCGGGGCTCTCCTCCGTCGGCATTCCGGCATCCGCCAGCAGGATGATCACCGTCGGGGCGGTGCTGCCGAAAGGGATCGGTCGCGACGGCTACAAGGCGGCGCTGGACCGGGATATCATCTGGGACTTCTCCTCGCGCGGAGGCGAGGTGGACAAGCCGGATGTGATGGCCCCTGGAACCGCTGTCAGCACCATCCCGCGATACGCGTTCGAGTCGCGGGAGAGCGGCACATCGATGGCGAGCCCGTATACAACCGGCGTGGTGGCCGTCCTTCTCAGCGCAATGCGCCAGGAGGATTCAACCTGGATGCCGACGCAGGAGCTGATGCGCCGCGCGCTCCGCTATTCCGGGCATCTGATGCCGGACTACGCCCCGATCGAACAGGGGGGCGGGTTGATCAACGTCCGCCGCGCCTACTCGCTCCTCCGCGATTACAAGCGGAGCGGCTTCGCGGGCGATCTTCAGCTCTACAAAATCTCCACGACATCGCCGAATTATCCCGACGGTCGCGGCACCACCGCATTCTGGCGGAGCGCCTACGTCCCCGGCGATGACTGGCGGCAGACCTTCACAATATCCCGCTACATCCCACGCGTGAACGCCGACCAGACCGACGATTTCTTCCGCGCCTACAACCTGGAATCGACAGCCCCCTGGCTCCACACGGTGCAGAGCAATGTCTACATCCGCAACCGCGACAACGCGCAGGTGGATGTGATCTACGATCGCGACAAGATGGCCGAGCCGGGCCTCTACTCCGCATCGATCATCGGCCGCCGCGCCAGCGCCAGGGGGCCGGCGGCCGGCGAGGAGCGGGAGTTCGAGCTGATCAACACGGTCATCGTCCCCTATCTCTTCTCCCCGGAGAAGAGCTACACCGTTACCACGCCGACGCAGAAGCTCCCGGCCGGCGTGACGCGCCATTTCTTCTTTGCCCCCCCGGCCGGAGCCGCCGCCATCACCTTCACCCTCTCGGTGCCGAAGGGCTCGCGCTCCAACGTCTCCGGGAAGGTCGCCGACAGGCTGGGCGTCACCTCCAACTACCTTCCCCGCGTGAAGGGGACGGAGCGGAGCGAGGGATCGAACACGATCGCGATCGGGGCGCTTGGCGACGGTGTGATCGATGTGGTTGTGCAGGCCGACGCGTTCGAGGGATCGGGCGATGTCTCCGAGTTCACGCTTACCGCCAGCGCGGTGATGTTCAGCCTGAAGCCGGTGGTGGAGAACTACGGCGACACCCGGCAGTTGAAGGTTGATGTCCGCAACACCGGCAACGAGCCGCTTCGCGGGGATTTCACCTACACGATCAAGGGGTATGGCCGCACCATCCGCGACACGATCCACGGCAGCGGATTCTCCCGCCCGTTTGTGATGCGGAAGGGGGATGGCGCCCTCTGGCTCTCCCCCAGATTCAGCGACGAGGACTATATGCACGCCACCGATATCCTGATCCGCATCGTGGATGCCTCGGGCGCGGTGCAGGCGCAGGAGGCGCTCAACACGCCATCGACATGGCTCTTCCTCCCGAACTTCAACAAGGACGAGGACAGCGCGATCTACCGCATGGAGGTTGTCTTCGGCGCGGCAAACTACACGCATCCGCTGACGATCCCGTTCGAGATCGAGGAGAACCACATGCGCCCGAGCGACCCGCGATCGTTGGGGGGATACTCCAGCCCCGATCTGATGCCGTTTATCCCGGCAACCTACGCGGCAAGGCTCCCATCGATTTCCGACATCCCGAAAGGATACGGCTATCACGCGCTGGGCGAGATCGATTTCAAGCCGCGCGGGAGCGAGCAGCCGATCACATTCGATTTTCCCATTCCATAGCGGATCGGTGAAGGCGGGCACGGCGTGCGACGCAATTCAATAATCCCACAGCATTCCATCGGCTCCCTCCCGGCACCTCCGCGGAGGGAGCATCGTATCAACCGGATCATCATGATTTCCACGCTCATCAAAGCCACGGCCATCTCCACGCTGGCGCTCATCGCCTGCTCGCGCGCTCCCCGTCCCGACGACGCACCTAAATCGATTCCCTCCGCGGCACCGGCACCCTCAACTCCCCCGGATTCAACAGATGGCGGGGACTTGTACACTGGAACCATCGGCAACAATATCCCGATACGAATGAGGCTCCGGCGGCAGGGCGCCAAGCTTGGCGGCACGTATCAGTACGTCAAGGTGGGGAAGGATCTGGAGTTGAGCGGGACGGTAAGCCCCGACGGGCGCATCGAGATGGATGAGTATCATGGAGGCGAGATGTCGACCGGGAAATTCGTCGGCAGCTTTGTTGGCAACACGCTGATCGAGGGGGTGTGGATCGAGGGAGTCAGGGGAGAACCGAAGCAGCTCCCCTTCACGCTCAGGCTGAACAAGCCGGCGGGTGTGGCTGATTTCACCGGCTCCTGGACCTATGAAAACGATGGCTATGTCTTCTCGCTCGATCTGGGAGTACGGGGCGATTCGGTGTTCGGCTATCACTGCGCCGTCACCAAGAACGCAACCCGCGTGGACTGCAACGATCTCCACGACGATCCGAGCCGTTCCGAGGAGCCCCCCACCCCGTCGATCCTCGGGACCATCAGGGGAAATATCGCCACGGTGATCTTCCACAGCGCCTACGGGGTGGACTCGCTCGGCGAGCCCGTAAGCGGCCAGGCGACGATAACCCTCAACGGCGACGCGATCGACTGGAAGATCACGGGCAACGCCGATGGCGATTACTACCTGGCGCGCGAGGCAGTGCTGAAGCGCGCCGGCCGGTAACGTTCAACAATCATCCCCGGTTCCCTGATCGATGGGGCCGGGGTTACGGGCGAATATCGCCATCGCCATCCCGTCACAAACTCATTCGTTTCGTATACTGCACGCATGGTTGATGAATCTTCGGAAGAGAGCGGGCTGACCGTCCCCGAGCGATCGGAGAAGCCGGCGCCGCGGAAAACCTTCGTGCTGAAGCGACGGAGCGAGGTGGAGAGCGGGCCCACGTTCCGCATCCGCTACGCCGATGAGCTGAACGCCGCGCAGCTTGCGGTGGTTGAACGGATCGAGGGGCCGGTGCTGGTGGTGGCCGGGGCGGGGACGGGGAAAACCCGCACGCTGATCTATCGCGTTGCGCGGATGATCGAGATGGGAATCCGTCCCGAGAACATCCTCCTGCTCACCTTCACCCGCAAGGCCTCGCAGGAGATGCTCCGCAGAGCCGCGGCGCTGGTCGGCACCAGGGCGGAGCAGGTGCAGGGGGGAACGTTCCACTCCTTCGCGAACATCACCCTGCGAAAGCACGGCTCGGCACTCGGCTATGGGAGCAACTTCACGATTCTCGACCAGGGGGATTGCGAGGATGTGATCAACCTTCTCCGCGCCCGGATGGGCTTCGACGCCAAGGGGCTCCGCTTTCCGCGCAAGCAGACGCTGGCGTCGATGATCTCGTCATCGGTCAACCGGCTGACGCCGGTGGAGCAGATCATCGATGATGATTACCCGCAGTACAGGAAGCAGACGGCGGAGATCGAGAAGGTCGCCAGGGGCTATCAGGAATACAAGCGCCAGCACAACCTGATGGACTACGATGATCTGCTGATCAACATGTCCACGCTCGTGGAGCAGTCACCGGAACTCCGCGAGCGGCTTGCCGGCCTCCACCGCTACATCATGGTGGATGAATATCAGGACACCAACAAGCTCCAGCACGAGATCATCCGCATGCTCGGGCAGAAGCATGGCAACGTGATGGCGGTCGGCGATGACTCGCAATCGATCTACAGCTTTCGCGGCGCGAACTTCAGGAACATCATGGATTTCCCGAAGGCGTTTCCCGGCACCGAGGTGATCACGCTGGAGGAGAACTATCGCTCCACGCAGCCCATTCTTGATCTGACCAACGAGGTGCTCCGCTCCGCGATCGAGAAGTACGAAAAGCATCTCTTCACCCGGCGCACGAGCGGCGAGCCGCCGGTGATCATCTCCACCGCCGATGAGCAGTTGCAGTCGCAGTTTATCGTGCAGCGGGTGCTGGAACTGCGCGAGGAGGGGATCGAACTGAATGATATCGCCGTCCTCTTCCGGTCCAGCTTCCTCTCGTTCGATCTGGAGATCGAGCTGAACAAGGCGAACATCCCCTACATCAAGATGGGGGGATTCAGGTTCATCGAAACCGCGCATGTGAAGGATCTGATATCCTACCTCCGCGTCATCCATAACCCGAAGGATGTGGTAAGCTGGAACCGCGTGCTGCTTCTGCTTCCCGGCGTTGGCCCGCGGACGGCGCAGAGGGTGCTCGACGAGATCGCCGGCGATCGGCTGAGGCTGGGCCCCGGCAGCGATGAGCTTGCGCGGCGGATTGGAAACGACGCCATCGGCGACATGTTCGCCATGCTGACGGAGTTGCAGAACGACCGGCTCTCGGTGCCGGAGAAGGTGGACCGCCTGGTGGAGTACTACCGCCCGATCATGCAGGGGAAGTACGACGATTACACGAAGCGTCTGAAGGATGTGGAGATGTTCGCGGAGATCGCCGCGCGCTACCGGTCGCTCAACTCCTTCCTCGCCGATATGGCGCTGGAGCCGCCGACCGAATCGGTGATCGGGATGGAGCCGGGGCATGAGGATGAGAAGCTGATCCTCTCCACCATCCACTCGGCCAAGGGGCTGGAGTACAACACCGTCTTTGTGATCTGGGCGCTCGATGGAAGGTTCCCCTCCGTCTATTCCGCCAGCAGCCTGGACGCAATCGAGGAGGAGCGCCGCCTGATGTACGTGGCAACCACGCGGGCAAAGGACCGCCTGATCATCACCTATCCCACCAACATCTACGACCGCGAGAGCGGCATGGTCCTCTCCAAACCATCGCGATTCCTGGACGGGATACCGGAGGAGATCGCCGAACGATGGGTTGTGAGCCAGGAATAGAGCGTTGAGACGATGTATGAACCGCCCCGACCCGATGCTACCGGAATTTCAACGTGTAGATAACAATGCGGTACGTTGGATTATTCCCCGCACACCGCGCTCTCCAGCGCCCGCTGTTTCTTCGTGACCTGTTTGGTGGTCTTCGAACGGAGAATGTCTTTTCCTTTCCTGTCGGTCCTGTGCGATTCCGAGATCTGCACGCCGGTGATATAGTTGGTGCTCACCGAGCTCCAATCGCCGGTGAGACGATCGTTGTCGACCGCGTCCAGGCCTATCAGCATAAACGATCCGGTCGCCGGGTCCTGGCGGAAGCGATGCGTCGTGGTGGTCATCTCGCGCGAGCCCGCCATCTGCGATACCACGATCACCCCTTTCTGGATCGTCACAAGCCCGCCGGCGCCGGAGGGATCGCTCAGCGTTCCGCCGCAGAGCGTGCAGCAGAGGAGTTGGGCCGCGGCCCCCTTTCGGTGGAACGCGCCATCCTTTCCATGAAGAAGCACCAGCAGCGCACGCGAGCGGTTGTTGGGATGATCATCTGTCTCCGCCGGGAGATCCTGAATAAGATCCAGCACCACATCGCCCACCCCGTCGCGATCGAGATCGCCGACGATCTTCTCCTCGATCTTCCATCCCGATGGCACAAATGCCTCGGGCGATGCCCCGTTCACCGGCACCCGCGAGAGATCGATCGGTGGTGGATCATCCTGCGCCTTCAGGGGAAGCGCCATGCAGAGAAGAAGCCCGAACAGGGCCGTGAGGCATTTGATCGATGTGCTGAAACGTGTCATGCTCGATAATCCGATTGGTAGGAATTGAGAATGTGCCGATACGATCATCCCGAAGTTTCAACGTCCCACCCCGGAAAGGCCCCGGCCTTTGGACCGGAAGCCCATTCCGTTGGACGGTTCTAATACGCCCGCGCGAAGAGCGCGACTTCCTTCGCCTCGCCGCCGGTCAGGAAGCAGGTTCCGGTCCCCCCCGGCTGCTCCATCGGGAAGCAGCGGATGGTGGCGCCGGTCTCCTCCTTCAGCGCGCGCTCCTGCTCGTCGGTGCCGGCCCACCAGGCCCTGGCCCACTTGCCGGCAGCGATCGTCTCGCGGAACGCCTCCGGGCTCGTCACGTCGACGATATTCGCGTCGCGGAACTCGATGGCCCGCTGGAGCATTGCGGCCTGGATATCGTCCAGCCACGCGCGCGCCTGAACACCGACCTCCGCCGTCGGAATGCCGAACTGCTTCCCCTCCTTCCCCGGCTTGTCGCGCCGCGCAAAGACCACGGCATCCTTCGCCACATCCTTGGGGCCTATCTCTATCCTGAGCGGCACGCCGCGCATCTCCCACTCGTTGAACTTCCAGCCCGCGGTCTCCTGCTCGCTCAGGTCCGCCTTCACTCTGATTCCGGCGTCGCGGAGAATCGCCTCCACCTGCGCGACCTTCTCCTTCACCGGCGGCTTGTCCTCATCCTTGTTCCAGATGGGGACGATGATGACCTGCGTCGGCGCCAGCCGTGGCGGAAGCACCAGCCCCTTGTCGTCGCCATGCGTCATGATCACCCCGCCGACCATCCGCGTGCTGACGCCCCACGACGTCTGCCACACGTACTCCACCTCCCCCTTCTCGCTCTGGAAGCGCGTCTCGAACGCCCGCGCGAAGTTCTGCCCCAGGTTATGGCTGGTGCCGGACTGGAGCGCCTTGCCATCCCCCATCATCGCCTCGATGGTATAGGAACGGACCGCGCCGGCGAACTTTTCGATGTTCGATTTCCGTCCGGGAATCACCGGGATCGCGGCCTCGTTCATCGCGAAATCGGTGTAGACGCCGAGCATCTTCAACGTCTCCTCCTCGGCCTCGGCGGCGGTTGCGTGAGCGGTATGCCCCTCCTGCCAGAGAAACTCCGTGGTCCTCAGAAACGGTCGCGTCCGAAGCTCCCAGCGGACCACGTTCGCCCACTGGTTGATGAGGATCGGGAGATCGCGATAGGACTTCACCCACTGCGCGTACATATGGTTGATGATGGTCTCCGACGTGGGGCGCACCACGAGCGGCTCCTCCAGCTTCTTCCCGCCGGCATGAGTCACCAGCGCAAGCTCCGGCGAAAAGCCCTCCACATGCTCCGCCTCCTTCTGAAGAAAGGAATAGGGGATGAACATCGGGAAGTAGGCGTTCTCGTGCCCGGTCGCCTTGAACCGCCGGTCGAGCTGCGCCTGAATGTGCTCCCAGATCGCGTAGCCGTACGGCCGGATCACCATCGTCCCCTTCACCGGACCGTAGTCCACCAGTTGCGCCCGTTGAATCACCTCGATATACCAGGCCGAATAGTCCTGGCTGCGCGGCGTGACCGCTTCTGACATTGTTCTGCTCCTATGCTGCTGATAAGGATCTCGTGCTCATGATGTAGAGGGCCAATATACGCCTTGAGCGATAGAAGACAGCACATGCCCGCGCGGAGGTAGTGACTCAGTCTGGGGCGGGGTTCATACGGCCCGAAATCATGGAGAGCATCCGGCACCGCCTTCCCAGCCCCATCGGGGCGTACCGGTTGTAGCAATGCCACGCCTCTTGTGATCGCAAGCTCCATCGGAGCGTACCATGCCGCCTGGATGGGGGATGGTACGCTCCGATGGAGCTTGAGGAACGGGGACATCGTTGCTGCAACCGGCGCGCTCCGATGGAGCTTGAAGAGTGGTAAAGGGATCGATGATCGTTCAGGGGGACGGATTCAACATAAGTCACTGCCCGCGCGGAGATCGCCGGCCGTTACATCGATTCCGCCCACTGTCAATCAGAACAACGGCGTCTCATGCCGGCAACAGCACAGATGACCACCATGATTCGATCGAGCCTTCATCCCCGGACATTCGCAATTGTCACCGCCATCATCACAATCGGGATCAGCTCGTGCGCGCCGGTCTATTTTTCCCCGCCGGCATCCACTCCCCTCTTCACCAACGCCGGCGAGGTTCAGATGGCCGGCGCGATCAGCACGGCAGGAGGTGGAGGGGAGATCGCATGCTCCCCCATGCAGCATCTCGGCGTGATCGAACTGCAGAGCGGGGCATCGGCGGGGCTCAGTGGCAACCGGGGATTCGACTGGCTGCCGATGATGATGTCCCTCGGCTTCCGGCTCTTTCTCTGGAAAGCGAAAGAGTAGCGACGCCCCCCGCGAAGAAAATATCCCCGTCCGAAAACACTCCGTCACCACCAAGAGTTTGCGCCACTCCCCGCGATTCCCGAAGTTTATCGGCTGAACTCCGGCCGCGCGGCCCGAAAGCTCGGAAACAGGGGCGGGGACCATGAAACGGCGCACGAAAATTCACGAACCGTATGAATCTTCGCGCCGGTTCCTCCCGTTCAACCTGGAACCGGCATCGGAACCCACCGGCCCACCTCATACGGCGTGCCGGTGCCGCCCGCCCGCCGGCCTCCCCGAGCCCCACCCGGCTCGCTGCTCATCGAAATCTCAATCGCGTACTCATATATCAGGGGATACCGCAATGTCCAACAGTTTCAACGCCAGGGCAACCATCAATGTCGGGAGCCGCGCATATACCATCTACCGTCTCGATTCGCTCGCCGGCATCGGCTGCGATCTCCACCGCCTCCCATACTCGCTCCGCATCCTCCTCGAAAATCTCCTCCGCACCGAGGATGGAATGGTGGTGACGGCCGATGATGTCCGCGCTCTGGCTAACTGGAACCCGCAGGCGACCCCGAACAAGGAGATTGCATTCACCCCCGCCCGCGTTCTTCTTCAGGATTTCACGGGCGTCCCCGCCGTCGTCGATCTGGCCGCCATGCGGGAGGCGATGCGGACCATGGGGGGCGATCCCAGGAAGATCAACCCGCTCCAGCCGGCCGAGCTGGTGATCGATCACTCCGTGCAGGTGGATGCCTTCGGCAGCGATACCGCGTTCGATATCAACACGCATCTGGAATACGAGCGGAACCGTGAGCGCTACCAGTTCCTCCGCTGGGGACAGACCGCGTTCAGAAACTTCAAGGTGGTTCCGCCGGAAACCGGCATCGTTCATCAGGTGAACCTGGAATATCTTGCCCGCGTGGTCTTCACCACCGGCGATGGCGCCGATGGTGAAACCCCGGTCGCCTATCCCGATACCCTTGTCGGCACCGATTCCCACACCACGATGGTCAACGGCATCGGCGTGCTGGGCTGGGGCGTGGGTGGGATCGAGGCGGAGGCGGCGATGCTCGGCCAGCCCGTATCGATGCTGATCCCGAAGGTCGTGGGGGTCAAGCTGACCGGCAGGCTGCGCGAGGGGGCAACGGCCACCGATCTTGTGCTGGTGGTAACGCAGATGCTCCGCAATCACGGCGTCGTCGGAAAGTTCGTGGAGTTCTATGGCGCCGGCCTCTCCGGCCTGCCGCTCGCCGATCGCGCGACGATCGCCAACATGGCCCCGGAGTATGGCGCAACGTGCGGCATCTTCCCGGTGGATGAGGAAACCCTCCGCTACCTCCGCTTCACCGGCCGGAGCGAGGAGCTGGTGGCGCTGGTGGAGGCATATATGAAGGAGCAGGGGCTGTTCCACACCGCCGATACGCCCGAGGCTGAATACTCGGAGACGCTGGAGCTGGATCTGAGCACCGTGGAGCCGAGCATCGCCGGCCCGAAGCGCCCGCAGGATCGCGTGCTCCTGGCCGAGGCAAAGACATCGTTCTACGACGCGATGCGCCTCCTCAACAGCACCGCGGCATCCGGAACCGCTCCGAAGGTCGTGGGACGCTGGGAGGGAGAGGGAGGCCAGATCGAGGACGGGCAGCGCCTCGAGGATTTCTCGAAGGACCCCTCCGCCGTCCGCTTCACCATGAAGAGCGCGGAGCATATCCTCCATCACGGCTCGGTGGTGATCGCCGCCATCACAAGCTGCACCAACACATCCAACCCGTCGGTGATGATCGCCGCCGGCCTCCTCGCCAAAAAGGCGGCGCTGCGCGGGCTCACCAGCAAGCCGTGGGTGAAGACATCGCTGGCCCCCGGATCGAAGGTGGTCACCGAATACTTCAACCGCGCGGGGCTTACGCCGTATCTCAACCAGCTCGGGTTCAACACCGTCGGCTACGGCTGCACCACCTGCATCGGCAACTCAGGCCCGCTTCCCACCGAGATCTCGAACGCGGTGGCGCAGGGAAATCTGGTGGTCTGTTCGGTCCTCTCCGGCAACCGGAATTTCGAGGGACGGATCAACCCCGATGTGAAGGCCAACTACCTGATGTCCCCGCCGCTCGTGGTGGCCTACGCAATCGCCGGGCGGATGGATATCGATCTTCAGAACGATCCGCTGGGCATCGATGCCGACGGCGACAAGGTCTATCTCAAGGATATCTGGCCCACCCAGCTCGAAGTGCAGCAGACGATCGATGAGGCGCTTCAGTCGGATATGTTCCGCGCCAGCTACAGCGAGGTCTTCACGGGCGATCAGTACTGGAAGGCGATCTCAATCCCCGAGGGAGAGCTCTTCGCGTGGGAGAACGATTCCACGTACGTCAAGAATCCTCCCTACTTCACCGACATGCCGAAGGATGCCCCGACGCAGATCGACGATCTGGCCGGCGCCCGCGTCCTCGCCATCCTGGGACACAGCGTCACCACCGATCACATCTCCCCCGCCGGCAGCATCAAGGCCGATTCTCCGGCCGGCAGGTATCTGATCGAGCATGGCGTGCAGCCGAAGGATTTCAACTCGTACGGATCGCGGCGCGGCAACCATGAGGTGATGATGCGTGGCACATTCGCCAACGTCCGCCTCCGCAACCGCCTGGCGCCCGGCACCGAGGGGGGCTTCAGCACCTATCTGCCGACCGGCGAAGTCACCTCCATCTACGACGCCGCCATGCGCTATCAGGCCGATGGCACGCCGCTGGTGATCCTTGCCGGCAAGGAATACGGCTCCGGTTCCAGCCGCGACTGGGCGGCCAAGGGAACCCGTCTTCTCGGCGTCCGCGCGGTGATCGCGGAGAGCTACGAGCGCATCCATCGCTCCAACCTCGTGGGAATGGGAGTGCTGCCGCTGGAGTTCATGCAGGAGGAAAACGGGGATGTGCTGGGGCTGACCGGACATGAGACGTTCGAGGTGCTGGGGCTGCGCGATCTCTTCGCCGACGGTTTCCCGGCCGACCGGAATGTGAAGGTGCGCGCCACCCGCGAGGAGGGGGGCTGCATCGAGTTCACGACCCGCGTCCGGATCGATACGCCGCAGGAGCTGCTCTACTATCGCCACGGCGGCATCCTTCAGTATGTCCTCCGCCAGCTTCTGGCCGGCAACACCGAGCCGGAGGTGATCTCCAAGGGAATGGCAACGATCGCCGATGCCGCCGAGGGGGGCATTCCGACCTGATCGGATCGAAATCGAAGGGCTGATTGATAAAGGGCCGGCGGTCATCACGATCGCCGGCCCTTTCACGTTCCGAATGGCATCATGCCGCTCTCTACAAGGGGCTCCGGCCCACCGGCACATCCCGCGATACGCGCCGCCGCCCCGCCACAAGCCCGATCACCGCCCCCGCGATAAATCCTCCCGCGTGCGCGGCATAGGCAACTCCCCCCGTATCGGTCTGCTCCGTGCGGGCAATCGACATGTAGGTGGCAAGAAACTGCTGCGCCGCCCAGAAGCCGATCATGGCCCACGCCGGAACCTGCGTCACCCAGTAGCCCACCAGCACGCGGACGCGGTTGGACCGGAACAGCACGATATACGCCCCCAGAATGCCCGATATCGCCCCCGATGCGCCGACGCCGGGAATGCCGGACTTCGGGCTTAGATAGACCTGCGCCAGGCCCGCGACAAGCCCCGTGACCATATAGAAGATGAAGAAGCGGAGGTGCCCGAAACGATCCTCCACATTGTCGCCGAAGACCTTCAGAAAGAGCATGTTCCCGAAGATGTGGGCGAAGCCCCCATGCATGAACATCGAGGTGACAAGGGTTGTCAGACGCTCTCCCCCGGCGATCTTCCAGGGAATCGCCCCCCAGTCATTGATGAACACCTGCACGCGATCGCCAAGCGACAGCTGGTAGATAAAGACCAGCACGTTCGCGGCGATCAGCGACCATGTCACAACCGGGGCGGTCGTGATATCCTGATTGTCATCACCGATTGGAAACATCCTCACCTCCGTCATGATGGGCCCGGCCGGCGACCCGTTTCGGATACGAACACACCGGGAATCGCGAGGGCACCCGGCACGTTGATGGCGCCAAAGTATCATTTCACCGTCGGACCTGGAACTGTGGTGAACGGCCCGTAGTCACTCAGTTCGACTCCAGCCCTCCAGCCGACAGCGCAATGGTTCATCGATGATCCTCTCATCTCTCTTCAAGCTCCGTCAGGAGCGTGCCGGTTGTAGCATCGATACCTTCGTTTCCCGCTCAAGCTCCATCGGAGCCGTACCCTCCCCGCATCCAGACGGAACGGTGCGCTCCGATGGAGCTTGAATCAACAGGCAACGTGGCATTGCTACAACCGGTTCGCCCCGATGGGGCTATGAAGATTGATGCTTCCCACGATGCTGAGGATGTTGACGCTTATCCCAACTTGAGTCACTACCGAACAGCCCCAACAGAAACGGGGAGAACCCATGTGATGGATTCTCCCCGCGATTTCGATTCCCGTCCCTGAACGCCCCGACAAATCGGGCCACCGGCCCGGCGGTCGATGCCTTCAGGATGATTGCGCGCCGGTTCCTACTCGCCCGCCTTCTTCCCCCGCTTCTTCGGTGCCGGCTCGGCCGCCGGTTCATCCGCCGTCTTCTTCGCCGCGGCTTTCCGCTTCACGGGCTCGACGGCTTCCGTTGCGGGCTCGGCCGCCTTTGCCGGCCGCTTCGGCCTGGCCTCTGGCGTTTCAGCGGGCGGCGCGGCTGGCTCCTTCTTCGCTCTGGCGGTCGACTTCTTCGCGGACGCGCTATCCTCGGAAGCGGCTGCCGGTTCCGGCTTCTTCGCGCGAGCGCTCTTTGGCTTCGGAGCCTCCTCGGCGGAGGCGTCATCCTTGGCCTTCGGCGCGGATACGATAGGCTTTTCCGCCGGGACCGCGGCCTCGCTCTTCACATTCCCCTTCCTCGGCGTTTCCTTCGCGGAAGCGCTTTCCCTGACGATCGGTGCTTTCTCCTCGACGGGAGCAGCCTCAGCGATCGGCTCGGCCTTCTTCATCTCCGGCGGCGGGGCCTGGGGCGATGTTGCCTTCGGGACGGCCGCGGGCTTTACGACAGGCTCCGGCTCGATCACCTCGATGCTCTCCAGCCAGTCCGGATCGCCGCCATCGAAGGTGTTCTTCTTCCGGTTTCCTCCCCCCCGATCGTCACGACGTGGCTCGTCACGGCGGCGGTCGCCACCACGAGCTTCCTCACGTTTCGGCTCGACCTTCTTCGCTTCCGGCTTCGGCGCTTCGCGCTTCGGCTCGTCGCGGCGTGGCTCTTCACGTTTCGGCTCTTCGCGTCTGGGCTCGTCACGACGCGGCTCCCGGCTCCCACGCTCATCGCGGCGCGGCTCGTCACGGCGTCCGCCTTCACGACGTGGTTCATCACGGCGCGACTCTTCGCGGCGCGGTTCGTCACGGCGTGGTTCGTCACGACGCGACTCTTCGCGGCGCGGTTCGTCACGTTTCGGCTCTTCGCGGCGCGATTCTTCACGACGCGGCTCGTCACGACGCGACTCTTCGCGGCGTGGTTCTTCGCGGCGTGGTTCGTCACGACGCGGCTCGTCACGACGCGACTCTTCGCGGCGTGGTTCTTCACGACGTGGTTCTTCGCGGCGCGGTTCTTCACGGCGCGGTTCTTCACGGCGCGGTTCTTCACGGCGCGGTTCTTCACGACGCGGTTCCTCGTGACGCGGCTCATTGCCGGGCGATTCCACGGCATCGCTCTCACCGCTCTGGGGCTGCTGCTCCTCCATCTCCGGTGTCGTCTGCGCGCCGTCACGATTCCGATTGCGGTTGCGTTTCCGCTTCTTCTTTTTCTTCCTGGCTCCATCAACCGGCTGCTCGCCCTCTTCCTGGGGCTGACCATCCTGTCGTGGTGCTTCCTGATGCTCAGGGCGCGGTCCCTCGTTGCGTTCCTGGCGCTGCGGTGCGGGAGCGGGGGCAACCCTCCGCTCCTCGCGAACCGGCTCCGGTTCGGGCGTGCTTACCGCGGTCTTGTGGAATGTATCGTGATAGAGGTCGTCCAGGAGCATCGCCAGGAGCATCCTCTCATCGTCATTCTCGGAGAGGCTTTTGATCAGCGACGAGAAGCGCTTCATCCGCTCCCGCTGAATCCTGGTAACGCCGGCGCGGAAGCGATCCTCCATCACCACCGTCAACCGCTCGGCCATCCTCGTCTCCGCCTCCTCCTGCGTTGGAGTGGGCAGCTCGACGAACTCCACATTGTACTTCCGGGCGATCTTCTTCAGATCGGACTTCTCCGACATGTTGGAGATCAGCGTGACGACAACGCCGGTGTTGCCGGCGCGCGCGGTCCGTCCCGCGCGATGGATATAGCTGTCGGGGTCCTTCGGCACATCGTACTGGAACACGTGCGAGAGATCGCTGATATCGATGCCGCGGGCGGCAACATCGGTCGCCACCAGAAACCGGGTCTCCCCGCGCCTGATCCTTCCCATCGCCCGCTCGCGGGACTTCTGGTCCAGATCGCCGGAGAGCTGATCGGCGTTGTAGCCGTAGTTCTTCAGGACAGTGGCGACGTATTCCACCTCCACCTTCGTATTGCAGAAGATGATGGCCGACTCCGGGTTCTCGAACTCGATCAGACGCATCAGCATCAGATCCTTTTCGAGCGGCGGCACATCGTAGAAGCGATGCTCCATCGTGGAGATATTCACATCTCCCGCGCTGAGGGAGAGAAACTCCGGCTCATTGAGGAACTCGCGCGCCAGGAGCTGCACCTTGTAGGGCATCGTGGCGGAGAACATCCACGAGGAGCGTTCACGCGGGACATAGCGGCGGATCTCCCGCATGTCGGGATAGAAGCCCATCGAGAGCATCTCATCGGCCTCATCGAACACCAGAATACGGAGGCGATCCAGCGTCAGCGCGCGACGGCCGATATGGTCCAGCACGCGCCCCGGCGTTCCGACGATTACCTGCGCTCCATCGCGAAGCGCCTGAAGCTGGGTGTTGTAGCCCACGCCACCGTAGAGAAGCGCGCCACTTACGCCGAGCCCCTCGGAGAGGATTTCGAACTCCTTATGCACCTGCACGGCAAGCTCGCGCGTGGGGACCAGCACCAGCGCCTGCGGATAGCGGCGTTCCGGATCGATCCGCATCAGCAGCGGCATGATGAACGCTCCGGTCTTTCCGGAGCCGGTACGGGACTGCACAATCATATCGCGATTGTCGAGCAGATAGGGGATAGCCTTGGCCTGTACCGGCATCGGCGTGTTCCACCCCATCCGGTCGAGCGCTGCCCGAATGGATTCCGGGAGACGATCGAATGTGAAATCGGGGAGCTTGTTCTCAGGTTCGGTGAGAATCTTCTGGACGTTGTCAGATGTTTGATCCATAGGCGCGAAAATATGGCAGGGGGGAGGAGAGTGAATAGCAAAAAGAAGCGGGACGGAAAGGATTCTTCCACTTCGTCCTGCTTCGGCGGGAGCCGGTGCGCGGATGATCACCCATCAGCCTCTGTCGGCCGGAGCTACCATCGCACACGGATACCGGCCATTCCGGCGCCCCCGTGCTCATTGATTTCATCGTGACGACGCCTGCGGCAACCCTCTCCCGATCCGGACGGCCCGATGGCCGCCATCCCTCTCTACACGTGCCGCTCGGCGTGATAGCTGGAGCGGACCAGCGGCCCCGACTCCACATAGCGAAAGCCCATCTCCAGGCCGATCTCACGAAGCTCATCGAACTCCGCCGGCGTCAGAAAACGCTCCACCGGCAGGTGCTGCTTCGTTGGCTGGAGATACTGCCCCAGCGTCAGGATATCAACATTCCGTTCCACCAGATCGCGCATCGTCGCCACCAGCTCCTCGCGCGATTCGCCAAGCCCCAGCATGATGCCGGTCTTCGTGGTCATCCCCTGCCGCTTTGCTTCACGAAGCAGATCGAGCGTCCAGGCATATCGCCCCTGCGGGCGCACCCTGCGGTAGAGGGAGGGAACGGTCTCGGTGTTATGATTCAGGATGTCCGGCCGCGCGTCGACGATCAACTGAAGCAGATCGTGATTCCCCTTGAAATCGGGGATCAACACCTCGATGCGGACGCCGGGGTTCTGCTCGCGGGTCATGCGGATCGTGTCGGCGAACACTCCCGCCCCGCCGTCGGCCAGCTCATCGCGGTTGACCGAGGTGATCACCGCGTGCTTCAGGTCCATCAACCTCACCGCCTCCGCCACGCGCCCCGGCTCCTCCACGTCGATCGTTCCGGGACGCCCGGTCTTCACCGCGCAGAACCCGCAGGAACGGGTGCATGTATCGCCGAGGATCATGAAGGTTGCCGTGCCGGCGGACCAGCACTCCGCCATGTTCGGGCATCGCGCCTCCTCGCAGACCGTGTGAAGCTCCTTGGAACGCATCATGTTCTTCAGGAACTGAAACGTCTCACCGGTCGGGATCTTCACCTTGAGCCACTCGGGACGGCGCTCGGCGGGCGGAGATGCGGGACGGGGAACGGAGGACTGAATGATCGGGAGATCGAGATTCTCTATGCTGGTCATGCCTGTCTATCCATTGTTAAACGGGGACACCGGCTGTCCGATGCCCCCGCCCTTGTCATCAGAGCATCGTGTTTTCGTTGAAGCCTTCCAGGTTCTTGATCACATCGGCCAGGAACTTTCCACCCAGCAGGCCATCGATCACCCGATGGTCATGCGAGAGGGAGAGATAGACCATCGACCGGATCACGATCAGATCCTGTCCCATCACCTCGCGAACAACCGGCCGCTTCTGAATGGCGCCGGTCCCGAGGATGGCAACCTGCGGCTGGTTGATGATCGGCGCGCCGTGCAGCAGCCCGAACACGCCGTAGTTGGTCAGCGTGAAGGTGCCGCCCGCGATCTCGTCCGGCGTCAGCGACTTGTTGCGGGCGCGGGTCGCCAGATCGTTCACCGCGTGGGCCAGGCCCGACACGTTGAGACGATCGGCATCCTTGATCACCGGGACGATGAGATTGCCGTCCGGCAGCGCCGTTGCCACACCGACGTTCACCCGCTTTCTGACGATGACGTTGGTACCATCGACCGAGGAGTTGACCCACGGGTTGTCGCGAAGCGCCTTGGCGATCGCCGCGATAAAGAACGGCGTGAACGTGAGCTTGATCCCCTCGCGCTTCTGGAACTCATCCTTGCGAAGCTCCCGCAGGCGGACAAGATCGGTAACGTCCGACTCGCCAACCTCGGTAACGTGCGGGGAGGTCTGCTTGGAGCGGACCATATGCTCGGCGATAAGCTGGCGCATCCGGTCCATCGGCACAACCTCGACATCCGGCCCGTACTGCTTCGGCGCGGATGGCTTCGAAACCGTGGCCGGCGACGGAGCGGACTGCGGAGCGGCTGCCGGCTGCGGTGCCGCGGCGGGCTGCCGGGCCGGACGATTCTTCAAATAAGTGGTCACATCATCCTTCGTCACGCGACCAGCCTGACCGCTTCCGGCGATGGCATCCAGTTCACGAACCGAGAGCCCTTCCTTCGTCGCGATCGAGCGGACGAGCGGGGAGTAGAAGCGGTCGCCACTGCTGCGGGGAATCGGGCCGGCGGAAACGGTCTCCTGCGGCGCCGGTGCGCTTACGGGAGCCGGCTGCGATGTTCCATTGGTATTGTTCTGCGCCGATGCTCCGTTGGCTGCCGCGGGAGCCGGCTGCGGCGCCTGGGCCTGGGATGGCTCCGGTGCGCGGGCCACGGCGGGCTTGGCGGCGGGGGCGTTGCCGGAGGAGATATAGGCGATGACATTGCCGACACCGACGGTCTCGTTCTCCTGCGCCACGATCTCCAGCAGCGTGCCGGCCGCCGGCGATGGGATCTCCGTATCCACCTTGTCGGTCGAGATCTCCGCGATCACTTCATCACGCTCGATCGCATCGCCCGGCTGCTTCAACCACCGCAGTATCGTTCCTTCCTGTACCGATTCGCCCATCTTGGGCA
>JAQBOZ010000009.1 GCA_028287785.1 Chlorobiota bacterium
CGCGATGCCGAACCGTCGGCACCAGCTCCTGATCAGAGCATCCGACCATCGTCGACAACACAGCAGGCTGCGTAACGATCGTCAGCCTGGTTACTCAACACTCGTCTACTTTATCGGGGCAATTCCAAGGTTTCTCCGATGCCCGGAGCAAGGTATATGTCTCGCCCATCGGCGCAAAGAACGGACCGTTCACGCTGACGGCTGCTTACCGAATGAGGGCGGCGACGCTGGCGAAGCAGCGCATCGCCCTTGCGGGAGTGCGGCTGGCGGCAATATTGAACAAAGAGTTGAAATAGAAGAGCGAAGCGTCAAGTTGAAGTATTCTTTTGAAATACTCGTACGATTTCAAGCGGGAATATTTCAGGAGCCGTGGCTTGGCGGGGGTACACAATGATGTACTCCCGCCCGGACAGTTGAATGGGTATCTTTGAATACCCTCCACCTGTCACGAGAAATAATCGTGTATCATAAGGTTTTCCATTGTGCTCGCGATTGTTGCTCGCCCACTCAATGCTAACGAAAGGTTTAGTCATGCGAAATTACCGGATCTCGTTTCGCTCGCTTATCGCAACCGGAGCTGCTGTTGCAGTAATCGGTCTTGGGGCCTTTGCGGCGCCAGGCTCTGCGGCCTACAAGTCGCTACCGGCATCAGGAAACTCGGAGGATGTTATCGTGCAGATCGCCTGCGCGCATTCCAGTCAGTTTCCCATGGATGTCGTCTTGAACTATTCAAATGCCAGCCATGGCCAATCGTTTTCCAGTAACACACTGGACTGCCCACCCGCTGGTCAGTCACTAGGTTCGGCGGGGAGAACCGTTCGCGGTATAGCCGGTGACGGCAATCTCGAGACGGCGACGGCCTTCGGCGTTACGGTCACCCGCAATGGGCCAGAACGCGCGATCGATGTCGACCATGATGGTGTGAATGACGGCACCGCCCGGATCTACTGCTATGACGGTTTCACCTATTACGCAATCAAGATCTCGGCGGATTAGCGCTCGAACGTGATCGGGGCTGATAGAGGCAAGCTCTAACGGGTATTGCGAATGAAAAGCCGCTGCGGACGATACCGTAGCGGCTTTTCTCTTTTCAGCAGCACCCATAGCGGTGCCTCCACTGGCCGGTGACAACAGCAGGGCACGGGAAGGTAGCGGATGAAAAAGAGACCCGCCAGTACATGATTGTGTCCCCCCGTCGCGAAATCGGAAATGATGAGTGGCGATACATCGGCACGCCTCGGAAGCGGAGCGGGTACACAAAGATGTACCCTTCCCCGCGCGTTGATTTACTGCCGCGACGCCGTAATATTGGCCCCGATCTCAGGGATGTGAACATGCGCTCCTGGAATTATTCAGCGGTGACGATGAATGATATGGACGCGCCGATATTCATGCCCCTCCCGGATATGATTCCGGGGAGCGGCATGAAAAAAATATGGTCCCCGGCCTCCTCTGCCAGTTTCCATTACGATATTCCGAGCGCCACCGTTCTTTTCCGTCCCGGAGATCCGCCGGCGAATTACGTGCACGATATGAGTGGTCATTGCGAGCCATCGCCGACCATGCTGCGCGCGGCATTCGCCATTCAATTCATCTTAACACCATGGAGGCCGCATATGGCACCCGGTATTCACCAGCATCGAACATCACCATCTCCCCGCCATCTCCTTCCTGCGCTCCTTGTACTTCTTCTCGTCGGAACCGCATCGCTCCATGCACAGCGGTATCAGGAATCGTACGGCAGTTCCAATCCGCTTGGCGATGAGGCCAACGCCGTTATCACGGCATCCAACACCGATCACGTCACGGCCGGGGTTACATACACGAATGGATTTCCGCAGATCTGCGTGGTCCGCACCGATCAGAACGGGAATATTCTCTGGGCGAAAACCTACACCACCAATTTCTTCACCTACCATGGCGCCAACGATATCAAGGAGCTTCCCAACGGAGATTTCGCGGTTGTGGGGTGGGGAATAGAAACTCCTGGCCTCAGCGATACGATGGGTGTTGTGATGAAGATCGATCCGAACGGCGTCCCCATCTGGGTCAGGTCGTGCTGGATAAATCTCTCAAATACGATGATCCGCTCCGCCGTGGTTACGCAGATCGGAGGAGGCGGGGCCGCCAACCCGGGAGATATCGTCTTCGCCGGCTATACCCTCCCTTATTCTCCCGTCGATCACGATGCTCTTCTGGGGCGCATCGACCCCAACGGAAATATGGTCTGGTGCAGGTCGTACAATCACCAGCTTGCGGGGCAGAACCCTGATGAACAGCTCTACGGGGTCGATGAATCGACGGTCCTGTCGAGTGGCGGGACGCTCGGCGATATCGTGGCAACCGGAGTCCTCCTTGATCCCGGCAGCTCAACCGCGGAGGATGTGCTGGTGATGCGCGTGGATGGAAATACGGGGGATATTACCAACTTCCCGCAGGGCTCGGCCGCCATCGGTGGTTCCGATTACGATGCGGGCTATGCTATCCAGGAGCTGCGCTATGGGAGCAACCCCGGCACCCTTGCGATCACCGGCACGTCGAAGAGCCGACCGTTCCCCAGCAACGCCCTTGAGGCGTTTGCTCTGGAGATAAAGGATGATCCCTGCAATGGCGGGATTATCGCCGCGACATATCTGGGGGATAATGGTGGTAATGATGATATAGGAACATGCCTCAGGGAGATTACCCCCGCCAGCCCGGGAAATGTGGGGAATATCGTCGTCGGTGGGACTACGCGATTCCAGGTATTCGGCGGGGCGGAGGGATTCATGCAGGAATTTCAGGAGGGATCGATGAACCCCTCCTCGCCATACTATGTCTACGGAGGGGGCGTGGATGATGAAATCCGCTCTATTGCGGAAGCACCACAGTCCGCCGGTTCCCCCGGATATGTCTATGCGGGCGTTACACAAAGCCAGTCGCTGATCGATCCATCCAACCTGCGGAATATATGGATGGGGAAGACCAACGTCACCATGGATAATTTCTGCGATTATGCGCAGAGCAGCATCTCGGCCGCCGCCGCGCTGTGGACCCAGGCCTGCCGTAAGCAGGCAAACCGTGATGATGTCATTGTGGGATCTTATCAGGCGATTGATGTTCCGCTCAACTGGAATGCCTACCAGCCCTGCTACAGTGCGTCGAAGCCGGTCCCGCAGGGGAATCATCCTGATAATTCCCCTGATGCGGAGGGGACCGGCACGGTATCGCTTGCCGGCTATCCGAATCCCATCCGGCATCAGGATCATATCAGCCTCAACTACTCGACCTCCTCGGCCGGCGTCGTTGAGATCATTGTCACCGATCCTCTCGGCCGGATCTGCTATCAGCGGAGTTCGGAACATGCAGCCGGCGACGGAGCCGAATCGGTGCCGGTGAACGGCTGGGCGGCGGGAAGCTATCTGGCGCGCATCAGTGCAAACGGCGTGTCGGCGACAACGCGGATCGTGGTGCTTGGAGAGTAAGGGCATCCCGGGATGATTCCGCGAATCTCTTTCGCAGATAGCTGGTGCTAAACAACAAGCCCCGGCGGTGGCAATCGTCGGGGCTTGTTCGTGAGGTTGTTCCGGATATTTATTTCGGAGAGTAGTGATATGAGATCTTCACCATTTCGTGAATACGTAAAATGTGATGAGCGTTTCTCCTGAAAAGATTGTCGGACGGGTTAAGGCTGGGATTGATGCGTAAATAAAGCCGACATTGCAGGTAAAGATCTAGGAACCCCCAAGCGGGCCAATCCAGAACCTAGAGGCTTAGAGCCCGAGAGATAGCATATGCAGCCTGTGTGCTTCGTCCCGACCAACGGCACCAAGCTGTTCCTGACTGCGTGTCCCGGTTGGCATCATCCCCTTCAGGCAAGGCATAAGCAAAAACACCGCGTTGTTCGGACCTCTAAGTACTTACGAGAAAGAAATCTGATATTTCCGACCGATATTCTTCAGGATATGTTCGAGGGATTCGGTGAGCTTCTCCCAGTTTTCATAGGCATCCAACGGTAGCCGGGAGTATTTGATCCGCTTCCACAGAATCTCGATCATGTTTAACTCCGGCGAATATTGCGGCAGATATTTCACGTTCACATCTGCCTTCGCCCATACGGCTCGTCGTTGCTGGAACATTCCGCTTGTATGGAGGCTTGCATTGTCCAGCACCAAAACAACCGGCCGCCGATGGCGACGGCGCTTCAAACACCCGACAAACTGGTCGATGCAGGCGACGATCAATTCACCCGTCCCGTAGCCATCGATCATGTAGGACCGGAAGCTGCCCAGGCAACTGAGGAACCCAAGCACCGTGTGCCGATGGCCATTGGAGTTGCTCAGACAACTCAGCGACGCTCCCGGCTTCTGCCAGGCATACGGCACTTCCGGCGTCAGGCTGAACCCGATTCATCGACATAGTACAGATCAAGCATGCCCTGCTGCTCGGCTTGATGCAGGTCCAACAACTCCGCGTGCGCCTGTTCGAATGCCTTCGCGTTGCGTTTCGGCTCCAGTGTCCGACGCACGCGACGCCACTTCCAGCCGCAACTGCGCAACAATGCCCGGAGGGTGTCGCGGCTTATCAGCGTGCCCGTCTTTTTTTAACACCGCGAGCGCTTCGCTGATGCGTTGCGGGTTGTTCGCAACCGCCTCGAGGACATCGTCCTGCTCAGCCACCGATAACGCGCGTGGTCGTCCCGGTTTCGGCGCATCCGATAGTCCGTCGAATCGGTCATTCGTCCATGCATCGATCCGCTCGCTGATCGTGTTGCGATGGACCGAGAAGATATCGGCCAGCGTATCGATGCTGTAGCCACGGGCACGCAGAACGATGGCGTGGGCGCGCTGCCGGACACGATGCGTTGGGCTGGACTTCATCAGGTTCTCAAGCTCCTGCTGGTCCGCCGGTGTCAGTGCTGATACGATCTTCATTGGTGTATCTTGATAATCAATAGATCCGCGACAAATCTACGATTATCGACATCCACGTATCAGACTACTTTACCCGAAGTACTTAGCCATTACGTCTGTAGTAAAACTTGTTCAGCACGCGCTTGCAGATCATCGGGATATATTCAGAGATGAACCAGGCCAGGAGTCGGAGTGCCTTGTTGCTTTGCTTGAGATACTTGATCAGTTTGTTGATGCTGGATGGGATGAGGCACGTCAGCTTACCCATCGATTAGAGGAGATTTATCGCTGACGTGTTGGTGATATATAGGTTCTATCCTGTGACTTATCTGGAGCTTAGTATCGCTCAATATGCAATACAGCAGGCTCGTAAAGCTTATCGCACCAAGATCTATGAGTGCTCGATTTTGCACCGATTCTATAGGCGGAAGCTCATAGCGCTCTGTAGGGACTCTACCAATGGAATCGTCCGTTGGGTGTCGCTGAACTGAATCCGGCGCACTTATCAACTATTCAGGGCGGGCTCGTCAGGGATGAGGCAATCATCGGAGTTCGCCATCGAAGATCTCGCCTAAAAGTGATAGTCCGTATGAACTAGGCTCCATTGAATCTTTGATCTGCAAGCAAGGAAAACGCGAAACGTTGTACCGAAGCAAAAGGCCCGGATGAAGAATCCGGGCCTTTTGCTTCGGTTTGCGTGTTTTTGTCCGCATTCGGCCGTCGATGTAGAACGCGTCCATATCCACATAGAAAGAAGCATTTGTAACAAGGGAGTGGTATAGAGAGCTACTTACCAACATCGAGGTGATGCACTATCTCAGCGTCGAGAATCCCATAGCCCGCATCCCCCCATACATCCCCCAAACGTGAAAAGCCTTGAAACCATTACGATTTCAAGGCTTTATGTCGGCGTAGCAGGATTTGAACCTGCGACCCCTTCGTCCCGAACGAAGTGCGCTACCGGGCTGCGCTATACGCCGTACAATCACGGGGTGGTCAGGGAGGGATTTGAACCCCCGACACATGGATTTTCAGTCCATTGCTCTACCAACTGAGCTACCTGACCGGATGCACGATCATCCGTGGTTGATCTCACGGGGAGCGCAAACATACGACACGGACTGCGGCCATTCCAAGAGAATTTTCGGGGCTGTCGCCAGAAAACCGGCGGCTGAACAGATTATTACCCCGCGTGTTCCGTTTGCGCGAACGAGGTGGGGGGGAGGTCGTATATTTGTCCCAATGTCATCCTTAATCCTGCAATCTCCCGCGACTCTCATCCTCATGGGGGTCACCATAGCGCTCAGCCTTCTGGGGTTCAACAATCGCCAGCTCTGGAGCTTTCTGGCGCTTGTTCCCTTCAGGATGCGCGCGCGTCATGAATATCATCCCATCGTCACGGCGGGGTTCATTCATGGGAGCGGTTCGCATCTGGCGCTGAACATGATGACGCTCTATTTCTTCGGCCCCGCGCTGGAGTTGACGGCCGGCAGCGCGAACTTCCTGGGAATCTATCTGATCAGCATCGTGGTGGGGAATCTCTATCCCTTCTTCAAGTATCGGAATGTCCCCAGTTATGTGGCAATCGGCGCGTCCGGCGGCATCTCCGGCGTTCTCTTCTCCCTCTGCATGGCCCGCCCCACCGATACGTACTATGTCTTCTTCATGATCCCGATGCCCGCGTATGTCTTCGCGGTTCTCTATACCGCCTATTCCATCTACGCGATGCGGAAGGTCCAGGATAACATCGGTCACGAGGCGCATCTGGCGGGGGCGATCGGCGGGATTGTCGCCACGTTCGTGCTTGTTCCGCAGATCATCACAATCTTCAGCCTCTTCGGCTGATCCGCGGTTCTCCGCGTTGTTCGGTGGTGCTTTGGCGAGAATGATTGCGCCGGAAGGAATTGTTGTCGTAGTTTTCTTCGGAATCCCTGGAGATTGCCGGCAATGCCCTGAAAGGCTCCGGCCGGGAAGCCAACAGCCCATGTTGTTGCCGACACAGGGAGAGATCAACTCATGTATCGTTCGTTCGACCAGTTATGATGGGAGCGTCGACACTTTCACGGAAGATTCTGATCATACTTGTGATCTTTTTCTTTCTGGACTATCTGCATGCGGCAAGGGAGGCTATCAGCCCCATTCTCGTGCTCTCTCCGCAGGATGTCTTCCACGGCTTTCAGCTCTGGAGGCTGATTACGTACGCGATTCTGCCGAACGGCTTTATCGGCCTGATCGTGGCCGTGGTCGCCTTCTCATCGCCGGGAGAGGAGCTGGAGCATATGCTGGGGACGAAGCAGTTCGGCATACTGCTGCTGCTTGTCGTGGTGTTCGGCGCACTGCTCCACCTGACGCTCTTCTTCAGGGCTCCAAACGTTATGCTGGCGGGTGCCATCAACCCGGCGCTCTTCGTCCTGGTCGGTTTCGTCTATCTCTACCCGCGCAGTGAAACCCGGTTCTTCTTCATCAGCATTCAGAATCGTTTTATTCTCTACGGTATCGCCGTCCTCACGATCGGCAATTCGCTCTATGTGGCGATGCACGGGATGGCAAGCCCGTGGCTTTTCTTTGAAGAGGGGGTGCTTGGGCTGACTCTGGGGCTGATCTATTTTCACATGCGCTTCCAGAAGTACGAGTTCATGCTTGGCCCGATCCGCGCCATGGAGCGCTTTGTCTCCGGCGCGCGCGCGCCGCACATCGAGCAGAAGCCGGCCTCCGCTCCCAGACGGACCACCGTGCCGCAGCCGGTCCGCGTCCGCGCGACGGCGCAGAAGAGCGTCCCGAGAGAGATTTCCGACGAGGAACGGCTGAACATCATCCTCGACAAGATCAGCGAAAAGAGCTTCGACTCCCTGACCGATGATGAAAAGAGGTTCCTCAGCGACTACTCCGGCCGGCTCTGACCGGTCGCGTTCAGGCCCCGTCCGCCCTTCCGAATCGAACGCCCTTTTACACTTCCTCCCGGCGGAAATTCAGTAAATTTGCCTCACTATGACACTTGCAGAACGTCTCGAACGAGTCAAGGGGATCGTCCTTCCAACGCTGACCGGGCATTTCGGCGAGGGGATGCTGACCCATGCGGAACACCGCGGCGAGCTTTCCATCTCCGTTCCGCGTGAACGATTGGTGGAGCTGGTGCGTTATCTCCGCGACGAGCCCGCGCTGGGCTTCACGATGCTGAAGGATATCTGCGCGGTGGACTGGAACCGCCGGAAGGAACGCTTCGAGCTTATCTACAACATCTGGTCGCTCGATAACAGCATCAGGCTGCGCGTGAAGTGTTTTACCGAGGAGAAGTCGCCGCATGTGGACTCCCTGACCGGGCTGTTTACCGCCGCCAACTGGTACGAGCGGGAAACCTACGACATGCATGGCATCATCTTCGATGGTCATCCCGATCTGCGGCGGATGTACATGCCCGAGGATTTCGTCGATCCGAACTCCGGCGAGCCTCTCTACCCGCTCCGCAAGGAGTTCCCGATGATGGGGGTTCCCGGCTCGATGCCGCTTCCCGAGCGGAACTGAGGGGACCGGAAGCGCCCGATATCCGTGGTGCGGGAGTGCGCCTGAGAGTGCTTGACAGTCCGCCCTGAAAGGGCCTCCGTTAACGGGCCAACGGCCCATGCTGTTAAGAGCGTTGAAGAACGAACCCTTTCGATTCGGAGATATCTGACATGAACATAAACTCATCGGCAACGCTGGAGCGGGTCTACGACCTCCGCCAGCGGAAGATCCTCAGCAAGATCATCGACAAGGACACCACGATCTCCCTGGAAGGGCGCGATCCCCTGGAGAACACGATGGTCCTCAACATGGGGCCGCAGCATCCGGCCACGCACGGCGTGCTTCGCGTGCTGCTCCGCCTGGATGGCGAGACGGTGGAAAAATGCGTTCCCGAGCTGGGATATCTCCACCGGGGATATGAGAAGCTGGGGGAGAATATCTCCTTTCACGAGTTCCTGCCGCATACCGACCGGCTCGATTATCTTTCGCCTCTTTCCAACAACGTCGGCTACGCCCTGGCGGTGGAAAAGGCCGCCGGCATCGAGACGCCGGAGCGTGCCGTCTGGATCAGAACGCTTATCTCCGAGCTGGCGCGGATCTCCTCGCACCTGATGGCGATGGGGGCGATGGCGATGGATGTCGGCGCGGTGACGATGCTCCTCTGGACATTTCGCGAGCGGGAAAAGCTGTACGATATCTTCGAGAAGATCTGCGGCGCCCGCTTCACAACCAGCTACACCCGTATCGGCGGCGTGGCGAATGACTTCACCCCCGATGTGCTTCCGATGATCCGCAAGTTCATCGAGGAGTTTCCCGCCAACCTGCGCGATTTCGAGGGGCTGATCAACCGGAACCGGATCTTCGTCGAGCGCGTCAGCGGGATCGGCGTGATCACGGCGCAGGATGCGATTGCGCTTGGCCTGACCGGCGCCTGCCTCCGTGGCTCCGGCGTGCCGCACGATCTCCGTCGCGATGAGCCGTACCTGATGTACGATCAGCTCGATTTCGATGTGATCACCTACAGCGATGGCGACTGCCTTTCCCGCTACCTGACCCGTGGCGACGAGATGAAGGAATCGGTGAAGATCGTGAACCAGCTTCTCGGCAGGATTCCCTCCGGCCCGACACTGGCGGACGATGCCAAGAATGTGCTGCCGGGGAAGACGGAGATCTACACGAAGATGGAGGAGCTGATTCATGACTTCATGCTGATCAATTTCGGCGTGCAGCCGGAGCCGGGGGAGATATACTCGGCGATCGAGGCGCCGAAGGGGGAGCTTGGCTTCTATATCGTCTCCGACGGCACCGGCCACGCATGGCGGATGAAGATCCGCTCGCCATCGTTCTGCAACCTTCAGGCCCTTACCCCGATGTGCGAGGGCTCGATGATCTCCGACGTGGTCGCCATCATCGGCTCGATCGATCCCGTGATGGGAGAGGCGGACAAGTAGCGCATCGCGTTCAGACCGAAACAAACTGCTCGCCGCGTGATATCGGAACAGCCCGAGATCGCGCGGCGTTTTTTATGCGGAGTTCTTTGAACGGGCCAGGATGGACCGTGAGGTCGTTTGTCCAGTCGCTACCGACATCGGGCACGATGTGCCGCAACGGATCGGCCTGATTGCTGCTCCGACGGGAGCGGACCGGCTTCAGGATATCCTTGCGCCGATGTCGGGTTGCCTTGTAACTTATCCATCACGAATTGCCCCGCGGCCCGGTTCCATCGCGGCCTGGCAGTTGCCCCGGATACTATCGCATCGACACTCAATCATTGAAGACCCCACTGATACGGGGACGTAATGATCATCCCCCGTCCGCGCGTGCCGGCCATTGTCGCGTAGAAGAATGTGCAGAGGGAGGGGATGGATCGAGGGAGATACCACATCCTATGAAGAACATCAAAAAGCATGATGCCTGTCGCGGATCGGCAGGCGACGCGAGGGAGAAGATCGCCCATCTCCTTCAGAGAAGCGAGGAACTGATTTCGAGCGATTACCGATGCGGAATACGGAGCGCGCGCGAGGCGCTGCGACTGGCCCGGCGGCTGGATGATCCGCGCCTGATGGTGGAAAGCCTTTTCATGATGGAGAACTATTACTTCGCGAGGGAGCAGTATCCCCGGATGCTTGAGGTGCTGACGGAGTCCGGCGTGCTGCTGGAGCGGATTCCCGACGAGCATGATTTAAGGGTCGCGCTCTGCCATAAACTCGGGTCGCTCCATCTGACGCTGGGGGATCTGCCGAAGGGGCTGGAAGTGCTGACCTCCGCGTTCGATTATCTCGATCGCGTGGACGCGAGGTTGGCGGCGCTGATCCTCGGGACGACCGCCGATACCTACCTGCAACTTGGATACTACCCGAGAGCGTTCGAGCTTCTCGGTCGCGTGGAGAAGATGGCGGAGGAGAACGGCTTCCGGAGCTATGTGATCCACTGCATGGAGTGTACCGGCCGGGCGTTCATGATGCTGGGAGACTACGACAGGGCGATCGAGAAATTCCGCAGCGCCGCATTGCTCTGGAATGAGATCGGCGAGCGGCTGGGAGAGGGGGCGGTACTGGGGAACATCGCCAGTATACTCGCCAACCGGGGTGACCACGATGGCGCGCTGGAGATGCTTGCCGCCGCCACCGCGATTCACCAAGAGTTCGGCACGCAGCAGCAGGAGGCGTATTGCCTTCTGACGAAGGCCGGCATCGTCATTCGGTCGAGCAGCGACGAGGCGCTCGACTGCGTCCGGAAGGCGCTCGCGATCTTCGAGTCAATCGGCGACAGGCAGGGGCGCAGCATCGCTCTTGCCGATATCGGGGAGATCCATGTCAGGCGCGATGAATCGGCGGAGGCGCTTTCCTGTTTCCTTGAAGCGCTCAGGCTGGCCCAGGAGATCGGCTATCGGGCCAAGGAGCTTCTGCTCCACGAATCCCTGGGCCGGGTCCATGAAATGCTGGGGGATACCGGAACATCGCTGAAGCACTATAAACGCTACATGGAACTGGAGCGGGAGCTGGACGGCCACGAGACGAAAAACGCGATGGCGATGGCGCAGGCGCGGGCGGAGATCGAGCGGGCCGAAAAGGAAAAGGAGATCGCGCTGCTGAGGAACGCGCAGCTTCAACTGGAGATGGAGCGTAAATCGAAGGAGCTGACGGCGATGGCGCTCCGGCTGGTGAGGAACAACGAGCTGATGGATGCTCTCGGCAAGGAAATCGGATCATCGCTGAAAAATCCCGGAGATGCACGGAGCCTTGCCAGGACGATGCAGAAGCGAATCGAGGAGAGCACGCAGCCGGAGGAGGCGTGGAGGCAGTTCGAGGAGCAGTTCCAGCAGGTCCACCACGGATTTCTCATCAGGCTGCACGATCTCTATCCTGCGCTGCGACCGGCGGAGCTGAAAATCTGCGCGCTCCTGAAAATCAATCTCTCCAGCAAGGAAATTGCCACGATGCTGAATATCAGCTTCCGTACCGTGGAGCTTCACCGCACCAATATTCGTAAGAAGCTCGCCCTTCCCAACACCGCCAATCTTTCGCTGTTTCTCACCTCGACGTAATTCGTTCCGTTTCCGTTCATCGACATCTCATATCCCACTATGTGGTAAATATGTGGTACGCTCCGCCACGTCCCCGCCTATATTCGCTGGTGAAAATCGATTTTCATTTGCAATAAAATCCGGCGAATTACAGCCGGTATTCACCAACGCAGATTGGAGACATCATCATGTCACGAAAAGGAAATCACCTGAGATATGCGATGCTTGCACGCATCATCCTGGGGTTGCTTGTTTCCCTGGGTGCGGCCGGCACCGCGAGCGCGCAGCAGTGGCAGAGCACGTTCGGCGGTTCATGTATCGAGGCAGCCTATACCGGCGTACAGCCGGTATCCACCGGTGGATATATATTCACCGGCGTCACGTTCAGCCCCAGTGGAAATTGCCAGAACTGGACCTCGGATATTTATGTGGTGAAGACGAACGCCAACGGCACGCTTGCGTGGTCGTTCGCCTACGATATCGGCAACGGGACCGATACCGGAAGCTGTATCCGCGAGTGCGCGAACGGCGATTTTATCGTAACCGGGGTGACCAGAAATCCCATGCACGCGGGTGGCTGTAATTCGGAAGATATATTCCTTCTGCGACTGAATCCGGCCGGAGGAGTTATCTGGGCGAAAACATACGGCACGACCCGTCAGGAAATGGCGATGACGGTCATTGAAACCACCATGGGCCTCCAACCCGGAACATCCGCGGGTGATTTCGTTGTGTCCGGATATACGGTTAATACATTGAATGCCCGTGAGGGATATATCATGAGGGCCACCAGCACTGGCACTCTCATCTGGGACAGAACCTATCCCAGTGCCGCCAAGTTGGATAATGAGATCATCACCGTGAAGGAATCGACGATCGGTATCAATGTGGGGAATATCATTGCGGCCGGCTCCTGCGATCATAACTGGGGCAACTCCAGCTCCTATGCGCTCCTCATGGTGGTCAATGGCGGCAGCGGGGCAATCGTGACGGCAAAGACATTCGCGCCACCCGGGACTAACGTTAACTGGACGGGTGAATTTCAGTCGGTGGAGGAGCTGAAAGTCGGTGCTGGCAACCAGGGCGACATCGTCGCCACCGGATACCTCACGGTGCAGACCGTAAACGGTCCCGCCACGGAGATCTACGTCGTGAAGACCAATCCCGGGATCACCACTGGCCCACCCTTTTTTCTACCCCTGGCACAGCAGATCTACGGCGATATGGGGACAGGCCTGGATGCCGGCGCTTGTGTGCGTGAGAATACCACCAACGGACATCTGATAGTTACCGGCGTTACAACGCTTCCGGGCGGATTTGGCGGTGGTGATATGTTTCTGATGGAAATTGACCCGAACACCCTGCAGATAGTTGCTCCGGTGGGCTTCAGAATCTATGGAGGATCTGGAGCAGACGCGGGATTCTCCACCTCGGTTGTCCCGGGCAATGGGTATATCCTTGCCGGTTATACGCAGAGCCCTGGGCTGGTTCCTCCC
Organism: Chlorobiota bacterium; assembly: GCA_028287785.1. GTDB lineage: Bacteria > Bacteroidota > Ignavibacteria > OLB7 > OLB7 > JAFDZV01. The sequence goes on from JAQBOZ010000009.1 coordinate 13,416, forward strand.
ATGGATCCGCAGCAGGCCTATCTGATCAAAACCACCAATGCCGGTGTCAGCGGTTGCAATGAAAAGCTGATACAGCCGCAGAACTCCGATCCCAGATACCAGATGGTCGTGGTCAGCCCCATCGGCCCCGGAATCGGCATCTCCTGCACTCCACAGGTTACGACTACCCCGGTGGACTGGAGCACTGAACTCTGCTACAGCCCGTTCAGCACGCGACGGAATGACGGTGGCGATGACGGTATCTCCGGCATCGATGTATCTCCGTCGGTCGATGCCTCCTCGATCCTCGCCACGCCGAATCCCGTGAAGCGCGGTGAGCCTCTGCAGGTCGATTACAGCATGCCGAAAGCATCGGCGGTCACCATCACCGTAAGCGATGTGGCCGGAAAAATCGTGACCACCTTCCAGGCAAATGCCCGTGAGGGGGCCAATCGGATGACGCTTCCAACCCGCGGATGGTCGGTCGGAACGTACATTCTCGATATCAACGGCGAGGGTGTTTCCACTACCCGCAAGATCATCGTCGGCGACAGGTAGCCATACATACCGGGCGCTTCGGGGGATTTCCTCGAAGCGCCCGTTTCAATCACCATGCTCGAACTCAGCTCCTATCAGGGTAATTATCATGGCACGTTCCATCGATGATCTGCTGGACTTTATAAATGCGTTTCCAACTGAGCCCGATCCGGTAAAATGGGGGGCGCAGGCATCCGGAATAATCAGAGAATTTCTTGGCGATGTCGATCTGGTGTGGATGAACCCCGGAGCCGTGGCTGTAGCCGCTGATCCGGCAGATCCTGATACTCACCCGACAATCGGTGACAACGAAAGGAAATGGGAACAACTGGCGCTCTATATGCCGCCGGCCCCGATTTCCAATCACATGATTCTGAAGTCATTTCATCTCAACGGTTTTCCAGCCGATGCATGTCACCCGTTGCACAGGTTCGATTATCATCTCCCGGACTACCCCTATCTGGGCTCGATCGTGCTGATGCGGTTGAAATTTCGCCCCCCGATCCTGCCGGCGACCCTGCATCTGATGGAGGAAATGCAGTGCTTTATCGCCAGCCAGTTCCTCCGCGTTCGCCAGGTCTATCACGAGCAGAACCCGATTGTCGGGATATTCAACAGTATTGTGGACTCCATCGTGGAGGAAATCGGGCTTACCGAGCGGGAAAAGGAGGTGATGCTTCCACGAGCCTTTGGAATGTCGTATCAGGAAATCGCCGATCAATTGCATCTGACCCCGGTTGCCATAAAGAAACGTGTACTCCGCATTCATCGAAAAGCGAACGTGACCAGTCAGTCGCAGCTTTTCGGGAAATATTTCTCGCCGTATTACAGGGAGTATGTACGAATGGGAAAATAGGAAGTATTCGTACGGCATCCGTTTCAATATTCAGAATTTCAAAAACTGCAATTGATGATCGATGGACATGCCAGGAAGCGACAACAAATTGATCATCTGCCGGGGAATAAGGAATTCGCGTTAATCAGAGAGAGCAATCCTGAATCCCGGATTTCAACGAATTGCAACCACACGTTGTATGGAATAAATCGGCCTGCAAGACAGGTCGCATCGATGGGGTCGATATTATCGCGTAAATCTCCCTGTCCCATACTATGGCTGGTATGTATGATCGATATCCTGACGGGTTGAGATGCGCCGGAACAGAATCGCCCGATCGATATGATTCGATCGGGCGATTTGATACATGGGCAACGTGATTGACGCATTACGAATAAATCTGCCGCAGCAGTTTCCGTTTCGCCACCGGAAGAATCGTCTCGTTGAACGGGAAATCCAGATCGGTCGCGAAAAAATATGTCGCCGGGTTGGGGAGATCGCGATTGGAGCGGATCATCTCCAGCTTGATATTTCCGGGGGAAAATTCGAGCGCCGAAAGGGGAAAGGTCCTGATCGACGTGGTCTTGAGGTTCCTGTACTGCTGGTCGGCGCCGGCGAAAATGGATATCTCGTAGCGGATCACATGGACCAGATCCTGCCGTATCTCCGGTAGAAGAAGATATCCCTCCTCGATGTACGAGGGGAGTATCCCCACTTCCTCCAGCTTCAGATTGTTGTCCACGAAATTGAAAATCGTCTGCCCCTCCTCGATCGCCGCAATGATATGCGGCAGCGACCAGTGAATCAGATCCTCGATCGCCCGTATCTGATCGTCCCCAAGCTCGAACCATTCATACACCAGCCGGTTGTTCTTCAGATCTATACCGGTGATCCGTTTCGGCATCTCCCGCTTTAACCCCTCACTCCCCTCGGTGATTTTTTTCAACGTGGAATAGAGCTCGATCAGGTCGGTAAGCGGCGGGTAGATCCGATTGTGGGAGAATTCCCTGCGGATCTTCTGCAACTCGCCGAGAATCTGATATCTGCTCCGCTCGGAATCCCGTTGAGCGCCGATGAACATTTCCAAGTTCAAGTCATTCATACTGTACCTCGTATCTGTTATGAGTGCCCGATCCCTCTGAATAGTATACCTGCCCAAAAGTTGCATCGCAAGTCGCATGCTGACGATCTTCCGTCGCCGCTGGACGCCCGGAGCGCATCGGTGAATTTCCGTTTGGCGCGGCGATCGGCTTATCGCCATCGGCGGGTTCTCCCGTATATTGAACGTCCTTCGTATGCATGAACGAATATTCCATGAACAAGCGTGTTTCTCTCCATACGCTCGGCTGTAAACTGAACTACGCCGAGACCAGCACGATCGGCGCCCGCTTCAGGAGCGAGGGGTACGATGTTACCGATTTCGGCTCCCCCTCCGATGTGATCGTTATCAATTCGTGTACCGTCACCGAACATGCCGATCGCGAATGCCGCCAGCTTGTCCGGCGCGCGCTGCGGGCGAACCCCGACGCGTTCGTGATCGTCACCGGGTGTTACGCGCAGCTTCAGCCGGAGGAGATCGCATCGATCGATGGTGTGGATCTGGTGCTGGGCTCGTCGGAGAAGTTCAAAACGTTCGAGCTGGCCGGGGATTTCCGGAAGCGGGAGGTGCCCAGGGTGATCGTTGGTGAGATCGGCTGCGGCGATGCGTTCGGCGCGGCCTACAGCGGCGAGGGAGACGCGCGCACCAGGGCATTTCTGAAAGTGCAGGACGGTTGCGACTACACCTGCTCCTTCTGCACGATTCCGCTGGCCCGCGGCGGCAGCAGAAGCCAGCCGATCGAGGATGCGTATCGCCAGGCGTGCGATCTTGTCGCGGCCGGCTTCCGGGAGATCGTGATCACCGGCGTCAATGTCGGCGATTTCGGGAAGGGAAGGGGGGAGAACTTCGCCGGTCTTCTCGGAAGGCTGCATGATGTCGATGGTCTGGAGCGGCTGAAGGTCAGCTCCATCGAGCCCAATCTGCTCACCGATGAGATCATCGCGATGGCCGCCGGCTCCGACAGGATGCTCCCGCATTTTCATATCCCGCTCCAGAGCGGCTCCGATGCCATCCTTGCCCGCATGCGCCGGCGCTACCGGAGCGAACTCTATCGCGATCGTGTCGAGCGGGTACGTTCGGCCATGCCGGACGCCGCGATCGGCGTGGATGTGATCGTCGGCTTTCCGGGGGAGAGCGATGCCGATTTTCAGGCCACCCACGATTTCCTTCATGCGCTGCCGGTCGCCTATTTCCATGTCTTCACCTATTCGGAGCGGGAGAACACGCCGGCGGCGGAGTTCGCGGAGCCGGTGCCGGTGGAGGCGCGCAGGAACAGGACGCGGGCGCTCAGGAACCTCTCGGAGAAGAAGCGGGCGGCGTTCGCGGAGAAGCATCGTGGCGATGTCCGGCCCGTGCTGTTCGAGCATGGTGATGTCGGCGGGATGATCGGGGGGTATACCGATAACTATATCCGGGTTGCGGTCCGCTCCGGATCGGCGCTTCAGAATCGGATCGTGCCGGTGCGGATCGGGGAGTTTCTGGGGGAGCACGCGGTGGCGACGGTGGAGGCGATGCCCGCGGATCTGATCGATCGGAAGGGGATGATCCCGCTTCCGGTGCTGAACATTCTGTCAACATAACGGGGCTGCCGATGCGCGGAATCATACGGCTTCTGATCGTCGCGGCGCTGCTGGCCGCCATTCCGCTTGTCACGCGATCCGGCGTTGCCGATCCGCCATCGCTTCCGCGCAATCTAGGCTCACGTCTTCGCGCCCATATCGATACGCTGGCGAAGGCCGGGGGGACAGGATCGCGGGTGGTGTTCACCGATGGGAATCGCTGGGCCGTGGAGTATGTGCTGGCGGAGATGCGGAAGAGCACCCCGAACGTCCGCGCCGATACCTTCATGGTGGCGCGGAAGTCACGGAAGACGCCATCGTCGCTGGTCGATCCGGTGGCGATCATCGCGGGGAAGAGCGATTCGATCATCGTGATCTGCGCGCATATCGATGCATCGGGAAGCCGGGACGGGGGATGGGATGGAAACTGGAGCCGCGCCCACGCGCCGGGGGCGGATGACGACGGCACCGGAATCGCGGCGCTGCTGGAAACGCTGACGCTGGTTGCCCATTCCGATCTGAAGCCGCAGTACACGCTGATGTTCGTTGCCTGCAACGCCGAGGAGCGGAACCCCGATTACGCCGGGCTTGCCCGTGCCGATGGGCATCATCTCGGCAGCCGGTACATGGCCGGGAAACTGAGCCGCGATCGAAAGCCGGTGCGCGCGGTGATATCGATGGACATGGTGGGATGGAATCCGGGGGAGGACTATATGCCGATCTTCACGACGCCCCGCTCACGATGGCTGGCCGCCGATCTTCAGGCGCGGCGCAGCTTCCTCGGGCTCGATCTCAACCTTGCCACCATCGCCGCCCCATGCCCCAACAGCGACAATGAATCGTTCGATCGGTTCGGCTTTCCGGCGGTCCTGCTGATGGAGAGCTGCAAGCCGTGGGTGAACGATCGCCACCATCCGCGCAATCCCGTCTATCATACCTCGCGCGATCTCCCCACGATGGTCAGCTACGGTCTGCTGGAGAAGGTGACCAGGCTGATCTCCTCATACGCCCTGAAGCAGTAGCCGGTGGTGGAGGTTCAGCAGTCGTATTCCAGCTCGTTGACGATCGTCGCGGCGTGGGTTTCCTCATCCACGGTGATCGTCAGGAGGTTGGGGCGGCAGCAGACCGCGCAGTCCTCCGTGTACTGCTGGTGATAGCCGCCGCCAAGATCGAACTGCGTCTCGTTCGTCTCGCCGCAGGCGGCGCAGCCGTAGGGGATCGCCGTCAGCTCGCCGACGCTGACGATCACCGGCTCCTCATCGCCGGCATCGTCCCACGGATCGAAATCATCGGAATAATCTTCGCTCATGCTCGCGCTCACTCATCGATAAAAGTGTTGTCGGGCTCCCTGCGCTCCCGCCTGTACCGCTCCAGTATCTTTCCCACCACGCTCCAGTCGAAACCGCGTCCGGCCAGGAAGGCGGCCATCGCCCGCTCCCATTTCTGTGGATCATCATGCCGGATGGTCCGCGCCTTTTTCTCGGCCGCCGCCATCGCGTGCGCCAGCTCGTCGGATTCCCCGAGCGATTCGGAAACGATCTCCGCGACTTCATCCTTCTGAAGCCCCTTCCTGCGAAGATCGTTCTCCAGCCGCCGTCTCCCGACCGGGCGCTTCATGATCTGGTCGTTGATATAGGCGCGGGCAAAATCGCGATCGTCCATCATCCGGTATTCGATCAGGAAGCGGATCGTTGCGTCGATCGCCTCCAGTGGGAAGCCCTTCTCCGCCAGCTTCTCCTCCATCTCCCTGCGGCTTCTCATCCTTCGCGTCTGGTAGTTCATCGCGGTCTGCTTGCAGCGGTAGATCTCATCCTCCCGCTGCACTTCTTCCAGGAAGGAGAGCGTCACCACGCGCCCCTTGTAGAGCGCGTATTTGACGTACATCTCCTCGCTTACCCCCATCGCGAACTCGCCGTTGATGAAGATCGATCGCCGTTCCGCCTGTCTCCGCTGCGTCTGCACGTCGGTGATCACCAGCGCGTCGGCGTCTGCAATCCGTTCCGCCAGCGGCCGCTCGTCACGTTGTTTGAACTGTCGTCCCATAGGGGTGATTGCCAATATGCCCTGGAATAGCCTTGTTCAGCGGGGCGGGGGGATATGCCATCCGTCCCGGAGCTTCAAACGTAAGACGTTCGAGGGACTTCCACCATCTATCCCTCGAACGTCGTGTTCGAATTGCCATCGATCCGCCGGGTCCGGATCAGTGAAGCGCGGCGGCCATCGGAAGGCGGATCGTGGCTCCCGCGTTGATCTTGTCGGGATCGGAGATCGTGTCGGGGTTGGCCTCGGCGATCATCCGGTACTTGTTGGCATCTCCCAGATAGCGCTGGGCGATCTTGCTGAGCGTATCCCCTTTCTGGATGGTATAATCCCCGTAATAATCGGTATTCTCAACCTTGATATCGGCATCAACCTCGCTCTCCGCGCCTTCCGCCTTCAGCGCGTCCCAGAACGCATCCTTCTGCATCTGAAAGGTCGTGGTTCCGTTGAGCTGGAGCTTGCCGTTCTGCTCGGTGATATCACCGAAGTCGATCCCAAGTTCGCGTCCCTTGCTGATGAGATCGCTGTGCTTTGATTCCATTTCCGACATATGCATTCCCCTGAATGAGTGTATTGGATGTTGCGTTCATCTGCCCCGACGCATTGGCGTGCCGGGGAATGAGAAGATGTTTTCCGGGCGCGATCGCCCCTTGCGATCAATCACCGCCGGTATTTGCCGGACGCCCGCCGAACCGCGTATCTCGGCTTTGAGAAGGCGGCGGGGTTTAGTACTTTTATCAACCCCTTATCGGCGCGCCGCGCCATCCCTCAGCAGCCGCGAATACCGGTTCCACCCCGCGAGAACCGGACGGGAGGCGTTGCCTTCGTCTCAGGTCCGCGTCCGATAAGCTGGAGGGTGGGACCAATCCCGCCCGCCCGCGCGGAGACGTGGGCCCTATACTCGAACTTTCCCGTGAACCATTTATAAGCCCGAACCATGAACTTCAGTGTCGCAGTCAAAGATCTCGCGCAGGCGTTGAGCCGCATTTCCAGCGCAACGCCGCAGCGCTCGCCCATGCCGGTTCTCGAGAATGTCATGCTGGAGCTCGAAGGATCGGCCCTCAGCCTGACGGCGACCGATATGGATATCACCGTCACCACCAGGGTGGATGTGCGCGGCACGGCAAACGGTGCCATTCTCGTCCCGGCCCGGCGCCTGTTCGACACCGTTCGCGCCCTGGAGATCGGGGAGCTGAAGTTCGATGTCGATCCATCCACCAAGCGGATCAGCCTTCATACCGCCAGCGGCGAGTACAAGCTCTCCGGGCTGGATGTCTCCGAGTTCCCGCAACGCGCAAAGTTCGAGCCAAGAGTTTCGCTGAATCTCCCGCTCAACAAGTTCTCCACGATGATCGACCGGACCGTGTTCGCCTGCTCCGGCGATGAGTTCCGCCCGGCGATGACCGGCGTCCTGTTCCAGTTCCGTCCCGATGAAATCCGCGCCGTCGCCACCGACGGCTTCCGGCTGGTGCGGGTGATCGATCATGAGATGACCGCGGAGTTGAGCGAGCCGGTTGATATCATCGTCCCGCCGAAGGCGCTTCAGCTTGCCTCCAAGGCGTTCTCCGCCACCGATATCACGCTGGAGGCAAACCAGACGCACGTCCGGTTCGCCGATGGGACCACCACCATCACCGCCCGCCTGATCGACGAGAACTATCCGCCGTACGAGAATGTGATCCCGCAGGCCAACGACAAGCGGATGGTGGTGAAGCGGGAGGAGCTGCTCAACACCGTGAAGCGGGTAAGCCTCTACTCCAACACCCACACCCGTCAGGTGCGCCTGAAAGTGGCCCCGAACGCGCTCCGGGTACAGGCGGAGGATATGGATACCGGCGGCGAGGCGTTCGAGCATATCCCGTGCGACTACAGCGACGACGAGCTGGAGATCGGCTTCAACTCCCAGTTCGTCCGCGACGCTCTTGACCGGATCGACTCGGATGAGATCGCGATGGATTTCTCCACGCCGCTCCGCCCATCGCTGATATCGCCGTACGGCAAGGCGAACGGCCAGGAAGTGCTGATGCTGCTGATGCCGATCCGGCTGAATAATTAGATTGTAGATCAGATTGTACGTTGATCGTACGTTGATCTGTCGGGGGCGGTTTTAAACCGCCCCTGACACCGTCTCCGACACGCGGTTACGATATCACGTAAGAAGATCCATTTCGCGTTCTCCGCATGCGTCTCCGTCGCCTCTCGTTCAAAAATCTCCGCAACCATTCCTCCACCGAGCTCGATGCCGCCGAAGGGGCCAATGTCATCACCGGCCTGAACGGGGAGGGGAAGACGACGATCCTGGAGGCGATCGCCATCTGCACCCTCACGCGCTCGTTTGTCGGAACGCTGGATGCCACGCTGATCCGCCGTGGCGAACGGGGGTTCGAGGCGAAGATCGAGGGGATAAGCGATTACTCCGCGCCGCACCGGATCGAGGTTCGCTACGATAACTCCCTCGGCAAGTCGATCATCCTGGACGGGAGCCCGGCCGCCAACGCGGCGCAGGTCATCGGCACCGCCCCCACCGTCGTGCTCTCCCCGGATCTCAAGGCAATCACCAACGGCGCCCCCTCCGAGCGCCGCAGGTTTATCGACATGGTGATATCGCAGGCCAAGCGGCGTTATCTGGAGGAGCTGATGCAGTACCGGCGCATCCTGAAACAGCGAAACGTCCTGCTGGCGATGGGGAGGAAGAACGGGCGGCCGATCGATCGCGCGCTGATCGAGCCGTGGGATGAGGGGCTGATAGAACGGGCTGCGCATCTGATGCACGAGCGCGCGGAGTTCATCCGGGAGTTCCAGCCGATCTTCAAGGCCACCGCCGCCGAGGTTGCCACCGGCGCCGACGACGTGGAGATCTTCTACGCCCCCGACAGCGCCAGGGAGCCGCTCGGCAGCGTCAACGAATATCGCGACGCCCTCTGGCTCAGAAGCCAGCAGGTATGGCAGGAGGAGCAGCGGCGCGGGACCACGCTGTTCGGCGCGCATCGGGACGATCTGAGGATGGAGATCAACGGCGGCGATGTCCGCGTCTCGGCAAGCCAGGGGCAGCACAAGACGCTGCTGATCGGCCTGAAGATCGCCGAGTTCCATTATCTGGCGCGGCAGTGCGCGGAGACCCCGCTGATCCTGCTGGACGATATCTTCGGCGAGCTGGATGCGCGACGTGCCGAGCGCGTCTACGACCTTACCCGGAACATCGCCCAGACCTTTATCACGGTTGCATCGCTGGACCTGCTGCCGTTCCTTCGGGGACGGAGGCTTTCAAGCGGAGAGGGGCATTTCACGGTGTCCGGCGGGGCGATTGCGGAGACGCGCCACGCCGATGGATCGCTGCATCCCGTGGGCCGATAAATCTCTCCGAATATCCCCGGAAATCGATAAAAAAGGTCGGCGGAAACCGGCCGGCGTGGTAATTTTGCAGGTCGGACAATTATGGCTGAATCTATCGGTGCAATCATCCAGCAGTGGCTTCGCGAGAACAATCTCGCGGAGAAACTTCAGGAGAACTCGGTCCCATCGTACTGGGTGGAAATCGTCGGCGAATCCGTGGCGAAGCACGCGCAGGTGGAGAGGATAGAGAGGGGGACGATGTTTGTGAAGGTGCAGAGCGCGGTATGGAGAAATGAGCTGGCGATGCGGCGTGACGAGATACGCGCAAAGGTGAATGAACGCCTGGGCGCGGAGATCGTGAAGGAGATCGTTCTTCGCTGAGGCCTCCCGGATTCCGGGGGCATGCCGGCCTTTCCGCGCTGCGGCCCGGCGGGGATGATCAAGGCGATCGGGGCTGATGCGTAAATCGCTTTAATTCGTTAAGAAAATCCTCATTTACCATAGATTTTCCGGGCTTTTTCATAGATGAAACCGCCCATGAAATCGTCTACGAACAGCTAGAATCATGATCGATCCAATTGAATCAACTGAGGAACCTGTGACAACTACGGCGCAGTCCATCGGTAATGGCAAGAATGCCTATACCGAGGAGAATATCAAGGTACTTGAAGGGCTTGAGGCGGTTCGAATGCGTCCGGCGATGTATATCGGCGACGTGGGCATGCGCGGCCTCCATCATCTTGTTTACGAGGTGGTCGATAATTCCATCGATGAGGCGCTTGCCGGCCGATGCGATACCATCGACATTACGATACATAAAGACAATTCCGTCACGGTGGTGGACAACGGCTCCGGCATCCCGGTGGGGATGCACTCGAAGGGGATCTCCTCGCTGGAGGTGGTCATGACGATCCTCCACGCTGGCGGAAAGTTCGACAAGGACACCTACAAGGTCTCCGGCGGACTTCACGGCGTGGGCGTTTCGGTGGTGAATGCCCTGTCCGAGCATATGATCGCGACCATCAGGCGCGACGGCAAGATCTACCAGCAGGAGTATCGCGGCGGCATACCGCAGGGGCCGGTCAGGGAGATCGGCGAAACCAAGCGGAAGTCCGATACCGGCACCACGCAGTGGTTCCTTCCCGACACATCCATCTTCAAGGTAAACGAATTCCGCTGGGATACCCTCGCGGAGCGGATGCGGGAGCTGGCCTTCCTCAACCCGCAGATCACCATCACCATGAAGGATGAGCGCGAGGATGGGATCGAGGAGGTGTTCCACTATAATGAAGGGCTGGTCGGCTTTGTGAGGTATATCGATGAGCTTCGCACTCCCATCATCAAGCCGGTGATGATCGTCGGCGAGAAGGAGAACACGCCGGTCGAGATCTGCTTCCAATACAACTCCAGCTACAGCGAGAATGTCTTCAGCTACGTGAACGACATCAACACGCGCGAGGGGGGGACGCATGTCTCCGGCTTCCGCTCGGCGCTTACGCGGACGCTGAACGCGTATGCCACCAAGAACAAGCTCCTCAAGAACGACAAGATCACGCTGACCGGCGATGACTTCAAGGAGGGGCTTACCTGCGTGATCTCGGTGAAGGTCGGGGAGCCGCAGTTCGAGGGGCAGACCAAGACGAAGCTGGGCAACTCGGATGTCGAGGGCGTCGTCCGCTCCATCTTCGCCGATGGGCTGGCGCAGTTCCTTGAGGAAAATCCGAAGGTCGGCAAGGCGATCATCGAGAAGGTCTTCAACGCCGCGGAGGCGCGGGAGGCCGCGCGCAAGTCGCGCGATCTGGTTCGCCGCAAGAGCGCGCTGGAATCCTCCACGCTCCCCGGAAAACTGGCCGACTGCTCGATCGAGGACCCGGAGCATTGCGAGATCTATCTGGTGGAGGGCGATTCCGCGGGCGGCTCCGCCAAGAGCGCTCGCGACCGCCGGACGCAGGCGATCCTTCCGCTCCGTGGAAAGGTGCTGAACGTCCAGCGCGCCCGGCTGAACAGGGTGCTGGAGAACGAGGAGATCCGCGCCATCTTCACCGCGCTCGGCATGGGCTTCGGGGAGACACTGGATATCACCAAGGCGCGCTACGGCAAGGTTATCCTGATGGCGGACGCCGATGTGGACGGATCGCATATCCGGACGCTCCTGCTGACGCTCTTCTTCAACTACATGCGGGAGCTGATCGAGGCCGGGAAGATCTATCTGGCAATGCCGCCGCTCTACAAGCTGAAGAAGGGAAAGACGGAGCTGTACGCGTTCGACGACGCGGAGCGGGATGAGATCATCACCCGTATCAGGCGCGATACGGCCAACCGCATTGCCAGCAAGGAGGATGATCCCGAGCCGGCCGTCGTCGACGAGGAGGGGGCCAGCAAGACGAAGGATGGCATCGTGATCAGCCGGTTCAAGGGGCTTGGGGAGATGAACCCGGAGCAGCTCTGGAGCACCACGATGAACCCGGAGACGCGCACGCTCCAGCAGGTCTCGATCGAGAACGCGCAGTCGGCCGCGCATATCTTCGAAACGCTGATGGGCGATTCCGTGGAACCACGGCGGCAGTTCATCGAGCGGAATGCCCGCTACGTCCGCAACCTGGACGTATGATCCAATGCGAATGATCGGAAAGAGGGACGGGATGCATTCCTGGTCCCTCTTTCTTTTTCAACGGGGGCTGCGATGCCCGCTCGGAAACCGATGCGCCGCCGGATTGTCATCGAGACAGGCCGGACCGGGCTGAGCTTTCCGGCGTTCCGTGCAACGCTCCGTTTCAAGGCGATTAAGAGATTTTGATTAGCTTATCACCTTACGACAAACATTCTGTTTTTTAACGTATATCTTCATCGGGAGCATCGTTCATGAACAAAGAAGAAGTTCGGAAGCAACTCGAGGCGTTCGGTATTGCAGGGGCGGGGGAGATCTTTTACAACCCCACAACCCCTCTTCTGGTGGAAGAGGCAGTAAGGCGCAACGAGGGATATCTTACCGACGGCGGGCCGTTCGCGGCGCTTACGGGTCAGCACACCGGGCGTTCGCCGAACGATAAGTTTCTGGTGAAGGAGCCTACGAGCGAGAACAACGTATGGTGGGGCCCGGTCAACAAGGAGTTCTCGCAGGAGAAGTTCGACTCGCTGCTGGCAAAGGCGAAGCAGTTCATGGCGGGGCATGATCTCTTTGTCGCCGATTGCTTCGTCGGCGCCGATCCGCGCTATCGCGTTGGGGTCCGCGTCATCAACCTGCACGCATGGCACAACCTCTTCGCGCAGACGCTCTTCATCCCGACGCGCAAGATCGAGAACGGCGATGAGCTCTTCAACGCCGATTATACCGTGGTTCACGTCCCGGACATGGACGCCGATCCTGGGATTGACGGCACCCGGACATCGACCTTCGTGATGATCGATTTCGGAAAGAAGGTGATTCTGATCGGCGGCACATCCTACGCCGGCGAGATCAAGAAATCCCTCTTCACTACGATGAACTATCTCCTCCCGCTTCAGGGAGTGATGCCGATGCACTGCTCGGCGAATATCGGCGCCGATGGCGATGTTGCCGTCTTCTTCGGCCTCTCCGGCACCGGCAAGACCACCCTCTCCGCCGACCCGGATCGCGCACTGATCGGCGATGACGAGCATGGCTGGTCGGACGATGGCATCTTCAACTTCGAGGGGGGCTGCTACGCCAAGGCGATCAAGCTCTCGGCCGAGGCGGAGCCGCAGATCTACGCCACCACGAAGATGTTCGGCACGGTGCTGGAAAATGTGGTGTTCGATCCCGAGACCCGCATTCTGGACCTCGACTCGGCGAAGTACACCGAGAACACCCGTGCCGCCTATCCGCTGGAGTTTATCCCGAACACCGCTCCCGGCTCCCGTGGCGGCCATCCCAGGAACATCATCATGCTCACCGCCGATGCCTTCGGCGTCCTTCCGCCGATCGCCAGGATGAGCACTCCGCAGGCGATGTACCAGTTCATCTCCGGCTACACCGCGAAGGTCGCCGGCACCGAGAAGGGGGTCACAGAGCCGCAGCCGACCTTCTCCACCTGCTTTGGCGCGCCGTTCATGGTGCATCATCCATCGGTCTACGCATCACTGCTCGGAAAGAGGATCGAGGGGCATGAGGTGAGCTGCTGGCTGGTGAACACGGGCTGGACCGGCGGACCGTACGGCGTCGGCAGCCGGATGAAGATCGCCCATACGCGCGCCATGATCAACGCGGCCCTCAGCGGCGCGCTGAACAACGTGGAGTATCGCGAGGACCCGATCTTCGGGCTTCAGGTTCCGCTCCATGTGGAAGGCGTGCCCGACGAAGTGCTGATCCCGCGGAACACCTGGGCGAACCCGGAGGAGTACGATGACAAGGCGTACGATCTGGCGCAGAAGTTCAACGACAATTTCCAGAAATACGCAGAGGGAACGCCCGACGACATCAAGGCGGCCGCTCCACGCTCCCGCGCGCTGGCGGAGTAAGCCGGCAGACGTGCATGGTTATGTGCATGGGGGTATACCCCATGCACCGGCTATGGCGCTCCTCCGGGGCTGAGGTACAGGCGGTGACGCAGAAGGCCATGTTGCCTCCGTCCTCTTCAAGCCCCAACGGGGCGCAATTCCTTGTGCGCGGGGCATCGCCCCACGCACAAGGGCGTTACTTCTTCGTGGCCGGCGCATCCGGCTGTTCGGCCGGGAGGATGGGGGATTTCTTCCCGCCGCTCTTCTCCTTCGCGATATCCTTTCCCGCAACGCTGCTTTTCGGGACGGTGTCGTTCGGCACAAGCCGCGCGGTATCGTTCGGAGCGCCGGTTGCCGGCCTGGGCGCGGTCAGCTCGGTGATCTTCTGGCCGATCGCGGTGTTGGCGCTGACCAGCGCATCGATTCGGGAGATAAGGCGCTCGTACTCCAGATCGGCGTTTTTCCAGGTCGCGTCGTAATCCGCCTGGCTTCCCGATTTAAGTGCCGCGGCGCGCTGCTCGGAGAGCCTGTTGAGCGTGCTGTCGATTGTGCCGAGCGCGCTCCCCTGATCCTTCAGCATTCCATCGACGTGCGCCCATTCGCCCGCCCTGGTCGTATCGTCCACGTTGGTGGCGCGGCTGGTCTCGAACTTCGCGGTCATCTCGCCGAACTTCGCCTTCAGATCGGTCACTTTCGCCACGACATCGCCCTCCTTCTGCCCCCATTTGCTGTCGATCTTCGTCAGATCCTCCTTGCCGCATCCGGCGGTGAACACCACGGCAAGGGCAAGGGCGGCGGCCACGACTGCGTTGGTTCGCATCATGCTGTCTCCATTCAGAATTTGTTGTACATGCTGTAGGAAAGATTCCGGTCGGCTCCGGGTTCCCAGGGAGTGAGAGCTTGTCGGGGAGCCGGGTTGTTGGGCTCTGTACACGCGAATGTGGGGGCGATGTTACCGGGATTGCGGCGCGGGAAAGGAGTGCTACATCTCCAGATCGTTCTCCTCGAATCCCCCTTCGGCGCGGGCGCGCAGCTCCGTGATCCTCAGTTCCGCCTGCTCCAGCTCCCTGCGGCATGCCTGCGACAGGGCGATCCCCTCCTCGTACAGCTTCATCGATTCATTGAGCGATGTGCCGTCGTTCTCCAGCGCCTCCACGATCTCCGCGAGTCGTGCCAGCGATGTCTCGAAATTGCGTGCTTTAGCCATAAGTGTGATTACCGATATGCCCTGGAAAGGGCTTCCGTGCCGGGCCGGCGGCCCATGCTGTCATGATCTCTACGATGATCGCATGCGGTTATTCCCCGCGTCATTCCCCGAACAGGCTGGGCGTATCGGGTTGTTCCTTCTGTTCCGGCCCGATAATGGCGATCCGCTCGCCATCGAACATCCGGATCGTGACCCGCTCTTTTGCCTGGAGCGCGGCGGCGCGCGTCACGGGGCTTCCGTTCCGTTCCACGATGGCATAGCCCCGAGCCAGAACGTTGGTCGGGTTGAGCGCGGAGAGCGTGGACTCCAGCAGCCGCAGCCGCTCCGATGCACGAAGCGACGAGCCGCGAAGCGCCAGCGAGGCGCGATAGGTCAGATCATCCACCCGCTGCGCGTGGCTTCGAACCATGTCGAGCGGGCGGGCAAGGCCGCGGCTTCGGAGGAGTGAGAGGAGGTTGCGCCTGCCGCGGGTGATCCTGTCGTTGACGTACGCGCTCATCGCGGCGTCCAGATCGCGGATCAGCGGCAGCAGTTCCGCCCGGTCGCGAACGGCGATTTCAGCCGCCGCGGTCGGCGTCGCGGCGCGGAGATCGGAGACGAAGTCGGCGATCGTGAAGTCGATCTCGTGCCCGACCGCGGAGATGACCGGGATGCGGGAGCCGGCGATGGCGCGCGCCACGGCCTCCTCGTTGAACGCCCAGAGATCCTCGGCCGAGCCGCCTCCGCGACCCACGATCAGCAGATCGATATCGCTCAACTCATTGAACTGTCTGATTGCCAGCGCGATATCCTCGGCCGAGCCGATCCCCTGCACAAGCGTGGGGCGGAGCACCACATGGACCGTCGGCATGCGGCGGCGGAGCGTGGTGATGATATCCCGGATGGCCGCGCCGGTCGATGACGTGACCACGCCGATCCGCTTTGGAAACTCCGGCAGGCGACGTTTCCGCCCCTGTTCAAAAAGCCCTTCCGCCATCAGCTTCGCCTTCAGCCGTTCAAGCGCTATCTGCAACTCCCCCAGCCCCAGCGGCGCCAGCGATGTGCAATCCAGTTGATACTGGCCGCGCGGGGGATAGAGGGTGATTCTTCCGCGTGCCACCACCTTCATCCCATCGCGGATGGGATGTTCCAGCGTCCGACTCCGCCAGAGGACGCCGCTCAGCACCGCCCCTTCATCCTTCAGGGTGAAGTAGGTGTGGCCGCTTGCGGCGCGGTTCCAGCCGGAGATTTCCCCCTGCACCGTCACATCGCCGAACTCCGTTTCGAGCGCGGCGGCAACCTGGCGGGTAAGCTCGGTAACGGTCGGGATCGCCCTGCCGGTAAACCCGGTTTCCGCTTTCCCGGCTTCTCCGGTCTCTTCCGGATCTGATGAAATGAGTCGCCTGATGATCATGTGCGGGCAAGTTACTCAATGGTGTATATTTACGGACTTATCGCCTTATGGCGAAGGCGTAACACTCTGTTGAGTGGGAAGGCGGGCCATCATGATTGGTCATGCCAAAGGGGGAGCCATCCCTCGCTTCGATCGGCGCCGTCCGGCGCCGCACCCGCAGGAAACATCAATACGTTATGGCGAATCAACCCAAGAACATCCCCGGCGCGGGGCGTGCCTCCGCCCGTGCCGCGCGCAAACAGCAGATCGAACGGACGCCGGCGCAGATCTCCAATATGATCGCGATCGGCGTCTTCGCGATCATCACCCTGGCCTTCTTCTGGGGGCATATCTCCGGCAACGCGTTTCTCTGGGAGGACTTCTCCGAGTTCACGTTTCCGAACGAGGTCTTCGCCGCCAGAAACTTCATGGGGGGAGTGGTCCCGTTCTGGAACCCGTTCACATTCTGCGGCATGCCGTTCCTGGCCGATCTTCAGATCGGATATTTCTATCCCGCCAACCAGTTGATGTATCTCCTGTCGGGGGGACATCTCGGCGCGTGGCTGGCGCAGTTCTTCGTCGTGATCCACTACTTTATCGCGATGGTCTCCATGTGGAAGCTGGCGAAAGGGTTCGGGCTGAGCAACTGGGGGGGGATATTCGCCGGCATCGCCTACGGGTTGAGCGGCATGCTGGTGGTGCATATGATCCACCCGAACATGATCCAGCATCTTGCGTGGTTCCCGCTGATCGTCTATCTCTTCTATCGCGGCGTCAACGAACGGAGCTGGTTTCACTCGCTTCTCTCGGGCCTCGTTCTCGGTGTGACGCTGTTGAGCGGCCATCCGCAGTCGGCGCTCTACATCATCTTCTTTCTCTTCTGCCTCACCATTTTTCTGGCCGTTCGCGACCTCCGTTCGGGGGATGGCGCGCGCAGATCGACCCTGGTAAAGGGGCTTGTCGCCGCCGCGATTCCGGTTGCCATCGGCGTCGGGATCTTCGCCATTCAGCTTCTTCCGTCGCAGGAGCTGGCGGGGCTTTCGGAGCGGGCGGAGATGCCGTACGCGAAATCGCTGGAGGGCTCGCTGACGCCGGGACAGTTGCTGACGCTTATCGCGCCGAAATTCTTCGGCGTCGCGGGGCCGGAGGAATCCCCCGCCATCCCATTCTGGCTCCGGCCGGAGCGATATTATTTCTGGGAGACGGCGATCTACATCGGGGTGGTGACGCTGCTCCTTTCCATTGTCGGCGCCGCGTCGCGGCGGCTGAAGGGGCTTGGCTGGTTCCTTGGCGGCATGGCGCTGCTCGGGCTGTTCTACGCGCTAGGCGACAGCTTCTTCGTTCACCCGCTGCTGGGGCGGTTTCCGCTCTTCAGCACATTCCGGATACCGACCCGGATGGCGATGTACCTGGCCTTCGGCGGCGCGCTGCTGGGGGGCGTGGGGCTTGAGCAGGCCATCCGCGGCGGCGAGCGGAACGAGAAGCTCCTCAAGGTGATCATGATCGCGGGGGGAGCCGTGATCTTCTTCGCGCTGCTGATCGCCGGCGGCGTCCTCTCCGCCACCTTCGGCGCCCCGGAGGAGATCGCCTCGCATCTGGGCTCCACGGGCATCGGCGCGCTGCTGCTTGGGGGAGGCGCGGCGGTGATCATCTGGCTTGCGCTTCGCGACAAGCTGGCGCCCAACGTCACCGGCGGCCTGCTGATTCTCCTCTGCACCGTGGACCTCTTCATCTTCGGCATGGGGCAGAACGATGCCAGGACCAACCCGGAGCGGGATCTCTATCAGAAGAACGACGAGCAGTTCGCGGAGCTCAAGGCGGCGCCGCCGGACAAGATCTTCCGGGTGAAGATGCGGGAGGCGGGCGCGATGCTGATGCAGCGGAACCAGGGGCCGTACAGCGGCATCATGCTCTACGAGGGATACAATCCGCTTCTCCTCCTCCGAAGGGTTCCTCCCGCGCCAACTCCCGAGGCCTCCTACGATCTTATCGATATCCGCTACGATGTGAAGATCGATTCCGTTCACGGGCAGGCCGGGCTTGCCGAGCGGACAACCGCCTACCCGCATGTCCGCATGCTCTACAACGCGCAGGTCACCGACACCGCAAGCTCCCGCGAGCTGATGAAGAGCGGCAGGGTCGATCTTGCGAAGACCGTGGTGCTGGAGGAGGACCCCGGAGTGAAGCTGGACGGCACCGGCACCGGGCAGGCGAAGCTGACGAAGTATGATGCCAGCGAAATCCAGGTGGGCGTCACCACCGACAAGCCGGGCATTCTGGTGATGAGCGAGATCTGGTATCCGGCGTGGCACGTCTCCATCGACGGCGCCCCGGCGAAGCTCCTTACCGCCGATTACTCGCTCCGCGGCGTGGCGGTGCCGGCGGGAACCCACACGGTGGTTTTCCGGTTCGAGTCATCGGCGTTCAGGACCGGCATGTGGGTGACGCTGGTGACGTTCGTGATTGCGCTGGGCGGGATCATCGCCACGGGGCTTGCGCGGCGCTCCGCGAAGAAGGCGGCGGAGCCGGAGATGCCCCCGGCCGGAAATGTCTGAGCAACGCGCCGGGTAACCGGCCCATCCTGTTGCCGATTATTGCATTCGGTTCGTCGAAGAAGGGACGAAGACATCTCTTCATGTCGTATTTTTGCCCGCTTATGGGAATGCCGGCCCCGCCATTCGAGACAGAGTGGGGATTGCCGCCCCTGCTCTCGTCAATTTCGTCTCCCTGATAGAATCCGATGGGCTTTTTCAACTCCCTGATATCGAGCGTCCTCCCGTATGCTCCCAAAGCGATGGTTCGCATCGTCGCCAATAAATATATCGCCGGGGAAACCTTGAACGACGCCATGCGGATGGTGGCGACGTTGAATGCCGAGGGGGCGATGGCGACCATCGATGTGCTCGGCGAGTTCGTGGAGCGCTCCGATGTGGCGAAGCAGGAGACGGAGACATCGGTGAAGGTGCTCGAGGAGATCACCCGCCGCAAGCTGGATTCCAACCTCTCGGTAAAGCTCACGTCGCTGGGCCTCGGGATCGATACGGAGTTCGGCTACAACAACCTCAGAAGGGTGGTGGCGCGCGCGGCGGAGCTTGGCAACTTCGTCAGGACCGACATGGAGAACTCCCCCTACACCGACCGGACGATCGAGCTGCAGCGGAGGATCAGAAAGGAGTTCCCGAACAATGTGGGGATCGTCCTTCAGGCATATCTCCGGCGGACCGAGGATGATATCAGGCTGCTGGCGCCGGAGGGAACCAGCTTCCGTCTCTGCAAGGGGATCTACGTGGAGCCGGAGGCGATAGCGTTCAAGGGGAGGGAGGAGGTTCAGCAGAACTATCTCAAGTGCCTCGAGCTGATATTCGATCACGGCTGTTACGTGGGGATCGCCACGCACGATGACGTGCTGATCGACGGGGCGCGGAAGATCATCGCGCGCCGGGGGCTGAAGCCCGATCAGTACGAGTTCCAGATGCTGCTCGGCGTCCGCGAGGCGAAGCGCCGGGAGCTGATAGCGCAGGGGCACCGGTTGAGGGTGTACGTGCCGTTCGGGAAGGACTGGTATGGATATTCCGTCCGCCGCCTCAAGGAAAATCCCGCTGTTGCAGGGCATGTGTTTAAGGCTATTTTTACCGGAGATTGACCCGTCCGCCTCCGCCCCGGAATAATTCTCCGGCACGGCGCGGCGCATCGGGTTTCCGCCGGCCATATCCGCCGGGCGATGACGAAGCTTCTCTCAAATATCAAAAGCATAGCAACTATCATGGATGTCAAAACGATCCTCAATTCCGCCGAAGAGGTGATGAAGAAAGCCATCGATCACTGCCATATCGAGCTTGCAAAAATTCGAACAGGGCGGGCATCCTCCAACCTCCTCGACTCGATCAGGGTCGAATATTATGGTGATATGGTCCCCCTCTCGCAGGTCGCCACCGTCTCCACGCCGGACGCCACCATGATCCTGATTCAGCCGTGGGAGAAGAAGCTGGTGCCGGCGATCGACAGGGCAATCCAGGCCGCCAATCTCGGCATGAACCCCACCAACGACGGCAATGTGATCCGCCTGCCGGTCCCCCCGCTCAACGAGGAGCGGCGCAGGGAGCTGGCAAAGGTCGCCAAGCGCGTTGCCGAGGAATCGCGCGTGGGCGTCAGAAATGCCCGGCGCGATGCGATGGATGATCTGAAGAAGGCGGAGAAGGACCAGCATATGAGCGAGGACACGAGAAAGGGAGGGGAGGCCGATGTGCAGAAGCTGACCGACAAGCATATCGCCGAGATCGACAAGCTGGTGGCCGACAAGGAGCAGGATATCCTCTCGGTCTGATCGCTTCGCGGGATGATGACATGCACGGCGGCGCGGATCATTTCAGGATGCGTGCCGCCGGTTCGCTATCGTAAACGGAGCATCTCCGGACACGGGATCTCCATCTCACATTTCCCACGCCAGCCGGACGATGAAGCTGCCCCCGGAATACACACAGGAGCTGGATGACGCCATCTTCCGGCACGGAGAGATGAAAGGGCGCATTACAACGTCTTTATCCGTCCTCACCGACGCCCTGCTTGAGCTGAACGCGCTTGAGCTCTACTACCAGAAGCCCGCGTCGAAGTCGATCGCCCCCGCGGAGATCGAGGCGCTCCGCAGAAAGCTCACATCGATCAAGGAGCTGCTGCGGGAGATCATCATGAGCGGTGCGACGTAAACGATTATTTATTACCAGCTATGGAAAACGAACGTACCAATGGCGCCACCTCCGGTGATGTGGAACATCACAAGGTGATCATCATCGGGTCCGGCCCGGCCGGATATACCGCGGCGATCTACGCTTCGCGCGCCAACCTCAGCCCCGTGATCTACGAGGGGGAGAAGTGGGGCGGGCAGTTGATGATCACGACCGAGGTGGAGAACTATCCCGGATTCGAGCATGGGATCATGGGGCCGGAGATGATGCCGATCTTCCGGAAGCAGGCACAGCGCTTCGGCGCCGACTGCCGGCCGCAGAATATAGAGTCGGTCGATCTTTCGAAGCGGCCGTTCACCGTCCGTACCGATCGCGGCAGGGAGCTTACGGCCGATACGCTGATCATCGCCACGGGCGCCAACGCGCGGCTGCTGGGCATCCAGTCGGAGTCCGATTTCATGGGCTACGGCGTCTCCGCGTGCGCCACGTGCGACGGCTTCTTCTTCCGTGATCAGGAGGTCGTGGTGGTCGGCGGCGGCGATACCGCGATGGAGGAGGCCAATTACCTGACGCGGTTCTGCAGGAAGGTGACGCTTGTCCACCGTCGCAGCGAGTTCCGCGCGTCGAAGATCATGACCGACCGCGCCCTGAGCAACCCGAAGATCGAGGTGGTCTACAACGCGAACGTGGTGGATGTGCATGGCGTCACCGAGCCGGCGCGCAGAGTGACCGGCGTGACGCTTCGCGATACCGTGACCGGCGAAACCCGCCTCTTCCCGACCGATGGCCTGTTCGTCGCGATCGGCCACAAGCCGACCACGGAGATCTTCGCCGGGCAGATCGAGACGGACGCCAACGGTTATATCATCACCAAAGGGAAGAGCAGCCACACCAGTGTGGATGGCGTCTTTGCCTGCGGCGACGTGCAGGACCACAACTACCGCCAGGCGATCACCGCCGCCGGCTCCGGCTGCATGGCCGCGATCGACGCCGAGCGCTGGCTGGAGCTGAAGGAGCACGAGGACAAGCACAAGCCGTTTGTGGCGATGTCGGCGTAGACAAGCCGGGAATCATGCTTTGAAATCCACGGGGGAGGCATTCGGCCTCCCCTGTTTGTTGAAGGGAGCCTTCAGCGCGGCATCCGCCATGCTCCCGTTCCGGCCGGCTTCGATATGTGGGAGCGCCGGAATGAACACCAGATCATCGACCAGCCCATCATGCTCAAACTTCTCCTCTTCATCGTGCTCAGCATCATCGGGGTGTATTTCGTCCGTCGGAAGGACAGGGAAAGGGCGGATCGCGCGATCAAGTCCAGGGATGACTTCGCGACATCGGATCAGATACCGGGAATGGTGGATCTGCTGGCCCGCGCGCGGGCCGGGAAGTCGTTTATCGTGATCATGTTCGTCCCCCCCGGCGCAACGGAAGATGACGCCATCAACTTCCAGTATTCGTTTGAGGGGGGGAGCGTTGGGATGGACTGGCTGCTGATCTCCCAGCGGAACATCGCCGATGAGGCCGCGATCGCCGCCTTCGTGAAGGAGCGGGGATATTCATTCAATTATGGCAACCCGCGGTTTCCAAGGGTCGAGGGGGAGGGAATCGGGGAGCTGGGGAGGGCGATCGTCGATGAATTCTACCGCCTTCCCGCCGGGACGCGGCTTGATCTGGTGGTCGAGGGGGTCGCGTGGAACCCGATGGCGGGAGGTGCCGTGTAGGATGGTTGCCGAGCCTGGTCAGAGGCAATGCGCCCGGCACGATTCACAGAAGATCGGCCGGGCGTTAACGGTAGCTGGTCACTTGATTCCAGCAACTTCGTTTGGTACGCTGATGGTAGTTCCGCCGTTCGGTGTGAACGGGTGGCATACATCGGTTCCGCTACTGATGGAGCCTCCCTTGCCGGGCTGGACACTCACGATAACGTAGCCATTACCATACGAGACGGGGGCGTAACCACCATTGGCGGGGTCTTTCCAGTTGGGCCAACGGACGTTGCAGTTGCCGTTGCATGTTATCCATTCATCAGCAATCCAGCACGGTGCCCCGCAATCTTTATGGAGCCATCGGGATTCACCGTTGTTGGTGTTGTACTCGAAGATGCACTCGCTACAGCCATCGGTTTCATAGGTCGCGATGATGTCCGCCTTAACAGTAATTGCAGCCAGAACGAAGAGAAGACAGATAGTGAGCAAGAGATAGTGAGCTTTCAATGTAGTACTCCTGGAAAGGTTGCTTTGTTCTGGTGGTTAGTTCGTCATGCTGGCGGGGATCATGATGATAGATGACCCATTGGCTGTGAATGGTCGGCATGAGGGAGTTCCAGCATCTTGGATTGTGCCCCCATCCCCAGGATTGACTGATACGAGAATATTCCCGTAACCATCATACGTGGCGGGAGTCATAGGAGTACTGGGTGATGGTACCACGTCAAGCCATCCAGTATCTGTAAAGCATGGACCGCCGAAGTCACACGGTCGTTGTACGACCCGTGATTGTCCGGTCGATCTTTTGTACATCGTGATGCGGTGGACACAGTCACCATTATAGTCTAGGGTGCTGACAGTGATGGAGATGTCTTGTTCCGCGAAGACGGCGGCGGCAGATAAAAAGAATACTGCAATGAGAGAGATAGATAATTTTGTGCGGCTTATTTTTTTTCTGCATGGTTAATGAATTTGTTCAGGGTTACGAGTAGCCTCGTTGAAGGGGTAATCGACAAAGGATAGTATGGGCCTGGGGGGGGAGGAAATGCTTCTCATCATTAGTGCCAGTTGGTGATCGTTGTATTTGGAGAGATCGAGATTGACTTTTCTTGTAAATACGGTATCTGAATTTTCGCCTTTCAACGTGCCGTAAGCGCTGGTGATGCGCTCCAGTGTTGAACCATTCGAGGCGTCGATAAGATCGACGATGATAATGGCTACATCTCCGTTGCCCTCCCTGTCATCCCGGATATGCATGCTGATGTTGAGGTCTAGGGAAAGCATTGTTTGTTTTGCCGTTGTGTTGAGGACTTCGCTAAACGACGTATCTATCCCAGGTCCTCTGTGGATCTCGTTTTTAAAGCGAATGACTTCTGATGTTCTCTCAGAAGGTTTTGTTGTTCCTCCGATGCGAATACTTGTGTTGATATGAGTTGATGGGTAATAGATCTGGAGGGCTTTCCCGGTGGTCTGGGCCGATGCTGCCGAGGTTCCGCCAAGGATTACGGCGACGGCTGCGAGTGTCAGGGGAAAAGACTTCATGGCTGTACCTTATTGGATATGGAATTGCTGTTGTATAAAGGGCAATGTAGTTCATCACGGGAGCGGAGCGGAAGTACATCTTGATGTACCCATGCACGGCGCAAAACATGGCATATAATCGTATACGAAGATAGGGAGTCCTAAAGCGGCGGGCTTCTCGAAAATCGCTTTTTTGCTGAGCAGAAACGGTGAGGTGGGGCGTGGTGGAAGTCCTGCGGAATCAGGGTGCGGTGATGCGCGTTTCGTGCTTATGCGGGAGTGATGGGGCTGTAGCTCCGTGGTGGGATGAACCGGTCAGTTCCTGTAGCGGATCGCCCGGACGGCGGCGGTATAGACCATGCCGTAGTTCTCAAGCGTCTTCTGCTGGATCGTGATTTTCCGTTTGAGCTTCTCCATCCGCTCGGTGATTCCCTCCGGGGATATCATCACCTCGGCATGGCGAAGCGGGTGGCGACTGAGAATCTTTCGCAGCCCTTCGTGCCACTCGATCTGCTCCGCCGGCTCCAGCCGGTCGCGCCGCCCAAGCCCCACCATCTCCTGCACCTGATCGTGAATCTCCAGCAGTTCCGGGAGGTCCAGCCGGGCGTAGGCCTCGCAGGCATTCTCCAGCGTCTCCCGCTCGCGGTTCCGCGTTTCAGCATCGGCGATGCCGAGGATGGCGGTTGCGATGTCGTAGAGGAGGTAGTAGCCCTGCTTTTCCCGGTCGTGATCGAAACGGAATTGTTTGACGTGCGCTATCCGGTCGCGGAGCCGTTCCAGCCGGTTGTAGAGATGCTCGTTCAACTCGTGCGATGTCACATTGATCTGGCGCTCATCCTCGGGGCTGATCCAGACGCAGGCGATCGCCCTCCGCTGGACCTCGCGCAGGCGGAGCTTCATCACCTCGGTCTCGATCCTGAGCGCGAGCAGATCGTACTCCAGGTCGCCGAAGATCCTGAAATACCGCTTCTCCAGATCGGGTCCGAGGAAGTGAATTGTTCTGATATATGTTACGAACGGCTCTACCATACTTCACCACAGCGTCCGTAAAGATCGCGGCTCTTCGAATAAACGATGGCATGGACCGGGATCGGCCGGTCGGCTAGACCGCGTCGCGCCTGGCAATCCATGTTGTCAGCATCTGCTCGTCGGTCTGCCGGAAACGGCGTCCCATTGCGCGTTCCTGGCGTTGCGGCGTCATTCCCGCGTTCCGCATCAGATCCTCCATATCGGCGCGGCTGTAGAGCCGGACTATTTCGGGGACCTCGGCGGTGTAGATCGTCTTGTTGTCCGGCGCAATCCATGTGGGATAGCTGGTCATGATATGCTGGTCGGTATCGTAGCTGTTATCGACCACGAACTGACCGCCGGCCACCGTATCGTTCCAGCAGCCGAATGCCTCGGCGCGATCCGACGAGATGAGATCGCAATAGAAGATCCCCCCCGGCTTCAGCCAGCGACCCACGCGACCTATCAGATCGCGGTTCTGCTGGTCGGTGCCGTAGCCGAAACTGGTGTTGAGCGAGAGGATCGCGTCAAAACTCCCCTCCGGCTCGAACGTGAACATGTCGGCGGCGACGAACGTCACCTTCACCTCACGCTCGCGGGCCAGCTCGACGCACGATTCCACCAGCGGCTCCGAGAGCTCCAGCCCGAGGACATCCGCGCCCCGGAGCGCAAGCTGTATCGAGAGCTCGCCGCAGCCGGAGCCGAGATCGAGCACCCGCATCCCCGGCTTCAGCTCGATTGCGCGGGCGATATCGGCGGTCGTCGCCCGCCAGTTCGCCAGCTCTTCCGGCGCTCCGTAATACCGTCGCTGGAGAAAATAGCTCCACCAGTTCCAATCTTTTTCGATCGGTTCACCGTGGATGAATGAGATATCATTATCGGTTTCGGACATAGTGCTCAAAGTTACGGAATTGGGCTCGCGTAAGCGCTCATGCCAACATGCCCAACGCATTGAAAGGGGAGTGGCCCTTCCACGGCTGCCCTGTCCCGGCATCGGAACATCGCCAATATACCCGCCATTTCGCTCGTTCCGGGTCGGGACAAACTGTAAACGTCTTCATCCGGCCGGCTATTGCCAACCGCTCCGCTTTGTTCGGTTCCGGCAAAAGCGTAGAATTGAAGGATGATGACAGCGCGCCCTCCCCATATCCCCGCGGTTTCCCTTGCCGATTATCATTACGATCTCCCCGCCGACCGGATTGCCCTGCATCCCCTGGAGGAGCGGGACGCCAGCCGCCTGCTGGTCTGCGATGTCACGGAGGGGAGCATCGGGCACCGGAGCTTCCGCGATCTCCCCGCGCTGATTCCGGGGGGCGCCCTGCTGGTGGTCAACGCCACAAGGGTGGTGCGGGCGCGGATTATCATGCACCGCCCGAGCGGCGGCCGCGTGGAGATCTTTCTGATCGAGCCGGTGGAACCCTCCAACGATCCCGCGCTGGCGCTCGGCGCCCGCGGAGAATGCGTCTGGGCCTGCATGGTCGGCGGCGCGAAAAAGCTGATAAAGGAGGGGGAGATCCAGAGGGGGTGGGGGGATGTTCAACTTGTGGCGACCGTTGCCGGTGAGCACCCGGATGGCCTGCTGATACGGTTCCGCTGGACGCCTGCGGATCTCGATTTCGCCGGGGTGCTGGAAACCGCCGGTCGCGTTCCGCTGCCGCCGTACATCAGGCGCGATGCCCTTCCAGCGGACACGGAGAGCTACCAGACCGTCTACGCACGCCATGAGGGGGCGGTGGCGGCCCCAACCGCCGGCCTCCATTTCACGCCGCGGGTTCTGGAGGAGCTTCGGCAACGGGGGGTGGCGATGGAACAGGTCACGCTCCACGTCGGCGCGGGGACGTTCAGGCAGGTGAAGGGGAGCGTGGAGGAGCACGACATGCACCGCGAGCGGATCGTGGTGGCTGCGGAAACGTTGCGCGGGCTGATAGCACAGGCGCGGCGGAGGGCCGCGTCCGACGGTTTTCCGCTGATCCCCGTGGGGACCACCAGCCTGCGAACGCTGGAGTCGCTCTTCTGGTTCGGGGCGCGGCTGATGCTGGGGGAGACCACAGAGGGGGCGGATCTTCTCGTCGGCCAGTGGGACCCGTATCGGTTGGAGGCCGGGTCGAAGCCGCTCCCGGATCTGGTCGCCGCGCTGGAGGCCGTGGAGGAGTGGCGTGTATCGAGCGGCCTTGACGCCATCGCCGGGCATACCGGCATCATGATTCTTCCGGGATATCGCTTCCGCGCCTGCGACGCGCTGATCACCAACTTTCACCAGCCGGAGAGCACGCTGATCCTGCTGGTCGGCGCGCTGATGGGGCGCGATCTCTGGCGCCGCGTGTACGATGAGGCGCTTGCCGAAGGCTATCGGTTCCTGAGCTACGGCGATTCCTCGCTGATCATCGTCTCCGATCGGATGAGGAACGGGGTGCGGAAGAATGAGTAATGGCCCGGAGCTATGATCCCCAGGCCATCACCGATTGCGTTCCGGGCCGGCGCCGCGTCATCAGAAGTCCTTAGAAATCCTTCTTCTGAAATCTCCAGATCGCGAGCGAGAGCATGACCACCGTGAAGATCGTCCCCTGAATAAACGGCACGATGTTATCGATCGACGATGTCCAGATATACTGCGGGGTCGCCGTTCCTATCAGGTCGGCCGTCTGCGGAAGCGCGTAATAGAGCCCGTCGATAAGCCGCTTTATCACGTCGCTGCCGATGAACGTGAAGAGCGTCTCCTCGCGTCCTCTCAGGAACGTGGCAAGGATGATGACGTGCAGGTAGACAAGGCTTATCGGGAGGACCCAGCTCTCGGTGATCACGTTCAGGAGGATCACCGCGCTGTAGATCACCATGAACGTGAAGAGCGGGATCAGCGTGGCCCCGATCAGGAACGATGTCACCCAGACGCCCGTGAATATCCCATAGAGCGCCCACATCGCAACGACGAAGAGGAGGAGGTTGAGGGCTATGGCGATAACCCCGCCCAGCGCGCGCCCCAGAAGAATGGTGGTACGGGAGATCGGCTTGGAGAGGAGGAGATCGATCGATCCCTTCTCCATGATCGACGGGACGATGCCGGCGGTGACGAAGATGCCGAGGAAGATCATGGCAGCGCCGATGACGATCGTAAACCCGCCAAGCTGTCCACGGACCGCCTCGGCCAGGGATCGCTGCATCCCGCGATGGAAATCGTTCGTCTGCTCCGGCGCCACCTCGAACGTCCGGCTCGATGTCTTCGGCCGGTTGGCGACGGAGTCCAGCGGGCTGTTGGCGCCGAGAAGCGCGGTATCCTCCAACGGAGGCGGTGCCGGCTGGGGCGCGCGGACGGAATCCCGTGCCGGTGGTGGCCCGGCATCCGGCTCGCCCATCATCCTGGGGCTTGCCGCAAGAATGGCTGCGGTGATTGCCAGGGTCAGCACCTCGATGCCGATGATCCCGATGATCACCTTCTTGGCGTAGATTTCCCGGAACGTGTCGGTGATAAGTGCCCAGAGTTTCATCGCGCGCCTCCCTGAACGATATCCATGAAAAGGTTCTCAAGCGTCTGCCGTACCGGGTTTACCGAGACGATCAGAAGCCCCTGCGACCGGAGATGATCGATCACCTCGTTGAGCGCGCGCAGATCGGCTGCCATGATGGTTGCGCCGTTCGGCAGAAGATCCCGCGGTGTAAACCGGGCGATGGCCGCCGCGAACGCCGGCGCCTGTTCCTCCGCGACCTCCACTCTATAGTGATTCGATGACTCGGTAAGCTCTTTGACCGTGCCGATCCTGACCAGTTCCCCCTTGTTGAGGATTGCGACGCGATCGGAGATCAGCTCGACTTCGGAGAGAAGATGGCTGTTCAGGAAGATCGTCTTCCCCTCGGCGCGCAGCCCGCCGATCAGGTCCCGGATCTCCTTTCGTCCAACGGGATCGACGCCATCGGTCGGCTCATCCAGAAAGATCACTCTCGGGTCGTTGAGGAGCGCCTGCGCCAGCCCGAGGCGCTGCATCATCCCCTTCGAATATTTCTTCACCTTCGTCCCTTTCCACTTCGTCATGTTCAACTGCTCCAGCAGAACATCGCCACGTCGCCTGATTGCCGGCGTGTCCAGCCCGCTCAGATGCCCGAAGTAGTCCAGGACGCCCCGTCCCGTGAGGTAGAGCGGATAGCGATGGCTTTCCGGCAGATAGCCGACAATCTCCTTGCTGGAGGTGGTGCCGATCCTCCGTCCCTCGATCTGCGCGCTTCCCGATGAGGGGGATACGATCCCCAGCAGGAGTTTCACCAGTGTGGTCTTCCCGGCGCCGTTGGGGCCAAGCAGGCCGAACACCTCTCCGGGCTGGATATCCAGCCAGAGCGGTTTCAGCGCATGGATCTCCGGCTCCGAGCGTTTCCCGGAACGATAGATCTTCTCAAGTCCCTCGATCGTTATCGATACGCTGCTCATAGGCTGGGCTGGAACATTGTTGATGGATGGAACCGCCGCATCGCATCCGGCGCCGGTGGTACTGGGGCGGCCCTACGAGGCCGATGTGTCATAGTTGCATCGCAAGGCGGAGCTGATCGGCGGAGAGATATCGCCATTGGCCCGGCGCCAGCGCCAGATCGGCCAGTGTCAATCCGCCTATCGCCGTTCGTACGAGCCGGAGCGTTGGATGTCCCACCGCCGCCGTCATCTTCCGCACCTGCCGGTTGCGCCCCTCGATCAGCGTCAGCGCGATCCACGCCGTGGGGATATCCCGTCGGAAACGGATTGGAACCGGCCGCGGGGAGATCAGGGGGGGTGCGATCACCGCTGCTTTCGCCGGCAGCGTGGGCTTCCCCTCCAGCACCACGCCATGTTCAAGCCGGGCAAGCGCATCGGGCGATGGGGTTCCCTCCACCTGCGCCAGATACGTTCGCTCGTGGCGGCGTGAAGGATGGAGGAGCAGGGCATTCAGCGCGGGATCATCGCTGAGCAACAAAAGCCCTTCGCTGTCGTAGTCGAGCCGTCCAACCGGATAAACATCGGGTGGGAAGGCGAATTCGGCCAGTGTCCGCTTGTCGCTGCCATCCGGGGGGGAGAATTGCGAGAGGACCGCGTACGGCTTGTTGAGCGCGATATACGCCCGCTGTCCGGAGGGGATGAATTCCCCGCCGGTCGGCTCCCTGCGCTGCGGACGGCGGCGGCCTGAATGAAGATGTCTGTTTGGCACGTGGGCGCAAATCTACGGTTGGCCGCCGGTGGAGGCAAGCTGTCCGGCCCGGTATCTTCCGCTGGCAAGCGCGCGCGTTCCGGGAACAGTCGGACTCTTTTTCGTAAGTTAATACTCTTTATTTGCAATGTGCCGGCTCGTATCCCCCGACCTCCGTACGAGCGGCGCCGCAATCCTCCCGCGTGCGTTACCGATACTCCTGGAATTTCATTCATAAATATCCGATACGAGCTGAACACTATGTTGTATCCCATCCGGAAATGCCATGCTCTGGTAGCAGGGTTTTCGCTGGCGACAGTGCTTGCGGCCAACGCTCAGACGAGCGATCTGCCACAGGTGAACTTCACCAAATTCGAACTGCCGAACGGTCTGCGCGTCGTTCTGTCGGTCGATAAAAGCGCGCCGGTCGTCGCCTCCTTCGTCCATTATCACGTCGGCTCGAAGAACGAGCGGGCGGACAGGACGGGGTTCGCGCACTTCTTCGAGCATCTCATGTTCGAGGGGACCGAGAATATCCCACGTCACAGCCTCGACAAGATCGTCCAGTCGGCCGGCGGAAATCTGAACGCGTTCACATCGTTCGATGAGACCGGCTATCAGATCAACCTTCCATCCAACCAGCTCAAGCTTGCCCTCTGGATCGAGTCGGAGCGGATGCTTCATGCGCGGGTGGAGGAAGTTGGCGTGGAGACGCAGCGTGGCGTGGTAAAGGAGGAGCGGAAGAACCGTTACGACAACACGCCGTACGGATCGCTCTTCGAGAACCTTGCCGTGCATACCGGCGCGGGGACTCCCTACGGCTGGACCCCGATCGGCTCGGCGCAGTATATCGATCAGGCGAAGATCGACGAGTTCAGGGATTTCTACAAGACGTACTACGTCCCGAACAACGCCGTGCTGGCGATCGTCGGCGATATCGATATCGAGAAGACAAAGCAGTTGATCACCGATTACTTCGGCGGAATCCCGCGCGGCAGGGAAATCGAACGGCCGAACTTCTCGGTGCCGATGGGAACCGCGGAGAAGACCGTGGATATCCACGAGGAGAGCACCCCGCTTCCCGCGCTCCTCTTTGCCTACAGAACGCCGAAGCGGGGGGACAAGGACGCATATGCGATCGAGCTGCTGGCGACGATCATGGCGACCGGCAACAGCTCCCGCCTGTATCGCGACATGGTGGACCAGAAGCAGCTTGCGCTGAATGTCCAGGCAATCCCGCTCGATCTTGAAAACGGCGGTCTGCTTGGCCTGTTCGCGGTCTCCCATCCGACGGTGACGATGGGGCAGCTTGCCGAGGGATTCGGTCGCGAGATCGAGGACGTGCAGAACAACGGCGTGACGGAGGAGGAGTTCCAGAAGGCGCGCAACCAGATCGAGACGCAGTATGCGCGCCGGTTCGACAACGCGCTGGACAAGGCGATGGCGCTGGCGAGCTACGAGACATATTTCGGCGATCCCGCGTTGATCAACACGGAGATCAACCGCTACATGTCGATCACCAGAGAGGATATCCAGCGGGTTGCCAGGACCTACCTGAACCCCCAGAATCGCGTTGTTCTGAAATACTTTCCGCCAACCCAGGGAGGAAAGTGACCGATGAAACGTACTACGAATCATTCAACAACCGGCGTATGCGGCCCCATCCGTTTTGCATGGGGATGCGCGCTATTCTTAGCATCGCTGAATCTCATGACGCAATCGAGCTTCGCACAGATCGACCGTACCAAGCAGCCGGCTCCCGATCCCGCGCCCACGACGGCGTTCCCGCCGTACGAGGAGTTCACCCTGAAAAATGGATTGAAGGTCTTCTTCGTGCGCGATGAGCGCCCGCTGGTGACGCTTCGGATGCTGGTTCGTGGCGGCAACGGCAACGACGGCAATCTTCCCGGTCTTACCGACGCGGTTGCCGAACTGCTGATCAAGGGGACCTCCACCCGGACCGCGCAGCAGTTCGCGCAGCAGATCGATTTCATCGGCGGCCATGTAAGCCCCTCCACCTCCGCCGATGCCGTCAGCATCTCCGCGAGCGGACTGCGGAAGCATTTCGATAATGTGCTTGCGCTCTTCGCCGATGCCGTGAAATCGCCAGCCTTCCCCGCCGACGAGCTGGAGAAATATCGCCAGGATCAGATCTCCGGCCTGAAATCCCAGAAGGCCCGCTCCGAGTTCCTCGCCGACTACGCGGTGAACAAGGTGCTCTACGGCAATACCCCCTACGGGCAGATGCCGTCCGAGGAGGCGTTCAAGATGCTGACGCCGGAGAAGCTCAAAGCCTACTACCAGGCCTATTTCGTGCCGAGCAATGCCACGATCGCCGTGGTCGGCAACTTTACGAAGGATGAGCTGAAGTCGAAGCTGGAAGGGGCGTTCGGCAACTGGAAAACCGGCAACGCGCCTGCGATCCAGACCCCCAAGTTCTCCCCGCTGAAGGGGAGGCGCATCGTGCTGGTGGACAGGCCGACTTCGGTGCAGAGCAGCATCCGGGTGATTGGAAAGGGCCCGCTCTTCCGCGATCCGGATCGTCCGCAGACGGCGGTGCTGAACAGCATCCTTGGCGGCGGCACCGGCCTTGGAAATCGTCTGGCCTCGAACCTTCGCGAGACCCACGCCTATACCTACAGCCCCTACAGCACGTTCGATGGGAACATGTACATGGGGCACTGGATTGCCGCGGCCGATGTGCGGAACGCGGTGACGGACTCGGCGCTGACCGAGACGCTGAAGGAGATCGGACGGATGCAGAACGAGCGCGTGCCGCAGGAAGAGCTGACCCGCAATATCCAGTCATCCGTCGGCAATTTCCTGATGTCGGTGGCCGATCCAACCACCACGGCCGTTCGCGTTCAGTCGATCGATTTCTACGGCCTCCCGAAAAACTACTATCAGAAGCTGGCCGCCGCCTATCAGGCCACAACCGCCGATATGGTGATGAGCCTCAGCTCGAAATACCTCAACAACGCCGATCTCGCCATCGTCGTGGTCGGCAAGGCGAGCGAGGTTCGGAAGGGGCTTGAGAAGTTCGGCAAGGTCGAGGTGTGGGACGCCGATCTGATGCCGGTCAATAACGCCGCGACGGCGAAGGAGATCGGGATGACGGTGGAGCAGATCTGGGACAAGATGCTGACCGCGATGGGGGGGAAGGAGAAGCTCCGCGCCGTGAAGTCGATGAAGACGGATGCCGCGATCCTGACCGAGAATGCCGGACAGAAATTGGATGGCACGCTGGTAAAGGTCGAGGAGGCCCCGAACAAGATGTTCCGGTCGATGGACCTTGGCCCCTACAAGATCGAGCTGGTGGTCAATGGCACCGCGGCCAAACTCGGGCAGGGAGGCCCTCTCCGCCAGATGACCGGCGATGAGCTGGAGAAAACGCTGGAGAGCAGCCATATCATGTCCGAGGCATATATCGACGATCAGAATGCGAAGCTCTCATACAACGGTGAGAAGCAGATCGACGGGCACAAGGTATATGTGGTCGATGTTGCGTATCCGAAGAGCGGATCGACGATCTACTACATCGATGCAAAGACGTTCCTTCCGGTGATGCAGGAAGCCGACGGGCAATCGACGCAGTTCGGCGAGTGGAAGGCGGAGAGCGGGGTGATGCTTCCTCATATGATCAAGGTCGACTTCGGTTCCAATTCGTCGATGACGGTCAACAAGTTCAAGTATCAGATCAACGGTACGATCGACGAGGCTGTCTTCAACAAGTAAGTCCGTCGCGTGACATGAGATGATCGTTATTCAGGCTCCCGTCCGGCATCGCCGTGGCGGGAGCTTCTGTTTTCGCAGCGGCGGGGAGTGGTGACTGGTTTTAATCCATCCTCCGGCGCTCTAACGATCATCGATCCGTTCATCGTTCTTCAAGCTCCATCGGAGCGCACCGGTTGTAGCAACGATGCACCCATTTCCAGTCCAAGCTCCAGAGGAGCGAACCATCCCCGCATCCATGAAGAATGGTACGTTCCGATGGAGCTTGAGATCATGGAAGATGTCATTCAGCATGACCCTCATCCCAAACTGAGTTACTACCCCGAGCGGGGATCGCGGTTGCTATCGGAGGGAGGGGGCCGGACGGATTCCCGGCGCGGTCTGCCGGATCGAGCCATGCTCCATGTGCCACCGCCGCGCGTACGGGAACGCCTCCTGCGCCAGGATCGGGTCGTGCGTGGTGATCAGGAAGATCTTTTCGTGCGTGTAGTGGGCCGCCAGGTAGTGGAGAATTTCGCGCGCCGTGGAGATGTCGAGATCGCCCGTCGGTTCATCGGCCAGGATGATATCGGGGTTGTTTGCCAGCGCCCGCGCAATCCCGATACGCTGCGCTTCTCCGGCCGAGAGCTGCGCCGGCATGTGGGAGCGGAGATGGCTCAGCCCCAGCTCCGTCAGAATCTCCAGGGCTCGCCGGGTAATCGCCCGCGATCCCTTCATGGTGATTGATAGAGCGAACCGGATATTATCGTAGACGGATCGATCTTCCAGCAGCTTGTCATCCTGAAAGATCAGCCCCATCCGTCGCCGCAGCTTCGGCAGGTTCCGGCCGGAGGAGCCGTTGACCATTGTCCCGGCCACCATGATGCGCCCGGTGTTGAGCGGATGATCGCCATACAGCGCCCGCAGGAGCGTCGTCTTGCCGGCGCCGGTTTCCCCCGTCAGGAGCACCGCCTCACCGGGGCTTATCGATAGCGTTGTATCCCGCAGCACGGGAAGCCCGCGGTGCGAGAGTGTGACATTGGTCAGTTCGATCACGCGAGTTCAATTGCTGAGAATTTCCATGACGACGGGCAGTCGGCCCCGGAACCGGACGTTGTCCTGATCACATGATATCGGGGAGCGCCCGCGACGCATGGAGAGCATCCCGATACGCGCCCTGGCTGGCACCGACCCAGTCACGCCCCCTTGCGATTTGCCACCACTTCCACTGCCACCTCCACGGCCTCCACCACGCTCCGTTCCGACGCGATTCCCCCGCCGGCAATCGTGAACGCGGTTCCATGATCGGGGGATGTCCTCACGATGGGGAGCCCCGCGGTGTAGTTCACACCGGCGCCGCGCGCGAAGAGCTTCAGTGGGATAAGGCCCTGATCGTGGTACATCGCCAGCACCGCGTCGTACTCGCCCGGCGTGAACCTGGCGAAGAAACCATCGGCGGGGAGCGGGCCTTCCAGGTTCATCCCCTCGGCGCGCAATGCCTGAAGCGTCGGGGCGATAATCTCCACCTCCTCACGGCCGATCAACCCGGTTTCGCCGGCGTGGGGGTTCAACCCCAGCACCGCGATGGCCGGCCGTTCCACCGCGAAATCGCGCTGGAGGGATCGGACAAGCTGACGCGCGCAAAGCTCTATGCGGGGCCAGGTGATCATGTCGGGGACATCTCTCAGCGGCGCGTGGATCGTGACGATCGCGACGCGCAGTCCCCTGGTCATCAGCATCATCAGCGGATCGCCGCCGGCGATGGAGGCAAGCATCTCCGTGTGTCCCGGAAAATCGTGTCCCCCCGCGTTCAGCCCGCGTTTCGAGATGGGCATTGTGACGATTGCGTCGGCATCGCCTCCCAGCGCCATCTCGGCGGCATGAATGATCGCATCTCCGGCCAATCGCCCCGCCCGCGCGTCGATCTCGCCGATCCGCAACATGGCATCCGATGGGATTTCGATAATCGGTATCACCTCGCCATCCACGAAGAGGGCCCCCTCCGAGACGCGGGCATCCGCGATCGGCAGCGCCAGAAGATAGGCCTTCAGCAGCGCCGCGTTCCCGGCGATCACCGGGCGGCAGATCCCATGTACCGAGGGGAGGGCAAGCGCCTTGACAAGCACCTCCGGCCCAACCCCGTTGATATCGCCGATTGTGAAGATCACCTTCGGCGGGACCGGCATTCCTGCCCCGGAACTATCGGCCCGTCCATCGCGAGCCCCGCCCGTGCGTCCGGCCCCCTCCCGGCCATCATCAAAGCTTCCTTGCACCATGACATCCTCCCAATTGATTGTAGCTCCGATCGCGGCCGGCGGAGCGGATCAGGCCTTTGCCGGATCGCCGTCGGGACCGGCATAATCTTCTTCCATGAACGATCGTGCCATCTCCACGTCGTCGACGCTTCCGCAGATAAACGGAGAGCGCTGGTGAAGCTCCATCGGCACAAGCTCCAGCACGCGGTTGCGTCCGTCGATTGCGGCGCCACCCGCCTGCTCGATCAGCATGCCGAGCGGATTCACCTCATACATCAGACGCAGCTTGCCGTTCGGGGATTTTCTGTCGGCGGGGTAGAGGAAGATTCCGCCGTACAGAAGCGTGCGGTGGATATCGGCGACGGCGGTGCCGATATAGCGGAGGCTGTAGGGTCGATCGGACGCCTCATCCTCCTGCTTCAGATGGTCCACATAGCGTCGCGTTCCCGGAAACCAGTTGACGGAGTTCCCCTCATTGATCGAGTAGTATTTCCCTTTCTTCGGGATGCGGACCTGCGATGAGGAGAGGAGGAACTCCCCGAGCGTGGGATCGTAGGTAAAGAAATCGACGCCGTCGCCGGTGGTATAGGCCAGCACGGTGCTGGACCCGTAGAGCGCGTAGCCGGCGGCGCACTGCCGGTAGCCGGCCTGGAGCATATCGTCCATGCAGCCATCGCTCCCGTCATCGTCCGAGACGCGGCGGAGGATGGAGAAGATGGTCCCGATCGGCGCGTTGACATCGATGTTGGAGGAGCCGTCGAGCGGATCGAAGAGGAGAACGTAGGAGCCCTTGTCGGCGGTGGAGGGGATCTGGATCAGCCCATCCGACTCCTCGGAGGCCATGGCGCAGAGATTTCCTCCGTAGCGCATCGCGCGAACGATGGTCTCGTTGGAGAACTCATCCAGCTTCTTCACCGCTTCGCCGTGAACATTTTCACCGCCGGTGAGGCCAAGGATATCCGCCAGCCCGGCGCGGCGGACTTCGCGGGAGATCACCCGGACCGCGAGCGTGAGATCGCGCAGCAGACGACTGAATTCTCCGGTGGCCTCCTGATGAAGATGTTCCTGGTCGGCGATATGCCGTTCGATGGTGATCATTTTCGGGTACGTGGACATGTGGGCTCGATGTGTTGATGCGGGGAGTAATGATGTGCGCGGGGCATCGCCCCACGCACCAGGATTGCGCCCCTCCGGGGCTTGAGAAGATTCTTCCGCCAACGCCGGCGGATGGCGTTACCCGGCAGTCTGTCAGGCATCGGGAGGACGGACGGTAAGGACGGGGCAGGGGCTCTCGCGGACAACCCGTTCGGCCGTGGAGCCGAAGATAAGGTGTTCAAGGCCGGTACGCCCGTGGGTGGCTATCACGATCAGATCGATCGCGTTCTCACGGGCGTATTCGATGATCGCGGAGCTGGCGCGCCCATGCGCGATCGCCGTGACGGTGCTGGCCCCCTGGATCTCCTCACGCTTCAGCATCTCGGCCATGGCGCGGTCCGCCGCCTCGGCAAGTTCGTTGTCCAGGTTGATCATCCCCATCGGCGACAGGCCCGCTTCGGTCGGGAACACGGCCGGCTCGATGACATTGAGCAGATGAAGCTCCGCCTCCCAGCGATTTGCAAACGTTCGGGCGTAGCTCAGCGCATGGCAGGAATGTTCGGAGAAGTCGGTGGGGGCAAGGATTCTGCGGATCTCCAGAGTCTTCATATGCGTTTCGATTTGGATAGTAGTTGACCGTCCGGCTCACGCCCGATGCTGACGAGTCATGCCGACAACATAGGAATAGCGCGGCAGAGATTCAATTAAAGGAGCGGAGTTTATCCGCGGCGACAAAAAAAAGCGCGCCCGTCTGATGATCGGGCACGCCTGGAATATCACATGCGGATCGATCCGCGCTCAATCGGCGTCGAATGCCACCCGCGTGCTGTCGCTGGTGCTGAACGCGAGATAGGGGATTCCCACAACTCCGTAGGCCGCCGCAATCGCGCTCGCCACCTTGTCTCTCCCCAATGCCTCTCCCACTTCCATCCAGATGACGATATGGACAACGAGTCCGGCAAATGGGACAAAATAGAGGAGAAGCCACCAGTCGGGCCGTTCCGCGATCCGGATCGGGATCAGCCAGTTCACGACCGGAAGCCACCATAGCCCGGTTTCGTCTCCGTGTCCTGTTTTCTCGGCGATCAGTTTCAGGCAGTAGCCGTAAAACAGGGCAACCGCCAGTCCAAGCCCGAATATGATGAGAAAGAATACCAGGCCGAGGGCCGCGCCCATTCCACTGTCATGCATAGAACCACTCCTTTGATTGAAAGATGTAAAATGACATACACTTTATCCGGCTTGCGGGCCCCATCGTTCCATCATGAACTCCTGACAGCGGCCGAAACCGGCGCCCCGTTGATGACCTTCGGCGGGTGTGGGACACACCGTATCGGAGGTCTACGGGGCGGGATGATGTTCGATCCATCCGGCTGTGGTGTTCGCCCATCGCGAAACCAGTTGGATATAGTGCATCACAAGCAGAGGGGCCACGAGCGACACTCGCCAGTTCAGCGCAATGGCCTTCGGGAGGTTCCCATGGATCAACGACCACAGCGCCCGGCTCATGCCGCATCCAGGGCACCAGCTTCCTCCAAGGAGACGGACCGGACAGAACGCCGGTCCCCCGTCGAGAAATCCGTCGGGGAGCAGCACGATACAGATAAACGGTACGAGCGTACCTACGGCGGCAAGCCGCAGATAGTGCTTACTGTTTGATGAGAGGGCGTCCTTCCGCATCGGTGAATTTCTCGGTAATGATCGATATCAGATCGAGGATGGCCCAGATGCCGCACCCGCCGCCGGTCAGCAACTGGATGATCGCCTCCTTCTTATATCCCGTATAGAAGCGATGAATCCCGAGCCCCCCCAGAAACAGGCACAGCAACAGGGTTGTGAGCCACTCTCTCTGTGGTGTACCCGAGCCATTCGAGATGTTGATGTTGTCCGCCATGATCTCTCCAAGATGGTTGTAAAAGGAACAATTCGGCTATCTTAGAACGATAACCGGCAGTTTTCCAAAGGCGCTTGTCAGAATGCCCTGGAAGGGGGCTGATCGCCGGGTTGAAGGCCCATTCTGATAAGAACTCTAAGAGGGTGGGAATGCCAGCGTAACATAGAGTTTTCGTCGTTAGCGGCCAACCAAAACCTTAAAAAAATGACACAGATTTTTTCAATTCGGCCATGACCCAGGAACATCTTTCCCGCATTCAGGCGGCGCTCGCATCGCTGGGCATTCCCGCATGGCTTCTCTACAGTTTTCGCGATTCCAATCCGATCTCCGTCAGGATGCTCGGGATGACTCCGCACCATCACCAGACACGCCGCTGGGCATGCCTGATTCCCGCATCGGGGGAGCCGCGAGGGCTGGCGCACAGGATCGAGCCCCATATCGGCGCGATGATGCCGGGAACGGTCATCGCGTATTCCAGCCACGAGGAGTTTCGTGATGGTATGCGGTCGCTCGTGGCCGGGTTCGATCGGGTGGCAATGGAATATTCTCCGGAAAATGCCGTCCCGGTCGTCTCCCGCGTCGATGCCGGGACGGTGGAGCTCGTGCGGTCGCTCGGGCCGGATGTGATCTCCTCGGGTGAGCTGCTCGCGCGGATGGAAGCGGTCCTGAGCGGGCCGCAGCTTGAATCGGCGCGGCTTGCCGGCGGCCTTGTGCGGGAGGTGATGATCGATGCGTTCCGGTTTATCCGCGATCGGATTTCCGACGGCGGGCGCCTGACGGAGTATGATGTCCAGCAGCATATCCTGGCCGACTTCGACCGGCGCGGCATGGTCACCGATCATCCGCCGATCTGCGGCGTGGGCCCCAACAGCGCCAACCCGCACTACGAGCCGACCGCGGAGCGGAGCAGCGAAATCCATCGCGATGATTTCGTCCTGATCGATCTCTGGGCACGGAAGCCGGGGGCGGAGGATATCTTCGGCGATATCACATGGGTCGGGTATGTGGGGGAGAGCGTGCCGGAGAAATACGGGAGGATCTTCACCATCGTCCGCGATGCCCGCGACGCGGCCCATGCGCGGCTGCGCGACGCGTTCGGTCGCGGGGAGGCGGTGACGGGAGCCGAGCTTGACGATGCCGCCCGGGACGTGATCCGCGATGCCGGCTACGCCGACTATTTCACGCACAGGACGGGGCACAGCATCACCACCGAGCTTCACGGCGCGGGGGCGAACCTCGATAATTTTGAAACCGAGGATACACGCCCGATCCTCGCGGGAACGTCGTTCTCCATCGAGCCGGGCATCTATCTGACCGGGGATTTCGGTGTGCGGAGCGAGCTGGATATCGTGATCGGTGATGACGGAGTCCCCGTTGCCACAAGCGAGCCGTTGCAGCGGGAAGTGATTGCGATCATGGCGATGGAGTGATCCCGGAACCGCGCTCCTTTCTTTCGTCGAGGTGCTTCCGCGAATCTCTCCCGGAGGCGCCCGATGCGAATCATTCTCTTCAATTCGAACGTGATGACGAGATCACCCTTCCTTCTTTCAGTGGCGCTGCTCCTCTGCGGCGCAACCGTGCTGGACGCGCAGCCCGCGGAGGAGGGGCAGCGATACAGGCTGGCGCAGGGATACGAGCAGTCGGGGGACATGAAGAGCGCCGCCCGCGTCTATCGTGAGCTGTACGATGCCGACCATCAGTCCAATGTCTATTTCCAGGGTGTGCTCCGGGCCTACACGGCGCTGCTCCGCTTCGATGAGCTGCTGCCGATTGTTCAGGATCGCGCCGCTCACTTCCCTCGCGACGTGGAGATGCGTGTTCTGTACGCAAACATCCTGCACCGGAATCACCGGCCGGATGAGGCTGTAAAGGAGTGGGCGGCGGCGGCGGAAATCCAGCCGGATCAGGAGTTCGCGTGGTCGCTGGTGGCACAGTCGCAACTGGATGTGCAGTTGTACGAGCTTGCGGCGAAGACCTACATGCAGGCGCGGGGTCGGCTTGGCGAGGCGGGGCTGTTTGGCGAGGAGCTGGCGCAGATCTACGCCATCACCGGAAAGTACGAGGAGGCGACCAATGAATATCTCAACCTCCTGAGCACAAGCGCGGCCAGGATGGGGAGCATCAAGAACGGCATGGGCTTCTATACGGTCAATCCCAGGGGGGCCGATGCAGCGATTGCCGTGATCAACAAACGCCTCCAGAGCCTCCCCGATTTCCCGCCCTACCTGGATCTGCTGGCATGGCTCTACACGGAGAAGCGCGATTACGACGGCGCGCTGGACGTTGTCAAGAAGATCGACCAGATCCGCAAGGGGAACG
This sequence comes from Chlorobiota bacterium, assembly GCA_028287785.1. Classification (GTDB taxonomy): domain Bacteria; phylum Bacteroidota; class Ignavibacteria; order OLB7; family OLB7; genus JAFDZV01. The sequence continues at coordinate 55,161 of JAQBOZ010000009.1, forward strand.
GCTCGGACATCTACGCCTTTGCCGACGCGGCCATCAGCGACGAGAAGTACGACGCCGCCATCAACGCGCTGGAATATTTCCAGCGGACCTATCCGGCGGCCAACGCGCTGCATGGGATCGTTGTGCTTGCCTACGCGCACGCGCTCGAAGGGCGCTTCCATACGCTGCCGGCGCACACAAAATCCGATGTCGAGGGGTTGATCGACCGATATATGGCTATCGTGAAGGAGAACCCCGGCACGGCCTCGGCGGCCGAGGCGCTGCTTCAGGTCGCGAAGCTCCAGGTGAACGATCTGAATGAGGTGAAGGATGGGATCGCGACGTTGAATCGTCTGGAGAAGGAGTATCCGAAGGCGCCGTCGCTTGAGGAGGCCGCGTTTCTTCTCGGCGAGTTCTACCTCCGCGGTGGCGATCTTGACAAGGCGGACGATCGTTTCGCGGCCGGGATTCGCACCTCGGAGGACGCGCACATTCGCGATCTGAGCATGCTCAGGCGTGGGGAGATCCTCTTCTATCGCGGCCGGTTCGCGCGGGCGGACAGCCTCTTTGCGGCGCTGGCCCAGGATATCGGGGGGGAGGCGGCGAACGACGCGCTGGAATACCGTTTCCTGCTGCAGGAGAACATGGGGAAGAACGATAGCGCGCTTGCCCACTACGCTGCCGGAACGTTCGCGCTGCTGCGGAATGAATGGAAGGATGCCGCGCGGGAGATGGATCTGTCGGTGGCGGCGGGGAAGAACGGATCGCTGGCCGATGAGGCGCTGCTGGGGAAGGCGAGGGCAGAGGAAGGGCTGGGGGAGGCCGCGGACGCGGTTGCAACGCTGCTGGGGGTGGTGAAGGATTACGCGGATGGCACGGTGGCGGATCAGGCGCTGTTTCATGCCGGCGAGATCACCGAGGGGAAGCTCGCCGACAGGCCGAAGGCGATCGAGCTTTACACCCGGCTGCTCACCGAATATCCCGCATCGTCATATGTGGCGCGGGCGCGGGGGCGCATCCGCGCGCTGCGTGGGGAGAGTTGATCGGGGCGGCGTCAGATATCCAGCGAGGAATCGGACTGATCCCAGTCGCCGGGGCGGTCGGGGCTGATATAGCCATCGTTCCGCACCAGCATCTGAATCTTTTCCACCTGCTTTATCTTCGGAAGCACCTCGGTGAAATAGCTGCTTAGAAACCGCAGCCGCTCGTTTTCCGATTTCACCTCCAGCAACTGCTGCCGCACATCCAGATCCAGCCCGCACTTCTGCGCCATCCTGAACGATGCGCCCCCCTCCAGCCAGTCCGCCGGATCAAGGCTCTCCTCCGCCTCGCCGTAGACCGACTCCACCAGCCGGTTGTAATAGCCGATGGTGGTCTCCAGCAGCGGATACTCCGGGCGCGGCTCATCATCATCGAACATCGCCACCTCGGCGGTCATGTAGGGGCGCTGATCGGTGAAGAACTCGGAGATGAGAAATCGCGCGCCGCCGGTGACGATGATATCCATGATGCCATCGGGATGAACCTTGACGATCTGGCTGACGCGCGCCTCGCAGCCGATCTGGAACATCTTGTGATCGTGGAAGAGATTGATGCCGAATCGTCCGCCGGAATCGGTCACCTCGCGGATAAGGAGCTTGTAGCGTTCTTCGAAGATCGTCAGCGGGTACGATGAGCCGGGGAAGAGGACGATCCCGAGGGGAAATATTCCGATGTTCGGCATCTACTGGTTATCCTTCCATTCTTCGTACCACGCCATCTGAACCGCCTCCAGCTTCTTCTCATTGGTCTCCCTGATTTCCCCCTCGAACTCCTCAAGCTCGCCGATCCACCGGAGCAGATCGGTGAACCTGACCGTCAGCGGATCAACCTCCGGGAATTTCTCATGGAGCGCGATTCCGATATCCTCGTAGTCCTGCCAGTTCATGGAGCTGCTGATAAAAAATGCGGGGGGGCCTGGGCCGGCGGATCGTGCGGTTGCCGGCTTCCCGGGCGTTCTTGCGCGATGCGGGTCGATGGTTACGGGAGGGTTCAGCGCCGGGAGGCGGTCACTCCTTGCGGGCGCCCTCGTGGAAGAGATAGCGGATATCCTCGTTCATCTGCGGGATCTCCACAACGCAGTCACCGTGGATCGTTGCCTGGCATCCAAGGCGGGACATCACGGTCAGCCCTTCAGCCTCGTCCAGTTGATCGCCCTCATCATCCTCCATCTCGGAAAGCCCATCAAGCCCTTCCCGCACGATCACATGACAGGTGGAGCAGGCGCAGACTCCGCCGCAGTTATGCTGAAGATCGATGCCGTTCTGCATCGCCAGATCGAGGAAATTCTCTCCCTCCAGAGCATCGACGGTGATGTTGAGGGGGAGGAAGGTGACCTTGTATAGCTTGTCGGCCATGATGCGGATTAACCTGTAAGTGGGCGGCGAATCGGGCGGCCCGTGAAGACCGCCCGGCCGTGATATGTGTCACGTCAGGAGAGACGTCCGGCTCAGGAGCGGACGTGCTTCTTGTAGCGATCGTTGATGCGGCCCCAGTGGAGGTTGGCGATAAAATTATCGACATATGCCGCGCGCGCCCAGCCATCCTTATGGTAGTAGGCATGCTCGAAAACGTCGCACGGGATCAGGGGAATGCCGCCCCACATTGCGCCGTAATGATGCTCATCGACTTCGAGGTTGATAAGGCGACCGGAGACAAGGCTGTCGTAGGTAAGGACGCCCCAGCCGGAGAGTTTCGCGGCCACGCAGGATGCCTTGAAATCCGCCTTCCACGCATCGAACGAGCCGAAGTTCTCATTGATCGCCTGGAGGATTTCCGGCCCCTTCTCCGGATCACCATCGCCTCCCATAACGTCCCAGTAGATATCGTGGAGCGCGGCGCCCGCATGGTTCCAGGTAAACCGGCGCTTCAGCTCACCAATCTGCGAGTAGTTGCCGTTGGCGGCGCTCCGGTCGGCCGTCTCCAGTTCACCCTCGATCTTGTTCATCGCGTCGACATATCCCTTGTGATGCTTGTTATAATGCCAGTCCGCGGTCTCTGCATCTATAACCGAGGCCAGAAGCTGGGCTGCTTCCTGATCGGAATAAGGGCGGGCGTTGAACTTCCATTGATATGCCATTGCTCGAATCTCCAAGTAGTGGACGGAATGAACTGCTGTTCAATGCGCTCTAAACGGCATTGAGAAGCCCCAAACATGCCATTTTTCCCGATGAAATCGAAGATGTTGTAGTAAGAAAATGTTCCACTTCGCGCCACGCTCCGTGTGGCTGAACCATGGCCGCCGTGACTGCAAACCGAGGCCCCATGTGGCTTCCGGGCTCTGGCTGTTTTTCACGCATGTATCACGCCGTGTTCTCCGGGCAGGGCAAAAAAAAGGGGACGCGATATGGTCGCGCCCCCCGAATCTTACGACAGGGAATTCCGATCAGCGGAGCACCGTCACCGAGCCGGAGCGGTTAACGCCATCGACCACCAGCCGGTAGAAATAGACGCCGACCGGAAGGGCAGTCACATCCGCGCGGACCGAGCCGTTGCCGGAGCCGATCGCGGTGGTTGCCTGCTCGGAGAGATTTGCCACCTGCTCGCCACGGATATTATAAAGGCCGAGCGAAACATCCTTCGCCGGGGACTTGCCGGGAACAGGGAGGAAGACATAGCCGGTCGCGGGGTTCGGATATGCCGCGGTGATGCCCGCCGCAACGCCATCGTCCACGCCGGAAGGCTGCCCCGCCGTTGCGGAGATATCCTGATCGACGTATTTGGAATCGCCGACCATCTGGAAGCGGATCGTGACCTTCGCGGACTGATCGGGGACAGCGCCGCCGGTGATGGTGATATCACCGCTCGCCATCTTCCCAGCCTTGATGGTAATGGGCTCAAGCTTGCTGATCTCGGGAGGATAGCACAACTCGGTGCAGATATAGCTGGACCACGACGTATCGGGGAGCTGGTTGACCGTGCGGGTGATCTGAACCTTGATGGTGGCCGCCGTGGTGTTGGTTATGTGAAACCAGAACTCCTTCGGAGCCGCCGGGGTAACCTCGCCAGCAGTTTCGTCGAACGTCACGGAAATCGGCATCGTCTGTGCGGAAAGCTTCAAACCCGCGAGCGAAATAGCCGCAACCGCCAGCAGGGAGAGTGAATGTAGCCTCATCTTCATAGTTATGCGTTCCTGTGTTGAGTTCCCCAGAACAAACTTCTTTGCAATTAAGAGACAAAATACACCGTGGCGACGAATTTGTTACCGCAAAAGTTCAGCGCGCTCCAAAATGGGTGGAGCGCGCTGTTGTGGGCGATGCATGCGATGCCCAGATCATGCCGGATGCCGTCGGTGGGATAAATGATTTCGCCAATAGCATGCGGCATAATCAGGCATGGCTTCCTGATTATGAAACAGGCGCCGGAGCTGCTGCTCCGGCGCCTGTTCAAGTTCAAACGACCGCCAGGATCAGCGGGTAACCGTCATCATGCGGGTGACGGACGAGCCGTTGGCGACGAGGCGGACGGAGTAAACTCCGCTCGGCAGGGTCGCAACGTCGATATCAAGCGAATGCGCGCCGGCATCCATTCTCGGCTGCGAGAGGGTCATGACGCGGGCTCCACCAACGGTGAAGACCTCGGCCGTAACCTCGCTCGACGTCGGGAGGTAGTAGGAGAACCGGGTGCTGCTGGTTGCAGGGTTCGGCGTGTTCTGCGACAGGCGCAGGCCGGTTCCGGCAACAGCATCGTTATCAACGCCGCTGGCGCCGACATTGGCGGTGAACTCCTGATCGGTGTTCTTGCCATTGACATCAGCGAAGCGCATCGTGACCTTGCCCTGACCGGTCGATGCGCCCAGGATCTTCACAACCACCGTTACCGATGCGCCCGGAGCAATCGTGATGGCGCTTCCATTGTCATCGGTCGGCTGGGTGCAGGTGTTGGTGCCGCTGACGCAGAACCAGCTCTGCCAGCCCGAAGGCAGGTTTTTGGAGAGACGCGACGGGGTGATCACCAGCGGCGCGGAGCCGTTGTTGGTGATCGTGTTCTGGAACTTCGCCGTGTCGTACATCGGGATCGTCATCGACACCTTGTCCGGCGTGATCGTGTATGCAAGGCTGCCGTTGCCGGAGATGCTTGCGGTCATATCCTCTTCCAATCCCTGAAGGATCGGGCCGAAGGTCGTGCCCATGTTGACATGCGCCATAAAGACGATGTGTCCATGCTGCGGCTTGGTAACGGCCGAAACCGGGAAGTTGATATCAACCGTCAGCTCCTTGCCCGGAAGGATAGCGGAGCCATCCTCGTCCATTGCGTCGACAGGGATGTCGAGCTTCTGTCCCGAGATGTTCGGCCAGAAGCTGCGTGCCACGTGCATATGATAGAACGGGCTCTCGCTGTTGCCGTTCTGGGCATACTGGAGGCTGTCCTCGATTGCCACGGCGGTGACATTGAGCGAGCTGGTGCCGAGTGCGATTGCCTGGCTCGTGGTCAGCTTCAGCTTTGCCGTGACGGTTTTCCCGCCCGCATCGTAGCTGTAGGAGACCAGATCAAGTGCGATCGGAGCGATCGGCTGGTTCTGGTAGACGGCGTCGAGCGCGGCCGCCCAGTCGCCGGTGCCAATCATGATGCTGGCCTGGCCGGCGAAGTGCCAGCGCGAGAATCCGGCCGACGGGAAGTACGGGAGGCCAAGACGCTGGCCGATTGCCTCGGTCTCGGTCGTCGCCATCTGATCGGCGGAGTTGCCACCACCGTTACGATCATGGTAGCCGATCTCGATGAGGTCATCAGGATGATCATCCTTGAGCTGGCGCATCAGCGGAACGCCGTAGGCGCCGCACGGTCCGCACCATGCACCCGAGCACTCCTCGAGAACGACGTTGGTTGCCTGCGAGACAACTTCGTCGCGCACGTAGAGATGCACGTTGATCGGGATATTCGGCTGCGTGCGGTCGTTCGTCTTGAACGCAACCGTGGTCTTGTAATCGCCGGTGGCGATCGCCGCGCCGCCGACCGTGAAGTCGATGGTTCCGCTTCCATCCGGATCAACAGGAGTGATCGTCGCGGTGGAGGTGGTGATCCACGGCGTGTTGGCCGGGATCTCGACGGTGCCGGTCAGCGGGGCAAGGCCCATGTTGCCGATCGGCAGGGAGAAGTTGCCCTGGGTGCCCTTCTTGATGGTAAGCCAGAAATCGTGCTGTCCGATCGCGAGGATCGGGGTTGCTGCGCCCGGCGTGTACTTGAAGCCCATCGCGCTCTGGTATCCACCCTGGAAGTAGAGGGAGGTGCCATCATCCGGCATCGTGGGAACATTGTAGGTCGCGATCGCCATCGGATAGCTGGTGCTCCAGCTCTTGGCGACCGGATCGTAGACGTAGGTCACGTTGGAACCACCTGCATCGGTGGCGCCGCCGGCGACATAAACTTTTCCGCCAACCGCGCCGCCCGCAGCGCGGGTGATGGTGACAGGAAGGTCGGAGATCGACTTCCAGTCGATAACGGTGCCGGCAACGCTGCCGACGCTGGCACGCGACTCATAGGCGCCCGTGGCAACCTTTGGATTGCGCGATCCGCCGATGAAGTAGATGTCGGAACCGGATGCCGTTGCCGTTGCATACGCTGCTGCATATGGCGCATCGGGAGCGGTGCTCCAGGTGTCGGTTGCGGGATCATAGACCTGAACCTTGGCGCTGGTTGTTCCGCCGGCAGCGGTGCCGGTAAAGCCGCCCATCACGAAGATCTTGCCGTTGACAACCGCGCCGGCGAACATCGAGGCCGGGGTCGGCATCATTGCCTTCGTGCCGTAGGTGTTGGTCGCGGGATCATACACAACCACTGAAGGGGTGTAGACGATCGGAGTGGCATTAGTACCGGTACCACCGCCACTGCTCTGTCCGCCGATGATGTAGATCTTTCCGCCGATCGCCGCGGCGTATCCGCCGTAACGTGCTCCGGGAAGGTTAGCTACTGCCGACCAGGTGGTTGCGCCAGTCGCAAGCGACTGGGCGGAGGTGAGGTACGCGGTGGAGGAAACTCCGCCGAATACGTAGAGCTTTCCATTCAGAAAGGTGGTCTGCGGCCAGTTGCGCTCCGTGGTCTGGCTTGGCAACGCGGTCCACTGTGCCGAGGCCGTGTTGGCCCCCAAGGCGAGCAGTAGTGCCAACGCGGCTCCACCGCGCCGGATTCTTTGGTAAGCATGCGACATGCAGTTACTCCAGGGTTAATGGAAAATTATATGGTTGGGTACCAGGAGAAATTTCGTTGTAACACTCATCGATTGTATTGGAAACTTCATCGTCTGCGATGAAGCGGGGGGATCTCAGAACGCAAGGTTAACAAAGCATGACGACATACTCAACAAGTTTTTACAGATCGGTGATATGTGGGCCTCTTTGCTGTACTTGGTAGGTACAGCAAAGAGGCTCTAATCGTAAAATATACGCTTAACTAAAGATTATAACGTGAATGCACCCAGACTCATCATACCAAGCCGCATAATGGATACAGATGAATCCACAGGCTGTGTTCTTACATTGATAAGGGTAAATGTAGGAAGCATTTGTAGGATCTGGCGCAGTGCTGCTGTTGCCGACAGTAAGATCGAAGTCCGATGAACATGGAGACGGTGCATTCATATGAAGGTGAATGCCCGAAACGGGAGGATGAGATAATGGGAGACTAGTTGCTTGTGCGTCAGTCACCGCCCCGCTAAAAGTCTGATGCTGAGAAGACTCAGACGTTCCTCCATTGTAATAATAGCTCAATGTGAATGTTCTGGTATCGGGAACACTCGTGTCTTCCCAACCAGCGATGGTAACAACCGTTTGACAAGGGCCCAACTGAGCTGAGGCGTTAGAGGAGGCTGTTAGCCAGCCAAATCCCGCAACCAGAAAGATGAAGAGGATAGTAGACCTGCGGGACATCGTAGGCAAAAAATTCATATAGAAAGCCTTAAAAAATGAAGAGGTATTGGGTTCCTCAGCCTGAATAGCCTGAATCAGGGCATATCCTAATGTACGCAATCCAGGTTCTTATATCTAGGTCATATCTAATAAGTAAGATTGTTCTTATATCAGACTTCCTCGATCTTCTTCTGCCCGATTCCCTTCTGAACCGAATCGTTCATCACCCGCTGGGCAAGGGGCTCGGTGACGTGGTCCAGCTCCTCGGTGATCTCCCGTATCAGCCGGTGATCTCCTCCATGCATGGCCTCACGCATCCGGCCGATGATCTCCTCGATCCGCTCCCGTTCGCCGGCCTCCACCAGATCGGCATGCTTTTCAACGGTCTTCGTCGCGGCCTGGATCAGGGTTTCCGCCTCGGTCCGCGCCTCCACCACCATTCGCTCGTTGATATCGTCCTGTGCCCGCTCGATCGACTCCCGCAGCATCCGCTCCACTTCATCCTCGGTCAGCCCGTAGCTCGGACGAACGTCGATCTCCTGCTCGGTGCCGGTACGCATATCCTTCGCCTTGACCCGGAGAATCCCGTCGGCGTCGATCGTGAAGGCCACTTCGATCTTCGGCATCCCCGCCGGAAGCGGAGGGAGGGGGCCAAGCGTAAACGCGGCAAGCTGGCGATTGTCCCGCACGAACTCCCGCTCTCCCTGATAAACATTGATGTTGATCCCGGTCTGGTTGTCAACGAACGTGGTGTAGTGATCGCGCACCTGCGTCGGGATGGTGGTGTTCCGCGGGATCAGCACGGACATCATTCCGCCGACGGTTTCGATGCCGAGCGAGAGCGGAACCACGTCCAGCAGCAGCGTGTCGCGACGGTTGCCGCTGAGCACGTCCGCCTGGATCGCGGCCCCAAGCGCCACCACCTCGTCAGGGTTGAGGGAATCGAACGGCTCGCGCTCGAAGATCTCTCCCACCCTCTGTTTCACCAACGGCATCCGCGTCGATCCTCCCACCAGCACCACGGCATCGATCCCGGCGGCGGCCAGCCCGGCGTCGCGGAGGGCGCGTCGGCACGGCTCCATCGTCCGTTCGATGATCGGCCCGGCGATCTCCTCAAGCTCATCCCTGCGGAACGCCCGATGGAATGTCACAGCATGATCGGCAAGGGTAAACTCCATCGCGATTTCCTCCGCCGTCGAAAGCGCCTGCTTTGCACGCTCCGCGGCATCGCGGATCTGCTGAAGCTCCTGCGGTGTCACCTCCGCCACGCCGTGCTGCTCCGCAAGCTCGGATCGCAGGCGGGTCATGATCGCCTGATCGATATCATCTCCTCCGAGATATGTGTCGCCGCCGGTAGCCAGAACCTGATAGACGCCCCCTTCAAGCCGGAGGATGGAGATATCGAACGTCCCGCCGCCAAGGTCGTAGACGGCGACGGTTCCCTTCCGTTCCTGATCGAGCCCGTATGCCAGCGCCGCCGCGGTCGGCTCGTTGAGAATGCGGAGGACATCGAGCCCCGCCAGCTTTCCGGCGTCCTTGGTTGCCTGCCGCTGGGCATCGTTGAAATATGCGGGGACGGTGATCACCGCGGCCGTCACCGTCTCGCCGAAATGCTCCTCGGCCCGCGCCTTCAGATCGCGGAGGATCATCGCTGAAAGCTCGATCGGCGTATACTCCGTCCCGGCGATCTCCACTCGTACCAGCCCCTCGCGCCGGGGCGCAAGGCGGTAGGAGAGAAGGTGGGTATCCCGCTCCACATCGTTATATGATTTTCCCATCAGCCGCTTCACGGAGTAGACAGTCTTCTCCGTATCGGTGAAGAGATGTTCCTTCGCTCTGCGCCCAACCACAACATCACCCTGGCCCAGGACCGCGATCACCGACGGCACGATGCCATCGCCGTCGGCGCCGATGACGCCCGGCTGATCGTGCTCGTCGATATACGCCACCAGCGAGTTGGTGGTCCCGAGGTCGATGCCGACAACGCGACGCTTGCGGCCGGGTCCAAGATCAATCTGAAGGAGAGAAGCCATGATGCTATCTGTTGAAGTCGTACGAATGGGAGAGTTATACCTGCGGAGAAACAATCGCGGTCGTCATCGTTGAGCGACGCGGGTTCAATGGCGGACTCCCTGGCCCCCACGAACGGCGGCATCGATGGTCGCCAGAAGCGTGCGGAGGTAGTTTCGCGTGTTGAGCAGGGTGTTGAGCCGGGTCAGGAGGTTTCTGCGGGCGTCGGCATCGCCGCCGTCGGCAATGCCGTCCCACTCCGTTGCCAGGGCATCGAGCGTTCCATCGAGATCGCCCATCTTGGTCTTCAGCCGTGCCTCGATATCGAGCAGTTCCCCCTGAAGCGCCGCTTTCCTGGATTCATCCACCTCGGAGCCAGCGTCGGCGATCTTCTCCTGCATCTCCATAACCTCCATCAGGAGGGCGGGGGGGATCTTCTTCTTTTCGCTTTCCGGCAGATCCGGCCATTCAAGCCAGAGGAGATGGCGGGCGCGCTCGTTCCGGTCCTTCAGCGTCCTGTACGCCTGATTCAGGACGCTCGACTGTTCCAGGCTCGTCTGGCGGCCAGGCTCTTCATCATGCGTATGAAAATCGGGATGATACTTCCGGCTGAGATCGAAATATCTCCTCTGAAGTTCGCCGGCATCAAGCGAGAGGCGTCGTGGAAAGCCCATGAAGGCGAAGTAGTCTTCCATAATCGGGATGGATCGGAGTTGAACTGGAGAACCGTTTTCAATCGCCGCGGCGATCACTCATCATCATCCAGATCGTCCAGCAGGTCGATCGCCTTGTCAACCTCGTCGTCGATCTGTTTGGCGATGCGCTCGGCCAGCTTGTAGAGGCGCAGAAGGGCTTCGCTGGAGGAGGCGGGGAGATTGTCGTGGGAGATCCTGAAGACGATCTCGCCGGTTTCGTTCCGCATCGTCAGGACGTACTTGTAGTTCTCCTTGATGCGGCGGAGGGTAAAGGTCGCCTTTCCCCGGAGCGATGCCACATATTCATCATGCTCGTCGCCAAGCTCCCAGATGATCTTCCGTTCCACCGTCCGGGTATGGAGCTTGTCGACAAGGACGTCGTAATTCGGATCGACGTCGTACTCTCGGGCGTTATCGTTCGGGGTTATAGGATGTTCTTCCATGTCAGTCCGGAAAAAATCAAGGTATGATTGTGAAGCGCTCGCGCTCACCGATTCGTAGCCGATGAATCGCCGCCAAAACAAAGGCGGAATGTTGATACACTCCGCCCCGTTACTATCTCGAGTGCGTATGCGATACAAGCCGTCTCGCAACCGCGCGATCAGACACCGAAGCTGGAACCGCAGCCGCAGGTTTTTGCAGCCTGCGGGTTGTTGAAGACGAACCCGCGTCCGTTCAGGCCATCGGTGAAATCGAGCTGCGTCCCCATCAGGTAGAAGAGGCTCTTTCCGTCGATGAACATTCTGACGCCGTCCTGTTCCAGCAGCTTGTCCCCCTCGCGCTTCTCGGCGTCGAATCCGAGCGTGTAGCTCAGGCCGGAGCAGCCGCCCCCCTTCACGCCGACGCGAAGGCCGTAGGTCTCGGGAATGCTGTTCTGCTCCATGATCTTCCTGACCTCGGCCACGGCCTTTTCGGTGAGGACAATGGAGCTGTTCGACTGGGTTTCCGTCGGCTCGTTGATCTCTATATCCTGCATGATATTCACTCCTTATAGGGCGTAACGGAATGGATTGCCGGCCCGCCGGTCAGGGCCATTCCGTTATGAATTTCTTGATAGCTGTTCAATCCGTCCGATTCCTCAGGCCACGGCCTCGGCCGGGTGTGCCTGCGCCTGCTTCTTCTTGTAGTCCTCGATCGCCGCCTTGATTGCGTCCTCGGCCAGCACCGAGCAGTGGATCTTTACGGGCGGGAGGTTCAGGTCGGCAACGATCTGTGTGTTCTTGATCGCGGCGGCCTCTTCCACGTTCTTCCCCTTGATAAGCTCCGTGGCATAGCTCGATGATGCGATCGCCGAGCCACAGCCGAACGTCTTGAACTTCGCGTCCTCGATCACTCCGGTCTCCGGGTTGATCTTCAACTGAAGGCGCATTACGTCGCCGCACTCCGGCGCGCCGACCAGACCCGTGCCGACAGTGCTGTCGTTCGGGTCGAGTGTGCCCACGTTGCGCGGGTTGTTATAATGGTCGATGACCTTTTCTGAGTATGCCATTGCTACGATTCTCCTCTGAGTGAATCACTCTGTTGTTCTATCATCTTCTGCATAGACGAATGGCGAGCGGTAAACGCGTTGTCGCCAGCGTCATTGTTATTCTTTGGAAAGAACGTTCGGGTCGTTCTCCTGGCTGGAGCTTCCCGCGCCGGCGTCCGGCGGGGGAGTGCCATACGGGACCTGGGCGCGAAGCCGGGCCTCGTCGGTTCCCAGATCTGGCGCATCCTGAAGCGATGACGCCGCCACACCTCCGGTCAGCAACTCCGAAACCTCGGTCTCGCCGGGGGGAACCACTGTTGTCTGAGGCGCGTTCGGGTCGGCGTTATGACGCTGTTCCTCGGCGGGAACTCCGGCCGGTTCGGCTTTCTCGGCGGGGGAGATATGCCCGGCTGCCGGCTGCGTTCCCGCCGCCGGCGCCCGCGTCCCCGGATCGGGCTTATCGCCCGGCGCCCCGGTTTCCCCCATCGTCTCGTCGTTGTTCAGTATATCGGCCATCGTTCTATCCTCCCTCGGCTTCGCGTTTGGCCTTTGCCGCGGCCATCCTGGCCTGCAACTCGGCGATCTTCGCGGCCTTCTCCGGATCGGTTCCGGGGGGGACGTGAAGCTTCGGAGCGGCGCCGGATGCCGCCGCGGCCGGTGTTGCGGCGGCAGGAGCAGCGGGAGCCGCCGGTGCCTTCGCTGCGGGGGCGGCCGGCGCCGGCTTCGGCTTCGGGGCCTCCTGCACCGGTTCCACGTAGAACTCGCCGGCGTAATATTCCGGCATGTTCAACTCGAATGTCTGGCGGTTGATCCGCTTTACAAGCCCTCGGTTCTCCCACGCATCGATCACTTCCTTCGTAACCTTCTCCATATCCGCGTACGATACCTTGGTCTGGCTTTCCTTCAAATATCTCCAGAGCCCGTACTGAAAGTCCCGGAAGAAAATGTTCGACTTGTGATAGAACTCATACCGGTTCGACTTCATAAAGTCGAGAAACGGCTTCGGGTCCTTCTTGACCGTCCTGACATCCAGATGTTCCATGGATCCTGTTCTGGTTAGGTTAGAATTGCCGCCGATGATTCCGACATGTGCCAGGGTTGCGCGCGCGACCGATGCCGGATCGGGGAGATAGAGGAGGGGGAAGTATACCACGATCTCCGCTATCCACCATCAGCCGGCCGGTGCTTCTAGTGATGCGCCCACTCGACGCTCTTCAGGTCGATTCCCAGCTTCGCCATTTCGTACAGCGGCGACATCTCGCGCAGCTTGTTGACCGCCTCGATCACCTGATTCAGCGTGTAGTCGATCTCCTCCTCGGTCGTAAACCGGCCGATGCCGAAACGGATCGACGTATGAGCCAGATCCTCGCCGACGCCGAGCGCCTTCAGGATATAGCTTGGTTCGAGCGAGGCCGAAGTGCATGCGGAGCCGGAGGAAACCGCGATATCCCTGATCCCCATCATCATCGCCTCGCCTTCGACATAGGCGAAGGAGACGTTGAGATTTCCCGGAAGGCGCTGCTCGTTCTTCTCCAGCGGATCGGGGCCGTTGATGTAGAGCTCATCGAGCGATTCCTTCAGCTTCGTCCAGAGCTTGTCGCGCAGTGTGCGCGCATGGGCGATATCCTGCTCCATCTCCGCCATCGCAAGCTCGAGCGCCTTGCCGAAGCCGACGATGCCGGGCACGTTCAGCGTGCCGGAACGCATGCCGCGCTCGTGGCCGCCGCCATCCATCTGCGCGACCAGGCGCACGCGCGGCTTCCGCTTCCGCACGTAGAGCGCTCCGCAGCCCTTCGGGCCGTACATCTTGTGGCCGGTGAACGAGGCCAGATCCACATTCATCTCCTCCACGTTGAACGGCACCTTGCCGATCGTCTGCGTGGCGTCGGTGTGGAACAGGACGCCGTGCTCGCGGCAGATGGCGCCGATCGACTTGATATCCTGAAGCGTTCCGATCTCGTTGTTGCCGTGCATCACGGAGACCAGGATCGTCTTGTCGGTGATCGCCTCGCGAAGGCGGTCCAGCTCGACAAAGCCCTCCTTGTCCACCGGCAGGTAGGTCACACGGAACCCGTCGCGCTCCAGCGCCTTGCAGGTATCGATCACTGCCTTGTGCTCGGTGGTCACCGTGATGATGTGATCCCCCTTCGGGCGATACATATGGGCGACACCCTTGATGGCGAGATTGTCCGACTCGGTGGCCCCGGACGTGAAGACGATCTCCTTCGGGTCCGCGCCGATCGCCCTGGCGATCGTTTCCCGTGCGCCCTCGACGGCCGCCTCCGCCTCCCAGCCGAACTCATGGTTGCGGCTTGCGGCGTTGCCGAAAATGTCGGTGAAGTAGGGGAGCATCGCCTCCAGGACCCGCGGGTCCATCGGCGTTGTCGCGTTGTTGTCGAGATAAATAGGGATCTTCATAATGCTTGCTCTATCTGTTCCGAGATTGATAATTCTCTGTTGATCATCAGCTTCGTCTAGATCATCTCCGCGAGCGTCATCTGCGTGAAGGTCGAGGTGATCCGTGCCTGAAGACGGCGGAGGGGGTCCTTGATGGTACAGATATCATGCAGCGCGCAGGTGCCATGCTCAATGCACTCCACAAGCGCCTGATCCCCTTCGATCGCCGTGATCACATCCTGAATCGAAATCGCCGCCGGCGCCCTGCCGATCGAATAGCCGCCCCGCATTCCCTCGGTTGCCAGCGCAAGGCCGGCCCTGGAAAGCTGCGAAAGGGTCTTGGCGCACAGTTCCGCCGGCAGGCAGTATTCCTCGGCGATCTCCCTGGCCGTCGTCGATTCTCCCTCCGGCAGGAGGGCCAGGTGCCGCAGCGCGATCAACCCGTATTCGATCTTTTTTGACAGCCGTAACATCTTTTGCCTGCGCCCGCTTCATGGTTCAACCGAGGGAGAAACGATCCAACTCCGACCAAATTGGTCCGAGTTGGGACAAACATAGCGAGTTGCGCTTCTTCGGGCAAGCGGAGGGGGGCACGGGGGGAGGAATTTTTTATGTAAAAGCGTATCAGGCTGCCGGGCACATCGCCAGCGTATCCATTTCCCCGCTTCCGCGCCCTATCAAAACCACGCCGGTCGCCGTTTGCCTATATTAATGGATTGTTCCGGCGGTTGGCCCGCGATCCGGGGATTCCGCTTCATCGATTCAGGGCGAGCTTATGTCTTCCGATACCTACATTCTCGTCGGCCTTACCGGTTCCATCGGCTCCGGAAAGTCGTCAGCGGCCAGGGTTTTCGAGGAGTGCGGTATTCCGGTGCTCCGGTCCGATCAGATCGCCAAGGAGCTGATGGTGAGCGATCCCGAGATGATGGAGGAGCTGCGCGATGCGTTCGGAGACGGGACGTATACCGACGGCGTGCTGAACCGGAGCCATCTGGCATCGCAGATCTTCAGCGACCGACGCAAGCTGGAGCTGATGAACTCCATCGTCCATCCCCGCACCATCGCCGAACAGGGACGCCGCGCCAACGCGCTTGTGGAGGAGGGATACAGGGTGGTGGCGTGCGAGGCGGCGCTGATCTTCGAGAGCGGCGGAGAGGGGCGGTTTGATTACATCGTGGTGGTGGATGCCGACCGGGAGATCCGGCTGGACAGGGCGGCCGGACGCGACAGGACATCGATCGAGGAGGTGATGCGCCGCGATGATTCCCAGATACCGGCGGAACGGAAAGTGGAGATGGCGGACTTCGTGATCAAAAACAACGGCACGCTCGATGAGCTCGAACGCAACACCCGGTTCCTTGCCACGTTGTTGAAATCGCTTCCGCCACGCCAGAAGATCGAGACCGATGAGGCCGACGCGGGTGAAGCGTTGTAAAGCGGCGTTGTGCCGGAGCCCGTTGTGTGATAAGTTTATCAGATCGTAGGGGGACATTTGAAACATCCCCCCACGATCCGATCCAGTCGATTTCAAGGATGCCAGAGATACCCATGAAGCCCCTAGCGTTGGAACTTCCCGTCCGGACCGATACGAAGAAAGTATATATCGAGACCTACGGCTGCCAGATGAACACGTCCGATTCGGAGATCGTGCTGTCGGTGATGAACCGCGACGGCTACCAGCCGACCGATGATATCGCCGCCGCCGACGTGATCTTCCTGAACACATGCTCCATCCGCGACAACGCGGAGCAGCGCATTCACGGCCGTCTGACCAATATCATCTACTACAAGCGCCGCAATCCGAAACTGGTGGTGGGCGTGCTCGGCTGCATGGCGGAGCGGGTACGAAAGGATCTTCTCAAGGAGGGCTCCGTGGTCGATGTGGTGGTTGGTCCCGATCAGTACCGGGCACTTCCCGAGCTTGTCGGGGAGGCGCTCTTCGGCTCGAAGGGGCTGGCCGTGAAGCTCTCCCGCGTGGAGACGTACGATGACATCATCCCGCTCCGGACCGACGGAATCTCCGCATGGCTCTCGGTGATGCGGGGCTGCGACAAGTTCTGCACCTTCTGCGTGGTCCCGTTTACCCGTGGTCGCGAGCGGAGCCGGTCGCTGGAGTCGATCGTCGATGAGGTGAGGGATCTGGCCGCGCACAACTTCCGCGAGGTGACGCTGCTGGGGCAGAACGTCAACAGCTACATCTCCGACGGGCACGATTTCGCCGATCTCCTCGCCGCCGTCGCCGATGTCGATCCCCGCATCAGGGTCCGCTATACCACGTCGCACCCGCAGGATATGTCGGATAAATTGATCGAGACGATGGTGTCGCGGGGAAATATCTGCAAGTACATCCATCTTCCCGTGCAGTCCGGCTCCAACCGCGTGCTGGAGCTGATGAACCGGACCTATACCGCCGAGCATTATCTGGAGCGCGTCGCGAAGATCCGCGAGCTGCTTCCGGGCGCGTCCCTCTCCACCGATATCATCGCCGGCTTTCCGACCGAGACGGAGGAGGATCACCAGCGGACGCTCCGGCTGATAGAGCAGGTGGAGTACGATGGCGCCTATACGTTCAAGTATTCCCCACGCGAGAACACCAGGGCGTGGGCGATGGGGGATACCGTGGAGGAGAAGGTGAAGGGGCGCCGCCTTCAGGAGATCATCGATCTTCAGCGGGATATCTCCTCCCGCAACAATCAGTCGCTTGTCGGGACCATCGAGGACGTTCTGGTGGATGGCCCGAGCAAGAAGGATGAGCATGAATGGAAGGGGCGCACCGATACCAACAAGGTGGTGATCTTCCCTCGCGGCGATGAGGAGATCGGGGAGTATGTCCGGATAAAGATCCGGAAGGCGACCGCCGCCACGCTCTTCGGCAACCCGGTGGACGCGGAGGGGAGGGAGAAGTGGGTTCCCCTCGAACTGCTCGCCACCTCCTGAGACCGGACCGGGAAGCATCAGCCCGACAGGCGCGACATCATCCGCAGGACAGTCAAGCCGCCGCCGGTTCGCGAGCCGATCGCGCGCCGGCGGCGGCGCATCACATGAACATCTCGATTACTCGAAACCGATAGCATGAAATCGCATACTTTTCTCCCCCTGGTCGTGGGCGGATTTCTCGTTGGAATCCTCCTCGCCGGAACCAGCGCCTTCGCGCAGACGAACTACGAGGAGCAGGCCCGCTCCATCCTCCAGATTTTCGAATCCGGGCAGAAGGATAGCGCCTACGCATTGCTGGAGCCGTTGAAGCGGAGCGCCCGTTTCGTTCCGGCGGTGCTGTATACGCGCGGGCAGATGACCCCTGATGATCGCGCGCTCAACCTCTACAAGGAAGTGATAGCGATCGAGCCGGGAGGGCCGTGGGCCGATCGCGCCGCGCTGCAGCTCGTGATCCGCTACGCGGACAAGCGCGATTCGATGGCCGCCTATACATGGGCAAACGTCCTCCGCGTGAACTATCCCCGCTCCCCACTCCTCGCCACCGCCGATGAAACGCTGAAGAACGCCCGTGGATGGCGGCTGAGCGATGAGGAGATGGCCGATGCGATGGCCGGAAAGAAGAAGGACGATGGCAAGAAGGCCGATCCGAAGAAGGCGACCCCCGCGAAGACCGATCCAAAGAAAACCGATCCCGCGAAAAAGGTCGATCCGAAGAAAGCAGTCGATGGCAAGGGCGTTGCAAAGGTCTCCTCGGTCACCCCGACCGAGACGTATACCGCGAGCGGCATGAAGGGCTACGCGCTTCAGGTGGGGCTTTATCCCACGCGCGATCTGGCCGATGAGCGCTCGGATGAGCTGAAGAAGCGGAACAACATTCATGCGGTTGCCCTGCCGAAGCTGATCAACGGCAAGAAGCAGTATGCGCTGGTGATAGGCCCGTATACGACGATCGACGAGGCGAACAAGAGGAAAACGGTGATATCGAGCGCATGCAACTGCCAGACGTTCGTCGTGAAGGTGCAGTAGAACGGAGGGAAGCGAAATGATGCTGACGCTGCACGGAACCGGCGCCGGAACTCCCGGCGGTGACAGGATGGCAAGCGCGCTGACCGCGACCTTCTCCGACGGCTCGCTGGTCCTCTTCGATGCCGGCGAGGGGTGCGCCCGCGCCATGCTTCGCGACCGGATCGATCTGTCTGCCATCAGCACGGTGGCGATCAGCCATATGCACGCCGACCACTGGACCGGCTTTCCCGCGCTTGTCATGGCCTGGAGCCTGGCAAAGCGGACAAATCCGGTCAGTGTCTACGTCCCTCCCGGCACCGCCGATTTCTTCGAATCGCTTCCTGCCCGCTGCTACAGCTTTCGCGAACGGCTCGGCTTCGAGCTTACGTTTCATCAGCTTGCCGGCTTTTCGATGCCGGATGGATGGCGCGTCGAGATCATTCCGACAACGCATCTCAATTCGGTCAGGGAGCTTGCCCAACGTTATTCGATGCCTCCGACGGCGTTCGGGTATCTGCTGCTGAATGGCGAGCGGCGTATCGTGCTGAGCCAGGATATCGGAGGGGAGGAGGATCTGCGGCCGCATCTGGACGGGGCGGAGCTGCTGGTCTGCGAATCGGCGCACGTGGACCCGGCGGCGGTGCTGGAGATGGCCCAGGCAGCGGGCGTCCGTCATGTCGTCTTCACCCACGTCCCGCCCGCCGATGCGCGGTTTCCGGTCGGGTTCGATGGGATCGCCTGGGATGTCGCCACCGACGGGTTGCGGATCGGTCTGTAGGGCCGGTCACGGCGTTGCGATGCGCCCGGTTATCTTCCCAACGGATCATCTCCCGTCCACTTCCGCTTATCCCCGTTCCGTCTTTTCCCTTGCCCGTAGCCGCGTCTCCTTCGTAGTGTTGCCCCGTTCCGGTGATCTTCGATTAACATTCTCCTCAATGCTCGTTCGCTCTGCCGCTGGTTCGTTCCGCATCGCGTTGCTTTCGTTTGTGCTCCTCGTGCTCTTCGCGGGGGGGGGCACGGCGCGCGCGCAGCGGCGGCCGTCATCGGTGATCGTGCGTCTGAAGCCCGGCATTTCGGTCAGGGACGCGAACGCATCGCTTGCCACGCTTGCCGCCCGATTTGGCGCCCGTCCCGCCAGCCAGGCATTGTTTGCGCGGGGCTCCGGTCGGACGCTTCTCGACGCCGGCCGGCTGGACCGCTATCTCGTCGTCTCCGGTGGCAATGGCGACATCGCCGGTCTTGTCTCCGCTCTGGAGGGATCGCCGGCCATCGAGGAGGCATTTCCGAACGCCATCTACCATATCGATCAGGCGCCGAATGATTCCCTGTATGGCGATCAGTGGGCTCTGCGGACCGTGGAGGCGGAGGGGGCATGGGCGATCACGAAAGGGGACAGCTCGATCATCGTCGGGGTGGTGGACACCGGCATCGATTTCAATCATCCCGATCTGTCCGGCGCGCTGGCGATCAACCCGCCGGAGGACAGGAACCACAACGGCCGCTTCGATGCCTGGTGGTATCTCGATACCATCAACGGCGTGTCCGGCGATATCGACGGCATCGATCAGGATGGCGACGGCTACGCCGATGATGTGATCGGCTACGATTTCGTGTCGCAGACGGTGCGGAACGTGGGCGACTGGAAGGACCGCGATCCGGTTCCGGCCGATGAGCAGGGGCATGGAACGGGGGTTGCCGGGGTGATAGCGGCCAGGGGAAACAATCATATCGGCATAACCGGCCTTGCCCCCGGCGTTCGCGTGCTGGCGCTGCGGGCGTTCGACAAAACGGGAAACGGGGAGGATGATGATATCTCCGCCGCGATCGTCTATGCGGCCGATCACGGCGTGAAGGTGCTCAACCTCAGCTTCGGCGATTTCTATGCCTCGCCGCTCATGCACGACGCCATCCGGTATGCCTACAAAAAAGGGGTGACGGTGGTGACATCGAGCGGCAACGAGTCGGGAAGCGATCCGCATTACCCGGCGAACTTTCCCGAGGTGATGTCGGTCGGCGCCACCGGCGAAAGCGATTTCATCACATCGTTCTCCACGTTCGGCTCGCAGCTTTCGCTCACCGCGCCCGGCTCCAGAATCTATACAACGGCGCTCGATGGCCGCTACGCCCGGCTCGATGGAACCTCCTTCTCCTCGCCATATGTGGCGGCGACCGCGGCGCTTCTCCTTTCGCTCCATCCCACCTGGACTCCCGATGAGGTCCGCGCCGCCATAGAGCTGAGCGCTGATGATCGCGGCACGCCCGGCTGGGATATCAAATACGGAGCCGGACGCCTCAACGCGCGGCGCGCTCTGGAAATGCCCGGACCCCCTTCGGTCACAATCCTTTCGCCGGCCACCGATATGGGGCTTCGCGGCGATACCAGCATTCCCGTGATCGGCTCGGCGATGTCGCCGCTGCTCGATACGTGGGGGCTGGATATCGGCAATGGCGATGACCCGGATATCTGGACGCCGATCACCGCGTCGCAGAGCCAGGGAAGGGTGGTCGACAGGCTCGGCGATCTTCATGTGGACGGCACGGCGCGCGGCATTTATACGCTGCGGTTGCGCCTTGTGCAGACCAACGGTCACGAGACTCAGCGTCGCGCCCGGCTCTTTCTGAACCAGACCAGGCCCGTTCTCCGGGATATCTCCATCCGCAATGTCTGGCGATACGGGGAGCGCGCCGTGGCGATGACGCTGAGCAGCGACCAGCCGACGCGGGCAACCATCTGGATCAGACGCGCCGATCGTCCCGGTGATCGGTTCCGGCCGGTGGCGCTGGAGCCGGAGCGCGCCGGATGGGTGCGGCGGCATATCATCATGATCACATCCGATGAGATGGAGCGCGATATCCCCTACTCCGCCTATGTGGTGACGGAGAACGCCAGCGGCGATACCGCGATGGTCGGCTCTCCGGGATTGCCGCTTGCCATCGTCCGGGAGCGGGAGGCGTTTACCGATCAGAACCTGACCCGGAAGCCGTACGATCTTCCGTTCGGCTACACGCTCAACGCCACGGCGCGATTCTTCGGCGACGGGCATCAATGCCTTGCGCTGAACCGGTTCGAGGATGGCGACTACGGAAGATTGTTCCTCTACTCGTTCGATGGCAAGGAGTTCGTCGCGCGCGACTCGACAAGGGATAGCTGGCTTCCACGCGGTTTCGGCGACAGCAACGGGGACGGACTGATGGAGGTGCTTGTGCAGGCGGGGGGGCGTGGCGGCATCTTCGAGCAGCCGGCCGCAACTGCCAGCCCCTTCGGGAAGCTCGCCTATATCGATACGACCTCCAGCGATTTCTGGGCCTGCGGTTTCCACGATTTCGATGGCGATGGAAAGGACGAGGTCGTGGCGCGCACCAACAACCGGAACCCGGCGCAGGATCGCGATCCGGTCTACTATATCGCCCGGAGAAATGGCGCATCCCTGACGCGGATCGCCGAGCTTCCCAACACCACGCTGCCGTCGCCGGAGGATACCCAGAACAACTTCAGCGTTTCGGTGAGCGCCTTCGGCGATTTCCTCGGCAACGGGCGGCAGGGGGTGCTGTTCGGCGATGACGACGCGGATTTCCTCCTCTACGAGCGAATGCCGGATGGGGCGTTCAGGCAGGTCTGGGCCGATACCAACAGCGGTTATGCCGGGAGCGATATGGTCGCCGCCGCCGATATCGACGGCGATGGAAGGGCGGAGGCCATTGTCGGCTTCCGCTCGCGATCGGGATCGGGATACGACGCCGGCCATGAATACGATCCCCCCTTCTGGACCATCAGGATCTTCAAGTTCTTCGAGGACGGCCACGATTCTCTCATCTGGCAGAGCCAGTTTGCCTACGTGCGGCCCCGCATACCGAACGCGGTTCCGTTCTTCAGCGGGATATCGACCGGCGATCTTGACCGGCGGCCGGGGAGCGAGGTAGCGATCTCCATCTTCCCGAACACCTATGTCTTCACCTGGGATTCCACGCTCAGGACATTGCGGCCATTCTGGTGGCACGACGAAACGAACACAAACGCCCCGATCATCGCCGATATCGATGGGGATTCCATCCCGGAAATCGGTGTGGGGGATGGCGAGCGGATCAGCTTCTACGGCCTTGGCTCCCCGGCTCGCGCGCCGCTGGCGCCGGCGGGGATGCGCGGCTGGGCAACGAGCGATTCATCGGCCTGGCTTGAATGGAACGCGGTCGCCGGCGCTGATTATTATACACTCTATCGCGGCACGTTCGCGCCGGGGGATGGATCGATCCACTTCGATTCCGTCGCCATCACGGCCGGGACAAGCCTTGTCGATACCGGCCTCCGCCTGCCGAAGCGGCGACTCCCCGCGAACGCGCTGTTCTACTACGTTGTAACCGCGCGCGATACCTCGATGCCGGTCGAGGAGAGTGGATTGAGCAATCTGGTGACGCTCTATACGCACCCGCTTCCCCGCATTGTCCGGGCGATCTCCACCGATCCCCAGACGATTCGCGTCAGGATGAGCTTCGATATCCGCTCCGATCTCTATCGCGCCGGGACGTTCGATGTTGTTCCGGCCGGTGGCGGCGCGGCGCTGGCGGTTTCATCGGTTGTCAGCGGCGATGACTCATCGCTGGTGGTAACGCTCGCGGCCTCCGCCTCCGGCGATACGCTCGACATCCGTCCAACCGCTTTCTTTCACGACGCCTACGGCTCGCCGGCCGATACATCGGTCGCGGCAACGGTGGTGATGATGCGGGAGGAGGCCCCCGGAGGGAGGTTTATCGCCACCCGCGCCACCCCGCTTCTTCCCGATACGATCGCCATCGATTTCAGCGCCGCGGTCGATTTGCCGTCGGCATCCGACGTCTCCCTGTACCGGCTGCAGCCGGACATAGCGATTGCCGCGGCGATGCGCGATCCCGGCAATCCCGATCGCGTGCTGCTGGTGCTGGGCGGAGGATATCGCCTTGGGGCCCTTGGTCGGGAGTATTCGATCAATGTGGCGGGCGTTCATTCCGCGGATGGAAGGGCGATTGCCGATGGTGCCGGAAGCATCGTGGGGTTTACGATCAACGCGGCCGATCTGGCGGGCGTGTTCGTCTATCCGCAGCCGTTTTCACTGTCGCGGGATGCCAGCGTCACGTTCGCCGGCCTGACGCGCGCGGCGACGGTGAGGATCTTCACGCAGTCCGGCGCGCCGGTTGCGCTGGTGCAGGCGCGGGAAGGGGATGGCGGGGTGGATTGGAACGGCGAGGATGAGAAGGGCAGGAAGGTGCCTTCGGGGATCTACCTGTACCGCGTCACCAGCACGGGGCCGGATGGCTCGTTGATCGAATCGGAGGTGCGGAAGCTGGCGATCATCCGGTAACGGATGACCGCTTCACCGGATGTGCGGAACGCAACCGATATCGGCGCGATACGCGCTCGGCGGCAGCCCCGAAGCGAGACGACGACGATCATCATCACATCTCATCCGGGCCGGTTATTCCTGCATGACGAGAAGATCGTACATGCCGGTTGCCGCATCGTCCGGCCGGGGGCCGATTGCGACCAGATAATGGCGACCGGCGTTGATCTGCACGCCGTCCGCGCGGGCCAGAATGGTCGTCTCGCCGTGTGGAGTAACGAAGAACGAGTACTTCCGCTCGTCGAAAATATACGTCTGAGTCGGCACGCCGAAGGTCGCGGTTGAGTCGAGCGGCGGATCGGTATTCCGTCCGATATGGATATCGAGCGCCGGGGAATTGGGGAAGGCGTTGATAAACCGGACGAACGCCTTGCCGACCGGCTGCGTGGATGTATCGGTCCGGAATGCGATCAGGCTCCTGCTGCTCCCCGTTCCAACAGACCCCACGAAATATCCCCCGCTTCCCGGATCGATCGTGATCTGCCCGGAGTTCGAAGTGATCGTGGAGACATTATAGGGGACCACGGTCGAGTAGACATAGCCATAGAACAGCGGTGGGAGCTGGAGGGCCCCCACGGTGAACTGCGCGTTGGCGTTGCGGACCAGATTGAAAAACGTGACCCGCGTGCCCGGCCCCGAAAGAGGGGAGAGGGGAGAGCCGGGAAGATCATCGCGGACGATCATCAGCGCGGGCGTTCCCAGCCGGTCCACGACGATCAGCGTATAGAAGCCGGGGGCAAGGGGCTGAACGCCTCCGCTGAGGAACTTGCCCGTATTGGCATCGGAGAGAAGGAACGGGTAGTTGCCGGCCGGCAACTGAACGTATCCGCTTGCCTTGCCGTAGGCGAGCGTGCCGAACGGACGTGAATCCGCGCCAACCGAGGTATCGCCGCCGGCTCCGATGGAGATGGAGGCCGCCGCCACGCCGGGCGCCACGTTTACCCCACGCAGATAGACGCCTCCGCTTCCTCCTCCAACCATATCACGGCTCAACGTCAACGCCCGCACGGAGCGCACGCTGTCGTAGGCTATCACCAGGGCGCGACTTCCCACGCTCAGGCGGATCGGCGTCTTGAACTGGTTCGATCCGGCATCGATGACCAGCGAATCGCCATGAGGGTCAACGCATGCCTCCACGGTTGCCTCGGACGATATGTTCAGCGATGCAAGCGTGCTGGTGATCTGCGATCCCCCCTGAATGCGGGCGGAGATCGGCGTTTCGTCGGCCGTTGCGTTGAGCAGCTCCACGGTTGCGCCGGTGCGCGTCTCGGGCGGAGCTTCCGGGAGCATCCCGGTGAGCGCATCGTCGGTGGCGCTTATCGCAAACAGGTGGACGCTTCCCCCCATCCGGCCGGCAATCAGATACGTGATCGAGCCGGGGGGAGTATGAAGGTGCGTGGATGCGACCGGCATCGAATCGACGGTGCTGAAGAGATAGAGGGAGAGATCAGTGGCGGTTGTATCGTGCGTTGCGGGGTTCTGCGCGAACGCGGTCGGGCCGAAAAGAGTATCGCCACTCTGGCACCCGCTCTTGACATAAAAGCTGGTCCCCACGCTGTCCGGCACCGCGTTGATAAACACCACCTCCGCCGCGTTGCGGGATACCAGGGCAGTGGTTGCCAGCTTACCGATGGCCTGCGGAAGGATCGTGCTGGTGCCGTCGTTGTTCTTCAGGACGAAGAACACGACCTTTGCCCCGGCGCCAAGCACCGACTGGGTGGGGATGGTATCCAGCTTGTTCCGGCTGGGGCGTTTCACCGTCAGCGATGTCGGCGTCAGGACCAGATATTTCTGCGTTTCGGAGACCCTGAACGGGGCCAGGGCGTTGACGATCGGAATCCCGAAGAACCCCACATCGACCGGCTCGCTCTCTATCAGGTTGACGACACGGACCCGCGCGCTATCCTGCTGCGGCGGGTTGAGGAGATTCGGGTCCTCGCTGGTATCGCATCCGAAGAGCACAAGCGCCAGGGCGAACAGGGGGAGAATGCGGATATCGATCTTCATTGACTTCGTGAATATGCAGTTGGGCAATCGTCCGGTTGATATCGGGCGTTGCAATGTACGATTGATCGCCAAGAAATGGCGCCCCATAAATCATGGGCCAGCCGGTTTGCCGAGGGGCGCGCGCGACGGCATCTCAGGAGATTCTCCGCATCCGGGCGCCGAACGTCCCGTCCATCCGGTGCCTGTGGGGAAACGTCTGGAGATATCCCTCCTCGACCACGCTTGCCGGCAGCAGCTCGGACGCCGGGACAAGCTCGAACTCCGGGTGGTCGCGAAGGAACATCTCCACAACCTCCTGATTCTCGGCCGGCTCTATTGTGCAGGTTGTGTAGATGAGATGCCCGCCGGGCTTCACCAGCTCCACCGCGCGTTCAAGGATCTCCCGTTGCAGTTTCGCCAGCGCGGTGATGTCCTCGGCCTGGCGTTTCCACCGGATGTCCGGTTTTTTGCTGAGGACTCCAAGGCCGGAACAGGGGGCATCCACCAGGACGATATCGGCGGGATCGAGCTGGATGGTTCGCGCATCGCCGGCCGTCGGATGGATGATCCCCTCGAATCCGAGGCGCCGGGCCGTGTTCTCGATCAGCCTGAGCTTGGAATCGTACTTGTCCACCGCGATGATCTCTCCATCGCCGTTCATCGCCTCCGCCATCGCCGTGCTTTTTCCGCCGGGGGCGGCGCAGAGATCGATCACGCGCATGCCGGGGCGGGCATCCGCGAGCTTTGTCGCCAGCGCCGCGCCGGTATCCTGGATCGTATACCATCCCTTTCTGAACAGATCATCCTCGCTGATGCCCCCCAGCCCATCCACGGTGATCATGCCCGGGAGATAGGGGGAGCTTTCCGGCATCAGCCCCCTGCCTCTGAGGTGCGCTTCCACCTCCTGTGTCGTCGCGCGGAGTGGGTTGACTCTGAGGGAGATGCTTGGCCGGAGATTGTTGCTTGCCAGGAACGCTTCGGTCTCCTCGGGCCCGAAGCGGGAAAGCCAGCGGCGCACCATCCATTGCGGGTGGGAGAGCATGATGGAGAGATAGCGCGATTGATCCTCGCCTGCCTCCGGGTAGGTGATCTCATTCAGCTTTCTGATCACGCTTCGCAGAACGCCGTTGACGATATTGGCGGAACGCTCCCCTTTCAGTCGCTTGACGATCTCCACCGACTCATTGACGGCGGCCGAGAAGGGGATCTTATCGAGAAAGAGAATCTGATAGAGGGCCACGCGAAGCGCGTTGCGGACAACCGGGAGGCATTTTGCGAACTCGCCGTGGTAGAACCCGGTAAGGATCCAGTCCAGCTTCCCCTGCCAGCGGAGGACGCCGGTGGCAAGCTCGTTGAGGAGCCTTCGGTCCATATCGTTCAGATCGCCCCCAGCCATCTCGAACGCCAGCATCTTATCGAGGTAGGCATCGCTCTGTTCGATTCTCATCAGAATCTTCACGGCCGCCCCGCGCGCGCCCTTGAAGAGGGCTTGGTCGGCCGCGGCGCCACTCCCTGTTCCCGACTTCCCGTCGGAGTGTAACTTTTTCATATGCGAAATGGTTTAAGAAGGGTTAAGGCGTCGAAAAAAAGTCGAAGGCACCAAGAAAAATGACCGATTGGCTCGTTTGCACAAGAGAATATCTGTAAATTCTGGTCATCCTTCGGCCCCAATGCGCCTCAATCGACGACTGATTGCCCCTGGAACGGCCGATTCGGAGCGGAACCGCCTTTCCGGCTTTGGTTGCCCGGCTATTCCTTATCAGATATTTCCTCTCAGGCTACATATGACGGCTTACCGTGCCATAATCGTGGCATTCTCCCTTGCTGCGCTATCCGTTGCATCCGGTAATTCCCTGCGCGCGCAGGGTGGTGGGGGGGAGGACTCGCCGATTGAATTCCGTACCGAATTTCCTCGCGTGGGGGGGGAGCTGGGCTTTGCCTCGGTATGGCAATCCGGCACATATGATGCCGGATGTGGGCATTTCGAGAAGGGGTTCAGGATCAATCCGTTTGTCGCGGGTGCCTACGATATGCCGTTTCCCCCGTTCAATCGCCCTGGGTTCCGGTTCGAGGCGCTTCTCGGGTTTCAGGGGCGGAGCGTCAAAAGCTCCTACAACTCCCTGGAACAGGTGGTGCTGGTAGCGGAGGACAGCAGTCATGCGCGGGTCGATGTCAACTTCGAGAACGTGGGGACCGCCGACTTTACGTATGTCTTCTTCCTTCCGTCGATGAAATATTATATCACGAAGGGATTCTACGCCGGCGCCGGCCTCAACCTGGGGCTTCTTCTGAGCTCGACAACGCAGTACACGAAGAATATCAGCTCGAAGACGGTCGACGTGAAGCCGCTCGGGCTTTCGGAGATTTACTATCCCGCGGGAGAATCCTCCGACCCCTACTCCAAGGTGTTCGATAAGGAATCCCGGACCGATGCATCGAGCCTTGGTGTCGATATCGCCGCCTACGTCGGCGCGGAGTTCGCGCTCGGTCACGGCTGGAAACTGGGACCACGCATCCTCTACACGATCCCGATGACCACGGTCTTCAAAAGCCCCGATCTGAAGCTGAACACGCTGGAATTTCTTGTCGGCGCTCGCTACGATCTTCGCTGATAGCTTCTCCGGACGGTGCCCTGCTGAAGAAGGCGCATCAGCCTGGAATGTCAATACCTGTTGCCGGAGGTCTACGGCCCGCCAGAAGGTGATGCTCCCGTACAAGGGATGGTGTCACGGCGGGTTGCTCTCCTCATCCTCCGCTTTCATCTCATGATGCTCCCGGATCGCATTCGCAGGAAAATCCGGGCGATCGCGCAGCGACAGCTTCTCCCCAAGGATGTCGCCGAACCGACGTGTCGACTAACCCGTGTCCGACATTAACTCTCCTGGACCCCATGGATAATCGCTACAGAACGACAACATTACGCCTCCCGCTTCCGGCCATCTGGTGTCTGGGAGTGATCGTGGCGCTGCTCGCGGCAACGCCGGCGGCGGCACAGAACTTTGCCCGCATCGGCAACCAGTTTGTCACGGCAAGCATCTGCTCGGACAAGGCGCCGGGAAACCTGGGAGGAGGGCGATTCTATATCTCGGCCGGCCCCGCCAACGGCAGCCATAATCTTCTGTACGCGACCACATCCAACGTCGTGTTCCGGATCGTCAGCAACGGGACGCCCTCTCTCTATAGCAGCACCGGGTCCGGTGGATCGGGCGGGCGACCGCTTGTCGAGGGAACGCCGGTGGGGAACGCCACCCCCGTGACCTATATCCAGTACAGCAGCTTCTATGTGGCCCCGACGGGGGATAGCTGCGTGACCACGTGGAAGGTGCAGGGATACACAATCCTCCAGCGTCTCTTCGTGGAGAAGCCGCAGACGGTCTACGACAATGGCACCGACGTGGTCATCGAGTATGAATGGACGGTCGATCCGTTCGGTCCCCCCTCGGAGCTGGGGATCTTCATGATGCTGGATCTGTTCAACGGGCAGGCGGCCGGCACCGGCGGCAACGCCGATTATACATCGGTGGTCACCAGCCAGGGGTATTTCCCGGTCGAACAGGGGGGAAAGCTCTTCACTCCGCCGTTCGATACCATCCCGGACTGGTATCACGCGGGGAACTTCCTCTTCCAGGCGCCGGTCAACAACGTCATGCCCATTCACCGCCTGAAGGGGACCACGCACGGTGGCCTTCCGGTGAACACGCCCGACATCTTTGCCATCGGCGACTGGATCAACTACCTCCGCTATTACTCCTGGGATATCAGCTCGGGTGATGTTGGCCGGCCGTTTCATGACTGCGCCTCGGCGATGCGCTGGGGACATCTGACCGGATCGGGGAAGATCAGGACGGCGTATGGCATGGATGATCGCACTGGAAACAACCTCTACCATTGTCGCGATACGGCGGTGTTCATCGACATCAAGACCGAGCGGCTGGTGGAGCAGAAGGTGAAGAACGGCGTCTATTCCCCGACGACGTTCAACGTGGACATGTGGATTTCCAACACCAACCCGACCGGTCTGACCGATATGACCGTGACGATGACGCAGCCGATCGGCGGAGCGGCTGGAAGGAACCGACTGACGCTGAACCCGGCCACCCCCAACCCGGTCGGGTATGTGTCGCTGCCGGCGCGTTCGACCAAGCATCTGCACTGGGTGATCGACGTGGCGCCCGGCACGAACGACTCGCTGCTTGATATTCCGCTGGAATTCAAGTACCAGTACAACGCCAGCCGCCAGCCTCGTGTCTTCAAGGTTCCCTGTTCGCCGATCGTGACCATCAAGGGCTATCGCGATCCCGTGCCGCCACCGCAGGATGTGATGGCGCCGGTCAATACCGTTCCGGTGCCCAACAAGACCACATGGTCCACCGATGTTCTTGATCGTCATCCCGGCTATGCGTATGATACCGGCCTGGATAAGATCCTTATCACGGCAAACGACAACAACAACTTCCTGGTGACGCAGACGCCGCAGGTGTTTACCCGGTGCGACACGACCATGACCGTGAACTTCCTCTTCAAGGTGGTCGATACCACGCAGGCCGCCCGTGTGGTCTTCTGCGCGTACGACTGCAAGGGGAACTCCCACTGCGATTCCGTCATCTACAAGCCGCGGCCCGATACCTTCAAGCCGGAGATCGTCAGCATCGACAGCCTTGGCTCCGCCGGGCCTCCCTGCAACACGCGCGTCTTCGGGGTGCATGTGATCGACAGCACGCATCAGTTGCAGGATGCCGGGGATAATGGCTTCGGGATTATCGAGATTGTGGGGACACCGGTGAACTTCGACACGATGTCGATCAACTACGACAAGGGATATGCCGGCATCGTCGCGTTCGACCCCCGCGCCAGCTTCAGAGTGCAGGTGCTGGACTCGATGAAGAATGGCTCGATCACGGTTCGCTTCGCCGATTACGCGGGGAACGCCGATACGATCACCTTCAATTACTGCACGCTCCCCGATATCCTTCCGCCGGTATCGACCAAAGTGGCCGTCGCCAACCCGATTCCGGGGCAGCCGACGATTCGGTGGGATGTCCATACCACCGACGAACGTTCGTGGGATCGGGGGCTGGACAGCATCGCGGTGCTTGCGCAGACCAATATGAATTTCACCTATCCGCCGCTTGTCGGGGGGGATAGCGCCGCTGATTTCATGGTGACCGTGCCGGATGTCACCATCGCCGGGTTCCTTAAGCTGGAAGTGCGCGATACCTACTATCCGTCGATTCCCGGCGGCCATGCCGATACGATCGTCTTCGATTATTCGCCGATCCCGGACACGATGGCTCCGCTGATCGCCTTCCTCCCGGACGCTGCCACCAACGGCGCCAGCGCAATGGTGCAGGTCGATGACATTCATATCCTGCCGGGTGGCCTCACCTATCAGTACGATCGCGGATTGGATGTCGTCAAGGTCGCATCGAAATCGCCAAACATCGAGATCGACCCGGCCATGCCGATCAGCTTCACTCCGGGCGACAAGACGACGACGTTCCGCATTCGGATTCTCGACACGCTGGCAATGGACCCGCTGGACAGCATCTGTATCGAGGCGACCGATCTGTACGGCAACAAGAGCGTCAACTGCTATCATTACCCGATTCAGCCGGATACCAGCAGCCCGATCCTGCTCGGCACGCTCGATCCGCTGCGTACATCGCTTTCGGCCACGGTCACCGATTCGCGTTCATACGATCGTGGCCTTGGTTCGATTGCCCTGGAAAACCCCGTGAATATCGCGGGACAGACATCGTGGACCGGGCTGAATGGCTCGCATTTGCAGCAGGTTGATTTCACGATCCCGGACCCGACGAAGAGCATCTCCGGAACCTTCGTTGTCTACGATCTCGTCGGCCTGGCCGATCAGTCGGTCAATGGACAGATGATCCACGCGCTGAGAATACCGTTCGAGCTTCCGGCCGTCGATCTCAAGCTGGTCCTGCCGGCACAGGTGGAGCAGACCGCGGATCTCAACGCCGCACTGATTGTTTCTGGGGATTATAACCCGGCGCTTGTCAGCAACGTCAAGTTCGACGTTACGTTCGCGGGCCTTGCATCGTACAAGTCAACGAGGGATGTCAACGCATTGCTCACGACGACTCCCGCTGCCGGTGTGCTTCACATCAGCATTGCGGCGAAGCCCGGCATCGCCAGGATCAGGGCGGGGGATACCCTCGGCGTTATCACGTTCGCGCCAAAGGTCAACAGCCAGATCGATTCGCTTCTGATCGGCATCGATAAGAACAGCATGGTGATCAACAGCAATCAGGGAAGCAGCATCACGGTGCAGAAGTCGAACGATCCGCTCAGCTCCAGGGTCGTGCTGCCGCCACCGTTCCTGCGGCTTGCCGCGGATTCCATCACCTACGTCAATGGCATCTGCGAGCGTATCCTGACCTCGCTCAAGGATCGTCGCGCCAAGCTGAACGGCCTTGCCATTCTCGCGGTAAGCCCGCAGCCCGCGGCCATCACCGGAGGAAATGTCCTCCAGGCCGATGTCCGTGATATCCCCGCCGACGGTGCCACGGCCGATCTCCTGGCGGCCGATGGCACGGTGGTAGCCTCCGTGCGCGTTTACGGCGGCACCGATCGCGTCACCCGCGTGATGATACCGCTTCCCGCCTCGATCCCCGCTGGCGCGTACTTCCTCCAGATGTCCTCTCCCGCCGATCGCACGTGGGCGAAGGTGCTGGTGGTGCAGTAGTTCTCAACGAATCCCTTCCGGCGCTCCGGCCATAACCGGAGCGCCGGGCGATTCTTCCCGCCGCCAATTCACTCCCTCTCCGTAGATTTCCGCATGACAACTACGAAAGATCTCCTCATGCGCGCACGCGTTATCGCCGTTGTGGGCTGCTCCGACAAACCGTGGCGCGACAGCCACCGGATCGCCGCCTATCTCCAGGCCAGCGGCTATGTGGTCTACCCGGTCAACCCCGCGCTCGATACAGTGCTTGGCGTCACATGCTACCCCTCGGTCCAGGCGATTCCTGAAAAGGTCGATATCGTCGATGTCTTCCGCAATCCCCTGTATGTGCCGGAGATCGTGGAGGACGCGATCGCGGCCGGGGCGGGAGCCATCTGGCTGCAGCTTGGCGTTGCCCATCCTGAAGCCGAGAGGCGTGCCGCCGGCGCCGGCCTTGATGTGATCTCCGACCTCTGTATCGCCGTGGAGCACAGGCTGGACGGTATTCCGCACAAGGGAGAATAAAGAGGGGGGCGATGTCCCATTCCGCGTTCGTTCGATGTCTTTCCTGGTGATCGCCACGCCGTTGATTGACGGGGTGTCCGTCACCGAAGGCATCATCAGGGGCTTATAAGGGGTATGTGAGCCCATGATGAACCGGAGGGGCAAACAGGGAGGAAACTCCATTGCGGAGTGGATTCCTTCAATAATTCTGCAATTTCCCTCTCCTATATTCATGTTTGTTCCGTAGCTTTGCCGATCTTCTTGACATTACGATACTCAGTTATCCAAGCATTCGAATACCCCTTATGTCCAAAGTCATTTTGCTGGTAAACGTCGAGTTGGAGCCCGGAAAGCGCGAGGACTACCTGACGACGACCAACCTTCTTAGAAAGCGTTTCGACGCCGGCATCGGCTATGCTGTGTTCGAAAACCAGGGGAAGGAAGAGAATTCCTTCACGGAGATGTTCACGTTCAACGACATGGCTGCCTACGAGGCGTTCGATGACGGCGACGATGAGGAAGCAAATGACCTCTTCGCGAAGATCATAGGGATGTCGAAGCGTTCTCCGAAATACACGACGCTCCTCGAAATCGATTGAGTCGGGGGTGAGCCACTTCTCCTGATTTCGGTCGGACGGAATATTCAAGGGCGGTCACGGCACCGCCCTTGCATGTAGTGGGAAGGGGAATCATCACGCTCATCTCGCGACCAATCGGGAATGCAATGAACCATGCGATGCTAGGGAAGCTTTCGTGGCGGGCCTTCGTGTTCGTCCTACTTGTGCTGTTCGGTTCCTCCGTCTCCGCCGATGCCCAGGACCGGCTCGATCCGGTGGCAATGGGAAAAGCTCGCGCCTCGGTCGCCTCGGCGCAGGGGATCGCGGCAATCGCCTCCAACCCCGGAGGGCTCGATTATTCCCCGTTGCTTGGCAGTCGGTACGAGCCGGATATCTCCTTTACCCTCTATAACTTCGGCCTTACCGTAGGCTCCACCTATCTCTCATCCTCCGATTTCGAACAGATCTTCGGCCGTTCCAAGGGCTGGCCGGATGCAACCGATCGCGCCCGGCTGGGGGATCTGCTGCAGGATGAGAGGCTTGCCGCCAATGGCGCCAACGATCTTTTCGCCGTGCGCTATCACACCGATGATGGGACTTTCGGACTCCACTACGGGCACAGGGTGTACGCCAAAATCAATTTCCCCGAGGATTTCAACACCGTGCTGGTGAAGGGGGAATTGCTGGCCGATCATTATGGCTTCATCAATCGCGGGGTTGGCGTTTCCTGGATGACGGAGCTTGGGCTTTCGTATGCGAAGAACATCGATCTCGGCACCGGAAGCTGGTTCCCGACGCTTGGCGTCGGGGCCACGGTAAAGCTGCTTCAGGGGGTGGCGCAGTTCGAGGTGAACGACAACAGCATTCTGACGGTCGATACAAGGACTGTCAACAACACAAGGGCCTACGTGGTGCAGGGGGGATTTCTGGTGCGCTCCGCGGAGCCCGATGGGTTTGATCCCGCCAGGGCGTTTTCGCAATTCGAGACGGCGCTCTTTCCATCGACATCGGGCATCGGCGTGGGAGGGGATATCGGCGTGAGCGGGGTGATCTATCGGACCGCCCCGCCCAAAGAGAGGGACTATGGGAATCTCCGTAGGAATTGGCCGTTTGTAAATGCCGTCACGTTCGGCATGGTGCTGCAGAATGTCGGTTCCATCACATGGAATAAAAATACCTACGAGCGCTCGTTGAGCAATGTCAACGATACGCTTGCCAATGGAGCGCTTACCAACGAGCAGTTCGCGCAGTACCAGGGAAAACTGGCAAAACGTGGTGATTATTCCACGGCGACTCCGGCCGTCTTCCGTGTGGGATTCTCCGTAGATGTCGACGGGTTTACCGAGTATCGAAGACTTCCGCTGAAGATCGATATCGAGGGGGAGGCGCCGCTCAACAATTCTCCCGGCAACGCGACCGACCCGCGCCTGGCGATCGGCGCCGATTATCGCGTTTCCGATGTTTTCGCGGTTCGGACGGGAATCGGCGCGGGAGGCACGAATGGCTTCGGAATCGGCCTGGGTGTTGGCGTGCAGCCGTTCGACTGGCTGAGGATCGATGTGGGGACAAGCGAGATCAACGCGCTGTTCAACGGCAAACGTGTCGATCTTGCCGCCAGGCTTACCGCGATGTTCCCTCGCTGAGCGGCACAATACAGTGACATTACACAGCAGGGCCGGACTTCCGATGTGAAGCCCGGCCCTGCTGTGTAATCCCGGAACCATGCGATATGTTACCGCACATTGAACGTGGTATCGGTAACCTGACGCGCTATAAATATGCCGACGGCATCTCCCTGCACATTCCACCGCGTATTATCCCCCGCGCTGAAGAAAATATCATCCCCTGATCCATACGGGTTATCGGTGGTATAATAATCATAAAATGGTGTGTCAAATGAGAGCAGATGGACCGTTACAATATCTCCGGCGGAGACCACGCCCATTCCCGAACTGCCGTACAGCAACGCAATTGTTCCATCGGCAGACGTATCGCTCCTTCTCATAATCCGGGAATAATCATCGAGAGAGAAACTCTGTGAGAATGAATTGAGACTTGTATAATCGAACGATAATCCATACACCTGATTGCCCACCGGGTGAAACACCACATTGGGAGCGAAATATTTATACGTGGAATCGTATTTGTAGGCGAGTTCCTTCAATTCGACCGAAGCGATGGGAACGGGATATGGCGCTGTTGTGGTTGCCGTAACATGCTTGCCGTGCCAGTCGATGCTCAGCTTGTAGACCGCGCCCGATTTTATGATAAGCTCCGGCGCGCTGTAATGCCCCGTCTGGTCATAATGCAGGGCATAGGGGGTGCCGTTTTCCTCAACCGTGACGGTTGCATCGGTCACTGCGGCTTTTTCCTTCGTATATGTTTCGGTGAGCGGGAGGGTCCGGGATATCTGAACATCCCAGAGTTTCTCTCCGACCTGCAGCTCGCCGCGTACAACCAGACGTTCCCGGTACGGAACATCGCCGGGATCGCTAACCGTTTCGCACGCGGCCAGGCAGACGGCAAGGGCAACGATCGGAATAAGACAGGATATATATCGGGAAATTCGCATAAGGTTTTCGAGAGAGAAATTATCATTTGCCGTGCCCGATCCGGAATATTCCGGATGACTCGTGAGCTGGCATGTGCCTTCGGATATCCGGGGAGGAGGATATCCCTGCCAACCTCAGAATTTGAAGCTGAGGCCAAACGTCGGGATGAACGGGAAGAGCGTAATCCGTTTCAGCACCACTTTCTGTTCATAATTGTTGGTCACCGGGTTCAGGACCTGTTCGGTGCTTATATACTGCGTAAACGTATTCTTGTGGTTGTACGCATTATAGATGTTGATCGAAAATTGCCATGGGAGATCGAACCAGCTGAATTTATGTGTGAAATTCAGATCGAGCTTGTGGAACGGCGGCAGCCTGTAGCCGTTCCGTTCAGTATAATCGGAGCGGGTGTTATAGTTGTCGAACGATCCTGACGGCAAATGGGTATCCCGAATCGGGTCGATCTGATACTGTCCGGTCGCCATCGTAAACGCCTGTCCGGTTCCATAGACCCACGTTGCTCCCAGCTCCCACGACTCTCCCAGTTTGTAGATCAGCACCACGGAGATATCATGACGGCGATCGTACCGGGGATAAAATGGTTTGCCGCCGTTTAATTCCGGAAATGTCCGCTGCGTCCATGCAAGCGTATATCCCAGCCAGCCGGTGAAATCGCCGATCTGTTTATTGAGAAAGAATTCGAGCCCGTAGGCATCTCCGTCGCCCGCGGTAAATGAAGTTTCCAGGGGAACGTCCAGCGAGAGGGATACCGTATCCTTGTACTCCAGCAGGTTCTTCATTTTCTTGTAGTAGCCTTCCACGGTGAGCAGATATGTCCGGTCATCGAAATAACTCTCCAGGCCCAGCACTCCCTGGTACGATTCGCTCGGCTTGATGGTCGTGGTGGAGGGGAACCAGACATCGGTCGGCAGCGGGATATCGTTTCGCGTGATCAGGTGAAGAAACTGATTCCCCGTGGAAACAGCCCCCTTCAGGGAGATATTATCGGTGATGTTATATGCCATCGACAGCCGCGGCTCCAGACGGACATAATTTCCTTTCTGGAAATAATAAAGTCGCGCGCCGATATTGGTTGAAAGGAGCGGCGATATCTTCCATTCATCCTGAAGGTAGAGCGACGCATCCAGGGACTTTAATATCGTCGGCGTCTGGTCGATTTTCCCGAAATCCCGTATCTCCGATGTCGCATCGGCGCGGAAACGGTGCTCGGTTCCCTCCAGCCCCGCCTTGACCACATGATCGTCATCGGGGAAATACTGTGCTTCCGCTCTAAGCACGTAATCGCGGATTCCCGAGACCGATTTGAAACCGCTTTGGGCGACTCCCTGATTATCGGTTGACTGGATGAACGTGGAAAAATCGTAATCGGTGACGATCGCCGAGAAATTGGTAAACAGATTCGGGGAGACGATGTGCATCCAGCGGGCGTTGGCGGTGAGATTTCCCCATCCTATCTCGAATTTATCACGATCGGCCGGCGGGCCGTTCAGCACATCCCTGCCGCTGTAGCCGCTCAGGAAAATCCTGTCGCTCTCCGAAATCTTGTAGTTGATCTTGCCGTTGAAATCGTAGAAATAATAGCGGGGGACCG
Organism: Chlorobiota bacterium; assembly: GCA_028287785.1. GTDB lineage: Bacteria > Bacteroidota > Ignavibacteria > OLB7 > OLB7 > JAFDZV01. The sequence goes on from JAQBOZ010000009.1 coordinate 92,803, forward strand.
AATCGGGATTTGATACCGCGAGCAGCATCAGATCCAGATACATCCTGCGCGCGGAGAGCATGAATGTGGCGTTGTCGTTGATTGGCCCCTCCACCGTCAGGCGTGAGTTGATCAGCGAAACGCCGGCCGATCCGGAGATCTTCTCCTTTGTCCCCTCGCGCATTGTCATATCCAGCACGCTGGAGAGCCGGCCGCCGTATTCAGCGGGGAAGGCGCCCTTGATCAGCTTGATATCCCGCACGGCGTCGGAGTTGAAGGTGCTGAGGAAGCCTCCGAGATGCGTCGGGTTATAGACGATGACGCCATCGAGAAGGGTAAGGTTCTGATCGGGCGAGCCGCCGCGGACGTAGAGGCCGGAGGAAATCTCGCTGACCGATTTGACGCCGGGGAGGAGTTGCAGCGCGCGGAAGATGTCGGTTTCCCCTCCCAGTGCCGGCAACTGCTGGATGAACTCCGGCCGGATTTCCACGCGGCTGATCGAAGCGGTGGAGGAGCGCTCCCTTGCCCCTTCCACGACGATCTCTTTCTGTTGCAGATCCTGCGTCTCAAGCTGCACGTCCATGCGGACGGATTTACCGTCGGCTATCGTGATCGGTATCCTCCGGGTCTGATAGCCGATTGACCGGATTGAGAGGATATACCTGCCGGGAGCTATGCCGGGAATGGAAAAGAAGCCATATTTATTGGAGATGGCGCCCCGGATTTTCTCCCCTGTAACTTGTTGGTTGCCTGTTGTGTCTTTCGACAGCGTTACAGTGGCGCCGGTAATCAGCTCGCCGGATTTCTTTTCGGAGACAATGCCCGCGGCCGAAGCGTTCCCCCCGGACTGAGCCAGCAGCCGGTTGGTGGAGAGAAGAACAGCGCAGAGTGCCAGCGCTATCGTAAAAACTCCCGGTTGTAACCTGCGATGTCTTGAAATCATTCTTTTGAACAGTAAATGCTGGTTCATCCGGAATGTCGGTTTCCGGTTGCAATGGGATGTCGTCAAATGATGTAGTCCGGGCGTCCGCCGTCGCTGGATTGTTCCGACGATATCCGAATCGATTGGTGAGATGTCAAAATAGTGACAGGTCCAGGTCCGGTCTCATGAATTTATTTCCCCCTCCGTATGAGAGATCCCGCTACGTGCTATCCTGCCGCGCGTGAACGCCGGCGTCATCCCCATTATCGATCGGTTCCGATTCCATCCATCGTTCTGTTGCTGCTGCTGGTTTCCTTCGGCGGAGCCCGCGCGCAGCAACGCCTCGATCCGGTGGCGATCGGCATGGGAAAGGCATCGGTTGCGACCGCGCGAGGGCTTTCGGCGCTCTCCTCCAGCATCGGCGCGCTTGGCCTGGATGAGCTTGGGCGGTACGACAGCAATCAGCATGTGGAGATCGATGTCTCCGTGCTGCCGGTCGGCGGCTCCGCCGGTTCCACCTATCTCAGCCCCGGCGATCTCAATTTCGTCTTCGACAAGAAGGACAGCGCCATCTTCACCGATGCCGACCGCCTGAGGATCTCATCGCTGCTGGAGGAAGGGCGGCTTTCCGCCGATGCCGCTGTCGATCTGTTCGCGCTGAGGATACGGGCGCCGCGTATCGGGGCGCTTGGCGTGCACTATACCCACCGCGTTCGCGCTCAGATGAGCTTCCCGGAGGATTTCCGGACGGGCGTGCTCGGAAGCGGCAGCAATGATCTCTTCAACAAGGATCAGTTGTTCCGCGACCCCGAGATCGGGGGAGAGTGGACGCGGAGCCTCACATTCGTGCTGGCGAGTTCCTGGGAGCGGATCAACGATAACCCGAAGAAGTCGAGCTGGTTCCCGACCTTCGGTGTCGGGATGAGCATGGCGTACGTGGAGGGCATTGTCCACTTCGATGTTGATCCGAAGAGCAGAGTAACGACGGAGGTGCTGCCGCAACGTAACGGCGTTCCCTACCAGAGCATCCAGGTGGACGGGCATTATACGTTCCGCAGCTCCGAGCCGATCGATCCGACCTTCAGCCCATCGGACGCGCTTCTCAACTCGGGCCTTCTGAACAGCAAGATCGCGGCCGGCTCGGGATGGGAGGGAGGATTCGGTCTGGCGATGGTCGTGCTGCGGAAGGCGAACGTTGCCGATCTGGAGATCACCGGAAGCCCGCTCGAAGCGCAGCAGTTCAAAAGCTCCGATCGCGGCACCCGCGACGCTCTTCTGTTCGGGATCGATATCGACGGGATCGGATCGCTGGAGTGGGCGGGGAAGAACCGCGAGCGGAACTACCGGAACATCCACGATACGGTCACCAATCAGCTCGGCGGCATCTCCAACAAGGATATCTACCGCTACGAGGCAAAGCTGGATACGATCGGCCCGTTCCGGACGCAGTTGCCGACCACGCTGCGGCTTGGCCTTGGAGCCGATATCACCGCGTTCTTTCCCGACATCCCCGGCGATCTGCTTACCTCGTTCGAGACCGCGTTCGACATGAACCATGCGATCGGCGGCGAGCGGAATACGCGCTACTCGTTCGGCGCGGAGTGGCGGCCCACGCCGGGCTTCATCGTCAGAAGCGGAGCGCAGTTCGGGGGGAGAATCGGCGCGGCGATGGCGCTCGGCGTTGGCCTGCGCCCCTTCCGCTGGCTGACGCTCGATCTGGCCTCATCGGAGATCACCAGCCTCTTTTTCGCGGACCGGCGGCGGATCGATTTCGCCCTCCGGCTTGCCACGAAGGTCACGATCTGATCGGCGCGCGCGAAGGGGAATCCGGGCCGTATGACGGGTCGGTTGACGAATGATCAGCCTTTGTCGGCGACGAAATCGATCAGCCCCTGCTCGTTCAGGATCACGTGTACCGTATCTCCTGCCGAGAACTCTCCCTCCAGCAGCATCGTGGAGAGGGGATTGACCAGGTGCCGCTGGATCACCCGCTTCAACGGGCGGGCTCCATAGGCGATATCATAGCCGAGCTTCGCAATCCAGTCCTTGGCCTCGTCGGTGATATCGAAGCCGGTCCCGTTTGCCTTCATCAGCCGCGCCACGCGATCGGTCTGAATATCGACAATCTGCCGGATCTCCTCCTCGGTCAATGGTTTGAAGACGATGATATCATCCACGCGGTTCAGGAATTCCGGGCGAAGCTGCACGCGGAGCATATCGATCAGCTTCTGACGAAGTTCGCCCATCGTCGATTCCCGGTTCTCCGGCGTCATCGTCGTCAGGCGCTCCTGGATCAGATTGGAGCCCAGGTTGGATGTCATGATGATGATCGTGTTCTTGAAGCTGACCACATGTCCCTGGCTGTCGGTCAGCCGGCCCTCGTCCAGAACCTGAAGGAGGATGTTGAACACTTCCGGATGCGCCTTTTCGATCTCATCCAGCAGCACCACCGAATATGGCCGGCGGCGCACGGCCTCGGTCAACTGTCCTCCTTCCTCATAGCCCACATAGCCCGGAGGAGCCCCCATCAGCCGCGACACGGAGAATTTCTCCATGTACTCCGACATATCGATTCTGACCATCGCCTTTTCATCGTCGAAGAGGAACTCCGCGAGGGCGCGTGCCAGCTCCGTCTTGCCGACGCCGGTGGTGCCGAGGAAGATGAACGAGCCGATCGGCCTGTTCTGGTCCTGAAGGCCGGCGCGCGATCGGCGTATCGCGTTTGCCACCGCCGTCACCGCCTCATCCTGCCCGATGATCCGGTCGTGGAGGCGGTCCTCCATCCGTACCAGCTTGGTCCGTTCGGATTCCAGCATGCGGGTGATCGGTATGCCTGTCCATTTGGAGACCACCTCGGCGATATCATCGGCATCGACCTCCTCCTTCAGCATTCTCTTGCCGCGCTGGGCCGCCTCCAGCTTCGTCGTGGTCTCGGCGATCTGCCGTTCAAGCTCGGTGATTTTGCCGTACCTGATCTCGGCAACCTTCCCCAGATCTCCCTGGCGCTCGTAGGTGGCCGCCTCGGTCCTGAGCTCATCGATCTGGCTCTTCATGGCGCGGATGGAGCCGATCAGCTCCTTTTCGAGTTGCCACTGGGCTTTCAGCTCGCTCCGTTTCTCCTGAAGCTGGGCAAGCTCGTTATCGATCTCATGAAGGCGCACCCTGGTCGCGCCATGGATATCGGCCGATTCGGCTTTTGCCATGTTCAAGCCCTCCTGATCGCTGTCGATTGAAGATGTTTCCCATCCGATTCCCCGAAGTGACCTGAACGGGGAGCATTCGCATCATTGCGAACCGGTCCCGGCACGGTTACTGCGATATGATCGTCTGCGAACGTACGCGAATTTACCGAGCAATCGGGACACCCGCCGGGGCGGGGTATAATCTTTTTACAAACAGATTGTTCAAAGCGTCCAGTTCGGTATTTTATACGTTGACTCGTCTCCCTCTCTCCAGCATCGCATCGGGCTTTCGCCCGGCGGGTGATCTGGAGGACATGCTCAAATCGGCTCCATGGAAATCCTCCTCATTGTCCTCATCGGCTATCTTCTCGGCTCCATCCCTTCGGCCGTCATTGTCAGCCAAGTCTTTTTCGGTTTTGATATCAGGAAGAAGGGGAGTGGAAACATGGGAAGCACCAACACCTTCAGGGTGCTGGGGTGGAAGGCCGGCGTGGCTGTCCAGCTTCTCGATATTCTGAAGGGGGTGGCGGCCGTCGCCGTTGCCGTGAAAGTGTTCCATGGCGTTCTGCCGTTTCCGAACGCCACGGGCTTCGAGGATATCACCGTCGTCAAGACGATTGCGGGGGTGGCGGCGGTGATCGGGCATATCTGGACGGCGTTCGCTGGTTTCAAGGGGGGGAAGGGGATCAACACGGCGCTCGGGATGCTGATCGGCATCGCGCCGGTGGAGCTGGCGGTGGCGGTCGGGATCTTCCTGCTGGTGGTCTCGGCCTCGGGCTACGTCTCGCTGGCCTCGATGATCGCCGCGGTGGCGCTTCCCACCACGATGGTGGTCCGATACAACATCTTCCATGTGGATATCGAGGGATATCACACGCTTATCCTCTTCTGCATCGGCCTTGCCGCGCTGATCATCTTCTCTCACCGCGCAAATATTCGCCGGCTCGCCGAAGGTCGGGAGAACCGATTCAACAAGCTCAGAATTTTTCATCGATAGCCCGCATGGTCGTTGGATTTATTGGTGCGGGAAGCTGGGGGACCACCCTCGCTGTACATCTTGCGCGGCTCGGCAACGAAGTCCTTCTCTGGGCCCACGGCGCCGAGCAGCGCGGACATCTCCGTGATGATCGCGAGAACAGGCTCTATCTTCCCGATACTCCATTCCCCGATTCGATCGCGATCGTCGACGAGCCCGCGCAGGCCGCCGTTGCGCCGGTCGTGGTGATCGCAACCCCCACGCAGTTCATCCGCAATTCCATGGCAACCATCCCCACCGATGCTCTGGCGGGGGCAACCGTCGTGAACATCTCCAAGGGGATCGAGCGGGGATCGCTGCTGCTTATCAGCCAGCTTCTGGCGGAGACGCACGCCATCGCGACCGAGCGTTTCGTCTGCCTTTCCGGGCCGAGCCATGCCGAAGAGGTCGCCACCGGAATTCCCACGCTGGTGGTGGCGGCCGGGGGATCGCTGGATGTGGCGGAGCAGGTGCAGGATCTGTTTACCTCCGAATCGTTCCGGGTGTACAAGAGCAACGATCTCCTTGGCGTGGAGCTGGGCGGCTCGTTGAAGAACGTTATAGCCCTGTGCGCCGGCATTCTGGACGGACTGAACCTTGGCGACAACACGAAGGCGGCGCTGATCACGCGCGGTCTGGCGGAGATTACAAGGCTGGGAGCGATCCTCGGCGCCGATCCGCAGACATTCAGCGGCCTTTCGGGGCTTGGCGACCTTGTCGTGACCTGCACCAGCCGGCACAGCCGCAACAGGTTTGTGGGCGAGCAGATCGGCCGGGGCCGGAAGCTCCCGGACGTGATGGCGGAGATGAACATGGTGGCCGAGGGAGTTACCACCACGGAGTCCGCCTTCCAGCTTGCCGCTCGCCACGGCGTGGAGACGCCGATCATCAATGAGGTCTACAGCGTCCTGTTTCAGGGGAAGGACCCGCGCGAGGCGACCTATACGCTGATGACCCGGCAGACAAAGCACGAGATCTGGATGTAGGCCCGCGATCCCGCCAGCCAGCGCATTTCCAGGGAAACCCATCCGGTCTTCCCGTCATAAACTCTTATCGACCTTGTGGCGTTTTCTTTACCGATCGGCCCTCTACCCGCTGTTCCGGCTTGCCGCCGGCGGGGCCGGGGCGGCCAGCGATAAGGGAAGGCGTGGAAATGCCGGACGCACAGGATGGCGGGAGCAGCTTTCGGGCCTGCGGGCAAGAGAACCGGGGGAGTTCGCTGTCCATTTCCATGCGGCTTCCGTCGGGGAGTTCGAGCAGGCGAAGCCGCTTATCGAAGCCTTGCGCGCGGACGGAGGGAAGTATCGCATCACCGCTTCCTTTTTTTCTCCGAGTGGATTCGAGCAGCAGGGGCGTTATCCGGCGGTCGATGGCGCCTGTTATCTGCCGTGGGACAGGGCGGCGGAGATGCGCGATTTTCACGATCGGATCGCGGCCGATCTGGTGATCATCATCCGCTATGATCTATGGCCGGAATTTCTGCTGGAATCGGCCCGGCGTAATGTCCCCGTCGCGCTTGTCTGCGGCGTGCTGCGGGAGAACTCGGCGCGGTTCAAGCCTCTGCTTCGCGATTTCTTCAGGGATGTGTACCGGCATCTCTCCCTTATCTGCGCCGTGGGGGAGGAGGATGCGGCCGCGTTCCGGCGACTTGTCCCCGACGTTCCGCTGGCCGTTTCCGGCGATACCCGCTACGATCGCGTGCTGGCGCGTGCCGCCGCCATCGCCGATGTCGGCGTATTCTCCGAGGGGCTCCGGGCGGGGCGCAGGATTCTGGTTGCCGGCAGCACATGGCCGCGCGATGAGGACTGTCTCCAATCGCTCTCCGGTCTGAATGATCTTCTCATGGTTATCGTCCCGCACGAGCCCACCGAAAAGCATGTCGCCTCGCTCCTTGACGCGTTTCCCGGAAGCATAACGCTCTCGCGACTGGAATGTGATGGTCCCGAAACTCCCCCCCGCGCTGTCATCGTCGATCGGACCGGAATTCTCGCGGCGCTGTATCGTGTCGGGGATATCGCCTATGTTGGGGGCGGGTTCGGCGATGGAGTTCATAGCGTGCTGGAGCCGGCGGCCTACGGGGTTCCCGTGCTGAGCGGGCCGGGAATCGGACGCTCGCGCGATGCCGTTCTGATGGCCGATGCCGGGGCGCTTACGGTGATAGCGGATGGCGATGATCTGGCCGGGAGGGTCAACGATCTCCTGCGCGGGGATGCCGTGCGGAGGGCCGGCGCCATCTCCCGCGCCGTCGTGGAGGAACGGATCGGCGCCACCGGAAGGATTCTGTCGTTGCTGCGGCGGCGCCGGCTTCTGCCCGACGGGGCGGAGAGCGGGGAGGGTTGAGATCGGTAGGAAATGTCAGCGCGGAGATTTCGGAATCGTGCGATGCGCAAATCTCCTGAATGCGCTCCGATCAAATCTCTATCTTTGCAGCTCATTAATGGATTCCCTGCATCATGAAGATCGCTTACTTCGATTGCTTTTCCGGCATCAGCGGTGATATGGCTGTTGGCGCCCTGCTGGATGCCGGCGTCCCGCTCCGCGTTGTGGAGGAGGGGCTGGCGAAACTCGGTCTGGACGGCACGCGCCTCCAGGTTTCCACCCGATCGATCACCCGCAGCCAGATTCACGCAACGAAGTTCGATGTTCTGACCCCCGAGGGGACTCCAATCGATCAGGTCGCGCAGCACGCCGACCATGATGATGAGCATCACGGGCATGGTCATGAGCACAAGCATGAACATGGTCACGGGCATAAGCACGACCATGAGCATGGACATCATCATGACCATGAGCACCACGAGGAAAAAGATCACGATCATGGTCATCTGAACGGTCAGCATCACGATCATGAGCATCGTTCCTATCGGTCGATCGTGGAGATGATCGAGCGGAGCGCGCTTCCGGAGAGCGTACAGGGGAGGGCGAAGGCGATTTTCCGGGCGATTGCGATCGGCGAGGCGCGTATCCACAACATGACCGTGGACGACGTTCATTTTCACGAGGTCGGGTCGCTCGATTCCATTGCCGATATCGTCGCGGTGGCCCTCTGCCTGGATCATCTGGGGATCGAGGAGATCTATTCATCGGTTGTTCCGCTGGGGACCGGCGGCATGATCAGGACACAGCACGGGGTGATGCCGCTTCCGGCTCCCGCGACGCTGGAGATTCTGAAGGGGCACCCGGTAACGTTGACATCGATTCCATTCGAGCTTACCACGCCGACCGGCGCGGGGATCATCAAGGCGCTTTCCAGCGGAACGCTTGCATCGGAGCGGATGCAGGTGGAGCGTATCGGCTTCGGGGCGGGAACGCGGGAGCTGCCGGACCGGCCCAATCTGATCCGCGTGGTGATTGGAGAGCTTGTGGGGGAGGAGGAGCACGATGTGGTGACGGTGATAGAATCGAACATCGACGACATGAATCCGCAGGTTTATCCGTATGTGATCGAGCGGCTGCTGGAGTCGGGGGCGTTCGATGTCTACCTTTCGCCGGTGATCATGAAGAAGGGGCGGCCGGGGATGGTATTGACGGTGATAGCGCCGGCCGGGGCCGTGGATGAGCTGACAAAAGTCATCTACCGTGAAACCACGACCATCGGCGTCCGTTTCCGTGAGACAACCCGTCGCAAGCTTCCGCGCGAGGAAATCGTCGTCCCGTCGGAGTTCGGGCCGCTTCGGATGAAACGGATCGTCACGGTGGACGGTCTACGGATCGCCCCGGAGTTCGACGAGGCTCGCCGGATCGCGCGCGAGCGTGCTCTTCCGCTGCACGAAGTGCTGGCGCGGATGGAGGATGTGGCGCGGGGGCTGGCCGCCGAGCAGTCCGCGCGGAAGAGCTGATCCATCAGCCGGTCCCGATCTATTTTCAGCAGAAATCTTTCATGGCAACAACCCGTTCGCAGTTCACGTTGATCGTCGGCAGGATGCAGTCTCTTTATCGCCAGCGGGCGGTGGCTACCTTCTGCGCGCTCGGCTTCGCCTCGTTCGCCTGCGCGATGATGGTGGCCGGGCGGATCTACTTCACCGGGAGGATGACCTACGGGTTTCTCCTCTGGAACCTGCTTCTGGCCTGGGTTCCGTTCCTTATCTCATTCAGCCTGTACCAGTTCAAAATCCACAACCGCTCGCGGGTTGCCACGGCGATCGCCGGGCTTGCATGGCTTGCGTTCTTTCCGAACGCGCCCTATATCGTCACCGATTTCATTCATCTTCGCACCACGGTCAGCGCGCCGCTCTGGTTCGATGCGATCATGATCGCCCTGTTCGCCTGGACCGGGCTGACGATGGGGCTGATCTCGCTGCGGATGATGCAGAGCCTTGTGCGTAACCGTTTCGGAAAGGCGACCGGATGGATATTTGCGCTGGCGGTGTTATGCCTGAGCAGCTACGGTGTCTATCTGGGTCGTTTCGAGCGCTGGAACAGTTGGGATATTCTCACCAACCCGGCGGCGCTCTCCCATTCGGTGCTCAGCCAGATCCTCAACCCGTTCTCCTCTCTGAGGAGCATCGGCGTCACGCTCCTCTTCGCGACATTTCTCACGGTCACCTATTTCATGACCTCAACACTGCTGGCCCGGAACGTGGACGCCGGCGAACACGAATTCTAGAACCCTCTAACGATATGCCATATACTATTGCAGTTATCGGTACCGGTTATGTTGGATTAGTTACCGGAACCTGTTTCGCCGAGAGTGGGTGCCAGGTCAACTGCGTCGATATCGATCATAAGAAGATTGACATGCTGGAGCGTGGTGAGATCCCGATCTACGAGCCGGGACTCGATATCCTGCTGGCGCGCAATATCCGCGAGCGGCGCATCAAGTTCACGCTCGATCTGGAACGCTCCGTGCTGGCCTCCGATGTGATCTTCCTCTGTCTGCCGACCCCGCCGGGGGAGGATGGCTCGGCCGATCTGAAGTATATCCTGGGCGTTGCCGAACAGATCGGAACCATTCTGCATAACAATCCATCGGCCGGGTACAAGGCCGTTGTGGACAAGAGCACGGTGCCGGTCGGGACCAGCGAGCTGGTGCGCGATACGATCCGCCGCAACGCTCCCGGCGCCGATTTCGATGTGGTCTCCAACCCGGAGTTCCTGCGCGAGGGATATGCCGTGGAGGACTTCATGCGGCCGGAGCGGGTGGTGATCGGCACGCAGTCCAAGCGGGCGGAGGAGATCATGCGGGAGCTGTACGAGCCGTATGTGCGGAGCGGCAACCCGATCTTCGTGATCTCCGAGCGGAGCGCCGAGATCGCCAAGTATGCCGCCAATTCCTTCGTCGCGATGCGCATCTCCTTTATCAACGAGATGGCGAACTTCTGCGAGCAGGTTGGCGCGAACATCGACGACGTTCGGGCGGCAATCGGTTCCGACTCGCGCATCGGCAAGAAATATCTCTACCCCAGCGTCGGCTACGGCGGAAGCTGCTTCCCGAAGGATGTCCGCGCAATTCTCAAAAGCGCGGCTGACAACAGCACCACGCTTCAGGTCATCGAATCGGTGGAACGGGTCAACAAGGAGCAGCCGGTCAGGTTCTTCGAGAAGATCCGTGCCCATTTCGGCGATCTGACGGGGCTTCGTTTCGCCGTGTGGGGGCTTGCCTACAAGGCCAATACCGACGATGTCAGGGAATCCCCGGCGTTTGTGATCATCGATCAACTCCTTGCCGCCGGCGCCGAGGTTATCGCCTACGATCCCGAGGCGATGGAAGGGGCCCGCAAGAAGTACGGCCGCACCGTCACCTACGGCGCCGGGATGTACGAGACGGTCCGCAATGCCGACGCGCTTGTGATCCTGACCGAGTGGAACGAGTTCCGCAACCCGGATTTCGAGCGGCTGCGCGAGTGCCTGAACAATCATGTCATCTTCGACGGCCGCAATCTCTTCAACACGGCGGAGGTGGCCGCGAAGCATTTTACCTATTATTCGGTGGGACGCGCCACGACCAGTGCTGATAAAGTGGTTGAATAGAACCGGCTTACTGCGAGTAGCTGCACTATTTTAACAGGTTCCTTGCAACCAGGGTAGTCTTTTGTGTAAGTTGTGACTTCTTCTCTTGAAGTAGCCCACATGCTGAATGAAGGACTTGCAGATCAAGAAACTCTACTACTCGATCAGCGAGGTTAGTAGAATGCTGGGATTGGAGCAGTACGTCCTTCGTTACTGGGAAACGGAATTCGAGCAATTGCGTCCCCAGAAGAATAGGGCGGGAAACCGCATTTATACGGAGAAGGACATCGATGTCGTGAAGCAGATCAAGCGGTTGACCCGCGAGGATCGCTACACGATCGAGGGAGCCAGGCAGGTGCTCAACGGCCTGGTGGTGGAGAACGGCCAGGTGATGAAGGACGGAGCGGAGAAGAAGCCGGAGACGGTTTCGGAAGCTGTCTCGCTCGACGACACGCTTCGAAGCCTCAGAACCATTCTGGCGGATCTTCGCGGCAGGCTCGATTGAGCGTGAGAGTATCGGAAGGGACAATCTATCAAGTTCGGAGCGTAGCGCAGCCCGGTAGCGCACTTCCTTGGGGTGGAAGGGGTCGTGGGTTCAAATCCCGCCGCTCCGACGAACGAAAGCCAGCAGTGTTGCTGGCTTTCCTTTTTTGTGGCAGATCGAGGGAACGTGGTTTCCCCAAAGGCCCGATTATTGCTTGGAGTGCTCTCATGCAGCGATACATTACGACAGCACTGATAATCTTTGCGGCGGCAACCTCCGCCTGGGCACAGAAGACCACGACATATTCCGAGTTGATAGTGATTCCCCATAATTCCGTGGCGGTAAACCTGGGGGGGCTGGCTCTGGATTTCGTGAACCTGAGCTATTTCCACTCGCTGGGAGAATCGCACGGCATCGGTGCCTACCTGGGATATCTCTATCATCCGGTCGGCTCCGAGCAGATCAAGGGATATGGATACGGGATCTCCTATCGGTACTACCCGGCGGCAAAATCGCTCGCGCGATTCTATTACAGCCCCAGCATCGGCATCCAGCAGATCGGCCTCTCCGATGGCGATCTGACGACGGGGGTGTTCGTGAGCGGGATGATGGGGTGGCAGTGGTATGTCAGCCAGCACTTCGGCGTGGGGCTGGGGATCGGCGCGAGGGTGATCTTCGGCAACGGAGATGATCGTCCGGTCCTGAAGGATGCGTTCGGCACATCGCCGAGTCTCACGCTCGATCTTGGATATGGCTGGTAGCATCGGTCACATCCATCCCTTCCGTTTGAAGTAGATATACATCCCAAGCGATACAAGGATCATCACTCCCCAGGCAAACGGATAGCCGAGATACCAGTTCAGCTCGGGAAGATTATACGGCGATCGCGCGGTGTTGAAGTTCATCCCATACACGCCGGCGATAAAGGTGAGCGGAAGGAAGAACGTGGAGATCACCGCCAGCACTTTCATGATCTCGTTCATCCGGTTGGATGTCATCGAAAGATAGGCGTCGAGCATTCCCGTCAGCACGTCCCTGTAGGACTCCGCCAGCTCCGCCGCGCGGACAAGGTGATCGAACACATTCCGGTAGTACGCCACTTCCCGTTCGGTGATCAGATCGAACTCCCCCCGCGCCAGCCTGTGAACCATCTCCCGCTGATAGGTTGTGATCCGCCGGAGCTTGAACACCTGCCGCTTCATCCCGAGGATTCGCTCCAGCGTGCCCGATGATTTGCGGCTGAAGATGTCATCCTCCAGCGTGTCGATCACCTCATCGAACCTGTCCAGAATCGGCGAGATATCATCGACGATATCATCGAGGATCATGTGGTAGATGTAGTCCGGGCCGCGTTCCAGATGCGCCGGGTTCTTGGAGCACATCGCAAGCGCGTTGCTTACCGCGTGCGATGGCTCGTAGTGATGCGTGACGATCATCCTGCTGGAGAGAAACGCGTTGAGCTGAAACGTGACGATCTGATCCACCCCGGTGTCCGGATCGGGCTCCGCCAGCTCGATCGGGTTGATGATCGAGAAGATGTAGCTGCCGTAGTCCTCGACCTTCGGCAGATGATCCCCGCGCCGTGGTGTCAGCCTTTCGGCCCGGCAATCGAGAATCGCAAGCGGGTGGAAGGCGAGGATATCGCCGAGGATCAGGTCCTCCTCATCGCTCGTCGGGTTGTTCATATCAACCCATATCATCGGGATATTCTCCCCGGAATGCTCGGCCCCCGCGATCTTCCGCAGCTCATCGATCCCTATGGTCCGCAATCCTCCGCCGGAGGAAACCGTGAAAATCTCAACCATTTCCTCTAGTTCTCCTCAATGGGGACTGCGTTTGCGTTGGTTCCGAGCTTTCCGCGAATCTTGAAATAGAGCTGCGCCGTCGGCTGCCACTCGATACGCATCCGCCGCATCACTTCCTCGATCGTGGCGCCGCTATCCACCAGAATCAGACCGGCGGTATGCCGGAGCGAGAACGGCGTCAGGCGTCGATCGCGATCTCCCTTTACGCCGCTGGATTTCAGCCATCGGTTTACAGCCTCCCTGATGCCGCGCGATGTCATGCGGCCCCCCTGCGTCCGGTTGCTCATGCTGGCGAACAGGGGAGCGGTTTCGACCCGCGCCTCGGCGCCGAACCTCTTGTTCAGATAATCGTCGAGCGCCTCGCGCATCTCCACCGGGATCGACGCGACCTCATCCTTGGATTTTCTCCCTTTTCCCTGAACGTTCATCACCCATTCGCCGGAGTCGAGCTGACGGATATCCCCCACATCGGCAAGAAGGCATTCATGTTCCGAGAGGGCGCAGCCGAGCATCGACCGGATGATCGCGTAATCGCGGGCCCCCTGAACCGAGGAGCGATCCACCGATGTGAGAAGCTGATCCAGCTCCTCGTAGGTGAGAAACGTCCGGGAGTGGCGGGAGGGGCGTCTGCCGCCGACCACGCGTTTGGCGGGGTTGGCATCCAGCAGTTTGATATCGATGAGATACTGCGCAAATCGTCGCAGTGCCGTCATATAGGTTGCCACCGAGACATTCTGAAGATTTTTTTTCTCGACGAGGTGGCGTTTATAGCGTTCCACATCGCGCACGCGGAACTGAAACCGTTTATCGATGGGGAACCACTTGATGAAATCGCGCAGCGCGCGCTGATACGTGCCTCGCGTTTCCGGGCTTTTTCGTTCGCATTCCTTGAGAAATCCCTCGTAGTGATCCACGAGTTCCTTCAATGTCAGCTTGAGCGGTTTGAACGAATCTTCGATCATGGAGATAGATTGGTATCGCGTCGATATGCCCATCGCTCCGGCCGGAGCGTGAACGGCTCAACCTACCGTTATTGCACAATAAAACCAACACGTCACATCAAGTCCGGGCAGATAGTCATCTCGTATATATACAGGGACTTCATGTTCCGGCATGGAGGCCGCAGGTGGAGAAATTCCGTGGCGGGGGGTAGGGGAAACAAGCGAAATTTATCGGCGTATCGCTAAATTTCGCTCATTATGTCGGGTTATCGCGGGCACATCTCCACGGCGGTTCTTTTCGGGCTGCTGCTGGTCATAGGGTTGAGCTTCACATCGGTCGCGATTGCGATGCCGGTGCCGGAGAAACTGGTCAAGGCGGCGGCGATCGTCTGGCTGGCGGTGCTCTTCGCGCTCTTTCCCGATATCGATATCAAGAGCAAGGGGCAGATGCTCTTCTACAGGCTCTTCTTCCTCTTCGACCTCATCCTCCTGGTCGCCAAACAGTACGAGGGGGCCGCGCTGCTCGGCTTTCTGGCGCTGATTCCAATCCTCAGCCGGCATCGCGGATGGACCCATACGATATGGGCGATGCTCCTGATTCCCCTGCCGATCCTCGCCGGACCGATGCTGATGGCGAAGTCGGCGACGATGGTTGGGCTTCCGTACTATCTTGGCGCGGTGGCCGGCTACCTGAGCCATCTGATGGCCGACGGCATGCTCTTCAGAAGAAAGGGGCGCCGCTGAAATTTCATTGCTCGGCGGGCGCTTCCGCGCTAAACTAGACCCACTTATAAGCCGTCGTTAGTCCGGTGTGTATATCCATGGAAACGGTACGACAATGTCCATGGACGGGCCTCGACCATCCGGTGAGGCTGTCTGCATCCAGGTCCGAATCTTCAGAACTCTTTTCCGTTCAATCATGAATGAATTACTTCTTGTCCTGGCATCCGGTGTTTCTGTGATGGTGGCGGTTGTGATCGCCCGCGCGGCGGCCGCCAGGGCCGAATTGCGCCCGGTTCGCATCGAAGGCTCGCGTGAGCGTCGTCTGCGCAGGAGAGGGTAGCCGGTGATCGTCAAGACCGACGCGATTGTGCTACGCACTCGCAAGTTCAGGGAATCCAGCAAAATCGTGACGCTCTATACCCGAGAGCACGGAAAGATGAGCGTGGTTGCCCGTGGCGTGGTCAGGCCGAAAAGCAAGTATGGCTCCGCGCTTCAGCCAATGGCCTTTCTTTCCACCATCGTGTATAGAAAGGAAGGGCGGGATCTGCATAACCTCTCCATCGCGGAACCGCTGGAACGGTTCAACGTCCTAAGCAGCAGCCTGGAACGTCTCTCCGCCGGCATGGTGATCGTCGAGATCGTGGAAGCTGCGATGCACGATGAAGACAGGAATGAGCCTCTCTTCGATGCGCTGCTCGATGCGCTCCGGACGTTGAACGATGTGCAGTCGAGCGAGCAGAGCGTGGTGCTCTGGTTTCTGATCCGCCTTGCCACTATCCTTGGATACGCCATCCGCACCGACGAGTGTGGGGTCTGCGATGAGCCAATCGTTCGGGAGCGTCTGCCGGTTCCATACAGTATTTCCATCGGTGCGCCGCTCTGCGCCGAGCATCGGGAAGTCGGCTCGTTTAGAACGCTTTCGGCTCCGACATTCGATCTTCTCTGCGAGCTGAGCAGGGGGAATGTTACGGATGCCGCGATGTTGCGTCCGGAAGAACGATCGGTCACTGAACTGGGTGATGCTCTCAACGCGTTTATCCGCTTCCATGTGGAGGGACTTCGCAGATTGAAAGTCCGTGGAATCAGCGCCAAGGTTCTCGATGATATGGTGCCGTTGGCATGAGCGGAACCCGTCGAAATTTCACGAATCCATCATGCAACCTCTCTAAGTTTGTGTGCGTAGGATTGGCTTGATAATTACGGTGTGAAACGGATAACTCCCGGTGATGCGATGGTTGGATCATCTCGCTTTGTCACTCCTTTTGGTTCGATTGATATTCACCCATCGCTTTGCCACCCGTGTGTAGCGCACGACATCTTTTGTAGTCACTAATCAATTTCACGTCTTCTCAGGAAGGAGCATACAATGTCGAAGAAGCAACTTTTCATTGTCGGCACGCTGATGGCGATGTGCGTCGCGATCGGTGTGCTTCTGGCCACGGACTGGGGGAAAACCCCGTTCGGCTTTGCCGGTCCCAACGGCGTCAAGCTCGGCGTGGATAACCCGCCGGTTGCCACATCCAATGAAGTGAAAACCCTGAACGACGCCTTTGTGGCAGTCAGCAAGGCGGTTACCCCGGAGGTTGTCAGCATCGTCGTAACCTCAAAGGCTTCGGCCGCGATGAACAACGACGAAGGGGATGATCCCGATGAAGAGGGGGGATCGTCCGATCCTTTCGAGATGTTCAAGCAGTTCCGCGATCGCGCTCCGCAGCGTGGCTCCGGTTCGGGCGTGGTGATTACCCCGGACGGCTATATCCTTACCAACAATCATGTGGTGGAAGCCGGAACCGGAAGCATCGAGGTTGATCTGAATGACGGCCGTCACTTCGACGCCAAGCTGATCGGCCGCGACTCGCTCACGGATCTCGCGGTGATCAAGATCGCCGCCACCGACCTTCCGACCGCCGCGTTCGGCAACAGCGAGGAGCTTCAGGTCGGCCAGCTCGTCCTCGCGGTCGGCAACCCGCTGGGCCTGAACTATACGGTCACGCAGGGCATCGTCTCCGCGCTTGGGCGTGGACAGCTCAACCTGAACCGCGACCGTGAGGGATACGGCATCGAGGATTTCATTCAGACCGATGCGGCGATCAATCCGGGGAACTCCGGCGGTGGCCTCTTCAATCTGAATGGCGCGCTGATCGGCATCAACAGCGCGATTGCCACGCGCACCGGATATTACCAGGGCTATGGCTTCGCAATTCCCGTGAACCTGGCACGCTCCGTGGCTCAGGATCTTATCGATAACGGCCATGTCAATCGCGGCTACATCGGCGTGAAGATCGCCAACCTCGACGCGAAGCTTGCCAAGGGGCTTGGAGTTCCGCAGGGACAGGGAGTGCTGGTTCGCGAGCTGGTTCGTTCCGGCGCGGGCGAGCAGGCCGGCCTGAAGCCGAACGATGTGATCCTCGAAGTCGATGGTCAGAAGGTCACCACTTCGAACCATCTTCAGAGCATCGTCGCGCAGAAGCATGCGGGGCAGGATGTGAAGCTGAAGGTGTTCCGCGACGGAACCATCATCGAGAAATCGGTGAAGCTGAAGGCGCGTGATGAGAGCGAGAAGATCATCGAGCCGACCAGCAACACTGACGATCAGCGCATCCAGCGCGATACCCAGCGGAACACAAAGCTGGCCGAGCTTGGAATGGAAGTCCGCCCGCTCGACAACGCAACCCGCAAGAGTGCCGAGGTGGAGTCGGGCGTGGTTGTTGGAAACGTCGATATGTACGGTGAGGCTATGAATCAGGGGCTCCGCCGTGGCGATGTGGTCCTCTCGGTGAACCGGAAGCCGGTGTCGTCGCCGGCCGAGTTCCAGCAGATGGTGGACAACACCCAGTCGGGGCAGATCCTGCTTCTTCAGGTCAAGAGCCCCGGTGGCTCCACGAACCTGGTCGCCGTCGAGGTGAAGAAGTAATCTCGCCGGATGGCGGGATCACCAGATATCCGTAAACAGCAGAGCGCCCTTCGAAATCCGGGAGATTCCGGTTCCGAGGGGCGCTTCTTTTTTGCGAATCCCTGGTAGTGCGGGGCGATTCCCCGCGCTACCAGGGATTGCGCCCCTCCGGGGCTTGGGATAGTGCCTCCGTTGTCGCTGGAGTAGGGCAACAGCCTGCGAGGGGGGCAGTTATCTGAGCGGGTTGAACAACAGCCCGCTCGCCAGCTTTGGGTAGAAATACGTGCTCTTCTGCGGCATCACCGATCCTGATCCGGCCACATTCTCGACCTGTTCAAGACGCGTCGCGTTCATGACCACCACCAGTTGCACATCCTCCCCGGCGGCGGCTTCCAGCGCATCCTCCATGCTCTTTACATAGCGGAGATTGCTCTGCGCCGCCTGCGCTTCCGGCGTGATGCCGAGGAGATTCTGGAGAATATGATCGTGCAGAACCGTGACATCCAGCTCCTGCAATGGCTCGGGGAGGGAGGGATCGACCAGGCTTGCCGCTGCGATTTCGGGACGCAGCGTTGCCAGTACCGCCCGGTTGCCGGCCAGCAGCAGAAAGCCCGGCGTCGAGGTGTGTCGCGAAAGCTCCGTGACAGCCGTATCGACCGCCTCATCGCGCAGCGCGAAGTTCGGTTCAAGCCGCGCCAGCAACGCGTCGAAATCGAAATCAGGGAGCGAGTGGATGATGCGATGTGTCGGGAGAATCACAAGGCCGGGATCGCTTGAAGGGGCAAGGAAGATCATGATCGAATCGCACGGCGCGCCGTCCGGTAACTCCGGGTTGCGCTCGCGCATCATTCGCTGGTAGTTGAGCGCCGTCTCATAGCGATGATGCCCGTCCACGATAAAGACGCGGTTTCCCCGCAGATCCGCCGCGATCCCATCGATATCGCCGGGCGCGGAAGCGCGCCACAGCCTGTGCTCCACGCCGTCGCTGTCGGTGACGGTCAGCAATGGATCGGCATTCTCCATCAATCTGTTCAGCCGTTCGGTCGATGAACCGGCTGGATCGGGGTAGACGCCGAAGATCGGCTCAAGGTTGGCATCGGTCGCCAGCATCAGCTTCAGGCGATCGGCCTTGGGTCCGCTCAGAGTTTTCTCGTGCGGGAGGATCTCACCGGCGGAAAAAGGGGAGAGGCGGGCAACGGCGATAAAGCCCCGGCGCTCGATCCGGTCGCCGGTGACGGGATGATCGAAGAGCTGGGCATACGGATAGATCGCCTCATCCGGCTCGCGCTCCAGGATGCCGGAATCGATCCACTGGCGGTACAGCTCGTTGGCGTGGGCGTACTTCTCCGCATCATCCCCTTCGGGAAGGATCAGCAGGATCACATTGTGCGGGTCGCGCTGGATCAACGCGCGACGTTTCTCCGCGGAGATCACATCGTAGGGGGGAGCGATCACGGCGCCGGGATCGTTGATGTGAGCGGGATTGTAGCGATACGGCCGAAACGATGAAATGACTGGCATCAGCAGGATGTGAATGTTACGAAGTTGAAGATTATCTTACGGCCACGGAACTTCCGTAGTGTCAGGAGCCCACCTCTCTGAGTGCCGGAATGGGCTCGATCAACGGGCCGCTGGCCCTGTTCTAAGAAAGGCTGGAACTATGTCAAAACCAACTCAGACCAAGCGTGGCCAGAGATATCTCGGCGACGAAGGAAACATGATTGTCCACGATCTGGAGCGCGCTCGCGGATCGTGCGAAATCGATGAGATTCTCGATGAGAGCCGGGGCGTTCGTTTCGACCCGGACATCCTTGAGCAGGCGTCTCTTGAGAAGTTTCGTCCGTGCAATCGGTGCATCAGCTCATACTGATGCGCCACTCTTCAGCGTCCGGCGCAACTTCCGGGCGGAATTGAAGCGGGGAAGCGCGAGCCTGCTCCGAGTCTCCGCCGGCATTGGCCGGGGCCGCCGCGCTGGGCAGCGCACACGTGCGGCGGCTCCATCGTTCCTCCCCATGATCAATCGTTACCATCCATTCCCGTACCGGTATCCTCCCTCCGGTCCCGAGAGCGCCAGTTCGCGCGGGATTGATCAGCGCATCCCGGCGCTTCTCCGGGCAAATCTCCGGAAATTCTAACAAAGCGTTCAACCGGGCCGTTTCGTGACAGTCACTCCTGTCTTCGGCATTCTGTCCGCGGCTTCTCCGATCCGATCAATGGAGCGGGCGGCTCGATGTACATCCTCCAGGCAGAAAGCCTTGCCGGTTCCCTCGATAGCGGCTTGCCGGCCTAACTCGATCGATGGATCGAACGGCCCGTTCGCAGGGAGCTTTTTGCCGGTTCCGGGCAAATGTCGCCTTTTTTGGCAGAGTGATTGCTCATGAATCCGGTGAACTTCATCAACAGTGACTCAATCTTTCATGAAAACTTCCTTACTCGCGGTGCTGCTCCTCATGGCTGCCACGCCCGCGTTCGCCGATCCGCCTCCCGGAGAGGACGTGCTGCGTCCGAAAGTGGGACCTCGCAGTGCTTTCTACTGGCAGATCGACGCCGGTTTGAACGGAACGCTCCTCGACGGCAACCCGTATATCCGCCCGCTGATGTCCTTCGAGCAGGAGAATGCGATTTTCAAGAGCGGCATCGGGTTCGCTCCGCTCGTCTCGCTCAGCCTGGGCTATGACATCTCTCCGCACTTCAGCCTGGAGTTGCGTGCCGATTATGATCCGCGCAACGCTTCCAACTCCTCGTCGGTCAACGATACCTGTTTTCTGACCGATCCGATTTCGGGGAACCGGGTGGGCATGCCGATGGCGGTGGATAAATCGTACAGCCTCAACGCAACGTATCTCTCGCTGTCGCTGCTGCCGGCATATCGATTCGAAAACCTCTTCATCTTCGCCGGCCCGACGGTTTCGATTCCGCTCATCAGATCGTTGAAGGAAACCGACGCGATTGTCGGGGTGACCCCGTGCTACTATCTGGCCGGATCGGCCGACAGCACCAAGACGGTGGTGGCGCAGAATACCGACAAGGGAAACGCCGCAACGCGGGTTTCGCTGAAGCTGGGGGTGGGATATGTGTTCGAGCTGACCCCGACGATCGAGTTCGTTCCGAGGGTCGGGCTGGATCTGGCATTGAACGATCTGCTCACCGCCGACGAAACGCTGATGCTGAAGAACCCCGATCGTCCGGCTTCCACAAACAGCCTTGACGTTCCGGTCAACCGGCATATCCGGCTCAATTCATTGCAGGCGACTGTCGGTCTCCGCTTTCACTTCTAGCAGCACTGGAGCAGCAACAACACCATGAAGAAGATCATAGATGTATCGATTGTCGTTGTCCTGGCAATGCTTGCATCCGCCACGACGAAGGCGCAACCGCCGGCGGGGACCCCCGTGAAGGACCGGCCGGAACTTCAGATAGCGCCGCTTGGCATCAATTCCTCGGAGGATGATTTCGCCCCCGTCCCCCTGCGCGGCGGGGAGATGCTGATCTACACATCGTCCAGCTCCGGCCCCTACGGCGGCGCGGGCAAGCAGCGGATCTGGATGGCCGTCCGCACTCCCGGAGGCTGGGGGCCGCCGATCGCAACGGGCGAGGCGCTCAGCCACGCGAAACAGGTGGGATCGGCAACGCTCACGCCCGATGGGAATTTCATGATCTTCGCCGCGTACAAGTGGGATGATCCGCAGCAGGAGGGGGCCGGCCGGACCGATCTTTATTCGGCGGAGTTGATCGGTGGAGAGTGGGAGAATATTCGGAACCTCGGGCCGGAGATCAACAGTTCCTCCTGGGACTCGCAGCCGGCGCTGACCCCGGACGGGCGGACGCTCTATTTCGCCAGCGATCGTCCCGGCGGAATGGGGGGGGCCGATATCTATGTCTCGCGGAGAACCGCCGCGGGCTGGTCCACGCCGATCAACCTTGGCGCGCCGATCAATACGCCGGAGGATGATCTGGCCCCGACCATTGCCCCCGACGTGAAATCGTTGTTCTTTTCGAGCAGGGGACACGGCGGCGTTGGCGGCCTGGATCTGTTCGTGGCGCGCGGGAGCGATCCTACCGGAGCGCGCTGGAGCACCATCGAGAACCTCGGCACGCCGATCAACTCGGAGCGCGATGATTATTTCTTCGTCTCGCTCGCCAACTCTCAGAACAGCTATATCTCCTCCGATCGCGGAGGGAATCTCGATATCTATACGGTCTATCCAAATCCGTTTCCGCCCGAGGCGCTTGTCACGGTTGGCGGGCATGTGATCGATGCGGCAACGCGCCGCCCGGTCGCCGCGGATATCACCGTCACCGATCTCTCTTCCGGCGAAGTGGTCGCCACGTACCGCACGGATGATCGCAATGGCGATTATTTCGTGGTGCTGACGCGCGGCCGTCGCTATTCGATCACGGCGCAGGCGCCCGATTATATCTTCTATTCCGACGAATATTCGGTTCGCCCGGATGCGGAGGGGAAGGATCTGAAAAAGGATATCGCGCTGAACAGGACAAGCGGCGGCACCACGCGGCTGCTTGTCTTTTTCGATTTCGACAAGTCCGATCTTCAGAACGAATCGAAGCCCGATCTGGGTCGCGCGATCGAGTTCCTGAAATCGAATCCGACTATCAATGTGGAAATCGCCGGGCATACCGATTCGGTGGGAGATGCGACGTATAACAAGAAGCTCTCGCAGGATCGTGCCGATGCGGTGAAACAGTATTTCGTGAACGGAGGGATTCAGGGCCCAAGGATCTCCACTCGCGGCTACGGAGAATCGCAGCCGACCGCGGATAACGCAACCGAGGAGGGACGCGCCCGCAACCGTCGCGTGGAAATGCGCGTGATGGACCCGAACGAGGGGAAAGCCTCCGAGCCGCGCCGTCCCGCCAATCCTGATGATGGAAAGCAATCAGAGCCGCGCCGTAAACCCAAGTAGATGATGTGATGCGATCAGGGAAGATGTCGGTTGTCCACGTGGCGACCGATATCTTCCCGGCCGCGATCAGCCTTTCCTTGTCACCGGCGCGCGCCGTCCCGCGATGCATCAGTGCCCGGAAGCCTTTCACCAGCCGCCGCTTGAGCCGCCGCCGCCGAACGATCCGCCACCGCCGCTGAACCCACCACCACCGCTCGAACCGCCACCGCTCGATCCGCCGCCCCAGCCGCCGCCGCCTCCCCATCCACGCGATGCGATAATCCACGGCAGTATCGAACCACCGCCGCCACGCCGTCCTCCTCCGCCACCGCGACGGATGATCGAGGAGACGATAAAGATGATAATGAGAAACATGATGATGGTTCCCATGCCTATCCCGTCGGGCGCGGCGCTCCTGGGCGCGGCTCGATACTCGCCGGCGCCAGCCAGCATCAACGCGCGGAGCCCGGCCTGAAGTCCGCCGAAATAATCACCCTGCCGGAATCTGGGAGCGATTTCGTTCTCGCGAATCAGCGCGGTGGTCACATCGGGAATCGCTCCCTCAAGACCGTATCCCACTTCGATCCTGATCTTATGCTCGGCAATCGCCACCAGCACCAGCAGACCATTTCGCTGCTCCTTCTGTCCAATCTGGTTTGCCGTGGCAACGCGCAGGGAATAATCCTCCAGCACTTCGCTGCCGAGCGTCGGGATAATCAGCACCACCATCTGATTGCCGGTGGTGTCCTCATAATTTTTCAGCTCACGCTCAAGGCTTATCCGCTCCTCCGGCGTCAGCGTTCCAGCCAGATCGGTTACGCGCGTGACCAGCTTCGGAATCGGAAGTTGTCCGGTGCCGGAGGTGGGGGATTGCGCCGCCGCCACAAACGGCAGCAGGAGCAGAAGAGCCGAGAAGATGTAGGAGCGCATAACGTCGATATCCGAACTGTTCCCAGATGGAATGGAGGCATAATCCATCGATTATCCCCATTCCATGCTGCATTGGTGAGCTGATCCTAGAACGTGACGGTCGGGGCCCGGTCGGAGCCGGGGGTTGCCTGGAAATATGCTCTCGGATGGAACCCGAGCATCCCCGCGAAGATGGTCTCGGGGAAACTCCGTACCTCCGTGTTGTACAGGCGCACCTGTTCGTTGAATCTCCCCCGCGCCACGGTTATGCGGTTTTCGGTTCCGGCCAGATCCGTTTGCAGCGCCAGAAAATTCTGGTTCGATTGCAGTTGGGGATATGCCTCAGTCACCGAAAGGAGTCGCGAGAGCACTCCAGAGAGCTCCCCCTGTGCCGATTCGAACCGTTTCAGCGCCACGGAATCATCAAGAACATCCTTGGTCACCGTGATCTGCGTTGCGCGCGACCGCGCCTCCACAACCTGCGTGAGCACCTGCTGTTCCTGTTTTGCATAGCCCTTGACGGTGTTCACCAGATTCGGGATCAGATCGGTGCGCCGCTGGTACTGGTTCTGCACCTCGCTCCATGCGCTCTGCACCTGCTGGTCGGCGCTTACAAGTTTCTGATACGCATTGCAGCCGGACATCAGCAGGATGAGCAGCACAAGGGCAATGGCGCCGAAGACGACGAGAGAAGGTTTTTTCATGGCAATACCGGGTCGATGCTTGATCAATTATATAGGACATCGAATCATCCTGCCAAGCCCATGCCATCGGGCGCGACCTTTGTCCATTTCTCTCGCCGGCCTGTTACATTTACCTCGTTGCCGTGTCTGTCCAGTCAATTGTGCATGTTCAACAAGGGCGCCCGCTGCGTGGCGTTTAATTCGATAACTGAATCCAGTTCAGGGAGATTTTGATGACTCTGTTCAATCGCATCGTCGCAGGCCTTACGATTGCCTCGGCGATCACGTTATCCGCGTTCGTCGGCGGATGCACCGATACGCCAACCAGCACTGGCGGCAACTCCACGACGATTACCCCGGCCAAGCAGGGGAGCACCTTCACTTCCTATACGTACTCCAAGGATTCCCTGGGGCAGATGCAGCAGGGAAGCCAGGACACGACCGTTTCCACGATCGCGAAAACCGGCCTGACGATCGGCGGAAAGTCCGATGTCAACATGGCTATCGGGGTCAAGAAGAGTGGAGGAACGGATACCACGTATTTCCGGTACGAGTCGAATGGCGATGTCTCGCTCTACTTCAATGCGACGGATTCCTCGGGCGGTGCTCCCCCCATGCAGACGGCCTGGATAACGCTTCCGTTCGCGAGCAAAACATCGATGAATCTGACCATCGTCGATACGGCCATGTCCGATTCGACCTTCGGCGCGGGACGCTTCAAGGTGACAAGCAGCGCCGTGCAGACGGGAACGGAAAACATCACGGTCGGCTCCGAAACTCTGAGCGCGGAGAAGGTGCAGTGGAAGTTTGAAACCAGCGCGACGTTCGGTCTGTTCGGCATCGGGCAGTCGGTTGTCAGCACAATCTGGTTCGCGCCGAAAATCGGCTTCATCGCCAGGCAGGAGCAGATTACCAGCGAGGGCATTCCAGGATTCCTCTCGGTCAGCGGATCATCATACCAGAATCTTGTCGCCTACTCGCTCAAGTAATTCACGCGGAAACGCATCAGCCGAACCGTCGTTACCAAACCCTCCGCTCATAGCGATATGGCGGAGGGTTTTTGTTATGTTGAGGAGCGCCCCGATGGAGGGCACCTCTCCAACATCGTTATTCCCATCGTAAGGTGCGGTGCCGGGGCGCGTGCTTCCGGTGGCTGGAGATCCACGGTGCCCGATATCCTCCCCCGATTGAAATCCCTCCGGACCAATGACAATCTGATTTATGAGCAATTTCCAGCTTCTCCGCGCGCTGTCGTTCATCATTATCTGCGTCACCGCGCTGCTGAGGGCCGATGCCGCCGTGCGCGTTGATACCCTGCTGACGATGTCCGATGGCGTGAGGATCAACGTGGTATATTTCCGTCCGCAATCAACGCAGCCGCCAGCCGGCTATCCCGCGCTGGTGCTGGTGCATGGGTTTGCCGGCTCCAAAAATGATTACGCCTCATCCCTTGCCCCGGTATATGCGGACAGCGGGTATTTTTCGCTCGCCTATACCGTTCGAGGACAGGGGCTGGATAATCCCGCATATGCGTCGGAGGGGGAATTTGAATGGTTTACCGGGAACCGTGAACTGGCCGATTGTCGCGAGATCATCGAGTGGGTGCGGAGCCGTGCCGATGTAAATCGGGAGCGAGTGGGGATCGAGGGGGCATCGCAGGGCGGGTTGACATCGTGGGGAGCGGCGCTGGCACGCATGCCGATCCGATGCGCGGTGCCGATCATCGGGGTTCCATACTACAGCAGCATTCTCTGCCCGAATAAAACGGAAAATTATTTCTTCCTGGGCGCGCTCTATGTGGCGAAGCTCACCGGCAAAGTCCGCATGGCTCCGCCGCTCGGGGATACGCTCTATAATTTCCTGGCGGCGGATCAATATGAGTCGGCGCTGAACCATGTCAGACGCTACGATCCCGCATCGCTTGCCGCGGTTCAGGTTCCGGTGTTTATGCAGATGGCATGGCAGGATGATCTTTTTACGGGTCGGGAATTCTATCGCGGTTTCCAGGAGCTGACGGTTCCGAAGAAATTATTTGTCTGGCCGGGGCCGCACGCGCTTCCATCGGGCGATCTGGGCCTCAAACGGATCGAGCTTACGTTGCGTTTTTATCGAAAATGGCTGAAGGATGATAATTCCGAAACGATAATGGCGCGGGATTCCGCCGTGCTTCTGACCGATCCCGCGACATCGATCGTCCACCATTTCCGCGAGGACCAGATCTCCGCGTTTGTGCCGAAGTCCGCCGGAAGCGCGGATATCATATCGCTCTATTGTACACCGGACGGGCATCTGAGCCCTGTTCCTGCGGCGACAGGTACAAATTTCTCGCGACTTTATCTTCAGAATATATCGAACGATGCTCTTACGTTCCAGTCAGCGCCGTTCTCCAGTCCAACCGTGATACTTGGCGCGGGGGCCAGCCTGATGGTGAACTCCACGGGCCGTATCTATCAGGCCAACGTTCTTCTGTACGATTACGATTCGGCGGCCCTGACAACGGCTCCAATTACCAGAGGCGCGTATGAAGTGCGCCTTGCCGCTGGTGAATCTCCCGCGCGCCGGAATGTGAGCTATGATCTCAGCCCTCAATATTATACGATACAACCGGGGCACCGGCTGGTTGCCTCCGTGAAATTCGGCATTCCGGGTTTTCCTACGGCCAGGCCCTCCGATGAATTCGGCCAGGTGGCCTATGGTCCCCAGGAAACCGCCACCGATACGCTTTTCGTTGGCGGGGAATTCTCCAGCAGGGTCGATCTCTATCTGGCGCCGAACAACGGAGTCGTATCCGTCCCGGCTTCGAAGTCCGATCAGGATGTGTTTATCATCGGCGGACATATGGTGGTGCGTGGCGAATCAATTCGCCTGCGCGCAATGCATGGCGGTGCGATCGATGTTGTCGATATTCAGGGACGGCTTCTCTTTTCCCGGAATATGGCCGATGGCGAGAGCGCCATTGAAACCGGGCAGCTTCCCGCTGGAGTTTATTTCGTCAGGCATAGATCCAATGGGAAAACATGCTCCGACCGATTTATCGTGATGGAGTAAAGAAAATCGGCGTGCCCGCCGATTTTCGTTAAAGCCCTGAATGCCGGAAGATTCTCGGAAATGGTTCGTCGTGCAATCCCGGTGTCAACGAACAATATCAATGCTCTCTATGAAATTTATCCCTGTGTTCCTTGCCGTGGCCCTGCTTGCGGGCTGCTCGAAAAATCGCGTGCCCGATACAAAAAACGTCGCAAGTGGTTCCGCAGTCAGGCATGACAGCGCACGGAGCACCCGCAACGTGGGAAATTCCTTTCGTAATCTCGCGTTCGATAAGGCACGTGCGGCGCGGGAGTTCAAGGTCACGGGAAAGATCTCCGGCGGCGCGCACTGGGCCGATGCAAATGGTGAAAATACTCTGATCATCTCCGAGGAGAGCACGCGCGATAAAAAACAATCCGATGTCACCATTCAGAAGATCTTCGGATATCTTTACGCACAACAGGATTCCACGCGACTTCTATGGAAAATGGAGGATAACGCGGAGAATTATTGCGATCACGGTGTCGGGCTTGCCTCGAACATCATCGTTCAGGATCTGGATGGCGATGGCGTGGCGGAAAATCTCTTCGTGTACAATATCGCCGGCGCATGCGATGTATCACCCGTTCAGTATAAGCTGATGCTCCACAGCGGCTCGCGGAAATTCGCCGTCCGGGGGAACACCCATGTCAAACCGGGTGGAACTACGGTCATGGGAGGGGAAAAGAAATTCGATGCTGATTTCGCGTCGGCTCCGGCCAGCTACAAACAGGCCGCATCGGATCTCTGGGATAAGATCGTCGGAGCCGCGGCGCTGCCGTAATATTTTCTGAAATTCAGGAATGAATGCGCGTGAAACGCGGAACCGAATGTCAACGCAACAATTCCACCAGATCGCATAATGACGGCGTTATCTCCGCTCGTCGTTCCCATGTGTGGCGCATCGGCGTAAGGACCACTTCGCCTTTGATCTCGCCCGCCATCACGGATCGCTCGCCATCGATCAATGCCTGCACCGCGGCCGAACCAAGTCGTGTGGCAAGGATGCGGTCGCGAGCGGTGGGAGGGCCACCCCGCTGCACATGACCAAGGATCGTGACCCGGGTCTCGATATCGAATCGCTTACGGAAGTCCTCGGCGAACTTCATCGCGCCGCCGTATTGATCTCCCTCGCTGATAATGAAAATATGGCGCTTCGGGCGTGGGAAGCCCTCCATGTAATTGCAGAGCGCATCGAAATTCGTTTCCCTTTCGGGGATGGCGATAAACTCCGCGCCGGTGGCAATCCCCACATCGATGGCGATAAATCCCGCCCTGCGCCCCATCACCTCCACGAAGAATGTGCGGCTGTGGCTCTCCGCGGTATCGCGAATCTTGTCGACCGCCTGCATTGCCGTATTTACAGCGGTATCGTAGCCGATGGTGAAATCAGTGCCGTAAAGATCATTATCGATGGTGCCCGGTGTTCCAACCATCGGAATGCCGTACTCCTCGAAGAATATCGTTCCCCCCTCGAACGTGCCGTTTCCGCCGCACGCCACTAACCCGTCGATTTCAAATGTTCGCAACCGTTCGTTTGCGATGGCGCGTCCTTCAGGTGTCAGAAATGCCTTGCAGCGGGCTGTTCCCAGGATTGTTCCCCCGCGCCCGATGATTCCACTCACGGATTCGCCGGTCAGCGGGATGATGTCGCCATCGACCATGCCCTGATAGCCGTGGCGTATGCCGTAAACTTCCAGTCCGCGGGCCAGTGCATGGCGGACAGCCGCCCGGGTACACGCATTCATTCCAGGGGCGTCGCCACCGCTCGTGAAAACACCGATTCGTTTCATTCAATGTACTCCGCTCTTGAGTTGATAGACGGTTTCAATGTACTTCTTTGCATGCACATGGGGGATATTCTCGCACCGGCTGATTTCGTCTCCGCGAGATGGGAATCCGGGATGGCAATCGCGCGGTCATGTTTTGATGACTCGATACTGTATCCGGTGGGTGGAAGATGTTAAATTGTCGTTACGTGCCGGAAATCGGCGCGCTGTTCAGTCGGGAAATCGCGATGCGACGCATGGAATTTTCTTTTTTCCTGTTTTCTCTACGATAGCACTCTGGTGATACTATGAAGAAGGTCAGATCAGGTGGTGGTTGGGCCGCTGTTGCATACACTGTTCGGAAGTCCTTTGAAGCCGAGGGAGGGCCGCGCCGTTTCTGGAAGCGGATGAGCGCCCGCAACTCCTGCAAGACCTGCGCCTACGGCATGGGGGGGCAGGCGGGGGGGATGCGGAACGAGCTTGGGCATTTCCCGGAGTTCTGCAAGAAGAGCGTTCAGGCGATGGCCGCTGATATGCAGCCGCCGATAGCGGGGGATTTTTTCGAGAATCATCCGGTCGCCGGGCTTGCAGCGCTCTCCCCGCGCGAGCTGGAACATCTTGGACGGCTTTCCTATCCGGTGGTTCTCAGGCACGGCGATACTCATTATCGTCGTTTGAGCTGGGATCAGGCGCTGGACGGCATCGCGACCGCGCTTCGCGGGACAAATCCCGATCGAACATTTTTTTATTCATCAGGACGGAGCAGCAACGAGGCGGCATTTCTGCTGCAATGGCTGGCGCGGGTCTACGGCACAAACAACGTCAATAATTGTTCGTTTTACTGCCATCAGGCCAGCGGTGTCGGCATGGGACAGAGCATCGGAAGCAGCACGGCAACCGTGACGCTGGAGGATGTGGAGTCGGCTGATTTTGTGCTGCTGATCGGCGCCAACCCCGCGAGCAATCATCCCCGGTTGATCACGACGCTCTCGCACATTCGCGATCACGGCGGGAAAGTGGTGATCGTTAATCCCCTCCGCGAAACCGGGCTGGATCGTTTCAATATCCCGTCACGCGCGGGATCGCTCATATTTGGCTCCACCATCAACGACCTTTATCTGCAACCGCGTATTGGTGGCGATATCGCGTTGCTGAAAGGCATGCTGAAGGTGGTGATTGCCGAGAAGATGATCGACCCGGAATTTATCCGCGATCATACCAACGGCTTCGATGAGCTGGCACGCCGGCTTGAAGGCGAATCGCTGGCAGATCTCTCCGCCGGATGCGGGATCGATGAGGAGACGATTGTGCGGGTGGCGCGGATGTACGGCGCGGCGCGGAACGCCGTGTTCATGTGGGCGATGGGGATCACGCATCATGAACATGGTGTCGATAATGTGCAGGCAATTGCGAATCTGGCACTGGCGCGTGGGATGGTCGGCAGAAGGAATGCGGGGTTGATGCCGATTCGGGGTCATTCCAATGTGCAGGGAATCGGCTCGGTTGGATTTGCGCCGGAATTGAAAGCCGGATTTCTGAAGGCGATGGAGGATCTGTACGGCCTGAAAATGCCGGAGGGAAAGGGGCTGGATTCCATCGGTTCGGTCCATGCGGCGGCGGCGGGGAAGATCGACGCTGCGCTTTTCCTGGGAGGGAATTTCTATGGCGCGAATCCTGATCTGACATATGCGTCCAACGCGCTCGGAAATATCGGTACGGCAATCCATATAAATACCAAGCTGAATCAGGGACACGTCAACGTTACACCGGAACGGGTTGGCGGCGAGGTTTTTATTCTGCCGACCTGCGTTCGCGATGAGGAGATGCAATCGACCACCCAGGAGAGCATGTTCAGTTTTGTGAGGCTTTCGGATGGCGGCATGCTTCCTCCCGGCGGTGAGCTGAAGGCGGAGGTGGAGATTATCACCAGCATCGGAGCGCGGCTGCTGCCGGAAAATGGCCCGATAGATTTTCGCGCGCTCAGAAATCATGACGCAATCCGCGATGTGATGGCGAAGGTTGTGCCGGGTTACGAACAGATCGCGAAGATCGGTCGTACAAGAGAGGAGTTTCATGTCGATGGTCGCGTGCGGCACGAGCCGAGCTTTCCGTTCCCGGATGGCCGGGCTCGTTTTATTCCCGTCGATTCGCCGAAGGATGATCTGCTTCCCAATGAGCTTCGGCTGATGACGATTCGATCGGAAGGGCAGTTCAATACCGTTGTCTACGAGGAGAATGATCGCTACCGCAACCAGTCCGCGCGCGATGTGATTCTTCTGAATGCGCGCGATATCGAGCGGTTTGGTTTCCGCGATGGCGAGCGCATTACCGTGCGCTCATCCGTCGGCGAAATGCGGAACATTCGCGTGGCCTCGTACGATATCGCTTCCGGAAGCGCCGCGATGTATTATCCCGAGGCCAATCTTCTGGTAAGCACCGGCGTCGATCCGAAGAGCGGCACGCCGGCGTACAAGAATGTGCGCGTGACGTTGGAAACGTCAGGCAGGGGATGAACTGCCCGACGATCGATTATTTCCGGATTCAGCGATGGATGCGATCCCTGCCTGACGTTACGTTCACTTGATAATTATCGTGAAGCGGTTCACGACGAACAGATAGCTTCGAGGATAGTATATTCACCCCGGATCGGGGCCTGAAAGCCATCGCGCCGATCACGCCACTCCCCCCGCCATGCCTCGAACACAATCGCGTCGGCGCGGAATATCCGTGAAGCGACATCGATACCATTTCTTCCGCGATCATGAAAAATGCATCGGGCTTCGCACTCGTCGTCGTTCCTGCTCTTATCCTCTCCTCCTGCTTCTTTAAATCCGACGAAACCGGATCGGCGGATAATGTGAAGGAGACAATGATCTGTCACACGCCGAAAGGGGATTATCTCATCACGCACGAGGAGATATTTCACGCGACATCGAAATCATCAGGTAGCTCCGGCACATTCATATCCGGCTACGCCGATTATCGGTTTACGGTTCGTGAGCTCCAGTCGGGCAGGCTGGTGAAGCGATTGGTTACGGGAGATCGATCCGAGGATATTCTGCCGCTTGGATATGATGGAACGCGCCTCTGGTGCTATAGCGCCGATAAGGAAATCGGGCTGCATGGGCGCGATCCGATAACGCTGCTCGTTACCGTTACGCAGGCGCAGATCACGGCGGCAAATCCATCGCTCGCACATAATCTGAGCGCCCCGGCGGCCACCGAAGCTGGTAAAATGTATTCCTACGATTATTTCAGCGGGCGCGTGATCCTGACCGATCTTCAGGGAAATATTCTGGCGCTCGATCCCGCCACGCTCCGCACGACATCGATTCCCAAAATGCCGGAGTCTCCGGTGCATTTCCACAATGCCAGCTCCACCAGCGCGTATCGGTGGGGGAAGGAGACGATTTCCCTTGTCGGCGAGCCACGCAGGAAAATAGAGCTCTCCGGCGGCCGGACGAGCCGGGAGAGTTATCTGAATGCGGCGCTGTTGCTGGAGCAGGGGAGCGATCATCTGGCGGAAGTTGGAAATCGAATGAAGGGGGGAAATCAGGATGCCAGAGCGGATCTGCGGCGGCAGTGCGATTCCCTGAAGCTTCTCTATCCCGTCCTGAGCGAAGGGCGTCGGGCATATGCCAGCATTCGCGATGCCGATATCCCCAATCATTATTACGAGAAGGCAAGAATGCTGGAGCGATTGACCGAGGACAGCGTTCACGACGATGACCGGACCCTCGATCACCTTTCCTCCATGGTGCTCGGCTGCGATTCCACCACGGCCTATATCCTTCATTCAGGCAATCTGACCGACACCAGCAATATTCTCATTTCCAGAATCGGCCTGAAGAATGGAGAATATGTGACGCTCTGGACAACACGGGTTCCGAACATTTTCTTCGACCCTTCAAAGGGCATCAGGAAAAATTCTCTCGGCGATGTATTTAAATCGGGAAATCCCCATTTCGATTATGAATGGTACGGCGTGGAGGGAAATGTCCTTGTGGGGATAAAAATGCTCTTTGCATTCGGGATCGATATTCTCACCGGAAAGCTGCTATGGAGGGAACAACTGTGATCCTTCACGATATCCCGAAAATGCCGACCCGCCGGGGTCAGGTGGATGTCTCGACCGGCTGCCGGAGAGATCCGGCGGTTCTGGAGAAGCACATTCCCATGCCGGTAGTATATTCGTGGATGGGCCGGAGCGTCGGTGCGTGGGCCCCATCAACTCAGCATTTATATATCTATCGGGCAACCTCAGCATGAAGGTCGAAACTCTGCGGATTGGAATGAGCGTGAAGCATCCCTACTACGGCGTGGGAAAGATCAAGGCTATCACCGAGCACACTGTCGATATCGCTTTCGATGATAAGACGAGGACGATTTCCCCGGATACCGCGGAGTTGCAGCCGGCCGAGCCGACGGTGGAGGTGAGCGGGCTCGATCTTCCGCTCGCGCATTTCGTCCGCGATACGGTGGAGAGGGTGATAAACCGTCTTGGGCTTGAGAAGCCGGAGAGCGTCGTGGAGGAGCTTGGCGCGCGGTGGAATGGAGGCGAGCTTGTCATGCAGCCGGCCGATCGCGGATTGCAGGCCAAGGAAGTGCCGATGGAGGTCTTTTTCCACAAGATCGTGATGATGCGGAACAACCTTCGCGTGCTGGAGCAGAAGATCAACGCTCATGCGGTGCTGACCGATGGCGAGAAGGTCGAGATGCAGCAGTATATCACCAAGTGCTACGGCTCGATGACCACGTTCAATATCCTTTTCAAGCATAAGGATGGACAGTTCGGCGAGTAGCTCCGATCGGCCCTCCAATTGTCGTGTCCGCCCGCATGCCACGGGTTTCTTCCACGTTCCTGTCTGACCATGACGCCGGAATTTCATCAACTCACCCACGCGGATCTGGATCGTCTTGTGGCGATGATGCGCGAATATTATCTGTACGATAATCTCGTGTTCGACGAGGACGTTGCGCGCAACGCCGCCTCCATGCTGCTGGAGGATGAATCGCTTGGCGGGATCTGGCTGATCCGGCTGGATGGCGTGGAGGTCGGCTATGCGGTGCTGGCCTATAGCTTCAGCCTGGAGTTTCATGGCAGGCAGGCGTTTGTCGATGAGCTCTATGTGCGGGAGGCGCACCGTGGCCGGAGTATCGGCACCGCCACACTGGACTTCCTTGCGGTGTTCTGCGGATCGCGCGGCATCCGGGCATTGCGACTGGAGGTGGAGCGGGAGAATAAACCGGCGCAGGGATTGTATCGAAAAATCGGGTTCGAGCAGCACGATCGTTATCTGATGACACGATGGCTGCTCTGAAGGCGATCAATACCTAAACCGGATGCAAGCCATGAGCGATTCGACGACCGAGGGATATTTCAGGGAGGGATGGGAGTGCCTTGCCGGGCAGGATTACGTTGGCGCCATCTCAGCCGTTGCGCCCCATCTCAAATCGAGCGATCCGGGGGAGCGGACGGAGGCAGGCAAGATCGCCGGCCTTGCGTACTTCAGTCTCGGTGAATATCCCAAAGCGTTGAACTACCTTGCCTCGGTTGCCGAGGGGGGCAGCGATGCCGGCGACTGGTTCAACGTGCTGACCTCGGCGACGATGGCCGGGGAGATCGAGCGTGGCGAGCGAGCGCTTGCGCTGGCGATCAAGTGCCAGACCGATTCAGGTTATTCCCAGCAGCCGAGCATCCCCTTCATCAGGCTCTATTATGCTCACGCGCTCTGCGATGTGGAGGAGTTCGAGCGCGCATTTCTCCAGCTTCAGGAGCTTGCGGCCCTCTATTCCTCGCTCGGGATTACCGATACTCATTTCCTCTACACGCGCGGCATTCCATTCCTTTCAAACACCATGATCGCCGCGGCGCGCGTGTTCAAGGGGTTGGGGAATGCGTTCGATTCCGCCGGCTGGCTGGATCGCTTTGCGGAGACGCTCGATGTGGAGGGACGTGTGTTTGTTGTGGAGGTGCGATCGGAACTGGAAAACATCTGATGAAATGACGGCGTGGGCGGAGTATCGTCTCGTCAATTCAATGGAATGCAATCGGGGATGTGCCTGTACAAACGCATCCCCGATTGCTTTTAACCGCGTAGAATATCCTGGTGCCCGTGCATCAGCACGGGAGTATGGTGATACTGACGCAGCCGAACATATCGACCGTTACGCTCAGGCAGACTGGTGGGCATGGCGGGAAGAAATAGCGAACCGGCGGCCCGTTCGGGAAGGCCATGGTGGCACCGCCGTCGAGCGAAGCCCACACGATGCCCGGCTGTGGAGGGCATGGCGGAGGGATCGGATAGGTAAAGCTGCCGCATGTGTTGACGACCTGCGCGGCCGTCGCCCCGTTTGTCCAACGGCTCGTTACGATATACGGAAAACAATTCGGCGGAATGGAGCAGGAAGCCGTGATTACGTACGTACACGGACACTGCGGGATCTGCGCCGATGCTGACGATGTCGCGCCGATGCTGGCGATGACAAGCGTAAACAAGGCAACGAGCATTGCCAGAACAGTTCTTCGCTTCATAAATTTTGTCTCCGGATTAATCTGGTTGATTGGTCCGGCATCTGTTCGCTGGAACAGTCGGAACCGGTGTGATATTCGATGTCATGTTCCGTGAAATCGAAATCACTCCG
Source organism: Chlorobiota bacterium (assembly GCA_028287785.1). Lineage (GTDB taxonomy): Bacteria > Bacteroidota > Ignavibacteria > OLB7 > OLB7 > JAFDZV01. Next base: position 128,672 of record JAQBOZ010000009.1, read on the forward strand.
CGCCGACAACGGGGATGCCGTGAAGTCCTTTCTGAATATTCGCCACGGGCCGGGATAGTATATCATGTACGCCCACCGCGTGATCCGGGACCACGGTACGCGACACTGAATTCCGGCGCATTGGAAATTCAGTGGCGAAATTAGATGTTCGATATAATTTTCAACAGTACATCATTGTGTACCCCCGGAAAATAGTTTCGTGCGGTGACGCGCTGTCGAAAATTGCCTGATCATGGCGCTGCAAATAAATCGCGGTCGTTGTTCCCCTCATCTTCGTATCATCACATCATGGCGCCAAGAAAGAGAACAATTGAGGAGATCGTCATGCTGGCCGCGCCGGTGCTGAGCCAGCAACAGCGAAGTGATTTCGACGAGGGGAGATCGCTCTTCAACGCGGGGAGCTACTGGCACGCGCATGAGTCATGGGAAAGGGTGTGGCTGGCGATGGGAAACGGCGACGGGGATGATGCCGAAATCATCCTGCGCGGGCTGATCCAGCTTGCCGCCGCGCTTCATCTGTCGGGCATCGGCAGGATGGATGGCTCCATGAGCAACTTCAGGAAGGCGGAGGAGAAGCTGGCGATCGCCCCGCGTGATTTTCTCGGCATCGATATTCCGGCGCTGGTGGGGTTTATCCGCGCACGCCGGTCGGGTGATGCATCGATCGTTCCTCCGCCTGTCTAGTGGGCTTTCCAGGTGAATGCCGCCGCCTCGCTGCCGGGGGCCTGTCATGAGGTCTTACACTTCACCGAGGCCGATCCGGCTAAATTGCCGGGCAATCTTCAACCATATCCGCGTTTCGCAACTCGTCGATCTATGAGCATTATCTCTCTTGAAAACGTCAGCAAGGATTTCGGTGTCGGGCCTCTGTTCCAGGAGGTGACGTTCGGTCTGGAGGCGGGGGAACGCGTGGGGCTTATCGGCTCGAACGGCGCCGGGAAAACCACGCTGCTCAGGATCATCGCCGGCGATGATCAGCCGGATCGTGGCCGTGTGATGCGCGGCGGAAATCCCGTGGTCTCCTATCTCTCGCAGAACCCTCCGTTCGATCCCGAGGGAACGGTGCTGGATGCGATCTACGCCGCGAGCACCGAGACCATGCGGATGCTCCACGATTACGAGGCGGCATGCAACGCGCTCTCCACGCATGACGGCGATGATACGGCATTGATGGCGCGGATCTCCGAGCTGGGATCGGAACTGGAAGCCATCGGCGCCTGGAGCCTTGAGACGGAGGCCAAGATCATTCTGGACCGGCTCGGCATCAGCGATACATCGGCAAAAATGGGGACGCTCTCCGGCGGCCAGCGGAAACGCGTCGCGCTTGCCCACGCGCTGATCGAGCGACCCGATCTTCTGATCCTGGATGAGCCGACCAACCATCTCGATGTTGATACGATCGCGTGGCTGGAGTCCTATCTGGCGCGCTATACCGGCGCGCTGCTGCTGGTGACGCACGATCGCTATTTCCTGGATCGCGTGACCAACCGGATTCTGGAGATCGATCGGGGTCGCGTGCAGGGCTACACCGGCGGCTACGCTTATTTCCTGGAGAAGAAGGATGAGCAGGAGCTTCGTCTCGAAGTAGAGGGGCGGAAGCGGGAGGCGCTGATCCGGCAGGAGCTTGCATGGCTCCGGCGCGGGGCAAAGGCGCGTACCACCAAGCAGAAGGCGCGGATCGATCGCGCCGAGAATCTGATGGCGCAGCCGAAGGAGAAGAAAAAAGAGGAGATGGATATCTCCGTCGGCTCGCGCCGGCTCGGAAGCCGGATCATCGAGATGCACAACGTGTCGAAGTCGTACGACGGAAAGAAACTTCTGGATGGGTTTACCTACACGTTGCAGCGCGGCGACAGGATCGGCATCATCGGGCCGAACGGATCGGGGAAGACGACACTGCTCGATATCATCACCGGCAGGGTCGAGGCGGATTCCGGTCGGGCGGATATCGGCGAAACCGTCGTTATCGGCTACTACGATCAGGAGAGCCGCGCGCTGGACACTGAAATGCGCGTGATCGAATATATCCGCGAGGTGGCCGACAATATCACAACCGCCGATGGATCGTTGATCACCGCCAGCCAGATGCTCGAGCGATTCCTCTTCCCTCCGGCAATGCAGTACGGCGTCATCGGCAAACTCTCCGGCGGTGAACGGCGACGGCTCTACCTTCTCCGCCTGCTGATGGGGACACCGAACGTCCTGATCCTCGACGAGCCGACGAACGATCTCGATATAGAAACTCTCCAGACGATGGAGGATTACCTTGAGGGTTTCGGCGGCTGCCTTATCGTGGTGAGCCACGATCGATATTTTCTTGACCGGACGGTGGACCACATTTTTCGGTTCGATGGTGAGGGCCGGGTGAGGGAGTATCCCGGAAATTACAGCGCCTATCTGGAGATCACCGAGCGTGAAGCCGCCGAGGCGGCAGCGGCTGCCCAGCCCCCGAAGCCGGCTGAAGTCCCGAAGCAGACGCAGACGAAAAGCGATCCATCGGCCCGGAAGCTCAGCTACAAGGAGCGGCAGGAGCTTGGAGTGCTGGAAACGCGTATCGCCGCCGCCGAGGGGAAGAAGAGGGACCTGGAGGAGAAGATCGCGGCGCTGGGATCGGATTATGTCGCCGTTCGCGATCGCTCGGAGGAGCTTCAGAAGCTGCTTGCAGGTCTTGAACGGGATATGGAGCGCTGGGCGGAGCTTGCGGAGTTCGCATAGGCAGACCGTTGAAGGACACCATCTGCTGCGTTGTCCTTCACCGTTCGCTCACTGCGGCGTCCAGACGGACGCCGCATTCGCTCAGGTTCGGCCGCCTTGCATCTGGTCGTCCTTGAACCGTCCGCATCCTCGAAGTACGCCGAACAACGTATCCACCGCATCAATAGAATCATTCTCCCAGGCCCCGGATGGGCGCCATAGCCTGTGCGCGGGGCATCGCCCCGCGCATGATAAAATTCAGATGAAATATGAAATAAAATTAAATGTGCAGTTTTCCGAATTGTATGTTTTTCGTGAAAAATGATGGAATTCGGATTCGTTGTATCGCCACTGTCAATCATTAATCGTGCTTAAATCGTAAATATTTACCAGGGGTACACAAAGATGTACTCCCACATGGTAATTCGGAATTGCTATTTTTGCGCCGCGTGATGGAAGAGCGTAATGCTTCTTCTCACGCCGTATCACATTGCGGATTGCCCGATTATATCTCGTGCATTTTCGTGTGTTCGTGTCGTTCCCCCACAGACCAAAGCGACACGCCGGAACGATATCCGGCACCAGCTCACATTCGATTATTTCGAATTACAACCAATCAAGTCATCCGTGGCCGGTGGGACGCGCGCATATGCGCCATCCGGAGCATGCCGCGCATGCGGGTGAGCATTTACTCAATCACAGGGGGTTCCGATGAGGAAAACTGCAAAGCGATTTGCAACGGGATGTCTGGCGCTTGCGGGCGCGGTGGCATTGATGATGGGCGCGGGGACGGTCGCGCACGCGCAGTATCAGGGATTGTATGGCGGCGCAAACGCCGATGCCGCGGAGGGGGGAATTATTCCAACCGGCGATGGTGAATATATCGCCGTGGGATATACCCTGAGCCTGGGCGCCGATCAGGATGTATATGTGGTGAAAACCAATCGCTGCGGACAGATCGTCTGGTCGCATGCCTATAATTTCGGTGGATTCGACTGGGGACGGAAAATCCGCGAAACGCGCGATGGGAATTATGTGATCGTGGGGACCACGGAAAATCTCTTCAGCTGCACCAACGTGGATGCCTTCCTGATGGAGATCGATCGCGATGGCAACGTGCTGTGGGCAAACACCTATGGCGGGCGCTCAAAGGATCTCGGACAGGATGTCCAGATCGACCCCGATGACGGCGATCTCTATTTCTGCGGCCAGAGTGCCAGCTTCGGTGCCGGCGGTTACGATGGATGGATCGGCCGTACCGATCCCACTGGCAACCTTCTCTGGAGCCGAGTCTACGGCGGTGAAAGCGATGATCTGTTCAACAGCCTCGCCCTTTCCTGCAACGGCTCGGTATCCGCGGCCGGAAGCACCAGAAGCGCAACCGCCGCCGGCGATGAGCAGGTCTATGTGCTTCAGGCCAGCCGCGCAAACGGATTCCCGCTCTGGTCGCAGCATTATGGACGCGATCGCGATGAGTCGGCATGGAGCATCGTGAGCTATCGTGATGATATCCTCTTCGTGGCCGGCCGGACCAACCACTACGGCGGCCCCAATCAGGGATATGTCCTCGGCCTCAGGTGCGGCGATGGCGCGCCGATCGGCGATCTCGCGGTCTACGGAGCAAACCTTACCGGCGATGATCAGTTCACGGAAATCCAGGTGCTGCCGACCGGAAATCTGATCCTGACCGGCTTCCTTCAGAATGCACCGCAGGGCTTGGGTCGCTACGATGTGCATCTGTTCGAGATGACTCCCGCCTTCGTCCCCGTGCTTACCCGTGTCTACGGTCGTGGCGGTGATGAGCAGGGATGGTCGGTGGCAGTCACCCGGCCGATTTTCCCCACGCAGCCGTATGGCCTTATCCAGGCCGGCTGGAGCGAGAACAGCTTCCATGGCCTGGGCGGTCGCGATCTCTATGAAATCCTCTCCGACAACGGCGGAAAGTCGGGCTGCAACGAGACAAAGCCTGCCATCCGTTGGGATTCACCGAAGTTCGAGCCGGAGCGGTTGCCGACCTGCTGGCCGATGGTGGACGTTCAGTGCCGTGCCCGCGTCGAGGAGCTCGATGGGGGAGAGGCTCGTCTTCTCTGCACCCCGTGCGTGCCGAATATCTCGCCGGAGAATGATCCTTCGTTCAGCCAGCGCGTTCCGTCGATGAATGGCGATGGCGTCGCGGCGAAGGCGGCAAATGGGCGGCAGGGCACCTTCCTCAGCCCGCAGAAATAATCGCGTCGATCCGAAATGCGCGGGCATCCGGATACGTGATATTCCGATCATTGATGATGAAATGGGGAGATGCTTCCATCTGGGGCATCTCCCCATGTTCTTTACGTGAGGGTGGCTCTCTCGATATCGAAATAAACTGAAAATATAATCGATTGGTAAAACGCTGTTCTAACACATGAATATGATATCGTCAAAAAGCGATTTTTCGAGAAATGATAATGACCTGCGTGGCCCGATAATGGCGTGGGTACACAAAGATGTACTCCCGATCGCAATCCCGTAATTGTATATTTATGACACGTTGTGATGCGGTGCTGATATTTACCGTTGAAATTCCTTTTGCTTGAATTTCATTGTCCAATCACATCGTTCTGGAATGCAGTGTGTTCGCGCCTTCCTCCCTTCGTAGCAGGCGCGCCGGTGAAATCCCGGCACCCGGTCATAATATTCTCATCATATCACCCGCTGCCGGCAACGATGGGCGCTTTCTGCGACGTCCGAAACATGTCGTGCCGCCGGGTGATTATTCAACCAATCAACAGGAGCATCAGATGGGATCCACAGCCAGGCGATTGACGAAGGGATGTATGGCGTTTGCGGCGGCGGCATTGATGATGGGCGCCGCGATAAACGCACACGCGCAGTTTCAGGGAATTTATGGAGCGGATCGGGAGGATGCCGCCGAGGGGGGAGTTATCCAGTCTGGTGATGAATTCGTCGCGGTGGGATATTCCGACAGCTATGGTAATGACCGCGATGTATACGTCGTGAAGACCGACAAGTGCGGAAATATCGTGTGGGCGCGCACCATCGATTTCGGTGGCGAGGACGTGGGCCGGAAAATCCGCGAAACTCGCGACGGCAACTATGTGATTGTCGGCTATACCGAGAATCGCTTCAATTGCTGCACCCACGATGACGCATTTCTCTTTGAGCTGGATCGCAATGGAGGCGCCATCAACTGGGCTTCCACATACGGCGGGCTTTCCAAGGATCAGGGAATGGATCTTCAGATCGACAGGGAAACCGGCGATATCTACGCCTGCGGCCAGAGCGCCAGCTTCGGCGCCGGCGGTTACGATGCCTGGCTGTTCAAAACCGATCGCGGCGGCGGGCTTCTCTGGAGCAGAGTGTATGGTGGGCGTGCCGATGATCTGCTCAACAGCCTGACGATCGGCTGCTCCGGCACCGTGATCGGCGTTGGCAGCACCCGCAGCGCAACCAGAGCCGGCGACGAGCAGGTTTATGTTGTGAAGGCCGATGCAACCGATGGAAGCATCATCGGCGGCTGGCCGAAGCATTATGGTAATCGCGGCGACGAGTCGGCGTGGAGCGTTGCCACATACGGCGATGACGAGCTTCGCATCGTCGGGCGGACGAACAATTTCGGCGGCCGCAATGAGGAGTACGCGCTGGCAATCAAATGCGATGATGGCAGCCGCATCGTCGACCGCGCATTCTGGGGCTCCAGGCACGACGGCGACGATCAGTTCACCGAGCTTCAGGTGCTTCCCACCGGCGATATCGCAATTGTTGGATTCCTTCAGGATAACCCGATCGGTTTCGGTGGTTACGATGTTCATCTCCTCCAGACCGACAAGCTTTTCACGCCCATCAACCCCGGAATCTTCGCATACGGCGGCAGGGCGAACGATCAGGGCTGGTCGATCGCCGTTACCACGCCACTCGATGCGTCCGAACGCTACGGCCTTGTGATGGCAGGGTGGTCGGAGAGCTTCGAGGGCCTTGGGCCGCGCGATCTTTATGAGATCCGTACCACCGCCATCGGAAAATCGGGTTGCAACGAGCGGAAGGTGGAGCTGAAGTGGGATGATCCCAAGTTCGACCCGCAGGAGCTGCCGACCTGCGATCCGCAGGCGCAGGTGCAGTGCAACGCCAAGGCGGAAATGCGTGAGGTCAAGGGACATCGCGTCCTGTGCGGTCCATGCGGCCCAACGCCTCAGCCGAACGAGCTCGGGTTCAGCCAGCGCATCCCGTCGAACGGCGGAAATATTCTCAACAACGCCTCGATGAAGGCAGGAGCCGCGAAGGGAGAGGGAGCATTTCTCGTCTCCCCGAAATGATGATCCATCGTCCGAATATTTTCCGCTTTCCGCGGGGAATAAACGGATGATGGCCCGATGATGCTTCGGGGAGATGTTTTCATGGGCATCTCCCCACATTATTCCATCGCGATTTCCCCGCGCGAAAACAATTGCAGTAAAACGCATTCTGGCTGAATCGATGCCAACGATATCGGTGCCATTCACCTTGTGGCATCAATATTTTTTTTGAGCGCGCGATCGCATGCACGGGAAATACCGGGCCGAACGGTCGATGTATCGGCTTTTCACCGTGCGGATTGCGGTTGCGGGTTCACCAACAGAGTCAGCCCTTCGAATGCCGCACGCGGACGCCGGGAATGCGCGATCAGGGACGACGCGCGTGGCCCCGGCGGCGGGCCGTTCCGGGGAGATCAGCACACATATCAACGGAGAGGAAATTATCGTGAAGAACAACAGAAAACGATTTACGGCGATGCTTGCCATCTGCCTCGGATTCTTTTTCCTATCGCTTGGGAGCATGCAGGCGAAGCTCATCTGGCAGATTGCCACCGGCGCCGATCGCAACGATGCGGCTCGTGGCGGAATCATCCAGACGAGCGACGGCGGGTATATCACCGTTGGCGAGTCGCAGAGCTTCAGCGGCGGCGATTATGATGTCTACGTCGTGAAAATCGATCCGTGCGGATTTCTTCAGTGGTCCAGCACGTACAACATCGGCGGAAACGATTACGGCCGGAAAATCCGGCAGACCCCCGATGGTGGCTACATCATCACCGGCGAAACCGACAACAAGTACAGTTGCTGCACCAACAGCGATGCGTTCCTCCTCAAAATCAAGGAGGATGGCGAGGTAGACTGGACGAAAACCTACGGCGGATATCTGAAGGATGAATCCTCCGATGTCGAACTTTATAATGGCGGCCGCGGATATATCATGGCCGGCAGCACGTCGAGCTGCGGCGCGGGAGCGACCGATGCATGGCTGGTCCTTACCGATGACGGCGGCAATGTGGTCTGGGGAAAGGCGTACGGCGGGTACGATGTCGATAAATTCAACAGCGTTGTGCAGGCTGAGAATGGCGATCTGATCGCGGCCGGTTTTACCAACAGCTATAATGTGACCGATCCCGTGTTCAGCACCTCCGATGTCTATATCGTCCGCGTCAACGCCAGCGGCAATGTCCTCTGGGCAAATCATTACGGCGGCGGCGGCAATGACGTGGCGAACTGCGTGATCGAGGCGAAGGGGGGAGAGATCGTCGTTGCGGGTTACACCACATCGCTCAGCACGAAGTATGAGGCATATCTGCTTCGCGTGAAGGGGAGCGGCAGCTTTATCGCGGATGTCGTTCATGGCGGCGGCCACGAAGCCGGTCGCGATGAATACCGCGAGCTGCGCGAAATTCCCGACGGCAGCGGGGAGATCATCACCGTCGGCCGGATCATGAAGCCCTACTCCGGCTCGCTGGGGGATTACGATGTCTTCGCCACGCGCGTGAAGGCATCGCTCGGCAGGATCTGGAGCAAGAACTACGGCGGCGGCAGTGCGGATGAGGGATATTCCGTGACGCTGGTGAAGGAGCCGGATGTCAGGGAGTATAATTTCGCGTTCGCCGGCGTTACGCTGAGCTTCGGCGGGGGATTGGAGGATGAATACGTGATCAAGGCGTGGTCCAACGGCGAGACGTTCTGCAACGAGTCGATCCCCGGCGTGATCGAGGAGAAGCCGGGCTTCAAGGATTATCCCGCGCCAACGTGCGAGCCGCTCTTTATCGTTCAGTGCGTTGCGAAAACCGCGCCGGTGTACAACGAGAAGTACACGCGGATCTGCGTTCCGTGCGATGCGCCGTTCGACGGAGGAAATGGAGTTCTCGGGCGGAACGACGGCCCCGCTCAGGGACGCAACATGGTGGATCTTGGCCGCTCGCCACTCGGCGCGCGTTAAGTTTTCCGGCAAAACGTTCTGAGGAGATCTCGTTTCGCGCTCCGCGCTCCGTTTTCCCCTGGCACGCCGGTCGGCAGCGAAACAAAATCGCGATCAGATGACGCGCAACGGCGGAAGGCGCCCCGGCAACGGTGGCGCCTTTGCTGTTTTCGGAGCGTGGCATATCTCTTGAGCTGTTCCCGCTCCAATGGCACACACTTCGGATATCGTCGCCGGCAGTTGCGGCTTCCGCTCCTCCCGCGAAAAATATTACGCGCGCTTCCCGGTGGTGGAGGTGCAGCATACGTTCTATCAGCCCCCGGCCGTCTCGACGCTGGAGGGATGGCGAAGCGAGGCGCCGGAAACGTTCGAGTTCACGCTGAAGGCGTGGCAGCTTATCACGCACGAGCCGCGCAGCCCAACGTATCGGCGGCTCAGACGCAAACTCACCGATCGCGAGCTGGCCGATGCCGGCGCGTTCCGCAACACCCCGATCGTCAGGGAGGCGTGGGAGATCACCGCGGCCTCGGCGGTCGCGCTGCGCGCGCGATCGATCCTCTTTCAATGTCCCGCCAGCTTTACGCCGACCGAGGAGCACGCCGATGCAATGCGCGAGCTGATCACATCGATCGATCGCGGCGATTTCCGTCTCTGCTGGGAGCCGCGCGGCGGCTGGCCTCACGATCTGGTGCGCGATCTCTGCGATGAACTCCGGCTTGTCCACGTTGTCGATCCGTTCGCCGACACCAGCGTCACGCCGGACGATGTATATTTCCGGCTGCACGGGCGCACCGGCTATCGCTACGTCTACGAGGATTTCGAGCTGGATGAATTGCTGGAGATGATGCCGGCCGGCGGGCGATCGTACGTGTTCTTCAACAATATCGCGATGCGCGAGGACGCCGAACGATTCAACCGGCTGGTGAAACAATCTCCGGCGTGATTGCGTGATGCCGGAGATTGTTTTGCGTCGCGCGGAGAATTTTTCTCCGGGAAGTTTTTCAGGAAAATTTCTCAGGATTTTTTCGCGCGAATTTTTTTCGTTGAGAGTTGCGCTGTTGAAATCTTTTCGCGTGCCGTTCGCGTCATCGTTCTTTTTTTCAATCCCGCCGATCACAAAAGGATCTTTACAGCATGAGCCAACGAACCGCGCTGATCGTGGGAGCCACCGGGCTGGTGGGACGCAACTGCCTGGAAATTCTTCTCGCAACCGGGCGCTACTCCGGCGTGACCGCGCTGGCGCGCCGCGAACTTCCGGTGAAACACCCGCGGCTGATCGTCCACGTGATCGATTTTGACAGGCTGGAGGAATCGCGCGCGTTATTGAAGGCCGACGATATCTTCTGTTGTCTCGGCACGACGATCAAGGCCGCCGGTTCGCGGGAGGCGTTTCGGAAGGTCGATTACTCCTATCCGCTCGATGTTGCGCGGATCAGTCGGGAGGAGGGAGCGGGGCAGTTTCTTCTCGTTTCCTCTTCCGGCGCATCGGCAACGTCGTCGATATTCTACAGCCGGGTCAAGGGGGAGCTTGAGGAGGCAATCCGGGCGTTGCGATATCCTTCCGCCGGGATCTTCCGCCCGTCGCTGATTCTCGGCGATCGGGGTGAATTTCGCCTTGGCGAGAAGATCGCGACGGCGATCATGAAGGTTGTGGGGCCGCTGCTTGTCGGCTCGCTCCGAAAATATCGGGGCATTCAGGCGCGCGATATCGCCCGGAGCATGGTTGCGATCGCGGAACGAAATCTTCCCGGCTTCACCATTTATGAATCGGATCGGATCGCGGCGATCGCGCATGGGGAGAAATAGAAGAGGGCGGCTGTTATTTAATCAGGAAAATCATATGCGAGCCAATCGAACAGCTCCCATCCTCGTAACGGCGTGATATCATGCTGATAATATTCGATAGCCGTAATGCCATGTCACATCATCGATTCCGATTTCTTCTTCCCGGCGTGATGTTCATCTCCATCATTCTGATCGGCTGCGACGGAATAGGCGGCCCGGCCCCCGACAGATCGGTGCTGGTTCCGCCTAAACTGAGTCTCTACCATCGGGCGGATGCCTATATATAAGGAAAGAATCCTACGCCGGGACCACATCCTCCCAGCCCAGCTTGCTGAAAAGGATCTCCAGCTCCTGTGGCAGCGGCGCGGTGATGGCGAGCGGTTCGCCGGGAACCGGATGCGGCAGCGATAGCCGCCAGGCGTGAAGAATCATCCGGTGAACCCCGAAGTTCTCGCGGAAAAGCCGGTTGTGCCGTCCCTCGCCATGAACGGTATCGCCGACGATCGGGTGGCGGAGATGCGCCATATGCCGCCGGATCTGATGCCGCCGTCCCGTTACCGGCTCCGCCAGGACCAGCGAGTAGCGCGCCGTCTGAAAATTTCCGATCGGAATCGGCAGCTCGCACCGCGCCAGCGTCCGAAATCCCGTCACCGCCTCCACAGCCGTCATCCCCGGCTCCTCCGCCAGCGGATAATCGATCTCCCCGTCATCCGGCGACCAGCCGCGCACCAGCGTCAGATATTGTTTTTCCACCTCGCGACCCGAAAATCGTTCAGCCAGAAGCCGCGCCGTCGCTGGATTCAGCGAAAACAGAAGCACGCCCGATGTTCCGCGATCGATCCGATGCGCCGGATACACAAGTTGCCCAAGTTGATCGCGCAGGAGCGTCATGCAGGTCGTGCGATCCGGCGCTTCGGCAGAGCGATGGACCAGCAGCCCGTCCGGCTTGTCGATCGCCACGATATGATCATTGTGATAGAGAATGCGGAGCATGTGATATTTTCGAATCGTCGATTGCGGAATAACGTTCATGTCGCCGCGCTCCAATCGGGCGCGGCCGGAGGGAAGATACATCATGCGGAAACGGATTGGCGCGGATGTCGCCATCATCGGCGGCGGCGTGGCCGGGCTGGCGGCGGCGCGGATCCTGGCCGACGCGGGGTTGACGGTGCGGATTCTGGAGGCGCGCGATAGAATCGGCGGGCGCGTGCACTCGCGTATCGATCCCGTCACCGGGTTGCCGGTGGAGCTGGGGGCGGAGTTCATCCACGGAATCCCGGCGGAAACGTTCGAGCTGATCGATGCCGGGAGCGTTCCGATCTACGAAGTTTCCGGCGAGCACTGGCGTTCGGCGGGCGGAAAACTTTCGCCGATGCGGGATTTCTGGGGAACGCTGGAGAATGTCAATGAAAAGATGAGCGGCATCGGGCGGCGCGATATCTCCTACGCGGAGTATCTGGAGAAATACGCGGGGGGAGGGAAGAATTCCGCGGCGCGGGCGCTGGCGCAGCGTTACGTGGAGGGATTTCACGCGGCGCGGATCGAGACGGTCGGCGTGAAGGGATTGCTCCGCGCCGAAAACGCTTCGGAAAAACTTTCAGGCGATCGCGCGTTCCGGATGACGCATCAGTACGCGAATATCGCCGCGTTGATTCTCTCCGGCGACGAAAAAAAATCCGTGAAGAACGCGACGGAAATTTCCATCGATCTTGAAACGATCGTACAAACCATCAACTGGAAAAAAGGACGCATCACGATCGGTGCGGTTTCGGCGGCGGGCGCGGAGCTTGAGCCAATCTCAGCGCGCCGCGCGCTGATCACGCTGCCCCTCGGCGTGCTGAAATCTTCTCCCGGCGATCGCGGCGCAATTGCGTTTGCCCCCGATCTTCCCGAAAAACGGGCGGCGTGGGATGCGCTGGAGATGGGGGATGCGGTGCGTATCGTCCTCCGGTTCCGCGATCGATTCTGGGAACGGCGCGGTTTCGGCGGCCGGCGATCGCGGCCGAGCCTGGAGGGGATGAGCTTTCTCCACTCGGACGATCCCGGCTTTCCAACGTGGTGGAGCTGTTTTCCCATCCGCGCGCCGATGCTCACCGGCTGGGCCGGCGGCCCGGCCGCGACCCGATTGCTGGAGCTGGACGATTCCGGGATCGTCGCCGAGGCCGTTGCGTCGCTGGCGCGGATTCTTGGAACCGATTCGGATTTCATCAACGGTGAGCTGGAAACGTGGTACGTTCATAACTGGAAGCACGATCCGTTCAGCCGTGGCGCGTACAGTTTCGTGAGCGTGAACGGGCTCGCGGCGCAGAAACGGCTGGCCGCGCCGGTCGCGGAAACGCTTTTCTTTGCCGGCGAGGCGTTGAGCATGGATGGAAATATCGGCACGGTGCATGGTGCCATTGCATCGGGGCGGCGGGCGGCGATGGAGATTCTGACAGAGTGTTGAACAACGACAAATGATATGGATGGATTGATCGAAACGCTTCGCGGGCTTTCGCTTCCCGTGGCGGCAATTCTTTTTCTCGCGGAAAACATCGTCATCGCGATTCTCGCCGTCGGGTTTGGGAATCTGCTGGCGCGCATGTATGCGGGCCGGCCGGTGACGCATCCGCCGGAAAAACTTTCGCGCGCGGAAATTCTTTATTCGGCATCGACAATTATTCTCAACTCCGCGATCACATTCATCGGCTTCCTCCTCTGGCGCGCCGGCATCGTCCATTTCCGCGAAGATGTCGGGATCGGCGTGCTGCTGGATATTCTGCTGATCACGATCGTGATGGATTTCGCGATGTATGTTCTTCACCGCGCCGCGCACATTCGATTTCTTTTTCCGCTGCTGCATCGCACGCATCATCATTACGATCGACCGCGACCGCTGACGCTGTTCGTGCTGAACCCGTTCGAGACGCTGAGTTTCGGATCGTTGTGGTTGATCGTGATATCGCTCTACAGCGCGTCGTGGCTCGGCATGTCGATCTATCTTGGCCTCAATGTGCTCTTCGGAATGATCGGCCACATCGGCGTGGAGCCATTCCCCGATTCGTGGAAGCGGATTCCGGTGCTGCGATATATCTCCACCAGCACATTCCACGCGCAGCACCACCACGATCGCGAATGGAATTATGGATTCTACACGCTGATCTGGGACAGGATATTCGGCACGCTCTCGCCCCGTTACGATGAGGATTTCGGCAGAACGCCGGGTGAGAAGTGAATGCGGCTGGGGTGTTCGTTCATCGATGTCTGAGATTTCCCTCATCCCCATCGATGTATATCGAATCCGATAACTGCTGTATCACGGATCATCATGAAAACCATCCTTCTCGATCTTCTCACCCACAGCTACGGCTCGCAGAGCGGTTTCGATTCCTCGCAACATCTCACCCTTGGGATAATGCCTCGAAGCTCTCGGCGATTCAGGGGGATGACGCGGTGCTGGAGATCGTGCTGAAGTAGCGATGTGCGTGGCACGTGATGACATGGACGATCGGAAGATCGCCCGTCGAAGTTTCATTGCCTCGATGGCAAACTCCATCCTCCCACCATTTTCCGTGTCGATCATGGAAGCCCGGAACCGCATTTCCCGGTGAACCATTCCACCGTTCCGAATCCCCGAAAGAGTTTTATCTTCGACGATTGCGCCGTTCGATGAACCTCCTGTTTGTCGCCGCGCTTCTGAAATAAAATTTCCGCGGAAAATTTTTTGATCAATCGTTCCATTCCATTCGCAATGCTTGCCGCCGTTCTGCTCCTTGCGGCCGGCTGCAAGAGCTCGACCGATCCCGGCTCGTCGAATCAGATCCCGCTGATTCCGCTGGCGATCGGAAACGAATGGATGTACGATGAGCTCAGCCTGGATTCCACCGGCGAGGTTATGAGAACATTTCACGACACGGTGCAGATCATCGCAAATGATGTGATCGATGGCGAGCAGTGGTATGTTCAGCACGGTCCGAACCCCACGGGGGCGTTGACGTATCTCGTCAACCGCAACGACGGGCTCTATCAGTTTCATCCGCAGTGGGGGGACAAGATCGTCCGCTATCTCCATTATCCCGTTTCGTTGAACGATGACAACAACGTGCGGGATGACTATTTCGGCACCGACACCGATGCGTACACGGTTACGTTCCATACAAGAATCAACGCGCTGCATAAGAGCGTGAAGGTGCCGGCCGGAACGTACGACTGCGTCGAGGTGGCGCAGGAATATCGTGGAGACGCGGCGCTTGGTCCCAACGCGGGAGCACCTCCCGTGTTCGAATATTATGCGCCGGGGATCGGGTTGATCGAGCTGGAATGGTACGATAAAACCTCCACCGGAACCCCGTTTGTGTACTACCGGCGGGTGCTGACAAGCGTTCATGTCCAGTAGCGAAGAATCCTGCATGGGCTATTATATGGCGCCCCGTTGGGGCTTGAGGACGGGGAGTTCCACCGTACTCCTCCAGCCCCGGAGGGGCGTAATTCCTGGTGCGCGGGGCAGCGCCCCGCGCAAACAATCCATCTCTCCCGCCCGCATGCCGATCGTTCAATCCTCCTCGTTCCGACCGCCATTTCTTTTCCGCGCCGGACATCTCCAGACCATCATCCCCACGCTCGTCACGACATTTCCCGATGTGCGATATCGTCGCGAGCGGATCGATACGCCCGATGCCGATGTGCTCGATCTGGATTGGGCGGAGACGGGGTCGGACCGGGTCGCGATTCTCTCGCACGGGCTGGAGGGGAGCGCGGCACGCTGGTATATGCGCGGGATGGCGCGGAGCCTGAACCGCGCGGGATGGGACGCGCTCCCCTGGAATTTCCGGGGATGCGGCGGCGAGATGAACCGGACACTCCGTTTTTATCACAGTGGCGCCACCGATGATCTTGCCACGGTGATAGCGCATCTGCAATCGCTCGGGCGATATCGGAGGATCGCGCTGATCGGCTTCAGCCTTGGCGGCAATATGACGCTGAAATATCTCGGCGAACAGGGGAGCGCGATCGATCCGGCGATCATCGGCGCGGTTGTGTTCTCGGTGCCGTGCGATCTGAAAACGAGCGCGATCCGGCTGGCGCTGCCGTCGAACAGCATCTACATGCGGCGCTTCATCAAAACGCTCTCCGAAAAAGTCCGGGAGAAATCCCGCGTGATGCCGGAACTGGACACGGCCGGGCTGGCCGGCATGCGGACATTCCAGCAGTTCGATGACCGCTACACCGCGCCGCTCCACGGATTTCGCGACGCGGAGGATTACTGGGCGCGATGCAGCAGCCGCGGATTTCTTGGGGCCATCACCATTCCCACGCTTATCGTCAACGCCGCCAACGATCCCTTCCTCTCGCCGGAATGCTATCCGATTGCCGAGGCGGAGCGGAGCGGCTCCGTGTTCCTGGAGATGCCGGCCTCGGGCGGGCACGTCGGGTTTATGGCCGGGGGCGATCGGTTCTGGATGGGGGAGCGGGCGCTGAGTTTTCTTGAGGGAATCGATTGACGTGACATCCGCCCCGGCCGGGCACGCCGGCGGCCCGACCGTGTGGCACGAAAATTCGACGTGAGCCGATAGCAATTCATAAAGCGGAGCGCCGGGTTCGATTCTCCGCCGAAACTTCCGTTGACTATCATTCCGGCTTCGTTATGTGGAGAATGTTACGGCTGATCGCGCGCTGGTTTGGTGCGCTGTTCGCCTCCCGTCCCGCCCCGGACGGCCCGCGCGAACGCTCGCGACCGTTCTACGTGATCGGACATCGCGGCTCGCCGTGCAGCGAGGTCGAGAACACGATCCAGTCGTACGAAACAGCGGTCGAACGTGACGGCGCGAACGGAATCGAGCTGGATCTCTGCCTCACCGCCGACGGCGTCGTGGTTGTGTGGCACGACTGGGACCCGGAGGATTCCATCTGCGATATCCGCGCGCGTGGCCTGGAGCCGGATGTCATCTACTGCCCCTGCATCCCCGGCCGGGAAGATCTCCACAAACCGATCAGCCAGCTTCAGTGCGCCGATGTGGTCGCGAACTTCGGCTATGTTCTCAAGAAGGATATGAGCATCCAGGTTCACGGCGTGATCCCGCTCTTCGATGAAGTGATGGCGTGGGCGGTGAAAAAATCCTCGCTCGAAATTCTCTTTCTCGATATAAAAATTCCGGCGAGCGAGCTTGATATCGTCCCGCGCATGCTGGACGCGATCGATGAGATTCTGCGTCGCCACAAACCGAAATTTCGCGTGGTGTTTGAAACTTCCATCGCCGAAGTGCTGGAAGCAATGAAACGCCACGCTCCGCATCATGATTTCACGCTCGATATCTCCGCCCCGGCCGGCATCACGATCGATCCGCTGAAGTTCAGCGCGATGGGGGAGGCGATTGCCCGCGGCAACCAACTGGCGACCGCGCAACGTCCGCGACAGATTACCGCAGCTCCCTGGACCACATACCAGCGGATCGTTGAGCATGATGTGAGCATACGCGATCACACGCGCGGCGAGCCGCCGACGCTGATCTGCTTCACGGTGAACGCCGAGGAGGAGATGCGCTGGCTGCTCGGCATGGGGATCGACGGAATACAGACCGATCGCCCCGATCTGCTTCGCCGCGTCGCCGGTGAAACGCGCCCGCTGCATCACAGGCTTCCGGTTGATGGAAATGGATCTGCCGTCGCGGTCGGCAACGCCGGGACGCGCCAGCCATTGCCGCGCTGATTCTTCCACGCGTGCCACGTCCGCCGGTGATCGTGGTATTATTCTTGTCGAAACAAGTTCACGCCGCTTGCTCTGAGATGATGAACGGGAGATCGAGGATCGATCGCGTGGAAGGCGGGCGGTGGGCTGATGTAACCTCCCGTTACGTTTCAGCATCGTTTTGACGGGAACCGGCTGGCATGGCCCTTCTCTAAAAGCTGGCAGCTCGTCGCGATGGCAGATCGCGCAAGGGCTTCAAAAGCGTTGTTCCAAACATCCCTCCGGAGCGCGCCCACTCTCGGGCCGTGACGGTCGGACAACACTTTTTCGATCACTCGCAGCATTATGCTGGATCAATCTCATCGCGGAGCATATCCGACCGCGCGTTTCCATTTCCTTCAGGTTGTGGCGGCGCTTATTCTGTTTGGAGCGGCCGGGCTCCACGCGCAGGAAAAAACCACGCTCACCATCGATGATGCGCTTCGCATCGCGTTTGAACGAAGTCCCGACCTTCAACTTTCCGCAAACGATACAGCACTGAGCGTCGCCGCCATCGAGCAGCAGCGTGCCAGCCAGTTGCCCAATCTGAACGTGTCGATATCGCCATCCGAGAGAATCGGCAGGGGATTCGAGCAGACGACCGGCAGCATCGGCACGCAGGCGACGACGGGGCTCGGGATCGGCGCGTCATCCAGCATGACGCTGTTCAACGGTTTCGCGACGCGCAACGCGATCGCGGAGGCTGAACAGAATCTGGCCTCAAGCCGTGGAACGCTGGAGCGGACGCGGCAGACGCTGGTGTTCAACGTGGTGACGCAGTTCCTTCAGACCGTGCTGGACAGCGCGTTGATCGGGATCGCCCAGGATAATCTTCGCGCCGAGCAGGATGTGCTGGATCGCGTCGCCGCGTTCACGAAAGCCGGAAAAAAAGCTGTCTCCGATCTCTACGGCGAGCAGGCGACCGTCGCATCGGCGGAGCTGCGCGTGATCCAGGCCCAGCACGATTACGAGTTGAGCCGCGCGCGCCTTGTCAATACTCTCCAGCTCGATCCGCTCGTGGCCTATTCGTTTGTGGCGCCATACGCCGATACCACCGCTCCCGCAACCTCCAGTCTCGATTTCGCGGTGCTTCTTGCCGGCGTGATGGCATCGCGACCCGATATCGCGGCGCAGCAGGCGCGCGTGGCGGCGGCCGAGGACGCGATCAAGGTCGCGCGGGCCGGATATTATCCGTCGGTTTCGGTGAGCGGAAGCGTCGGCACAAGTTATTCCAGCCAGAACGTGACCGATCCGTTCGGCACGCAGCTCTTCTCGAACAACCCGAACGCATCGGTGGGGCTGTCGATCGGCATCCCGATTTTCGATCGAAAAGTGACACAGCTCAACGAGGAGCGGGCGATCATCCAGCGCGACAATGAGCTTCTGCGGTTGCGGACGCTTCAGCAGCAGATCAGCCTGGATCTTCGGGGCGCCTATCTCGATTATCTCACCGCCGCCAAGCAGATCGACGTGACCAACCGGCAGCTTGCATCGGCGGCGGAGGCGTTGAAGGCGGAGCAGGAGCGATATCGCGTCGGCGTTTCCACGCTGGTGGAGCTATCGCAGGCGCGCGCGAAATATCTGAGCGCGGAGACCGATCGGACGCAGGCGGTGTATACGCTGCTGCTGAAAGGGAGGGCCATCGAATATTATCGGGGGACAATCGCGCAGCCGGGCCGGTAGCGCCAGTCCCGGCATGTCCGGAAGGACATCGATTCAGAGGCCGGCGCCGCTTTCCTTATATATATATGGATGCCGGGCGCGCGGGCCGAAATTCTTCCACAATCGTTCGTGGATTTTTATGACCAGGAAGACAAAGATTATCGTGATAACCGCCTCCGTGCTTGCAGTGGCGGCGGCCGGCTGGTTTTTCATCTCGAAAGGGAGCAAAACGGCGAACAATTATACGTTCGTCGAGGTAAAGCGGGGGGATATCCAGTCGGTGGTATCATCCACCGGAACTCTTGGCGCGCTTGTCACCGTGCAGGTGGGAACGCAGGTTTCCGGCACGATCGGCCAGCTCTTCGCGGATTTCAACCAGAACGTGCAGAAGGGACAGCTTCTGGCGACGCTGGAAACGGATCTGCTGGATGCTGCCGTCCGCGATGCCCAGGCTTCCGTGGACAAGGCGCGCGTGCAGCTCGACGTTGCCAACGATGACTACAAACGGAATGAGCCGCTCTTCAAGAAAGGATACCTTTCGGCCGAGGAGTTCAACCAGTATCGTGGCTCGCTCGCGGTGGCGCAGGCGGGGCTGAAGAACGCGCAGGCCGCGCTGGATCGCTCGCGGACAAATCTCGGCTACGCGCAGATCCGCTCGCCGATCAGCGGCACGGTGATCCAGCGGAATGTCGATGTCGGCCAGACCGTCGCGGCCAGCCTCTCCACGCCGACGCTGTTTCTGATCGCCGAGGATCTTTCCCGGATGCAGATCAGCGTCAACGTGGACGAAAGCGATATCGGCACGATCAAGGTCGGGCAGACGGCAAACTTCAGCGTGCAGTCATTCCCCGATAAAAAATTCACTGGAACCGTCCGTCAGGTTCGGCTTCAGCCCACGACTGTGCAGAATGTCGTGAACTACACGGTGATCGTCGACGCGTCGAACACGGAGGGGGTTCTTATCCCCGGCATGACCGCGACCGTCGATTTCAATGTGCAGGAGGCGAAGGATGTGCTGATGGTGCCGAACGCCGCGCTCCGTTTTCAGGCGACGCCTGAGATGATCGCCGAGGCCGCGAAGAATTCTCCAGCGGGAGCCACCGGCGATTCCACCCGCGGCCAGGGTCGCGGTGCGGGAACTGGTGCCGGAGCCGGAACCGGCGGTGGAACCGGTGGAACAGGCGCGAGAACGGGAACCGGCGGAGGAACCGGAACCGGAACCTCCACGGGGGGTGATTCCACCAGGCGTGGGCGCACCGGCGCGAGAAATTTCTCCAAGATCTGGTATCTGGACAGCGCCGGAAATCTGAAAGTGCTTCCGGTCCGCACCGGCCTGACCGACGGACAGAACACAGAAGTGATGGCAAAGGGGCTGGAGCCGGGAATGAAGGTGATCAGCGGCGTGCAGGCAACCGGGGCGACGAAAACCCCGAGCACCGGCGGCGGGCTTCCCGGCACCGGCACAAACCGTCAGGCAGCGCCGGGGGCTGGTGGCGGCGGCGGACGGCTATTTTAGGAATATCGATGAACTCAGTAATCAAAACCAGCGGCATCCGCAAAGTCTACAGCTCCGGCGATGTCGAGGTCGTGGCGCTCGCGACGATCGATCTGACGATCGAGCCGGGAGAATTCGTGGCGATCATGGGCTCCTCCGGCTCGGGAAAATCGACGCTGATGAACATCCTCGGCTGTCTGGATTATCCGACCAGCGGAGAATATTTTCTGGACGGCGTAAAGGTGAACGGGCTTGGACGGAACGAGCTGGCCGATATCAGAAACACGAAGATCGGTTTCGTCTTTCAGGGATTCAATCTTCTGCCGCGAACCTCGGCGGTGGAAAACGTGGAGCTTCCGCTTTTTTACAACCGGACGCGGACGGAGAAGGATTCCGATATCAGAAAGCTGGCGGAGGAGGCGCTGAACCGCGTGGGCCTGGGGGGGCGCATTCATCATGAGCCCAGCCAGCTTTCCGGCGGCCAGCAGCAGCGCGTTGCAATCGCCCGCGCGCTGGTCAATCGTCCCGCGCTGATTCTCGCGGACGAGCCGACGGGAAATCTCGACAGCCGGACGAGCGTGGAAGTGCTTGCGCTGTTTCAGGAATTGAATGAGCAGGGGATTACCGTGATTCTCGTCACGCACGAGCCGGATATCGCCGAATACACGAAGCGCGTGATCGAAATGCGCGATGGCTCGGTGCTGAAGGATGAGCCGGTGGCGGAGCGCCGGAACGCGGCTGCGGATCTTGCCGCGCGTTCCAGCGTGACGGGACGCGAATGAGCCGAGATGATGCGGGGCGGAAGTGATGAAATGATAGTGGACGGCGACAAACGAACGGGATGCGATCATGAACTGGAAGAATATCCTCAACGTGGCGATGAAATCGATTCTGAGAAACAGGATGCGAAGCCTCCTGACGATGCTCGGGATCATCATCGGCGTGGCGGCGGTGATCGTGATGGTGGCGATCGGCAAGGGAGCACAGGCGCAGATCGAGGATCAGATCGGCACGCTGGGAACAAATGTGATCATCGCGTTTCCCAACGCGAGCCGGGCCGGCGGAGTCAGCCAGGGGGCCGGAAGTAACGGCGGAAGATTTACGCTTGATGATGTGGACAAGATCGAAAAAAACGCCACGCAACTGGCGGGCGTCTCGCCGGTGATCCGCTCCGGCGTGCAGGCGATTGGCGGCTCCGGCAACTGGAGCACATCGATCTACGGAGTTTCGCCGAGCTACCTCGATATCAGGCAGTGGCCGCTTGCCTCCGGAGAATTCTTCACCGATCGCGAGATCCGCTCCCGCTCCAAGGTCTGCGTGATCGGCAAAACCGTTGTCGATAATCTTTTCCCGAATCAGGACCCGGTCGGCCAGGAAATCCGTCTGCGGAATGTGCCGTTCAAAGTGATCGGCGTGCTGACGCAGAAGGGACAGAACGCGGCAGGCGCCGACCAGGACGATGCGATTCTGGCGCCGTCGACCACCGTGCTGGACAGGCTGAGCGGCGGGCGATTTATCCAGCAGCTTATGGCGAGCGCCGCGTCGCCCGCTCAGATGACGCAGGCGCAGGAGGAGATGCGGGGGCTTCTGCGGGAATCGCATCGGTTGCAGCCGGGGGAGGATGATGATTTCGTGATCAGAAACCAGACGGAGATCGCCGAGGCGGCGCAGCAGACCACGCAGGTTCTTACGCTCCTCCTTGCCTCGATCGCCGGCGTTTCGCTGGTTGTGGGGGGAATCGGCATCATGAACATCATGCTGGTTTCGGTGACCGAGCGGACGCGGGAGATCGGAATCCGGATGGCGATCGGCGCGCGCGGAAGCGATGTGCTGACGCAGTTTCTCGTCGAATCGGTGGTGCTGGGGCTCTGCGGCGGGATTATCGGCATCCTCACGGGCGTCGGCGTGGCGCAGCTTGTCCAGGCGGTGAGCGATCTCCACACGAAGATCGATCCATCGATCGTGATCCTCTCATTTATTTTTTCCGGCGCTGTCGGCGTCTTCTTCGGCTTTTATCCGGCTCGCAAGGCCGCCGCGCTCAACCCGATCGAGGCGCTTCGCTACGAATGATCGAGTAGTGACTCAGTTTAAATCCAGATCTCCAGTTGACAGCGCAATGATCCATCGATGATCCTCTGATCACTCTTCAAGCTCCGGCAGGAGCGCGCCGGTTGTAGTAACGATACCTCCGTTGCCCGCTCAAGCTCCATCGGAGCGTACTATTCCGCCGGCATGCGAGGATGGTACGCTCCGATGGAGCCTGGAATCATGGGATGCGTGGTGATGCTACAACCGGTACGCCCCGATGGGGCTGAACGCGAGATTCCAAATTCTTGGAATCTCGCTTTTTTTTGGAATTCCCCGTTTTCTTGACGGGCTTGAGTGCTGTTGAGCGCCCCCAGTGTCCTTGAGCAACGGGGATTTAACGGGAATCGGACGACGGTTCAATCGCTTGGAATTGAGGCCAGTCTCTCAGGATGGAGTACACAAAGATGTACTCGCCCTGGCTACCTCATACCACTAACTTCCTGATACCAAACGAAGCCTGTACTCTTCACCTCGTGGCGGGGGATGCAATCCTGAGTAGCTGGCATCCCTCTAGGTGCGGCCATCCCTTCATTTCGATTTAGGAGTGACCCTATGCGGTCTATTCTTATGTGCGCCGCCTATGTATGTGAGAATGCGCCGAAGTTTGTCTAACAAGGATAATGCTGTGTCAGCATTATCTCTATCTTTGTAATAGTCATCGACTGATGCCCCCATCATCTGAATAATATCTACTCAATATCTAACCAATGAACATTGGTGAAAGGAGAATTTCTCATGCCCATCGAAGAACCTCCCATCGAAGAACCTGTTGATATGCCAACCGCTATTGGAGCGATGGAAGCCGTTTCAGAGATGCTAGAAAGATACCGTGATGATGCGGAGCTGGTTAGTGCGATCATCAGTCAGTATGAAAGGCAACGAGGTATATTCCTATTGCCTACAGCCAGGATCATGGTAATAATTCCAATCTTGGATTATCTGTCTTCAAGCGTCAATCTCCGTGGGGGATTTGACCCGGAGGCGCTCGATGAATCGATTCGCAAGATTATAGACGGGATAGCAACTGATCCTGATGTGAGAGACGAAAATCGTGAAAATAATGCACGGTCTTCGTTCTCAGTCATTAGATCATTTTGGATAAATTTTTGCGGGATACCTCCGTTCTGTTCTCGGAGGGGCCCAAGAGGGGAATTCACGGAGGCAGGTGGAGATATACAGTTATGAGTGGTGACTTGTCAAAGAATGCTATGCCCAAGGAAGAACTTCAAAGCAATGTGGCGCCTCTACTTGCTACGTCAACGTTGGAGAATCGCAAGGAAGCTTGTAAAACATATATCGAGCAGATCAAGTTACTCGTTACTCTTGCATCCGCGTTCGTAGTGGCTCCTGTTGCTCTGATATCATTACTCAATACTAAAGACCGGATCAAGGTGCCGCCTGAGATAATTGATAAACTAATCTTATCTGAAGGTTTACTTATAGCATCAATCTTCTTTGGTTATATGGCTCTTGCATCGGTTACTGGTGAGCAGGATAGTGGAACCTTCAATGTTTATCGTCCTGCGACCCGAATTTACTCGCTGCTACAGGTATTCGCTTATCTTGCTGGAGCCGCCGTTTTCGTTTACCTTGCCCGTATGCAGTTACTCTAATGCAGTTAGGCAATGGCTACTATGGCTTAGAGAATGCTAAAGGTTATAGGGGCATTGACTCCCGAGTATGTCCGTTGGGAAAGAGATAGGTAGTCTAATTATTAGGAGAAGGTTGTGTGGGCAAGAACCGACAGCGATATAAACGGAACCATCACTTTATTCCCAGACTATACTTGCGGGGGTTCACTGAGCCAGAATCGCCATCTATGTTGTGGGTGTACGAACATGGCCGTACCTATGCTCCCGGTATAGGGCGACTAACATCCAACCCTTATTACAACTCCATTTCAAAAGCTGGAATGGAGCAAGATCATTATGCATTCCGCCGCGATGATGGGACGATGGATTACGAGACCTTTGAGAACGCTCTCGAAAAGAAGGAGAAATCCGCTGATCGGTTGATTGAGAAGATCCGTGGCTTTCTGCCTCTCAATGAGGAAGAAAAACTTGTGCTCGCTCAGTATATGATAATGATGCACAAACGGGTGCCTAAGAGGGCGGAGGAAGCACAAGGGGATTGGCCGGAAGTAGTCGAAGAGAGAGCTAAGGTTTGGACTGAGTCCTTTAACGAAGCTCGTCGTATACGTCAAGCTGAGGGAAATGAAAATGCGCTACAGAACCTCGATAAGTTGCGAATGCGTGTTGAAGAACAATTTAACTTATATCGAGAAGGTATGACGGATGGGCTGCGCCTTGCGGCGATGCTCAGGGGAATGCCGATGACTCAGATGGCTATCGCGTCCATGAGGTGGCAATACTTCAAGGCACCTCATGGAACCTTCTTCGTTACCAATAATAACCCTGTATTCCGATTTAAAAGCCTAGGCCTCAGTAATCTTCAGCCTGAAATTACTTTCCCTATCTCGTCTAGCGTTGCGATAGTCGGATCATGGTATCTGGATATGCCTGAATTGATTCGCCAGGTTTCATCTGGTGTGGTTCAAGAGATCAACCGACGAACCTGTTTCTCCACCTATAGATACGTTTACGCAAGAGCCGCGCATAAGCAGGTGTACGATCTGGTGCAAGACTTGGTGCCTGATTCGGAGAGTAAGCTTTCAGTCCTGTACGATTACATCCTACCGGCCACAGGCTTGCCCACGGATCCAGATTGGGTTCGCCAACTCTAACGAGTGCGTTGCGTATATCTTCCTGGAGCTTCCTAGGTTCTCATATTGGAATTGCCGAGAAGATAGACTAAATGACAAAATCGGCATAAGTCAAGTCCTGGTTCGTTCAGCCATTGAAGAGAGCATTAATGTATGGCGAAGGCACTACTAATGTGCCAGGTATTTCGTATCACCGCCAGCGGCTATTATGCGCCCGTACATGGAGTGAGAGCGCTTATGGTTCATGGTACAATATGACATCGTCCGCAAGTAGTTGGCTCGCATTCTGCTACGTTATCGGGATGATCTCGATGCGGACACGGCCGCCAAGGGATATCCTTATCGACCGTGTCCGTAGCATCATCTCTTTTGCTACTACACGGTCGTGGATAAGTTGATGTAGTAGGAATAGTTCCGCGATTGACCGTTCACAACCACGTTGTTGATCGATACGGTATACCTGACTCCAGACTGAAGCGATGTTCGCCACAACAAGTGATTAGGAATCCCAAAATTCTGATAGTCCGCCCGAACGTTTCCAACCGGAGCTTTCTCCCCATGTTCTCCCACGATCGATATGGTGGCATTATCATACTTCACCTTGTCGCTGTTGGCGAACATTCCTGATCGATCGGCGATCACGGAGAACGAGTAATCGATCTCCGAGTTGACCAGCCGGGCAGGATAGGTCTCGAACGGATAGGCGACGAAATCCACCGGCATTGCGTTCGCGTTCTGCTCGTCGGTATAGATGACCTTGATCACCGCGCCATCAACTCCCCACTCCGATCCGGACCACGGCTTATCGACTCGCGAAAACGATATCCACTTGAGGAACGGGCTCAGAAGCCACGCCCGGTGGCCCGGAAAGGCGTTCGCTGAATCAGCCAGCCACCCGTCGATAATCGTCTC
Organism: Chlorobiota bacterium; assembly: GCA_028287785.1. GTDB lineage: Bacteria > Bacteroidota > Ignavibacteria > OLB7 > OLB7 > JAFDZV01. Next base: position 154,949 of record JAQBOZ010000009.1, read on the forward strand.
GGTGGTTGGTATGCTCTCGTTGCTACCAGACCAAAGGTGAATACTCAGATTGCTCTTGCTGCTGGCATCGGCGCCAGCTTGGCTCCAGAACTTGAGCGATGGTTGCGGATTGTGATCCAGCGTGTTGTTGGCGGCAATGATAAGTGCGGCACTGGTGATTCCAGCATCATCGGCGGAGTGATAGGCAACCAAGGGAAGTTTGTGGAGGGAGCGAATAGCGTTCACATAGTTCAGTGCCTTCTGTCGCTCGCTCTCTTTCAGAACGCCGGGGTTGCCGTTAGCTACATCGGGAAGCGTGGAATACATTGATGCAAGCGATACAGTAGCGGTAGAGTCGGTTGTTCCGGGCGTCGTGGGGGCATTCTCAGTACATGCACTCAGGATCAATAGAATTGAAAATAGCGGAATCGATCGGATGCCGAGTCTCATAGTTCCTCCACATTAAGATTTAAAATGCTACATGGGTGATTTTTTGAATGCACGGAGCATGTGATAGGTAGAAGTCAAGCATTGTCTATGATGAATATCAAAGAGCCAAATTCGATGGCATCGAATCTGCTTTGCAATCTCTGATGAAAGACAATGAGCCCATGTATGCCTGATAGTATTGTTCGTGCAAATCCGCTTAACAGTCATTGAGTGTCAAGTTTATTGAGGCATAGAAGAGTTTCTGGGTTTATCCAATCACCGCCGACATGATTTAATTGCAGGTTCTGTCGAACCAGTGACCAACGTCTCAGCAAGTCATCCTTATCGTTTACGCCAAGTACTGTCGCCAAATTTTGAAAATGCTCTTTGTGCACAGCGCGGAGAATAAACGTAAAACTATTGTGATCGTCCGCATATGGAAGACAACGAGGAAACCAGTACGGAGAAAATGGCCTTCCTGATGAATAATCAAGATGAAGCACACTACGTACGAATAGGATATAATCCACTTCCATTAAGCGCTCAAAATCAAAATCTCTCCGGTCAGCGCGTTCCTTAATGATTTCTCCAGTGCAACTGAAGACCCTCAATCCCAAACGGGCTTTTCGCAACTCCTCAAGCGCCGACACGTATTTGCAAAATACGCTGTAATCCCAGGACTTGCCTTTCTCTTCAGGGGCCGTCCCAGTATAGTGGAATTGCTTTGAAAGGAGTTTATCAATTGTATTGAATCGCCGTTCTCTTAACAGAATCGCAGCATAATAAAGGAATAGTTCGTAGGCGATAAATTTGTAATTGTCAAATGCCAATTGCTTCCAAGACTGCATTGCGGCAGTTCTAAACAGATATGGAATAATTCTCTCAAAGAAATAAAAAAACTCATCGTATATATCCTCACTATTGATAAAGGAAGCACAAAACGATGCCAGATCGATAAAGTCGTTGCGATATGCTATGAAGTTGTTGATGCTCTCCATGACAACCTCATCGATCTTAAAAGGATTGGAAAGGTCCATCCTGAAATCTTCAAGCGCTTCGGATAGTGTCCTTAGATAATCTCGTATCAGCATTTGTACGCCGGATTTTGCTGAATAAAGAAATCCGTAATCCGATTCAGTTTATGCGTCACCTTAATAGGGACGGGATCAGGCTCCAGTATGTGAGACGGTGGAGCTCCAAGCGGAGGTCTCTTCACGGAACGCCGATCATAGATGATTCGGAGAAGCCGTTCGTATTCATCTTCAAATCGTTGCGGATCGACGAAATCAAGGTAGATACGGCTCTTCAAGTATGTCGGCAGGTATGCTTTCCCTTCTCCGTCAATTTCTGTTACGATCGGGATGAATTTTTCCTGCACTGCGGAGTCATATACTTTCGGTGAGACTATCTGCGATTCTGTCCCTACTCCTCCTTCGCGAGCGTTCGCCTTCTCAGCATATCGTCTATCGATGATCAACAGCACTTTTTGTATGTCAGAATCACTCACCATGCGCTCCATGAACGCATACTTATCCTGTCCCTCCTTTAAATCCCATTGATCAAGGATGACCTGAACGCCATCCTGTGTTAGCCTCTCGGCCAACACACGGACCCAATCAGAATGCTTTGGGGTTGTCCAGCTATAGGAGATGAAAATCTTCGGGTTTTCTATGGTTGCCATCAGACCCGTGCTCGTTGTCGGTATGCTGTTATGCGTGATGTCATCGTGAGGTAGGGCGACAATCATCACAGTCAATATCAAATATAACGCTTCCGCTCTTCCGCAGGATAGAATTGTTGAGTATTCAAATGTGATGGTTCAAAGCGCTCGTGTCTTTTCGCCGTTGTTGAAGGTGGCTATACCATTGACCAGTCCGATAATGCCGGTCACGCGCAGCCTGTTGTCTTTTCAGCACATGATGTTCAGCGGTATGTCCAAGATAGAGAGTAATGAAATTCAATGAGAGGAGTTGTTTTGCCGGTGAATGTGTATAAACTATAGCTTACGACAGTGGTTAGCGTACGTGCCGGATTCCGAGTGTTCTCGGATTGGTTGCCCAAAGCATCAAGCGTCCGTTGATTCGGGGGCGGGCCAACGAGCGCTCAATCGGTCGATGGCTTGTTGTGACGTTTGTCAAGCATACGACAATTGTTTGTCAACAAGCCGATTATGTATGGTGTATGCAGCCCGAATAAATATTCCTTCAATGGCAAATATCTCTTGACAAGCATGTCATGCCTTGCGTAGTTTCGTCTATCGAATACCTCAACGCAATAATCATTCACAGCTAGTTTAGAATGGAAAAGCGTCAAGCTTGATATTAGATTCTGTTGTTTGTGTTCCTATGGTTGTAGGAATAAGAATCTAAATAGATAGCAGGAATCCAGGATTTATCCCTTATCCTGGATGGATGGACCACGGCACCCGCGATGTTCAAATTTTAGTAGTAGCCCTCTGTCACCTTTCATAAAAGGTGACGGGATATTCTATTGCCCTAACAATCTTTCCTCCGAAGTAGTATGAATGCTCTCTCAGTACTGCTCCGCGTGGCCTGCTGTGCTACGCTCATTCTCATCGTCACCGTTGCATGTTCTTCCCGAACATTTTCCCAGCCAGAGATCCCGCCTCATCCGCCGGAGGTCGTTCTCTTTATCGGCCATCTGAATTTTGATTGCTATCCCGATACTGCTGTCGGGTGGATGGACGAGAACTTTCACTATCTGGTCCACTCACTGCACTGGGGACACGCGGTCACGCAACGCCAAGGAGATGAACAGCGCGGCGATACAAGCTGCCTGGATCATATTCCAGCCGATAAACGGGTTCCAATTACCACGATCAATTATCCATCGTGGGATTCTCTTTCAGGGAGTGTCTCGTTCCAGAAGATGAACCCCGATTCCCTTACTGATTTACTTATTACCATCTGGGGGCGTGTCGGCGATGCACGGAATCGCCACGATACGCTACGACCATTGCTCCTGTTTGGGCAGCATGGGCTTGATACACTCAAGGACTTGGATCTCGCCAAGGTGGAGGGATTTCAATCGGCACCGTTCTTCGCGATGGCTCTTCAGTTCGGAACCGATCTTGTCGAACCGGAAGTGCGCGATCTTTCCGGGCGGGTCAGTCACTCCATTGCACCGATCGCCTATACTGTCGATCGCCGTGAGGACAAGCAGCCGGGTGATGATAGAGCGAAGAATCCAATTCAGGTACGGGTCTATCCAAACCCAACTGGAACAGCGGCACAGATCGAATCAGAATCGACACCGGCAGGAGAATATAACGTGGAAATCGTGGGTGTCAACGGGCAGGTGTATCGCCGTCAGGATGTGAGCGTCAGCGCAACACGTGGATTATTTCGTGTACTCGATGTACACGATATCCCGAGCGGGTATTATTTGGTTCGATTGCATTCCGCCTCGAAGCTTATCGGTAGTTATCCCATCATCATCACTCGCTAATTGGATACATCATTATGAAGAGTATGATTAGGATTTTTCGTGCAGTGCTGGCGGTGATGATCATTATTGCTCCAGCAAGGCTATCTGCCCAGTACACCTCAGGTGCCTTTGGCCTTAAACAGCTTTCGGAGACGTACGATGAGCGGGGATTCGAGCAGGGAAAATCGATTTCAGTCGATGGCAAGCTGATGGTTTCCGGATCGAACGGAAACGTCTCCTACAGCTACCCGATCTCGCATACGACCGTTTCCGGCTTCCCCTTTGACGTCAGCCTCAATTACTGCGGTTCTGTCGGCTGCACGGCATTCAAAAATTTGATCCGGGGAGCCTTTATTCCACCTATGAGGGATGGGATAAATTCCATCAGAATCGTCCCGCATGGATTATCGGTGTCAATGGCTTTGCTATTCAGGCGATTGCTACCACCGCCTCGCATCATTGTGCGGTTGAGCTTCAGACCGCTTCGAAGAATAGCTTCGACGACGCCGATTTTGTCTGGACGATCGACGGATATGACTTTTGTAATCGTATGGGGCCGGCCGCTGGCGAAAGCGACCTGAATTATACCGACATCATCCGGCTTCTCCGCTCCGATGGGAGCGTTTTGGAGCTGGTAAAAACCACCGACAGCATGGGGGATGATAACGACAATCGCCCCGATCTGTTCACCGGCCATTATTTCGTCAACGAGGCGAATGCAAAAGGCTATGGTCTGGTGGAATATGATTCCACCTACTGGCCGAGCTATATCCATGACTATGCATTTGGCTATGCCCATATCCCCCGCAAGCTCCGGTATTATCCGGGCGATGGTTTGGAATATGTCTTCCGTGAGTGGATCATTCCCTATGGCATCGATCCCTATATCGGCAGGAGCAATTCCTCGTCCCTTGTCTGGGGCGGCGCAAAGGCTGGGCCGACGATCTTCTATCTGGAGTCGATCAACAGCAATTCCGGCATTATCTCCGGCTTCAAGCGCTCGCGGCATTTTTATCCGAACGAGTTTATTACGCTTGAAGGGGGGAATATCTACAGCCCCAAGCTCGATTCGACGCTTGACTCAACACGGGGCCGGGCACTCATCACCGATTTCTACGGGCATACGATCAACTACGGCGATTACGGGTTGACCATCCAGTCGTTTGGACGCACGACCAAGGTGCAGTTCGCCACGCAGTCGCGGAGCGGTTCAGCGGCCAGCAATTCGGTGATGCCGCTGGCCTCAAACGGGTATCCTACCTATCAGTCCGATCAGCTCGCGAAATTGCCGGAAAGTGCATCGGCGATCAACCGATCCTATCTGGGGTATGTGACGGCAATCATCGACCCTGAAGGACGCAAGACCACCTTTGCCTACGAGCAATATACCCGTCGCTATAAGGATTGTGGATTCCCGAAACCAACTGGTGGTAGTACGATCTCGGTTGCGTTGAAGAATTACCGGCTCAAGCGGGTCACCGAGCCGACGGCAACCTATGCGATCCACTATATGAACGGGGAGAATCGTTTGGGAGCTCCGAACGAGCATGATAGCACGAGCGATCAGTCGCTGGTGTATACCGGTTCGCATTTCAATTTCCCTTTTCTGATGAACAACGTTGCCAGCTATATCAAGAAGTACGATAAAGCTGGGCATCTGCTGACGACGCAGCACAATGTCTATAGCTACGATGATGGTCCCTCGCGCGGGTTATTCGATTATGGGCGCCAGGAATTCACCGACAACATCACCGGGCAGACGAGGTTCATTGAGAATACCTACGATTTCCATACGCTCTCTGATTTCGTTAGCTGGCTACCGCAACCGCGCTATACCGCTCTGACCAGTACCAAAGAGGTGGGCGCCGATACGGTGTATACGACGACCATGTATGATACGCTCCCTACCAGCAGAAACTTTCTTTATCCATCGCAGCAGACCACGACGGTCAACGGCATTACCAAAAGCAAGCAGTATTTCAGCTACACGGCTGATACGCTCCGCCAATACGATAATAGCGTTACCACGCGGCGTTTCGGTTGGGAGATCACCAAGCAGGTAACGAGCACGGCTCATCCGGCCAATGGCAATGCCTTGTTCCGCGATACGGTGGAATACACCTATCTGCCAGCGGTGGATACCACGCTCTGGCGGCTGGATACCAATATCCTGAAACTCCAGATGATCCAGCGGTATCTGGAGTTGAAGGCGCATGATTCGATCAGTGTGCCGTGGGAATATGCGTTTTACGATCCCCGCGTGCTGCGGTTTACGGTCGACAGCGCGGAGGAACGTGGCGTGCTGCCGCCACAATTCGGCATGGTGCAGCGGCAGTGGCGGAGCGATGGTTCGGGGAATTTCATCAGTGGCGTGAGCAACTATTATCACAATCCTGTCGGCCCCTTCCATTATTTCAATGATCTCCAGTTCCGGGGCAGTCTGTTGGCTGATACGGTCATCGGGCGGAACCGCGCGACGAAGTTCGTCAACGGCCAGTACAGTTATAACCGGGGATGGGGAAAGAACCTGCTGCAATTCTCGCGGAACGCCAATGGCGCGTTACGGCGCTATTATTTCGATGATTATTCATCGCTGAAAATTCGTGATGGTTCGGGGAATTATCGAGCGCTCGGTCATATCAAGACCAACAACGATGTGTCGCATGATACGCTCCTGCCGCATGGGCAATACTTCGCGTATTATTTCGAGAAGCCGCTGATCTCGGAGCAATACCTCCGGCACTACAATACGAGTGGTGTGCTGAAGATCGACACGCTACTGCAGATGAACGAATACAGTTTCTATGGCCGGGTAAAAAGCGCGATCGATTACAACGGCAATTATGCCCGGTTCGCGTATGACAGGAATGGCCGGATGCTGACCGGCTGGCTACCATTCGATTTTCCGAGGCAGGAAAGCCCGGACACGATCGCCTACACCGGCACCGAGGCGATTGATCTGATGGGGGTGACGCACCATGTCATGAGCATCGATACCATGAACTGCGCCGTCGATACATCATGGACGGGGGCGGGGCCATCGGATACCACGGAGGTGGAGGGGCTGTACGCCGCTCATCCGGTGACGGTGCCGGACAGTTGCCCCTGCGCGCACGGGCATCATGGTCCCACCACCAAGCGTGATCGCAACGAGTTGCTGGAATCGTGCGTGACGCCTCGGTACTATCCCGGCGGCGAATACTATCTCGGCGTGTTGGACTATACGGTTGATTCCGCCAGCTCGCTGAGGTTTATCAGCCCCATCACTGACGCAAAGCTCCAGCTTCACATCACCAACATTGAAGGGGAATGCGTGGCACTCTCGGTGGAGGTGCCGCAGTTCGGGTTCACCAAGCTCTACTATCTCAACTGCGACGAGGGGGCTTCGCTTGGAGGAGGTGGAGCGCGGACAAAACGGGATGATGACCGATCGCTGTTGAGCGATACGCTCGGCGATCCTACCTATGCGTTCAACGTCAGCCTGGCCTCGATCAAGGACTCACTGGCGACGCTCGTGCTGGGGCAGCATCTGAAGATCTATCTCCATGTCTCGACTGCTGGTGACGGCGTGACGTTCGTCGATGGCTCGCAGGGGGAGGATACGCGACCGAAGCTCCTGCTGACCGGCACCTATCATCGTATCTCCGATGGCGCTGACTACACGGTCGCCTATCAGCACGACGATTCGGCGTTGAGTACGACCATGGCTGCGAAGATCGACGACAGCCTCCACACGATCAACAGCTATGATCCCACCTACACACTCGGTGCGAAGATTCGCCGGGCACAGGCCACTCATTTGTTCGGTGCAGATTATCGGCTGAATAAGACACTGATTTCGATGATCGGCAGTGCGGTTGACGCCGCGCGGGTTGACACGGTTGATCAGGTCTACACTGGCAATGGCGCACGCCTGATGACGAAGAATACGATGCGCGATTCGGTGCAGACGCGGTATGATGTCTCAGGGCGTCCTGATTCGATCATCAACGCCGACGGGACAATGAGCTTCGCAGCATACCGCACCGGTACGCCGGCGAGCTTTGGGATCACTGGCCAGGAGTTTTACGGCTTTTGTGCTGCAACGACGGTGACGAATGAAGACGGTGTAAAGCACACAACATATACCGATGCGTTCGATCATGTGCGTCGCGAGATAGCCGACACCAATGGCCTCCACCTGACGACCCTCTTCGATTATGACTCGCTTGGGCAATTGACGCGGGTGATCAACCCGAAGGGAGATTCCACCCTCTATCTGTACGACGACCTTGGTCGCACTGCGATAAAGGTTCAGGCGGATATCGGTGGCGTCTCCTATGCCTATGATCATCTTGGAAACATTCGCTTCACGCAGAATCAGGATCAGTACTGGAAAGGGCGGATGACATTCACTGAGTACGACGATCTGAACCGCCCCACGCTTATCGGCGAGGCGATTCTGTGTGATCGGTACGGTGATCCGGATTATGAGAACGACGGGCCGGAGGACGGCTGGCTCTGGGGAAATCTCTTCGATGGTAGCGGACACACGATCGGATCGCGGGCGCGGCACGGAAAGGAACGGGATCGGACGGTACTTGGCGAGGGAACTGGTGGCGGCGACGATGGTGGGGGCATCAGCATCGACCCGTGCAGTGGGATCAATCGGATGACGGAGATTATTGATGGCTCGAAGCTCCATACCGGTGACACGACACGGGATACGCTGGTGACGGCCAATCCTACCGTCTGGAACACAGCCCTTTCAGCGGTGCCGACATTCTGGCCATATTCAAAACTGGCAAAGAAAACCTGCACGTTGACGGCGATCGAGCCGCTGCTGAACGAGACATCCGCTCCGGTGACGCCGCTGTTGATGCACCCCGTGCAGAACTACGCCTCGCCAGCCGGTCCCCGCGCGACGATCGATGACTTCGAGGATGTGGCGAAGTATCCACATTTCCCTCGCATCGCCGTTGCCTACGATACGTTACCACCGGCACAGGGGGCGATCTGGTCAACCCTTCCGGCGAAATCGCGATGGGACTCTCTTGCTCCGACCGGCCATCTTCGCAACCTGAAGGGGCATGAGGTTGCGACGGCGTATCGCGAGCATGGCGGCGAGCCGTATCATTTCAATGTGTTGAGCTATGACGAGCGTGGCCGTGTCGAGGCACTGCTCCGTTATACCGAAAATCTCGGGTTCGATGCTGTCTACTACAGCTATAACTCGATGAACAAGGTGACGGCAATCCGCTCCTGCGATGTATTGCGGCAATACGTCACTTACTATGGCTACGACAACAATGGCCGGGTCGATACGATCTGGACGAAGCTAACCCCACCGTCGACGAACCTCGGGCTGGCCGCCAGTGGTAACCTGAACACGCTTCGGTATCCAACGCTGCCGCCGCATCCATTTGCGGCCGACATCAGTTATCATTACACGAGGACCGGACAGGTCGATACGATGCGTTATCTGCCAGTGAGCGCGTGGGTGAGCTATGCCTACAATCATCGTGAATGGCTCGACTCGCTGATGGCGCGGAAGGGAACCGACACATTGTTTCGCGAGGTACTGAACTATGATCCGGCGGGGCAAATCACGCAGCAGAGGTATCAGCATGCTGGAGGGACGGAGCAGACGCAGGTCTACAGTTATGACTCGGTGCAGCGGTTGACAAGCTATACGCAGGGCCCGATCAGCGAGCAGTATTACTATGACAAGGTTGGCAACCGGGACTCAACGGTATTCAGCGATGGAATGAACCCGGTACTCCGGAACGACTATACGTATGGCGGGTTCGTCGGTGGAGCAAATCGTTTGGCGCAGACGAAGAAGCAGACTCCAGGGCATGTCCTTGCCTATCCCGGCCAGGTGACATACGGGTACGACAGCAATGGGGCGGTGAACCGGAAAGCGCGTGTGCCGGAGGCGGGAACGAGCTGGGCGGATGGAGGGCGGCAGGAGTTTGTGTATAGCTATCGCGGTCTGCTACGGCGGGCGGCGGATGGAAGCTGGGACTCGATGAGTGTGGAGGCGAGGTATCGATATAGCCCGGCTGGAGAGCGGGAGCAGAAGCGGATCACGGCGGGGAATCAGAGCGACACGGTGCGGAAATATCCCTGGGTATACTATTTACTTGGGGGAAATGGAGCACAGCTTGCTGTGTATCACGGGCAACAAACAACCAGTACAGTCTGTTCGGATACCGGACGACGGGTATATATGTATCCGTTCGAGTACCTTTCGCCGGGGATCGGATATAATGGTGTGCATGAGGATCTGAGTCAGGTAATTACGATGCCGAATGGGACAAAGGAATTTCGCATCAGCGATCACTTGGCATCGATGCGGGTGAGCATCCAACAGTTTGGCGCGACAACGCATTATGATTACGATCCTTGGGGAAACCCTGGGATACCGTCAACAGGATTGCCGGAGCGTAGAGGGTTCAACGAGCACGAGAAGGATCTTGAGACACAGTTGTTCGATCAAGGAGTCCGGAAATTTGATCCAGAGACGGGAAGATTCCATAGCGTAGATCCATTGTGGGAGAAGCAACATGGTGAATCGCCATATTCGTACTGCTTTAATGATCCTGTGCGTTATACTGATCCGGATGGGAAGCAGGCAATTCCGCTCGATCCATCGGAGTTGGAGGCAATAAAATGGGCACCAATATACTTAACGCACACGCTCGGGAATTTCCGTATACTCACCTCCCGGTTCCTTGCGAAGCTCTACGGCGTTCGGCATGTTCACCATGTCGAAGCACTAGGGTTCCCCCAATTAGCCCGACCATCTCAGTTCCGTGAGGGCTGAGAGCGCTCCTAGTGCGCGCTGATAAATGGTCGGGCTCTTCTTTATCAGAAGCACTATGACCAAGATTGCAGAACCGATCGGGAGCGGCTCTCCCGATGCCGTAGACCCACCAGACCGCACTACCCCACTCCTTGACCCTGTAGACCGATTGCGACGTGTCCTTGCGTTCGTAGCGTGTCTCCGTGATGCCTTCGATGTAGCTGGCAGGGAGTACGGGGAAGAGCTACAGGAACGGACGTGGGTCGTGGACTACGTGAGCGATGAGATAGCAGCAGTGGCGGGGATGCTGGAGGGTTAGTAGAATACAACCAAAGACAAACGCAACGCCCTCTTGACTCTAGTCAAGAGGGCGTTGCGTTTTAGTGGTGCCCGCATGCGTTTGGCCGAACACGTAGCTCACATTCGCGAACCACTTGCCTGCCCGCATTCAATTGCGTATGTTTGATTTGTCGGGACGGGACGGATTAAACGGAGCTGTATATGACCGAAGCAGGTATTAAACGAATTCTGGCATCCCTAGCGTTGAATGATGAACAACTTGACGAGGCGGCCAAGCGCGAGGAATATCATACGAAGGAGCTAGCTGGAGTCATTGAGGAGAGGCAGGCATTGCGAGAGAGCCGGGCCCCACTGGAAGCTCTTCTTGCAAGAGCTGGAGTGAGCTATACGCCCCGAAGAGATGCAAAGGCGGCATCGTCATCCGAGCCTGCTACGCGGGAGACAATGGAGAAGCACGACGGCTTAAAAGGTTTTTCCGAGAGACAGGTTCTTGATATCCTGCCAGCTTATCCGGGCCTTTTGTCGACTGCTGAGGTTACGGCGGCATTGGGATTATCTAGGCAGGATACGAGAAATGTATCGTCGAATCTTAACCGCCTTGCGGTTAAAGAGGTTGTTCGCAGAGTGAAGGACGGGGGACGGGCAAGCTGGGGGCTGCCTCAGACCATCGCGAATACGGCTCAGTTGGATCTTGCTTACCTTGGGCATATTCCAAAGAGCCAAGGACAAGAGAATGTCGCCCCCTCCATCGTACACGATCCTGCCTATCCCCTCTCCGGGACGATTGTTGAAAAAGTGCTGTATTGCGTCCGTAGTGGAGTGCCGCAACCCACGGGGAGGAAGGTTTACGACTATATGAAGTCGATCGAGCCGAATATCAACAAGAATAGCGTGTATCCGACAATCTCTGATCTGATTAAGAGAAAGCGCCTATGGCGGACAGGGTTGCTTGGTGCCGGTGGTGAGTCAATCTTACGGATAACGGTATAACAGAAGAGGCGGCCTAGTGTCACCTAGACCGCCTCTGAGTTATTTCTTGCTACAGGGCAGAACCATGCAACAAGCTGCCGTCAACCTCACAGTCGAGAGAGCGTGAGCGACGTAAAACGCGGATAGAGCCCGTGAAAGACTCTCTCAGGATGTCAACCGGCGCCGGGCGGCTTTACTTTGACGGGAAGGCCGTTCGGTTCCGACTTTGTAAACAATACCTCTCAGGGAGAACTGTTTATACACCAAGGAAATTACAGCACTGTAAGCAGTTCTCCAAATGGCCCGGCACTGCCGGAGCTGAAGGAGACATCAATATGGCCCCCAATAGGGCATCAATCCGCAGACAGCGGGCATATAGGATCAACGATCGCCTTCTTGATCCGTTCAAGGAACTCAACGAACTATTCGAAGCGAGATGGATCTTCGTAGAGGAGATAGTAACGGCTCGTGGTACTGTGTTGATCCTGGAACGCGAAGAGAGCGAGCCGCTCTTGACGGCGATGAACTAAGACGATGCGGGCCCCTCGCGGGGCCCATCTATTTCTTCTTTGCCTGCGCCACCTTCCGTTGCTGCTTCTCCTTCTTCCGCCGCTTCTCCTTCCTCTCTTCCGCGTCAATCTCACTCTTCGGTACAGCCATCACCTTCCGGGCAAACTCCTCGAACGCTAGGTACTCCGCAGAGTCGCCTTGCTCCGGTTGCACCGTGTCGGGTTGCGGTTCCGCTTTCTTACTTGGCATGGCCGATCAATTGTTTGTATGTGACGCGGCGTCCTTCCATACCCTTCACGGCAAGCCGGAAGCGATCCGCATCGTTTCCCTTGCGAGCATTGTACCGGAAGACTTGTTCATCAAGATACCGCTGAAGGTGGACGGGTTCAACGGCGACGTAAGTGCCGTGCAGGGTCCGTTTGAGCAGGCTGAAGAAATTCTCAATCCGGTTCGTTGTCACGTTCTTCCGAACATACTCAAACGAATGATTGATTGCCTCATGGATGTACTGCTCATCGAGTCCCACATATGACGGATGCGAATCGGTGAACACGTCACTACCATAGGCAACGTTCTTCTTCAGTTCGCCCTGTAGTATCTCCTTTGTCGTATCACTGATCACGTTCGCCTTGACCGCTCCACCACGCTGTAGGATGCCCATGACGATAGCCTTGCCAATACCACCACGGCCCGCGTTCAGACGCTTGTAAGCGTGCTTGTTCTTCTCCAGACCACCGATATACGTTTCATCCGCTTCGATCTCTCCAGTGAGCTTGCTGAAGCTCCGGGTTTTAAGAACAAGACGTAAACGGTGAAGCAGGAACCATGCTGATTTCTGAGTGATACCAAGGGCACGGTGAATCTCGTAGGAACTGATCCCGTTCTTCGCATTAATGAGCAACCATAGCCCGCACAACCACGTATCCAACCCTAGCGGGCTAGCTTCCATCACCGTTCCAATCTTGATAGAGAATTGCTTCTTGCAATCGGAGCAGTGCCACACGCGGCGCGCCTTCGTGAAGGTGTTCTTTTTCGATCCGCATCGCGGGCACGTTATCCCATCCGGCCACCGAAGAGCGATCATCTTTACAAAGGCTACGTCAGGATCGGCATAGATGATCATTGCTTCCTGAAGTGTGCGCGGGTTTGGGATCTGATTTTCCATGCACAAATATACGGAAATATATCATATGTGCCAAGTATATTATTGCCATAAAATGGATAGTTGTAAGTGGTCTTACAGCCATGGGAATTATCGATGCAACATCACAACCAAACATTCCTGCTTCTCCTCCTGCCTGGCAGTCGGCGGGAAGCGGGCAGGCTACAATACCAGTCCCTGCCATCCCGGACTTTTCGGTCCCGACAATAATACCTGCGCCTCCATACGTGTTCGCGGAGAGTAGCAAAGGAGAAACAGCTCCGCCTGATGGTATAAAATTAACAGGGAATGGAAGGAAGGAAATCGGTAATTTAAAAGACCTAAAAGACAAAAAACTTATTGATGTGATCAAGAGTCGCGGTGGTGGTGGCAAGCAACTCCACAAGATTGCTACCGATTTGCAGAATCTTTTGTTAGGCGAAGTTGCCAACAAAGCTGCGGCAGGTGATAAGGCTGCCGATACAGCCATGAAAATAGTCAAGCAGGCTAATTCCAAAGCTCAAAAATATGGGGGGAAGTAATATGGATTTTCCATTCGGCGACAAACTGGTTGCAATTGAGGGAAAAATAGATAAACGATCAACATCCGATATGTGCTTCGATGAGATCACTGTGGTTTTTGAAGAAAAGACCATAGTGCTGCTTCCGTTACCCGATACGGATGAAATCAATATAGAAGTTGTACCCACGATAAAGTCGAGTAAACGTCGCAAACGGCATCAGCTTTTTCCTATTCTGAGTGGTAAGGCATTGTTAGGTGTTTGGATATGCAACAATGATCAAGGATATCAGGATTTGATGGTGCTGGCCTTTGAATATCTACAGCCGAATATTGGTGTTCTTGCTGAGGGCTCGGTTCTGAAAGTCCTGCAAATGGATGTTTTGCAAAAGTGATACCGAACCCATGACAAGGGGTAAGTTCGGTTTGGGCTATTCGGGAATTTTATGGGCTATTCAGGTGGGTGGTGCGTGCCTTTAATAAAGTTACGCACCTGGTCTGCTTATCTTGGGTAGAGCGTATGAGGGGGATAATGATCATCTCAAGCCACGAGGCCCAGGGAGAATTGTAATAGATGACAAATCGGGAAAAGCGTGGTGGAGGGGGGCAAATAAATGAAATAGCTTCTAACTTGCGGAACTTATTGACACGTAAGTGGATAGGGTAATTTTCACCCGGGCTTCACAGCTACAGCAGCAGGCCATAGCCAATCAACTGTTAACCAATCAGGTTACATGTCAATAACAGTAGGTGAGATAGCTAATCGAGCTGCGCAAAAGGACGTGGGGGCCGAAAAAGCTATTAAAATGATTAAACAAGCGGGAACAAAAGCACAGAAATATGGTGGAAAATAACATGGATTTTCCTGTAGGGAGCGAAATATAACATCTCACGTGCTGTATAAGGGCATGATTTGGCCTAAAATCTTTGGATGAGATGGGAAGTGCCCTATGAGCCAAGAAGAAATGATCGATACGATTGGAGCCGAATACGAAATACCGAACGGCTCGTTGTACAAGTTGCGTCAGGGAGAATACGACCAGGAGGGATTGGAGCGGCTTCTGGCAAAGTTGAGGATGATTCATTTGACTGGTGATATGATCCGTCGAGACCTTGTCTCGGTTCTCTGGTACTTACCCCTATTCATCAGTTATCAGAGGGAACGCGTTGAGGAGAACGGGTATGATATGAAGTTTTTCGATCGTATGGAGGTTGAGGTGACCAACCTTCTTGAGGAAATATTGGGAACGGCTTAATCGTTCCCTCTTGCCTCGGGATCAGGCAATCACGGTATGTCAAGGAACGGATGTGAAATAGTACGCCAGCCAACGCGACCGAGCCGTTGCATCTGGCAGAACGAGAGTTCAACCGACTGCGCCGGCGACCACCGATCCGCAGGAATTCTTTCGCCCACGCCGGACTTTTGAATAAGAATAGGCTATTTGATGACTTTCAGACCGCCCAATTCTGTTTAGACTGCCCTATGGATCGGGTCGGATCATCGCAAGTTGATATGGAACCGGAGGCTGCGCACAAGATGCTTTCGGATTTTATTACGGCTTGGGCCGTCTCTCAAAAACTGGCTTCGGCTCGTGCGGTGCTTTCCGAGCCATTCTCAACGGAACTAGGTCCGGATGATATGGATGAGTTGGAACGTGAGATGCAGGACGTTCACTATTGGCGGGATAGCCAGCGACGACCTCCACAGAAACCACGAATGAATGAGAACCTGGAGGGAGAAGCCGGGAAGCATGTGGTGGTCGTTCATCTCCGATGGCCTGTTGAAGCCGGAGGCCGCAGTCGGGTTCAGTCCGATCTGCTGCATGAGTATGGTTTACTGGAAGATCACTTGACGGAAGCCCTGGAGACGGCGGGAGTGGGCGGATTTGACTGCTCCGAGATTGATCTGGATGAATATCAGATTTTTATGTATGGCCCAGATGCCGATAGGCTGTTTGCGACTGTCGAGGGGATTCTTCGAGAGTCACCAGTCACCAGAGGAGGATGGGTCATAAAGCTGTATGGCGATCCATTCGATCCAAACGCACAAGGTGTTCGCGTCGAGTTGTAAGGCCGATTATAACACCATTCTGGCGCATCTCCGGCCTTTGACAGCTCTCTCAGAGCGAAGGTGCGTCAGCAGGAAGGACGCGACTGCCAGCCGTTAGCAGCGATTCTGGACTCCCAGAGCGTCAAAGAGCGTCAAAACGACCGATCCGGGCGGTCCGTCGCGAAGCTACGATGTTGGCAAAAATCTGAACGGCCGCAAGCGCCACATCCTTGTCGGTACGATCGGCCTGCTGCTGGATGTTGTCGTTCATGCTGATAATATTCAGGATCGCGATGGAGCGAAACTCCTGCTTCAGCAGATCCAGAACCGCTTCACTTGCATTCGCCTGATCTGGGCTGACGGTGGATATGCTGGTGCGTTGCTTGCGTGGGTGCGATTGTTGCGATCGTGCAATCGGCTGCGACTGGAGATCGTCAAGCGGAGCGATGATGCCTTGATAATCTTCCAGAGTTCGTCATTAGCAAGGTGGTTACTCATTGCATGCTCCTTTCAAGAGTTTCGTTCAATGATTCCTCTCAATTTATCCGCCTCTTTCTGTTAGGGGCTCTAAATGCTTCCGTACGTCCTGCGAGCTGAATAGGCAATCTTGATGATCTCGCATAGTCAGGACTGGAGGGATGGATACAACAATAAAATTGGTCTAAACAGGATTTTGCAAACAGAATCTAATGTAAGGAGGAGACATAGTGAGCAAGTGCATGTTGATGTATGAAGTTCTATCTGAGGCGATGTTCGAAATTCGTGCGTTAAGTCAGGATGAAGAACTTCCTTTTGTCTTTGGCCTAGCATATATAATGCACAATATCCATTCGAGGCTTGCACTTGTTCCAGCCGGGACCTTTACATTTCCGGAAATCTGGCAATATTTAACCAAAATGATACATTGGCAGGGATCTGATTTCGAAGCTTGGGCAAGTGGTAAACTTCGTGATGGAGGGTACATTACATCCTACTATACAGATCCGCTATCGGAGGGGTCAGAATCGAAGGCGATTCACTTTCTGCTATCGGAAGCATTCCAGGAGATCAGCGTAATAACGCCGCCGAACCACCGCGCAATAATCCGCATTTCGAAGCTTGTTATGGAATATCCGATAAAGCTGTATGATGCCATAAACGGACAAGGAACGTGCGATGAAGTATTTGAATCACTGAGAAAGAAAGCGCAAGAAACCGGTGAAGGAGAGGTACAGTGGATCGACGCAAAACTGGAGATTATTCGCAAGGCTGAGGAATACAGGAGGCAGAATGAATGAGACGTTATCATCTGGTTGACCTCCAGAATATTCTTGGGATATGGCCGGAATTGCTGTGCTGTGGGTAGGCCATGCCCATGCGTTACAGATGGTCAGGTGATTAGTTCATCGTCGCCTCCGGCCATGACTGGTTAGCCACAGCGGCTGAGATGCTGCTCATTGATTTTCCCTACTTCTCCCAGCAGTGCTTTGACGTGTGCGGGAATAGCGGCACGTGAGGCAATGTCACCGGCTGGATCGTGCGTTATCGCCTTAGGGCGCGTCGACAATTATCGGAGCCAGAACATGGCACCGGCCAAGTGAACCAGTGCCAGATAACTGCCGGCCGTCTTCTCATAGCGCGTGGCAATGCGACGAAACAGCTTCACCCACGCGAAGAACCGTTCTACCTTATTCCGATCGCGATAGAGATTGCGGTCGATCACCCGCTGTCGCTTCCGATGCTTGCACGACGGGATCACCGCTTCGGCTGCGCTGTCGGACAGAAGGTTGATAAACGCATCACTGTCGTAGGCACGATCAGCGATCAGTGCAGCGCTGCGGTAGCCCTCGATCAGCGACGGAGAAGAGGTGATATCGGCAGTCTGTCCCGGGCTCAGCAAAAACCGCAACGGGTTGCCGAGCGCATCGATCAGCACATGCAGCTTCGTGCTCAGCCCTCCACAGGCAACAAGTTTTATTGTGAGTGAGCGAGGGCGGAACAGTATATCCAGTTCCTGAAGGAGCTACTGGGCCAACGCCCGCAGCAAGTGGTAAGGGTTTCCAGTTTGTAAATGGCAGCGGAGGAAATGGCTTAAGCCCAAAGGTGACAAGCTTCCGTTTCATGGGCCCTGTTACAACAGGAAAGTTCCAATATCCTGGAGGATATGGATCGTATAGCAACGCCGCTGGGCAAGCCGTAAATCCGTTTACAGGCCAGACCATTCCTAAAACTGATCCTCTATGGCATATTAATGCCAAGTAGTCATTAACACCATGAAGCAAATCACTAGTAATCGAACGATCCTGAACTCTCTTGAGGGAGAGCAACTGAGCGCTATCACCTTTGTTCAGGATTATCTACAACTCCATTTTGACGGGCCTTACATTAACGCATATATATGGCCTAAAGTTGTAGTAAGGCAACATTCCACAGGATATCACGATCCGAGGTATCGTGATATCCTGTGCGAGCAGATTGCAAAAATCGTTAAGCGAGTTGCCCTGCTTGACGAAGAGCGCTTAGAAATTCAATTTCAGGATGAAACATTGATTGTAATTCCATTACGAGAAGAGGATAAGGCTACAGCCGAAGCTGCTATGTTCCAAGATTCCAATGGCGAAACATGGAATATCTGGTGATATGATATTCCCCCGCTTTGGTAGAGCGGAGAGTTGTTGATGCAGGTGCAAGAGCAGGCGATCAGCAGCCACGAATGCGTACGATTCCTGAAGCACCTTGTCCGGCATCTGGGCAAGGTCCTGGTTGTATGGGACGGAGCGCCGATCCATCGATCGAAGGTTGTCAAAGAGTATGTGCGCAACGACGCCGAGAGGCGAGTACATCTGGAGCGATTGCCGGCATATGCACCGGAGATCAATCCAGACGAGGGGATCTGGCAATACTTGAAGCGTATCGAGTTGCGATGCGCAACACAACGGCTCCGGCGACGGCCTAATGTTTTGAATGCCTGCTTGCGGCAAACAGGTGCCCTTTAGGTACTAATGCGCTTGTCAATAACAAGTAAGAAGTACAGAATGCAGGATAAAATAAACGAATCTCTCGCGAAAATCGAGTTCAAGCTTGAGCAGGATGAGGATGGCTATCCACCTGCCAAATATGAAACTGTGTGGGCAAGCGAAAATAATGGACATTATATTATTGAGAATGTCCCATTCTTTGCAAGGGGCGTGAGTTATGGAGATGTTGTTAGTGCAAAGATGGTTGATGGTTTTCTGTCCTTTCAGGAAGTCATTCGCCGATCAGGGCATTCTACTGTAAGAATTGGAGTTTATAATCTGGAAGAGATTGACTCGATTTGTAAAGAATTAAATGCTCTTGGCTGTGATATTGAGAAGAGTCATCTGCCTAGTCTATTTTCGGTAGATATCCCACCAGATGCCAACATTCCTGCCATTAGAGAGTACTTGGAGAAGGGCGCCGAAGATGAACAATTTGGTTATGAGGAAGCTTCGGTTACTTGGCTCTAGGCTCTGTCTGATAAGTGATGATCGAGGTGTTCACAGATAAGCGCTAGCAAGACCACGGCGTGGTACATCATCATCGCGAGTTTATCATGGCGCGTGTCGATACTCATCAGGGACCGCAGTACACCAGCGCTGTGTTCACTGGACAGTTGGAACAGGCAGGCATCGCGATCAGCATGGATGGCCGGGGCCATTGTCACGACAGCATCTTCATCGAGCGGCTGTGGCGATCGGTCAAATACGAAGAGATTTACGTGCGAGAATACCTGACGATGCAGAAGCTGGAGGAAGAGCTGAATGCGTATTTCAGCTTTTACAACAGCGAGCGACCGCATCAATCGCTGGGCTACCGAACACCCGAGGCTGTCTACCGAGCGGTAGTGTCTCAGTTTGAGAAGAAGAGCCATCTCTACCACTGCGTCTTGTCATCCCTGCGCAAGCGGAGATCCATCTGCCAGCCGTATTGATTCCCGCTTGCGCGGGAATGACAGTCAGAACCTGAGCCTACCAGCCTCGCTCATCAACCACCAGCTACCCCAAACTGAGACACTACCGGGCTACAGGTGATGATCCGTCCCCAGGGAAGCGCGGCGACCGACCGGATGGCCGGGATACAGTGATGCCATGTTTACAGTTCCACGACAACCGCAAGCATGGCATCACCATCGTCTCTAAATTCATTACCGATCGAAGCTGGACACGCCAATCGGAACCACGGCAGATGATGGCTGGACCCGTCATCTCCGTCAACCACGATACAAAGCTACGTCCCTGAGATGAGGAGAAGATGAGCCGGGGCGGAGGCATCCGGAGGGCCGTTCAATCCACGTTTTCAATTCCTACGCAGCAATGGTGAGACGATAGCGGAGAACGCTTGCATTATCGCACCATTATCATAGGTAATAATACGAAGGTTTTCGGCCCTCGCAACCGCATCAGAAACCTGCTGAACCATCAGCCCGACCAGATCCACCACAGCCATCGATTGCAAACGCTCATAACACGTCTATTCGATCAATGCCGGCAGGACGATCAACTTTCAATATCATTCCGTGTGATATATCTTGTGTTGTACTCCCCGCCAGTCTCCCAGTTCACTCAGCATGCCATAGGAGAATTCCACAATGACCTTACTCGACGGAGCACCAAGCTCAATAGTACGTGGCGAGGATGTAACTGCCGGTGCAATCATCAACAGAGAACATCCCCTCCCGGTATATTTACCAAGAGAAACTACATTAGGCGAGGATGGGCACACCCCTCTTGCCGATGGCGGGGTTATCGACAATGGGCATCCAATTCCCGTGTGGATGCCAAAAGCGACATCCTATCGCAAATTGTTCCCAGTAGGGAATTGGTATCTGAGACTCGGAGAGCAGGAACAGTGACCAGCCCGAAATATGTACCAGAAGTTATACGAGAGATGTTGAGTTGATCTCGGCCGATATCTGCTGCGCGAACACCGCCGGCGGCAGGTTCTCAGCGCACTGTGCGACCGATGATGATTGTACTGCCGCCGGTATTCTTCCACCAGAACGATCGCTTCAGTCAGGCTGTCAAACACCTCCATCGATAATGACCTGCCCCCCGAAAAGTAAGTACCTGTAAGTAAGTTTTCTGACAGCAAATTCGACGCAAAATCCATCTTTGGCCGTCTCCGTAAATCGAAGTATCAGATTACTTACGCGTAGGTACTTGATCCATAAGTTGTGCGAGTCAACGATCCCAATTGGGGAAGGAGATTCGCATGAAGAAGCGTCATACAACCGAAGAGATTATCACGCATCTGCGCTCGATCGAGCGCATGCTCGCTGGCGGTGCCACGGTCGATGAAGCCTGCCGACAACTTGGATTCGGATCGCAGAGCTATTATCGCTGGAAGCGGACGTACGGAGGCATGCAGCCATCGGAGGTGCATCGAATCAGGGAGCTGGAGAAGGAAAACCAGCGTTTAACGAAGATCGTTGCCGAGTTGACGATCGACAACAGCATTCTGAAGGAAGTAGCTCAGGGAAAATGGTAGGCTCGTCAGCACGGCGGCGGGCCGTTGAGCATGTCCAGCAGCCGAGCCTGTCGCGTACTGGAGCAGGGCCGTGCGACACAGCGATATCTTCCACGGACGACCGCTCATCCTCCTGATGGCGGCCCCGAGACAGAGATGCCCAGCCTCCATTGTTCATGGAAACTGGGCATGAAGGCTGGCTCGACGTTCGATCAGTTAATTGTCGTCGTCTGACTGGTAAGCGTGAAGGCAGTCACACCTGGCTGCGTGGGATCTTCGAAATCGATCTTGTCGTTGACCAGCGACCAGGACTCGTTGATCTGGGGATCCCAGGAGTTCAGATTCCTGTTCTGGAGATGCTGCTCCTGGATGGCCGAGTAGACCACACCCGGATGGCTGGAGAGCGTCACCGTGGGATAGAAATAGAGGTCGCCAGTTGCCGGGAATCTGGAAGCGGCGGTATTCGACTGCACCACCGTGTTCCTCGTCTGCTTCGACTGATCGAAGCCGGTGGTGAAGGCCCCCTGCGTAGGACTGACGCCGTTGAAGTTGAGCGATGCCGGTGTGATCGTCTCCGACCACGGAGACTCGGTAGAAGCAATATTGTTGAAGTTGCCCGTACCATTGGCTGTCAGTGTCTCGGTTCCTCCGCCAAAGGCAAGACTGAACCTGATCGTGATGGTGATCGTGATCGTGCAGGGTCTTGATACGGGACATGGCTGGGGAAGGGGTGCCGGGGTAGCGGCCCCCGCCAAATGGGGTGTGAAGCCCATTACCCCCAGAACTATAAGGGCAGTGGAAAGAAGTCTGCTTGTTCTTGCTTTCATGATGTTACTCCTTTGATTGTATGAGGGACGGTTATGGGAGCGTTGTCATCTGATTCAGTAAATGTAATAGACAACCACTATTGACTTCGATCGACATGCCCTCCTCCAATACCGTAACGAGAGCAGGACGAATGGTATCTCGATGCGCAATGCAGATTGTCCGATACATTCGGTACAAACTTACCGTGAACATTCGCGGAGAATTTCTTCCCGATTGCTGATCGCTCGTTGCCGTGCAACCCGTATAGCACCTGCGCTTGTACAGCCGCTCATGCAGGAAGCAGATTCGCCATCGCATGGGTTTCTACCACTCGTCGGCGGATTGCCGGAAAGTCCCCAGAAAGTATCGGATGATGGAGATGATGTGGTGAACCAGAAGAATATATCCGCATGGAGAAACCATGCGCCGAGATGAAACAACCCCCTCGTGGGAGATCGCGATGCCGTCACCGTTGTGGTGAACCGATGATCAGTGGGGGAGCGAATCCCCCTTCGTAGGTATAGCCGGTGGGATATAGCGTCCTGTGAGCGATCCTGTAGGCGGTGATCCTGCCATCATAGTCCCTGTCGTCCAGGCTCGTCTGTGAGGGAGGAAGTTGTGCGATACGGCTCCAGCTCCCCGGATCGGTCGGGTGGAAGGTTCGGTAGACATCGTATCCGGCGATTGGGACCGGCCTTACCGAATCGGTGCTGTTGGACCACTCCAAATGAACGCCGCCAATCTTTCCGCGACTCCAGCGTGACCCGGTGGTATCGAACACCAGCGTGCGGGTGATCCTCGGCGGCTTGGTGAAGTATGCGCTTGCCCCCTGGCCGAAGGTGAGGCTGGCCTCCGTTACCGTTACCAGCGGAGGAGCCGCTGTATCGGCCATGTTCCGCTCGTGGTAGAATAAGAGGGGACGCGCCGCGAGATGAAGAACGGCGCCATAGGGAGGCCATGAGGACGCATGCCCCTCCAGCACCTCCTTCGACCGGGTTGCCATCCGGATGGGAACCGAGGCCCCCTTAAAAATCACATTCAGGTACAACCGACCGCGTAGCGAGATATCGAAGCCTCCTGATCCCGATCGCCGTGGACGCGCGGTAAGCTCCCCCCCCTCATTATCCATGAACACCACCCACTGGATGGTGTAGGGAGAATCGAGCCGACCAAACTGCGCGAATCTGGAAATGGTCAATGCCGCATCCCTCGATGTCCCGCCGAAGCACGCTAAACCGACGCTGTTCGACAACTTGTCGGAGTGAAGCTCAATATTGTGCCCCATAGCCCGCGCGGAGACATCAAACGACAGGGGGAGGGAAAGAAGATCGGCCTGAGATCCCTCGGGGACCGTTACCGGGACCACAGAGCCGGGGATACCTCTTCTCTTCCTGTTGGTCCCGGCAGTCGCCGTATCCCCCATCCCAATCGTATCTCTGTCGGTCACATCGACGGAAGTCCCGGTATTGATGGTAGCGTGCGCCTGGGGACTTGATCGAATACCGCCATGAGGGAGCCCCCGCGCCGGAGAGTACTCTCCGCATCCATTCATCATCGACCATGCTGCGGCGACCATGCCCATCAGCATCAAGACGCGGGCCAGACACCGACTGGCACTTCCCCGATAGACATTCATTATCATGGGTAATAATACGGACGGTTTTCGACCTTAGCAACCACTTCAGGAACACCGCTACATCACCCCCAATCAGATCCACCGCAGCCGTTGATTGCAGACGCTCACAATGCCTCTACTTGACATCGCGGTCTACGATCTGATGGGCCGTTCCATCGTGAAGCTGGACCGCGATGTCTGGAACGATCATGGAGAACCAACCGCACTGATTGACCTGAACGGAGTAGTAAGTGGGATGTATATTTTTCCGTTGTGCGTGCCACGGGCAGCACCAATGCCGGCACCGGCACGAGCCGCTTCCTGTTGACGCACTAGGAGAAGTCAAACGCAAGATCAATTATCCAGCCCGGCGCAAGCGCAACGCCTTATCGTAAATGGGTTACGATCCAGGAGAATTCGTCTTTTACATTAACATTCCCCAATACCTGATCAGTACATATTAACTTCCTGAACTTCGGAACTGCCTGTTGCAAATCCTCAATGGATAGTATGATCTTCTTGTCGATGGATATCTTATCACCGTTGGTAAGCTCAAGTCCTATAAACCGGCTTCTCCCAATGCTATCGAGTACTTCATTGTACGGCGCCACCAAAAAAAATTTCGATCATTACCCAGCGCATCACCCTTCATAATCAAAATCACCCTACTGGTCGATTTTTCTTCTTCCACCGATGTTACTTCTGATGTATCAAATGTGAAGGGATTTCCATTTGAAAGCTTAACGATCAACAGCTGACCGCCGGTGCGAACCTGAGCACCTACTTTTAACGTATTTACAGAACACAGAAGTATTCCCCAAAGACACGATATCGCAATGAACATCATTCTCTTCATGTTGCCCCCAGTTAATGGATTATGGAAAACGGGCCATCATAGTTAAAAGCCGGCCCATAAAGTGAGAATCGAAAAAACGCTGGAGGGGAGATTAGACAAGCGGCACCGCATATCCGCTATCCGCATCGTGCTTGCCATAAGCTGCGTGAATGGCGGGGATGGTCACATCGCAAAATGTGAAGCCCAAACCGCAGATACAATCACCGCTCCGCACACTCCAGAACACGCTATTTTCCATTTCCGAAAACCTTCTCCCCCGTTCCTGTCCAGATCAGAAGTTGTCGTCTTTTCCAGTGTTTCCGACCACGACGGAACGGGACCAAATGATTAGAGGGGGGGCTAGGATGTGTCGGGTTAACGTGAACGAGTGCAAGATAACTAAATTTATCTTGCACTCGTAAAACTCTCAGACAGTCCAGCTTCTACCCATCCGTGCAACTTGATCCTGTCTTTACCCACCCCTTATTGGTACACTTAAACTGCACCTTGTTACGGCACTTCAGTGTACCAATAGACCATTCCTGTCCATCCCATGTACAACTAGTACCTACGGCCTCAGAAGGGCCAGCCGCTGCTGCCGCGTCCTCCTCGGAATCATACAGGGGGCCAGTAACACCCTTCGGATCATCATATTCTGAATCCATGCTGCCTCCAGTTAACTAAATAAACCGTTGTGGGAACGATCACAAAATAGTGAATGCACGATAAGAAGCAATTCACTACTTTGATGATGCTCCCCTAACAGACTTTTAACTGGTAAAGGAGATGCTATTATGAACTTGGATACTGATAAGCAACCAAAGATTCTTCGGAATCCGGACGGAGGTACGGACCTAGACCCCAAGAATCCGAATGGTATTAAACCAGACAATGTTGTTGTCCTTAAGAGTGGTGGGCCGGATATGGTTGCTCAACTTCTCTTAAAGAACATGGATGATACTATATGGTATGCGTGGTGTGTATGGCAAGATCGAGAGACAGCTCCCCATGCTGTACATGAGCATTTATTTGATTTAAGACTACTTGGATGGAAAGCAGGGTAGAAGAATAAGACCGGAAAGTTGATATCTGAATGCACGATAATGCTTCTTATCGTGCATTCACTTCCCGACCTGGTTGTAACGTGGCAACCCTCAGAAATCGAACATTCGATTATCCAAATCTTGCGCTTGGCTCCGAAGTTTTTTTGCCAACGCCGTATCCCACCGCCTTTCCGCGTCACGCGCCTCCCTCCGGAGAAGATTAACCTTCTCCGCCCTGGCAAGCACTCTCCTACTGCCGGCCGGACCGATCATAAACATGAACTCCATCATCTCCGGTTCCGGTTTCTTCCCCCGAATCTTCCCGGCCAGCCAGGAAACCAGGCTGATAACCAACCAGATGAAGTATCTCATAGACCAGAGTCAGATAACCATTCGCCGTTCGTAGTTCTTAAGGACTGTCTTAGTCTTACGGCGTGATCCTCCAGAAAATGCGTGGGACGGGAAATAAGAGGGGGAATTGCAGACACTTTAAAATTGGAATCGGTACTCGACGCCGGCCCCAAGCCCGATGGCTTCAAAAATTTCGGAGCGCTGACCTATGCGATCCAGTATTAACTGGGTCCAGCCAGACCATCCTATGCAGGTGATTAAAGACACAGCATGAGATAGAGGTATCTGTCCGACAATGTTCAACCCGTAACGATCGCTCCACATGGCGCCAGTAACCGCCTTTCCCCAAGATAGATCCATTTCAATCATCCCGCCATTATAGTATCGCACGATCGGGATGCCTACGTTGCCGGAGATCCAGATCGCATTGTAGTCATAGCTATAAGAAGAAAGGTACGCGCCCCTTATGCCGAACCCGGCGTATATCGGCACATCGAAAATGGTAACCATCTTGGATGAAAAGTCTATTGTCGCGGAACCAGTAGTTGTCGTATGAATCATCAGATAAACCGATGCTCTGGTGCGTGTGGTTTCGGGCTGGAGATCATAGGATCCTGAACCGGCTTCACGGAGCAGGTCCGCTACTTCGGCGTGCCAGCGCTCCAGCGCGATCAGCATTGCGGTCCGGCCGCGGTCATCGCGCATATGAACGTTCGCGTCACGACGCAGCAACGCGACCACGATATCGACACGCCCATTCCGGGCAGCCATCATCAATGCCGTAAACCCGTTCGCATCCTGCACATCGACAAACATTCCGGCGTCGAGAAATTTCTCGACGAGGCGTACATCTCCGCGGCCAGCCTGGGCAATAAATCCGTCCACGTTGTAGTCGACACTATCCTTCTGCAACTCATTCCGGGCGCCGTTCGGCCTCGTGGTGCTCTCGCCATCCAGGGAAAAAAGAAATGTGGGATTCTGACTCTGCAGACGCTTCAATACACGACTGGTGTCTGGTCTGTACCAATGAATTTCACACCACGGGATGGCCCAGCAGATTTTGGTGCTGCCGCCTCCCAGGCCTCCATTTGAAACTCCTATGACATGTCCGCTATCGTCCAGAAGGGGGGAGCCGGAATCACCGGGATGCAGGACATCTTCGACACTGATGACGAATCCATCGATATGCGGGCTGCCACGTTCACCCAATGCATCGAAGTCGGTCGGTGGTACCAGCTCGCGCAATTGCTGGCGAGGCGTCTCACGCAATGCCACCCGCGATGATACGACCGATGAAATACCGAATGGATGGCTGAACATCCGCAACTGCCTGAGATGTATCCAATTCTGCGACGTGTCCGCGTCCAGGCCATCGTCCGATATGGTCGTGGAATCGTTCGAGGTCAGAAAAGCGACATCATGCTCTACGTCCACCAGCGCGATGTGCATTTTGCCCTTGAACTGAGGCGCGTCGTCCAACCCGAATACACGTATGTCTCCCCTGCTGTCGGCATCGGCAACGCCGTGCAGCGCCGTGACGAAACCTCGAAGCCCACGAACCCTGAAGCCCGTCAGAACCCGGGTTGCCGTTCCCTTATCGCTGATGCGGGCACGAATCAGATAGATGTTTCTTTTTACGCTATCCTGTATATCGAGGACATGCTGTGCGCTCGCATTGATCGAACACGCGGTTGCCATCAGAGATACGAGAAGAGCACATGGAATCATTTTCTTGTGCATGCTTCCTCCAGGAGTTGCTGAAGGCAGGATAGATCGGTGCATTTTCCAGCTGCCTTGCTGAGTTTCTCGTCGCTGCTGTTTGTCAGCAGCAACCGGAGCCGCTTCTCATTGCTGCGCGCCTCGCGGAGTCGTGCGCAATCATCATCGGAAACGGTAAATAGTCCCGCCGTCGATGTACCGCGTCCCTGACCGGATTCTTTTTTCTGATGCTCGACACCGGTGTGACCCCGTGCATCGTTGCCGGTCATCTTCTGCATCGGCTGTGATTCATGCGGTGCATGAGTGGTGGTATCTATTTTCTGCGAATTGGATCCGTCGGAGTGTGCGGATCTACTATCCGGCGGTGACTCATATGTGGAAAATCCGGCATCCACACGCTGCACCGGCTCATCAGCGGGATAGAGATTGTTGAGTAGCAGCCGGGTAAGCGTCTTTTCCGAGAGTCCGGTTGGCGCCCATTCCTGAACAAACCCATGAACATTCGGTCCGAACCAGCCGTTGGTCCGGGCGTAGATGCCCGCTGATGCCCCGGCGGCGAGCCCGATCAGCATCAGAACCACGGGGCGTGGATCGACGGTATACTGCGGTGCGTGCGGACGAACCTGTAACCCCGCATGTTCATCCGTGCCCGGGTCGTATTTCAAGCCGGCGAGGGTGCTGACTAGGCCGACCACGAGCGCGATCACACTCGTCAATACGATATGTACGACCGGAGATACCGAGAGGCCCACAAGCCAGCCAACGGCAACTCCACACGGAAAAAGCCAGAGCACAACGCCTTTCCTGGCAGCAGCAACAATCATAATTCCGGTGGTTTGTGGTGTGAAATATTAATAGTGTGAAGATCCGGCCCGGACTGATAACAAAGCTCCGGATAATCGCGAAAAATCTACCGTGCGCGGGAACAATAATTAGAAATATCGGTTCTAAACGGCCGGAAGCGAAAAGGGGGGGAATGTGCGGGATGAACGATTACGCGCGCACCAACCGGCAGTACGTGCACTATGGATATTCGTCCCGGGTGAACGCAAATGCTTTACGATCCGATCGAAGACGGAATTTTGCAGATTTCCAGATATTACGGGGGGAGCATGGTGATTGTACAGTCAACAATCGATGGCAAATATACGGGGATGAGCCGTCGGATGCAACATTGT
Organism: Chlorobiota bacterium; assembly: GCA_028287785.1. Classification (GTDB taxonomy): domain Bacteria; phylum Bacteroidota; class Ignavibacteria; order OLB7; family OLB7; genus JAFDZV01. The sequence goes on from JAQBOZ010000009.1 coordinate 184,095, forward strand.
TGATCCGTTGGTAGTGTCTCAGTTTGAGAAGAAGAGTCATCGCTACCACTGCGTCTTGTCATCCCCGCGCAAGCAGGGATGACAGTCAGAACCTGAGCCTACCAGCCTCGCTCATCAACCACCGGCTACTCCAAACTGAGACACTACCGTTCTTATCGATCATTTTCCCTTGTAGTAGAGTTACTCGATATCGCTCTATCGTGCCTTCCGATCGAGCGCGCTGATTCAAATCTTCAGCTTCGTGGCACTATTCCCTGCCAAGTTGATACCACACGGACGTAACGATCGACCATCTGGCAGGACGTGTGGCCGGATGTGCGTAAGCAATCCGATGGGAGGTTAATGCCGCAGCAGGATACCCGAGCCGACCCCCGCCATGCACCGCGTAGCGCTCCAGCACCGGCAACCCCAGAAGGCCAAATTGTAGCACATAGTGGACTCACCCGCGCGTTCGGTGGTGTGGCCGATGTCGCAGAAGTTGAAGCCCTTCTGAGCTAACCCGTCCCCGTAGCGGCATCCGGTTGACCGGATGCCCGGCCCCGCGTTTCGTACTATTCAACATAATCCTCGATATGAGGGACGTGCGTGGCGGGACACTCGGCCCCATCGCGTTCAGAACGATGATGTTCACCGGATCGACTCCCGCGCCGAAGCTCCTGCTTACCTGACTGCCAACGGCCGAACAGGGCGATGTCTCGACCGGAAGATTCAGATCCCGGACCCCGTGCGGGCTCGGCCCGATCGCGAAGACCGGAATCCGACCTACCATCGCATGCTGCGCGAAGGTTCTCGCTCCAATCATAGGCTGAGGGAAGACCATGCGTGGCTTGCAACGCGCTGAGGCGTGTAGAACGATGCGAGATGATCAGGATACCGCTCCAACGCGCTCCGTGCGTTCAGAAGGGCCACTGGAGCGTTTCCAGCCGCATCGGCGTCGTGGCAGACGTCGTCGAGATAGGCGACCAGCATTCCGGCATCTCCAACAAGCCCATGGCGCTGGCAAACTGCTGCGTGCCGTACGGTCGGCCATCCACGCTTTCCCATGGTGGCAACCACATCGCGCTGTACGAGGCTTGTCTCCCATCGCCGAAACAATGTCCTCTCCATGTGCTGCTCCGGCTCATCGCTTTTCTTCGTTGGAGAGACAACGTTGACCTGAGGATGACGAAAAAAGCAGGGACGAATGACAGTACGATGTCCACCCATCCTAGGAAAGATGGGGTGAAAAAAAGCAGGCGTATTGAGCTATTTCGGTCATTCCACCTCTGAATCAGCGTATTTCCAACCGATTTCTCGTTGTTTTTCTCATGTTTGGTTGGATTATCCGTGGTAAACGGCACCACCAGGACCATCACACTGGCAATTGCAGCACCAATCAGGGTATCACCCATCGCATTCATGGCGTGGCCGTGATCGTGGTGATGGAATGCCGGTTCGTCGGTCATGAGTGTCAATCCTTGGCTATGGGGTCAGGAGGAAAGTCATTGCCGGTTTCGAGATCGGATATGATGACCAGCACGGTGCCGGGGAGTTTTGCGTTGTTGCCCTGCCCTGCGAGCGCGGTGCCGATGATTGCCATCTCTCGTGCCTGAGGGCGTTCGTACTCGATGCTCCAGGAGCGTCCCACGTCGTGAGCATCGTTTCGTGTCTTGCCTGCCGGTCGTTCAGTTCATCGATCAGCATCCTCCAGCGAATGCGATGAATGATCCAGCCAAGGGGCATTCCCAGAATACTTGCCGTTGCTACGGACATCATGAGCGTTGTTTCTCGGAGTATGATCCTTTTTCGTGCTGCCGCGACATACTTTCGCTGGCACTCCTGCCGTTCTTCGCAATGTGTCTCTATGCGTCATCGATATGTACCCTAGCCTACCCTCCATATACCTTTTTTTTATATATATAAAGGATTAGTATATAAAGAATGACACATGACACATATGACGCATGTATCACCTTATTCTATATGTGCAGGAGCATACACGTATAGAAAGAAGCCAGAAAACATGTCTATTTGCGTCATGTGTCATTCTGAACATTCGTTGTTCAGAATAGCATCCATTCTTCAGAACGTCCCACGTCCTTCAGAACATCATTCCTCGTGCATACGCGCTCGGATACCGGCGATAACGCCGTCCGGTCGTTGCTGAAATCCCCATCACGTTGTTGCGCGAACGTGGACCCGCCGGCGGCTCGGCCAAGGGTATGGCTTCCAACCAATTGATCTCCATCAGCAGGATCGTGCTCCCCCGCAGGCACTCCCACTCCGGGAGTGTCTGCTCCCGACGCTGGTACCGCGAACGGGGGGACACCGGACTGTGTGCTACAATTTGGCCCAGTACGGCTACCGCTACCGGCCTCCAGGCGACGAGCAGGATCGCGCGCTTTCGCATGCGCTCCCACCCCCGCAGATGGTGGTACCGCGAACGGGCGGGCACCGACTGTGTGCGACAATTTGGCCCGGTACGGCTACCGGCCTCCAAGCGACGACGATCGCACGAAGGGGGTCCGGTAGCAGAGCGGACGGAACGATCGATGGGGGATTCATCCATGCATACCGAACGGATGGAGGTCACGTTCAATCCGCGTCTGTCCTTCGTCGATGTTCTCGTGTCTGCCCATGCCCTTGATGATGCCCGAGACACCATGCACAACCTTCTCAATACCCGTTCCCGGATTGTCCGGGTCGTTCTTCTTGGAGGAGAGAAGGCCATTCTTGGCGTTCAAGCGTATGCCGCATTGTGTATCGATGTCAATGAGGATCGCGTGTTGCGTTGCGTTGCCGGTCATGATAGCGCCACCAGTCTTCGTGCGGCCAGTTCGCAGGCCTCATGGTTCTTCTTGGCGCGTTCAGCGATCCGGCAGAGAGCCTCGTTGAGGATGTCCAGATCACCGCTCTTCATTCGCACGCTGGCACGTTGGTCGGAGATGCTGATGAAGACGTTCACGGACGCGGCTGGCTCACTGCGTGTCGCGATGGGACTAAAGCTATTTCCCCATACGGTTGAAGAACTGTTGACAAAGGATTGACGAAGTGTTAAGTTTGTAGGCGTATTAGTCTACGAATGCGTAACGGCGGCGAATATAACTGTTGTCCAACGTCGAAAGCAAGACATTGTCGTCATGCCGTAGACGATTTTGCATACAATGTTCCGATAACCGTATTCGATGATGGGGTAGCTGCGATGGGCGTGTACGGCAAAGCCGTCCTCGAACGATTGAGGGATGCGCTGAGGATTCCAAACGCACGAGGGGCACAGGTCAAGCTGGCGCACCGGCTTGGCATTACGCGGGCCGAACTCTTTCGATGGCAGAGCAGGGATCAGGTGGGGTTTGTCCGCGTTCTCGACGTGTGCGACGATGAAGGCTTCGATGCAAATTGGATTCTCTTCGGGAAGCACTTCAACGACCTCTCCGCTGTGCAGTTCCTCGATATCCAGCCGCCCACCGATGAGATCATGGAACTCGATCAGATTGCTGAAGCCATCCAGAAAGTGCGATCGGCGGTCGCGGCTCGGAAAGGTTCCGCATGAGTTCGGCGTTATCACCTTTCCGGTCGTCTTCCCCACGAGGCCGCACATTACCCCGTCGCCTCGCGACGATGATCATTTCGTCAACCCAATTGAGTTTTATTGGTATGCCCATCACCCCCCCCCAAACAAGCGGTGGTTTGATTATTTCTGTACGAATCATCCGAAGAACACCTACTACGCTCGCGTGGCAGGCAACTGTATGTCCCGCGTCGGAATCCGCCAAGGCGATGTTCTCAGTATCGATGCCGCGATGGAGCCAAAACCCGGTGAGATTGTCTATGCACGCACCGGCAGCGCGGGCCTTGTAACGCAGCAATGGGCACCTCCGTTTCTCCTCTCACTCAACGATGATGCTACCCCGACACGCATGACTCCCGAGATGAATGTGCAAGTCCTCGGTGTCGTCGTATCAATGATACGCGACCTTACTCTCTAACATCCACAATCATATCATGGAGGTTCTTCTCTATGGCAGCACAACGCAAGCACCCTCACTGGAACATCAAAGGGGGACCGGGCTATATCCGGGGGCAAGGCCCTGGCCCTATTCAACGAGCCTTTATGCGGTTCGGGGACAAGGAAATCGCTCTGGGAGTTCCCTTCACGCAGGAATACAAGCCCTACTGTTTGAAGATCCTTCGTGCCGAGCAGGATAGGCGGCGATTAGAATACGCGGCGGCGACCTTCGGCATTGATCTGCCTGGCCATCTCCGTCCTGTGTCGAATCGGCCTCCGGCGGAGCAGAAGCCGGAAGGGGTCCGTCTCACTCTTGAAGGGCTTATCGAGCAGTTTCGGATGGCGACCTATCCGAGTGTCTCGGTTCATGTGAGATCGCACTTCGAGTGCGCGATTCGTCACTACGTCCGCGTGAATTATGAGTGGAATATCCTCGATGATGGGCATATGGTCAACGTCGGGCAACGCATTCATACCTCGCTCGTCAAGGTCCACAACTCCGGGGAGATTGCGCTGAACACCCTCTCGAAGTATCGGAAGAACATCGAACGGGTCTTCGAGTACATCGTCGCCCAGGGAGCGCTGAAGACCAATCCAGCCGCAGGCATCCCGCAACAGCGCCGGCAGTCAGGAAATGAACCCGGACGGTGGGAACCGAATGAGCTTGAGATCATCCTCGAACGGCTGGAGCAGATTCAGACGTCACCGGCCTTTGCTGACTGTGTGCGTCTGTTGATGCTCTCCGGCATCCGCATCGGAGAGATCATGAAGATCACGCGGGAGCAGGCCGCGAGCGACTATCTCCCGGCCTGTAGCAAGGTGCAGGCACATCAGAGCGCGGAGAAGGTGCGGCGGGAGATTCCGGTCAGGATGATACCGGGATTGCGGGAATGCCTGGACCAGCTGCTTGCCCTGCCGCCGTCACGAACACGTCCAACCATGCTGTTTCCTCAGACGAGCCTCGACAACATTCGGAAGGATTTCAGTACGGCCTGCGAACGTGGCGGCATTACGTGCACCAGACGCGGGATCAACTGTTGCCGGAAGTCGGCGATCTGGTTTCTGGAACACGAACTCGGATGGGATCGGCAGTTCATCATCGATATGATCGGGCATTCGCGGGAGGTCGATGACAAGCATTATCGGGAAGTTCCGAAGGGGAAGGACTTGGAGATGCGCATCATCCGGCACATGGCCGGACAGACAAATACCACCACCGAACGGGTGATCAACGGGTAAGAACCAAAAAATGCTGAAATTTCGAATATTTCAGTAGCTGCTTACGCCCCGATGGGGCTGGGAAGACCGATGCCGGATATGACTCTGAGCATCATCCACAGCATCTCAAATTGAGTCACTACCAATGATCGGCCACGAGTGGCGGGCGCGCGGAAAAGTTTTTGCGTTTTGGGAACAAAAGGGGAACTGTGGGAGTATTCACTTTCGAAGAGACCGGGGCACCAACCTTCGGCCTTCAAATTTGAAGCTGTGCGGTCAGGGGTGAGTCGCGCAGCTTCTTTTTTTATGCCCATACCATTCACCACGCTTCCTGATCGCAATCTCCGGTGAATGTTTTTCTTTGCGCGTGGCGGCGGATCGCGATCGAAACCTCCAGCGGAAAATTCTTTTCAACGTTTGGGAACAAAAGGGGAACGTGGCGAGTATTCCCTTGTGAAGAGACCGGGGCACCAACCTTCGGCCTTCAAATTTGAAGCTGTGCGGTCAGGGGTGAGTCGCGCAGCTTCTTTTTTTTGCCTTTTTTGAATCACGGCATCGAACCGCAACGCGGGGCTACCATCCAACCATACCTGATCCATCGCGAAGGACGTTCCGGCATCCTGCTGCTCATGTGCAAAAAAGAGGCGCGACGAATCGCGCCTCTCCGATCGAACATCACGACAGGGAACTCTCTCATATCGTTCTGACGTTATCAGCTCCTTATCGAACGATCGTCAACCGGCGGTTGAGGATGCCGAGCGGCGTTTGCAGCCTGTAGATGTAGATGCCGCTGCCGACGAGCGTTCCGGTGGCGTCGGCGCCATCCCACTGTACATTATATGTTCCGGCCGGAACCTCCCGGCCCGCAACGAGCGTGCGTACGAGATTGCCGGACATGTCGTAGATCGTAATGCTGGCCTGGGTCGCAACCGGGACATGGTAGCCGATCACCGTTGCGGATGTGGCAGGGTTTGGATGGGCCGCCAGCATGCCGCCGGCGATTCCTTCGCTCTCCCCGCGTTCCGGTGTCACCGTTTTCGGCTGCTCGCCTCCCTGCGGCTCCTCGGCCGGGAACTGGAGTTCGAACGTGACGCCGCCGATGCCGTTTGCCTGAGTCACGTCGTAGTGATAATACTCATCGAACGGCAGGAGGCCGCCGGTGTTCTCGAAGCGGATGCCGATAGTCGCTTCCGAATTGGCGGCGAGCGTGATGCCGATCTTCGCATCATCGCCGGTGATCCTGATGGTGCCGTCCAGATTATCCTCCACGTTCTGCCCCGGACGTCCGGCATTCACCCACTGCTGGTAGAGCGTTGTGCCCGGATCAACACGGATATTTCCCTGCGTGAAGAGGGGGTTGATGTCCGCTTCCTCGACCGGAATCGAGAGGGAGAGATCGGCCGCCGCGCTCTGCGCCTGCGTATTGCGGATTACGATGTTCTTCGTCCCGCCGGTCGGGCCGCCGGTCATGTCATCGGGTGAGACGATGACAACATTCCGCCAGACGATGTTATTGTTGTTGATCGCGTTATCCTCGGTGTTGCTTCCCTCCGCGAATGTCATCCGATCGGTTTCCGACTCGTAGCGTGCCAGGAGCGATATGGGCGGCGTTGTTCCGCCGTACGCGACCGGATCGGGAGTGGTCCAGGGGATTTCCGCGACGTAGGATTCGCCGGGAGCGATCGACGGGATCTGCGTCGTGCCGGCGATATCGCCGAGAACCGGCCCGTTATCGCTCGTGTAGTTGTTCCAGTGCATGGGCCACGCGAGGTTGGTGGAGGCGACGCTCCAGTAGACATTTAATGTTCCGGGGTCGGTTGCCTGGTCGCTGTGGTTTGTGATGAACGCGTAGATATAGTTGGTGCCCAGCTCGAACCGCGGGGTTTCGTTCACCAGCTCGTGTTCGTAGAGAGAGCCGTTGGTCCGGCTGATAAGCGCGTTATCCTGGGCGTCGCGCACCCAGACCGATTCCGTTGTCCATGCGTGTCCGCTCAGCACCGCGGGCTCCGGGACCGGATCGCTCTTGGTTGGGTTGCCGTTGCTGCCGGTTCCGCCGTTGGTAAATGTGTGATTGTATGGGCCATCGTTCAACGATGCGTCCCTGTAGACCGGATATTCCTGCTTGTAGCAGAGCTGCGCCTCGCCCAGGCCGATCGCGGCGGGGGTGACATCGTCGCTGGCGGGGAGGGAATGGGAGGGGGTGGACATGCCGATCCAGGCGCCGTCTCCCTGCGTGGTCACATTCAACGTCAGGTTTTCCGTATTGCAATAGCTGTCGCCATCGGCATCGGTTTTAACCAGATAGAAATCGGAATTGCCGGTGCTGACATCGCCGCTGATGGCATATCCCTGCTCCGCGATAACAACCGACCGCGCAACGCTGGTGGCTCCCGGCGGCGCGTATGCCTTCGAGAAATCGATGGTGCCGTCGCTGTGCAGGCGCATGAGGAACGCCTTGGAGTTGTTCGCCATGCCGGCGATCACGACGTTCTCGCCGTTCCGCTTTACATCGTAGCCGATATCGAGCGTTCCGCTGGTGCCGGCATACGATTTCGCCCAGCTGAACGTGCCGCCGGAGAGCACTTTCACCGCATAGATGTCAGCTCCCAGATTTCCGGTGGCTACATACCCGCCGTCGGCCGCGATGGCGACAGAGTAGAACGCATCGTTGGTGCTCGATCCGCCGAAATCACGCAACCACTGGAACGTTCCATCCCCTTTCACCTTCATGATAAATCCCTGCGTCCCGCCGTTATACTTGTCGATTTTGCCGGCGACAACGTACCCGCCGTCGCTCGTCTGCTGAACGGAGTTCGCGACGTAGTTCCACTGAAAATCGTTGTAGGCCTTGTACCACGCCACCGAGCCGTTCGCGTTGAGCTTGATGAGAAGCAGATCGCCGACCCCCGTTATTCCCCCCGTAGGGCATTCGACATACCCCGCCACCATATATCCGCCATCCTTGGTCTGCGTGATGGAATATGCCTGCTCGCGGCATGTGCCGGACCCGTACTGTTTCCGCCAGGCGACATTGCCGTTGCCGTCGGTCTTGATGACGAGAATCTCTCCCGGAAGGGATGCACTACTGACCGTGCCGAAGGCGTCCCGGTTGCCGAGAATCGCGTAGCCGCCGTCGGCCGTCGCGTGGATATCGGTTCCCTGCGTCCCGAACGAACCGGCGACGTACGTCCGCGCCGGGCCGATCTGGCTGCCGGTGAGCGTGGCGCGGACTGTCAGGATTTTGGAGCTGCCGTAATCGCTGTTGTCGCCAATCATGATGTAGCCGCCACCCCTGGTGTACTCCAGGGGATGACTGCATTTTGCCACACCATCACTTGGCGCGTGTTCTGAATATTCCTTCGTTGCGGCGTCTCCGTAGGTGTGCTGAAAGCGCCGTACGAGCGGAAAGCCCGGCTGTGCCGAGAGCGAGATGGCACAAAGTGCCGGGCCGAAGAAGGCCAGGAGAAGTGTGCGAATGATCCGGCCAGGCCGGATTCGAATTCGCGGAAATGGAGTCGTGTTGGACATAGTGGTTCCTGTGGTATGAATATGGAGTGAGGGGCACCGATGCGTACGGTGCCCGATGCTGGCGGGTCATCCGCCTCCCATGAAGGGCTTCTCGTATTGACCAACACGAAATCCATTCTCCCGTTGCAGTGGTCCCAGCGATAAGCATAATGCTCGCGACGAACGATTTGTAGATGATGGTCCGATGCGCCATCCTTCAAAAAAATCACTCGTTTGGGAACAAACATTCCACTCGATGAGTATTCACTTTCGAAGAGACCGAGGCACCAACCTTCGGCCTTCAAATTTGAAGCTGTGCGGTCAGGGGTGAGTCGCGCAGCTTCTTTTTTTATGCCCATACCGTTCGCCATGCTTCCCGATCGCAATCTCCGGTGAATGTTTTTCTTCGCGCGTGGCGACGGATCGCGATCGAAATCTCCAGCGGAAAATTCTTTTCAACGTTTGGGAACAAAAGCGGAACGTGGCGAGTATTCCCTTGTGAAGAGACCGAAGCACCAACTTCGGACTTCAAATTTGAGGCTGTGCAATCAGGGGTGAGTTGCGCAGCTTCTTTTTTTTGCGCCGCGCCGATATTTTCCGCCACGCATCTCTACTCTCCAAGCTCCGTGGGAACGTGCCGGTTGTAGCAGTGAGGGGTTCGTGTTCCTCTCAAGCTCCATCGAAGCGAGCCATCGTTGCATCCGGGGGAATGGTACGCTCCGATGGAGCTTGAAATCATTGGGGAAATCGTACTGCTGTAACCGGCCCGCCCCGATGGGGCTGTGAAGCGTGATGCGTTACGATCGCCACATCATGCCGCGATCCGCAATCAAAATCCTCTCTGAAAAAATTTTCCATCGTTTGGGAACAAAAGGGGAACGTGGCGAGTATTCCCTTGTGAAGAGACCGGGGCACCAACCTTCGGCCTTCAAATTTGAAGCTGTGCGGTCAGGGGTGAGTCGCGCAGCTTCTTTTTTTATGCCCATACCATTCGCCACGCTTCCCGATCGCAATCCCCGATGAAATTTTTTTGGAGCGATACGCCCGGCGCATCTTCCCGCGTCGCCACGCTTCCCGATCGAAATCCCCGTCGAAAAAAAATCTCGTCGTTTGGGAACAAAAGCGTCGCTGGATGAGTATTCCCCCTTGAAGAGACCGGAGCACCAACTTCGGACTTCAAATTGAAGCTGTGCGGTCAGGGGTGAGTCGCGCAGCTTCTTCATATATATACCATTCCCAACGCCGAAAGCCGTCCGTTCGCCAGCTTTGTGAACATCGCGCCGATTCCCGGCTCTATCATCCCTGAATATCACCGACGATGATCCCCTTGTTGGGATGATGAACCCGCGCATCAGAAATTTCTTCACCGCGACAACCCGTCCGCCGAACGAATCGATTTCCCCAGGCCGCTGAAACAGCCCGCCCGTTCCGTCGCCACATCAGGGGCCGCGCGTGGAACGGCGGCAACGAATCTTGGCGCCGCGAGCGCGGATCATGAATCATCTCCCGGCGCGGATGATTATATTCGTCCGCTCGCGGGAGATCGATCCTCATCCCGCCCATTCCCGAACGCCTCCGGACCCGATCATGGACAAGGAACAGATCCGCGACTACTGTCTTTCGTTTCCCGGCGCGACCGAGCAGGTGCAGTGGGGGAGCGATCTTCTCTTCAAAATCGGCGGAAAGATGTTCGCCTGCGTCAACCTGGAGCCGGCGGAGCTGAGGACGCTGAATCTGAAGTGCGATCCTGAGATGTTCGCGGAGTTGACCGAGCGGGAGGGAATCGTCCCGAACAAATATCTCAGCCGCTATCACTGGATCAGCATTCGCTCGATCGAGTCGCTGAGGAAGAAGGAACTGCTCGGCCTGATACGCGCATCGTACGATATGGTCCTTGCGAAGCTCCCGAGAAAATTTCAGGCGGAAATCGCGGCCATCGCATGACCGGCAGTTCGCACGAACGTTCGAACAACTCAATGGCAGATACAGCATGACCCAGACCGAAGATCAGCAGCAGCAGAAACTCGTGCGCGGGCTTGGGCTGCCGGAAGCGACGGCGCTCAACATGATCGACATGGTTGGGATAGGCCCGTTTCTGGTCGCAGCCACGGTGATCCCGATCATGGGGGGGCCGCAATCGCTGCTGGCGTGGGTGGCCGGGGCGCTGCTGGCGTTTATCGACGGGTTTATCTGGGCGGAACTTGGCGCGGCCATGCCGCTTGCCGGCGGCAGCTACATTTTCCTGCGCGAGGCGTACGGCCGGAAGAAGTGGGGAAGGATGATGTCGTTCCTTTATATATGGCAGACTACGATCCAGGCGCCGCTGGTGATCGCCTCCGGCGCGATCGGGTTCGCCAATTATCTCCGCTATGTGATCCCATCGCTCACGCCGATCGAACAGAAGGGGGTCTCCGGGCTGCTCGTCATCACGCTCACGCTTCTCCTCTACAGAAAAGTGAGCACGATCGGGAAGATTTCGCTGGTGCTCTGGGGGCTGGTGATCGGCACCATCGGCTGGCTGATCGTCGCGGGTGCCGGGCATTTCAACGCCGCGCTGGCGTTCGATTATCCTCCCGGCGCGTTCGATTTTTCGGCGTTCTTCTGGCTCGGGCTGGGACAGGCGACCGTGCAGACCATCTACAGTTATCTCGGCTACTACAATGTCTGCCATCTCGGCGGGGAGATTCAAAATCCGGGGAAGAATATTCCGCGCAGCATTTTTATCTCGATCGCCGGGATCGCCGTGCTCTATCTGGCGATGCAGCTTTCGATTCTCGGCGTGGTTCCGTGGCGGGAGGGGCAGCACTCGGAATTTATCGTCTCGCTCTTCTTCGAAAAAATCTACGGTCATCGCGCCGCCATCGTCGCCACCTGCCTTATCCTCGGCGTCGCGTTCTCATCGCTTTTCGCGGCGATGCTCGGTTACTCCCGCGTTCCGTTCGCCGCCGCCGCCGATGGCGCGTTCTTTCCGATTTTCGCGCGCGTTCATCCCACGAAAAAATTTCCTCACGTTTCGCTGCTGATTCTCGGCGCCACCGCGTTTGTCTTCAGCCTTCTCTTCAAGCTGAAGGATGTAATCACCGCGATTATCGCCGTCCGCATCCTTGTGCAGTTTATCGGGCAGGCGGTTGGCGTGATGGTGCTCCGGCGACGGGAGGGGAGCGCGCATCTGCCGTTCAGGATGTGGCTCTATCCGCTTCCCGCGATTCTGGCAATCCTGATCTGGGGGGCGATATTTCTCTCCACCGGATGGGTGTACATGGTGGGGGGAGTCGGCATCATCATCCTCGGCATTTTCGTGTTTCTGGCGCGCGAGGGGGGGCCGGGGGCATTTCTGAAGAGAAGCTCCGACTGATTTTCGTTTCGGCCAACAATCTTCCATACGGATTATGAAAAAATATCTACGCATATCGATCATCGCGGCATTCGCCGTGCTGGTCCTGCCACTTCTCGCCGCCGCCGCGCCGCCGCGGGCGCTGATCGTGATAGCCCATCCCGACGATGAATCGGGTTTCGCGGCGACGGTCTACAAGATCACCCACGATCTTGGCGGAACAGTCGATCTTGCGCTGATCACCAACGGAGAGGGGGGATATAAATATTCCACGCTGGCGGAGGCGTATTATCATCTGGAGTTGACGGATGAGAAAATCGGTCGGGAATATCTTCCAACCATCAGAAAAAACGAGCTGCTCGCGGCGGGAAAAATCCTCGGCATCAAAAACTATTTCTTCTTCGATCAGCTTGACCATCGCTACACGCAGAACGTCGATTCGGTGCTGAAATATGTCTGGGATGTGAACGCCATCCGCACACGTCTGATCGATATCATGAACAAGGGGAAGTACGATTACGTCTTCTGTCTTCTCCCGACCCCGGACACGCACGGCGGCCACAAGGGGGCCTCGATTCTGGCGATGGAGGCAGCGCAGCAGATGACAAACGGAAAGCATCCCATTGTTCTGGGAGGAAGCGTCAGCAACAAGAGCGATACCGCGGGGTTGAAATTCAGCGGTCTTCCGGCATATCCGATCACCAACATCAAATCGGGCGCGCCGATGTTTTCGTTTGATCGGACGCAGAAGTTCGGTTACCGCGACGCGCTGACCTACAAGATCATCGTCAACTGGGAGATCGCGGAGCATAAATCGCAGGGAACGATGCAGGCGGGGATGAACTACGGCGACGTGGAGAACTTCTGGTTTTTCGATTTCAACGATCCCGCCGCCATCACCCCGACGCGGGAGCTGTTCGAAAAGCTGAAGATAATCCCGTATCCGAAGAAGGAATATAAATAGTCGCGATTGCTTGGGCCGGTCACACGATTTCTCTCCGTTACTATCCAGGGTCTCTATCATGAAATCTCTCATCCGCGTTATCGGATCGATCGCGGCGGGCATCGCGGTGATGGTGCTTCTCCATTCCGGAAAACACCACGCCTACCCGGCCCATCCCGCAACCGTGATTTCCGGCGATGCCGAGGAGGAAAATCCGGCGGAGCGTGAACGGTGGGAGTTTATGCGGCTTCGCGATCCGGAGACCGGGACGATTCCACCGGGAATCCGCGAGCGTGAGCTTGCGTTCGCGGCCACAATTCCCACGCGCGAGGGAAGCGGCGCGATGTTCAAGTCCAGCAGCCTGGCGGATTACGGCTGGCAGCATCGCGGGCCATATAATATCGGCGGGAGGACCAGGGCGCTGGGAATAGATATCACCGGCGAGGATACGCTTATCGCGGGTGGCTCAACCGGGGGAATGTGGCGGTCGAGCGATCGCGGAGCATCGTGGACGCGGACAACGATCCCGTCGCAGCAGCCCGGCGTCACCACACTGACGCAGGATACGCGCCCCGGAAAAACGAGCGTCTGGTATTACGGCAGCGGCGAATTAATTGGCGGAAGCGGTTCGGCGAGTTACGCGTTTTATATCGGCAACGGCATTTATAAATCGACCGACAACGGGCGGTCGTGGAAATCGCTTCCGAAAACCGCGGCGAACGCGCCGCACACGTTCAGTTCCGTATGGGATGTTGTCTGGCGCGTTGTGACCGATCCCACCAATCTGACGCAGGATCGCGTCTACGCGGCAATTTATGGCGGCATCTACCGCTCAACCGATGGCGGCACAACATGGTCCGGCGTGCTGATCGACAACACGACGATGTCTTCAACCACCGACGTTATCATCACGCCGGGGGGAGTGCTCTATGCAACGCTCAGCTCCGGGGGGGGGAAGCAGGGAATCTGGCGCTCGGCCGACGGGACCACCTGGACGAAGATCACGCCGCCGAACTGGCCCGCGAAATACAATCGGGTTGTTCCGGCCTATGCTCCCTCAGACGAAAAGAGCGTTTATTTTGTCGCGGAAACTCCAGGCACCGGGCATCTCGGGTTCAATTTTCAACACGATTCCGTCTGGTCCAGCCTCTGGAAATATACCTACGTGTCGGGGGATGGATCGGGCGCGGGCGGGGCGTGGGAAAATCGCTCGGCAAATCTTCCGTCGCTCGGCGGCTCCTTCGGCGATTTCAATACGCAGACCTCGTACGATCTTCATATCGAGGTGAAGCCGGATGATCCGAACGTCGTGTACCTCGGCGGCACAAATCTCTACCGCTCGAACGATGGCTTTGCAACGCCGTCCGGCGTCTGGATCGGCGGCTATCGCGATGTTCCGATCGACAGCACCGTGCGGCTGGAGCTGGAATATCCGCATCATCACCCGGACCAGCATACGCTGGTGTTTTCGCCGACAAATCCCTCGATAATTTATACCGGCAGCGATGGTGGCATTCACCGTTCCGCTGATGGCGGCGCGGCAAATGTCTCCTGGACTTCGCTCAACAACGGATATTTCACATCGCAGTTTTATTCGGTGGCGATCGATCATGGGACGCCCGGCGATAATACCGTCGTTGGCGGGTTGCAGGATAATGGCACGTGGATGTCCGCCAATGCCGCCGAGGCAACGCACTGGGATTCCGTTGGCAGCGGCGACGGCGCTTTCTGCGCGATAGCCGACGGGCGCACATCGATGTATGTGGCAAAACAGTTGGGGAAGGCGTATCGCGTGCTGTTGAACGGGGCGGGGAAACTCTCGCAATTTGCGCGCATCGATCCGCTTGGCGGAAAAAATTATCTCTTTATCAGCCCGTTCGTTCTCGATCCCGCCAATACCAATGCAATGTACCTGGCCGCCGGATCGGAATTATGGTACAACAATGATGTGACGGGAATCCCGCTGAATTCGCAGGAAGCCGCGACCGTCAACTGGTCGCGCATTCAGACCGCGACGGTCAGCGACACGGTCAGCATCTCCGCGCTCGGCGTATCGAAGGAGAGCCCCGCGCATCGGCTGTATTATGGCACCAGCAACGGCCGGATTTACAGAATTGATAACGCCACAAACGCCGCCGCTGAAGTCGCGGATGTTACGCCGACGGTATTTTCTCGCAAGGGATATATCAATTGCGTTGCGGTAGACCCCCTCGATGGAAATCACGCGGTTGTGGTCTTTTCAAATTACGGGCTGCAAAGCCTTTATCTGACGACCGATGCCGGCGCGACCTGGACGCCGATCGGCGGAAACCTGGAAGGGGGGACGCTGAATCCGGGTTCCGGCCCTTCATGTCGATGGTTTGCATTTCTTCACCGGCCGAATGGCACGATTTATCTCGTCGGCACAAGCACGGGATTGTATTCAACAACAGGTCTGTACGGTTCAAAAACCGTCTGGCTTCAGGAGGGGGCATCGACGATCGGCAATATGATCGTCGATATGATCGATGTGCGGCAGTCGGATGGGTATATCGTGGCCGGCACGCACGGCGGCGGCGTCTACAGCACCACTATCGCGGAGCTTGGCGTTGAAAACGATCGGCTTGCGGATGCCGCCGGTTTCGAACTTCGCGGCAATATCCCCAACCCGGTTTCCGATGCTGCAAAGATCGATTATTCGATAGGCGGGAGCGGAACATTTCCAGTGCAGCTCAAGGTATTCAACGCGCACGGCGAGGAAGTCGCAACGCTGGTGGATCGTCCTCAGGGGCCGGGAGAATATTCAGTGACGTTCGATACCCGTTCGTCGGGGAATTCATTGCCGAGCGGAGTCTATTATTACCGATTGCAGGTGGGTGCCGAAGCCCGCACGCGCGAAATGCAGGTTGTGCGGTAATGGCGGAATCTGGAGGGGAGAGGAATCTTATTCGAATTGGAGTTTTATGAGTTCACTGTTCCGGCTTCCGGCGGTATGTGCCGTTGTAATCATGGTTTCACTCTTTCTTTCCGCCTGTGGTCAGGATATCGCCGAAGGGCATCTGATCATCGCGCGCGCAAAGCAGGATAACGGCAAGCTCAGGGAAGCGCTTTCAGAATACAACGCGGCCATCGCCAGCGATTCCTTGAATGCCGATGCGCTGTTCGAACGTGCCGCGCTGCGCGATTCTCTCGAGGACCGGCCGGGCGCAATTGAAGATTACTCCCGCGTTCTGAAACTCCGTCCGAATGATACCGATGCGTATATCAATCGCGGTATTTGCCTGGGGAGTCGCGGAAAGCTGGATGATGCGTTGAATGATTTCGAAATGGCAGTGCATCTGGCTCCCAATTACTCCAGCAGCTATCTCAACCGCGGAGTATGTCTGGAGCGGATGCATCGGTACGACAGCGCTCGTGCCGATTACAATCACGCCATCAAACTTGATCCGACGGATCCCGAGGGATTCCACTATCGCGGGCTGCTGGAGAGCGATATGGGTAATTATCCGGAATCAATCAAGGATCAGACGCAGGCGATTTCCCTTGTGCCGACGATGGCGCGTGCGTTCCTGGCGCGTGCAAACAGTAGATTCATGATCCAGGATTTTCAGGGTTCGTTGAGGGATTGTGACACGGCACTCCGGTACGACGCCGATAATTATTATATCTATGGTCATCGCGCCATGACAAAATTCGGTTTGAGGGATTATCCGGGCGTGATCCGTGATTGCGACAGTGTCATCAAGCATGAGCCGGGTTATGCGATTCCCTATCAGATACGCAGAGACGCGCGCAAAATGCTGGGCGATTCCGCGGGAAGCGCGTCGGATGGGAGGATTGCCGATTCGCTGGACAACGTTGAGAATAGTAGTGAGTCGAAGTGATAGTTCCGGAAGAACGGCTAATAACAGGGAGTTTATTGTGAATATTATTGTTCGATTATCTGCCGGAATTCTTCTGCTTGCGCTCTTCTCCGTTCATCTGACCGGATGTCAGGACAGCGCGCAAAAGCATCTGAATATCGCGCGTTCGAGACGTGACAAGGGAAAGTTCCAGGAAGCGCTCGAAGAGTACAACGCGGCTGTAAGGATCGATCCGACCGATCCCCATTTGCTGTTTGAACGAGCGGTAGTGCGCGATTCGCTGAATGATTTGCCGGGGGCGATCGAGGATTACTCTCGCGTGGTGAGGCTCTTTCCGAATGATACTCTGACCTATCTCCAACGGGCTTTCCTCGAGGCCGATCTTGGACGCCACGATGATGCGTTGAAGGATTTCGACACGGTGGTGGGCCTTGCTCCGGATTTCCCGCGAGGCCGTCTCTACAGGGGTTGTTATCTGCTGCTGCTGGATCGCTACGACAGCGCGCGCATCGATTTCGACCACGCCATCCGGCTCGATTCCACCAATGATCTGATGTATTTCTATCGTGGAAGAGCGGAGAATAATCTTGCGCGTTATCAGGATGCGATTACCGATGAGACGCGGGCTATTTCATTGAAGCCGAATCTGGGGCTTGCATTCCTGGAGCGGGGTAAAGCCAGGCTTGGGCTCCATGACGCTCAGGGCGCAAAAAACGATTGCGATACTGCACTCCGCCTCGAACCGGATTCCTATCTGATTTATTCGATTCGCTCCATGGCGAAATCCGATCTGAAGGATTATGCCGGCGCAATGAGTGATTGCGATAGCGTCCTTGCTCACAATCGAAATTTCTATCCCTCCTATCAGATTCGCGGCGAGGCGCGCGAAAAGCTGGGGGATCGTTCGGGAGGCGCGGTGGATATCGCGCTTGCGGATTCATTGAAGAAAGTGTGGGGGAACAAGCCCATCGCCAGCGCGGAGAATTCCTTGAAGGAATTTACGGACGGCAACAGCAAATGAACGGCATGGTTCGGCGGCTTGCCGGGATTCTTCTGTTGGGCGTGCTCGCGATGTATCTCTCCGGATGCGATCGGGATATCACGAAAGCGTATCTGATATCGATCGTGGCATCTGCCGAACGAATATGCTTTGATCTCATGGGGCGTCACGACAGCTCCCTCAGGGGCATTCTGCCCTCAACCTGAACATAAAACAATTCAATCACCGATAATTATATGGAGCAACGATGATCAACGGAGGAAATGTCACCGTCATGGTGTCAGATATGAACAAGGCCGTCGAATTCTACACCGGCGTGCTTGGCCTGACGATGAAGTATCGTGCTGGGGACGGATGGGCGGAGATCGCGGCGGGGGAGGGGCTTACGCTGGGGCTGCATGGCGCCGGCGCGCACGGCCCGCGACCGGGAACGCCGGGTGCGCTTTCGATCGGGCTTGATATCGATGGAACGCTTGAAGAGGAGATGGAACGGCTGCGCGAAGCGGGAGTGCAATTCCGCGGGCCGATCGTGGACAACGCAAATCAGGGGATCCGTTTCGCTTTCTTCGGCGATCCTGACGGCAACAGCCTCTATCTCTGCGAGACCACGAAAAAATCGTCGTAATTATCCGTTGCGTCTGTTTTAGCCGATGTATTTCAGCGCATCGGCTTTTTTTTATCCACACGAGATCGGGAGAACCGTCACCAGCATTCCGCAGACGATCAGGATGGAGCCGACAATCGATTTCCACGTCAGCGGTTCGTCCAGGAAAACGGCCGCCAGAAGAATCACCATCACCAGGCTCGATTTGTCGATCGGCGCCACGGCCGATGCCTTTCCCTCCTTGAGCGCGCGATAATAGCAGAGCCAGGAGAGCCCGGTCGTGATCCCCGAGAGCACCAGAAAAACGAGGCTCCGACGGCTGATCGTTCCTATGGTCCGCACATCGCTGACGGCGAAGACTATTCCCCAAGCGACGATCAGAATCACCACCGTCCGTATCGCGGTCGCGATATTGGAGTCGATGCCTGACACGCCGATCTTGCCGAGGATGGCCGTAAGGGCTCCGAAGAAGGCCGAGAAGAGAGCGAAAATCCACCACATAGCGGGTTGCCGTAGAATAAATTTCAGATATGGAACCGGATACTCGCGGGATCGTTCTCCATTCATCCTGCTTTCATCTTGTTCCGATAACTTTGTACACAGTTGATGCGCCTGCGCTCAGAAATGATCCGGCAACGCAACTGGCGGGAAATCTTCCGTCGTACTACTTCTAGGAAACGCCAGCTCAGGGGATGGGGCTGGCGTTTTCTTTTGCGATATAATTGCCGAACCGAATATCGCGCCACGTTTGAAATATTTTCCACGCCGCGGTTCCATATTCATTCTGTATTCATGTTCGCGCGATAAGTTTGCATGCAGTTGATCGGCTGACGCCGGAAACGGTTGAAACAGATCGACTGACGGGAACACTCCCGTCGAATTACTTTCAGGAAACGCCAGCTCAGGGGATGGGGCTGGCGTTTCCTTTTGCGGTATCCCCGCCGGAAGGAACGTCGCCGAATTGTGTTCCGGGCCGCATTCGGCATGATTCTCAATCATCGGTAGTCGTTCATTTCCCTTTCATCTTCATACGATAACTTTGCACACAGTTGATCGACTGACGCCGGAAACGGCTGAAATAGATCGACTGGCGGGAAATCTTCCGTCGTACTACTTCTAGAAAACGCCAGCTCAGGGGATGGGGCTGGCGTTTTCTTTTGTAATGTCATCACCGCACTGAACAGCTCTTCTCGCCGCTGCTTTCCGTTCATTTCCCTTTCATCTTCATACGATAACTTTGCACACAGTTGATCGACTGACGCCGGAAACGGCTGAAACAGATCGACTGACGGGAACACTCCCGTCGTACTACTTCTAGAAAACGCCAGCTCAGGGGATGGGGCTGGCGTTTTCTTTTGCACTGTCATCACCGCACTGAATATTTTTTTCTGTCCGGAAATATTTTCCGTGCCATCGCTCGCCATTCATTTTGTATTCATCTCCAGATAATAATTTTACGTGCAATTGATTGACCTACGCTGGAAACGGCCGAGGCATATCAACTGATGGCGACCTTCCATCAGATTTCTCCCATAAAACGCCGGCTCAGGGACTGGGGCTGGCGTTTTTTTTGTGCCCGTGCCATCCTGCATCATTCATATTGTCTTCATGTTCGTACGATAACTTCGCATATAGTTGATGAACGAACTCCGGAGACGGATCGATCATCAGCAGACGGGTAACCTCCTGTCGAATCACTTGGAAAACGCTGGCTCAGGGGATGGGGCTGGCGTTTTCTTTTTGTTTTCGCCGCTATCTCGGCCCGATCCGGGTTCAGCCATCATATCGTATCATAATCGTTTCCCATCATTCGCCGTGCTGGCTGGAATCAGGCGGGGCTGAAGCCGCGCTGTTTCGATGCGCGATCTCCATTCCATGCATATCGCGGGAATCGGTAAGTTATCACCCTTCCGGTCACGGATCGTCGTCACCATTGCGATCCTCCATCGCCGTGAACATCCCGCGCGGGATTTCCCGTCAACAACTCCGATAAACCGATATGCCGATTATCGCAACGCTTGAAGAACTGGAGCAGGTCTATGGTTTCCCCGGCGAGACCTCCACGGTCAAGGAACTGGATTATATCACGCCGCATTACCGGGCTTATATCGATGCCTCGCCGTTTGTGGCGCTGGCAACCGGTGGCCCGGAGGGGCTGGACTGCTCGCCTCGGGGCGATCTTCCCGGCTTTGTCCGCGTTTATGATGAGCGGACGCTGATGATGCCGGATCGTCGCGGGAACAACCGGACGGACTCGCTGCGGAATATCGTTCGCGATCCGCGCACGGCGTTCCTTTTTCTGATTCCCGGAGCCGGCAACACGCTTCGCGTCAATGGTCGCGCCCATCTCTCCACCGATCCCGCGCTTCTTGCATCGTTTGCGGTTGATGGAAAAGCGCCGCGGTCGGTGATCGTGCTTGCGGTGGATGCCGTCTATTTTCAATGCGCGCGCGCCATCGTTCGATCCGAGCTCTGGAATCCCGAGAAGCATATCGATCCCGAATCTCTTCCAAGCGCGGGGGAGATGCTGGCCGCGCTTTCTGAAAACCGCGTCGGCGGCGAGGGGTACGATCGCGAATGGAATGGCAGGGCGAAGGCCACGCTGTGGTGATCGGCTTTCAAAACGGTGAGTGAATATCCTGACGCGCCCGCCACAAAATGAACGCGGGCGCGCCGGGGAATCGTGCTTCGACGAAAATTCGTCCGTCGCGAAAACGAGTGGAGCAACAACGGATCGCGCTGATCGACTGTCCACGCCGCGATTACGGATTTGGTATGATATCCACGGCCGACAGCAAAAATCCGGGATTGTCGAAGGAGACCAGCGCGCTGCGGTTCGGCAGCAGGCGGAAACGCGTGCTGAGATTGGGGGGACCTTCCACGCGCAGCACCCGCGCGCTGTGCCAGGCCCAGTGCGTTGCCTGAATCGCGACATGCTGTCCCGAAAGCATGATCGAGATCGCCTGCGGGCTTCGGTTGAGCGATGATCTGAAGCGTGGTTCCATCCCGTTCGCATCGTGCTTGAGATGGATCTGGAACATCACCGCCGCGGCCACGGCCGGGGCGGCGGCAGCGGGA
The DNA here is from genome assembly GCA_028287785.1 of Chlorobiota bacterium. Lineage (GTDB taxonomy): Bacteria > Bacteroidota > Ignavibacteria > OLB7 > OLB7 > JAFDZV01. The sequence goes on from JAQBOZ010000009.1 coordinate 205,606, forward strand.
AAACCCGGCAGGACCTGATTGATGAAATGGGCTCTCCAGAGATCCCAGAATACCTTGGGCGTCATGTCAAGGCATTTGCTCGCCTGCTCCAGCATCTCGTTGATCTTACCGGCGGCCAATCGTGGCGCCGCGGTCAGCTCGGCGATGACTTTTCCGCCCGATAATACAAAGCTGTAGCCCATCGCATGCAGAAACATGATCTCGAACAGCAGCGTGTTCCTCCGGTTCCTGTTGCCGATATCGTTAACGAGTTCGGCGTGGGTGGTGAAGATGAAAAACGGCACCCGCAGCGCAATTCCCGCCTCCAGCCAGCGGATATTCTCGGCAAGCGGGTACACTCTTTTATAATGGCGCTGAACACCGGGATTGGTGGCGTAGATCCCGCCGGCCGTGCCGATGATTGCGCCATCCCCTCCCGCGCGACCCAGCGCCCCGCGCCTGTGAACGTGATACGGGCTGAACTTCAACGTCTCGTTCTCTTCCTTGCTGCTCCCGTCGAGGTATAGTTTGAACGGGACATCCTTCTGTGTGATCTCGCCGTCGGGATAATCTTCGCCGCAGAAATAGCATCCTGGCATGGCGTCTCCGGGTTCAATTGTGTAGGAATCGGGCGCGCGATAGGGGAGGCACCCGACGCAAAGTTCGGCAACGGCATCGATACAGGCAACAGCGGGAGCCGGATCGGCGATGGCGGACGCGGCGGGGCCTATCGATAGATCGCTTCAATACGATATATTGAGATCCTTCCATACCGCCGGACGGGGAACCCGTTTCGCGCGCGCGCTCGCGGCGCACCGGCCGCGCAGGCAGTTACTGATTTCGATATCTCCGGGGCGTATCATCGCGTCCCGATTCAACTTCGGAGAATTATTCATGGCATTTCGCGAGCATGGCATCACAACGCCGTTCAGGGTTCTACTGGGCGGCATCATCCTGGCTTCTCTTGGCGCTGCGGGATGCAGCCAGCCGAAGGCCGGGCCGGGATCGGTCAGCGGCCCGCCGAAGATCGAGATCGTTGGCGGAAATACCGTGGCGTGGGGGAAGGTTCCCCCCGGAAAACTGAAAAAGTCGATCAAGGTTACCAACACCGGCGGCGATACGCTTCGGATCACCAATGTGCATCCATCGTGCGGCTGCACAACCGATTCGCTCGATAAGAAAGTGCTGGCGCCGGGGGATACCGCGACCATTCATGTGCAGATCGACATGGTAACGCGTACCGGCCCGCAGTCCAAATCGCTGACTGTTACCTCCAACGATTCCACGCAGAAGGATCTGATCATCTCCCTCACCGCCGATATCATCCGCGATGTGGTTGCGGTCCCGGAGATGTTCCCGGTGATCAACAGTGCAAAGGCCGGCAGGGAGGACACGAGCGCGGTGCTGATCAAGAACCTCTCGAACGCGCCGATCACGGTTCAGCCGCCGGAGATCTCCAATCCGGGCGAAATGGTCGTCCGTTTCGATATGACATCGCCGAAGGTTCTTCAGCCGGGCGATTCGATGAAGATCGTGGCGCATGTGAAGCCGATCTCGTCATCGGTCGTTTCGTCGGAGGTGACGGTCAACACCACCAGCACGATGGTCCCGGTGATCAAGATGAACCTGACGAGCAATGCGTCGCCGGCCAGCCCTCCGCCGCCGTCGGCTCCGACCGGCGGAACTCCGGCGCCGGGTGGCACGGTTCCTCCCGCCAAACCCGCCGCGAAGAGCGGAAAGCCGGGCGCGAAATAATCGTCGCGGCCGGTTCGTGGTTTCATGAACTCCTGGTCCGCCGCCCGGTCGCCATGCAGGCACGCCGGGCGGCGGAGTTGTTTCAGCCGTCGGGGATGATCTCGCGGGGAATCCATATCATGAGCTTCTAAACTCGTTCACCCGTTCAGCCGTCAACGGATCATCGCTCCGGTTCAATGATTGTTTTTCTCATGAGCTTTTTTCGTTCCGCTTTTCCCGGCTCGTTGTGGGTTGCGCTGGTGATGCTGGCGCTTCCGTTTGCTTCGGGCACGGCACAGGAGATGTCCACGCGGGTCCGCGTATCAATTCCGCCGAGTGGGCGTGGTTATGCGCTGATCGAAATCGTGGGGACCAGAGGGGATACGCTCGATTTTGGAACCGGGGCGCCGGGAGTCTACCGCCGGACGCTGACGGTGCTGAATCCGGGAAGCGATACGCTTCTGTTCCAGGGCGATCCCGATTCCGATTGCGGCTGCATCAGCGGCCAGCTCGATAAGCTGATCATTCCGCCGGGCGATTCCGCAAAGCTCCGCGTTGAGTTTCTTGTCAGCTCCATCCCGCGCCGCCTTTCGCATGATATCATCCTCTGGAGCAATGCCCGCGGTCGCTCGCCGGTGACGCTTGTGGTAACTGTCAACGTCGTCCCGGAAATCGGCGTCGTTCCTCCCACATTTCTTCTGAAAAATCTGAAGGCGGGGAAGGAGACGCAGGCGACCGTCATCATCAAAAACAGATCGGAGGCTCCCATCAGCTTTTCGACGCCGACGCTTGTCGATACCGCCGGGATGCGCGTTCGCATAAAGATCCCGGAGCGGTTTACGCTGCGTCCGTCGGAGGAGCTCAAGGTCGGGGCCGCCGTGATCGTGCCGCGCGACCCCAATCCGACCGCGTATCTGCGGCTTGCCACATCGTGCGCCTCCCAGCCGGAAGTGCGCGTGTATCTGGTGTGGGATGATTGATCCGCAATGAACGATGGCGATTGAGGAGATGACATTGCCCGCGCGGAATCTTGTGGTGTCGGCGCAACTATTTCGAACGCGGGGGATAACCGCGCCCGGCGAAACGAAGACATCGATCACGTCGCTTTCACTTTCATCCGCGACAGCTTTTCCATCAGCGGTGGGATTTCCACGAGAAGCTCCCTCGGCAGATATCCCAGCCGTCCAACGCGCCGCGCCAGCAGATCGCCTGCGCTTCCGTGGAGAAACGCTCCCCACGCCGCGGCCTGCTCCGGCGCCGCGCCACGGGCCGCCAGCCCCGCCACGATCCCCGCCAGCGTATCCCCCGATCCCGACGTTGCCAGCCCCACATTTCCAACGGTGCTGATATGGATATTTCCGGTCGGCGAAACGATATGCGTGGCCGATCCCTTCAGCAGCACAACGCAGTGGAACTGTTCGGCGGCGGTTCGGGCGGCGTTCAGCGGATCGGCGCGCACATCCCGTTTTTCGATGCCGAGCATCGTCGCCAGCTCTCCGGCGTGTGGTGTAACGATGGCGCGACCCCGCATCGTCGCCAGAATGTTCGGATCGGTGGCGAATACGGCCAGCGCGGCGGCATCCAGGATCACGGTCGGGCCATCGATCGCGGGGAGGAGGCGACGGAGGAGGCGCGCAAGCGCTGCTTCATCGACGGCGCCGGGGCCTATCACCACCGCATCGACGCCGTTTGCCCGGTCCGCGAGCATCGCGGCCGATGACGCGGCAATTCCTCCGCTCTTCAATTCCGGCAGAAAAAAAACTCTGCTCTCCGGCACCGCCGTGGCAATCCACGGGGCAATGCCGGCCGGCGTGGCGATCTGCAATTTTCCCGCGCCGGCGCGGAGCGCCGCTGTTGCCGCGAGGATTATCCCCCCCGGCATCTCCGATGCGCCGCCGAGAATCAGCACGCGTCCCCGCTCATCCTTGTCGCCGTCGATATCCGGTCGCGGCAGCGGCCAGCGCGCCAGCACGCCCGGCGTCAACGTGATAGGACGGCGCGCATTCGATTTTTTTTCGCGCGAAACAGTTTTGTCGGTATTCATCGATTATTTCGCTCCCACCGGCGCGTCCGGTTTGCTTGTCACCGGCGCGCCGGCCTGTTCCAGCGGCGCCACGAAATTGAAGAGCGCCGGCTTCATTCTTCCCTGGGCTCCGGCGGCGGGATCGAATATGTACGATGTGATCGAGCAGTTCGCGATATCCCCCAGCCGGTCGATCGCCAGAATTTCCTCCTCGGTCATCCGCTCCAGCAGATAGCGGAGGCAGAGGACGATCACCTGATGACAGAAAACCAGCACCCGTTCGCCGCGATAATCCCGCGTGATGGAGCCGATCACGCTTCGCAGGCGGAGAATCACATCGCACCAGCTTTCCCCGCCGGGGGGACGGTGATAGAATTTTCCGAGAAGCGTCCGCATCGCCGCCTGATCCGGGAAATGTTCCTCGATTCCCCGCTTGGTCAGCCGGTCCAGAATCCCGAACTCCCGCTCGCGCAGCCGTTCGTCCACCACCATCAGCACGGAATCATGGGAGATGCCGGCGTTTTCCAGCACAAGGTTCGCCGTGGTCCTGGCGCGGAGATAGGGGGATGTGAGGATCACGGTTGGGGGCTGCTCCGCGGTGTTTTCGCGAAACCATCGGCCCAGCGCCCGCGCCTGCTGTTCGCCGAGCGGGGAGAGCGGGACATCGACATCGCGAATCGCCAGATCGATGCGCGCCGTGCCGGCCGCCTCCGCCTGGTCGCGCGCCACATTGCCGGCGCTTTCGCCGTGACGGATAATCCAGATCGTATCCGGCCATTTCTGGTTGTCATGCATGATCGTCAGTCCGCTGAAAAATGAAACCGCTGGGAACCGCTCCGTTCAGTTTACGCTCAACGAGCGCGCCACGTTGCCTTTGCCGATCGCCTCAATCGCTATCTTTCGCTCGCGATATCCGTTCAATTTCCATTCCCGAGCGCGCCGATGGCAACGATTTCCTATCCCGGCAAGGTCAACGCCCCCGATTTCCCGAGCGGGCTGGACTGGCTCAACACGCCGCGCCCGATCTCCCTTCGTGAACTGCGCGGCAAGATCGTGCTTCTCGATTTCTGGACCTGCTGCTGCATCAACTGCATGCACATTCTCCCGGATCTGAAGCGGCTGGAACGGAAATATCGAGCCGAGCTGGTGGTGATCGGCGTCCACTCGGCGAAGTTCACGGCGGAGCGCGAAACCGCCGCCATCGGCTCCGCGATTCTCCGCCACGGGATAGAACATCCGGTGGTCAACGATCCCGAACTTCAGATCTGGCGGAGCTATACCGTGCGTGCCTGGCCCACGATCATGATCATCGATCCCGATGGAAAAGTGATCGGCGCGCATTCCGGCGAATATCCCGAGGGAATGCTGGATGAAATGATCGATGCGCTTATCGCCGATTGCGATGCCCGCGGCGCTATCGATCGCCGTCCCGTGGATTTCCACTCCATGCCGGGGATCGCGAACGGCCTGCCGCTTGCGTTTCCGGGGGGGATCGCCGCCGGCGCGGACGGCCGCACGCTTATCGTCGCCGATTCCGGCCACAACCGGATCATCATCATCGCGCTCGATGATTTCAGGGTAATGGAGGTGATCGGAAGCGGGGAGGCGGGGCTGGTTGATGGCGATTTCGGCGTGGCGCGGTTCCGTGGGCCGCATGGCATCGCGGTCGCGGGGGATAGTATTTACGTCGCCGATACGGAGAACCACGCGATCAGGCGGATCGATCTTCGCCGCCGGAGTGTTGCAACGATTCTCGGAACCGGGGAGCAGGCGCGGGACTTCACTATCGCGGGGCGCGGTCGATCGGTCGCGTTGAACTCACCGTGGGATCTTGTCGAGCGCGACGGCGCGCTCTATATCGCGATGGCCGGCTCGCATCAGATATGGCGGGCCGATTCCGGGACGCTGGAGGCCGCGCCGTTCGCCGGCTCCGGGCGTGAGGCGCTGGTTGATGGGCCGCTTCAGGCCGCCGCGCTGGCGCAGCCGGGCGGGATCACCGCGAGCGACGATCTGCTCTATTTCGCCGACAGCGAGGCCAGCGCGATACGTTCGGCGAGCTTCGATCAGGCGGGGGAGATCAGGACGATCGTCGGGCTGGGGCTGTTCGAGTTCGGCGATCGCGACGGCGCGGGGGATGATGTGCGGTTGCAGCATCCGCTGGGAATCCGCCATCGCGACGGAAAGATTTATGTGGCGGACAGCTACAACCACAGGATCAAGGTGATCGATCCGGTGACGCGATCGGCCCGCGCAATTATCGGCAGCGGCGCGTCCGGATGTGCCGATGGCGCGGCGGCAACCGCGCAATTGAATGAGCCGGGAGGGTTGGCGTTCGCCGGAGAAATTCTTTTTATCGCCGACACGAATAATCATTCCATCAGAGCGTTCGATCCGTCAACGGGAATGATCTCCACGCTCGCGCCGAAATTTCCCGATCGCCACGAAAAATCGGTGGAGCAAGGGCCTGCGGGGAATGATGATATTGTTAATACGATCGATGATGAGATTATCGAACGGGTTCCGGTGATGATCGCGGCGGGGGATTCAGCGTTGGAAATCAGCCTGAATATTTCGGAGAAATTTATCCTGAACGATGAAGCGCCGCCGCGGATGCGGATCAGCGGAGATGGTTTCGTCTCGGACTTCGGCGACGAGTGGCGGACGATCGATCATCTGCGGTTTCCTCTTCGGGTTCCGCTCTCGTTCGTTCCCGGCGATGCGCGGTTGCTTGTCGAGCTGCTTCTCCACTACTGCGACCGCGGCAATGGCGCTCTCTGTTTCTTCCGGCAAATGCGCGCGGCGATTCCCGTCCGCGTTCTCGATTCCGCTGATGGCCGCTCCATCCCGCTGGCATTCCATCTCGATTGATTTCCCCGCGTGGTTTCGCGCCGGACCGAAACGACGACGGAGAGAACCGCCGGGCCTGTCGGCTGATCTCTCCGTCATCAGGAGGTTCGTATCATGAATCGAATGCCATCCGCCGGAGCAGACGCATATCAGGCAACCATCATCACGCGCCAAACGTTTCCGCCATCGCTCCGATCATGCAATTTTTCATCCCCCTGGAACATTTCCCCCATCCCGCGGGTCTTCCAACTACTCAGCCCGCGTCCGCGCGATCGTGAAAGACGCGACCGGAAGCCCGGCAATTTCTTCTGGCTGACTTTTTGCCGTGGTGTGCTGTTGAGAGCGATATGATGATTCGGGAAGGATTGCGGCTGGCCTGCGTGGCCGTTCGTCGCGATGTGTGAAGAATCCGCACGTTTCCCTGTCATTGAAGACGATCCTGACGGTTCCATTCCAGGAGTACCGATGAAGAGCGTTCATGGCATTCTCATTCTGATTGTTCTGACGGTGTTCGCTGCCGCATGCGGCGGAAATCCAACCTCGCCGGCCGCCGACGAATACATCGGGCGCAATGGGCTTGTGATCAACGGGCCGGAATATCCAGCCGTAACAGTTGAATGCGAGCTTGCCAGCTTTCAGATTCTGGACGTGCAGCCCATGCTCTTCGGCGTGGTGATGCAGGGTTGGACGGTGGATGACAAGGATGTTCAGCTGCGCGTTGTCCTTCCGAAAAACGCATCGGGCCCCGGAGAATATTCCTGGATACCGCTTTCTCCCGGCAAGCTGGCCGATGATACCCGCGGCAGGCTGGGCGATGCCTCGGTCACGCTGGAGCACGATGGTGTTACCTATACATCGACGAGCGGGACGACCGTGGTGACGGAATTTCCGCCGATCGGGTCGGAGATGGTCGGCCGGTTTACCGGCACGCTCGTCAACCCGGAGGGGACGCACACGATAACCGTCAGCGGAAAATTCCACGCGATGCGGCTTGAGTAAATGCGGGTGTGCATGGGGCTGTGCCCCGTGCACCGGATATTGCGCTCCGCTGGGGTTTTGAGAAGAGTTGTTCCGGTTGTCTGCTTTCGTGTTCGCAGCGCAGATGCGCCGGCGACATTCACTGCCGTTTCCCTGTCACCTCGCACCGGATATTGCGCCCCGTCGGGGCTTCGAGAAGAGTCTGTTTCGGCTGTCTGCCTTCAGCGTTCGCGGCGTAAATATGCCGGCGATATTCACCGCCGTTCCCCTGCCACCTCATCGGTTCATTTCCTTATCTTCGCACCCTTTCCGGCCGGCGCCGGATGTAATAACCACGAACCAAACCGAACGCAGTTCGCACTTATGCTGGATATTCCGCAACAACTGGTACAGGAGCTCGGGCTCAAACCGTTTCAGGTCGAAAACGCCCTGGCGCTTCAGGCGGAGGGGGGAACGCTTCCGTTCATCGCCCGCTATCGCAAGGAGAGGACCGGGGAGATGAACGAGATCGAGCTTCGCGATCTCTTCGATCGCTTTGCCTACCTGACGGAGCTTGATGCCCGGAAAAAGGCGATCCTGGAATCGATCACCGAACAGGGAAAGCTGACCGACGATCTGAAACGGAAAATCGAATCGTGTCTTCAGAAAACCGAGCTGGAGGATCTCTATCTCCCCTATAAACCGAAACGCCGTACCCGCGCCACGATCGCCCGCGAGCGCGGGCTTGGGCCGCTTGCCGAGCTGGTGAAATCGCTCAACCTCCCGGATGCCCCCGCCGTTTCCATCGATGACGAGGCGGCAACGTTCGTTTCCGAGGAGAAGGAAGTGAAGTCGATTGCCGAGGCGTTGCAGGGCGCGTCCGATATTCTCGCCGAGGAAACATCGGAGAAGGCGGAGATCCGCGCCTATCTCCGCGATTTCCTGGCGAACGATGGCACGTTCATCTCCCGTGTCAAGGCCGAATTCCCGGAAGGGACCACCAAGTTCGAGATGTACCGCGATTACAAGGTCCGCGTAAAGGATATCGCCCCGCACAATATGCTGGCGCTCCGCCGTGGCGAAACCGAGGAGGTTCTCTACTTCGAGCTGGCGTTTGATGAGGAGCATGTGAGCGGCTATCTGGAATCGCACGAGCTGCGCGCGCGCGATCCCCGCGTCAGGGAGTTTTATCGCGCGATGCTGAAGGATGCGTTCGACCGGCTGATGAAATTCTCGCTGATCGGCGAGGTCCGCTACGATAAGAAACTCCACGCCGACGTGGAATCGATCAGGACGTTTGAGTCGAATCTGCGCGAGCTGCTCCTCTCAAGCCCGGCCGGCATGAAGCCGACGCTCGGCGTCGATCCCGGATTCCGCACCGGCTGCAAGGTTGCGGTGATCGACCGGACCGGAAAATTCCTGGAATATCAGACAGTGTTTCCGCACCAGTCCGCCAACGAGCGCGATCGCGCGGGGCGGACGGTGCTGGCGATGATTCAGAAATACGATTGCGAACTGGTCGCGATCGGCAATGGAACGGCGGGGCGGGAGACCGATGAGTTTATCGGCGATGTGATTGCCGGGCTGGAGCGGAAGCCGGTGAAGGTGCTGGTGAACGAATCGGGCGCGTCGATTTATTCCGCGAGCGAGGTGGCGATCGAGGAATTTCCCGCGCTGGATCTGACGATCCGCGGCGCCATCAGCATTGCGCGACGACTTCAGGACCCGCTGGCGGAGCTTGTGAAGATCGATCCGAAATCGATCGGCGTGGGGCAGTATCAGCACGATGTTGACCAGCGGCTGCTGAAGAAAAAGCTGGAGGAGACCGTGGAGAGCTGCGTCAACTTCGTCGGGGTGGATCTGAACACGGCGTCGAAGGAGCTGCTCGGCTACGTGGCCGGCATCACCGCCACCGTCGCCAGGAATATCGTCGCGCATCGGGATGAGCATGGCGCGTTCAACAGCCGGAAGGAGCTGCTGAAGGTCGCGAAGTTCGGGCCGAAGACATTCGAGCAGGCGGCGGGATTTCTCCGCATCCGCGGCGGCGCCAACCCGCTGGACAATACCGCCGTTCACCCGGAGAGCTACGGCATCGTGGAATCGATTGCCGGCGATGCCGGGATCAATCCCGCGAACATCACAGGCGCGGGAGAACGCTTGAAGAGCATCGATCTGAAGAAATACGTCACCGAAACCGTCGGCGAGCCGACGCTGCGCGATATCCTCGCGGAGCTGGAAAAGCCGGGGCGCGATCCGCGCGCGGAATTCAAATACGCCACGTTCAAGGATGGGGTCAAGGAGATCAAGGATCTGCGCGAGGGGATGGAGCTGGAGGGGGTGATCACCAACGTGGCGAACTTCGGCGCGTTCGTCGATATCGGCGTGCATCAGGATGGGCTGGTGCATATCTCGCAGCTCGCCGACCGTTTCGTCAACGATCCGAAGGATGTTGTGAAGGTCGGCCAGGTTGTCCGCGTCCGCGTGCTGGAAGTAAACGAGAAGCTGAAGCGTATCGGCCTCTCGATGAAATCCGGCGAGGGGCGCGGCGGAAACAGCGGCGGGAGAAAGGAGGTCCATTCCGCGAAACCCCAGGAGCACGCATTTACGCTCGACGATCTGAAAGCGAAGTTCGGAAAGAAATAGTCGCGCGCGGAAGTTCACCGATGCGATCCGCGCGGAAAACCGATTGTATCGCGGGCCGGAGTCATGCTCCGGCTTTTTTATTACGCATCCGCGTCCCGGAATTTCCCGACAAAAAAAACGGGACGCCCCGTAAAGGACGTCCCGTCGACATTTCAGCCATCATCCCACGTTCGCGGGAGATGATTGAATCTTAGTACTGGTGCCAGCGCGAGACACCGTCGCTGTAGAAGCTGAAGCTTCCGGTTCCGGTGCCGGCCGAGATTGTAACCTGGGTCGAGGCGGCGTTGATCAGATCAGTGCCGTTGCGCTGAATCGTGATGTTGTTGGTTGCCGCGTTTCCAAGCTCGTTCTTCACAATCAGGATCTTGCCGGACGGGACCGAATTGGCCGGCGGAAGCGTTACCGTAACCGGGCCGGCAGTCACATCGACGCCGACGATATCGGTTCCGGCCGGGACAGTGTACGGAGAGTTGATGTTCGAAATCGCCGCGCGGGAGAATGCAAGACCGACCGCGGGATTGCTCCATGCGACGGTGTTTGTGCCGCTGTTGTACATCAGCACCTGTCCGTTGGATGCGCCGGAACCGCTGATCTTGTCGTTGGTCACGGCGTTGGTGGCAAGATGCCGGTTGGTGACGGCGAACGTGAGGAGCTTCAGGCCGGAGATGGCGCTGTCGGCCATCTTCGAGGTTGTCACGGTTCCATTGGCGACCTTGGATGTCGTGATCGCGTTGGCGACGATGTCGAGGTTCTGGATGCTGTTGCTCAGCGTCAGCTTCGAGTAGGGGATGCCTGCTCCCGCGATGATGTCGGCGTTGGTGATCGTACCGTCGGCGATCGTGCCGGCGTTCACCGAGTTGGCGGCGAGCGTCGGGTTTGGATACGTTCCGGTCAGGTCACCACCAGCCGCGCCGGTTGCGCCACCGGTGGCCGGAGCCGACCAGACAACACTGGTGCCGTTGTAGGTAAGAACGTCATTCGTGCTTGCGCCCGTTCCGCTGATCTTGTTGTTGGTCACCGCGCCATCGGCGATGTGCCTGTTGGTGACGGCGAACGTGAGGAGCTTCAGGCCGGAGATAGCGCTATCGGCCATCTTCGACGTGGTGACGGTTCCGTTGGCGACCTTGGATGTCGTGATCGCGTTGGCTGTGATGTCGCCGTTCTGGATGCCGTTGTTCAGCGCCAGCTTCGAGTAGGCGATGGCGGCCGTGCCGCTGACATCGGCATCGACGATCGTTCCATCGGTGATCTTTGCCGAGTTCACCGCGCCATCAGCGATGTGATTCGTGGTTACCGCATAGGTAAGGATCTTCAGGCCGGAGATAGCGCTGTCGGCCATCTTGGAGGTTGTCACGGTTCCGTTGGCGACCTTGGATGTCGTGATCGCGTTGGCTGTGATGTCGCCGTTCTGGATGCTGTTGTTCAGCGCCAGCTTCGAGTAGGCGATCGCGGCCGTCGGGGAGACATCGGCATCGACGATCGTTCCGTCGAGAATCTTTGCCGAGGTGATCGCGCTGTTGGCGACCGTCGGGTTGGGATATGTTCCGGTCAGATCGCCGCCGGCCGCGCCGGTTGCGCCGGTGGCCGGAGCCGACCAGACAACGTTGCTGCCGTTGTAGGTAAGAACGTCATTCGTGCTTGCGCCCGTTCCGCTGATCTTGTTGTTGGTCACCGCGCCATCGGCAATGTGCCGGTTGGTGACGGCGAACGTGAGGAGCTTCAGGCCGGAGATAGCGCTATCGGCCATCTTGGAGGTTGTCACGGTTCCGTTGGCGACCTTGGATGTCGTGATCGCGTTGGCTGTGATATCGCCGTTCTGGATGCTGTTGTTCAGCGTCAGCTTCGAGTAGGCGATCGCGGCCGTCGGGGAGACATCGGCATCGACGATCGTTCCGTCAAGGATCTTTGCCGAGGTGATCGAGCTGTTGGCGACCGTCGGGTTGGGATACGTTCCGGTCAGATCACCACCAGCGGCGCCGGCCGGCGTCGGGCTTCCCCAGACGATGCTGGTTCCATTATAGATGATCGACTGATTTGTCGCGGCGCCGGTCGAGCTGATCTTCGGCAGCGTCACCGCGCCATCGGCGATGTGCGCGGTGTTCACCGCGTTCGTCAGAATCTTCAGTCCGGAGATGGCGCTGTCGGCCATCTTCGACGTTGTCACGGTTCCGTTGGCGACCTTGGATGTCGTGACCGCGTTGGCTGTGATGTCGCCGTTCTGGATGCTGTTGTTCAGGTTCAGTTTCGAGTAGGCGATAGCGGCGGCGGCGTTGACATCGGCATCGATGATCGTGCCGTCGGCAATCTTGTTCGATGTTACCGCGCCGGTTGCGATGTTCGGGTTCGGATACAATCCGGAAAGATCACCCGCGGCCGGTCCGCTCGGCGGAAGGCTGGTCGGAGCGCCGGAGAGCTTCGAGTAGGCGATGCCGCTGGCGACTTTCGCGTTGGTGATGCTGGAGTCGGCCACCTTCACGGTGGTGACGGAACCATCGGCCAGCTTCGCGGTGGTTGCGGCACCGTCGGCGATCTTCGCCGTGGTCGCCGATCCATCGGAGAGCTTGATGGTGGTGATCGCGCCATCGATGATCTTCGGCGTCGTCACTGCGGCGTCGAGAATCTTCGGCGTGGTCACCGATCCATCGGCGATCTTCGTGGATGTCACAGCGTTCGTTGCGATGGATGGGTTCGGATATGTTCCGACGAGATCACCCGCGGCCGGTCCGCTCGGCGGAAGGCTGGTCGGAGCGCCGGCGAGCTTCGAGTAGCTGATGCCGTTGGCGACCTTTGCGTCGGTGATGCCGCCATCGGCCACTTTCTGGGTGATGATGGAGCCATCGGCGATCTTCACGGTGGTTGCGGCACCGTCGGCAATCTTCGGCGTGGTCACCGATCCGTCGGCGATCTTTGCGGTGGTCACGGCGTTTGTCGTGATTGTCGGGTTCGGATACGTGCCGGTCAGGTCGCCCGACGCCGGTCCGCTTGGCGGAAGGGAGGTCGGTGCGCCGGTGATCTTGCTGTAGTTGATGCCGCCGATGGCGATTTTCGAATCGGTGATCGCGCCGTTGGCGAGTTTCGCGGATGTCACCGCTTCATCGGCGATCTTCTGCGTTGTGATGCCAAGCTCCGACACGCCGATCTGCGCCACCTGGCCTCCGCCGTCGGTGATATAAATGGACGGGTCCAGCGCAACGACGCCTTTCAGGCCGGTGCCGCTGGTCGTGATCGTGAACCTGTTGCCGCTGCGGGTGATGGTTGTGCCACCGGCGCCGACGATGTCCACGTTACCGGTAACGCCGTTCACGCTCGAAACGCCATCGCTGTTGATCGTGATCGTGTTGCCTGCCTGCGCCACATGCGTATTGCCGCTGCCGACGATATTGACCGAGCCGGACTGGCCGTTCACATTCGTCACCACGCCACGAGCATTTGGTGAAAGCGAATCGGCGACATCGGCAAAGAGCGAGCGCATCGCAAACGGGCTGGTCGTAAGCTGCGTGCGCGGCGAAAATTCAGGATTGTTCTCAACGGTGACGCCAAGGTAATAGGGGCGATCGAACCGCAGCGAATTAGGAAGGGGAGTAACCGAGCCGATGCCGACGTTGAACACGCCGTGCACGAACTTGACGGTCTGCGTCTCGGTATAGAGGATATTGCCACCAGTAGGAGCATCGTAAATGCTCAACTTCATGGAGCGATCGCCATCGGATACCGGAAGCCCGGCCTGATCGGCGAAGATACCCTGGTAGCTGATGACCTTGGGAACTTGTGCCTGGGCGTTACTGACCGCCATAAAGGCGAACAGCGCCACGGCTGGAATGAGGGACCTCTTCGTCATAGGAAAACTGTTTTGATGTGTTTAGAAGGGATTCAACCTCGGACGACGGCCGCACGGTAACGGGGCAGCGCCGGTCATCATCCGTATGCGGCAGTTACCGGACCAGCACCATCATGATGGTGCGTGTAACGCCGTTTACAACCAGCCGGGCCGAGTAATACCCCGACTCCATGCGCTCGGCATGCACAGTCGTGGTAATACGTCCTGCTTCCCGGACCTCGTCGATAAGCGTGCTTACCTCATGGCCCATCGCGTCGATCAGCTTCAGCGAAACATGTCCGCTCTTTGGCATATCGAATGCGATTTCCGTCGATGTAGAGAATGGGTTGGGGAAATTCTGGTACATGACGAGGGCCTGTCCGTCAACAGCCGGATAAGCGCTCACACCAGATAAGGAAGGGGCCGGCAACGTATACCAGAAACCCTGTCCAACAACGCCGGTGCCGTTGCTTGCAGGTCCGATAATCGTCTGCCCGATCGTGCCGGCCATAAAGGAATGTCCATCGGTGGCGGCAGTCGCGCCTCCACCGATGACGCTCGAACGCAGTATCATCTGCGCGGGAGCGGGGACGTACATCAGGGCCAGGCAGAAGGGGGCCGCGATGAACAACCGTCCAGGAATTCTCACGAGAGAACCTCCATCGAATTAATATATGGGGAATGCGTTTCCTGATCGTAAATCATGCCTGCGGGTTGGTGCAAGCAAGTGCAACGATTTCGGAAACCAACGCTCTTCCCTCGGTTCTTCCGCGGAAAAGCCGATACATCAGTTGTTTTAACGACCAGCTGAGGTCGACGGGGATATCGGATGTTGTGAACGGTAATGAAGGACCTCATGACCGATTCTCAGCCCGCAAACGCTTCGGATGGACATCCGCCATGCATCAACAAGTGATCCATGGTGCGTATGCAAGCGGAACAAACATAACGTTTGTGGGCACCGCATTGCAAGCCTGTTACAGAATTTATTTATTTCACTTGAATATTGTGGACCCGACCGATGTGCAATTTATTAGTGGAACTGTCTGTTCGCGCGTTGATTGCTATGAGCGATGGACGGTGTTCGTCGTAGATTGCCGCGCGTATTTTGTATGTGAACGAAGGATATCGCGCCAGCGGTTTTCCGCGTTCTCCAACTGAATCGGTAATGAAATCAGATATCCCTTCGGCAATGCGCGATCCTCTCCATACGATCTTCCTGGCCGTGGTGCTGTTCACCGTCGGCATTGTCAGCGCCGGATGTGATAACACCGTCGATAAACCGATCGTTCAGTTCCCCGCTCCCGCGGCCGATTTTCCAAACGCCGTCGGGAGCCGCTGGACATATTCGGTCTATTATCTTCCGAAGAAACAGTACGACACACTCACAGTCACTATTTACGGCGATACGATGCTGGCGGACGGCCGGCGCGCGTCGATCTGGCGATACGCGTGGAGCAGCGATGCCGATACGGAATATGTGACGAACAGGGGCGACACGGTAAAGGGATATTTCAACGACAGCGCCGGATACGAGCTGGCCGATGAATATGTTTATCCCCTGGTCCCCGGAAAGCGCTGGGCCGATGGCATTCCCGGCGACACATCCCTCGTGGTCAACACCGGCACATACTCCGTTCCCGCCGGGAATTTCTCTCAGGCGGTCCGCATCGACCGGCAGTTCCCGAAACAGCGCGATGCTCTCTGGCTTTCCACATGGGTCGCGCCGTCGGTGGGGATAATAGCGTGGAAGAAATATCATTTCGATTTCGGTCCGTTCGAGCAGGTGGGGTCTGAAGAGTATCAGCTCCTGCGCTATACGCCGGCTCCATAGTCGGCTGAAATAGTGCGACCCAATGATATCGGAGAAAAACCAATAACCACGATGCGATCGATTTCGATTGCGGAACCAGAGATGCCATGAAGCTCAATCATCTGAACCTGTGTGTCCCCGATATCGCGAAAACGCGCGCGTTCTTCGAAACATTCTTCCAATTCCGATGCACGGATGTCAAGGGACCGCTTGTTGTGCTGGAGGGGGAGGATGGCTTCCTTCTCGTGCTGAGCAATCTGAGCAAGGCGACCGCGGTGGAATATCCCGCGGAATTTCATTTCGGATTTATTCTCGATAATCCGGCCGGAGTGCATGCGGCGTATGAGCGGCTTGCATCCGGTGGAGTTGATATCCCGCATGGAGTTCGGGAAATGCGCGGCAGCCTTGCGTTCTATTGCAGAATTCCGGGGAATATCCTTCTTGAAGTGAGCACGCCGCTGACAGCTTCGTGAGTATGAATGTCCGATGTTGATGGCGTCCACGCCACTGGATTTCCAGCGCGGGCATGCAGTGGCATCGGCGGCGAACACCGGCTGCCTTCCGGTGCGATCCTTTCGGGATGCCGATGGAAACAACCGGAACCGGTTTGAAACCTTGAAAACAGCGGTTGGCGTTGCGCGCACTGCACGAATCCACCACCCCATTCCAGATGTTTCAAACGAACGACTTCGACAAATCACCCCACCCCGGCCAAATCAAAATCATGTCCGATCCTGCTTTTTGCGGCCGCATCGATTGAAATACAGGCAGTTTAAGCCCTGGCCGCATTCTCGCACCGCTGGGAACAGGGGACATGACACGCAATGACCGTCCGTGAAATCCCTGACTACAATGACATCGCCGCTGAAAATGTGACCATCACCCAACCGGAAATGCCGTGGTCTGAATGCTTAAAATCGATCGATGTCGGTTTGATCCATCCACTGTTTTTAAATGATGTTGACGCAGCGATGACAGCGCATCACTTCTCCCCGACCGGATCAGCCGATAGCCCGGCGCCCGATCGGGTGGGGGTTGTGTTGTCGGAATAATTCACTTTTTAATATGATTAAATCATTAGTTCGTTTTATGAAAAAATAAATCGATAAATCAGTTACAAAACTTTCGACAGTTGTCAATGGTGAAATTATCGTGCGCCTGGCGGGTGTGAACGTCATCGGAACATCGGATTGAAAATTCAAACCGTTGAGATCTGATATTGCAGGGCTGAAGCCACAGGCGCATGTGAACGGAGACAACAATCGGGAGTTAGCAGATGAGACTGATTCTAATCACTATCGGAGTGATATTCGGCATAGGGATATCGACGGCATATTCACAGAGCTGGACATTCCTTGGCCATGCCGGTGGAAGTGGCAATGATTACGGCGATCGTGTTGCATTGGACGGAAATGACAACAGCTATGTGATAGGAGCATTTGAGGGAAGCGCGAAATTCGATACGATATCGCTTGTCGCGCCGGGACACTGGAATATCTATCTGGCGAAATACGATCCACGCGGTCGCATAATCTGGGCGAAGGTCGTGGCGTATACCACCGCGACGGGGTCTGACATCTTCGCAAATGCCATTGCGTTGGATGCGGCGGGAAATATCTATATCGGCGGAAGATTCCTGACCGATATCACCATCGCGGGGGTGAAGCGGGAAAGCCTGGGCTCCTCCGACATGTATCTGATCAAATTGAACCCCGACGGAAATCCGATCTGGTCCAGAACTCCGGGCGGCGTCGGGATAGGAAGTTTCGGACAGGACGCGATCACCGCGCTTGCCCTCGATTCCGCGGGAAACTGCTACATCACAGGGCATTACAACAACGACGCGCAGTTTGATACCATCTCGCTTACCAGCACACTCTACTACGAAGCATTTATCGCGAAATACGATAGCTCGGGAAAGGCTCTCTGGGCTCGGTCGGGGAGCAGTTACGGCCAGCTTCGTCTCGGGCTTGGAATCGCGGTGGACAAGGGGGGGAACAGCTACGTCACCGGAAGGTTCTTCAATACGCTGACCTTCGGCGCGGATACATGCGATGCGGTCGATGGCGAACAAAAGGCATTTATCACAAAGATGAGCACCGACGGAGTATGCCGGTGGATCAAAAAAGTGGGGGATGGAGGATACTACGGCGCCGGAAATGACGTGGCCGTGGACGGGGATGGCAATGTCTATCTCGCCGGATTTTTCCGGTCGAGCATCAATTTCGGCACCACGACCTACACATACGATAATAATAATCGGTACGCGGCGCTGATCGTGAAATACGATCGCGATGGGCATTACGTCTGGTCCGCGCGTTCGGAGGGTGGTGATCAGCATTGCACCGCATCGGAGGTGAAGGTCGATAATGCGGGGAATGTTGTTGTTGTCGGATCATTCACCGGGCCTGCCACGTTTGGCGCGACACATTTGACCGGTTCCGCGGATAAGAGCAACGCATTTATCGCGGAGTTGAACCAGCATGGCGACTATATCCGGGCGGCCCAGGTTACGGGGAACGCCGGTGTTACGGGGAGTTCCTGTGTGCTGACCTCCAACGGTGACTGCGAAATCACCGGGATTTTTTCCGACTCGATCGTCGCCGGATCGTACAGCGCACGCGGCGCGGGCGGTGTGGATATGTTCCTCGCGAAATTCAGCCTGACGGGATTATCCGTCGATACGTTCGTGCCCCGATCAGGGGACGAGTTGCTTCTTTATCCGAATCCCGCCAGCGGCATTGTGCGTCTGATCGGCGGCCAGCCAAAAGGCAGGGTCAGGATCTACTCCTCGGATGGCGTGCTGCTGATAGATCTTGGTTCGACTGATCGCATCGACGTAAGCCATTTTCCGGCGGGAGCATATTTCGTTCAGTCAAGTGGCCTCAGTCGCACTCTGATCAAGATCGGTGCGGGAGAAAATCCCTGAACCACGAAATAATCTCCTCGCACGAAATCCAATCACGACGCCGTTCCCGCCGATTCCGGAATCGGCATGCCATTCAATGGCATGTGCGGTGCTTCGGCGTCATCCCTCCAACATATTTCACTCAGGATTTTTGAAATGAGACCGATGATCTTCATTCCCGCCATCATGCTGGTGTTTGTCACATCCGCCGCGTTTTCACAGGGCTGGACATTTGCCCGTAATGCGGGCGGCGTCGGCGACGACTCCGGCGACCGGATTGCAATGGACAACGAGGGGAACAGCTATGTCACGGGAGTATTCACCGGAACAGCGGCCTTTGGTGGTATATCGCTTACCGGGCCGGGAAAATCCAATCTTTATCTGGCGAAATATGGCCCCGATCACCAGATCCGCTGGGCAAGCACCGTTGCCTACACATCCGCGCCATCGGGCATCATCGCAAGCGGTATCGCCATCGATAATTCGGGGAATACTTATCTGGGCGGTATCTTCACAAAGGATATTACGTTTGACGGCAACAAGCGCGGCAGCATTGGCGCGTCGGATATGTATCTGTTGAAGTTAAATCCCGAGGGGAAATTCATCTGGGGCAGAACGCCGGGTGGAAATAACACCGTCGGCCAGGATGCTATCGCGGCTCTCGCGCTCGATTCCGCAGGGAACTGCTATATCACCGGCAATTACGATTCCACCGCCACATTCGGCACGATCACGGTTACCGCTTCGCGAGCATATGAAATGTTCGTCGCGAAATACGACAGCTCCGGGAATGCGCTATGGGTGCGTTCGGCGGGTGGGGATGGCACGTATCATTTCGGGCAGGGGATTTCCGTTGATAAAGCCGGAAACAGCTATCTCACGGGGAGATTTTCAGGCGGGATGCTGCTCGGCCAATTCTCATTTGTCGTGACCGACGGGCAGCAGAAGGCTTTTATCGCAAAGGCCGATCCCGAGGGGAATTTTCTCTGGGCAAAGCAGATAGGGACGGGCAACTATTACGGTGGCGGAAATGATGTCGTCGTGGATCATGATGGCAAGGTTTCCGTATGCGGATTTTTCAGGGGGACGATTCTGCTTGGCGATTCCACATATGTCAGCAATGGCGGATTTACATCGGCGGCGCTCTTCGTGCAATATGATCGTGAAGGAGAATATCTCTGGTCCGCTCGATCGTACAGGGATCAGGCGAACACATTCGCCGAGAGAATCTGTGTGGATGGCACGGGGACGGTCTTCGCAACCGGAACATTCAACGGAACAGTGCAGTTCGGTTCCACCAGCATGACCAGCCCGAATGCATCGAGCAATACATTTGTCGTTGCGTTCGGCTCGCAGGGAGTTTACCGTCTTGTGACCCAGGTTGCCGGAACCAATGGCGCTCTTGGCAATGGCATTGCCGCCACGGGCGATGGAAATTGTGCCGTCACTGGAAGCTTCTTCGATTCGGCCACAATGGGATCGCTGCATCTCCAGAGCTTCGGCGGTCTCGATATGTTCGTTGCCGGGTTCAGCCTGAAGGGGGCTTCCGTCGATAATCCTGAAGGCAGACCAACCACCGGTCTTATGCTCTATCCCAATCCGGCCAGTGATATTGTGCGGTTGAACGGTGCTGAATTACAAGGGCGGGTCGAGATCTTTTCAATCGATGGGGTCAGGCGGCTGGCGACGGACAACACGGAGAATATCGATATCAGCGCTCTTCCGGACGGAACATATTTTCTCCACGCCGGTGGAGATGTCTGCAAACTGATAAAGATCGGATCGTCCAGCAAGTAGTGGCGCCCCCCGGTCCCCGGCGGGTCGGAAGAGATATTCGATCCGCCGGGGTGAATATATGCCACGGGGCATTCCTTTGAATATTAATCATGAGAGATGATAAATGAGATCGATAATATTTGCCTTCGCCCTGATGATACACGGCGCCGTGTTGCCGGCATTCTCCCAGAGCTGGATATTCGCCAGGCAGGCGGGAGGGATTGAGAACGATTATGGCGATCGTGTTGTGGTTGATAACGAGGGCAACAGCGTTGTCACCGGCGTATTTGCCACCGGAACGGCATCGTTCGGCTCCATCACCCTTGCCGGCCCGGGCGCATTCAATCTTTACGTAGCGAAATATGATCGGTCAGGGAATGAGCTCTGGGCAAAGCTGATAGGGTATACAACCGGCGCCGGATCGGATATTCTGGCAAATGGAATCGCGCTGGATGGCTCGGGGAATATCTACATTGCCGGCGGATATCGAGTCAATGCGATCATTGCCGGAGCGGAGCGGGCGATCGTCGGCTCATCCGACATGTATCTGGTAAAGCTGAACTCGGCCGGAAATCCAGTCTGGGTACGAACTCCGGGTGGGGTTGGGCATGGCAGTTACGGTCAGGATGGGATTACGGGAATCGGGCTCGACTCATCCGGTAATTGTTACGTCACCGGGCATTACAATGGTGACGCCACCTTCGATTCGATCACCATCACCAGCCCGCTTTCGTACGAATCGTTCGTGGCGAAGTACGACAGTGCCGGAAAAGCCCTCTGGGCGCGCACGGCTTCCTCCATGGGAGCGCTTCATATCGGTCAGGGAATTGCGGTGGACGGGGCAGGCAACAGCTATATCACCGGACGTTTCTTCAATGAGATCACATACGGCGGATTTACAATCAGTTCCGGTGATGCCGAGCAGAAAGGATATATCGCCAAGCTCGATCCGGATGGAATATTCCTGTGGGCCAGGGAAATAGGAAGCGGAGGATATTACGGCGCCGGAAATGATATTGCGATCGATCCATCCGGAAACGCTTATGTCGCCGGCTTCTTTCGTTCCACTATTCATTTCACCGATGTCGATTATACATACGATAACGGGCTGCAGTATGAGGCGCTTATCGTGAAGTATGACCGTAATGGAAATTATCAGTGGTCGAGACGGTGTGTTGGGACGGACATCGGCGCCACGGCAACGGGGATCTGCATCGACCGGAATGGGAATGCGTATGTGACGGGAGAATTCAGCGGCACGGCTGATTTCGGGGCTTCAAGAATTGCCAGCCCGGCCGGATATGGCAGCGCGTTTATCGTGAAATTGAACCCGCAGGGAAATTATGCACTGGTGACACAGGTCTCCGGGACGGGCAACGTTTCCGGAGCCGGCATCGCGGTTACGGCATCAGGCCAGTGTGAGATTATCGGAACATTCGTCGGCACGGTAAGCATCGGCACGCAGCTGATGACCAGCGCGGGCGATCAGGATATCTTTCTCGCCAGGCTGAATGGTGAAGGCTCTGCTGTCGAGGAATCCGTCGCCGGTGAAATGTCCGGTTCGATGCTCTATCCCAACCCCGCCAGTACCATGATCCGATTGAATGACATTCCACCCGGCAATCGCGTGGAAATTTTTTCCCTGGATGGAATCCGTCGCATGGAGATCCAGAACAACGGACTGATTGATGTAAGCGTTCTTCCCGCCGGAGTCTACTTCGTGAGGGCGGGAGGACGGATCGGCAAGCTGATACGAGTCCCGGGAGAATAGGGACCGCCGGCAATTGCCATCCAGCATAAGGAATCCGGGCGTTGCGGAATGCAGACCGCGGCGTCCGGCGTTGCCGAAACCATCCTCCTCGATCCTATATCAGATTGGAGACGATCAAGCTGAAGCCGGGGAACCATTTCAGCATTAAAGCCGTCCTCGTTGCGATTGCTACGAAAGCCGCCTTTATCGCTCTCGGACAGTTATTTGCGTAGCATCAGCGATTAAATTTACGATAATCCTCAAACCTTCCCCTCGATCGCATCAATGAACATCCCCTTTAATTCCTCCGCTCCGATCGGTATCGGGTTGCCGGCGGCGCTTGGATCGATTGCAGCCATGGCCGCGAGCCGGTCGATATGGCGCGCGTCCACGCCGATATCGGCGAGCGTGTGAGGGATGCCGATCTCCTTCCGTAACTCGATGATCCAGTCGAACACCCCCTGATACGATCGGTCCTCCAGCTCCAGGTAGCCCGCCAGCCGCGTCATTTTCTCCTCGATCGCGCTTCGGTTGAACGCCATGACGTAGGGCATTACCACGGCATTCAAAAGCCCGTGATGGAGATCGTAGACCGCGCCGAGCGGATGGCTCAGCGCATGAATTGCCCCCAGCGCTTTCTGAAACGCGGCGGCTCCCATGCTTGCGGCGGCCATCATCTGCGCGCGCGCCATAAGGTCGCTTCCATCACGCACCGCGACCGGCAGCCATTGCTTGATTATTCTGATCCCCTCCAGGGCGATTCCCTCTGCCATCGGATGAAAGCCGGCGCCGCAGTATGCCTCAAGATTATGCGCCAGCGCGTCCATACCCGTAGCCGCGGTAATCCAGTTCGGAAGGCCGACAGTAAGCCCGGGATCGGCAATGGCGATTCCGGGGAGCATGCGCGGATGAAAAATGATCTTTTTAACGTGTGCATCCTCATCGGTAATCACCGATGCGCGGCCAACCTCGGAGCCGGTGCCGGCAGTGGTTGGAACCGCCACCACCGGCGCGATTCCCTCCAGCTTCGCCCGTTTATAATTATCGCCGATATCCTCGAAATCCCATATCGGACGCTCCTGTCCCGCCATGAACGCAATGGCCTTGCCCGCATCCAGCCCGCTGCCGCCGCCGAACGCAATCACCCCGTCGTGATTTCCGGCGCGGTATGCGGCCACTCCATCCTCGACATTCTTTCCGATCGGGTTTGCCCGTATATCGGAAAAAATTCCGGTGGGGAGCCCGGCCGTTATATTCGCCACGATGGCATCGCGGACCATGGGAAGCGCGGCAAGACCCGGATCGGTGACAAGCAGCGGCCTTCGCATGCCGAGCGCGGCGCAGGCATCCGCAAGCTCGGATATTCTTCCGATGCCGAAGCGGATCGAGGTTGGATAATTCCAGTTGGCGCGGAGAGAGCCTGGGTCGAGAGCCATGAGAGTAATTATTGATGAGATCGCGATATGTCGAATTCGGATCAGACCGACAATTTCAGGTGATAGGATTTCGGACGGGTAAGATGCTCGTATCCTATGCGCGAGAGGGTGCATCCGTGGCCGGAATTCTTGACGCCGGTCCAGCCGAGCGCCGGATCGAGATAATCGCAGCGATTCATGAAACAGGTGCCGATCTCCAGCTCGGAGCCCAGCCTCAGCACGGCGTCGGAATCCGATGTCCAGATCGACGCGGTCAGGCCGTAGGGAGAATCGTTCATCAGCCGTACCGCTTCCTCGTCGGAATCAACGCGCATGATGCCAACCACCGGGCCGAAACTTTCATCGCGCATCACGCTCATCGAATGATCCACATCGACCAGAACCTGCGGGGCCAGATATGGTGTTCCGGGCTTCGAGGCGGGGAAGAGCGATTCATCGATCAACGCTCCGGCCCCGTTGGCGACGGCGGCGGCGATCTGCGCGCGAACCAGATCGGCGGCGGATGCGCGGACCATCGGGCCGAGCGTGGTTGAGGGATCGAGCGGGTTGCCGAGCCGGTATTGTTTCGTCAGTGCGATAAATCCCTCCAGAAATTCATCGTGGATATCGCGATGAAGATAAATGCGCTCGATCCCACAGCAGGATTGCCCGGAGTTGAAGAACGAGCCATCGACCAGATTTTCGATCGTGTGCGCCATTGGCGCGTCCGGTCTGACATACGCGGCATCCTTGCCGCCCAGCTCCAACCCAACGCCGATAAACCGACCCCCAGCCGCGCGCTCGACGATTTTCCCGACCTCGACCGATCCCGTAAATGCGACGAAATTGATTTCGGGCCGGGCAATCAGCGCCTCGGTATCCTGATCGCGCAGATGAAGGAACGTGAATATTCCTTCCGGCAATCCCGCCTCCGCGAATCCCTCGGCAAACCGCTCGGCGCAGAGGGGAGTCTGCGAGGAATGCTTCAGAATGACGGCATTGCCGGCCATGATCGCGGGGATAATGGAATTGACGGCCGTCAGATATGGGTAATTCCAGGGGGCGATGGTAAGCACGATGCCGAGCGGCTCGCGACGAATAAATCGATCGAAGCCGGGGATGCGATCGGGGACGATATCCGACAGAGCTGATTCCGCGACGCCGATCATAAAGCGCGAACGCTCGGCCAGGCCGCGGATTTCTCCGGGAGCATACGCTATCGGCCGCCCCATCTGCCAGCTCAATTCCTTCGCCAGCGCATCCCGGCGACGTTCCATCGCCTCCACGAACAGCGAGCAGATGGCGGCCCGTTCCGCCACGGAGGTGCGGCGCCAGACGGGTTGGGCGGCGCGGGCGGCCACAAGCGCGCGGTCGATATCGGCCTGTGATGCGTACCGACGCTCCACGTAGACGGAGCCATCGATCGGGGAGATTGTCTTCAATGTTTGGCTCATCGCGAATTTCTTTAAGAGAGTAGAGCGTTGGCCCCTCAGCCGAAGGATGTTATATGATCTCGAAATATCGGGCAAGCTCCCAGTCGGTAATATGCCGGCGGAATTCCCGTTCCTCCCATTCACGCGTGGCGGCATAATGATCCACGAACGCATCGCCGAACAGGGAGCGCGCGGCGGCGGAATTTCTGAGCGCGCCCGCGGCCTCGTGGAGCGTGCGTGGAAGCTCCGGGAGCGTTCCGGGGGGAAGATCGTACGCGCTTCCGGTTACCGGTTCGCCAAGCTCAAGCTCCTGTTCGATTCCCCAGAGCCCGGAGCCGAGCGCGGCGGCAACCGCCAGATACGGGTTTCCATCGGCCGCGGCTATTCTATATTCGACGCGTTGCGATTTTCCCGATCCCGGAATAACCCTGAGCGCGCAGGTTCTGTTTTCCACGCCCCACGTGGGGCTGGTCGGCGCCCAGAATCCGGGGATCAGGCGTGTGTAGGAGTTGACGGTTGGCGATACCATCGCCAGGAGTTGCGGCATCAGCGCCTGCTGTCCCGCGACGAACCGGCGCATCGTATTGCTCATCGCGTGCGGCGCGGCGGGATCGTAAAACGCGGAATCGCCCGATGTCGATTTCAGGGAGAGATGAATATGGCCGCTCTGCCCCGGATAATCGGGGGACCATTTTGCCATGAAGGTCGCCATCATGCCGTTACGCTGCGCGATCACCTTGGTAAATGTCTTGAAGAGCGCCGCCTTGTCGCAGGCCGGGAGCGCGGCATCGACGCCGATCGCCGCCTCCAGAACTCCCGGACCCGTTTCGGTATGAAGCCCCTCGATCGGGATATCCATCTGGTCGAACGTGGAGAGGAGGTGACGGTAGAATTCGGAATGGACCGAGCTGCGGAGGACCGAATAACCGAAATTGCCGGGGGTGATCGGTTTGAGATTCCTGTAGCCTTTTTCACGGACAGATTCCGGCGTCTCATCGAACATGAAGAATTCATATTCACACGCCGCGTACGGCTCAAATCCCAGCGCGCGGGCGCGTTCGATAACACGGCGGAGAATTCCGCGCGGGCAGAGCGCATCGGCCGGGGGAGCGAACTCGCAGAGGAAAAAGAGCATTCCCTCCTCGAACGGAAGCTCGCGGCAGCTTTCCGGGATTATTCTGATCGGAGCATCCGGGTAGGCGGTGTGCCATCCGGTGTAGGTCACATTATCGTAGAGTTTATCGTTCACGTCCCAGCCCAGCACCACATCGCAGAAGCCGAAACCCCCGTCGAGCGCCGAGTTGAATTTTTCGCGCGAAACATATTTTCCCCTGAGCACGCCGTCAACATCGAACACGCCGAGCTTGATGTGGGCAAGCCCTCGCTCATTCACGATTGCGCGCGCGTCGGAGGTGGATCGGATTTCTGTCGGCTTCATAACGTGGAAATTTGTGACATGAACAATTCTTTTTTACGATCAATATCATTGACGACGCCGATCAATCGCCGGTTCCGGCCGCGGCTCTGAACACCCGTCCCTTTTCAAGCTCCACGATGGCGAATTCCTCCTCGGGAGATTTCACCAGCCTGTGCCGCGCCACCACCGCGAAATAGAGGAGCCCGAGCGCGTACCATACCGCCGCGCCGATTACCGCGGTGAGGTATGCGGGATCGACAATGAACATCGTCACCAGCGTAATCCCCGCAACCACCAGCGTGAAGACCGCGCCGGCCATGCCGAACGGGCTTCTGTAGGGTCGCTCGATATGGGGCATTCGAACGCGGAGCAGGATAAACGAAACCATCTGGAGCATATACGATATCACCGCTCCGAAGACCGCCATATGGAGGAGAAACGGCGCCACCATCGTTGGCGAGCTGATATATCGGATCGCGAGCGCCATCACCATGCCGAGCGTGGCTCCGGCGATCAGCGCGACGTGCGGGGTCTGCCGGCTGCCATGCGTCACCGAGAGAAACCGGGGGAAATATCCCGCGCGCGACAGTGAGAATATCTGGCGTCCGTACGCGAAGATCACCGTATGGAAGCTTGCGATCAGCCCCGCGACCGCGATCAGAGCCAGTGCCTTGGTTGCCATGCCGCCGCCGAAAATCGTTTTGAACCCCTCGAACAGCGGCTCCTCCGATGTCGATATCGCCGCGGCGCCCGGAGCGATCGCCGTGTTGAGATAGAGCACCGCCAGCGATGCGATGATCAGCGTGATGATCCCGAACACCATGCCGCGCGGGATATCCCGCTTCGGGTCGTGCGCCTCCTCGGATGCCAGCGGAAGCTCCTCGATTCCGAGATAGAACCAGATGGCGAACGGGAGGGCGGCAAGGATGCCGGCAACTCCCTTCGGAAGAAATCTGGTGCCGCCGGGGCCGGGGAGAATATCCAGCGCGAAGCGATTGAAGTCCACATGGGAGATTGCGCCGACGCAGAAGACCGCAAGGATCGCCAGCGCGAGAAATGCTATAAAGACCGAGAAGTTGAAGGATGCCTCCACGCCCCAGATGTTCATCCCGACGAAGATGCCGTACGCCAGCAGCCACCAGAGCGGGGCCATGCTGTCCGGCGTTCCGAAGACCGCGCCGAGATATCCACCGATGCCGACCACAATCACCGCGGGAGTCAGGATATACTCCATGTTCTCCGCCAGCCCGGTGATATAGCCACCCCACGGCCCCATCGACGAGCGGGCGAAGGAATAGGCGCCGCCGGTATGAGGGAGCGCCGCCGACATTTCGGCGATGCTGAACGAGAGGCTCAGATACATTACGGTGATGATCAGCGTGGCGATCAGGAGGCCGCCGAACCCGCCGGAGGCCAGGCCGAAATTCCATCCGAAGAAATCGCCGGAGATAACGGCGCCCACCCCCAGACCCCAGATATGAATCGCACGGGCGTAGCGGCGAAGCTCGCGCTTCTTGAAGTAACCGTCCTCGACCTCGGAGTAGGCAATGCTTCCGATCCGTTCTTTTTCGGCCATGCGGGATCTCCGTTGGATTGTTCGGGTTGTACTGCGTGTCGGCACCGCGAGCAGACGGGATGATCGGACAATGTCCGATTCAGTCCGCGAATCCTGTGCCGAAGATGCGTCAGGGTGATAGCGAAATGCCGGGAAATCGCATTGTTCATGAGTCCGGCAGCCTCTTCGATCGATTGTAAACGCGGAGAGGGGATCGGGGAACCATGATGAGAAAAAAGGAAAGTACGGACCGGCGGCCAGCAAAACGCTTTGAATAATCGAATACTACGATCAATTTGCACGACCGCGATCCTCAGCGGCTCCATTCACAGGTCTTGAATTCATATCCGGTCCCGACAGGCCCCCCGTATGCAGCAAACCGCGTCTCCCCGGAAACTTTGCTGGAGCTTTCTTCTCACCGCGTTGCTCGTTGCAATGACGGGCGGGGTGCGAGCGCAGACGACGCGGGGGAGGGAATTCTGGACCGGCTTCATGGTGAACCCCTACACTCCCGCCGATCCGATCAAGCTGACGTTGTTCATCACCTCCAGCGTGAACGCCAACGGGACCGTTTCGATTCCGAGAAGCGGCTGGCAGACCACGTTCAGCGTCGGCGCGAACTCCGTGGTGAAGGTCGATCTTCCAACGAACGATGCGCTGGCGATCTTCTCCGACGGCCCCGAGCCGAAGGGGGTGCATATCGTGGCGAGCGACACGATCGATGTCTACGCGCTCAACTATGTCAGGCGGAGCCTGGATGCATCGCTCGTCTTTTCCAATGAGGCGCTTGGAACCGACTATCTCGTTGCCAGTTATCCGGGGCTGATCCTTCCGGGGGGAAATCTTCCCTCCGAATTCATGATCATCGCCACCCAGGATGGGACCGATGTGGAGATCACCCCGGCCTCGCCGACCTATGGGGGGCATCTTCCGGGGACACCCTATACCATCACCATCAATTCCGGCTATGTCTATCAGGTGCAGTCCGATTCCGACCTGACCGGCTCGCGCGTCAGATCGCTCAACGGCAAACCGTTCGCGCTGATCAGCGGCTGCGCCGGGGGACAGGTGCCGGTCGGCACGCCGTACACCGACCATCTGTACGAGCAGCAGTATCCCATATCGAGCTGGGGGACCGAGTTCATCGCGATCCCGCTTGCCTCGCGGAGCGGCGATACGTATCGGATTCTGGCCGCGAGCGATGGCACATCGGTCACGCTCGACAGCGGCGCAACGTTCACGCTGAACGCCGGCCAGTTCAGGGAGCTGCTGATGACGACGGCCACGGAGATCACATCATCCGCGCCGATCACCGTGGCGCAGTTCAGCAACGGCGCCAACTTCGATCACGTGGGGCTGGCCGATCCGTTTATGCTGATGCTGACCCCGACCGACCGGCGGCGAAGGACCATCACGATCGACGCGATAGCGCTCAACACCACGTACAGGCATTTCGTCAACATCGCCACCCCCACCGCGGGCGTCGGGAGGATCAGGCTTGATGGTGGCTCGATTGCCTCATTCTTCACGCCGCTCCCCAGCAATCCCCTCTTTTCGGTCGCATCGATCCCGCTCAACCCCGGCGATCACACTCTGGCGTCGGCGCTGGGGTTTACTGCATATGTCTACGGCTTCGGCGATCTTGAGGCGTATGGCTATTCCACCGGCACCGAAAATCCCCCGCCATGTCTTTCGCCCTTCCCGATTGCCCTGGGCCCGACCGGATTCTGCCAGGGGGATAGCGTCGCGTTCGACGCGGGGGGCGGTTTCCTGGCCTACTCGTGGTCGAACGGCGATAGCACGCGGCTGACGAGCACCAGGGTAAGCGGCGATTACTACGTCACCACGACCGACAGCAACGGCTGCGTACAGCGTTCTCCATCGCTCATCACCACGGTTTTTGCGCTGCCGCAACCGGCAATCACGGTGCAGGGATCGCTGGTGCTCTGTCCGTGCGACAGCGTGATTCTCACCGCCGCTCCGGCGCCGAATTACCTCTGGTCGAACGGCGAGCGGACGCAGAGCATCGTTGTCAGGGGCGCTGGAACGTTTTCGGTGGGGGATAGCAACGCGTTCGGCTGTAGCGCGGTCTCGGCCCCTGTGACGGTGATCACCAACGAGCAGCGGGCATCGGTGGCGGTCGGCAGCGGGGAGGCGGCGCCGGGGGAGCGGATAGCGATACCGCTCTATCTGCGTCAGGGGGGAAGCCTGGCCGATTGCGGCATCCGCGATTTCGTGGCGACCATCAGGTTCAACCGGACGATTCTCAACCCGATGCAGATCACCGGCGCGTCGGTCGTCTCCGACGTTACGAACGGCGGGGATCGAGTGGTGACGATCAGGGGGACCCGAGGGGGCGATACCCTTGCGGTGATGGAGTTCGGCGTCACGCTCGGCAACTCGATTGCCACGCCGGTTGCGCTGGACTCATTTCGATGGGATGGATGCAATCGCCTGCCGACCGATACCGTCGGCGGCGCCGTTGCGCTGCGCGGGCTCTGCACCGATGGAGGAACGCGCCTCGTCTCCGCGCTCGGCGATCTGACGCTGAAGCGGAACGCTCCCGATCCCTTCTCGTCGGCAACCGCGATCGACTACGAGACCGTGGAGGGGGGGAGGACGCGGCTGTATCTGGTGGACGCCGTGGGACGGCGGGCGCTGACGCTTGTCGATGCCGATATTTCGCCCGGCCGGTATCGGGTGGATCTGGACGGATCATCGCTTGGCGCCGGGATCTACTGGTATGTGCTGGAGACGCCGACCGCCCGGTTGAGCAGGCCGATGCACATCGTGCGGTAGGATTTTTTTCGATCAATCGATCCATTACGGGTGAAGGTTTATCCCTTTATGATAAAGGATCATCCCGGCATGAATTAATTGTCCGAAAAATATGGATCGGCAGTTGCATTCAGGGAGGTACGGCTTTATCTTTGCCGCGTCATGAGTGACCATCACACCGTTTACCCCCAAACGGTATTTCCGTACGTTCGCATAGTTTTGAGTTTCGCTTACCTCGCAGGAGCAAATAGCCCGAATATCTGACTGTTACCACCGTGACCGCATTGGTTATGGGCCGTATGGTATTCCGGGGCGATATGCCGTCCATGAAACGAGTTTCTGAACGGTATCGTGTTTTTGTGCAGATGTGACGTGCCGCTGAAATCGTTGGCGTTACGGCCATACACTCCCATCAATCTCAAGCATTGAACCCTGTCCGGCGCTGCCGGTAGATTTCCGAGGAAAGGCGGACGTATGACCTTTTCAGTCGGCATGATCGATAATTATCCTATCTGATCGTGTAGAATAATCATCATCGTGGTGCCTGATCGTGGACATCCATGAATCCGCTCTGGAACATGTTTTCAGTCGAATTTGATCCCATCGCAAATCAAATCAGGCTGAGTCCTACGTGCATGGGTCGGTGGTTTATTCCGCCGCGTGCTCTGAACGATAGTGGTGCGGGGAGTTTGCTCGCGGAAATTCCCGACGTAGTTCCACGGTCGGAACATTCAATGTCGTACAACGGCCGGTGATATGCTCGATATCGCGCTACAATTTCTGAGGGATGAGCTGAGCTCTTATATCACCGCGCGGACAGGTTCGAGCGCCATCGACGTGAAGCTGACGCGGATCGTTGACGAAGCTGGAAAATATGCGTTCTCCGAGGAGGTGATCGGCGTCAGCCTGATCAATGTGGAGGAGGAGAGGGTTGTCAAGGAGCATCTGCCCACGTACTCCTATATCAACGGACAGCATGTTCCGCATGAGCCTCAACTGCGGCTCAATCTGAATCTGATGTTCGCGGCGAATTTCCGTCAATACGATCAGGGGCTGAAATATCTCTCATATATCCTGACATATTTTCAGTCCCATTCCTCGTTTACGGCGGGCCAGTATCCCGGGCTCGACGAACGGATCGAAAAGCTCGTCATCGAACTGCAATCGCTTACCTACGAGCAGTTGAATCAGATCTGGGCGTTCATAGGGGGGAAGCAGCTTCCATGCGTGGTCTATAAAGTGAGAATGGTGGCGCTCCAGGATACCGAGCCGGGGCCAATCATGCCGCCGATCACCGGAATCAGAACGGAAATCAACAATCGATGATCATCCACTTCCGCACGCTGTGTACTCTGAGCATCGTTCACGATTATTATCGGAATGGATGCGGGGATTTCGGGCTTCTGATACCCGAGGATACCGCGCGCGCGCTCAGAAATGGTCATATGCTGGTGAAGGAGGTCGGTGGGAGGTTTCACGTGCTGTACGGCGCCGATGAATTAAATCATCCGCTGGTGAATCTCACCGGAACCGTGATCCGAATCGGGCTGACGCTGAACAACCCATACTTCACGAATTTCACGCGCCTCGATGCTGATTTTTCCTCGACGATAGCAATTCGCAGAAATACAACCCTTCCGGTCCTGCTCGATCCCCCGGTCAGGGCATTGCCGGCCGGTGGGATATTCAGCCATGCGATCACCGATATCGCGCGCCCGGCAACGATCACATTAAAAAATCGCGACGGGGTTGCCCTGTCTCCATCGCGCATGATCACTGATCCCGGCATGGCGGATATTTCATTCGATCCCGGAACCATCCCGGAGGGGGAAGTGCTGGTGGAGGAGGTGTTTTCCGGGATCACGCGGATAACGAGCTACTACAGGGACGGTGAGTTCCTTCGAAATGGTGCCGTTGCCGCGGTCGAAATCGAGATAGGAAGCGGCTTCTATGCAAGCCCGCCCGATTTTCAAATCGCATTTGTTGCGAAGGAAGAATTGCTGAAGTATTACGTGGTGGCGAAGCAGTATAACGATGCCGACTTCGGGCTTCTTTCGGTATCCGATACCGGATTTTCCGGCGATGAGCGCCCGGAGGTAGCGTTTGCCGCCGTGGCATCGGATCATTTCGGCGATGATGAAATCCCGCTGGCGCTGCTGCGGAGCGGCGATGACAGAGTGGTGCTTTTTCGATCGACCGTGCCCGTCAAACGGCAGGAGCGCGGGCGAAGAAAAATCCAGTTGAACAGGAACGGTGAAATTCTGATCCCCCATCTTCCCCAGCCCGGAGCTGACAGGGCGGATGCGAACATGATCATCCACATTTCAAAACCATAGGAATCATTTCATGCCGACGTACAAGACACCTGACGTTTATGTGGAGGAGATTTCGCTCTTCCCGCCCTCCGTCGCCGAGGTCGAAACGGCGATTCCGGCGTTCATCGGGTATACCGAGATAATGGACGTGGTCGGGGCCAGCATTCTGAATCCGGTGCCCATCAGAATAGGCTCGCTTCTGGAATATGAGCAGTTCTTCGGCAAAGGCCCGAAGCCTTCCATATCGAGGGTGGAGCTGGATGATGCCAGCAATTTCAAAAGCGCATCGATCGGGAATGTCTTTTTTCTCTACGACAGCGTCAGGCTGTTCTATGCCAATGGTGGAGGCGATTGCTACGTGATATCGGTGGGCTCATACGCGAGCAGCATCGCGGTTGGTGATTTCAACAGGGGGCTGAGTGCCGTGCAGAAGGTCGATGAGCCCACGCTCCTTCTTTTTCCCGACGCGGCGGTGCTTTCCGCTTCCGACCTGTATGGCACGCTCCAGGCGGCCGCGCTGGAGCAGTGCGGCACGCTGAGGGACAGGTTCGCCGTGCTGGATCTCCGAAGCGATGATCCTCTGGGGACGGCTTTCAGGAACAACCTTCCGATGAATAATCTGAAATATGGCGCCGCGTATACTCCCTGGCTGACCGTATCCCTTCCGAAGAACGTGCACTATGGCGACGTCAAGGGGACCATTTTCAAATTCGGCGCAAACACGCCGTTGAAATCGTTTACCGACAATGCCTCCGTGCAGGGGCTGATCGATAATTACGATAATCTGCTCACCGATGAGACGATGATCAGTGCCGCCATGAACGCGCTGTTCGGCACCAATAATACATTCCGCCGGAAATTCGAAGGGCTTGTCAACGATTTTCAGGCCCATAGCGATGAGGTGAATTTCGCCAAGATCCCGAAGCTGCTGTTCGATTTCGGCAACATGATCGACGACTGGGCGAAGCCGCTTCCACTGACCGCGAGCTCCCTCAGAAATTCCGATCTCCTCAATACCGTCAGGACGTATATCACCTCATCGCTGGCCGGCTTCTATACCGACCTGGTGAGCTACGACAACGAGGCGAAGCATGTTGGCGATGGAGCCCCCGGCGGCGATCCTGATGGGATTTCCGGCTATGTATCGCAGTTCACGGCTGCTGACTATACGGCCACGCAGTGGGGGGTCACATTCTCCACCGCCACCGCATCCACGCTGTTCACCGATGCCGACACCGAAGTGCAGAAGATGAACAGGATGCTGGTGGAGATCAAGGCGAGCTTCGAGAAAATCAACGGGATATTCCTTCAGGTCA
Source organism: Chlorobiota bacterium (assembly GCA_028287785.1). Taxonomy (GTDB): domain Bacteria; phylum Bacteroidota; class Ignavibacteria; order OLB7; family OLB7; genus JAFDZV01. Next base: position 240,082 of record JAQBOZ010000009.1, read on the forward strand.
TGCAGGCGATGTCGGAGGAGGAGCGGAGCTATGAATCATCGCTGCTCGATCTTCATCCGGTCTATAAAAAAATCATCGCGGGCATCAACGCCAGCAGCACGATCGTCCCGCCGAGCGGCGCCATTGTTGGCGTCTACGCCTCCACCGACAGCACCCGTGGCGTCTGGAAGGCACCGGCTAACGTCGGCCTCAACTCGGTGATCGCTCCGGCGGCCACATTTACGGCAACGCAGCTCGACGCCCTGAACATCGATGTGAACGCGGGCAAATCGATCAACGCCATCCGCGCCTTTGCCGGCAAGGGGACGCTGGTCTGGGGAGCGCGTACGCTGGCCGGCAACGATAACGAATGGCGCTATGTCTCGGTTCGCAGGTTCTTCAATATGGTGGAGGAGTCGGTGAAGAAATCGACCTACTGGGCGGTGTTCGAGCCGAACGATGCCAACACGTGGGTAAAGGTGCGGGGGATGATCGAGAATTACCTGACGCAGAAATGGCGCGAGGGGGCGCTGGCCGGGGCCACCACCAAGGAGGCATTCTTCGTGAAGTGCGGGCTTGGGACCACGATGACCTCCCAGAATATCCTGGAGGGGATGATGAATGTGGAGATCGGCATGGCGGTGGTACGTCCGGCCGAATTCATCGTCCTGAAGTTCTCGCACAAGCTGCAGACATCGTAACGCCGGCCCGCACGGGCCCGGTGGGATGATCGCCACGGCAATCATCTCGATTGAACGAAATCCTCAGGTCAATCAATCAGGAAATCAGAATAATGCCAGCTCAATATCCACTTCCCGTTTTTCACTTCACCGTCGAGTGGGGGGGCACGCGTGTCGGCTTCACCGAGGTTGCCGGCCTGACGCAGGAGAACCAGGCGATAGAATATCGCGACGGCTCCTTCCCGGAATATTCATCGATCAAGATGCCGGGGCTCAGGAAGTTCAGCAACATCACCCTGAAGCGGGGGATCATCAAAAGCGATAACGAACTGTTCAAGTGGCTCAGCACCATCAAGCTGAACACCGTGGAACGGCGCGATCTGGTGATCAGCCTCCTCGATGAACAGCATCAGCCGGTGATGGTCTGGAAGGCCCACAACTGCTTCCCCGTAAAGGTGGAGGGGCCGGGGCTGAAGTCCACCGGCAACGAGGTCGCGATCGAGTCGATCGAGATCGCGCATGAGGGACTCGAACTCCAGAACGACTGATGCCGGGGTACTATCCTCCGGTCGGATTCCACTTCAGGGTGGAGGTGCTCGATCTCTCCTCGGGCGATAATGACATGCGCTTTACCGAGGTCGGCGGGCTCTCCCTGGAGGTCGGGACCGAGGAGGTGGCGGAGGGGGGAGAGAACCGCTTCATTCAGAAATATCCCACGCGGGTCAAGTATCCGGAGCTGGTGCTGAAGCGTGGCCTGCTGGTCGATTCCGCCGTCCGGGACTGGATACAGCGATGTATCGAGCGGCTCCAGATCGAGCCGAAGGATGTGGACGTGACGCTCCTGAACGATGAGCATCAGCCGCTTCTGACGTGGCATCTGGTAAAGGCGTATCCCACCAAATGGGGGGTGAGCGATCTGAACGCCTCCAACAACGCGGTCGTGGTGGAGAGCCTCCAGCTCTTCTATCAGTATTTCACTCTTGACAGGTCGTAGCAATGCCCATCATCGTCGATGAAGTCGTGATCTCCGTTGAGGTGACCAATCAGGCGTCGGGGGGAAAGGCGTCGGCGCCATCCTCCACCGATGACAAGCAGTCGATCGTTGCCGAGTGCGTCGAGCGGGTGCTCGATATCCTGGCGCAGCGGGAGGAGCGGTAGCCGATGGTCAGCCCTCGGGGAGCACTGGAGAAATTGAAGATCGAGGCGTACACGAAGGCCGATTATTCGAGCGGCATGGTGGGGCGGTTCGACGCATATGTCAACCCGAACGAGATCACGCTGGCCTACGAGATGGAGTACGACAGCGCGCAGGGGGCCGGGACCACGAACAGCAGGATGAACTTCAAGAGCGTGAAGCCGGGGGATCTGGCGCTCACCTTCTTTATCGACGGCACGGGGGCCAATGGCGTCGTGATCGACGTGCAGGGGAAGATCAGGGAGTTTCAGAAGATCACCGGATATAACGGCGATATCCACCGGCCGAACTATCTGAAGGTGGCCTGGGGGACGATGGAGATCAAGAAGTGCGTGCTCAAGAGCGCCTCGATCGCCTACAAGCTCTTCGGGCCCGACGGCATCCCGCTGCGGGCGGTGATCACCGCCAACTTCACCGATAATTCCGACGACGAGACTCGCGTGGCGCGTTCAAGGGATCGCTCGCCCGACCTTACGCACGTTCGCGTGGTGAAGGCTGGCGAAAACCTCCCGATGCTCTGCTACCGGATCTACGGCGATCCGGGATATTATCTGGAGGTGGCGCGCGCAAACGGAATCGATGACTTCAGGGATATCGCGCCGGGAACACGAATCATCTTTCCACCACTGGAGAAATAGCCATCGCCGAGGAACGGACATTACCGATTGCCGCCGGGCACAGGGAGTTCACCGTAAAGGTGGAGGGGACGGCCGTGGAGCGCGAGCATCAGTTGCTCGGCGTGTATATCACCAAGTCCGCCAACAGAATCTCATCGGCACGGTTGATCTACCTGGATGGCGCCGCCGCGCAGAGCGATTTCCCTCTGAGCAATGCCGATACGTTTCAGCCGGGAAAAAAGATCGAGATCCTGGCCGGCCCCACCAACGATCCGGTTTCCCTCTTCAAGGGGATTGTGGTGAAGCAGAGCCTGAAGGTGCGCGATTCCTCCGCCCCCCAGCTTCTGGTGGAGTGCCGGCACAAGGCCGTGAAGCTGACGGTGGGGCGGCGCAAGGGATATTTCTTCGACAAGACGGACGCCGACATCATCGGCGAGCTGCTGGACGCGGCCGGGATCACCGCCGATGTGGAGAGCATGTCGGTTACGCACAAGCAGCAGGTGCAGTATGCCTGCACCGACTGGGATTTTCTTCTGACGCGGGCGGAGGCGAACGGGCGGCTTGTCTTCACCAACGATGACGCGGTTGCCGTCCGCGCGCCGGCGTTCGGCGGATCGCCGGTCTGCACGCTCCTCTTCGGCGCCACGATCCTGGAGATGGACGCCGAGATCGACGCGCGCGGCCAGTACAGCGCAGTGAAAAGCTCCACCTGGGACCCGGCGCAGCAGAGCCTTCAGCAGAAGGATGCGGTCGATCCGGGGGTAAGCGGCCCCGGTAATCTTGAGAGCGGCGATCTGGCCGATGTCGTCGCGCTGGATCACCTGCCGCTGGATCACCCCGCCATCACCGAGGAGGAGGCGCAGGCGTGGGCCGATGCCGAATGGCTTCGATCGAAGATGAGCAAGGTGAGCGGCCGGGTCAAGTGCGAGGGGATAGGAACGGTGAACCCCGGCGATATCGTCGGCCTGAGCGGCGCCGGGGATCGCTTCAACGGCAATGTCTTTGTGACGGGTGTGCGCCAGAACTTCGATCTGGTGCAGGGGTGGAAGACGCATATCCAGTTTGGAAGCGTGGCACATCGTCTGGCGGAGGACCCGACGGTTTCAGCCCCCAGGGCGTCGGCGCTGCTGCCGGGGGTGAGCGGCCTTCAGATCGGCGTGGTGGTGAGCAACGAGGACCCGGATGGAGAGCATCGCGTCCGGGTCAGGATGCCCCTTGTGAGCCCCGATGCCGATGGAACCTGGGCGCGCGTTGCCGCGCTCGATGCCGGCGATAACCGGGGATTCTTCTTCCGTCCCGAAATCGGCGATGAGGTGGTGCTCGGCTTTCTGAACGACGATCCCCGCCAGGCCGTGATCCTCGGCATGCTGAACAGCAGCGCCAAGCCCGCGCCGCTGGCCGGCTCCGACGATAACAATGAGAAAGTCTATCAGAGCCGCGCCGGCATGAAGCTCTATTTCAACGACGACACAAAGGTGATCCGCCTGGAGACGCCGGCCGGCAACAAGGTGACATTGAGCGAGGATGAGAAGACGATCTCCCTCATCGATCAGAACGGCAACAAGATCGAGATGACTGAAGACGGGATCACCATCGAAAGCTCCAAGGCGATCAACCTGAAGTCCGGCACGGAGCTGATCGTGAAGGGGGGAACCGAGCTGACGCTCGAATCAGGGACGGCGCTCAGCGTCAAGGGGGGATCGGATCTGAAACTGGAGGGCTCGTCCGGGGCGGAGGTTTCCAGCAGCGGGGTCACAAAGGTGAAGGGAAGCCTGGTGCAATTGAACTGATCGCAATCGGAGTAAAGGCCATGCCTGCTGCGGCGCGGGTTGGAGATGTCAGCAATCACGGAGGGACGATCGTGGGCCCAGGCGTGGCAACGGTCCTCGTTGGCGGCATGCCGGCCGCGATCGTGGGGGATATGCACGTCTGTTCCCTTCCTCCAAATGTCCACCAGCCGACGGCGAGCCCGTTTCCCGCGGGGAGCGCCACCGTGCTGATAGGGGGCGTTCCGGCGCTCCGCGTCAGCGATGCCTGTATCTGCGGCGCAATGGCGGCCGTCGGCGAGCCAACGGTGATCATCAACTGAGCATGAGAACGACAATGGTGGAGAACGATACCGATACAGGCTATACCTCATTTCTTGGAACCGGCTGGAGCTTTCCCCCCGAGTTTATCAGGGAAACCGGCGGCGTTGCCATGACATCCGATGCCGAGGATATCGAGGCCAGCCTGAAGATTCTTTTCGGCACGACGATCGGTGAACGCTTCCTCCGGCCGAAGTATGGCCTCGATATGCACGATCTCCTCTTCGAATCGTTGGGCACGACCGCCCGGACCCTCATCATGGATATGGTTTCGACGGCGATCCTGATCTACGAGGCGAGGATCGAGCTTCTATCGCTCAAGCTCGATACATCAGGCGAATACGAGGGACGTATCGTGATGACGCTCGACTACCTTGTCACCGCCACGAACTCCCGCTATAACCTGGTCTATCCATTCAATATCACCGACGGCAACGAGATGAGAAGCCCCCTTGGCGGCTCCGGCGGACGGGGGGAGCATGGCTGAAAAGGATGCTGTTCAGGAGATGATTCATCAGCTCGGGCAGAGCCAGCATGAGCGGACGCCGGAGGAGCTTGGCGTCCATTACGCGGATGCCGACGAGCGGACCACGGAGGACCTCCTCCGGTTTGCGCGCGAGTTCGCGAAGTCGGTCAATTACTATCCCTCGGCCGGAGGTGACGTGGCCGACTGGAGCCCGTTCTTCGCCCACGACGATGCGGCGATCGCGCGTCTTGCCTCGGCGACCGATGGGAATGTGGAGCCGCACCTGGCCCTCTTTATCGCGTTCCTGAAGCTCTACGAGCGGCCCCGGGAGATCCTGAACGGGATCACCGGCCGCCATCTCGATTTTTATCTCCGTGATGTCCTTCGCCTGCACGAAAAGGACGCGGTCCCGGATCGTGTCCACCTGATCATCGATCTGAAGAAGGGGACCGCGCCGGTTGCAATCGCGCCGGAGCATCTCTTCTCCGCGGGCAAGGACGCCACCAGCGTTGAGCTGATCTATGCCCCCGTCCGGGAGACCGTGGTCAATCGGGGGACTGTCGCTTCACTCCGCTCCATCCATGTCGATCGGAACGACAGGAACGGTCACGGGACGGTGCGGCAGGCGCCGGTCGCCAACTCGGCGGATGGCCTCGGATCGCCCTTCAAGGGACTGGAGCCGCGATGGAACGCCTTCGGCAACGGAGGTCTTCCGGCGGCGGAGATCGGCTTTGCGCTGGCTTCCACGGTGCTCAGGATGAAGGAGGGGCGGCGGTCGGTGACGATCGATCTGGCGCTCTCGGGCACGCTCCCTTCCGGCGTTGCGGGGGCGTTCGATGTGTACATCACGGGGGAGAAGGGATGGATGGGGCCGTATCGCGCGGCATCGACGATGAGCGGTGGGACGCTCCGGATCGCGTTCGATATCGACGAGAAGGAGAAAGGCGTTGTCGATTACAACGCGAAGATTCACGGCCACACGTATGCGGCGGGGGCGCCCGTGGCGCAGATTCTTCTGAACAACGAGAGCGCGGCGATCGGCTATCTTGACCTGGCTGGGCTTACCGTGCGGAGCGCCCATATCACCGTGGATGTGAAGGATATAACCTCCCTGACCCTCGAAAGCGATGGCGGAACGCTCAACCCGAAGAAGGCGTTTCAGCCGTTCGGCTCCCAGCCGACCGCCGGGTCGCGTTTCTGGATCGGATATCCCGAGGCGCTTTCGAAACGGCTGTCGCGCGTTGTGCTGAATGTGGCGTGGAAGGATGCTCCCGTGAGCTTCCAGGAGCATTACACCGGCTACGTGGCCGCCGGCGCAATCACCAACTACTCGTTCACGGCGGGGGTGACGTTCAATGATGCCTCCGGCAGCGAGCATCATGAAACAGTGCGTCTCTTCGAGTCGCCCAACGCCGCTCTTCCGCATACGATCACGATCACACCGGGGGGATTCCAGCCCTCCATCAGGCTTTCACGGACAGCCGCCGTCCGGTCGCTCCGGGCGGCCGGCAGCCCCCTTGCGGCGCGTCAGGCGGATCTGTATCTCCGCCGGATGCCGGTATCCGCCGCCAGCGCCCCGACGGTGGCGAGGGAGCACGACGGGTTTATCACCCTTTCGCTCACCAGGGATTTTCTGCATGCCACGTACCGGGCAAAGAATCTGGAGAACATCCTGGCGTATGTCAAGGGGCCGGGGGCTCTCGTAGTCCTCAAGGAGCCCTACACGCCGGTCATGCAGAGCCTGACCCTCTCATACACGGCGGGGTCGGAGATGGCGAATATCGCGTCGGATGCGCTTGAGGATTTCGCCGCCGACGTGAAGTTCTATCATATCACGCCGTTCGGTGAGCGGCGCGAGCATGGCTATCTCCGTCGGCAGGTGGGAGCGGGCATCGCCGGGGCGGACGTGCCGCTCCTTCCGGTCTACGAGCACGATGGGGAGCTGCTTATCGGCATGGCCGATCTCCATCCGGGGGAGAGCACCAGCCTTCTGTTCCAGGCCGCCGAGGGGAGCGCCGATCCCGATCTCCCCCCGCAGACCGTGGAGTGGTCCATCCTTCGCGATAATTACTGGAAGCGGCTGGACGCCGGGGAGCTGGTGCTTGATACCACCGGCAACCTGCTCGCCAGCGGCCTTGTCGGGATTGTGGTTCCGCTCGACGCCACGGCCGACAACACGGTTCTCCCGGCCGGGCATATCTGGATCAGGGCCGCCGTGCGGCGCAACATCCAGGCGGTCAGCCAGTTGATCGACGTTGTGGCGAACGGCGTGGAGGCCAGGTTTATCGACAATCGGAACGATCCCCGGCATCTGGAGACGGCGCTTCCGGCCGGGAAGATTGCAAAGCTGAAGAACGGGCTGGCCGCCGTGAAGAATGTGAAACAGCCGTATGCCTCGTTCGGAGGAAGCCCGACCGAGACGCGGGAGAGATTTCAGACCAGGATATCCGAGCGGAGCCGGCACAAGGACCGCTGCGTGACGTTGTGGGATTACGAGCGGATCGTCCTTGAGGCGTTTCCCCGCGTGCATCGCGTGAAATGCGTTCCTCACGCAAAGGAAGGCTCGACCTCGGCGCCCGGTCATGTCCTGATCGTCGTGGTTCCCGATCTCCGGAACCGCAACGCGCTGGACCCGTTGCAACCCCGCGTGGATGCCGATACGATCGGCAGGATCACCAGGCATCTGGAGGCGCGTGCCGGGATGGGGGTTCGGATCAGGGTCAAGAACCCGCGCTATCAGAAAATCCGGCTGGACTTCAAGGTGCGCTTCCGCGATGGCCGCGAGTTCAACTACTACAGTCAGGCTCTTCAGCGTGAGCTGATCCGCGTCCTTTCCCCCTGGGCGTTCGATGCCGGCCGCGAGCTGTCCTTCGGCGGAAGCATCTACAAATCAGTGCTCCTCGATATCGTGGAGGATCTGGAGTATGTGGACTATGTGACCGATTTCAAGATGTTCACCTACAGCGGCGCCGCCAATGACTCGGCGGATCTGAACGAGGCGCGCGCGGCAACCCCGGATACGATCCTCGTCTCCGATGCAATTCACTCCATTTCCGAAGCACCGGAATCGGGACGGTAGCATGACGGCCATACCCTCACAGATGACCATTCCGAAGAAGCGGAAGAGAGCCGGCGGCGGCGAGCCAGCGCTGGACCACGAGCTGCTGTTTGCCGAGGGGCTGGGCTATGTGGAGCGCCTTGCCAGGCGGTTGTGGAATGACTTCAACTTCCACGATCCCGGCATCACCACGCTGGAGCTTCTCTGCTACGCGATCACCGATCTGAGCTATCGCGCATCGCGGCCGATTCGCGATCTGCTGGCCGGGCCGGGCAACGATATCCCGCGCCTGAAGAAACAGTTCGCCACGGCGCGGCGCATCCTTCCGAACCGCTCGCTCACGCAGGCCGATTACCGGAAGCTGATGATCGATGTCGCCGGGGTGAAGAACGCATGGATAGCCCCCGAGCCCCGCCGATGCTATGCCGATACGATCAGGGGGGAGCTGCTCCGGGCCGATCCTCATCTCCCCGGCGTTATCCCCGTGGATCTGGCCGGCTTCTACCGCGTAACCATCGAGTTCGCCGACGATATCGCCACGGATCAGGAACGGGCCGGCGTCGTGGCCGGCGTTCGAAAACGGCTCGATGCCAACCGCAATCTGTGCGAGGATTTCGGGGCGATCGACGAGGTGGCGGTTCAGCAGTTCGTGCTCTGCTGCGAGCTGGAGGTGGAGCCGGCCGCCGATCTGACGGAGCTTCACGCGCAGGTGCTCTTCCAGGTCGATGAATATCTGTCGCCCGAGGTAAGGCAGTACCCGCTCTCCGAGATGATGGAGCGGAGGATGCCCGACGGGACGCTCTACACGGTGGACAGGATCTTCGAGGGACCATCCCTCTGCCACGGCTTTATCCCGGATGAGGATCTGGCGGCATCGGAGCTGCGGACGGAGGTCAGGCTTTCCGATATCATCAGCATCATCATGGATATCCCCGGCGTCCGCGCCGTGCGCGATATCGTGGTAAATCCAACAGGCATCACCGAGGCGCTTCCGAACAAATGGGTGATTCCGGTCGCGGCCGGCCGTCAGGCGCGTCTGAGCCGCGATCAATGGCGGATCGTCTCCTACAAGCGGGCCATGCCGTTCACGCCCGACAGGGTGGTTGTGCTAAAGGGATGGGATGATCTGGAGAAGCGGAACGCGAAGGTGAGAAATGTGGACGATCTGCCGATCCCCGTCGGGACGTTCAGGGCGCCGGATCGCTATTACTCGATGCAGAACCATTATCCGGTGGTCTACGGCATCAGCAACGTCGGGCTGAGCGACGCGGTCGGTGAGCGACGGAAGGCGCAGGCCGATCAGTTGAAGGGATATCTCCTCTTCTTCGATCAGATCATGGCCGATTACCTCAGCCAGTTGCGGAATGTGGCGGAGCTGTTCTCATACGATCGATCGCTGGAGATGACGTATTTCAGCCAGGTGGTCGATTCCTTCGCCGGCTACCAGCGGATCTACCGGCCGGCTCCCGGAGATATCATCCCCGCGATCGACCTTGCCACCGCGTCCGGCGATACGCACGACGACCGTCGCCACCGTTTCCTCGATCATCTTATCTCCCGGTTCGCCGAGCGGTTTCATGATTTCGTTCACATCATGCACAGCGAGTTCGGCACCAGCGCCGCGGGCCTTGCGGCCTACAAGGAGGAATTCCTCAGGACCTATCCCGCCATCAGCGGCCGGCGCTCGCTTGGGTACGATCATAGCCTGAGGGGGGAGGCCGATCTCTGGAACAGCCGCAATATCTCCGGGCTGGAGATGCGTCTGGCGACGCTGCTGGGGATGCGGAACCCGGCGCGCCGGGATCTGAGCCGGATCGCGATCGATGTCTACGCGGAGATCGATGCAACTCCGGGGGACGAGTTCCGGTTCAGGCTGCGGAAACGGACCGGCGGGGTGATCCTCCTGAGCAGCAGCACCCGCTACGCCACCCCCGATCTTGCCCGCGCCGAGCTGCGGGCCGCCATCCATATGGCGATGACCCCGGCGGGCTATCAACGGAAGGTGGCGATCAACGGCAGGCACTACTTCAACATCATCGATGAGAAGGGAGAGGTGATCGCCCGGCGGATCGAGTACTTCAACTCCGCCGGCGAGATGAACGCCGCGATCGATGATCTGGTCGAATACCTCCGCGCCTACTACAGCGACGAGGGGATGTACCTGATCGAGAATATCCTCCTCTGGTCGGACACGCCGGGCGATCGGCTGCTCCCGATCTGTCCCGATCCGAACTGCGTCGATTGCCAGGATGAGGACCCGTACTCCTATCGAATCCACATCATCCTTCCCGCCTACGGCGCCCGCTTCGAGGATATGAAGTTCAGGCGCTGGGCCGAGGGGGTGATACGGGAGGAGACCCCGGCGCACATCATGCCGAAGATCTGCTGGATCAGCAGGGACGATATGGCGGCCCTCGAAAAAGTCTATCGCGACTGGATCTATCTGCGGGCCGGAGCGGATGCGACAAACGCGGCGGCCAGACTCACGGCGTTCATCGAAGAGCTGTACGCGGTGAAGTCGGTCTATCCAAAGCAAAGCCTCCATGAGTGTGACAGCACCGAGGCGGACTCCAGGTTTATCCTGGGCCAGACCGCTCTCGGGACCATGTAACAACACTAATTCGAGAGATCGATAACCATGATACCCGTATTCAAGAGCCTCGAAACTATCGCGACCGGCTACACGGTGTTCGAGCACGACCAGGTTCTGACGCACACGCAGTTGAACAGCGTGGCCGACTACGCGGACGATCAGATCCGCCTGACGCGGATAAAGCTTGTCGGGGTCGGCATCGCGTGCGGCCTGCGGGTTTCGCTGACCGGGAACGTGGTGGCTCTCGGGAGAGGGGTGGGGGTGACGACCGATGGCGATCTGATGTATTTGGACAGCGATGCGCTCTACACCCAGTTCAAGCCCTATGATAACTCCTATCCCGCGTACCCCCCGCTCTACGCCGGTGGGGATGTCCACAACGATATGCTCCCGGCATACGAGCTGGTACGGCAGGGGGTGACCGACGCCCGGGCTGAGGTTATCGGGCAGTTCGGGCTTGTCACCGGCAAGGCGCTGGATCAGATGGTGGCGGTCCTTCTGATGGAAAGCTATGTGAAGGATGATGACCTCTGTTCCGGCACCGACTGCGACAACCTGGGGAACGAGGCGCTGAACACCGTCAAGCTCCTTCTGGTGGAGAAGAGCCTTGTCTCCGCGCTTATCGAGAATATCCCCACCGTGGGAAAAGCCTACGGGATGATGGCGGAGATCGTGGCCGATCGCCCGTTGATCGATACGCCGCTCGATGTTGCAGGGCAGCTTGCCGCTCTCTACCGCGCCGCCTGCGCCGGCACCCACGCGGCGCTCCTCAACACGCTCGGCGCGATCTGGCCCGCAGCGTCCGCATTCTTCGGCGATGTCTTCTCCGCCGATCCCTCCGCCGGCTGGATCGCCCGGCTGAACGCGCTCAGGAATGCCTTTGCCGGCAGCGAAACGAACATCCAGTATTACTACGATTTCCTGAAGGACCTGGCGGAGACCTATAACGCCTTCCGCGAGAGCCTCTTCGGCGATGCCACATGGTGCTCGCCGAACATCGCCAGCTTTCCGAAGCACCTGCTGCTTGGCGATCTGGTTCCCGGCGTGGAAGCCGGCGCGAACCGGACCGGTTTCTATCCTTCGCCCATCACCAGCCGCACCGCCGGCGAGCTGGATCGCGCGAAGTTTCTCCTCCGGAAGCTCGATCTGCTGATCCGCACCTTCGCGGTCAGCGCGGCCGCCGATACGGAGATCATCATCACCCCGAGCTCCTTCGAGGATGATCCGCTGGAGGAGCGGGCGATCCCCTTCTACTATCCGGCGAATTCCACAACGCAGATCCATCGCTACTGGAACTACAGGCTCACGCGGCGAGGGATGGAGGCCCGCAATTACTCCTATCACGCGGCCGCCTATGGCGCGCAGGGAGGGGCCGCCAACCCGTTCCGTTCGCAGATCGGGCGGTTCTCGTTCTTCAGGATCGAGGGATGCAACGGCAAGCCGGTGTCGATCGCGCTGGAGACGATCGAGGGGCTGATCAGCAAGCATAATCTCCCGTTCAGCGTGCGCGCGGTGATGATCGGGGCGGACCGGACCAGAGTCTGGAAGAAGCCCGGCATCCGCTATACCGATCTCCATCGCCTCCACTATGTGCTGCGGCAGGACGCGGCGCGCCAGCTTGATGCGGTCTCCGGTTTCAGCACCGTGTTCAAGCAGAAGGTGGATGCCGAGCCGACCACCGCGACCGAGACCCCGGAGAACTGCGACAGCCCCACGCTCAGGGAGCTTGCCGCCACCAGCAGCGCCGACGTGGTCAGCCGCGCCGCCATCGCGCGGGCAAAGCTGGATGTTCCCTATTCGGTCTATCGCGCCGATCCGTCATGGCAGGAATCGCTGCGGGATACGATCTCCACGGCCGGACAGTTCAAGGCCAACCTGGGCTCGGTCGCCAGAACGGAGTTTTCGACGCCGTTCGACACGTTGATCAGCAGCACCCATATCGCCTGGCTTCCGTGGCTCGATGACCTTATCGTCCAGAAGGACCAGAAGGAGGATGAGAAGCTCCTCCTCGCCAAGTTCCTGAATAAAAACCCGAGCCTCGAGCATTTCGCCGGCGTGGCTCGCGGCGGCACGTTCATACTGGTGTATACGGATACCCCGGAGAAGACCGTCGTTGCGGACTTCATGGTTCCCTATATCTGCTGCGATACGGTCGAGGAGGAGCAGCCCGAGCCGCCAAAGCCCCTTCCGACGGTCCGGCCCCCGCTCGTCTTCGATCAGGGTATCAAGATCCAGCCCTCCCGCAATATGTTTATCAACACCAAGGTGGCCGCGCTCAGGCCGGAGATCCAGATGAAGATCGATGAGAAGTTCAAGTTCCAGAGCGACAGGATGGACGAGTTCGTCAACCGCGTGGAGCCGCAGCTCAACAGAACAATCGATGAGAAGCTGAACGCGCAGAATATGAAGATGAATGATTTCGTGAGCAGGGTGGAGCCGCAGCTCAACAAAACGATCGATGAAAAGTTCGCGTTCCAGCGCCAGTATGTCGATCTGTTCAAGGAATCGGTGGCGCTTGTGCGGGATGCCGGAAAGCAGGTTGCCGCGACCGACAAGGGGCTGACGATCGACAGGATGGCTGTGCCCGTGATTTCCGATGACTATCTGAATATGAGGGTCAACGAGAATATCCTGCTCACGCAGAAGGCGGAGCTTGCGCGGCAGAAGGCGGAGGAGATGGGGACGACCGATCAGGCGAAGCGATTTATCGATGAGGCGACCAGGGCGGAGTCCGATCTGGCGACCTCGACGCTGGAAACGATAAGGCATATCGATGAGTTCAAGATCGATGTCACCCCTGGAAGCGAGGGGGCGAGGGTGATCGAGAGCATCGCGCCGAATCTCCAGAAGCTCTCCGATAAATCGACCCGAAAGGACCTCGTTGTGAGCCTGGAGAAGTTCAACGCGACAACCGATAATCCCGATCTTCGCGCCCTGAACTCCGGGCTGATGTCGGGGCTGAGATGATCGATCGATGACACGTCCACCGCACAGGATCAGGAGGGAGCGCTGGGCCATCCGCACCGGAACGGTCCCGGAGGCGCTTCTCCTCAGAAAACGCCTCCGCGATGAGTGGTGGGAGGGGCTGCGTTCCGCCATGGAGCGCGCCTTCGATGAGATCGACATCGGCGATCGCCTGGTTCATATCCCCCTGATCGAGCTCGATCTTCAGGTGTCCCCGGAGGCCGATCTGGGGGCGCTTCTCCCGGAGTTGATCTATCGCCAGCTCAGCCGGCGTCTGCATGAAGCGATGGAAAATCTACATCGGAATGGGACCCTGGCTTCCGTTGAGCGGACTGTGAGCGAGGAGCGTGTGGCGATGCTTTTCCACTATCTGCGGACCGGGCAGCTCCCCTGGACGGCCGCCGGTGACACGGGTGCCGATCTGCGGAAGACGGCCGTCGATGAGATGTCCCGGATGGTCGCTCTGCTCGGCGATGGCGACCAGAGCGCCGCGGCGATCGTGCGGCTGCTGCAACTGCTGACGGAGGTCGATGTGCGGCAACTGATCGGGATGCTGGCTGATGCCGTGCCGGCGCTTCGGGCGATCGCTGATGTTGCCGCGTGGATCATGATGCCGGATAACCTCCCCGCGGGGATGTCCGGTGGGAGGGATCAAAGGGTGGGCGCATTGCTCTCGAAGCTCGGCACGGGCCGGCGCCACGTCAGGCTCCGTCTGGCATCGGCGCTGCTTGCCGCCGGGCTTCGGCGCAACATCAGCCCTTCGGTGGCTCTCGACACCGTGGCGCGGGACATCCTCACCGTTGATGAAGTGAGCGCGCTTCGATCGCTTCTTATGGTTCTGGAGATGGAGGAAATGACTTTTCTCACTGATGCTGATTCCCTGAAAAACGTCCCTTCCCGCGATGCCGGCAACAAGGATATCCCGGCCGATATATCCTCGGCCGATATCGCGCGCGAGGCGATGGGCGCGTCCGGTGATGATTCCCCCGAACGATCCGTCGCAACAGATCGCCCGACCGCCGGAGCGACCGATGATGCGGGCGGTTCGGCCATCATCCCGCCGGTTTCCGCGGGGGAGCGCAACGATATCGCGGATGCCATGCCCGAAGCGGGTTCGAGCCTGCGCCGTGATGATATCGACCCCCTCAAAGCAAATCGGATTCCCGTGCATGATATCCATCCTCCCGCTTCCGGCCTGATCGAGCAGGGGAGCAACAACGGTTCGGAGGCCACGTCAGGCCATGCTTCCGGTTCGGCGCTTCATACGGCTGCGCGCGACGGTTCACGGGACGATGGTTTCAGCGGATTATCTCCGTCCACCGCCGCGGGTGGCGAGCTTCCGGTGTCCGTGCATAACGCCGGGCTTGTCCTGCTCCATCCCTTTATCGTCCGATTGTTCGGGCATTGCGGGATCATGGATGAAGCATCAAGAGCGATCCCGCCCGCCAACGCTGCCAGGGGAACGGCGCTCCTCTACTACCTGGCGACGGGAAGCGAAGAGGCGCTGGAGTTCGAGCTGGACATATGCAGGCTGCTGGCGGGAGCAAGGCCCGAGGAGCCGGTTCTCGTTGCGGGAGGGATGCTCCGGCATGAAGATATGGAGGAAGCGGATGCGTTGCTGGCGGCGGCGATCGGCCACTGGAGCGCGCTGAAGAACACATCGATCGCCGGGCTGCGCGGGTCGTTTCTCCGTCGGCCCGGCCTGCTCCGGAGGGACCATCACGGATGGCGATTGCAGGTGGAGCATGCCTCCTATGACATGCTGTTGAACACTCTTCCGTGGGGGCTCGGCATCGTCGCGCTCCCGTGGATGCCGAAACCGATCCATGTGGAGTGGAATGGATGATCTACTGAACCTGAACGCCATTGATCTCGATCTGGAACTCGACTGGTTTGCCGATCTCCTCGACGCCCGGTTGAAGTCGTATTTCCGTGCCGCGGGCGCCGATCCCGTGCCGATCCCGATGACGCCGCCCGAGCTTGGCGGCAGCCCGTACGCGGAGTTTATCCGTCTGCACGGTTTCTCCGCCGAGGAGCGGCTTGTGCTGATCCTGGCGATGATCCCGCACATCCGCCCCCAGCTCCTCGATGTCCTCTGGATCAAGAACGAGGCAACCGATCGGGGATGCACGGAGTTCGGCGGATTGCATGGCGGGTCGCACGGCGGCTTTATTCCCACCGGGGAGACCGCGCTGTTCATCCTTGCGGGGGATGATCTGGCGACCCGGTTCCGGATGATGCGGATGTTCGAGGGGGATCATCCGTTCGCGCGTGCCAACGTGCTCGATCTATCGCCGACATCCTCCGTGGAGCCGCTGATGAGCGGCGGCCTGACGATCGCCCGCGAATGCCTGCATCGATTCATGACCGGTGACGAGCGTCGACCGAACTTCAACAGCGAATTCCCCGCGCGGCTTATCGAGACGCGGCTCGACTGGTCGCACCTGGTGCTTCCCACATCCACGCTCGAACAACTGGAGGAGATTCGCCACTGGCTTCTTCACGGCTCGACCCTGCTGGATGAATGGGGGATGGGGGAGAAGCTGAGGCCGGGATTCACCAGCCTTTTTCATGGTCCGCCCGGCACCGGAAAAACCCTCTCCGCATGCCTTCTCGGCAAACATTGCGGGTGCGATGTCTACAAGATCGATCTGAGCATGGTGGTGTCGAAGTATATCGGCGAGACCGAGAAGAACCTGGCGAAGGTGTTCGATATGGCCGAGCACAGGCGGTGGATTCTCTTCTTCGACGAGGCGGACGCGCTGTTCGGTCGTCGTACCCGCGTGGATGATTCGCATGATCGCTACGCGAACCAGGAGATCAGCTTTCTCCTCCAGCGGATCGAGGAGTTCAACGGCGTGGTGATCCTTGCCTCGAACTTCAAGAGCAATATCGATGACGCGTTCATCAGGCGCTTCCACTCGGTGGTCTACTTCCCGATGCCGAAGCAGGCGGAGCGGCGGCGCATCTGGCAGAACGCCTTCTCGGCAAAGGCGGTGCTGGAGCCGAGGATCGATCTGGCGAGGCTGGCGGAGAAGTACGAGGTCTCCGGCGGGACGGTGATGAACGTCGTGCGATACTCATCGCTCAAGGCGCTCAGCAGGAACGATGCGACGATCTTCCTGGAGGATATGGAGGAGGGAATCAGGCGGGAGTTCCAGAAGGAGGGGCGGACCGTCTGACCCGCGCTGCGGGCCGCGATCAACATTGGAGGCATGACGAGGCGTGGAAACTGCTCAACCCAAAATCGTGAATCGTCCCGCTGCCGTGCAGCCGGCCGCGGCGTTGCAGCCGGTTCAGCGCAAGGTGGCCGTCGCGACCTTTCCGATGCGGGTGCAGACCTCGATGAAAGTCTCCTCGCCGAATGACCCGGCCGAGAAGGAAGCGGATGCCACGGCGAAGAAGGTCATGCGGATGAGCCTTCCCGATAGCTCGATTGCGATGGTCGGCAATGGCTCCGGCCGCAATGTCTTCCGTCGCGTTGATACCGGCGTTGCCCGGCAGTCGGCGGGGGTGCAGTCCCCATCGGTGATGCGGTTCGCGGAGGCGACCGCGCTGCGACGCCGCAGGGAGTTGAACCTGCATCGGAAAGGGGAGGGGCAGCCGAATGTCGCCTCGAATGTCTCGGCGGAGATCCAGAACTCCATGTCATCGGGATCGCCCCTGCCGCTTGGCGTTCGCCGGTTTATGGAGCCGCGTTTCAACGCCGACTTCAGCGGCGTGAAGATCCACACCGACAGCCGCTCGGCCGGGCTGAACCGGCAGGTAAACGCGCAGGCGTTCGCAGTCGGCAATCACGTCTTCTTCGGGCAGGATCGGTTCAGGCCGGAGAGTCACGACGGGAAGGAGTTGATAGCGCACGAGTTGACGCATACGATCCAGCAGGGGGGGGCGATCCAGCGGAGGGAGGATGTGGCGGTAACGCGGGGATCATCGGTCCAGGTGCAGCGCCTTGGCGTGAGCGACGCGCTGGATTACTTCGCCGACAAGGCGAACCTGATCCCCGGCTTCCGCATGTTCACGATCATCCTCGGCGTCAACCCGATCAACATGAGCCGCGTGGACCGGAGCGCCGCGAACATCCTGCGCGCGATGATCGAGATCATACCGGGGGGATCGCTCATCAGCCAGGCGCTCGCCAACTACGGGCTGTTCGACAGGATCGGCAACTGGGTCAGTGAGCAGATCAGGACGCTGGGGATGACCGGCTCCGTGATCCGCGATGCGATCAACAGGTTTATCGATTCATTGAGCTGGACCGATATCTTCGACCTGGGGGGCGTCTGGAACCGGGCCAGGAGGATATTCACCGAGCCGATCGACCGGATTCTCAACTTCCTGGGGGGGCTGGTCACCGGGATCATCCGCTTTATCAAGGACGCAATTCTCCGCCCGCTTGCCGCCCTTGCCCAGGGGACGCGCGGGTACGATCTCCTGAAAGCCGTGCTGGGGCAGGACCCGATCACCGGCGATCCGGTTCCGCGCAACGCCGACACGCTGATCGGCGGCTTTATGAAGCTGATCGGCCAGGAGGAGGTATGGGAGAACATCAAGCGGGCGAACGCCGTGGCGCGGGCGTGGGCGTGGTTCCAGGGAGCGCTTGGCGGGCTGCTCGGCTTTGTCCGGCAGATACCATCCCTCTTCGTGCAGGCGTTCCAGTCGCTCGAGCTGATGGATATCATCCTGCTGCCGCGGGCCTTTATCAAGGTGGGGAGGGTTTTTCTCGGCTTTATCGGGCAGTTTATCTCCTGGGCGGGGGGGCAGGTGCTAAGCCTCCTTCAGATCATCTTCGAGGTGCTGGCGCCGGGGGCTATTCCGTACATCAGGAAGGCGGCAGGGGCGTTCAGGACCATCATTCAGAATCCGGTCGGGTTTATCGGCAACCTGGTGCGCGCCGGCGTGCAGGGCTTCCGGCAGTTTGCATCGCGGTTCCTGACCCATCTGCGCGCATCGGTGATCGGCTGGCTGACCGGGACGATGGCCGGGGCGAACATTTATATACCGCAGGCGTTCACGCTCCGGGAGATCCTGAAATTCGTTCTGAGCGTGCTGGGGCTTACATGGCAGAACATACGGGTGAAGCTGGTGCGGGTTGTTGGAGAGACGGCGGTTCGGGCGATGGAGACCGGGTTTGATATCATCCTCACTCTGGTTACGGAGGGGCCGGCGGCGGCATGGGAGAAGATCCAGGAGAGCATATCCAACCTGAAGGATATGGTGATGGAGCAGGTCATGGCGTTCGTGCAGCAGCAGGTGGTGCAGCGGGCCATCACCACGCTTCTGAGCAGCCTGAACCCGGCCGGCGCCTTTATCCAGGCCATCCTGGCGATCTACAATACGATCATGTTCTTCGTGGAGAGGCTCCGGCAGATAGGGCAGGTCGCCATGTCCTTCATCGATTCGATCTCCGCCATCGCAAGCGGCGTGATAACCTCGGCCGCCAACCGCGTGGAGCAGACCATGGCCGGCCTGCTGACGCTGGTGATCAGCTTCCTTGCCCGTTTCGCCGGCCTGGGCCGCGTGAGCGATGCGGTGATCAACGTGGTCAACCGCGTCCGCGCGCCGATCGATCGCGCGCTGGATCGCGTTGTGGACTGGATCGTGGCGACGGCACGGCGGCTGGGGCGGTTTGTGGCGCAGAGTGTGTCTGGAACAGGGGCGACACCGGATGAGAGAACGGTGGCGCAAAAGGAAGTGGCCGTACGTGCCGCTGTGGCTAAAGCAGAGCAAGTCGCAAACTTGACCAATCACGACAGACGAGCTGTCGAGAGAGAATTGCCCGCTATTCAACGGGAATTCAGATTAACGCGTATAGTGCTGAATAATCAGCCGGATGGAAAAGTTGGTATCAGAGCGGAAATCAACCCATTCTTTACAAAGCCGCTTGATGTTACTGATGAACCTCAGCTTCGTGCTCTTCTTATACAGACTGGCTATTTTGGTTCCTCGCTGACTGACATTGATAAAGTCATCAAAGGAGTTAAGAGTGACGGGAATGGTGATGCCGTATTCCGTTTTGTAGCATCAGGTCGATTTGCCGGGGTTCCTGGCTATGAACAACTGCTGCGAAACTTGAAAAACCCGTCTATGGTGCATTCAGTCTATATGGCTTTTGATCAAGCCAATCAGTTTGGCGCAAGCTGGATTTCGCGAATGAGATTTGAAGAGACCCCATCAGCAGGGGGCGATGTTGATCTTGCTATTGTCGGGATAACAGGAGCCATGAGTGCTGCATACCAATTCAAGGGCGTTAATGGATTAGGGAATATTGCGCGCGAAGCAAATCGAGCAGCCTTTGAGCTTAGGAATGTTCCTGTTACGGCAATGAGAGTTGCTTCAATCGAAGTTCGAAACGGGACGTATGCGGATTTTCTTGCTAGTGCAAATCCTACACTCGGCCATCTAGGCTATATGGGTGGGATTAGTGCGTTTAGAGCTGCAAATCCAACCATCAGGCTGAAAGTGAGATTCTCCGACGGAGTTTTAAAGACATTTTAGGGGATATTAGGATGATGCTTCCACGCTCTAAGGGACCAGTTGCAGAATGGGTGTTTAAGGATAGTATTCTTCCTATGTTGACATGGGATTCTCTACAGAACTCCTTGGTAACGTGTGAAAGAACAATTTCCATTCTGCGTGCTCATGAGCTTTTATCTCCGAATGTTATACGCTTTTCGCAATGGATGAAAGCTGGCGAGTATGGTGTCTTTCAAAGCAAGCGTGTAGATAAATCTGATGTTGTCATTTCCATATCTCCATCAACGTCTCATGCCGAACTTCTAATGGCATGTCGGCTGATATTTGATGAAGAGCACGTATACCCTTTAACGATTGAAGTTGACGGAGTTGGAACCATTGTTTCTGATCAGGGGGAGTTTCTCGTTGAGGATCTCGTCTGGCTCCGTGTTAGCGTACTGGATACATTCAACCTATCCATAGGAACGCAATCCGACGTTTGGCTTCCTTTTACGCTTTCTGGCCACTCTCAATCTGATATATATGTTCGCAATTCAGATCGTCTAGCGGAGGCACTTCTGCAAGTTCAGCGAGAAACAGGCTTTGATCTAGAGGAGGGAGCAGAAAGTCAATACTCGGTTATTGTTGGCTTTCGCCTAGACAATGTCCGGTACTTCGATGGCTCAGTCGCGGATGTCAGCTGATGTTTATGTCGGCTTGGTGAGATCCTTGCTCTCCCTTCCTCCGTCACAATCAGTCACCATCCCCGATGTCGGGAGCATCGATTCCCATCGTATATTGTGAGCTGCTACACAAGTAGCTGCCGCTACCGGTCTACCTAGTGCATCGGAGGCGGAAGAGTCGAGACTCGCTTTCCGAACGATTTTCGCTTAGGTTTTTTCCGGGAGATTGTCTTCTTGCCACTCGGGGCAGGGCCATTGCATGGCTACCCGATTCGAAGACCGCCACGCATCCCCCTTGATCACACCAGCAGCCGGATCTGTTTCTATCGTCAGCGCGTTTCATACAATCATTGTTTCTTCTATAGTTCCATGGATTTCAATTCATTTGGTCTTTCCAGTCGTATCCTCGATGCAGTTACCGCAGCGGGATATACGACCCCCACACCGATTCAGGCCGCGGCGATTCCAGCCGTGATGGCGGGTGAGGATGTCATGGGATGCGCTCAGACGGGAACCGGCAAAACCGCCGCGTTCGTCCTTCCGATGCTGGAGCGCCTTCATCAGACCCATTCCGCCGACAAGCGGAGGAAGGTGCGCGCGTTGATCATCGGACCGACACGCGAGCTCGCAGTGCAGATCGAGGAGTCGATCAAGATGTTCGTCCGCTTTACAAAGCTCAAGAGCATCGCGGTGTACGGCGGCGTCGGCATCGAGCCGCAGATCCGCGGCATCCGCAATGGCATCGATATCGTGATCGCAACCCCCGGTCGCCTGCTCGATCTTCTCGATCGCAGGGCGATCAACCTGGAGGATGTGGAGATTCTGGTCCTCGATGAGGCCGATCGCATGTTCGACATGGGCTTCATCAACGATATCCGCAAAATCGTCTCGCTCACCCCGAAGACCCGTCAGACGCTTCTCTTCTCCGCGACCATGTCCGGCCCCATCCGCTCGCTTGCCGAGGGGATTCAGCGGAAGCCGAAGATGATCGAGGTGGGCGAGCGCCGCAACCCGGTTGCCTCGGTCGAGCAGCATATCTATCCGATCGATCAGGAGAAGAAGATGGAGCTTCTGCTCCATATCTTCGAGAACGAGGAGATGGAGAGCGTGATCATCTTCTCCCGCACCAAGCACGGCGCCGATCGCATCGCGATGCGTCTGGAGCGGAACGGCATTCAGGCGGTGGCGCTCCACTCCGACAGGACGCAGAGCCAGCGTCTTCGCGCGCTGGACGGCTTCAAGCGTGGTCGCTTCAAAGTGATGGTCGCCACCGATATCGCGGCGCGTGGCCTCGATGTTGAAGGCATCTCGCACGTGATCAATTTCGATACGCCGACCTCCGCCGAGGATTATATCCATCGCATCGGCCGTACGGGCCGCGCAGAGTCCACGGGTGACGCGTTCACCTTCGTGGCACGGAGCGAGGAGCAGCATCTTCGGAAGATGGAGCAGCACATCGGTCGCCGCTTTCAGCGGAAGATCTATCCGGGATTCAGCTACAAGCGCGATGATTCCGGCGAGCGCCAGTATCGCGATGAGAACGCGCCGCGCCGGTTCTCCAGCCCGGTGACGAACGAGGCACGCGATCCGCGATTCGAGCGTGATTCACGCGGCTCATTCGGCCGCTCGCGGTCGAATACCAGCCCGGCTCCCCGCAATCGTCGTCACACATCGTAAGCTGATTCCATAGACGATACAGCAGGGAAGTCGCGTCGCTTCGGCGCATGTGCCTCCCGATATTCGCAACGCCGTCCGGTTCAACACCGGGCGGCGTTTTTTGTTGGGATGATGGCCCCTTGCGATCGTTCAACCGAGCCCGATCCGTCACAACTTTGTCGCGATCCTTCTTCCAGCCTCCATCACCATCGCCACTTCCTCAGCGGTAAACTCATGCGCCACCGGCTTCGCGATGCCGAGCGTTCCCCGCAGCGTGTCCCCGTCGAGAATCGGCACGGTGAGCGAGCCCTCCATTCTGGCCTCTCTGGCGGCGGGTTTCGCGGCGCCCGATTCATCGGCCTGGAGATTGCAGACCTGCACCGGCTCTCTCCGTTCGGCGGCGATGCCGGCCATCCCTTTTCCCATCGGTATCGTGCCTACCCGTTCGAGCAGCATATCCGGCAGGCCGTGATGCGCCACGATGTACAGGGCGTTCGTCTCCTGATCGAACCGGTGAATCGTCCCGACCGCGCAGGAACATTCATCCAGGATTCCGTCCAGAATCGCCGATAATTCATGTTCGTTTTCCAGTATTCTCTCCATCCGTTCCGTGAACATCGTGGCTCCTCCCATGGATTCGTAAAAATGATTCCGGCGAATTCACCCGGTCCGATCCGGAATTTACATTCGATCCGCCAAATGCCTTCTATCGAACGCACACCGTAGCCCGGATGGTCCGGTGGAGTATCCTGTCGCTCTGAAAGGGTACTGATGCCCTGGACCGAGACAGCGCGAAGCGTGCAGAAGAGTAGTGACTCAGGTTGAATCCACTCTTCCGTCTGCTGAACAATCATCGATCGGCGATCCATGCTTCTCTCTTCAAGCTCCGTCAGGAGCGCGCCGGTTGTAGCAACAATGCTCCCATCTCCCGCTCAAGCTCCATCGGAGCGTACCATCCCCGCATCCGTGCCGAATGGTACGCTCCGATGGAGCTTGG